>NZ_CAURGG010000004.1:0-242195 GCF_963524805.1 uncultured Microbacterium sp. | reverse complement strand
TGCCAGCACCGCCCGTGCCGTCGCCGCCGTCGCCACCCGGCTGGATGAGGCCACCTGCGCCACCGGCACCGCCGGTACCAGCACCACCGGTGCCAGAACCGCCCAGGCCACCCGAGCCGCTGCCGCCGCCCGTGCCACCGGCCGCACCGGCGCCGCCGAAGCCGTCACCAGCGTCGCCGCCGACTGCAAGAGCAACGCCGCCGTTACCCGACGAGGTCGTGATGTTCTGGTTGACCGACTGGTCGTTCGTGGTGGAACGGGCGTCGATGTCCAGGTCGAAGTCACCGCCACCGAGTGCCAGTCCCCCGCCGTCGCCTTCGTTCACGAAGTTGAGGTTGTCGAACCCGGCGTTGTACTGACGCGTGCCCGCGTTGACGGAGTGGTCGTCCTTGTTGAACGAGTTCTCGTTGTTCGAGTACAGGTCGTTGTACGAGTCGGTGTTGAACGAGTCGTCGTTGTTCGAGTAGTGGTCCGAGTAGTCGTTGAACGACTCGTCAGCGTTCGCCTGGCCGTATCCGATGGTGGTGTCCTCGTTGCCGACGTTGCTGCCTTCGTTGAAAGATTCTTCAGCGTTCGCCTGGCCGTAGCCGATCGTGCTGTCCTCGTTGTCGACGTTGCTGCCGTCGTTGTTGTCGGACATGTCGGTCCAGTTGCCGATGTTGCTGTCCTCGTTGTCGACATTGCTGCCGTCGTTGTTGTCGGACAGGTCGGTCCAGGAGTTATCCGAGTTGTCCGAGTTGTCATTCAGCGAGTCCTGCAGGTTCGCCTGCAGCCCCAGAAGGTTGGCGTTGTCTGATACAGCCATGATCTTTCCTCTGTTCGTAGAGTGCCCCAAGCGGTGCCTTGGTAAGAGTCTGGGACGTCAGCGTTCCGACGGCATCGGGGATGAACCCGGAGGTTCCCCACGACCGACTAGGGGAATGCGGGGGGTGATAGGGGGTCGGTAGGGGATGCCGACGGGGCCGGCTCGCGGCGGCCGCAGTGCAGGCCGGACGCCGAACTAGGCTGGCCGGGTGGAGATGGCCGAACTGACCGCCCTGCTCACCCCCGAGGGGCTGCGCCTCCTCGACGAGCAGGACGCGGCGGGCTCCATCGACGACATCGCGCGCATTGTCTCCCGGCTGCGCAAGGCCGGGCACTCCCCCGAACTGGTCTCCGCGGTGGTGGGGCAGGCGCGGCTGCGCGTCCGGGCGCGACCGAAGTTCGGCGAGTTCGCCGACAGGATGCTGTTCACCCGCGCGGGTCTGGAACAGGCCACGCGCCTGGCTGTCGCCGCGCGCCACGCCGGACGGTTCCGCGACGCCGGGATCGGAACGGTGGCAGACCTCGGCTGCGGCGTCGGCGGTGACGCGCTCGGATTCGCGGCGCTCGGCATCCGGGTTCTCGCGATCGAGGCCGACGAGGTGACGGCTGCCATCGCCGCGTACAACCTGGCGCCCTTCGGCGATCAGGTCACGGTCCGGCAGGGGCTCGCCGAGGAGGCTGACCTCGACGGAGTCGACGCCGTGTGGCTCGACCCGGCCCGACGCACGTCCGGGCACAGCGAAACCGCGCGCGTGCGGCCGGAGGATTATTCGCCCGCGCTCGACTGGGCGTTCGAGCTCGCCGGCCACATGCCCAGCGGCATCAAGCTCGGGCCGGGCCTGGATCGCGGGATGATTCCTCACGATGTCGAGGCGCAGTGGGTGAGCGCAGACGGGTCCACCGTCGAGCTCGTGCTGTGGTCTGGCCGGCTCGCCCGCGACGGGGTACGGCGGGCGGCCCTGACCATGCGCGGCGACCAGGCGTGGGAGCTGACGTCGCCGGGCGACGCCGAGGACGAGCCCGTGAGAGCTCTCGGTGCGTTCGTGCACGAACCGGACGGTGCGGTCATCCGTGCGCGGCTCATCGGCGAGGTCGCGCGGTCGCTCGAGGCGGGCATGCTCGCCCCTCAGATCGCCTATCTGACGTCGGATGCCGCGCTCACGAGCCCGTTCGTCCAGAGCTTCCGAGTGCGCGAGGTGCTCCCCGCCGATCCGCGCGCGCTGTCGCGGGCGCTGCGGGAGCGCGGCATCGGCCGACTGGAGATCAAGAAGCGCGGCGTCGACATCGACCCGGCGGCGTTGCGGACCGCACTGAAGTTGACGGGCGCCGAGTCCGCGACGCTGATCCTCACGCGGATCGGGTCGCAGCGCCTCGCGATCCTGGCAGATCGCGTCGCTCCCGAGCCCGGGTGAGCAGGGCCGCGGGGTCGGCTCAGGTCAACAGGGCGAGCAGGTCGGTGCGGGTCGCTGCGAACAGGAGCCAGCCCGCGCTGTAGATCAGCGAGACGACGCCGAGCACGAGCGCCCAGACGGCGGCCATCCGGCTCTCGAGGGGGCGCCGCAGGGCGACGATCGCGGTGATGATCGCGACGAGTCCGATCGGAAAGCCCCATCCGACGAACATCGCGACGATCAGCGCGGCGATGCCGAATCCCAGCGCCCAGGCAGCCACTCCGCGCGAGGGCGCGGCCGGCGGCGCGGGTGCCCACATCACCGGTGCGTCGAGATCCGGCGCGGTGACGATGGGAGCGACACCGATCGGAGCGGTCGGCCACCGCTCGAAGCCGCCGCGATGCGCTCCCGGCAGCGCCGATTCGGCTCCGACGGGGGCGACGTCGGCCGAAGGCGGCTCGACCGCGGCGGGGATGCGCGACTCTCGCACGTCGGGTGACGACTGCTCTCGCACCGCCGGGGTCCGTTCGCTGTCTCCCGGGCGAGCCGGCTCGTGGTCCGTGCCGCTCACCGGACCTGTTCCTCCACCTGGATCTCGGTGACGGGCAGCGTCGAATCCGCTCCGAATGCAAGCGTCGAGCTCTCACGACCCGCCATGATCAGCTCCGAGGCGAGGGCCGCGATCATCGCGCCGTTGTCGGTGCACAGCGACAGCGGGGGGATCCTCAGAGCGACGCCCGCGGCGTCCGCCCGCTCGGTCGCGACATCGCGCAGCCGGCGATTGGCGATGACACCGCCGCCGAGCAGCAGGCGCGGCACGCCGTTGTCGGCGCAGGCGGCGAGGGCCTTGGTGACCAGGACGTCGACGACCGCTTCGCGGAAGGATGCCGCCACGTCGGCGATCGCGATCGCCTCCCCGAGACCCTGCCGCTGCTCGGTCCAGCGCGCGACGGCGGTCTTGAGCCCCGAGAACGAGAAGTCGTAGCGGTGCTTCGCGAGGTCGGATGCGCGCGACAGCCCGCGCGGAAAGGCGATCGCCCTGGGATCGCCGGATGCTGCCGCCCGGTCGATCTCGGGACCGCCGGGGTAGGGCAGGCCGAGCAGCCGGGCGACCTTGTCGAAGGCCTCGCCGGCGGCGTCGTCGAGGGTCTCGCCGAGCAGCTCGACGTCGGAGGTGAGATCGCGCACGAGCAGCAGCGAGGTGTGCCCGCCGCTGACCAGCAGCGCCACGGTCGGGTACTCGAGGGGCGGCGCCTCCGGGTCCAGGATGTCGGCGGCGATGTGGCCCACGAGGTGGTTCACCGCATACAGAGGAGTGCCGAGCGAGACGGCGAGCGCCTTGGCGGCACCGATGCCCACCATCAGCGCGCCGGCCAGGCCCGGCCCGGACGTGACCGCGATCGCGTCCAGGTCCTGCAGCGACACCTCGGCCTCCGCCAACGCCGCCTGGATCGACGGACCCAGCGCTTCGAGGTGCGCCCGCGCGGCGACTTCGGGAACCACGCCGCCGTACCGCGCGTGCTCGTCCATGCTGCTGGCGATCGTGTTGCTCAGCAGCGTCCGGCCGCGGACGATCCCGATGCCGGTCTCATCGCAGCTCGTCTCGATGCCGAGTACGAGGGGCTCGACGCGGTTCACGTGCATGCTCCCGCGTCGGCGGCATCCACCGAGTGGCGTGCGATCCACCCCGACAGGACAAGCTTCATCACGATCGCATCCACGCCATCGGGCTGGTAGTACCGCGGCCGGCGGCCCACCTCTGCGAATCCCTCCGACGCGTACAGCGCCTGCGCCACCGGGTTGTCGGCGCGCACCTCGAGGAACACATCGCGGATGCCGCGCCGCTCCGCCTCGCCGAGAAGCTCGCGCAGCAGCGCCCGGCCACGGCCGTGCCCGCGGGCACCGGATGAGATCGTGATCGTCTGGATGTCGGCATCCGCCGCCCCGCGCGGCGCGCGCAGCCCGGCGTAGCCGATCAGGCGGCCGCCCTCCTCGACGACGACGTACCAGCCGTGCGCGGAGGCGAGCTCCTCGCGCATCATCGCATCCGACCACGCGTCCGTGGGGAACGAGGCGCGCTCGAGCGCCATGATCCCATCGAGGTCCTCGGCGGTCGCGGGGCGCGTGCTCATGCGGTCACCCGCTTCGGTCTGTGCGACGCGGTGACGTCCGGCGAGCGCAGGTACAGCGGCTCCGTCATCGCCGGCACACGGCCTGCCTGCACCGCCCGGCCCGCCAGGATCGCGACCATTGCGCCGGGAACCGCCGCGGCGTCGCGGCGCTGCGCACCGAGCGAATCCAGGTGCGCGTCGAGCTCGTCGCGCGGGATGAGCGCCGGCTCTGTCGCGCGCACCGGCAGGCCGTCCGCATCGATGCCGTCGTACACTGTGAAGGCGAACTCGCGGCGCCGCGCATCGGTCACCACGGCGAACCGGCCCGCCTCCACGCCGGTCAGCGCGGCGGCGAAGAACACCTCGAGCGCGACGGCATCGTGGCTCACGACGGGGACGACGGGGATGCCGCGCCCCAGGGCGAACGCACGCGCCGCGGCGATCCCCACGCGAAGCCCGGTGAAGGGGCCTGGGCCCATGCCGGCCGCGACATACGTGAGCGCTCCCTCGCCCGCATCATCCAGCGCCTGTTCGAGCAGGTCGCCGATCGCCTCGGCGTGGCCGAGCGGATTCGCGCTCGAGCGCTCCGCGCGCACGACACCGTCGTCGTCGGCCACCGCGACAGCAGTGCCGACCGAGGTGTCGATGGCGAGGATCATGCTTCCAGGGTAGTCGGCGGCACGACGGGGAAACCGTTCCGGGCCCGGCGACGAAGAGAGGGTGTGAACCCGCTCCCGCACCCCCTTCCGCTCCGCACCGACGGCGCGACCCTCGGCCTTCGTCGGCTGGTCGTGCCGACGTCGGTCGGCGAGGTGGTGGTGCACGCCGGGCGCGAGCGCAGCCTGGGGGAAACCCGAGGCCCCGCGACGATCCTCCTGCACGGGGCGGCCGGATCGTGGACGACCTGGACGCCGCTCGTGGCGGCATCCGATCTGTCCCCCGCTCCGCTCACCGATGTGATCGCGATCGATCTGCCGGGCTGGGGCCACAGCGTCGATGGTGACAGGGTGCGCACGGTCGGTGACGTCTCGGATGCCGTCGCCCAGGTCGCCCGCGCGCTCGGGTACTCCTCATGGCGGGTGGTCGGGCATTCGCTCGGAGGGTTCATCGCCCTCGATGTGGCAGCCCGCCATCGCGACGCCACGCTCGGCGTGACGCTCGTCTCCGCCACCGGCACCGGCGTGATCGATGCCGTCCGCCGCCCGCTACGCGGAGGCATCGCCCTGCCGTGGTTCGCGGGCATGCTGCTGGCGTTGCGGATCCTGGCCGCGTTCGGTCAGGCCGGCACGGCGCTGGTCCGGGTGCTGGACCGACTCGGCTGGCTGCCCGCACTGTCGTCGCCGCTGTTCTCCGGGCCCGTGCATCCGTCCGTGATCGCCGCGCTTGCCGGCGAAGTGCGCCCCGGGGCGTTCGCGCGGGCGGCGCGGCTCGCGGCCGAGTACGAAGTGCGCACGTGGACCGGCATCGCGTGCCCGGTGCGCTCGGTGCGCGGCGTGCGTGACGTCTTCGCCGGCGAGACGGACGCCGCGGCTCTGGTGGCGCTGGTCCCGGACTTCGCCGAGGTGCGCCTGCGCGACGCCGGGCATTTCGCCCACATCGAGCGCCCGGATGCGGTGCTCGAAGCGATCGGCGCGACCGCGCGGATCCGCCTCGGAGTCACGGGCCGGCGCCGCGCCATCCCTCGCTGATCGGGCCCTTCCGGCGCCGACGTTCATGGACGAGACACGCCGCTTCGTGCGCACGCGAAGCGGCGTGTCCCGCCCGTGAACGTCCGCGGCCGGTCACGGGCGGCGCGAGACGGTGACCGTCCGTGGGGCGTCGGCGTCGAGCTCTTCGCTCGCCCGCGAGAGATCGCCGCACATCGTGTCGGCGCCGCGGCCGCCGAGCTCGCGCTCCAGCTCGACCTCCCACCACGTATCGCGGATGCCGTCCACCATGCCCTTGCCCCACTCGACGATCACGACCGAGCGGTCGACATCGATGTCCAGGTCGTCGAGCTCGAGCGCCGAGCCCAGCCGGTAGGCGTCCACGTGCACGAGCGGCGGACCGCCCACCAGTGACGGGTGGGTGCGCGCGATCACGAAGGTGGGGCTCTGCACCGGACCCCGCACGCCGAGCCCCGCAGCGATGCCCCGCGTCAGGGTCGTCTTCCCTGCGCCGAGCGCGCCCGTCAGGACGACCAGGTCGCCGGGGCGCAGCATCCGCCCGATCTCCTCGCCGAAGGCTTCCATGTCCGCGGGCGAGGCGATCTCGCGGCGGCCGAGGAGAGGCTCGAGCCCGGTCATTGCTGCTCCGGTCGGCGGAAGGCTGCCCCGGAGGGCGCCTCAACGGCACCACGGGTCACACAGATCACCGTCCACCCGACGACCGGCCCGCAGTGGACGCTCACGTCGAGACCTGCCGGCGCGGCACCCGCGGTCCGATGCGCGTGACGACCTCGTAGTTGATCGTGCCGGCGGCCTCGGCCCAGTCGTCGGCGGCGGGAGCGCCGAGCGTCGGGTCGCCGAACAGCACGACCTCGTCGCCCACCGCGACCGCGGCATCTGCGACATCGACGACGAACTGGTCCATCGCGATGCGCCCGGCAACCCGGTATCGATGTCCCCCGATCTCGACCGGCCCCGCGCCGGAGGCGTGGCGCGGCACCCCGTCGGCGTAGCCGAGCGGCACGAGCGCGAGCGTGGTGTCGCGGTCGGTGCGGTAGTCGTAGCCGTACGAGACCCCGTGCCCGGCCGGCACGCGCCGCACCGCCGCGACGGCGGCGCGGAGGGTCATCGCCGGGCGCAGGCCGAGGTCGGCCGACGAGCGGTCAGCGAACGGCGAGAGGCCGTAGACCCCCAAGCCCACCCGGACGCACCCGAGCCGCGCCTCCGGCAGTGCGATCGCCGCGTGCGTCGCCGCGATGTGCCGCAGCGGCGGGGCGAGGCCCGCGGCCGAGGCCGTGGCGACAGCATCCTGAAACGCATGCAGCGCGGCGCGGTCGTCCTCGGCCGATGCATTGGAGAGGTGACTGAACAGCCCGATGACCCGCAGCCTGCCGATGCGCTCGAGCCGCGCGGCCTCGGAGAAGACCCGGTGATAGTCCTCCGGCGCGATGCCGTTTCGGCCGAGGCCCGTCTCGAGCTTGAGGTGCACGCCGACGG
Organism: uncultured Microbacterium sp.; assembly: GCF_963524805.1. Taxonomy (GTDB): domain Bacteria; phylum Actinomycetota; class Actinomycetes; order Actinomycetales; family Microbacteriaceae; genus Microbacterium. The sequence goes on along the minus strand of NZ_CAURGG010000004.1, from coordinate 234,746 downwards.
CTCGATCCGAGGATGCCGCCGCCGCGGCCTGCAGCTGATCGAAGCTCGAGATGCCCAGCTCGACCCCGGCCCAGGCGGCCTCGGCGAAGTCCGCGCCCGGCGCGTGCAGCCAGGCGAGGATCGGGGCTGTGATTCCGCCGCGGCGGAGGGCCAGCGCCTCGCCGACGTCGGCGACGCCGAGCCGGCTCGCCCCGCCCTCGAGCGCGCCGGCGGCCGCCCGGACAGCTCCGTGCCCGTATCCGTCGGCCTTCACGACCGCGATGACCTCGGATTCCGTGAGCTTCCGCAGGTGCCGCACGTTGGTGGCGATCGCTCCGACGTCGATGCTCGCCTCGCGCAGCACGCCGGCGGGCAGACGGCTCACGCGCCCGCTCCGGTGTCGGCCGCCTCGGCGACCACGAACGCCGTCGCGAACCCCGCGTCGTGCGACATCGACAGGTGCAGGTTCGTGATGCCGCGCTCCGCGATCACCGCGGCGGTCGAGCCGGTGAGCGTGAACCACGGGCGTCCGGATTCCTCGGGGGTGATCTCGATCTCGGTCCAGTGCACGCCGTCCGAGCCGCCCAGCGCCTTGATGAGCGCTTCCTTCGCGGCATAACGCGCGGCGAGCGAGCGCGGTGGCCGCGTGCGTTCACCCGGCGAGAACAGCCGCTCGAGCAGTCTCGGCGTACGCTCCAGCGTGCGCTCGAAGCGGGCGATGTCGACCAGGTCGACGCCGATCCCCACGATCATCGCCGCCCCCGCATCCGCACTCCGCCACTTTATCCCGCGGCAGGGTGCGGATGCGGGCGACCTGGACGCTAAGACCCGGGCGCGGTGAGGTAGACGTACTCGCCGTTGGAATCCAGATTGGCGATGTTCGTGGACACCACGTTCAGAGCCGGCGTCGCGCTGGGGCTTACAAACGCCGTCCACGAGCCCTTCACGCTCACGCTGTTGCCATTGCCGAACGGAGCACGGAAGTGGAAGCGCGCATCCAGATCGAGTGTTCCCGCCACAGTCACCGGCGTGGAGAGCGTCCTGTAGTCGATCCGGTAGGTGTAGTAGCCCCCGGAGTCCGGGCCGGCCACCTTGACAGGCTTCTTCCAGTAGTTCTCGCCGACGTTGTTCCTCGGGGCCCACGCGGAGTCGTCGATGTTCTTGTTGATGTAGGCGTACACCGAAACGTTGGTCACCATCTGTCCGACGACGACGCCGGTGATCTGTTCGTAGCCGGTCGCCGGGTGCTGAGAGTCCAAGCCGATCAGATCGATGTAGTTGGCGTTGTTCTCCCGGGTGTACCACGCCTTGAACTTGGCTTTGACCCCGTTCTTGGTGGATCCCGGCGAGGCGGCGTAGGCCGGTACGGGTGCCGCGAAGGCGATCACGGGCACCGCCCATGCTGCCGTCTTGACCAGTGACCGACGGCTGACGCCCTCGATCTGGTTGTTTTCGGGCGCGCGAGTAACGTCGTTCATATTCATCCCCAGTTCACTGGCACTCGGGTGTGCCATGCCGCGAGTGGTCCCACACCTCTCGCTGTTGGCGAACCTAGCACAGCCCGAAAGCCGCCTGCCAATCAGGCGGATGCCGTGATTCGGGCGCACCCAGAAGCGGCCGAAAAGCCGCGCCGGAACCTACTCGACCGTGACGGATTTCGCGAGATTGCGCGGCTGGTCCACGTCCAGACCCTTCGCCATCGACAGTCCCATCGCGAAGATGTGCAGCGGGACCACGGCCAGCAGCGGCTCGAACAGCGGCCCGGCGAGCGGGATCCGCAGCACCTCGTCGGCGTACGGCAGGACCGCGGCATCCCCCTCTTCGGCGATCGCGATGACGCGGGCGCCACGTGCGCGGATCTCCTCGATGTTGGAGACGACCTTCTTGTGCAGCTCCGCCGACTCCCGCGGCGACGGCACGATCACGAACACGGGCTGCCCCGCCTCGATCAGCGCGATCGGTCCGTGCTTGAGCTCGCCGGCGGCGAACCCCTCGGCGTGGATGTACGCGAGCTCCTTGAGCTTGAGCGCGCCCTCGAGAGCGATCGGGTACCCGACGTGGCGGCCCAGGAACAGGACCGAGCGGGTGTCGCCCATCCAGTGCGCGAGCTGCTGGATGCGCTCCTGCTCCTCGTCGATGACGCGGCGGATCTTGTCGGGGATCGACTCGAGCTCGAGCACGTGCTGTGCCGCCTCGGTCGCACCGACGGTGCCGCGGACGCGCCCGACGTGCAGGCCGAGCAGGTACAGCGCGGTGATCTGCGCGACGAAGGCCTTGGTCGAGGCGACAGCGACCTCGGGGCCCGCGTGCGTGTAGACGATCGCGTCGGACTCGCGCGGGATCGTCGCGCCCTGCGTGTTGCAGATCGACAGGGTGCGCGCCCCCCGCTCGCGGGCGTACTTGACGGCCATGAGGGTGTCCATGGTCTCGCCGGACTGCGAGATCGACACGATCAGCGTGTCGGGTCCGATCACCGGGTTGCGGTAGCGGAACTCGTGCGCGAGCTCGACGTCGACCGGCACGCGCGCCCACTGCTCGATCGCGTACTTGCCCACCAGGCCGGCGTAGGCGGCGGTGCCGCACGCGACGATGATGATGCGCTGGATGCCGGCGAACAGCTCATCGAGACCGTCGAGCTCCGGGATCACGACCTGGCCGTCGCGCGTGCGACCCAGGATCGTCTTGAGGACGGCTTCGGGCTCTTCGCTGATCTCCTTGGCCATGAAGCTCGACCAGCCGCCCTTGTCGGCGGCCGACGCATCCCAGAGGATCTCGAACGGCTCGACCTCGACGCTCTCGCCGAAGAAGTCCGTCACCGTGACGCCGCCGGGTGTGATCGAGACGATCTGGTCCTGCCCGATCGCGAGCGCGTTGCGCGTGTGCTCGACGAATGCGGCGACGTCCGAGCCGAGGAAGTTCTCCCCCTCGCCCAGGCCGATGACCAGCGGCGAGTTGCGGCGGGCACCGACGACGAGTCCCGGGTGGTCCTCGTGCATCGCGAGCAGCGTGAAGGCGCCCTCGAGTCTGCTGACCACGGCGCGGAAGGCGGCCTCGAGGTTCCCGCCTGCGGCGTCGTACTCGCGGCCGAGCAGGATGGCGGCAGCCTCCGTGTCGGTCTCGCTGCGGAAGGTGTAGCCCTCCGAGAGCAGGTCCGCCTTGATCTCGGCGAAGTTCTCGATGATGCCGTTGTGGATCACGGCGAGCTTGTCATCGTCGGCGAGGTGCGGGTGGGCGTTCGTGTCGGTCGGTCCGCCGTGCGTCGCCCAGCGGGTGTGGCCGATGCCGGTCGTGCCATCGGCCATCGGGTGCGCGTCGAGGTCGTCCCGCAGCACCTTGAGCTTGCCGGCGCGCTTGCGCATCCCCAGGTCTCCCTCGCCGTCGATCACAGCGATGCCGGCGGAGTCGTACCCGCGGTATTCGAGCCGGGCGAGGCCCGCGAGAAGGATGGCCTGGCTGTCGCGAGGGCCCACGTATCCGACGATTCCACACATGCGCCCAATCCTACGGTGGGGCCGTGCGAACATCCTGAGCGCGGCATCCGGCGCCCGCATGCCATGATCACGCCGGTTCGGACGCCGCACTCACAGGAGACCGGGATGTTTTGGGGAGGAGACGGAACGGGATGCCGCGGTCCCCACTGCAGCACCCCGTCCCGGGTTGGAGGGGCGACTCAGGTGGCGACGTCTCGATCGCCGGGCGACATCGCCGCGGGCACGCCGGAAACCATGATCATCCCCATCTTCGTCGCGGTACGGCTGCTTCTTCGGGTCGCAACCGGAATCCGTCACCCCAAATGACGGACCCAGGGCGAAAGTAGCACAGTCCCCGTGGGGACTGTCAACATGCGCGTCAGAGTTTGCGCAGGAGCACCCGCTCGACGGTGTGCGTGGCGCCCTTCTGCAGGATCAGCCGGGCCTGGTGCTTGGTGGGCAGCACGTTCTCGCGCAGGTTCGGCAGGTTGATCTCGTTCCAGTAGCCCATCGCAGTCTGCACCGCCTCCTCGTCAGACAGGTGCGAGAAGACGTTGAAGAACGAACTCGGGTTGGCGAACGCTCCGCGCCGCAGGGCGAGGAACCGGTCGACATACCACGTCGCGATGTGATCGGTTGCGGCATCCACGTAGATGGAGAAGTCGAACAGCTCGCTCACCGCCATGTCCCCCGGCGAGGGCGAGGGCTGCAGGACGTTCAGGCCCTCGACGATCACGACGTCGGGGCGGCGCACGGTGACGTGCGCGTCCGGGACGATGTCGTAGCGCATGTGCGAGTAGAAGGGGGCGCGTGCCTCGGGAGCGCCGCTCTTGACGTCGGTCAGGAAGCGCACGAGCGCGCGGCGGTCGTAGGACTCGGGGAAGCCCTTGCGGTCCATCAAGCCCCGCCGCTCGAGCTCGGCGTTGGGGTAGAGGAAGCCGTCGGTCGTCACGAGCTCGACGCGCGGCGTGCCCGGCCAGCGGCTCATCAGCTCGCGCAGCAGTCGGGCGATCGTCGACTTGCCGACAGCGACGCTGCCGGCGACCGCGACCACGAAGGGCGTCGTCGTGTCGGACTCCCGCAGGAACGAGCTCGTGTCGGCGCCCAGGCGCTTGGTCGCGTTCGCGTACAGGCTCAGCAGCCGGCTGAGCGGCAGGTACACCTCGCGCACCTCTGCCATGTCGAGCAGGTCACCGATGCCGCGGATCTGCACGATCTCGGTCTCGGCGAGCGGCTGCGCCATGTCGGCGGCGAGCCGGGCCCAGTCCGCGCGGTCGATCTCGCGGTACAGCGAGAGGGCGGGGGCGGCGGCGTCGGCGGACATCCGCAACATCGTATCGGGTGGGATGCCGCAGCCCCGGCTCGGGCCTGGTACGACTCAGCGACCGTAGTAGTACTCCACGCCTGTGCGCGAGCCGACCACCAGCAGGGCATAGGCGCCGATGACACCGGTCGCGGCGGTCACGGTGAGCACGACGAACACCCGCGCGAGGGATCTGAGCATGGATGGAACTCCGTGGGTGGCGAGGCAGAGACCCCCGGTGCTGGGGGGAACCGGGGGTCTCTCTTCCGCTTGGGGACCTTCTGCAAGCCGCCAGAACCCGAATCGGGCGGCTCGTGCATCAGCGGGGGGATGCTGCCCTTCGAGCCTAGGAAACGATGCGAGGCGCGTCTGTCCCCACTTCGGCGGACAGGTCGCCGGGCGGCGGCATCGGGCTGTCCCCTCTTCGGTGGACAGGGCCCCGGACCCTGACAGCGGGGAAACAATGGTGGCGCTCGAGCCCCGCCTGCGCCACACTGCTGGAATGGACGCTCACCCGGCGTCGATCCGCACTCCCGACCAGCGCATCCGGGTCTTCTTGAGCTCCACCCTCCGCGAATTGGAGCCCGAGCGCGAAGCGGCGCGTGCCGCGATCGAATCGCTTCGGCTGGCCCCGGTGATGTTCGAACTGGGAGCCCGGCCGCATCCGCCGCGCTCGCTCTACCGCGCATACCTCGCGCAGAGCGACATCTTCGTCGGGCTGTACTGGCAGAGCTACGGGTGGGTCGCACCCGATGAAGCGGTGTCCGGCCTCGAAGACGAGTATCGGCTCTCGGGGCGCATGCCGCATCTCATCTACATCAAGCAGCCGGCACCGGAACGCGATCCGCGCCTCGAAGAGCTGCTGGACGGCATCCGCGAGGACGATCACAGCTCGTACCGCGCGTTCGAGTCCCCGGAAGAGCTCGGCGAGCTCATCGTGTCCGACCTCGCCACCCTGCTGGCGGACAGGTTCGACGCGTCCCGCGCGACGCCCGCGGCCGCGCCGGGCACCGCATCCAAGATCCCTGCCCCCTACACGACCCTCGTCGGCCGCACCGCCGAGCACGACGAGGTCATCCAGATGCTGTCGAGCCCGGGCGTGCGCATCGTGACGATCGTGGGGCCGGGCGGGATCGGCAAGTCCCGGCTGGCGATCGACGTCGCCGAGGCGATCGCCGCCGGCGGCCGCGAAGTGGCCTTCGCGACGCTCGAGTCGGTGACATCCCCCGACCGCGTCATCAGCGTGATCGCGCGCGCGGTCGGCGTCCGCGAGACCGGCGACGAGCCCCTGGAGACGAAGCTGGTCACCGCGCTGTCCGGCCGGGACCTGCTGCTCGTGATCGACAACATGGAGCATCTGCTCGATGCGACGCCCGAGCTCGTCGACCTCATCACGCGCCTGCCGCACCTGCAGCTGCTCGTGACGAGCCGTTCGCCGCTGCGGGTGCGGGCGGAGCGGACGTTCGAGCTCGGACCGCTCGATGTGCCGGCGCCCGACACGTCGTCACGGGATGCCGCCGCCACGAGCGCCGTCACGCTGTTCGTCGAGCGGGCCACGGCCCTCAACCCCGCCTTCGAGCTCACCGACGCCGCCACGGCCGATGTCGCGGGCATCGTCCGCGCGCTCGACGGCGTGCCCCTGGCGATCGAGCTCGCCGCCGCCCGGACGCGGACGATGTCCGCCGGGGAGATCCTGGAGCGGCTCGACTCCGCCCTCAGCCTCCTGGTCGGCGGGGCGCGCGACCTGCCGGAACGCCAGCGCACGGTCCGCAGCACGATCGAGTGGAGCGTGCGGCTGCTGGATCCGGCGACGACCGCGGCCTTCGAGGCGCTCTCGGTCTTCTCGGGACCGTTCAGCTTCGAGGCGGCCGAGGCCGTGCTCGACGCGGGGGAAGGCGCCGACGCCTACACCGTCATGGAGGCCCTGATCGACACGAGCCTGCTCGGGCAGCACGAGCGCAACGGCGAGCGCGTGTTCTCGATGCTGGCGCTGGTGCGGGCGTTCGCCCGGGACCGGGCCGAAGCTGAGGCTTCGGCATCCGGGACCGCGCAGGCGCGCGAACGCTGGGTGTCGTACTACCTCGCCCTGGCCGGCCAGTCACCGGCGCGACTGCGGGGCGCCGGTCAGCTGGGCTGGATGCGCCGGCTGGATGCCGCCTCCGAGAACCTCGCGTCGGTGATGCGGTACCTGCTCGACCGGTCACGCCTCGACGAGGCCGCGGAGTACGCCTGGTCGCTGTACTTGTACCTGTGGGTCGCGGGCCTGCTCGGGGTCGTGCGCGACTGGATGGCCGAGCTGCTCGAGCATGCTGAGCGGGACGCCATCGCACTTCCGCCGCGCACCGAGGCGATCGCCCTTTATTACACGCGCGCTGTCGCGTTCTGGCAGGACCCCGAACTGGATGTGCGCCCCGGCCTCGAGCGCAGCGCCGGGCTGTTCGATCAGGCCGGCGAGCCGTTCGGTGCCGCGCTGGCCCGGGTGTCCCTCGCGCTGGGCCACCTCGCGGCACCGACCAACCCGGACGTGGATGCGGCGCGAGGCACCCTGGACCGCAGCCTGACCGGGTTCGCTCAGGCCGGTGACGCCTGGGGCCAGGCGATGACCCACGTGACGCTCGGACGCATCGACCTGGCCGTGCAGAACGTTCCGGGCGCTGCCGCGCACTTCGACGAGAGCTGTCGCCTCGCCGCGGAGGCTGGCGAGATGCTCGGCCTCGTGATCGCGCAGCACCACCGCGGGTGGCCCAAGCTGTACGGCGGCGACATCGACGGGGCGGAGGACGATTTCGCCGAGGCCCTCGACATGTCCCTCGCCATGCGTCACGACGAGGGCATCGCGTACGGGCTGCAGGGACTCACCGGCATCCGCGCGGCGCGGGGCGACGCCTCGCAGACCGGCCTCCTGCTCGGGGCCGCCCAGCGCCTGCGGCGACGCACCGGGCTGGTCAACACCGCCGGTTTCACTCTGGAAGGACCCTTCGTGGCCGCCCTGCGCGAGCACGGCGGCGCCGCGGCGCTCGATGCGGCGGCCGCCGAGGGCGCCGAGCTGCCCATCGCGGAGGTGCTCGCCCGTGTCACCCGCTGAGCCCGGACCCGACCGCGTGCTGCCGGTCACGAGAGTGGTCGCGCTCGTGATCGTGCCGTTCCTCGTGGCCGCCGCCTTCCTGCTGTTCGTGTTTCCCGCCCGCACCGGCGAACTCTTCGCGTGGGCGATCGCGCCGCCGGTGTCGGCGTACATGCTCGGTTCTGCATACGTCGGCGGGATCTGGTTCTTCCTCGGAGTCGCCGTGACGAAAAGATGGCATCGGGTCGCGCCCGGCTTTCCGGCGGTCGTCGTGTTCGCCGGCGGTCTGCTGGTCGCCACGCTGCTGCACCTCGACCGCTTCTCGCAGAACCTCTCGTTCTCCACGTGGATTGTGCTGTACGCGACGACCCCCTTCGCCGTCGCGTGGCTGTGGTGGATGCAGCGGCGCAGCGATGACGGACGCCTCGATGTGCCCGACTCCCGGGTCCCGCGGCCCGTTCGCGGAGTCATGCTTGCGGTGGGTGCGGCATCGCTGGTCACCGGAGCGGTGATGTTCCTGGCCCCGTCACTTGTGATCCCGTTCTGGGCGTGGGAACTCACGCCGCTCACGGCGCAGGTGCTCGGCGCGGTGCTGTCCCTGCCGGGGATCGTGGCGATCGGGTTCCTGCGCGACGACCGCTGGAGCTCGTTCCGCATCCTGTTCCAGGCCCAGCTGGTGAGCCTGGTCGCGATCATCTGCTCGCTGATCGCCGGTCGAGACGCCCTGCTGTGGGATCGGCTCGCGACACCCGCGTTCCTCGCGCTGATCGCGGTCGCGTTCATCGGGTACGCGACGCTGACCGCCGGAATGGAGATCCGCATCCGGCGGTCTGTGAAGAACGTCTGAGCCGGACGTATCCGGTGGCTCACGTTCAGGACTATGGTTCAGTCATGTCAGCACACCCTCGCCCGGGTCGCCGCGGCCTGCGCTCCAGCGCCGCCGTCGCCATCGCCCTCCTCGCTCTGATCTTCGGAGTCACCGCCCCCGCTTACGCTGCGAAACCCACGACACCTGTCGTCGAAAAGTACGTCTCGCTCGGCGACTCGTACGCGGCAGGCCAGGGCGCGAGCGATTCGCTGGACTCCTGCCAGCACACCGCGGCTGCCTACCCGGTGCTGCTCGATGCAGCCCCTGGCATCAACCTTCTGCGCACTCCGGCCTGCAGCGGTGCCACCATCGCCGATGTCACTGCGACCCAGTTGTCGCAGGTGAACCGCGGCACGACCCTCGTGACGCTCACGGTCGGCGCCAACGATGTGGGTGCCGGCGCCATCTACACCACCTGCTCGGTCGCGCCCACCTCGGACGCCTGTGAGGCAGCGCTCGACTCGGCACAGGAAGCGCTGAATTCCGGCCTTATCGGGCAGGACCTGTTCGCGCTGATCCGCGCGATCGCCGAGCGTGCGCCGAATGCGCGCATCATCGTTACCGACTACCCGCTGCCATTTAAACTTCCCTCCAATGAATGGATCCCGAACTACGTCGACGGGGCCACGGCCATACTGAACGACCAGATCGCCGGTGCGGTGGCGGCTGCGGCCGAGTGGGCCACGAATGTCGAGCTGGCGAGCGTTGCCGACGACTTCGTGGGGCACCAGGTGGGCAATGCTGACCCGTGGCTGGGCGCGAATCCCGCGGATCCGATCACCTTCCTGCACCCGACAGCCGCCGGCCAGGCCGCCTACCGCGACGCGATCCTCTGGGCGCTCGCGAACTGACAAGCCAGCGCCGAGAAGGCGCCTCCGCCGCCGAGGTGGTGGGTTCGGTCCCAAGAAGGTGCACCTTCTCGGGCTCGAACCCACCTTCTCGCGCCTTAACCCGCCTTCTCGCGGCGCTCGCTCGCGTAGCACGGGCCGCGCCCGCGCGCCAGGGCTCCCGGCGCCGCGGCTCGGTGCGTAGGGTCCGCTCTATGGATGAGACCACGAGCAACGACCCGACCGGCATGACCCCCGAAGAGAAGCGGCGCGATCAGCTGCTGTCCGCGCCGGGCGCCGTCGAGAGCGACGCCGACCCGCGCATCGAGGTCAGCGAGCACGACGGCAACACGCGCATCGACATCGCACCCGACGCAGCGGTGCGTCCCGGCAACCCGTTCGAAGACCCGGACGGCGGTGCGCTCGAGGGCCCCGACGTCGAGACCTCCACAGCCGACGGGGCGCCGAAGGGCGACAGCGGCCAGGCGGGCACCGATCCGGACGGGACCGAGAAGCCCGGCGGTCTCGGCCAGGACGGCACGATTCCCGCCGACCCATCCGGCATCGCGGCCGGCCACACCGGCGAGGTGTCGACCTTCGAGCCCGAAGAGGACGAGGCCGCCCCGGCCTGACGCCACCACCCCACCCGCTTCATCCGTCACCCGCGTACGCGAAAGAAGCCCATCGGCGTACCCCGGTGACGGACGAACGAGACCCACCCGCTTCATCCGTCACCCGCGTACGCGAAAGAAGCCCATCGGCGTGCACAAGTGACGGACGAACGGGGGAAGCTACAGCGCGAGCCGCTCCCGAACGACGTCCGCGAGGCGCCCGGCATACCGCTCGGCGACATCGGCTGACGCCGCCTCCACCATCACGCGCACCATCTCCTCGGTGCCCGAGGGCCGCAGCAGCACGCGTCCCGATTCGCCGAGCTCGGCCGAGACCTCGGCGACCGCCGAAGCGACCCCGCCGTCTGACGCCGCCCGGGTGCGATCCACGCCCCGCACGTTCACGAGCACCTGCGGGTACACGGTCATGATCGAGGCGAGGTCGGCGAGCGAACGCCCGGTCCGCGCCATCTCGGCCATGAGGTGCAGGCCGGTCAGCACGCCGTCGCCCGTCGTGGCGTACTGGCTCATGATGACGTGACCGGACTGCTCGCCGCCGAGCGAGAAGCCGCCCTCGGCCATCGCCTCCAGCACGTAGCGGTCGCCGACGCCGGTCTGCACGACGCTGATCCCGTGATCAGCCATCGCGCGATGCAGGCCCAGGTTGCTCATCACCGTCGCGACCAGCGTGTCATCCGCGAGGTGCCCGCGCTCCTTCATCGCGACCGCAAGCACCGCCATGATCTGGTCGCCGTCGACGACCCGGCCGCGGGCGTCGACCGCGAGGCAGCGGTCCGCGTCGCCGTCGTGGGCGATGCCGACGTCGGCGCCGACGCGCACCACGTGCGAGGCCAGCAGGTCCAGGTGCGTGGATCCCACGCCGTCGTTGATGTTCAGCCCGTCCGGATCCGCCCCGATCACGGTGACCCGTGCTCCGGCATCCCGGAACGTCTCGGGCGAGACTCCGGATGCCGCCCCATGGGCGCAGTCCAGCACCACGTGCAGGCCGTCGAGGCGGTGCGGCAGCGACGCGAGCAGGTGGACGACGTATCGGTCTTCGGCGTCGGCGAACCGGCGGATGCGGCCCACGCCGGCACCGGTCGGCTGCAGCTTGGGCAGCGCCATGGCGGCTTCGATGCGCTGCTCGACCACGTCGGGCAGCTTGACACCGCCGCGCGCGAAGATCTTGATCCCGTTGTCGGGCGCGGGGTTGTGCGAGGCCGAGACCATGACCCCGAAGTCCGCGCCGATGTCGGCGATCAGGTACGCCGTCGCCGGGGTCGGCAGAACGCCGGCATCCAGCACGTCCACGCCCGAGGACGCGAGCCCGGCCGCCACCGCAGCCGCGAGGAACTCCCCGGAGACGCGCGGGTCGCGGGCGACGACGGCGGTGAGGCGCTTGCCGGCGGCTTTGCGGGCCTCGGCAGTACGGCCCTGGCCCAGGACGACAGCAGTCGCCTGGGCCAGGGTGAGTGCGAGATCGGCGGTGAGGGGGCCGTTGGCCAGCCCCCGCACCCCGTCCGTGCCAAAGAGCGGCATACGGAGGGTCGAACCGATCAGCGCTTGGAGTACTGAGGAGCCTTGCGGGCCTTCTTGAGACCGGCCTTCTTGCGCTCCTTGACGCGCGCGTCACGCGAGAGGAAGCCGGCCTTCTTAAGGGTGGCGCGGTTGTTCTCTTCGTCGACGCCGTTCAGCGAACGGGCGATGCCCAGGCGCAGCGCGCCGGCCTGACCCGAGGGGCCGCCGCCGGAGATGCGCGCGATCACGTCGTACGCGTCGGTGAGGTTGAGCACCGTGAAGGGGTCCTTCACAAGCTGCTGGTGCAGCTTGTTCGGGAAGTAGTCCTCGAACGAGCGACCGTTCACGGTGATGACGCCCGAGCCGGGGACGATGCGCACGCGGGCGATGGCCTGCTTGCGACGGCCGACCGCGGCACCGGGGACGCTGAGCACGGGGCGCTCGGCGGCAACGGCCGTCTGGTCGACAACGGTCTCGGTGGAGTAGTTGGTTTCGGTGGAGTCTTCGATATTCGCCACGGGGATGTCCTTAAATCTGGAAGCGGCGCTTACTGGGCGACCTGGTCGAGGGTGAAGGTCTTGGGCTGCTGCGCACCGTGGGGGTGCTCGGCGCCGCGGTAGACCTTGAGCTTGGTGAGCTGCTGCGCACCCAGGCTGTTCTTCGGGAGCATGCCGCGAACGGCCTTCTCGACAGCGCGCTCGGGGTTCTTGGCGAGGAGCTCCTCGTAGGTGACCGACTTGAGGCCGCCCGGGTAGCCCGAGTGGCGGTAGGCCTTCTTCTTCTGGAGCTTCTGACCGGTCAGCGCCACCTTCTCGGCGTTGATGATGATCACGAAGTCGCCCATGTCCATGTGGTTGGCGAAGGTGGGCTTGTGCTTGCCGCGGAGAAGGGTCGCCGCGTGCGAGGCGAGCCGGCCGAGGACGACGTCGGTGGCGTCGATGACCAGCCACTCGCGCTGGGCTTCGCCAGCCTTGGGGGTGTACGTGCGCGTCACAATAGTGCTGCTTTCTTGATTCGAACGGAGATGTTCGTGAATCCCGCTCCGGGGGGTTTGATTCCGGATGCCGGATCAAACGCGCCAGTGGAGGGCTCACGTTCGCGGTGCCAGGCCAGCAGGGCGCGGGCACCAAGGATCGAGTCTACGGCATCGGGATGCCGACGCCAAAAGCGTGCGGAAGCGCCGGCGCTTCGCCGAGGGGAGTTGATGCGGGTGGTGCTTGTGAGAAACACCCGTATGACACAATTCACCTTCCAGCACCACTCCGGTTCGCCCCCAGCGACGCCATCCGGCACCCGGAGTACCCGTACCGCACCGCACGGCAGGACTGGAGCAAGTGCATGACCGAAACCACCGACAGCGGGCGCACAGCGGTCATCGTCGAAGACGATGCCGAACTCCGTCACCTGCTGGTCGATGTTCTCGAAGCCGCCGGATTCTCGACGGTCTCCGTGGGAAACGGCATCGACGGCATCCAGGCGGTTCTGTCGCATCAGCCGATGATCACGACGCTCGATGTCAACATGCCGGGCATCGACGGGATCGAGGCCGCACGACGCATCCGCGCGGCCAGCGACACGTACATCGTCATGATCACGGGGATGGGTGACGAGGCGGACGTCGTGCTGGGCCTCACGGCCGGCGCGGACGAGTACATCACCAAGCCGTTCCGTCCGCGGGAGTTCCGTGCCCGCATCGACGCGATGCTGCGGCGCGGGCGAGCGGCCGCAGGAGTGGGAGCGGCATCCGCGGCGCCTGTTCGCACCCAAGAGGGGGCCGCTGCGTCCTTCCCGTCGGCGCCCGGCACGTCCGCGCCCGCGACGGCGCCGGCGCTCGTGTCCCAGGCCGCCGGCGACCAGCTCGTCATGCGGGAGACCGGTGCGGTCGAGGTCCCCGCGCAGGATGGGCAGTGGATGGCGCACCGCAATCTGCGCCTCGACCTCGACAGCCGCATCGTGCTTATCGATGAGGACGAAATCCACCTCACCCGCACGGAGTTCGACCTGCTCGGGGCGCTGCTCGAATCGCGGCGCCGCGTGCGCAGCAAGGCCGACCTCGCTCTGCAGCTGCGCGGCGAGTCGTACGTCACGACGTATTTCGTGGGGGATGCCGACAAGCGGGCGGTCGAGGCGCACATGACGAACCTGCGCCGCAAGATCGGCGACAACCCCGCACACCCTCGATTCATCGAGACCGTGCGGGGCGTCGGCTACCGCCTCACCGCAGAGACCGCGCCTCCCCCGGCGTGATCTTCGGGTCGCCCTTCCCCAGTGCGACCCTTCTGCGGCGAGTGGCTTCTGGACCGTTCGGGTCGATCCAGATCTCCGAGCCGTTCGCGCGGCTCAGACCTTGACTCCCTGTCTGCGGGATCCGCCGGTGTGTGTCCCCCGAAGTGGGGACGAGCACCGGAGCACCCCGTGGGAACCACCTTGTTATGCTCGCTTCCACGTAGCACTCGTTCTTCACGGAGGCGGGCGCAACGAATCCTCAAGGTTTGCGCAACGCCTCACTGCGGTGGATGAGCGCGAGCGCAGCGACAGGCGGGCGCGATGATCACGCTCTACACGGTGACCCTCACGGTGGCGTGCTGTGTGGCCGTTGCGCTGGTCGTCGTCTCGGAGCGGCGCACCAGGGCCGCCGATCCGCAGTGGGTCACCACGTCGACGTTCGCGGTGCTGGCGGCCAGCTGCGCCACCCTGTCAACCCTCGCTTACGCGATGGCGGGCCCCGTCGACGCCAACCTGTTCCCGCTCGTGATCGCCGACATCTCCATGCCGCTGTCGATCGGTCTGGTCCTCGCCGCGGTGCGACGGGCGACCGGCGAGCGGCGCACCTTCGCGATCATGTCGATCACGGTCTCGATCGTGGTGGGCGCGACGACGCTCCTGCTCTCCCCGGCCGCCGGCCAGGCCGCCAAGCTCGTCGTCCTGGCGGCGCTCAGCATCATGACCGCCGTGGTGTGCCTGCGCAGCCGGCTCCCCGTTCTCGGTGCGGCGCTGGTTGGGGTGACGCTCGCCCTCTACGGCGCCTACTGCGCGCTGCGTCTGGCGGCGCCGTTCGTACTCGAGCCCGATCACTGGTCGCTGGACTACGTCTTCGCCCGCGGCCCGAGCACGATCGCCGCGGCCCTCGCGGTCGCGCTGGTGGCGGCGGGAATGATCGTGATCATCCGGCGCGCGCAGACCCCGGAGCTGACCTCGATCGTCAGCAATGAGACGCTGACCAACTGGATCGAGGCTCTGCTCGCTCAGCGCAGCTTCGTCCTGGCGATCACGATCTCGGTGCCGGCGCTTCCGCTGCACCGTGCGGCGTTCGGTCGCGCGTGGGCGCTGTCGATCGCCACGGCGGTCACACAGGCTGCCGCTGCCGTGCTGCCGACCGGGAGCGTCATCGGCCGCGCGGCCCCTGGGGTGCTCGTCGCGCTTCAGTTCACGAACACGTTCGACCTGCCCACGATCCGCACGCTGCTGCAGGCGAGCTACGAGCGGATGCTGCCCGCCGGCGCACCGACCGACCCTCCCGACCTCGAGGTGCAGCAGCTCAGGATCACTTCCGCCGCCGATGTGCGGCGGTTCGCCCGGCGGGCGCGCGTCGCCGCGCGGCGCGTCATGACCTCGCAGGGGGTGTGAGCGATGACCACGCCCGCGCCGCTGCCGATCGGCACCCGCACCGCCTCGATCTGGCAGTCGCAGCTGCTGCTGTCGATCGTCGTGGTGGTGATCGTCCTGATCGTTCAGGCGCTCTCGCCGGAGTCGCTCAACCAGTGGACCTTCACGATCGGCGTCTCGCTCGTGGTCGTCCTGACCGCGGTGGCCCTCGCCCTCCCCTGGGACCGGCTGCCGCGCTGGGTGGTGCTGATGATCCCGCTGCTAGACATCGTCGCCGTCGGCCTGATGAACCGCGACACCCCGGTCGATTTCGCCTTCCTCTGGGTGTTCCCGGTCACGTGGGTGGCTTCGCACTTCCCGCTGTGGGCGACCGGCACGGCCCTGGGCACGGTCACGGTCATCGTGCTGCTCGAAGAGATCCGCCCACCTGCCGACGCGAACGGCACGCTGCGCCTGATCGTCGTGACGCTCTCGCTCACCTTCATCGCGATCAGCACGTACTCCTCGTCGCGCCAGAGCCGGGCCTTCAAGCGCCTGCTGCGCCGCGAGGCGACCAAGCTGAACGAGACGCTCACGCGCTCGACGCGCCAGGAGCGCGAGCTGTCGCGCGTGCTCGGCTCGATAGATGTCGGCGTGGTGCGCCTGTCGGCCGACGGCGAGATCCTCGAGGCGAACAAGACCTACCGCGACCTCTACGACATCGACCCCGACGATGCGGGCTTCGCTCCGCGCTCGGTCGAGTACGACGGCTTCGAGGGCGACCCGCTCGGCAACGCCCGCCGGCCGATCATGCGCGCGCGTCGCGGGGAGCAGTTCGAGGACGAGCGCACCTGGCTGTTCACCGCCGACTGGGAGTGGCGCGCACTCGCGGTCACCGCGCTGCGACTGCCCGACGACTCCGGGCTGGCCTCGGGGGGATCCCTCGTGATCGCCCATGACATCACCGCGATGATCAGCGCCGAGCGCGCGCGGGCCAGCCTGGCAACGCGGGTCTCGCACGAGCTGCGCAATCCCCTGACCACGATTCTGGGGTTCTCCGACCTGCTGCTCGAAGAGCCCGACGTCGCCGGCCGCACCCGCGATCGCGTGCAGGCGATCACCTCGGCCGCCGAGCGCATGCTGACGCTGGCGAACGAGATCCTCGAGTCGGGCAAGCGGGCGCAGAAGGCCGAGTCGATCATGACCAGCACCGACCTCGCGAAGGTCGTCGCCGATTCGGTGGAGTCTTTCGCTCCCGCTGCCGAGGCCGGCGGCATCCACGTGGTCCTCGCCGTGTCCGAGCCGGTGTCGGTGCACGGCGACGCGTTCCGCCTGCGCCAGGTGAGCGACAACCTGCTGAGCAACGCGATCAAGTACACGCCGAAGGGCGGGCGCGTCACAGTCGAGGTGTTCCGCTCGAGCGCGAAGGACGGGGATGCCGCCGCCGCGGATCAGGGAGTGCTGGTCATCACCGACACGGGGATGGGCATGGGCCCGGACGACCTCGAGCGCATCTTCGAGCCGTACTTCCGCACCGCCGCCGCCGAGGCCAGCCCCATCACCGGCACGGGACTGGGCATGGGCATCGTGCGCTCCCTCGTCGACGAGCATCGGGGCGAGCTGTCCGTGAAGAGCGAGCTCGGGCGCGGCACCGTCGCGACGGTGAGCCTGCCGCTGGACGAGGGGCCGGATGCCGCGCCTCCGCCGCCCCGTGCCCAGAAGCTGCCGCGGGAGACGACCGATGCGTGAGGCTGCGGCGGCGACGGTGGAGGGAGCGGGCGACCTGGTGGTGGGCCTCACGACCACCATGACGGTCTGCGTCGCGCTGATGATCTGGATCGGACTGCTCGGCCGGGCGAGCCGCGCAACGCTGCTGTGGACCTTCGCCCTGTTCCTCGGCCTGCTCGGGTCCTACGGAACGCTGGCGTCCGCGGCGATGGGCACCGACGTCCTCCTTCACCCGGTCGGGTTCGGCATCATGTTCGGCATGCCGCTCGTCATCTGGTCGGGGCTCCGCGCGGCTCAGGGCAAACGCTCGCTCGCGTGGATGGGCTTCGCCCAATCGCTCGTCTCGGTGGTGCTGCTGGCGCTCACGACGAACCTCCCGAACGGCTTTACCGTCTTCCGCTGGCTGTTCTTCGCGTCGGCGATCGGCGCGATCCTCGGGGCGATCGAGGTGCTGCGCGGCACGTTCCGGGGGTCGCGGTTCGGCGTGCCGCTCGTCGTGGGTTCGGCCGCCCTGGTCCTTCTCGGAGCGGTCGGCGCGGCGGGCGACGTCGGGAACTCGAGCCCCGAGGCCGATCTGGTGTACATCCGCGGCGTCGTGATCGCGATGAGCGTCTACGCGATCTGTGCGACCGTGAGCCTGCTCTTCCTCGCCAACCGACGTCCGGGCGCGCGGGACGCGCTCGAGGCGATGGATGCGTTCGCGATCGAGCCGATGATGCGCGCCGTTGTCCGCGAGCGGCTGCTGCGCGCACGGCGCCGGAAGGAGCAGAGCTGGTCCTTCATCGATCTGCGGCTCGATGACGCGCGCGATCTGCGTGACGCCACCGGCGACGCGGCGTTCGGAGCGACGATCCGTCGGTTCGAGAACATCGTGGCCGAGACGTTCCCCTCCGACGTCGATCTCTGCCGCGTTGCACCGGGGCACGTCACCGTGTTCGCGTCGCAGCCGGCCGGAGCGGTGCGGGAGTTCGTCCGCACCGTGCTGAACGAGGTGTCGACCGCGGACGGCGAGGCGCCGACGAGCCTGCGCATCTCGGCGAGCGCGGGAATCGTGCCCGTGGACGTCGCGACCGCGTCGTACGAATCCCTCGTGGATGCCGCCGCCCTGCTGGTGCAGGACGCCCAGAGCGAGGGCGGCGACCGGTGGCGGCGCGCGGAGGCCGCGGCTGCTTCGTGATGGCGACCGCCGGCGGAGGTCGCGTTCGACAATTCTTGTCCCCTCTTCGGAGGACAGGGGTTCGCCTTCGCCCCCGGTGAGAGGCTATTTCGGTCACCGTGGCGAAACATTCCCTTCACGCAACATCGGTACGGTCGTCGTCATGACCCTCCCCTCCATCAAGGCCGTGATTCCCGCGGCCGGTCTCGGCACGCGGTTCCTCCCCGCCACGAAGGCCATGCCGAAAGAGATGCTGCCCGTCGTCGACAAGCCGGCGATCCAGTACGTCGTCGAAGAGGCGGTCGCCGCCGGCATCGACGACATCCTCGTGATCATCGGTCGCAACAAGAACGCGCTGGCCAACCACTTCGACCGCGTCACCGAGCTCGAGCACAGCCTCGATGCAAAGGGCGATCACGGCAAGCTCGCCCGCGTGATGGAGCCGAGTTCGCTCGCCGACATCCACTTCCTGCGCCAGGGCGACCCGAAGGGTCTCGGGCATGCGGTGCTGCGGGCCAAGAAGCACGTCGGTCACGAGACGTTCGCCGTGATGCTCGGTGATGACCTGATCGATGCGCGGGACGCGCTGCTCTCGCGCATGATCGAGGTGTCGCTGGCTCAGTCGGCGACGGTCGTCGCGCTGATGGAGGTGGATCCGTCGCACATCCACCTCTACGGCTGTGCCGATGTGGACCGCACTGACGATGCGGACGTCGTGAAGATCAAGGCGCTCGTCGAGAAGCCGGCCGCGGCCGAGGCGCCGAGCAACCTGGCGATCATCGGCCGGTACGTACTGAAGCCCGAGATCTTCGAGGTGCTCGAAAACACCGCTCCCGGCAAGGGCGGGGAGATCCAGCTGACCGATGCACTCGAGGAGTTGGCGGCCGATGAGTCGATCGCCGGAGCGGTACTGGGTGTGATCTTCTCGGGTCGTCGCTATGACACCGGTGATCGGCTCGACTACATCAAGTCCAGCATCCTGCTGGCGCTGGATCGTGAGGATCTCGGACCCGACCTGGCGACGTTCATCAAGGAGCTGGCGCCAAGACTGCCTTAGTCAGGCCGGTGGTCACGGAGTACCTGTGGGCGCGGGTTCGGGTGCCGGCGTCGAGGGCTCCGGCTGCGGTTCCGGTGCCGGCTCGGGCGCCGGCGCGGGATCCGTCGTCGGCTGCGGCAGCGGCGCGGGGTTCGCCGGGCGCACCGGCGTCACCGGGGTGACGTCGTTCTCCGCCCGAACCTGATCTTCGCGCAACGCCGTGACCGCGGCCGCGTAGGCGAGGAGCTCGGCGTCCCCTGATCCGCCCGCATTCTGGGCGGCGGGGACGGCGACGGATGCCGCGACAACAGCATCGCGGAAGCTCTGCAGTGCCCGCCTGTTCTCACCCTCGATGACGACAGCCGTCTCGGGCAGTGAGGCGCCGAGGGCGACCTGGGCGACGCGCAGCGCATCGACCTTTTCCTGCAGCGCTGTCTGCGCAGCGCGCACTTCCCGTGTCGCCGTCGTGACGAGCCCGGCGTGGGCCTCCGCGATCTTCGTGGCTGCCTTCAGCTCATCGATGTCCGCCATGTCGACATCGCCGCGCTCGTATGGATCAGGTACATCGCCGAGGTCGGCCGCGGCAAGCTGCGCTATCAAGGCGGCGAGCGCAGCGTTCGACGCGTCGAGCAACGGCTGAGCCGCCATCCCCGCGATCGCGGCGAGCGGCGGACCTGCCGAGTCGGCGGTCGCCTGAGCGCTGGCGACCGTGTCCTCGTACTGCGAGACGGCCTCGTCGAGCAAGGGCTCCGGGTCGGTGGCTGCCGCTTCGGCGCCCTCGAGTTCAGCGACCGCTGCGGCCAGCTCTTGCGCCGCGACGTTGTTGGCCGCGATGTTCTGTGCGATCAGCACGGACCCGACGACGACGCCTATGAGCAGCACGATCGAGACGGCGACCGACCAGCGCACTCGTGTGCTCCACGCCCGGATGCCGCGGCGTTCTGCAGGATAGAACGCCCCGGTCGAGGATGCCGGCGTGGTCCCCACCGGGGACGCTGCTGCGGGTGCTGCCGCGGCGGCCGCCGCAACGGATGCCGGCAGGGCGACAGTCTTCGCGTCCGGTCCCCCGCTGACGGCGTCCAGCCAACTGGGCCGGGTGGAGGCGAGGGCCGCGTCGGCGGAATCGACGGATGCCGCCTCGTCGGCCTCGTCCGACCCCGGCTCGTCGGGCTCGTCCGACCCCAGTGCCCGGCCCGCGAGCATCGCGCCGGCAGCCAGGGGAACGGCTTCCTCGCTTCTCTCAGCGGTCTCCTCGGTAGCCGGCTCGCCCGTCGACGGGCCTGGCGGCTCGACCGGCGACGCGAATGCCGGCTCATCACCTGCCTCGGATGCCGGCTCGCCGAACGACTCGAATGCGAGATCCTCGTCGAAGCCGAGCTCAGCCAAGTCTTCGGCGAGGATGAGGTCGGCTGTGCTCGGTGACGGGTCGTCCCACAGTGCCGTTGACGGTTCAGCGGGCGGCGCGTCGTCCGTCACCGAAGACGAGTCCGACCAGACCGCTATCCCCGCCGCGATCTGCTCGGTGGCGTGGTCATCGGGCGATGGCTCCACTGGATCTGACTCGACAGTGGCTTCGGCCGGCTCAGGGAGATCGAAATCGGGTTCGTCTGACGCGAGATCATCGACGGGCGCGGGCGGGGTCTCCTCGAACACTGTCGGCGCTGCCGGCGACTCCACCGCGGGCGGGACCCACATCGTTGGCGCCTCAGACTCGGCGACGAATGGTTCGACCGGCGAAGCCATCAGACTCGGATCCCACGTGAAGTCGGGTTCTTGTGCCGGGGCGTCCGACGTCTTTTGCGCTCCGAACAGCGCCGCGAGACTGTCCCGCCGGGCGCCCTCATCAGCGGCAGGCACAGCACGGTCCGGCTGTTCTGCCGGTCCGAAGAGTCGCGCCAGTTCGTCTTCCTGCGCGCGGTGCGCGGCGTCTTCGGGCGCGCCACCGAGCGACTCCACGTCATGGCGCGGGTCGATATCGGAATCCTCGGGTGCTGTCACGCGTATGCCTAGCTCCGCAGGGAAGGAGCGGCGTCAGCTTACATGGGGAGCCCGAAAGGACACCTTGGTGCTTGCGCAGAACCCCCGGTCACGCGTATAACCCGCCACGAGCGTACTGACTCCACGCGCGCCGACCGCGCCCGGCCGGGCCCGACCCGGACAGACCCGCCCGGGTTCACTCGTCCTGCCCGTCCGTTCACGCCGCACGCCATCCCGTCCGCATCTCGGGACGCGGCGAATCCCACGCCCACCGCACCGCCGACCTGGACGGCAGCACGACCGGATCCTCGGGAATTCCGGGTGGCCGGTGAAGGACGAACGGTCCTCGTCCATCCCGCCTGATCCGCCACCCCGCGTTGTGAAGCAGCATGTGGTGGAAGCGACAGAGCAGCACCCCCGACTCGATGTCGGTGCGCCCGCCCTCCGCCCAGTGCTCGGAGTGGTGGGCTTCGCAGTACGACGCGGGGACGCGGCATCCCGGCCAGAGACACCCGCCGTCGCGCACCGCGAGCGCCATCTTCTGCTTCGGAGTGAACAGCCGGTCGTCGCTGCCCACGTCGAGCGGGTTGCCGCACGAGTCCACCGTCACTTTCACAGACCCGACGTCGCACAGCGCTCGGTCGATCACCGACCCGGGCAGCGCGTCACCGCCGTCCTCGAGGTGGGCAGTCGCCACCAAGCGCCCGAACGCGTCGCGCGGGCCGATCGCATCGCGCACCACGACGATGCGGACGCCCGGCTGACGAACTCCGAACACATCGGATGCCGTCGCCAGCGCCCCGGCACGGAACACGTCAGTGACCAAGTCGTACGTCAGCTGCTCGTTGGTGCGGGTGTCTGCGACCAGATCGGCAGCGGCCTCACGCTCCTCCGCGGTCATGAACCGCGGTCCTCCACGGCGAGGCCGCAGCGCGGAGGCGATAACGGAGTCCCAGAACGCTGCACCCTCGTCGTCGAAGTCGATGCGCCCGTGCCGGCCACCGTCGGCATCTGTCCACGTGCGGAATGACGGCGCCTCGAAGCGGCGCGCGCAGCGCTCCTCGGTGCCAATCGGATCCAGCGCATCGCGCACTTGCCGCGCTCGCCGAGCCAGCTCTTCGACCTCGATGCCGTCCGCCTCCGCCACCAGCTGCGCCGCTGCTAGCCCCCAGACCTCGCCGACGCCGTCCAGGCGTTCCGGCGGCTCGCCCACTCCGCGCAGAATCGCGTCGTGCTGGGCCGGTGTCAGCAACCCGGCGAACATCGCACGGCCAAGCGACTCATGCCACGGCCGCTCGACCGGCGCAGCCGCCAACTCCGAAGATTCGTTCGCCCCCGCAGAACCGTCGAGCAGCGCTCCACCCACCCGCACGGCGCGTACCGCATCCGCTCGCGTTCCGCCCGAGATCGACTGCACCAGCGAGACGGGAGACGAATGCCCGCGCACCGCGGCGGCGCCGCTCTGACCCAGGTCGCGCGACGATCGCTCGCTCAGAATCGCCGCACCGACTGCCATCAAGCGGTCCGCATCATGCTTGACCGCTGCGGCGATCTCGACCATCGCGACGACCGCGTCCGTCTCCCACCGCCGGGCAGCAGCGACCAGATCGGCACCGTCGACATCCACACCAAACTGCGAGTCGAGGGTGCAGATCCGCTCTCGCATGTCGGTCAAGATGGCCATATTCGATACTGACATGAGCCGCCGACATTCATACATAGATTCGAGCCGTTGTGGATATCAGCCCACAGCCACAACGCTGAGGCCCGCCGCCCTGCGACAGGACGACGGGCCTCAGCGGCCGTTCAGGCGGTCACTCTGCGGCGCCCTGGTGAAGACCACCGCCGGCACCGGCCGAGCCCTCCGCGACCGGTCCTGCCGGAGCGGGCAGCGCGAGCCCACCGGGGATCGACTTGCCCACTACGCCGTTCACCGTCTCCGTTGAGTACGAGTAGGCGAGCACAGCGAGCGCGATGGCATCGGAGTTGACGCCGAGCGCCTTCTCACTGATGTTCAGGATCGTGTCGCACCCCTGGTGGTAGCACGGGTCCAGCCACTGTCCCGCCGTGCCGCCCCAGATCGCAGCCTGCTCCGGCGTCTTGACCTCTTCCGCGCCGGTGAACAGGCCGCCCGAGGCGATGCCGGCATCGATGAATGCGGCGTAGTCGCTGCGTCCGCTGAACTCGGCATCGGTGTAGGGCTCATTCACGCTCGTGAAGTAGCTCTCGAAGAGGTCCTCGATCTGCACCGAGCCCTCCGGAACCTCGACCGGAGCCGGGTAACCCGACTCGTCACTGTCGTAGATCATGAACATGTAGTTCGGCGAGGCGATCATGTCGAAGTTCAGGTAGAGCGCGATGCGGTCGCGTTCCTCCTGGGGCAGCCGGTCGACGTACGAAGTCGAGCCGACGAGGCCTTCTTCTTCGGCCGCCCACCAGGCGAACCTGATCGTGTTCTCGGGCTTCAGCTTCGACAGGTTCTGCGCGACTTCGAGCAGCGCGGCCGAGCCGCTGCCGTTGTCGTTGATGCCGGGCCCCTCGGGCACCGAGTCGAGGTGCGCACCCGCCATCACGACGTTGTCGTTGTTGCGACCGGGCAGCTCGGCGATGACGTTGCGCTGCGGCACGACAACGGGGTCGGGCACGAACACCCGCGCAGTCGACCCAGACTGGCTCAACGACGCGCCGCCCTCAGGAGTGGTGAAGGCGACCGGCGCGGTAGCCACATACTCCCCGAGCGTCGGGTTGAGCAACCCGGGCACGTTGTTGGCGATGATGATCGCTGCCGCTCCCGCCGCATCGGCGTTGGCCGCCTTGACGGCGAAAGTGCACCCACCTCGCTGGATGAGTGCGATCGTTCCCGCGGCGAACCCGGTGAAGTCGCCCGCCTCGCAGCCGCTCGTTCCCGATCCGTAGTCGATCGCAGTCACTGCGGCGGTGATGTCCCCCACGGGCGAGCCGGTCACGAATGCCGTCTCGAGGGTGGCATCGACAGGCGTCAGCTGCTGCACGGTGGGCGCAGCCTGCTGCTCGAAGTCGAATGTGTCTTCGGTGACGGTCCACCCGGCATCCCGCATCACATCGATGACGTACTCGACGCTCGCGTCATACCCAGAGGTCGTCGCAGCGCGGTTGCCGTCGTTGGCATCGGCGATTGCCTGGAAGGCCTTGAGATGCTCCATCACGCCATCTGGAGTGACACAGTCGAGCAGTTTGGCAACGGTGTTGTTATTGCGGTTGTCGCACTGCGCGGCAGGAGGTGCCGCGAATGCGCCTGTGGCGGGAAGTGTGGCCAGCGCGAGCGCGGCCACCGCCCCACTTGCGACTGCCATCGCGCGTCGCGATGGCTTTACGGATCGGAACATAGTTCTCCTTCGTAGTCGGTGTCGTCGTCGATACCGTGTGGGGCGGGCCGATGTCTGCATCGCCCGCCTGGGGGGACGGATGCCGGGGTACCGGCGTCCGCTTTCGACGCTACGTGCTCGACACCGGGTTGCACCAGGGGCGGGAGTGAGTTTCTTCCGTATCGGCGGAGCCCGTAGCTCAGCCCAGCAGCGTGCCGGCCACCGCGAGCACCACGAACGACCCGTTGTACACGACGTGCGTCAGCACAGCCGGCCAGATTCGTCCCGTCAACATGACGAGCGCCCCGCACACCACACCCAGCAGCGCAAGTGAGATGACTTCATCGACCGAGAGCGCCCCGTCCAGCGAATGCAACATGACGAACAGTCCCGCAGAGACGACCACCGACACCGCCCCCGCCATCACCGCACCCACCGGCCGCCGCAGCAGCCTGTAGAGCGAGACGAGCACCACGCCGCGGAAGAAGAACTCCTCCAGAACCGGGGCGATCACGACCGGCGCGAGCACGTCCGAGAACACGAACCCCGACGGCAGCGACCCCCCGATCGACGGGTACGACGGCAGCGCCCCCGACCCGCCAGTCGCCACGGCGAGCCAGCCCTGCACCATCCGCAGGATCAGCCCAAGACCCACGCCCCACAGAAGGTCGAGAAACCGCAACCTCAGCAGCCCCGCCGGCCGAGACCGGGTGAAAGCCCACACGATGGGCACCAGCATCCCGAGCCACAGCACCGCCGTCGCGGCGAGTCCACCGGCGGAAGGCAGCACCACCGTCACCAGCGTGCCGAGCACGACGCCCAGGCCGACGCCGATGAGCGCCACCGCGAGCACACCCGCCCGCCACGGATGCACCGTGCGCCCGCCGAGCCGCCAGTCGGTGCGGCGCGTTGATTTCACAGAGTCGGATGCCGCAGCCCGCCGCTCTGACCGAGTCGAGACGTCAGACGCCTCGGCACGGGGCACCTCGTTCACGTCGGTAGAGTCGAGCGACATGCGCGGAACGTTACCAGCCCCGGAGGTGCGCCCTTGTTCGAGGTCCTGACGGTCTGCACCGGCAACATCTGCCGCTCGCCGCTCGCCGAGCAGCTGCTGCGCAAAGATCTCGGCGAGCACGCCACGGTCACCAGCGCCGGAACCCGCGGTCTGCGCTCGGCACCGATGACTCCCGAGGCGCTCGCCTTGGCCGACCAGCTCGGCATTCCGACGGCCGATTCCACGGCGCACCGCTCGCGGTTTCTGATCGAGCAGCACCTGCTCGCGCCCGACCTGATCATCACGATGACCCGCGACCACCGCCGCATGGTCGCCGAGCTGGCGCCATCGCGCGTGCGCTCGACGTTCACGGCGCGCGAGTTCGCGCGGCTCTCGGCCGACATCACCGACGAAGAGATTCAAGATGTCGCCGCCAAGGCCCCCGTGCAGAGCCCAGGCGCGCGCGTCCGCGCCGCCGCCGCGCTCGTCGCGAGTCGTCGCGGGATGGTGCTGCCGCCCGACAAGCCCGAGGACGACGATGTGATCGACCCGTACGGGCGGTCGTGGCAGACCTACGAACTCTCCGCCGCCCAGCTGGCGCCGGCGCTCGACGAGGTGGTACGGGTGCTGAGCGCCGCAGCATCCGGCCGGTAGAGAAATCAATGAGCCCCCGGATTGAAGGGCATCGATCCGGGGGCCACAACCGACGTTACGGGGCCGTCAACCCCCGCGTCTGTCGGTATTTCGGGGGACGCCTGTCCCCTCTTCGGGGGACGCGAAGAGCTTCGAAACCGAAAACACCCGCAGAAAGACGCGGAATCCGTCCCTCTCCTTTAACATGCCCGTCACGTCCCGGCGAGGACTCCGAAACGCATCCGTGTCACCATGGACGCACCTCGGGGCTTCCCCTCGCGCTCTCGCACCATGAGCGCGACCCACGAGGGAAAGGCGTCATGGAGCTCACCGACTACATCCGTATCCTTCGCAAGAACTGGATCATCATCGTTCTGGCGACGCTGCTCGGAGTGGGCGTGGCGGCAGGGTATTCACTGACGCGCACGCCGATGTACGACGCGCAGAGCACGGTCTTCGTCTCCACTCAGGCGGGCGGAACCGTCGCCGAGATGCAGCAGGGATCCACCTTCACGCAGTCGCGAGTGACGACGTACTCCAACCTGGTCACGACGCCGATCGTCATGAATCCGGTGATCGCCAAGCTCGATCTCGGCATCTCGGCCAACACCCTCGCGGAGTCGGTGTCCGCTACTGCTCCGCTCAACACGACGCTGATCACGATCTCGGTCACCGACGCCGATCCGCTGCTCGCTGCCGACATCGCCAACGCGCTGGCGGCGAGCCTGACCGCGGCCGTCGAGTCGATCGAGACGCCGAACGGCAGCGAAGAGAGCCCCGTGCGGCTCACCCGTGTGAAAGATGCGATTCCCGCCCTCGCACCTTCGAGCCCGAACGTGACCCTCAACCTCGTGCTCGGCGGTCTCGTCGGTCTCGCGATCGGCATCGGCATCGCAGTGCTGCGGTCGATCCTCGACACGCGCATCCGCACGCCCCAGGACCTCACGCCCGTCACCGACGCACCGCTCATCGGCGCGATCGCGTTCGACCCGAAGGCCAAAGAGCGCCCGCTTATCGTGCACGCTGACCCGCTCAGCCCGCGCGCCGAGTCCTTCCGGGCGTTGCGCACCAACCTGCAGTTCCTCGATATGGGCGGCCGTCACAGCTTCGTCGTCACCTCGAGCGTTCCGAGTGAGGGCAAGTCGACCACGACGATCAACCTCGCGATCGCACTGGCGGACGCCGGCAAGCGCGTCGCGCTGCTCGACACCGATCTGCGCAAGCCCAAGGTGGCCGAGTACCTCGGCATCGAGGGTGGCGCCGGGCTCACCGACGTGCTGATCGGTCGCACGAAGGTCGGTGACGTGATGCACCCGTGGGGCGACCGCAGCATGTACGTGCTGCCCGCCGGCAAGATCCCGCCCAACCCGAGCGAGCTGCTCGGGTCAGACCAGATGGCCACGCTGCTCGAGGTGCTCGAGCGCGACTTCGACGTCGTGCTGTGTGACGCTCCCCCGCTCCTTCCCGTCACGGATGCCGCCATTCTGGCGCGTGCGACGAGTGGCGCACTGGTCATCGTGTCGGCCGGCAGGACGAACCGACACCAGCTGTCGGGCGCGATCGACGCTCTGCAGACCGTCGGTGCGAAGGTCGCCGGCATCGTGCTGTCGATGGTTCCTACCCGCGGACCGGACTCGTACGCGTACGCATATGGCTACGGATATGGCCAGGGCTATGGCTATGTGCAGGGCCGTTCGCGGGCCGAAACCCGAGCCGCTCGCAAAGCCGGCCGCAAGATTGCTCCCGCTCCGGTCGGGCCGGCCGCCGAGCCCGTCGAAGCGTCGTTGTCTCCGCTCGTCGAGCCGGCGAGGCGGGACGAAACGTCTGACAGCGTCTCTCGCACCCCGTAGGCCGTGGCAAACGACAGATCCTGGCGCTCGTCCAGCTTCCGTTGGAGTGCCGTGGCTACGCTGGTGGTTGCCAGTCTCGGCGTTAGCACCCTCGTCTCTGCGGCATACGATCACGCCGCGCCCAACGAGACCCCCGGGATGGCTGCGCCCGTACCGACCTTCACCCTCGGTGTCCCGACGCCTACTCCCACACCGCCGCCCGAGCCGATCCCGGCGCCCCCGGCGGGACGTCGAACGCTTCCTCGCCGTACGCACGGGAGCCGGCTCGAACGTCTGGTGGCGCGGCGTCGCGGGCGCGTGCGGCGGAACCCCTCCGCTCATCGAGCGCTCAACCGATGCGGGCGCCACCTGGACCGACGTGACACCCCTATGTAGAG
This sequence comes from uncultured Microbacterium sp., assembly GCF_963524805.1. GTDB lineage: Bacteria > Actinomycetota > Actinomycetes > Actinomycetales > Microbacteriaceae > Microbacterium. The sequence continues at coordinate 206,426 of NZ_CAURGG010000004.1, read as the reverse complement.
GTGTCACTCAACTGGCCGCGCTCGATACGTTCGCGCAGACCGAGGCCGAGATCGTGGTGAGCGTGGGGCCGACCTGCGAGTCGCAGGCGATGCGCACCTTCACGCAGGGCCAGTTCTGGGAGTCGTACCCGCATGTGCTGGCAGCATCGCGCTTCGTCAGAGTGACCGACGCCGGGACTGTGAAGCTGCCGTCCGGCCCGGCGGCGGCGCCGTGCGCCGACGCTCGCGGCTTGCGGGCTCAGGGCGACGTCGTCGCGCTGATCTGCGAGTCGACGGCGTTTGTCGCGAAGGAAGGTGATTGGATCGCTTTGCCCACTCCGGATGCCGCAGCCATCGCCATCGACGGGGTTGACGTAATCGTCGCCCACGCTGCCGACGGCTGTTCGGGCCTGGCTCTCACTCGCTTCGCCAATGCCGACCGATCCAAGCCTGAGCGGTCGCAGTGCGCCCCCGGTCTTGACCGGACGGCGCCGACCGCGATCACGTCGACGGACGGGGGCGCATCCGTGTGGTCGGGTGAAGCCCTCGTCACAGTCCCGTAATCATCAGCCGACCCTTAGCGCCGCGCAATCGGCCCGTGAGTGGTGGACATGAGTGTCCAAGCCGACCCTTGAGACGCGTTGATCGCGTGGTCGAGGCTTCTCTGTAAAGCGTCCGCCCCACGACGACCACCTGACACGTAAGCCAGGGCCATGGCAACGCCTCACCTCCTGATCCACGCGTCATTCTTGGTGTCGATGTAACGCCGCGCGTTCACACGGCCGAAACGCGCGCCTGACAGAGTGACTTTCGTGCCGAGTGAATCAGCGATACAACCGTCAGGTAACCTCGTTGCCGCCACCGGACCAGCGGGTCGCCCCCGCGCGAACTACATGCCGCAGCTGGACGGCATTCGGGCTCTCGCCGTCATCGTCGTCCTGATCCATCACGCTTCGACCCCGCTCGACTTCCCTGGCTGGATGGGCGTCGACGTGTTCTTCGTGCTGTCCGGCTATCTGATCACCGGCATCCTCATGCGCGAGATCGACGACGCGGGGCGCATCCGTATGAAGCGCTTCTACGCCAGGCGGCTGATCCGGTTATACCCGCCGCTGCTGCTGGCTGTTGCCGTCTGCGCAGCGTCGGCCCTGCTCGTAAAGGGCGCCGTCTCCGTTTTAGCAAACGCGCTACTTGCTGTCACCTACCTCATGCCGATCGTGACCTCGTTCAGTCTCGCCGGGGGCGACATGTGGCGGCACACGTGGAGCCTCGGCATCGAGGAGATCTTCTACCTTGTCTGGCCGGCGCTGCTACTGGTGCTCATCCGATTCACGAAGTCACGTCGCGTGCAAGGAGTCCTGGCGGGCGCGTTCGGGGTTGTGCTCACGGTCGGAATGCTCATCGCCGACTTGACAGCAGATCACTCCGTCTACTTGCTTCGCTCTGGTGGCCTATTCTTCGGGTGCGCCCTCGCCCTGGTGATGCACCGAAGCGGCCGCGCGTTCGGCCGCGCCTGGGGATACGCCGGCCTGGCGCTGATTGTCGTGGCGATCGTCGGATCATTGTGGGTGACCGGGTACACCTTCGGCGTGGTCCTGACAATCGTTGGCACGGTGCTTCTGCTGATGCACGTCACCACGCGCGAATCCGAGATCGTGCATGCCCTAGGTTCCGCGGCCCCGGCATACGTCGGACGAATCAGCTACGAGCTCTACATCTGGCATTACCCGCTGCTTGTGATCGTGGCAACAGGCATGGGAGGCACGCTGCTCGATGCCGCCTGGATCGCCATGCCTCTGGCAATTGCGGCCGCAGTTGGGAGCCACGCGCTTCTGACCCGCCCGATGGATCGGTGGAAGGCGCGACTCCCCTACGAGCGGCGTGCGCGGCGGCGGGCGGCACCCGCGACCGAACGTGCAGTCCGCTAGATGGAGTGAGCGTCACGCACCAAATCGAGAAACTTGGCCGCCACTTGCACCGCTTCCTCCGTGGTGCGCCGATCAATGAGGCGACGAAGTGCGAGCTTTGTCGATAGGAAGTAACCGGCCCTTGCGGGCATCCGCGATGTCCCCGTGTTCTGCTCCGTGGACTGCATCCGAGACCGACGACGTCACACGCCTAACTTCGAGCCAAAGCGCCCTTGCTCATCGGAAGTACCTGAATCGCCTCCACCTGCTTGGCGTTGAACCCTGCGACCGTAATCGCGAGCAGCATCCACGTAATCGGGAAGTAGGTCGCGTTCGAGAACAGGCTCGACACGAGGGTCACGATCAGTGCCATTCCGGCGATAGATCGCGTCCCGCGGATGCAAGCCCATGCGAGGAATAGGATCAGGGGCAGAGCGAGGAACGCCCCGTCAACCCACATCGCGAGCAACCAATTCGAGGCGACGTTGTTCGTCGATTCACCCGTGACGAAGTCGCCCCAGACCCCGACACGGCCAGAGGCACTGAGCCCGTGGCCCCACGGCGGAATGTCTGAGGCAAGGTCGAGGAGTAGGTTCGTCTGCCTGACCCGAGCCTGCCCGGAGATGTCGTCGGGGTCTGGATTCGTTCCCATCATCGTGCCCACGCGCACGATGACGTCGTTGCGGAGCGCGGTGTTCACCGAGAAAGCGATAGCCCCCACAACGGCTACGACGACGACTGCAATCGCACGACCGGTCCGCACCCGCTCACTCGGCTTGGATCGCCCTCGTAGCAGGAACACGATTGCCCCGAGGACAGCGGCGACTACTACTGCCACCCATGCCGCGCGGGCGAAGGCGAGCACTAGGGCCGACACATTGAGCACAAGCAGTGCCGACCGGAGCCCCCATGGCATCGGAATTAGCCATGCGAGGATCACACCGATTCCCGCGAACATGCCCAGCCAGTCCGGCTCGGGGTAGATGCCTGTAGGGCGCCCGATCGAACTCACGTCGAGGTGCCACAAGTCCATCGGGATGATGCCAGTGACCTGCGACAACCCGACGAGCGAGGCCAGTGAGACCACCGCTAGTAGGCCAACGAGCATTCTGTCACGGTCGACTTTCACAGTCCCGAGGATGATGATGATGGCGCTGGCGGTGAGCCCGATCAGTTGCAAGGCGAGCGTAGGGCTGTTGACCAGATCACCCATAAGCGCTGTACCCCCTAGGACGAGGGAGCATGCGCCGAGAACGACCGCCGACCCCGCGCCCTCCTTGTCGCTTTGCCTGGCAGCGAGGAGTAGCCACAGCACGACCAGTAGGGTGAAGACGTGGATGCGGAGCACCTGAACGCCGACTAGCCCGGCAGATGCTCCCACTGCGTACGCGAGTACGAGTTGCCTGTAACGGAGCGGGATCGCAAACAGCACGGCCATCCCAAGGAACGCGACTGCGCCTACGGCTGCGAGCTCCAACAGATTCGCGTTACCCATAACGATGAGGGTATCTGCCGCTCGTGTACAGCTTGTTACGTTCCCGTCAAGAGCATGCGGTGCCATCGGTCACGAAGAGGTCGTTTGCGCCGAACAGGAACGTCAGACCTGCCGAGACTTGCGACGATCGCTGCGCTCGTAACCGTCGTGGGCGCTTCGGTGGCGAGAGCCGCGCCCGTTACCCGTGATCGCGGTTAACTTCCCTTCACCGTTGCTCCACCAACCCAAGCAACGGGGATAACCAAGTTGAGGCTCGCGATGATCGGGGATGTGAACGTGCCAATCGCAGCGTGACCGTCGCCGGGACGTCACCCGACTTTGACAGCACGGTGCACATTGCAGCTACTGCAAACGAAGTGCATGGCGCGGCACCTCAAGCCGTGCACCGGTGTTGCCACGGCGCCGCGTCCCCCGAAGAGGGGACACGATGTTGCTCCTACCGTCATTTGCGCGACACATAGCGCTGATAGCGTTTTTTGCGGGGGAACTTCGAGGCAAGAAAGGATGGTCTGTGACGTCTGACCTGCAAAAGGTCGACGCGACGACGACGTCGCAGCGAATTCCTCAAATCTCAACATCGCACATCCCCGCTGAACAGCCCTCAGCTGCTTCGGCGGATGCTGTGGCGATGGCGCCGAACGCGCAGATGGTGTCTGCGCCCAGCTCGATCTCGAGTTCGACTCGGGTTCCGCGCGCACCCGATCGGTGGCGGCAGCGCTACGCGCGGCGAATCTGGATCAGCGACCTGCTCGTCCTGATATGGGTCGTCTACGGGACGCAGATCGCCTGGTTTGGTCTAGGCAACGCGCAGGTCTCCATCCGAGAAGACAGCCGTCTCAGTGACTTCTCGTACTGGTTGTTCTCAGGAGGCCTCGTACTCGGATGGATGTGGGTACTCAGCTTGATCGACTCGCGCAGCGAGCGCGTGATCGGCAACGGGAACGCCGAATACAAGCGCGTACTCGACGCGAGTGTCCGACTATTTGGAATCGTCGCGATCATCGCCTTCTTGCTCCGAGTCGATGTTGCGCGAGGGTTCCTCCTCATCAGCCTTCCTATGGGCGTGCTGATTCTTTTCGTCGAACGCTGGCTGTGGCGTCAATGGCTGATCTCGCAGAGACTGAGGGGACGCTATTCGGCCCGCGTGCTGCTCGTCGGTTCCGAATCGACCGTCGCTCACCTCGCCCGAGAACTTCAGCGCACTCCAAGCGCCGGCTACCGCGTTGTCGGAGCATGTGTGCCTTCGGGCAAGGTGGCCTCAACCATCGAAGGCACCGAAATCCCGATCATGGGAAACGTGAACGCCGTTGATCGGGCGCTCATTGCCACAGGTGCCGATACGGTCGCGGTGACCAGTACCGACGAACTACCGCCCGACAAGGTCAAGCAGATCTCATGGGGCCTCGAGGCCGGCAAACAACACCTCGTGCTTGCGCCGAGCATCATCGATATTGCCGGCCCACGCATTCAGACGCGTCCTGTGTCAGGCCTCCCACTCATCCACGTGGAGACACCGCGGTTCAGCCGAGGTCAGCGGGTCGTGAAGCGCACCGTTGACCTGATCGCATCGCTTCTGGGCGTGATCGTCATCAGCCCCGCGCTGGCATTCCTCGCGATAAGCGTCCGACTGTCGAGCGACGGCCCCGTCTTCTTCCGCCAGACACGGGTCGGGCTGGGCGGCAAAGAGTTTTCGATGATCAAGTTCCGCTCAATGGTCACCAACGCCGAGGAACTGCTCGCTGACCTCGAGAAGCAGCAACGTGACGCTGGCAACGAGGTGCTCTTCAAGATGAAGGACGACCCGCGCGTGACGCCGATTGGACGCGTCATGCGCAAATTCAGCCTCGACGAGCTCCCCCAGTTATTCAACGTAATTGGAGGGTCGATGTCGCTCGTCGGTCCGCGACCCCCTCTTCCCAAGGAAGTCGCCCTTTACGCCGACCACGTCCACCGGCGATTCCTTGCAAAGCCCGGAATCACGGGCCTCTGGCAGGTCAGCGGGCGCTCGACGCTCTCGTGGGAGGACTCCGTTCGGCTTGATCTCTCCTATGTGGAGAACTGGTCCCTCGTCGGAGATGTGGTCATCCTCGGCAAGACGGCCAAGGCAGCTCTTGCTCCGGGCGAGACTGCCCACTAATCCGCTCGATACAAAAGGAATCCCTATGCCTTCTGTCGCAATCATCGGCACTCGCGGCTACCCCAGCTACTACGGCGGCTTCGAGACTGCAATCCGCAGACTCGCGCCGTTTCTCGTCGACGCAGGATGGGAGGTGACCGTATACGGTCGCCCTGGAGCAACAAAGCCGGCCGACCCGAATAGGGACCCGAGAGTGCGAACGGTCGAGACCTGGGGCGTAGAGCGGAAGTCCGTCAGCACGCTCACTTATGGACTGTCCGCAGTTCGGCACGCGGCTCGAGAGGGCGCCGACGTCGCCCTCGTCATGAATGTGGCGAACGGCTACTGGCTTCCGATCCTCCGGCGGGCCGGCATCCCGAGCCTGGTGAACGTAGATGGTATCGAGTGGGATCGCGCCAAGTGGGGCCGCTTCGCCAAGAAGGTCTTCCGGACAGGAGCGACTTGGACTGCGAGGCACGGGTCTCGGATGGTCTACGACTCGATGGAGATCGGGCGCCGTTGGCGAGATGAGTTTGGCCTGGACGGTGCGTTCATTCCGTATGGCGGTGATGTTGTCGCGGAACAGTTGCCGGTCGAGCAGGGCCTTCGACACCGCGGCTACGTGCTGGCGGTCGCGAGGTTCGTGCCAGAGAACACGATTCCGGAGTTCCTCGGGGCAGCGAAGGACCTCGCGGACACAACCGATGTCGTCATTGTGGGATCGAGCGGTTATGGCGGAGAGCTTGATGACGCAGCGAGGGCGTTGTCACAGACGTCCGACCGGGTGCACTGGCTTGGCCATGTCAGCGATGACCAGAGACTCAACAGTCTCTGGCAACACGCTGGCGCATATTTTCATGGACACAGCGTCGGCGGCACTAATCCCGCGCTGGTGCAGGCGATGGCATGCGGAGCACCTATTGTGGCGCGTGACACTGTCTATAACCGCGAGGTTCTCGGCGATGCAGGGATATTCACGGCGCCGAGCGCAGGGGCGATCCGCGACGCCATCGTGTCCGTTCTCGCAGATCGAGACTTGGCTGATCAGCTGTCTCGCGCCGCTATTGCGCGCGCAAAGGACTCCTACACGTGGGATGCCGTAAATGGACGCTACGAGTCAGCGTTGCGCGCCCTCATCGCGAGGACTCCCGAGTTGCAAACGAGCGGCAAATGACAGTCATACACGTGGTTCCTGAGCTTCGCGCTGCGCATATCGAGAGATTTACGGAGTGGGCGCCCGGAGATGCCGTTCTGTATAGGGCGACGAAGTGGGACCTCGGCGCCAGAGATTTGGCGGACGGAATCAACCGCCTAACGCCACAATCGCTCGTGAAAGCTCTGAGAGCGACGGGGCACGTCACTGTAGAGATACCCGAGCCTCTCTGGATGCGGGAACTCCCGGTCACAATCGTTACGGCACTGACAGTACGACTCGTCAAGCGACGCAATGCGCAATTGGTCGCCTACTGCATAGAGAACAACAGCATAGAGAACCTCCTCGGTAAACTTGCATGGGGCAAGTCGTCAGCCGCTCGCGTTGTGGGCGCTGTCGTCGGGTCAGTCTTCGGCTCCCTTCTCGATCGAGTCGCGTTTGGCAGCCCCGGAGCAATGGCAACGTACGCCAGACTGCCGGGACTTCTGAGAGCACCGCACAAGCTAATTCTCGAGTTGCCCGCACCGACTCTTCCGTTGGCTTCTGCCGCAGAGATGGATGTGCTATTCGTCGGTCGACTGGAGGAGCGGAAGGGAGTCCGTCCGCTACTGGAGGCATGGCGCCAGATCGAGTCGCAGACGGACTCATCGATAACGCTGGTCGGCGACGGCCCGCTGAGGGAGCTCGTTGCAGAATGGGCGCGTGAGTCACCGACTCGACGAACGCACGTCACCCATATCGAACACAACGCACTTCGCGACACATATGGACGACACAGGATCCTGGTGGCTCCGTCGGTGCGAGACGGTCGCTGGCGGGAGCAGATTGGCCTTCCGATAAAGGAGGGCCTCTCTCATGGTCTGACTATCGTGACCACCGAGGAAACGGGACTCGCAAGTTGGCTGACGAGGGCAAACCATACGGTTGTCGCGGAAGTCAGTAGCCTCCCGGCTGCATTGCTCGCCGCGATCGACGCGCCTCTCGAGCCTGAGGACGTTGTACGCAGCCTTCCGCCGATTGACGGACGACGAAGCGCGGACCAGTGGATGAGGGGCCAATGAGCGATCGCCACGACTCCCCTATCGACACGCTCTCAGCAGTTATTGTGCATCACCGTCGCCACGACACGATTCGCGGAATCATCGATGGATTGCTCACGAGGGGCGTGGACGCCACTCGAATCGTGGTCGTCGACAACTCCGATCTGCCAGCGAAGGTCGACCAGCTCCGCACCGATTTGCCCACGGGCGTACAGCTTGAGGTAATGCGCAATCTTGGTTATGGAGCCGCAGTTAACGTTGGGTTGCGCGCTTTGAGGGATGCGGGCAAGGAGGCTCCGTTCACCCTCGTCGCGACGCACGAGGTGCGAGTCGATGAAGGGTGCCTCCATCGACTCGTCGCTGCACTTCAAGATCCAAGCCTCTCTGCAGTGGGCCCGGAGTTGCTGACCGACCACAATCGCGTTTGGTCCATGGGCGGGATACTCTCTCCTGTCCTCCGGCTTCCGATTCACCGTCGAAGCATTCCAATTACCGCAGCCCACGCCGAGCCAGTCAGCTGCGATTGGCTCGACGGAGCGATCGTGGTCTACCGAACGCGCGACTTGCCGCTTCGGCCGTTCGATGAGTCGTACTTTCTATACACCGAAGAAGTTGACCTTCATCTTCGGCTGGGATACGCAGGTGGACGGATTGCGGTCGTTGCCAGCGCCCGGGCGTGGCAGCAGTCTGACGGAACACCACCGTTCTACTTCGCCCGCAATCTTCGGTTGCTAAATTCCCGCCACGCGGGCATCTTGGGCCGGACTCTTGGCAGCGCCCTTCCCATCTTGCGCCGTCTCGCGGGACTGATCGCACGCCGGCGATGGTCCTCCGCACGTGAGCTGTGGCGTGGTGCCCGCACCCGCCTGCCGCAGTCCGACGCTCGTGTTCTCCTGATTAATCCGCTGGGTTCGGCCCTGAGGCACTACGTGCTTGAAGCTCGTCAGGTCCTGGAGGCGTCGGGCGTTTCCACCGACTCCATTCAGTTTCTAGAGCCCTCAGCTAATGGAGGAGGCAGGGTGCTGTGGATTGTCGAGTACATTCGCAAGCTCCATCTAGCGCGCCGACTTAGCCGCTCTATGCGGAGTTCACAAACCGTTGTCTGCTGGCCCGTGCTTGGGTTGTTCGACAGTTTGCTCATCCGAATTGTCGCTGGCAAAGGAAGCCTCGTGATGCACGACCCGAAGCCGCTCGTGCGAGCTGTGGGGTATGGGCGACTTGGGGCGATCGTCGCAAGGACACTTGCGGGGCGAGTTAAGCTCGTGACTCACAGCAGACACGCTCACAGGGCGCTCGCCCGGGCGACTGGCCTCGCTTCCGACCGCATTGAACTAGTCCCGCACCCGATCCTCACGAGAGCAGAGTCCGGGGATAGGTCAGGGTCGGCACTCGTGTCAGTGATGGGTCAGTACAAACCTGACCGGGACGTTGCTCTCCTCGCCAATATTGCCGCTAAAGCCGATCAATCATGGCGTCTCGGTGTTGTGGGCAGAGGCTGGCCAAACATAGCGGGCTGGACGGTTGAGGCTCGCTTCATCACCGAAGGCGAGTTCGAGAATCGGCTGCAGGAATCCTCGGTTGTACTCATTCCCTATCGTCGCTTCTACCAGAGCGGTGTAGCAATCAGGGCGCTGGAGGTTGGCACCCCTGTCGTCGGCCCACGCGATTCTGTCCTATCAGACGTACTCGGCGAATCCAGCGAATGGCTTACGGACGACTCGGTCAGTAGCTGGCTCAACTCCATATCGATTGCTGTCGCGAGTACGCCATCAGATGTCGCACGAGCACGTGACTCATACATCGTTGGCGCCGTGACGGGATGGGCGCGACTTGCCAAGGAGGTTCGCAATGGATGACCATCGACCCGACAGGGACCTGACAGTCGTCACACTTGCAAGGCCGTCCAGCGCGAAGCATTGGGAAGACATGCCCTCGGTGGCGCGGGTCGTGACATTCGACCACGCGTCAGCCACCGGCAAGCGCTTTGGCAAGCTCGCCTTCGGACTGGGCGTGGACTCGGCCGTGGTTGCGATCAAGGCATCGCTAAAGCCCCGAACGGGTTCTTACTTAGCCACCAACCCATGGATCGCAATCCCCTTGAAGGCACTGACTCGGAAACGAGTCATTGTGACCGGACTGTATGCGACGCCGGGGACGCGATCCTGGAGAATGCTAGCGCGGGCGCTTCATGATTCGCCGATCATCACGCTCGCGACTGTAGAAGCTGAAAACTGGAAGGTGTCTGGTGGACAGGCGTTACCCGTCATCTACGGCAATGACTTTCCATATTCCTCGAGTCCAGAAATCGGCGACGGCGTTACCAGGATCTTCATTGGCGGGTCTTCAGACCGCGATCTGGGGGTAGTGAATCAGCTCGAAAGGGAGATCCTCGAGTCCGGAGAACCCGTCGAACTGTTGACGGCGGTTGGGGAGGGGCCTCGCGTCATCGAAAGCGGTCCGGCGCGCGTCGAACACTTCGGTCGAGTCACGCAGTCGGAGTTCGGAGCGTTGATCGCCCGGTCGGACGTTTCTTTCCTGCCCCTGCGCCCGCGAGGTCGCGCCGCGGGCCATATGATCCTGGTCGGATCCCTCCAGGTGGGCACACCCGTCGTCTTCTGTGGAGCTAGCGGGATGGAGGGATATTCCGATGGAGTGTTCGTTCGCGGACTCGACACCGCCGAACGACTGCTTCCGCAGTTGCTGCGTGTCGCGACCTCTGCCCCACCGAGGGAAATCACCCGTGCGTTCTGGCGGGAGAACTTCAGCCGCGCAGCGTATATGAATCGCATCAGCGAGGCGATCCAGTACTTTTCGGGTGAATCGGACTGGGCGCGCACCCGGATTGGTGCGTGAACGACGTGAGCAACTCAATGATCGGCATCGTGACATTCAACCCAGAAGTAGAACTGTTTCGTCGATGCATCGAGAGCGCAGTCAGTCAATCCTCGTTGGTCACAGTGGTCGACAACGGTTCGTCAAACGTCGGGCAGATACGGGAGGTCTGTGACAAGGCCGGCGTGCGCTTGGTTCAGCTTGCGCAAAACCGAGGCGTCGCAGCGGCCTTGAACCAGATCCTGAAGGTCGCTGAAGCGTCGCGGAATTCGGAGGTGCTTCTGCTAGACCAAGACTCGATTTTATCTCCCGGTTCGATGTCCCACCTACTTGAGACCATCGCCGAACCGGATGTCGCCATCGCTGTTGCCTCTGTTCATGAAAGGAATACGGGCAATAGGCAGGTTGGGTCGTCAGAAATCAACTACTGCATCACATCGGGCTCACTTGTGCGGGTAGCCACTTGGCTTGAACTCGGCGGGTACGACGAATCGATGTTTGTCGATTTCGTAGACTTCGACTTCTCAGCCCGCATTCGGGTCTCGGGAAGAAGGATCGTCAGAGACGGCCGCGCCACCCTGGATCACGCTATTGGTGAATCGGAGCAGAAGAGGCTGGGCAAGATCTACAACTATTCCCCGTTCCGCCTGCGCCATATGGCCGCTGACATGACGTACTTCTCGCGAAAGCACCGGCACACACCCCGCCGGTTGTTGCCTCCGCGAACTTCTCGCGTCGGCGTCACGGCCGTCCTCGTCCGCAAAGCGATGCTCATCGCGCTCTATGAGCACAACCGGCGCAAGAAACTCATGGCGCTCGCACGTGGCGCGGTCGAAGGATCACGGACGCAAATGCCGAACGCGCTCGCAAACGTGGGGGAGGCGGCGCAGACATGACAGACACTCAAACGAAGCGGGCCCATCTGACCGGACTGGGAGCGCGAAACGGCGCGTTGACTCTTCTGGCCGGGCAATGGGGCAAGTATTTGCTCCAGCTGGCATCCTTCGTCGTACTCGCACGCTTGATCCCCCCCGAAGCCTTCGGCCAACTCGCCATGGTGACCAGCATCGTGGGCATTGCTACAGTCTTCAACGATCTAGGACTAAGCCTCGCTGCGTTGCAACGAGAATCGTTATCACGGGCCGAAAAATCCAATCTGTTCTGGCTCAACACGGCAGTCGGACTGGTTATGTGCGGGCTTGTAGCTGCGGCCGCGCCCGCGATCGCAGCACTATACGACGATCCGACTTTGGCACCGGTCTGTCTCGCGCTTTCGACGACCTTCCTCTTTGGAGGCATATCCGCGCAACATCGGGTAGAGATCAACAGGCGCAATCGGTACTCCGCACTCGCCGCCGTCGACCTGATCTCCCAACTTGTCGCCTTCGGGGTTGCGATCCTGCTTGCAATGCTGTCGCTCGGCGTGTGGGCGCTTGTTGGCCAGGCCGTTGCTGCGTCTCTGTTTTCGGCTGTTCTCGCAATCGGTCTAGCCCGATGGCTTCCTGGTTGGTGGTCCCGCGGAACGCCAGTGCGTCCATTCCTTCGCTTTGGAATTCCGACACTGCTCGTGCAACTTGTGAATTATGTGTCGACGAACGTGGACAATGTGGTCGTCGGACGGGAGTTCGGCGCAAGTTCGCTTGGCATATACAGCCGAGCGTTCCAGCTGATTTCGTTGCCGATACAGCAATTGGTCTCCCCCCTCACCCGAGTAGCGATTCCTTACCTCGCAGCGTTCGCGGTAGATCGCGACAGGTCCCGCCTGCAACTTGCGGCACAGCGAGTTCAAGGAATTCTGACTACCACTCTCCTCGGAGCACTAAGTCTCCTGGCATCGCTCATCTCACCCGTGATCGTCATCCTCTTGGGCCGTGAATGGGTTGAGGCAGCACCTCTGGTGCAGATCCTTGCTGTGGGGGCGGCGTTTCAGTGTTTGGGGTATCTGTACTACTGGCTCTTTCTTTCAGTAGCCCGGACCAAGTTGCTCTTGCTTGCGGAACTACCGGGGCGAGCAATTCTCATCGCCCTGGTGTGCACGATGTGGCCACTCGGGATATACGCAGTCGCGTGGAGCGTCGTCGTCGGGCAGTTTCTCGTGTGGGCCACGGGAACGCTCTTCTTTCTGCGCAGAATTGGGATCCATTGGACACCGTTGGTCCGCGTTGCCCTGGGGCCGGTGCTTGTATTTGGTCTCGCCTCGGCCGCTTGCCTCGCTGTGCAACACTTAGCGCCCGCACCGGGCCCCCTGGTCCTGCTCCTGCTCCTTCTGGGTACTTGGCTCGGAGTAGTGGGAATCATGTACGCACTCATTCGTCCCTTCCGAACCCAACTGAACTGGATTACCCGCTTCATGTTGAAGAGGCAGAAGGGGATGCTATGACCGCCGAGGCCCGCCCTCTCACCGACATCAAGCCCCGCAATCAACTGCGAATTCTCGCATGGCCTTCGCCGCGACGGGATCTCTCAAACCCTTACATCGCGTTGCTTTACGGTGGCATGGACCGGACGCACGCTGACATATCGGACTACTCCGTCAAAGTAGCTCTCGCCGAGAAGTTCGACGTCCTGCACCTCCACTGGCCGGACTGGACCATCGTCCAGCGAGCGTGGTGGCGGGCCTACCCTCGCTTGATCGGGTTCATGCTTGCCGTGACCGTTCTCCGAGTGCGCCGGACAGCGGTGGTTTGGACGGTGCACAACTTACGGCCCCATCAGTCTCGATCTCGATTACGCGAGTGGCTCCTCTACCGCTTTCTGTCACGAACAGTCGATCGTCAAATTCACTTGAGCCACGCGACCCATGGGGAGATGGTCGCCACAGGCCATCCGTGTGCACAGACTCCCTTTACGGTGGTCCCCCACGGCTATCTTGCCGACCCCAGCTCGTTCCCGACCCGCACCGACGCTCGAACTGAGTTGGGGGTCGGGGCAGACCAGCAGCTGATCGTCTTTGTGGGTGGCATCGACAGGTACAAGGGCGTTGATGCGCTCATTACGGCCTTCACCTCGTTGGTGAATCCGTTAGCTCGCCTGATTGTCGCTGGGCGACCCTATGACGACACAGTCGCGAACGAGCTTCGCGGACTGGCAGCGGATGACAGCCGCGTCCAGCTCGACCTTCGATTTCTTCCCGACGAGGGCCTGAAGTGCCTTATCGCAGCGAGCGACCTCACAGTCCTTCCTTACACCTCCGGCCTGAACTCTGGAACTGCGTTCCTCGCCCTCGCGGGCGGCTCACCATTGCTTGTTCCCGCAACCGCAACCTTCCTCGCTCTGCGTGATGAGGTGGGTGAATGCTGGGTCACCTTCTTCCAGCGAGAACTGCGCCCGCGCGATATTGAGTTGGCCCTGATGACGGCCGAGGCCCGCAGTGGCAACCCGTCCGTGGCCACATGGGAACGCATTGCGGCCGAAACCGTCACATTACTGGCGAGTTCGGCAGCCCTTAGACAGCATCGTCGGACACTCGAGTGACGAGCCTGGGCGGTCATAGTGACTGGCGCGACATCGGACCGCAATGTGCAAACGATACGACTTACCTCCGGAATACAGACGACTTGATAGGTGGGACTCTGTGAAAGGCATCATCCTCGCCGGCGGCTCGGGCACGCGGCTGCACCCGATCACTCTCGGCATCTCGAAGCAGTTGATCCCGGTTTATGACAAGCCGATGGTCTACTACCCGCTGTCGACATTGATGCTCGCCGGCATTCGAGACATCCTGATCATCACGACCCCCCATGATGCAGAGCAGTTCGAGCGACTGTTGGGCGACGGATCTCAGTTCGGCGTTAGCCTGACGTTCGCGCGACAACCATCCCCGGACGGGCTGGCCCAGGCGTTCACGATCGGTGCGGACTTCATCGGCGACGACAAGGTCGCGCTCGTCCTCGGTGACAACCTTCTTTACGGTCCGGGGCTGGGAACACAGCTGAAGCGCTATTCCGACGTGGACGGTGGCGCGATCTTCGCCTACTGGGTCGCGGAGCCCACGGCTTACGGCGTAGTCGAATTCGATGCTGCGGGTAGGGCGGTCTCGCTCGAGGAAAAGCCAGCGGTGCCGAAGAGCAGCTTCGCGGTGCCTGGCCTCTACTTTTATGACAACGATGTCATCGAGGTGGCCAGAAACCTTGAGCCGAGCGCTCGAGGCGAGTACGAGATCACTGACGTGAACCGTGCGTACCTGGAACGCGGGAAACTGCAGGTCGAAGTCCTCCCGCGAGGTACAGCCTGGCTGGATACAGGAACCTTCGATCAGATGACGGACGCGGCCGACTACGTACGCACGATGGAACGCCGTACCGGGCTGCGAATCGGAGTGCCGGAAGAGATCGCTTGGCGGCAGGGCTTTCTCACCGACGGAGAGTTGCGAACTCGCGCCGAGAAGCTCGTGAAGTCCGGTTACGGCGCATACCTCCTTGAGACCCTGGAAAGAAGCCGCTGATGGGGAACCTTCTTGTGACCGGTGGTGCCGGGTTCATCGGTTCGAACTTCGTTCATCATGTCGTGGAACACACCGATCACCATGTGACGGTGTTGGATGCGCTCACGTACGCGGGGAACCGGGAGTCTCTGGCGGGGTTGCCGTCGGAGCGGGTCGACCTCGTCGTGGGGAACATCACGGACGCGCCGTTGGTGGATGAGTTGTTCGGTCGGGCGGATGCGGTGGTGCATTACGCGGCGGAGTCGCATAACGACAACAGCCTGCATGATCCGCGGCCGTTCCTGGATACCAACATCGTCGGGACGTACACGCTGCTGGAAGCGGCCCGCAAACACGACACCCGGTTCCATCACATCTCCACCGACGAGGTGTATGGGGATCTGGAGCTGGATGACCCGGACCGGTTCACGGAGAACACCCCGTACAACCCCTCCTCCCCCTATAGCAGCACCAAAGCCGGGTCGGACCTGCTGGTGCGCGCATGGGTGCGGTCGTTCGGGGTCCGCGCGACGATCTCGAATTGCTCGAACAATTACGGGCCGTACCAGCATGTCGAGAAGTTCATCCCCCGCCAGATCACGAACGTGATCCGCGGGGTCCGCCCGAAACTGTATGGCGCGGGGGAGAACGTGCGGGATTGGATCCACGCCGATGACCACTCCTCTGCGGTGCTCACGATCCTCGATCAGGGCCGGATCGGGGACACGTATCTGATTGGCGCGGACGGGGAAAAGAGCAACAAGGACGTCGTCGAACTCATCCTGGAGCTGATGGGGGAACCGGCGGATGCGTATGAGCATGTCACCGACCGGGCCGGGCACGACCTGCGGTACGCGATCGACTCCACTAAGTTGCGCACCGAGCTTGGGTGGACTCCCTCGTACGGGGACTTCGAATCCGGGTTGACCGCGACGATCGCCTGGTACCGGGACAACGAGGCTTGGTGGGCGCCCACCAAAGACGGTGTCGAAGCGTTCTACGCCACCAAGGGGCAGTGACCAGAGTGAGTATCGCGTTCGGGAAGGCGTTGACGCGCACCAAGACGACCATCCCGGGGTTGGTGGTGTTCGACCTGCCCGTGCACGGCGATGCGCGGGGGTGGTTCAAAGAGAACTGGCAGCGGGAGAAGATGCTCGCACTGGGCCTGGAGGATTTCGGGCCGGTGCAGAACAACATCTCCTTCAACGACCAGGCCGGCACCACCCGGGGCATCCACGCCGAACCGTGGGACAAATGGGTGTCGGTCGCGACCGGGCGGATCTTCGGCGCGTGGGTCGACCTGCGCGATGGCCCCACCTTCGGGGCGGTCTACACGACCGAGCTGGACCCGTCCCGGGCGATCTTCGTGCCCCGCGGGGTGGGGAACTCCTACCAGACCCTCGAACCGGACACCGCGTACACCTACCTGGTGAACGACCACTGGTCACCGGACGCGGAGTACTCGTTCCTTAACCTTGCCGACGAGACGGCGGCGATCGACTGGCCGATCGCGCTGTCCGAGGTGGAGATCTCCGCCAAGGACCTCGCCCACCCCCGCCTGCAGGACGTGCACCCTATCCCGCCCCGCAAGACCCTGATCCTCGGCGCCGGCGGACAGCTCGGACTCGCCCTCCGCGCCCACTACGGTGACGCCCCGCACATCGAGTACGCCACCCGCACCGACCTGGACATCACCGCCCCCGGCCTGCCGTCCGCGCGCCGGTCGCGGGATTACGACACCATCATCAACGCGTCCGCCTACACCGCCGTCGACACCGCCGAAACCCCCGACGGGCGCACCGCCGCGTGGGCCGCCAACGCCACCGGCGTCGCCGCCCTCGCCCGGATCGCGACCGCGAACGGGATCACCCTCGTCCACGTCTCCTCCGACTACGTCTACGACGGCACCAAACACGGCGAATACACCGAAACCGACCCGATCAGCCCCCTCGGCGTCTACGGGCAGACCAAAGCCGCCGGCGACACCGCCGCCGGCACCTGCCCCCGCCACTACATCATCCGCACATCCTGGGTCATCGGCGAGGGACACAACTTCGTCCGCACCATGGCAAACCTCGCCGAACGCGGCATCAACCCCACCGTCGTGAACGACCAGACCGGACGACTCACCTTCACCACCGACATCGCCGCCGGCATCCACCACCTCCTCACCACACACCCCGAATACGGCACCTACAACCTCACCAGCACCGGCACCCCCACCACCTGGGCCGACATCGCGCGATCCGTGTTCGAACTCACCGGCCACGACCCCGCCCGCATCACCGGCGTCACCACCACCGACTATTTTGCAGGCGCCACCGCCCCTGTCGCACCACGACCACACAACAGCACCCTCAACCTCGCGAAACTCGAAGCCACCGGATACACACCCGCGAATCATCGCGTCTCGCTGGCCGACTACCTCACCTCCCTGAACCACTCGAGACCGTCACGATCGAAGTTCGCTGGCGTATGACCAATCTGCGAAACATCGCTCTGCTAGTAATGAAGTCCCGCCGCCGATGACCGCCGGCAATGTCCCCCCAAGCTCACTCTCGAGGAGTCCTATGCGCCTCTCTGTCATCGGTTGCGGTTATCTTGGCGCTGTTCACGCAGCCGCCATGGCCTCGATCGGCCACGATGTTGTCGGAATCGACGTTGATGAACGAAAGATCGACACGCTTGCACGAGGTGAAGCGCCCTTCTTCGAGCCCGGTCTCGCGGAGATCCTTGCGCAAGGCATCGCATCTGGGCGTTTACGGTTCACGACCGATATGGCTCAGGCGCACGGTGCCGATGTCCATTTCGTCGGCGTCGGAACTCCGCAACAGAAGGACGGCTATGCGGCCGACATGACATACGTGAATGCCGCGATCGATGGTCTTATTCCTTACTTGCGTGCAGGCGACATCGTGGCGGGCAAGTCGACTGTTCCTGTTGGTACGGCCGCTGACCTCGCCGAGCGTGTGACGCCAACCGGCGCCACACTCGTCTGGAACCCAGAGTTTCTGCGCGAGGGCTGGGCCGTGCAAGACACGATCGATCCGGATCGCTTGGTTGCGGGCGTGCCGAGCGGCGAGGAGGGTGAGCGCGCCGCCGACATTCTGCGCGAGGTTTATCACCCCGCGATTGCCAAGAACACACCTTTCATCGTGACCGACTACGCAACCGCGGAACTTGTGAAGGTCGCGGCGAACGCCTTCCTTGCGACCAAGATCTCCTTCATCAACGCGATGGCCGAGATTGCAGAAGTGACCGGGGCTGATGTGACGCAACTGGCGGACGCGATCGGTCACGATGCGCGCATCGGCCGACGCTTTCTGGGCGCCGGTATCGGCTTTGGCGGAGGCTGCCTCCCGAAGGACATACGCGCGTTCTCCGCCCGTGCTGAGGAGCTCGGCCGCGGCGAGTCCGTGTCGTTCCTCCGAGAGGTGGATGCGATCAACCTTCGCCGGCGCGACCGCGCCGCACAGCTCGTGGTCGAGGCATTCGATGGCAACGTTTTCAAGAAGAACATCACGGTTCTCGGGGCTGCTTTCAAGCCCCACAGCGATGACATTCGTGACTCCCCCGCACTCGACGTTGCGGTTCGACTCCATGGTCTCGGCGCCTGGGTTACGATCACTGACCCGGCCGCAATTGAGAATGCCCGCCGTATTCACCCCCAGCTCAACTACGTGGAGGATCGCGACGAGGCCCTCCGAGGGGCCGACGCTGTCATTGTCGTCACGGAGTGGGACGAGTACCGTCGGGAACTCGATCCCACTCACGCCGCTTCGCTCGCCGCCGGTCGGGTCGTTGTGGATGGGCGCAACTGCCTTGACGCGGCAGCTTGGCGGGCCGCTGGATGGGCGTATTTTGGAATGGGACGGCCTTAGCCGAGGCGGGGTCGAAGACACGAAGTCTCCCAATGGACCGCGAGATCTTGCTGAGCGCGGATGGATCTCAGCCGCTCCCCTCCGTTGTCGCCCTGCAGCTCGACGAAGCCCTAGAACTTTGCACAGCATGGCTGCATAGCATCGCCGCCAAACATGAGATCCGGTTGCTCGTCTTAAAGGGCGACGCGCTTGCACGCCAATCTCTGCGCGCAACGCGCACGTCCTCGGATGTGGACGTTCTGATCGAGCCGCACCGATTCGACGACTTCACACAGATCTTGACCGCGGCTGGTTGGCGGGAATATGAACTCAGCTTCGCGGCGGAGCAATTCACATTCCACTCGCGCACTTTCCACCGCCGAGGCTGGCCAAACTCGGTCGATGTGCACGCATATTGGCCGGGGTTCCTGGCGCCAGCGGCCGACGCGTTTGAAGCCCTGTGGGTGCGCCGCGCGTCGTTGGAATTCGCACATCACCCATGCGATGTGCCCGACCGCATAGCACACGCCCTCATACTCGCACTCCACTCCTTGCGAAGTTCACAGGCCCAACTCCGCCACAAGACCGAACTGGCGAGCGTTCTCGACCTCGAACTGGACGATCGCGAGAAGTTGGATGCGGCCGCCTTCATTCGGGCAACTCAATCTGCGGCTCCGCTAAGCGACGTCATCCGCCACCTCGGAATTGACGTAGAAATATCAGCCGCGGAGTGGAGGTCAGCGGAGGCAATGCAGTGGCGCAGGAAAGTCCGCGAGACCGAGGGTCGTGCTAGGTTCTGGATTGAGGGGCTGAGGCGCGCCGCTTGGCTCGATAAGCCGGGGATGCTGCGAAAGGCGATTTGGCCGACGCGGCGCGACATGTTGCTTGAACATCCTGACGTGATGGACCGAGTCGGGCCGATGCTTTCCGCCCGAGCACGGAGACTAGGTCGCGGGATTCGGCAGATCGTTCGTCTGTCTTCTCACCGGTCCGATTGACGCGGGAACGATGATCTCTCCGATACCCGCGACTGTCTCGAGAATTGCGGCCGTTGCGCCACGCGTTCTCGGCACGGAAGCATTCACCCTGTGAACATGAATGGAATGTGAAAGATTGTTGCGCTCAGGTGACAGCAGCCTAACCAGTGCGGAACGTGACGTGCAGAACTGCTATGTTTCATTCAAGCGATGACGCTCGAGCGTCATCGCTTTTTTCTGCCTGGATGCGAGCCATAGTCCGGGATCCTGTTCCACATTCCATCATTTCTCGCACCGCTTGCCTCGGGGAGACCACCATGACTGATATCACGAACAACATCCCGCCCTCACCGTCGGAGTATCGCGGCCCGAGCCGGCGTCAAGTCATCAAGACGGCGGCTTGGGCAGCACCAGTCATTGCGCTGGCAACCGCTGCACCAGCATCTGCCGCGCAGTCCAGCCTTGCTGTGATCATCTCCGTTGTGAAGGTTGCCGAGGTTTATGACAAGGGAAAGACCACCTGGACCTACAAGGTCACGGTCGAGAACCCCGCGCAGAACAAGTCCTCCGCGACGCCGCAAATTTCACTCTCAGTGAGCGGTGGCGCCGTTGCGTCCCAGACACCGGCGAGCCCCACAAACGTCTTCCAGCCCACCGTGGCTCAAGGCGCCACGGACTCCAGCGGTACCGTCCTGACGATCTCGGTCTCGGGGGCGAAGACTGTCACGGTGAACCCCACTGTGGTCTTCGTCGGCGAGCAGTTCCCTTCCACTCTCAACGGCCTCACGCTCACCTCAAAGGCCTAAGGCGCGATCAACGTCCGGCCAGATGACCACGCCACCCGCGTCTGCGGGTGGCGTGGTCATCATCTCGTCGAAGTCCGCCGTTCTTGGCATCGCTTTGCGTCGAGCTGCCACTGCCCGTGAGAGCGCCTTGGCGCGTCGTCGAGATCGTACGACACGAGGCCGAAACAGTTGCCGAGTAGCCTTCAATTCACTCACTAGGGAGGGCCAGGATGGAACTGCGCGACTATTTGCGTGTCTTGCGTGCGCATTGGCTCGGCATACTTGTCCTCACTTTTCTTGGCGTTGCAGCCGCTTGGGGCTGGAGCGCTATCCAACCGCGCGTCTACACGGCCACCACGAGCGGGATCGTCAACGCCGTGACGGAAGCATCAGACAGCGGGTCGCGTCTCGTCGGAAACCAGCTCTCCCAATCCGTTGTCAAGTCGTACCTTGACATCGGATCGTGGAGATCGGTAGCCGAATCCGTCATCGATGATCTCGGCCTTCGGACAACGCCCGAAGCCTTGGTGGCGAGGGTTGACGTGACGAACCCGCTCGATACCGTGGTCATCCGCGTTTCGGCCGAGGCACCGTCCCCGCAAGATGCTCGAGACCTCGCTGAGGCGTGGGTTCGCGGTATGGTCAACGAGATCGAAGACCTCGAGACGAACGGCTCAACGACCCAGGCGGCCGTGTCACTGATCCCCGGTGACTCCGCTCGCCTGCCCACGTCTCCCTCGTCACCGAATACACGCCTGAACCTTCTGCTCGGTGGCCTCATCGGCCTCGCGCTCGGCATTGGCTACGCGGTGACCCGCCACGTGCTCGACCTGCGGGTGCGCAGCCCGCGCGACATCGAGCGCGAAACAGGAGTCTCGGTCGTCGGGACTCTGCCCGAGTCGAAAGAGCTCACGAACGCGCGCAAGGTGCTGACTTTCTCGGGTCGGAGCGATTCGCATTCGGCTGTGGCGGAAGCCACGCGCGAGCTGCGCACCAACCTGCGCTTCATCGACATCGATAACCCGCCGCGCGCGATCGTGGTCACCAGTCCGATCCCGGGCGACGGCAAGTCAACGATCGCCGCCAACCTCGCGGTGAGCATTGCCGCCGCGGGAGAAAACGTCGTTCTCATCGACGCCGACCTTCGCCGGCCCATGGTTGCCTCGCTCTTCGATCTGCCCGAGGGTGCGGGGCTCACCGATGTGCTGACCGATCGGGCCGAAATCTCCGACGTCGCGCACACCGTTGGGCACGAAGGCAATCTGGTCGTGATCTCGGCAGGGCGCATCCCGCCGAACCCGAGCGAGGTTCTCGGATCGCTGAAGATGCGCGAGCTGATCCAGACACTCGCGCAGCACGCGTTCGTTGTGATCGACTCTCCCCCGCTGCTTCCGGTGACTGATGCCGCGGTGCTGGCGACCAACGCGGATGGCGCTATCGTCGTGGTCTCTGCCGGCAAGACGACGTACGACATGCTGCACAAGGCGCTCGGCAACCTTGAGAAGGCACGTGCACGACCGCTGGGCGTGGTACTGAACAAGGTACCCAAGAGCGGTGCAGGCGCGGCCTACTACGGCTACCAGTACCAGGGCGAGTACAAGCCGCGCGAGGCTCCGGCTGAGGCAGACGCGCGATAGGGCGCTTTGACCAGGCCCGTAGGGTTGATGAAATGACGGCATCCCCCCTGCCTCGGCCTGCCCGCGTCGCCGGCGTCCTCATCGCGGTCGTCGTGGGCTTGGGCTTGGCCGTCTCCGTCTTCGCATTGGGCTGGATCGGTGTTCGCGGAGCCATCGCGGCTGATCATCTGCGCAGCGCCCAGGATTCTGCTGGCCAGGTCGTCGCGAACATCGGCGATCCGACTGTCGCCGCGGCAGCGATCGCCGCGGTCAGCGACGACGTCTCCGCCGCGCATGCTCTCACCAGCGATCCCATCTGGCGTGCACTCGAGACGACACCGTGGCTCGGGGCGCAGCTGGTGGCGGTGGCGACCGTCGCGTCCGCGGCCGACAGCGTCGCCACGGATGCGCTCACTCCGCTTGCCGATGTGGCGGCGACGCTCAGCCCGGCATCGTTCAAGCCCACCGACGGACGCGTCGACGTCTCAGCCTTCATCGCGATGCAATCCGCAGCCACCACCGCTGCCACGGCGATGGCCACCGCCGACGATTCGCTCGATCGCATCCCCACGTCGGCTCTGGTCGGTCCGCTGCGCGACGTCATCACCCAGGTGACCGACCAGTTCGCGGCAGCTCAAACAGGTACGCAGTCGCTCGAGAACGCATCCCGCCTGGTGCCGGCGATGCTCGGCGCAGAGGGGCCGCGCGACTACCTGGTGCTCTTCCAGAACAACGCCGAATGGCGGTCGCTGGGCGGTATCAACGGTGCGATGGTGCTGATCCACACCGACGGCGGAGCACTGCAGCTGGCCACGACCGACGCGGGCAGCGCATTCCCGGGGAGTGACACCTCGGTGGTACCGCTCTCCGATGAAGTCACCGCGATATACGGACAGCGGCCCGGCCAGTGGATGCAGAACGTGACGCAGGTGCCGGACTTCGCCGTCTCCGCACAGCTGGCGCGCCGGCAGTGGGCACTGAAACACGGAACGGAGGTTGACGGTGTGCTCGCCCTCGACCCGATCGCGCTCTCGTACATCCTTGCTGCGACGGGCCCGGTCACGCTTCCGAGCGGCGATGTGCTGACCTCCGAGAACGCCGTCGCGCTGCTGCTCAACGACGTCTACCTGCGCTACCCCGACACTGCCGATCAGGACGCCTTCTTCGCGGAAGCCACCGGCGCCATCTTCGGCGCTCTCACCAGCGGACCGGTCGACCCGAGTGGTCTGCTGACTGCACTCGCCAAGGCCGGCGATCAGAATCGCCTCATGATCTGGAGCGCCCACGACGAGGATCAGGAACTCCTCGCCAACACCTCGCTGGCCGGCGGGCTGCCCCGCACCGACTCGGAGGTGTCCACATTCGGCGTCTTTGTCAACGACGGCACCGGTTCGAAGATGGACTTCTACCAGTCGGTGGACGCGCAGGTGCTGTGGGAGAGTTGCACGCTCGATTCGCGGGATCTCGCACAGGGCATCGCCGACCTCAACGTCACGGTCGCCAACAATGCGCCTGCCGACGCGGCAAATCTGCCCGACTATGTGACCGCGGCCGGCTGGTACGGGGTTCCGCCCGGCTCGACACGAACCGTCGGATACATATATCTGCCCGAAGGTTTCGAACTGACCAATGCAACTCTTTCGAACGGCTCGGGCTTCAGCGGGGGAATGCACGACGGACGAAGAGTTTTGAGTTTCGATGTCGTTCTCGCGCCGGGCGAATCGGTCGTGGCAAGCGTTGCCGCGTCGCCCACGTCACCGACCGGAGCGACCCTCGTCGCACAGGTGACCCCGACAGTTAACGCGAATGTAACGAGGCCGATTAGCGCTTGCCTGTGAGTTTCCCTACACTCAAGGTAGGGCATCGCAGCTCGGATCCATTGTTCCGAACTGACGATGCTTTTTCGCGCATTAAAACAAGCAGCACCTCGCACCAAAGAGCACTTCCTCGTTTTACCGCTCTCGCACAAAGCACGGTCCCCATGCAGTATTCACGCCTCACGGCCTCACGAAAGAGTTCGACCATGAAGCACTCGATCCGCCTTGCAGCGGTCGCCGCTCTCGTCGCGGCCTCCGCAATTGCGCTGCCCGCGGCAGCGCAAGCCGCTCCTCCCATCTATCCGCCGTCCAACGCGTGCAGCGTTGTGCCGACGGTCATCACTCCCGGTGCGACCGTGACGTTCAACTGCGTCAACGGCTCGTTCACCCCCGGAGAGTTCGTCTCGGTCACGGTCGAGGGAAACACGAACGCCTCCGTCGGATTCATCAAGTTCGCCGTCACGTCTTCGGGCAGCACCACGGCGACCTCCGGCGGCGGAATCTCCGTGCCGATCACGTTCCCGAGCGACGCTTCGGGCAACTACAACATCGCTGCGGTCTCCGAGACCTCCGCGGGTGGCACGAGCACCGTCTCAGTCTCCGCTTCGGGCTCCGGCTCGGGCAGCGGATCCGGAAGCCTGCCGGCGACCGGTGTCGACAGCAGCTCTCTCCTCGGCCTGTGGGTCGGCGGCGGGGCGCTCGTCCTCGCGGGAGGTGCGGTCGCCCTCACGGCAGCCGCGCGTCGCAACCGCAAGGAGCACGCGGGCGTCTAGTCTGCGACACCCCGTTCCAGCGAAGAACCCCCGGCCCATGCGGTCGGGGGTTCTTCGCGTTTTGAGCCAAGTTCCGTTGCGTGAGGCGTTGGTTGCGGCATCCGCCAGATCAGCGCAAGACAAGCGCAAGGTTTTCCACCGGTTTTGTCAAGGCGGCCTGCGACGGCCCTCGCGAAGGTAGCGTTGCGAGTGCGTGGTCAGCAGCTGTGGGGGTTGCCGGCAAGTGCTCGTGAACCCGAAGCTCACGAGGAATGCAGTGAGCGTGCGTTGCGCGCGAGTGCCGACCTGGGGGTCAAGGAAATGACCGGTTTTGCTGTCACGGGAACGACCGCGCGCACGGCTCGCGCGACGACGCCCGGACTGATCGTCCACGAGTGGGTCGAGCGCTGGGGCGGGGCCGAACGCGTGCTCGACGCCATGATGGACGCGTTCCCCGAGGCGGGCGTGCGTGTGCTGTGGGACGATACCCCCGTGCTCGATGGACGCGAAGTCACCGAGTCGTGGATCGCCCGCACTCCCCTGCGCAACAACAAGGCGCTCGCCCTGCCGGCGATGCTGCCGACCTGGCGCGTGCCGAGTCCCGGATCACCCGAATGGATGCTGGTGAGCTCGCACCTGTTCGCCCACCATGTGAAGGCCCGACCCGGAACACGCAAGTACGTCTACGCGCACACTCCGGCTCGCTACATCTGGGAGCCTGAACGCGACCACCGCGGCGATTCCGCGTGGGCGCGGGCGGCCAGCACCATCCTCAAGCCCATCGACCGCCGACGTGCCGCCGAGGCCACGTCTATCGCCGTGAACAGCCGCTTCACCGGCGAGCGGGTCACGCGCGCCTGGGAGCAGCCCTCGCAGGTGATCTACCCCCCGGTCGACACAAAGCGGCTCGTGGCGACGGACGACTGGAGCCCGTTCCTGACCGACGACGAGCAGCGTCAGCTCGACGCGCTGCCCGCGCACTTCCTGCTCGGCGCGTCGCGCATGGTCGACTACAAGCGCCTCGACCGCGTCATCCAGATCGGCGCTCAGGTGAAGGTTCCCGTCGTCATCGCCGGGACCGGGCCCAGCCACGTCGCGCTGCGCTCATGGGCGGCGGCATCCGGAGCCGAAGTGACGTTCATCATCGCGCCGTCCGACGCGATGCTCTACGCCCTGTACCGCCGCGCCCTCGTGTACGTCTTCCCGGCGGTCGAGGACTTCGGCATCATGCCCGTCGAGGCGATGGCGTGCGGAACGCCCATCCTTGCGAGTTCGGTGGGCGGTGTGCCGGAGACCGTCGAAGCGGTCGGCGGCGGAGTCACGTGCGAGATCGAGCGCTGGAACGACTGGGACGAGCTGATCCATCAGGCGACATCGTTGGATGCCGCGGCCTTCCGCGAGCGCACCCAGATGTTCTCGCGCGCCCGGTTCATCGCCGAACTGCACGACTGGGTCGGGTCGGAGTAAGGCCCGGGCGGCTCAGGCCGCGTTGGCCTTCGCCTTCGCCGTCAGGGTCGCAGTCACCAGGATCGGCAGGTGATCGCTGCGGCCCTGCGGCAGCGTGCGCACCTTGTCGATCGTCATGCCGACCGAGGTCGCGAAGTCGTAGTGCCCGCGGAAGAACCGGTAGCGCGTGTAGGTGCGCGCATCACTGAGGTTGAGCTCGTAGCCGTGCTCGCGCACCTTCTGGCCCAGGTTCTCTTTGAACACCGGATAGTTGTAGTCCCCGACCATGAGCACCGGCAGCCCGGCGCCGAGCTGGCCGAGTTCGGTGAGCGCGGTGCGGATCTGGTGGCGCCGCAGCGAGTTCAGCGCCGTCAGCGGGGCCGCGTGGAACGACGCGACGATGAGGTCGCGGTTCTCGTCGATGTCGTGGAGCTTGACCCCCAGCATCCGTTCCTCTGCGGGTTTGAGCACGCGATCGTGCATCGACTTCTTCAGCGCCATCGAGCGCACCTCGAGCAGGCGGAACGTGTTCTCGCGGTAGTAGACGGCCAGGCCCAGCCGGTTGCGCGAGGTGGCCTCCGCGAGACGCAGATCGCCGATGGATGCCGGCATGTCGGCCGTGTCGCACTCCTGCAAGCACAGCACGTCGGGGTGGTGCCGCTGGACCAGGGCGCTGAGCTCGGTGGCCGCGCGGTGCTTGCGCAGGTTATAGGAGATGACTCTCATGAGGTCACCAGCCTAGAACCGTCGCGTTTCGCGCGGGCGTCTTTCCGCGCATCGCTGGTGAACCTCCCAGGCAAGCCGCGTGTTGATGGCGCGCCAATTTGTCCACAGCTATCGTACATATATACGAGAGTGTCGGAGGCCCTCGGTACTCTGTTCTCATGACCAGAACCCTCGATCTGCTCCCAGGGGAGGTCGAGGCCGTGCGCGCCACCTGGTCGAGTCCGGATGCCGCGTCGCTCAGTGACAGCGAGCTGGTTGCCGTGAACGAACGGTATTGCCGCATGCGGCGCATGCTCGATGCCGACCAGGCGCAGCTCGCCGCAGAGATCGCGCGGCGGTCCAGGCCCGAGCTCGGGCCCGAGAGTTTGGCCAAGACGCAGGGCTTCCGCAATCCGACCGCGCTCATCGCCGCGACCGGGGGCACCTCGACCGTTGACGCGGCGCGCTTGGTGAGAGTGGGCGAGGCGACCGCGCCCCGGCAGCTGTTGTCGGGTGAGAAGGCTCCAGCGCGGCATCCCCATGTCGCTGCGGCATTGGTCCGGGCGACGCTCACGACCGCTGCCGCGGGAGCGATCATCACGATGCTCGATCGGGTCGCTCTGCGCGCTGGTCTCGAGCCGATCGACGCCGCCGAGCGGACGCTGGCAGAGCAGGCACCGGGCCTGTCGATGGACCAGCTGTCGCGACTGCTCGTGCGCGCCGAGGCGTGGCTCGACCCCGATGGCGTCGCCCCGCGCGAAGACGAGAAGCGCGGGCTCGAGCAGTTCATCATGCGCGAGGTCAACGGAATGTTCGAGTTCACCGGGCGACTCACCCCCGAGCACGGCGCGCCGGTGAAGGTCGCGATCGAGGCGATCGTGTCCGACCAGATGCGGGCGACGCGCGATGCCGCACGAGACGGCACGGCCGACCCCGATGCCCCGCGCCGATCGGTGGTGCAGATGCAGGCCGACGCGCTCGTTCGGCTCTGCGAGCACGCCCTCGGGTGCACTGAGACCGACCTGCCCCTGAAGGGAGCGACCGTCGTCGTGCGCATCGACCACGCCGACCTCGTGGGCGGCTCCGGCTACGCGACCATCGACGGTGTCACGGCGCCGGTGTCGGTCGCCACCGCCCGTCGCATGGCGGCCGGCGGCGAGATCCTCTCGTGCGTACTCGGTGGAGACTCGCAGGTGCTCGACTGGGGCCGAACGAGACGGCTCTTCACCCGCGCTCAGCGCCTGGCCCTGGTGGAACGCGACGGCGGGTGCGCGATGTGCGGGGCTCCGCCCGGACACGTCAAGGTGCATCACATCCGATGGTGGGCACGGGATGCCGGACCCACCGACCTGCAGAACGGGGTGCTCCTGTGCGAGTCGTGTCACCACCGCATCCATGACAACGGGTGGGAGATCCGGATCGAGGGTGTCGGGATGAAGGCTCGGGTCTGGTTCATTCCACCGCTGCATGTCGACCCTGTGGGGACTCCCCGGCTCGGTGGGCGCGCGCGGTACGACTTCGCCGCGTGAGGTGGGCCGGCGTGCGGCAGCGGTGCTCGCGCGACCTATGATCGGCGATTGTCCGAGTGGTGGTTGCCACGCCGTGATCGGGGAGTGTCCGAGCGGTGGTTGCCACGCCGTGATCGAGGCCGTGCTCCCGACCGGTACCGTGAGCATGTGACCGACACCGCGACCGACGCCCCGCCGCGCAAGCCGTGGTGGCGGCGGGTGATCGGCAGCGTGTGGTTCCAGGTGGCGGCGGCGTTCGTCGTGACCGGGCTGATCCTGAGCTTCGTCGCCAAGCCCTACTGGGTGCCCTCCGGCTCGATGGAGACCACACTGCAGCCCGGCGACCGCGTCATGGTCAACCGTCTCGCGTACATCGGCGCCTCCCCCGGCACCGGCGACATCATCGTCTTCGATGCCGGCGACACGTGGGACCTCGGTGTCTCGACCGACGAGAACCCAATCAAGTCCGTGCTGCGGTGGATCGGCGAGGTCACCGGCTTCGGCCCGTCGAGCGCGCACACGCTGATCAAGCGCGTCATCGGCACTCCCGGGCAGACCGTCGAATGCTGCACCGACGACGGCAAGCTCACGATCGACGGTCAGCCTCTGGATGAGCCGTACGTCACGAACGACTTCCCCTTCGAGCCGGGGCAGCTCGACTGCGAGTCCGACACGCCATCGGTGCGCTGCTTCGACGCGGTGACCGTGCCCGACGACTCGTACCTGATGCTCGGCGACAACCGCGCGAACTCGTCGGACTCCGCCGCGTACTGCCGCGGCGGCGCTCCACCCGAGGACTGCTGGCGCTGGGCGACCGGACCCGACGTCGT
This sequence comes from uncultured Microbacterium sp., assembly GCF_963524805.1. Classification (GTDB taxonomy): domain Bacteria; phylum Actinomycetota; class Actinomycetes; order Actinomycetales; family Microbacteriaceae; genus Microbacterium. The sequence goes on along the minus strand of NZ_CAURGG010000004.1, from coordinate 177,185 downwards.
CGGCAAGGCGTTCGTGCTGTTCTGGCCGATCACCCGCTGGAGCGGCCTGTAGGCCGATGTACCAAATCGCCTCCTGCGTCCTCTCTATAGAGAGGCACGGCGACAGGAGACGCGATGACCACCCAGCTGAACCACACTCGAGCGGCGCAGACGCCGGCGACCGAGGATCACCAGCGCACGCTGACGGATGCCGTCGCCGCCGCGCACCTCGCCCATCGGCGCACCGAGCACGAGCTGCGGCGCAGCGAACTGCGGCGCGACCAGACCGCCCGCGCACTCGAGCTGAACCTGGGCGCGCTCACGGAGATGGAGCGCGACCGGCTTCGCTTCGCGTACGCGGATGCTGCGGCATCCGTCGCCGTTCACCGCGAGGCGTTCGAGCGTGCCGTCGAGCTCGAGCATGCGGCAGAGGTGCTCGCCCGCGCCTTCGACCCGGGCGAGAGTGTTCTCGTTCCGCGCGCGGCGGAGCCCGCCCGCCTGCACCTCGTGGGGTAGCCCACACTCACGGGCAGGGCTGGAACAGCGCCTTCACGAATGCGGCCGACTGGTACACGTACTGCGACGTCCAGGCTTCCAGTGTCTCGGGACGCTCGGCGGCGATCACCGAGACCTCGCCGGGATAGCACTTGGCGAACAGGTAGCGCGTGCGCATCACGTGCGGCGCCGTCGTGACCACGATCAGCGAGGGAGGGTCCGCCCCCTCGGACAGCTGCTTCATCAGCAGCACCTCGCCGCGGGTGGTAGACGGGTCGGCCACGGCGCAGGTGACACCCGTCTCCTGGCAGATCGCCAGGTCGCCGGCGGTCTGCCCGCCCGACGCCTGCACCGAGACGACGATGCGGTCGGCGAGGCCGTCGTCGCGCAGCTGCTCAGCCAGGTCGAGCCTCGCCTGCATCGGCGGGCCGAGAACCATCACGACATCGCTGTGCTCCACGGTGTCCGTCGGAGGGAAAACGTACAGCGGCAGCCCGACGAGCACGATGAGCCAGAACCCGGCCAGCACCGTGAGCAGACCGCTCCAGGCGCCGAGTCTCACTCGCGGTCGCGCCTGTTCCGGGTCTGCTCGGCACGCGCGGCGAGCAGTGCGTTGTCTGGGTATCCGACCTCGGTGAGGGTCAGCCCCCGGGCGGCGAGTACGGTGAATTCGTTCGTGCGCTCGAGCTCGTCGCGGATCACGGCCAAGTGCGCCGCGGTGAGCCTGCCCTGCCCCACAGCGACGCACGCGCCGACGAGCGCCCGCACCATGCTGTGGCAGAACGCGTCCGCCTTCACGTTTGCGACGAGAACGCCCGCGGCATCGCGGTGCCAGTCGAACTCCAGCAGCGTGCGGATCGTCGTGCCCTCTTCGCGCGGCTTGCAGTAGGCCGCGAAGTCGTGCAGTCCGACGAGCGACCTCGCTGCGGCATCCATCGCCCCCGCGTCGAGCTGCGCGCGCACGGTGGTGGTGCGGTGCCGCTCGAGCGGGTTGTATCCGGTGACCGCGTCGGCGACGCGGTACTCGTACCGCCGCCACACCGCGGAGAACCGCGCGTCGAAGCCCTCGGGCGCGAGCGACGAGCGGTGGGCGGCGACGTCCGAATACGCGCCCACGACACCGCGGATGCGGGCCGCGAGCCGTGCCGCGGCCGCTTCGACCGCCATCGACGGCCCTTCTGCCATGACCGCGGAATCAGCTGCTGGTGCCTCCGCGCGCATAACTCCTGCAATCTGTTCGGCGCCCGCCTCGACACGCCGCTCACGGCCGCCGTCCGCCCCCGAAGTGAAGGAGTTATGCGCGGACGACGGTCCGCGCCCCGCCCCGGAGAACAGGCGCGCGACCTGTCCCTCGTCCAGATCGAGGTGGGCGACCTGCCCGGAGGCGTGGACGCCGGCATCCGTCCGCCCGGCGACCACCAGGCGCGGCTGCCCCCCGAGGATCCGCCCGAGCGCACCCTCGATCGTGCCCTGCACTGTGCGCAGCCCGGGCTGGAGCGCCCACCCGCGGAAGTGCGTGCCGTCGTAGGCGAGATCGAGCCGGATGCGCACCTGGCCAGTGTAGTTCCGGCCCCGGCCCGCGCTCAGGCCGGCTCAGCCCCGCTCACCGATTCCGCGACGTGGGCCGGCTCGCCGACGAGCCGCGCCTCGACCAGCCGCGACTCAACGAGGTCCGCGACGAAGGACTGCACCTGCGACGGCACCTCGGCCGCGGCATCCATCCCCGCCACCTCGATCGTCCGGGCGACGAGCTGCGTGAGGGTCACCGACTCCTCCAGCCACTCCCAGATGAGCGCGGCCGATCCCGTCAGTGCAGCCGGCTGGGCGAGCTTCTCGTCGGGCTCCGGCGTGAGGGGCAGCACCACGATCCGGTCGCCGCTGTCGACCCATGCCACATCTTCCCGCCGCGCGAGCAGCGGTTCGTCCGAGACGAGCAGCCCGGCATCCAGCAGCTGTCCGACCGCGACGAGCACCGCGGCGCCCGCGTCGAAGCCTTCCGGCTCGCCGTACTCGCCGGTCGCGGCCTCGGTCAGCTGGGGCAGCCCCGCCCCCTCCGAGGCGCGCCACACCGCCGGCGCGATCCCGCCGAGCAGGGTTACGTGTCCCTGTCCATGCTCGCGGATCGTGAGGAGGGCGATGCGGTCGGGGTCATCGACAGCGGCTTCGTCGGCGACCTCGACGCGCGAGAACCGAGGGCCTTCCGGCGCGGCGGGGACCACGACGTGCGCCGGCCGGGGATGCACGACGATCGGCGCCGCCGGCCGCATGAGCGAAGCGATCACCGGCGGGAGTGTGGCCGCCTCGCGGTACCGCACCGTCCGGATGCCGCCGGTGGCGGTCGCGAGCGCGGTGATGAAGCGCAGGGCCGCCGGCTGGTTGTGCAGGAAACTGGTCTGGGAGATCAGGTCTTCCAGCGCATCTCCGACATCGGTCTGCTCGATGACCGGATCTTCGGGACCGTCCGGGTCGCGATCGAGCAGCACGACAGCCGCGACGCGCAGCTCAGCATCGGGCACGGGCTGCAGACCGAGCGCGGAGGGCGGCAGCTGGGTCTTCGGCGCCGCCGGATCTTCGATCACCGAGAGCGGTTTGCGGTAGGGCCAGACCCGTCCGTCGTCGTCGATCGCGATCGTCTCGTCCGAGACGTAGCCGTACACAGCGCCGAGGGCGCGCGAGGCCGTGGTCTTGCCGCGACCCGAAGGGCCGACGAGGACGACCACCTGACCCTCGGGGCTTGCGACACCGGCGGCGTGCAGCATCCACGCCCGCCCGCGCGCTGCTTCGATCGCGGCGAGGGTCACCTGCTGCGAGAGGCTCGAGAGCATATGCACGCGCGCCGAGCCGTACGGCGTCACCGTGTCGACCGGCTCGGCATCGGCATCCGCCAGCGCGTCAGCCCACGCCTCCCGAACCGCCGCTTCGTCACCCTCGTCGAGCTGGCTCACATCGATCGCGATGCAGGAGCCGACGGCGTCGACGAGAAGCGTGGTGGGCACATCGGAAGCTTACGCGGCACGTGTTGCGGCGCGATGACACGCAGACGACCACCTCCGGAGTCAATACCCCTGGACTGAACTACCCAAGAGTCGCCGCACACGGTAGCCTTGCCCGAAGTGCGCCCGGTCCTGGGGGAGCGGCGCATCTGTCGAGCAGCATCCGTCGTGGCATCCGAAGCCGCGTGTGGGGATGGATGTGCGCCCGTCTGGGACGGAGTTGTGTCATCACCGCTTTCATCGAATCACCAGCGCGTTCGCATCCCGCGGCCGGCGCGGCTTCCGGGCTGATCATCCACGAGTGGGTCGAACGCTGGGGCGGCGCGGAGCGCGTGCTCGAGGCCATGATGCAGGCCTTTCCGCAGGCCGACGTGCGTGTGCTGTGGAGCGAAGCAGACGAGCTCCTGGGCCGCCCGGTCACCGAGTCCTGGATCTCCCGCACTCCCCTGCGCCACCACAAGCCGCTCGCGCTGCCGGCGATGCTGCCGACATGGCGGATGCCGCTCGGCTCGGATCCCGACTGGGTTCTGGTCAGCTCGCACCTGTTCGCCCACCACGTGCGCACACCGCGGCGGACGAAGAAGTTCGTCTACGCGCACACCCCGGCGCGCTACATCTGGGAGCCCGAGCGCGACGAGCGTGGCAACCACCCGCTCGTGAAGGCCGCCAGCACGGTGCTGAAGCCGATCGACCGGCGCCGCGCCGCCGAGGCCACCTCGATCGCCGTGAACAGCGAGTTCACCGGCGAGCGCGTGCGCAAGGCCTGGCACCAGCCCTCGACCGTGATCTACCCGCCCGTCGCGACCGAGACGCTGACGGCGACCGAGGACTGGCGCACACCGCTCGCCGATTCCGAGCAGCGCCTGCTGGACGCGCTCAAGCGGCCGTACCTGCTCGGCGCCTCGCGGTTCGTGATGTACAAGCGGCTCGAGCGCGTGATCGACGCCGGCGTCGAGACCGGCCTGCCGGTCGTGATCGCCGGCAACGGCCCGGGCGAGATGGAACTGCGGGCGTACGCGGCCGAGCGCAACGCCGATGTGACGTTCGTGATCGCGCCGTCGGACGACCTCATCCGCGCGCTCTACTCCAACGCGATCGCCTACATCTTCCCGGCTGTCGAGGACTTCGGCATCATGCCGGTCGAGGCGATGGCGTGCGGCACACCCGTGATCGGCAGCAGCATCGGCGGCGTCCACGAGAGCGTGAGCCTCGTCGGTGGCGGAGTGACGGCCGACCTCGAGCACGACACCGACTGGCACGATCTGCTGCAGCAGGCCACCGCGCTGGATCCGGCCGAGTTCCGCCCGCGGACCCTCGCGTTCTCGCGCAGCCGGTTCATCGGCCAGCTGCAGGACTGGGTGATCTCGGGTCTCGACGCCTGCTAGCCCCGGGGCGGCACCGGCGGCGGAGGCCCGATTCCGAGCTGTGCCCAGGCCTCGGCATCCGCATCTGGACTCCACCCCTGCACCGGCACGCGCCCGCGCAGCGACTCCGCCGCCGCGACGATCAGCAGGCCGATGCACGCCCCCGCGGTGTTCGCGATGATGTCGAGCACGCTGGGCGTGCGCTTGTCCAGCAGCAGCGCCTGCGAGCATTCGATCGCCACGGTCACCACGAGCGCGATCGGCAGAATCAGATAGCGCTTGCGCAGGATCAGCATGAGCAGCACCCCGAGCGGCACGAACAGCACGATGTTCGCCGCGAACTCGATGCGCGCATACGTCAGCACCGGCACGAGGTTCGTCACCCGGCGCAGAAAACCGCCCGCCCCCGCGTCGACCGGAACCGGCCACAGCGCGACCATGGCCAGGCTGATGCCGTACAGCGTCAGCACGACGCGCGCGACCGCGCGGGCGGCGGTGCCGGGGTAGCGCTCACCGGAATCGGCAGAGTTCATGCGGGCCTCTCACTCGGGCGCCGCGTCGCTGGTGCGCGTTGGGGGCGAGTTTACCGGAGGTTCACCCGAACACATTGCGGCCCGGAGCGAGGTGCTCGCCGACCGCGTCGAGGGCACTGCGCGCGAGACGCACGCGGTTCTCGCTCTCGCGTACGATCTCGCGAGCGAGCACGGGGTGGGCGCGTACGACGTCGTCGAGCAGGTGCACCGGGATCGCGACGACCTCGAGCTCGGTGAGCGCGATCGAGCGCGAGATCGTCTGGGTGCGGGTGAGGGCGGTCAGGCCCACCGCATCGTGCCGCCCCAGCTCGGTCACCTGAACGAAGCCGGCATCGGTCGGGATGCCGAGCAGCACGCGTCCGGACAGGATGAAGCGTGTGGCCGTCGGGATCATCCCGGGACGCAGAATCACTTCGCCCTGGCAGTACCGTTCGAGCCGCGCCGAGACGGCGAGCGCATCCGCTTCGGCGTTGTGCAGACTCAGGATCGGCGCGATCTGGTGCAGTGCGTCCTGCAGTCGGCTCGCGGTGTTCCAGTCGTCGGTGAGGTCGCCGTCCAGGTGCAGGTCGACCCGGCGGGCGGCGTACCAGAGCCGCGTGGCGAAGGCGTCGAGCACGGCGGCGGCATCGCCCGGCGACTGCAGCGGGATGGAGATCCCGTAGGTCGCGCCGTCCATGGTGGTCGCGGTCGCATCGCGGTCGGGTGAGACGAGCGGGATGTCGCGGGCCACGTCGACCAGCAGCGCGCGCACGCGGGCCGGCGGGTCGTCGGTCGCGAAGGTGAACTCCCCCTGCGCCGCATGCGGCTCGGGTGTGCGCGACAGGTTCGTGAACGAGCCCTCGGCCAGTTCGGCGGTCGGCATGACGAGGATGCCGTTGCCGGTGTCCAGGTGCACCGCACGCCAGTTGACCTCGACGATCTGGCCGCGGGCCGATCCGGTGTCGAGCCAGTCGCCGATCTGGAACGGCGCCTCGAAGATGAGGAACAGGCCCGACACGATCGATCCGACCGCGTTCTGCAGCGCGAGCCCCACGATGATCGACGTGATGCCCAGGGCCGCGAAGACACCGGCGACATCGGCATCCCACACCCACCAGAACAGCAGGGCGATGCCGACGACGATGAACACGAACCGGATCAGGTCGCTGAAGATCGAGGGGAACCTGTCCCGCCACGAGCCCTTCTCGCCGCGGTGGAAGACGAGGTGGTTGATCGCGTTGATCGTCACGACGATCACGAGCAGCCCGAAGATCGTCCAGATGACCTTGGGCCACGTGCCCTCGCCCTCCCACGCGCCGGGCTGGCTGAGCAGCACGAGCACGCCGGCGACCGGCACGAGGTAGTTGCGCACCATCAGCACGATCGGTGCCGCCCGGCTGCCGCGGCGCGCCATCGCGTTGTGCATCTCGGTCAGCCCGATCAGCACGAGCGGCAGCCCAACCGAGACGATCACGGCCGGCCAGAACCACGGCTGGGAGACGATGTCGGCCATGCTCAGCTGACCTCAGGGACCGATACAGCCGTCTCGATCCGCCAGACCCGCTGCGTGCCGCTCTGGGTCGAAACGTCACCGGCGGGGGAGATCGAGACGGTGTCGGGGATGCGGTCCGCCACGCGCTGCGTGATGTAGATGCCCGGCTCGTCGGAATCGCCCTGCACGCGGAACGCCAGGTTCACGGCATCCCCCCACATGTCGTAGACGATCCGCGCGCGGCCGATGAGCCCGCTCGTGACCTGACCCGAATCCAGCCCGGCCCGCAAGTCGAGCTTCACGCCCTGCTGGGCGGAGTAGCGCTCGAGGATCGTGTCGAGCTCGATCGCGAACTCCACCGCCCGGCGGGCGTTGTCCACGCGCGGGGTGCCCAGTCCGCAGCTGGCGAGGTAGCTCTGCCGCGTAGTGCGGACGCGCTCGACGCCGAACCGCTCGGCGGCCTCGTCGAACGTGCGGATGAGGTCGTTGAGCTTCGCGACCGCCTCTTCGGAGGTCATCGACAGCGCCATCTCCTCGAAGCCGACGATGTCGGCGAAGATCACCGTGACGTCCTCGTTCTCCTGCGTGATCGCCTCGTCGCCGTGCTTGTAGCGGTCGGCCATGCCCTCGGGCATGAACGAGAGGATGAGCCGCTCGTTGGTCTTCTCCTGCTCCTCGATCAGGGTGGATTTCACCTGGAGGCTGCGACTCATGTCGTTGAAGGCGATCGCGACATCGGCCAGTTCGTCGGAGGATCCGGCATCCACCTGCACCCCCTCCTCGCCGGCGGCGATGCGGCGCGCGGCGTTCTTCAGGCGCCGCAGCGGCCGGACGAACACCTGCGCGAGCACGAGCGAGAGCAGGCACACGAAGATGATCATCGCGGCCGTGGACAGGATCAGGTTGCGGGTGAAGTCCTCGACCGGCACGAGCGCCTCGGCGGAGGCCTCCTGCGCGACGATGACCCAGTTCAGCCCGCCGACGTTCAGCGGGGCGAACGCGGTGAGGCTGTCGCGGCCGAGGTAGCTGCGCTCGAGCATCGTGCCGCTGTCGCCCGCGAGGGCGGAGGTCACCGCCGCGCCGCTCACGACCTGCTGCAGCAGCGTGTTGCCGTTCTGCACGCTGAGATCGGCGGCGTTCGGCGACAGTCCGGCCGAGACCGCGGCCTGCGCATAGCCGTCCGGGTCGTCGACGAGCTGGCGCGAGATCGAGCGCATATAGCCGTCGCGGCCGACGAGGTAGGTCTCCCCCGTCGTGCCGAGCCCGTTGATCTGCCATTCGCGGTCGGCGGTCATGACCTCGTTGATGCGGTCGATCGGCAGCTCGATCGCAAGCGCCCCGACGACGTCGCCGTCCACCGCGATCGGCGTGACCGCCCATCCGGCGGGGTTGCCCAGGCTCGGGCTGTACGCGGCGAAGTCGGCGAGCACCACCTCGCCCAGGATGTTGCGGCTCATCGACTCGCGGTACGCCTCGGCCAGATTCGAGAGCCGGTATGGTCCGTCGATCAGGTTCGTGCCGAGGTCGACGCCCTTGAACGCGCTGTAGACGACATCGCCGTCGGTGTCGATCAGCAGCACGTCTTCGAAGTCCTGCAGCTGCGTCATCGCGCGGAAGTAGTCGTGGTACTTGGCATGCGCCGCCGACCACGCGCTGCCGTCGCCCGCGTCGTCGGAGAGGATCGCCTCCTCCCACGAGTCATAGGGGATCACGTACTCGGCCTGCAGGTACCTGGCGGCGGCGCCCTTGGGCGCGAAGGTCGCGCCCTCGACGTCCTCACCCGTCGCCGCGGACAGATCGGCCGCGAAGGTGTCGCGATAGTAGGCGGCGAGCGCAGCCGATTGCGCGGCATCCAACGGCTGCTGGTCGAGCTCGTCGAACCCTTCCGTGAAGGCGACGGCGGCCTGCTTGCTCGTCTCGTTCATCGCGCCCAGGCGCACGGCGTTCTCGATCGTCGTGAACAGCTGCGTCACCTCCCGCGCCCGGTTCTCGCGGATCTCGACGAGCTTCTCGTACGCGATCGAACGCAGCGCCTCGGTGCCGTTGAGGTAGCCGATGATGCCGACGACGATGCTCGACAGGACGCTGACCGACAGCAGCATGATGAGCAGGATGCTGTAGATCGACAGGCCCGCCCGGCGGCGGACGCGAGGCGTGCCGACCCATTCCGGGGGCGCGCCGGATGCCGCGACCGGCGTGTCGGCACCTGCCATGTGCGCTCCTCGATGCGGCGAGACATCCCCCAACAGAACCTCGGCTCCTGCGGGGTGCCAAGGGTGGCCCAAGACTAGCGCCGCCCGTTCTCGAAGGGATAGAGCGGCGAACCGGTCGTTCTGATACCGATGCTTAGACTGGACGCTGCCTTTCATGGATGTGATGACCGTCGAACCCCCCGCCAAGACCCCGGCCCGCTATGCGGGTCTGGACGGCATGCGCGCGATCGCGGTCGCGCTCGTCGTGATCTACCACCTGTTCCCCGGCTCCGCCGTGCAGGGCGGCTTCATCGGCGTGGACGTCTTCTTCGTCATCAGCGGGTTCCTGATCACGACCCTGCTGCTGCGCGAGACCGCCACGACCGGACGCATCGCCCTCGGCGCCTTCTGGCAGCGGCGCGCGCGCCGGCTGCTGCCCGCCCTTGCCGCCGTCGTCACGGTGTGCGCCACCGCCGCGTGGTTCGTGGGCGGTGACGTGCTCGTGCGGCTCGGCGAGCAGGTGCTGGGTGCGGCGACCTTCAGCTACAACTGGATCTCGATCGCCGGCGGCGGCGGGTACTTCTCGGCGGCGACACCCGAGCTGTTCCGCAACTTCTGGTCGCTCGCGGTGGAGGAGCAGTTCTACGTCGTGTGGCCGCTGCTGCTGCCGCTGTTCCTGCTGCTCCCCCGCGCGTGGGGCCGGGCGGCCGCGACGCTGGCTCTGGCGCTGGCTTCCGCGGCCTGGATGGGAGCGCTCGTGTCCGCCGGCGGCGATGTGACCTGCGCGTATTTCGGTACTGACACCCACGCCTTCGGCATCCTGCTCGGCATCGCGCTGGCGTTCGTGCTCGAGTCGGTGCTGGGTCGGGCGGCGGTGCCGTCGCGGCGGGTGAGCCTGCTGACGGTTTCGGTCGGCGCGGCCGCACTGACAGGCCTGGCGCTGCTCGCGCTCGTGCCGCCGAGTGCGACCCTGGTCACCTTTCCGGGAGCGGTGCTCGCGGCGAGCGTGTGCAGTGCCGCCGCGATCGTGGCGGGCGTCTGGCCCGGCTCGGCCTTCGGTCCGGCGCTGGACGCGGCGCCGCTGCGCTGGGTCGGCGATCGCTCGTACGGCATCTACCTCTGGCACTGGCCTCTGCTCGTGCTGCTGGCGGCCGGCATTGCAGGCACGGGGCCGGATGCCGGCGTGCCGGTTCCCGTGGGCGCGCTGGCGCTCGTGCTCACGCTCGTGGCGGCGGAGCTGTCGTATCGGCTCCTGGAGACGCCGGTGCGCCGATACGGCTTCCGCGGGTCGGCGGTCCGGGTCGGCCGGCGCCTCGCCGGCTCGCCCGCCGTGCGGGTGCGGGCGCTGACCGCCGTCGTGGCAACGGTGCTGCTGCTCGGCGGAACCTCCGGGGCGATCGCGGCGGCGCCGGACGTGTCGTCGGGTCAGGCCGCCGTGCTGGCGGGGATGGATGCCGTGCGCCAGGCGACGGGGGCCTCTGCCGCGTCGGGGGGTTCGTCCGCTTCGGCTGCGGCGACGCCGGAGCCCGAGCCCTCCGCGACGCCGGACGTGCCGATGCCGGCGCCGACCCCCGTCGCGGGCACCGATGTCTCGGCGATCGGAGACTCGGTCATGCTCGCCTCCGCGCCGGCGCTGCTCGAGAAGCTGCCGGGAATCCAGGTGGATGCCGAGGTGTCGCGGTCCACGCACGCCGGTCCCGGCATCCTGCAGAATCTCGCGTCGAGCGGCCAGCTGCGGCCGTACGTCGTGATCGCGCTGGGAACCAACGGAGCGCTGAGCGCCGATGCGATGGAGCAGATGGCGCAGATCGCCGGGCCGGACCGCAGCCTGGTGCTCGTGGATGCGTTCGCGCCGCGCGACTGGATTCCCGGAGTCAACGCCGACCTCGCGGCCTTCGCGGACGCGCACCCCGGCGTCGTTGTCGCGCACTGGTCGGATGCGATCGCCGGACACATCGACCTCCTGGCGGGCGACCAGATCCACCCGGGCGCGGCGGCGGCCGCATCTACGCGGACGTGGTCGCCGCCGGTGTCGCCGCCGCCGAGCGGGAGCGCGCGTACGCGCAGTACGACCGGGAGCTGCGCGCCTTCCGGCGCCTGCACCACTCCGAGCTGCGGGTCGCCGAGTAGCCGCCCGGATCAGCGCGAGATCACCCCGTGTTCGCCAGATCACCCGCCGCCTGCGTGTACAGCGGGTGGACTCGCGAACAGCGGGTGATCTCGCGGCGTGATCAGAGGCGCCGCACCAGAGCCTGCTGCCGGTGCGTCGCCCGGAACCCGAGCCGCTCGTACAGGGTGTTCGCGCCGGTCTTGCTCGCGGTGTCGACGTCGAGCACGGCCTGCTCGAGTCCGGCATCCCGCGCCGCCTCGAGCGTCCGCGAGATCACGAGGGGTGCGAGCCCGCGCCCACGCTGATCGCGGACGACGCCGATGAGGTCGATGTAGGTGTTCGGAGCCCCGAGCGCCTCCCAGTCCTCCTCGTTCACGGAGGCGAGGCAGAAGGCGACGACACGGCCGTCGATCAGCGCCAGGGTCGACAGATCGGGGCGCAGGAACGGCCCGTTCACGAACTGCGCCCAGCGCTCCGGCGGAGACGGCAGGCTCCCCCAGTGGTCGCGGAACGCATCGTTGCGCGCCTCGCGCACAGCCTCCGCCCGGTCGGCGGTGTAGGGGACGACCTCGACGCCCTCGGATGCCGGCGGCCCCTGGACCGGCTGCGACAGGTCCCGCTGCATGGAGCTGAACCAGCGCTCGGTGCGCAGGCCGAGCCGTTCACCCAGGGTCGCGGCATCCGCGTTGCCCTCATCGACGTACTGGAAGATCGCCGCCTCGGCGCCTGAGCCGGTCTCGGCGATCATCTCGGTCGTGCGCTGAAACAGCCAGGCGATCAGCTCGGTGCCGATGCCCCGGCGACGCCAGTCCGGATGAACGGTGCCCTGCAGGTACGCGTGCAGCTCGGCGTCCTGGCTGGGATGCAGCATCGCCCAGCCCATAGCCACGACCGCCCCATCGGGGGCGATCGCGAGCAGGATGTCGCGGGCCGGGTCGACGTGCGAGAGCTCGAACACGTCGGCGATCTCCTCGCGCGGCGTGACCCAGGTGGGGTGATCGATCCGGTCGGCCGCGGCGACCGTCGCGTGGATCGCGTCGACGTCGGCTGCGGTCGCCGGCCGGAACGAGACCTCGGGATGCTGCGCGCTCACCTTTCCACCCTATCCAGCCGGGGTTCGCTGTTCCTGTCGCTTCCGCGAGGTCACCCGCTCCCCGCGAGATCACCCTCCGCACACTGCTGCGCGGTGTGGACTCGCGAGCAGGGGGTGATCTGGCACGCGAAGCGCAGATGCAGAAAGACCCGCGGCCCCGAAGGGCTCGCGGGTCTTTCTGAACGACAGGTGTCGCGGGTCAGGCCTGTTCGGGCTCGACGACCGCGTCCTCGGCGGCAGCCTCGGCTGCGGCGCCCTCTTCGGGCGACTCGGCACCGGCGTCGGCGGCGTCGGTGACGGGCTCATCCGAAATGGGAGCCTCCTCGACCGGCTCCTCCGAAGGAGCAGAAGCGGCCGGAGCGGCGGCGGCCGCAGCGGACTTCTTGGCGCTCTTGGGCTTCGGGTTGACCGGCTCGAGCACGAGCTCGATCCGGGCCATGGGGGCGTTGTCGCCCTTGCGGTTGCCGATCTTCGTGATGCGGGTGTAGCCGCCCTCACGCTCGGCGACCAGCGGCGCGATCTCGGTGAAGAGCTCGTGCACGACGGTCTTGTCGCCGATGACCGACAGCACGCGACGGCGTGCGTGCAGGTCGCCGCGCTTGGCGAAGGTCACCAGGCGCTCGGCGAGGGGACGAACGCGCTTGGCCTTCGTCTCGGTCGTCGTGATCGCCTTGTGGGTGAACAGGGCGGCCGCGAGGTTCGCCAGCATCAGGCGCTCGTGGGCGGGACCTCCGCCGAGGCGGGGACCCTTCGTGGGCTTAGGCATAGTCAGTTACTCCAGGATCAGAATTCGAAGAAGCGGTTCAGACGGTTTCGTCGTCGTAGCCGCCGTAGAAGTGCGCGCCGTCGAACCCGGGGACCGAGTCCTTCAGCGACAGTCCGAGCGAGATGAGCTTGTCGCGCACCTCGTCGACCGACTTCTGACCGAAGTTGCGGATGTTCATGAGCTGCGTCTCCGAGAGGGCGACGAGCTCCGACACGGTGTTGATGCCCTCGCGCTTGAGGCAGTTGTACGAGCGGACGGACAGGTCGAGGTCCTCGATCGGCATCGACAGCTCGTTGGACAGCACGGTCTCGACCGGCGCGGGGCCGATCTCGATGCCCTCGGCCTCGACGTTCAGCTCGCGGGCGAGTCCGAACAGCTCGGTGAGGGTGCGGCCGGCCGAGGCGACGGCGTCGCGCGGGGCGATGGAGTTCTTCGTCTCGACGTCCAGCACGAGCTTGTCGAAGTCGGTGCGCTCACCGGCGCGCGTGGCGTCGACGCGGTAGCTGACCTTCAGCACGGGCGAGTAGATCGAGTCGATCGGGATCTGACCCGACTCGGCGTACTCGTTGCGGTTCTGGGTCGCCGAGACGTAGCCGCGGCCACGCTCGATCGTCAGCTCGAGCTCGAACTTCGCAGTGTCGTTCAGGGTAGCGATGACCAGCTCGGGGTTGTGCACCTCGACACCGGCCGGAGCCGAGATGTCGGCGGCGGTGACCTCGCCGGCGCCCGTCTTGCGCAGGTACGCCGTGATGGGCTCATCGCGCTCGCTCGAGACGACGAGCTGCTTGATGTTCAGGATGATCTCGGTGACATCTTCCTTCACACCCGGGATGGTGCTGAACTCGTGCTGGACACCGTCCAGACGGATGCTGGTGACGGCCGCGCCGGGGATCGACGAGAGCAGGCTGCGACGCAGCGCGTTGCCGATCGTGTAACCGAAACCGGGCTCCAGGGGCTCGATGATGAAGCGGCTGCGGAACTCGCCGATCTTCTCCTCGGTCAGAGTGGGACGCTGTGCGATGAGCACTATGTGTTCCTTTCGATCACGTATCCGCTATATGACACGTGCAATGGGTGAGAGTGTTGAGTTTTTCTCGGGGATGCCGCGGGCTCGTGCCGCGGCATCCAAAGGTCGAAGCGGCCGGCGCCGTATCGAGACCCGGCCGGTGCGCGGCCTGCTCGCAGCCGAAACGGGCTCGAGCAGGCCGCAGCTCGGCCGATGTGCGTCAGACGCGGCGGCGCTTGGGCGGGCGGCAGCCGTTGTGCGCCTGGGGCGTCACATCGTTGATCGAGCCGACCTCGAGGCCGGCAGCCTGAAGCGAGCGGATCGCGGTCTCGCGGCCCGAACCCGGGCCCTTCACGAAGACGTCGACCTTCTTGACGCCGTGCTCCTGCGCCTGGCGGGCGGCCGATTCGGCAGCCATGCCTGCGGCGTACGGAGTCGACTTGCGCGAGCCCTTGAAGCCCACGCCACCCGACGAGGCCCAGCTGATGACGGCGCCGGCCGGGTCGGTGATCGAAACGATCGTGTTGTTGAACGTCGACTTGATGTGGGCCTGGCCCAGCGCGATGTTCTTCTTTTCCTTGCGACGGGGCTTCCGCGCAGCGGTCTTGGGTGCAGCCATGTTCTTGTTCTCCTAGCCGCGCCCTAGCGCGCCTTCTTCTTGCCGGCGACGGTGCGCTTGGGGCCCTTGCGGGTGCGTGCGTTGGTCTTGGTGCGCTGACCGTGCACGGGCAGGCCGCGGCGGTGGCGGATGCCCTGGTACGAGCCGATCTCGACCTTGCGGCGGATGTCGGCGGCGACCTCGCGGCGGAGGTCACCCTCCACCTTGTAGTTTCCCTCGATGTAGTCGCGCAGCTGGATCAGCTGGTCGTCACTGAGGTCCTTGACGCGGATGTCGGGGCTGATCTCGGTCGCTGCGAGGATATCCTTCGAGCGGTTCGGACCAACGCCGTAGATGTACGTGAGGGCGATCACCACGCGCTTGTCGCGCGGGATGTCAACGCCGGCAAGACGTGCCATGCGGTTCTCCTGGGAGTGTTGTGGAGGTGTGGAGCAGGACCGGTGCCCGGGCCTCCAGCCCGAGGTGTCAGCTTCGTCCGGCCGTTGAGCCTGTCGAAACGTCTGGTCCTGCCGATTGTGTGTTCATTTGTGTGGTTCCGGATGCCGGCGAACCGGCATCCGGAGGAAATCCGTGACTAGCCCTGGCGCTGCTTGTGACGCGGGTTCGACTTGCAGATGACCATGACGACGCCGTGACGGCGGATCACCTTGCAGTGATCGCAGATGGGCTTGACGCTGGGGTTGACCTTCATTTTTCTTCCTGTTCGCTGTCTTCACCGGGCAGTCCGGCCCTTCGACAGGCTCAGGGACGGGACTGGGGTGTTACTTCTCGACCGGTCTAGCGGTAGCGGTAGACGATTCGGCCGCGCGTGAGGTCGTAGGGGCTCAGCTCCACGACGACGCGGTCCTCCGGGATGATGCGGATGTAGTTCTGCCGCATCTTGCCTGAGATCGTGGCGAGGACCTTGTGTCCGTTGCTCAGCTCAACGCGGAACATCGCGTTGGGAAGCGCCTCGGAGATCACGCCTTCGATCTCGATGACACCGTCTTTCTTCGCCATACACTCGCTAACGCTCAGCAGACCGGTCGGTCTGCGGTTTGGGTGGGGTTCGGTACTTGGACACGCCGATAAAGGCGCAACGCACCAAGGATCAATAGTACGTGATATTGGGGTGCCGGGCAACTCGGCCCGGACCCTCCCCGACTGCGGCCTACTCGAACAGCGTGCCGAGCTCGGCCGGAGCCGGCAGGGTGGAGTTCGCGATGGCCTCGCCGTTGATCGCGATCGTCGGGGTGCCGATGCCGGTCGCGCCCGGGGCGATCGGCGTCTTGTCAGTCATCGCGGTCACATAGCCCGCGTACTCGCCGTCGTTGACGCACGCATCGATGCCGGTGACGCCTGACGCCGCGGCGATCGCGATGATCTGATCGTTCGTCAGTCCCGGCGTCTGCTCCTCGGGCTGGTTCTGGAACATCGCCTGCATGAACGGCACGGCCGCCGTCCCGTCGGCGGCGGCCACGCAGTACATCGCGTTGGCCGCACGCGTGGAGTACTCGGTGCCCTGCGACGCGCGGTTCAGGATCGAGATCGGGTGGATGTTGAGCGTGATCGTGCCGTCGTCGACCAGGCCCTGGATCGCCGCGCCGTACGCCTGCTCGAACTGGTTGCACACCGGGCACATGAAGTCGATGTAGGTGTCCATCGTCTGGTCGCCGTCACCGACCGCGATCGCGCCGGTCTCGGCGTTGATGACGGCAGCGTCGGGTGTGACCACCGGGTCGGGGCTGACGGCGGCGTTGTTCATCCACACCACGAGCGCACCGACCGCGACGAGTACCACGACCACCGCGACACTCACCCAGATCGCGAACCAGTTCGTCTTGCGCGCAGTGGCGGCCATCATGTTCCTTCTCAGATCTCGCGGGGGGTGATGCCGAACGGCGCCAGGCCCGCTGCGCCGCCGTCGGGAGCGGTGAGCACCCAGATCCCCCCATCATGCACGGCGACGCTATGTTCCCAATGTGAGCCGGCTGTGCCGTCCACCGTCGACACGGTCCACTCGTCGTCCTCGATGAAGGTCTCCTGGTCGCCGATCACGACCATGGGCTCGATCGCGACCGCGAGTCCCGGTCGCACCTCGGCGCCCGGATCGGGCGTGCGGTAGTTGAACACCGACGGCGACTCGTGCATCTTGCGGCCGATGCCGTGGCCGACGTACTCCCGCAGGATGCCGTAGCCGTGGCCCGCGGCATCGATGTGCTCCTGCACGGCGGCGCCGACCTCGCCCAGGTGGCGTGCGGTCGCGAGCGCCGCGATCCCGGCCCACAGCGACCCTTCGGTCACGCGCGAGAGCTCTTCACGCTCGGCGACGAGCTCGGGTCGCGACGGATCCGGCACGACGACCGTGAACGCCGAGTCGCCGTTCCACCCCTCGTACTCGGCGCCGGCGTCGATCGAGACGATGTCGCCCGGCGCGAGCACGAGGTCGGAGGGGATGCCGTGCACGACCTGCTGATTCACCGACGTGCAGATCGTGTGGCGGTAGCCGCGCACCATCTGGAAGTTCGACTTCGCACCGCGGTCCGTGATGACACGGGATGCCGCGGCATCCAGTTCCCGCGTCGTGACACCGGGGGCGATCAAAGCGCGCACCGCGTCCAGCGCGGCGGCGGTGATCAGGCCGGGCTCGATCATCGCGCGCAGCTGGGCAGGCGTCTTGTAGATCGACCGGCGGACCGGCAGCAGAGGGCTCACCGGCTCAGGCGGCGGCCGAACGGAGCAGCCCGCGCGCCTCGAGCGCGGCGATGACCCGGTCGGTGATCTCATCCAGCGAGCCGACGCCGTCGATCTCGAGCGCGATGCCGCGTTCGCGGTACACGTCCAGGATCGGCGCGGTCTCGCGCTCGTAGATCGCCAGGCGGTTCGCGATGACCTGCTCGGTGTCGTCGGTGCGGCCCTGCTCCTGCGCGCGGCGCGTGAGCCGCTGGATGCTCTCGTCGCGAGGCACCACCAGCTCGATCACGGCGTCGAGCGCTTCGCCGCGTCCGGAGAGGAACCCGTCGAGGTCGCCGACCTGACCGAGGTTGCGGGGGTAGCCGTCCAGCAGGAAGCCGTGCGCGGCATCCTGCTGCGAGAGGCGCTCCCGCACCACCGCGCTGGTCAGCTCGTCGGGGACGAGGTTGCCGGCCTGGATGATCTCGGTCACCTGGGCGCCCAGATCCGACCCGCTCTTGACGGCGGCGCGGAACATGTCCCCCGTCGAGATGGCCGGGATGCCGTACGCATCCGCGATGCGGACGCCCTGGGTTCCCTTGCCGGAGCCCTGGGGCCCGACGATCAGCAGGCGAGCCGTCTGCACCGGAGTCATCGCAGGAGTCCTTCGTAGTGGCGCTGCTGCAGCTGCGCGTCGATCTGCTTGACCGTCTCGAGACCGACACCGACGATGATCAGGATCGAGGCGCCGCCGAACGGGAAGTTCTGGTTGGCGCCGACCGCCGCGAGGGCGATGAGCGGAAGCAGGGCGATGAAGCCCAGGTAGAGCGCGCCGGCCAGCGTGATGCGCGTCAGCACGTAGTCGAGGTACTCGGCCGTCGGGCGTCCTGCGCGGATGCCGGGGATGAAGCCGCCGTACTTCTTCATGTTGTCGGCGACCTCGACCGGGTTGAACGTGATGGCCACGTAGAAGTACGTGAAGCCGACGATCAGCAGGAAGTAGATCAGCATGTAGAGCGGGTGATCGCCCTTGGTGAGGTACTGCGAGATCCACGCCACCCAGCCGGGGGCCGTCTCGCCGACCTGCGGCTGGTTGAACTGCGCGATGAGGGCGGGGATGTACAGCAGCGACGAGGCGAAGATGACGGGCACGACGCCGGCCATGTTCACCTTGATCGGGATGTACGTGTTCGTTCCGCCGTACGTGCGGCGGCCCACCATGCGCTTGGCGTACTGCACGGGGATGCGCCGCTGGGACTGCTCGACGAAGACCACGAGCGCGACCACGAGGATGCCGACGCCCAGGACCAGGAGGAACACCTCGAAGCCCTTCGTCTGCCAGATCGCCCACATCGAGGCGGGGAAGGCCGCCGCGATCGAGGTGAAGATCAGGATCGACATTCCGTTGCCGATGCCCTTCTCGGTCACGAGCTCCGCGAACCACATGATGAGGCCGGTGCCGGCGGTCATCGTGATGATCATGAGCAGCTGGGCCCACCACACGTCGTTGGTGAGCAGCTGCTCGCACTCCGGGATGCCGGTGTTGCCGAACAGCTGACCGCTGCGGGCGACCGTCACGAGCGTCGTGGACTGCAGCAGCGCGAGCGCGATCGTGAGGTAGCGCGTGTACTGCGTCAGCCGCGACTGGCCCGCCTGACCCTCCTTGTAGAGGGTCTCGAAGTGCGGGATGACCACGCGCAGCAGCTGCACGATGATCGTCGCGGTGATGTACGGCATGACGCCGAGCGCGAAGATCGACAGCTGCAGCAGGGCGCCGCCGGAGAAGAGGTTGACCAACGACAGCAGCCCCTCGGTGCCGGCGCTCTGCTTGAGGCAGGACTGCACGTTGGGGAAATCGACGAAGGGCGCGGGGATGTGCGCACCGAGACGATAGAGGGCGATGATCGCCAGGGTGAATGCGATCTTCCGACGAAGGTCGGGTGTACGGAAGACCCGCGCGATGGCGCTGAACAAGAGGATGCCTCCAGAGGGGATGCCGACGCGCACGAAGGCACGTCATTCTCCAGGGTAACGCAGTGGGGGTCGGAGCATGCTCCGACCCCCACCGGGTGTGACTACTTGACGGATCCGCCCGCCGCGACGATCTTCTGCTCAGCCGAGCCGGAGACCTTGTCGACCGAAACCGTGAGCTTCACGTCGATGTCGCCGGTGCCGAGCACCTTGACCTTCTCGTTCTTGCGGACGGCGCCCTTGGCGACGAGGTCGCCGACGGTGACGTCTCCACCCGAGGGGTAGAGCTCCGCGAGCTTCTCGAGGTTGACCACCTGGTACTCCACGCGGAACGGGTTCTTGAACCCGCGCAGCTTGGGAGTGCGCATGTGGAGGGGCATCTGCCCACCCTCGAAGCCGGCCTTGACCTGGTAGCGGGCCTTCTGGCCCTTGGTGCCACGACCGGCGGTCTTGCCCTTCGAGCCCTCACCGCGACCGACACGTGTCTTCGCGGTGTTGGAGCCGGGCACCGGACGCAGGTGGTGCACCTTGAGCACGCCGGGGCGGGATGCCGGGGCATCCGCCTTCGGAGCGGCCTTGGCCTTCGGGGCAGCCTTCGACGCCGGAGCAGCCTTCTCCGCCTTCTGCGCGGAGTCGGCCTTCGCGGCAGCGGGCTTCTTGGCGGCAGCCTTGGCAGGAGCCTTGTCGGCGGTGGCCTTGGCCGGAGCCTTCTTGGCAGCCTTCTTCTCGACGACCTCGTCGGTCGTCTTGTCAGCCTTGTCGGCCATTAGTCGATCTCCTCAACCTTCACGAGGTGGGCGACGGTCTTGACGTAACCGCGCGTCTGCGCGTCGTCGGGACGGACGACGGAGTCGCCGATCCGCTTCAGACCGAGGCTGCGCAGCGTGTCACGCTGGTTCTGCTTCTCGCTCACCTTGGACTTCGTCTGTGTGACCTTCAGTCGGGCAGCCATCAGGCACCTACCTTCGCAGCGGCGACGGCGTCGGCCTCGGCACGCACGAGACGGGCGGGGGCGACCTGGTCGAACTCGAGTCCGCGACGCGCGGCGACCGCACGGGGCTCTTCGAGCTGCTTGAGCGCCGCCACGGTCGCGTGCACGATGTTGATCGTGTTCGACGAGCCGAGCGACTTCGACAGGACATCGTGGATGCCGGCGCACTCGAGGACGGCGCGGACCGGACCACCGGCGATGACACCGGTACCGGCGGCGGCGGGGCGCAGGAGCACCACACCGGCGGCGGCCTCACCCTGGACGGGGTGCGGGATGGTCACGCCGACGCGGGGAACGCGGAAGAAGTTGCGCTTGGCCTCTTCGACACCCTTCGAGATCGCAAGGGGAACCTCGCGAGCCTTCCCGTAGCCGACGCCCACGACGCCGTTGCCATCGCCCACGACGACCAGCGCCGTGAAGCTGAAGCGACGGCCGCCCTTGACGACCTTCGACACGCGGTTGATGGTGACGACGCGCTCCAGGAACTGGCTCTTGTCGGCGTCACGCGAACCGCGGTCGCGGTTCGGGTTGCGCTCACGACCGCCGCGGCGCGGCTCGCGCTCGCGCTCGGGCGCCGCCTCGGTTGCCGCTGCCGTTTCGGGCGCGGCCGTCTCGGCAGTAGCTGCCACTTCGGTCTCCCTGTTGTTGTTGGGTGTTGCATCGCTCACAGGTTCAGTCCCCCTTCGCGGGCGCCGTCGGCGATCGCCGCGACACGACCCGCGTAGCGGTTGCCACCGCGGTCGAACACGACATCTTCGATGCCGGCGGCCTTCGCGCGCTCGGCGACGAGCTCGCCGACCTTGCGCGCCTTGGCGGTCTTGTCACCGTCGAACGAACGCAGGTCCGCTTCGAGGGTGGATGCCGATGCCACGGTGTGACCCTTGGCGTCGTCGACCACCTGGACGAAGACGTGGCGTGCCGAGCGGGTGACGACCAGGCGCGGCCGCAGCTCGGTGCCGATGACCTTCTTGCGAAGACGGGCGTGACGGCGCGAACGCGCCTGTGACTTGGTCTTGACAGCCATGGTTACTTACCACTCTTTCCGGCCTTGCGACGAACGACCTCGCCGGCGTACCGCACACCCTTGCCCTTGTAGGGCTCGGGCTTGCGGATCTTGCGGATGTTCGCGGCGGCCTCGCCGACCGCCTGCTTGTCGATGCCGCTCACGGTGACCCGGTTGTTGCCCTCGACGGTGAACGTGATGCCGGCGGGCGGCTCCACGAGCACAGGGTGCGAGAAGCCGAGGGCGAACTCGATCGAGCTACCCTTCTGCGCAACGCGGTAACCGGTGCCGACGACCTCGAGGCCCTTCGTGTACCCCTGGGTCACACCGATGATGTTGTTGTTGATGAGCGTGCGGGTCAGGCCGTGGAGCGAACGCGACTCGCGCTCGTCGTCGGGACGGCTGACGACAACCTGTCCCTCCTCGATCTGAACCTCGATCGGGCGCGAAACGGTGAGCGCGAGCTCGCCCTTCGGGCCCTTGACCGCGACATCCTGACCGTCGACCGAGATGGTCACGTCAGCGGGGATGTCGATCGGAAGGCGTCCAATACGCGACATGTCAGATCACCACACGTAGGCGAGGACTTCCCCACCCACGCCCTTCTGCTCGGCCTGGCGGTCAGTGAGCAGACCGGAGGAAGTGGACAGGATGGCGACGCCGAGGCCACCGAGGACGGTGGGGATCTCGGTCGACTTCGCGTACACGCGCAGGCCCGGCTTGGACACGCGCTTGATGCCGGCGATCGACCGCTCGCGGTTCGGGCCGTACTTCAGCGTCATCGTGAGGGTCTGGCCGACGCGGGCGTCGCTGACCTCCCACGAGGCGATGTAGCCCTCGCGCTTGAGGATCTCGGCGATGTGGGTCTTGAGCTTGGAGCTCGGCAGCGACACGGAGTCGTGGTGCGCCGAGTTCGCGTTGCGCAGACGGGTCAGCATGTCTGCGACCGGGTCTGTCATTGTCATTGCTTTTTTCCTTTGTTCATTCGGTTTCGGCAGCCGTTACACGACAGCCGACCTAACTGATCCCTCGGTGATCGAGGAGCCGCGTCAGCGGCGTCTCGAGATCAAGCGTTCTCTTCGGTGCGGAACGGGAAGCCGATGTGACGCAGCAGCGCCCGGCCCTCGGCATCCGTCTTCGCCGTGGTGACCACGGTGATGTCGAAACCGCGCACGCGGTCGATCTTGTCCTGGTCGATCTCGTGGAAGACCGACTGCTCCTGCAGACCGAACGTGTAGTTGCCGTTGCCGTCGAACTGCTTCGGCGACAGGCCGCGGAAGTCGCGGATGCGGGGCAGTGCCAGCGAGACCAGGCGGTCCAGGAACTCCCACGCACGGTCGCCGCGGAGGGTGACGTGCGCGCCGATGGCCTGGCCCTCGCGCAGCTTGAACTGCGCGATGGACTTGCGAGCAGCCGTGACGACCGGCTTCTGGCCGGTGATCTTGGTGAGATCGTCGACCGCGCCGTCGATCACCTTGCTGTCGCGGGCTGCCTCGCCCACACCGGTGTTCACGACGACCTTGACGATCCCGGGGATCTGGTTGACGTTGGCGTAGCCGAACTCGTCCTGCAGAGCCTTCTTGATCTCGGCCTGGTACTTCTGCTTCAGGCGCGGCTGGATTTTGCCAGCGGGCGCGGCAGTGGTGGTGCTCATATTCAGAGGTCCTTGCCTGACTTCTTCGCGTAGCGCACGCGGACGGTGCGCTTCACGCCGTCCTTCGTCTGCTCCTCGACCCGGTGGCCGACGCGGGTCGGCTTCTTGGTCGAGGGGTCGACGACGGCGACGTTGGAGATGTGGATGGGGGCTTCGAACGTCTCGATGCCACCCGTCTTGGTGCCGCGCTGGGTCTGGCCCACGCGGTTGTGCTTCGTGACGTAGTTCACGCCCTCGACGATGACGCGGTTCTGCTCGGCCAGGACCTCGAGGACCTTGCCCTGCTTGCCGCGGTCTCCGCCGCGCGCGGGCTTGGCGCCCGCGATGACCTGAACCAGGTCACCCTTCTTGATCTTCGCCATGACTTAAATGACCTCCGGCGCCAGCGAGACGATCTTCATGAACTTCTTGTCACGAAGCTCGCGACCGACCGGTCCGAAGATGCGGGTGCCGCGGGGCTCCCCGTCGTTCTTCAGGATGACGGCGGCGTTCTCGTCGAACTTGATGTACGAGCCGTCGGGACGGCGCGTGGACTTGACGGTGCGGACGATGACGGCCTTGACCACATCGCCCTTCTTGACGTTGCCACCGGGGATCGCGTCCTTGACGGTCGCGACGATGGTGTCACCCAGACCGGCGTAGCGGCGCTTCGAGCCGCCGAGCACGCGGATGGTGAGCAGCACCTTGGCGCCGGTGTTGTCGGCAACCTTGACTCGGGATTCCTGCTGAATCATGTCTTACTCCTTGGGTTCCAAGCGGGCCGCGAGGCCTACTTGGCCTTCTCGAGGATCTCGACCAGGCGCCAGCGCTTGGTGGCGCTGAGCGGACGGGTCTCGTTGATGAGGACGAGGTCGCCGATGCCGGCGGAGTTGCTCTCGTCGTGCGCCTTGACCTTGGAGGTGCGGCGGATGACCTTGCCGTACAGCGGGTGCTTCACGCGGTCCTCGACCTCGACGACGATGGTCTTGTCCATCTTGTCGCTGGTCACGTAGCCGCGGCGGGCCTTGCGGTAACCGCGGGCGTCGACGTCGCGCACGTCGTGCGCGGACGACTCGTGACCCTTGGCCTCGGCGGGCGCCTCGACGACGGCCTCAGCCTTGGCGGCGGCGGCCTTCTTGGGGGCCGCTGCCTTCTTGGGCGCGGCCGGCTTCTTGTCGGTGCCTGATTTTGCGGTGGTCTCAGCCATTACTCGGCCTCTTCCTTCACGGCCTTGTCAGCGGCATCCGCCTTCTTGGCCTTCGTCTTCTTCGCCTTCGTCGCCGCTTCCACGGGAACGGGAGTGGCACGGATGCCGAGCTCGCGCTCACGGATCACGGTGTACAGCCGCGCGATGTCGCGCTTGACGGCGCGGATGCGGCCGTGGCTGTCGAGCTGGCCGGTGGCCGACTGGAAGCGCAGGTTGAACAGCTCTTCCTTGGCCTTGCGCAGCTCCTCGACGAGGCGCTGGTCTTCGAACGTGTCGAGCTCGCTCGGAGCGAGCTGCTTGGTGCCGATCGCCATTACGCGTCGCCCTCCTCGCGCTTGATGATGCGTGCCTTCAGGGGCAGCTTGTGAATGGCACGGGTCAGGGCCTCACGAGCGAGTTCCTCGCTGACGCCGGCGACCTCGAAGAGGACGCGACCCGGCTTGACGTTCGCAACCCACCACTCGGGCGAACCCTTACCGGAACCCATGCGGGTCTCGGCGGGCTTCTTGGTCAGCGGACGGTCGGGGTAGATGTTGATCCACACCTTTCCGCCTCGCTTGATGTGACGCGTCATCGCGATACGAGCGGACTCGATCTGACGGTTCGTCACGTAAGCGGGCGTGAGCGCCTGGATGCCGAACTCACCGAACGACACCGTGGTGCCACCGGTGGCCTGGCCCGAGCGACCCGGGTGGTGCTGCTTGCGGTACTTGACCTTGCGGGGGATAAGCATCAGGCAGACGCTCCTTCTGCGACGGGGGCATCGCTGCGGGGGCCACGGCGTCGGTCGCCACCGCGGTCGTCACGACCACGGGGAGCCTTCGGTGCGTTGGCCTGCTCGCGAGCGAGTTCCTTGGCGGTGAGATCGCCCTTGTAGATCCAGACCTTCACGCCGATGCGGCCGAAGGTGGTCTTGGCCTCGTAGAAGCCGTAGTCGATGTTCGCGCGCAGGGTGTGCAGGGGCACACGGCCTTCGCGGTAGAACTCCGACCGGCTCATCTCGGCGCCGCCGAGGCGGCCCGACACCTGGATGCGGACACCCTTGGCACCGGCGCGCTGAGCACCCTGCAGACCCTTGCGCATCGCGCGGCGGAAGGCCACGCGGGCGGAGAGCTGCTCGGCGATGCCCTGAGCGACCAGCTGAGCGTCGGCCTCGGGGTTCTTGACCTCGAGGATGTTCAGCTGGATCTGCTTGCCGGTGAGCTTCTCGAGGTCGGTGCGGATGCGCTCGGCCTCGGCGCCGCGGCGGCCGATCACGATGCCCGGGCGGGCGGTGTGGATGTCGACGCGGACGCGGTCACGCGTGCGCTCGATCTCGATGTTGCTCACTCCGGCGCGGTCGAGGTTCGACTGCAGGAGCTTGCGGATCTTGATGTCCTCGGCCACGTAGTCGGCGTAGCGCTGTCCGGGCTTCGTCGAGTCGGAGAACCAGCGCGACACGTGGTCGGTGGTGATGCCGAGGCGGAAGCCGTACGGGTTTACCTTCTGGCCCATTACTTGCTCGCCTTCTTGGTCTTGGCCGGCGCGGCGGCGTTCTCGGCCACCTCCGGGGTAGAGAGCACGACCGTGATGTGGCTCGTGCGCTTCTTGATCTGGAACGCGCGGCCCTGGGCGCGGGGCTGGAAGCGCTTGAGCGTCGTCCCCTCGTCCACGTACGCGTTGGCCACGTACAGGTCCTGCTCGTCCAGGTACTCGCTGTCCTTGTCGGCCTTGACCCGAGCGTTCGCGATGGCGGCTGCAACCAGCTTGCCGATCGGCTCGCTCGCGGCCTGCGGCGCGAACTTCAGGATGGCGAGGGCCTCCTGGGCCTGCTTGCCCTTGATGAGGGCGACGACACGACGAGCCTTCTGAGGGGTCACGCGGATGTGTCGCACTCGTGCGATGGACTCCACCATTTCTCTCTCCTCTCAGCGTCGCCTAGCGGCGACGGCCCTTCTTGTCGTCCTTCTCGTGGCCGCGGAAGGTGCGGGTGGGCGCGAATTCGCCCAGTTTGTGACCGACCATGGTCTCGGTCACGAACACGGGGATGTGCTTGCGACCGTCGTGGACGGCGATCGTGTGGCCGAGCATGGCCGGCACGATCATCGAACGACGTGACCAGGTCTTGATGACGTTCTTGGTTCCCGCTTCGTTCTGGACGACGACCTTGCGAAGCAGGTGCTCGTCGACGAAGGGGCCCTTCTTAAGACTGCGTGGCATCTTCCTCTACTCCTACTTGCGCTTCTTGCCGGCGTTGCGACGACGGACGATGTACTTGTCGCTTTCCTTGTTGGCGTGACGCGTGCGGCCCTCTTTCTGGCCCCACGGAGTCACAGGGTGACGTCCACCGGACGTCTTGCCCTCACCACCACCGTGCGGGTGGTCGACCGGGTTCATCGCGACACCGCGGACGGTCGGGCGGATGCCCTTCCAGCGGTTGCGGCCTGCCTTGCCCCAGTTGATGTTCGACTGCTCGGCGTTGCCGACCTCGCCGATCGTGGCGCGGCAGCGCGCGTCGACGTTGCGGATCTCGCCCGAGGGCAGACGCAGCTGGGCGTACGCGCCGTCCTTGGCGACCAGACGCACTGCGGCGCCGGCCGACCGGGCCATCTTCGCGCCGCCGCCGGGGCGGAGCTCGATGGCGTGGATGACCGTACCGGTCGGGATGTTGCGCAGCGGCAGGTTGTTGCCGGGCTTGATGTCGGCGCCGGGACCGGACTCGACCACATCACCCTGCGACAGCTTGTTCGGCGCGATGATGTAGCGCTTCTCGCCGTCCGCGTAGTGCAGCAGCGCGATGCGCGCGGTGCGGTTGGGGTCGTACTCGATGTGCGCGACCTTCGCGTCGATGCCGTCCTTGTCATTGCGACGGAAGTCGATCACGCGGTACTGGCGCTTGTGGCCACCACCGATGTGACGGGTCGTGATGCGACCCTGGTTGTTGCGGCCACCGGTCTTGGACAGCGGGCGGAGGAGGGACTTCTCGGGCGTCGATCGGGTGATCTCAGCGAAGTCCGCCACCGACGAGCCGCGGCGACCCGGGGTCGTGGGCTTGTACTTGCGAATTGCCATGGTTGTGTGTCCTTCGTCCCGACCGTCAGCCGACTGCCGTGAAGATGTCGATGGTGCCCGACTTGAGCGTCACGATCGCGCGCTTGGTGTCCTTGCGCTTGCCTGCGCCGAAGCGCGTGCGACGGGTCTTGCCGATGCGGTTGATCGTGTTGACTGCGGCCACCTTCACGCCGAAGATCTTCTCGATCGCGAGCTTGATCTCGGTCTTGGTCGCGCGGGGGTCCACGAGGAACGTGTACTTGCCCTCATCGATGAGCCCGTAGCTCTTCTCCGAAACGACCGGCTTGAGGATGATGTCGCGCGGGTCCTTGTTCAGGGCCGTCTGCAGGTTCGTCATGCCGAGACCTCCTCGGTGGTGGCGCTCTTGGCCGCGATGAACGCGTCGTAGGCGGCCTTGGTGAAGACGATGTCGTCGGAGACGAGCACGTCGTAGGCGTTGAGCTGGTCGACCGACAGCACGTGGACGTACGCGAGGTTGCGCACGCTCTTGACCGTGATGTCGTCGCTGCGCTCGATGACGACCAGCACGCGCTTGGTCTGCGCGACGCTCGTCAGGTAGGCAGCTGCCGCCTTAGTCGAGGGCGCACCCTCGATGCCGAAGGACTCGATGACATGCAGGCGCTCGCCCCGGGCCCGGTCGCTGAGCGCACCCAGCAGGGCGGCGGCGATCATCTTCTTGGGGGTGCGCTGCGAGTAGTCGCGCGGCTTCGGGCCGTGGACGATGCCACCGCCGGTCATGTGCGGCGCGCGGATCGAGCCCTGACGGGCGTTACCGGTGCCCTTCTGCTTGAAGGGCTTGCGGCCGGCACCCGAGACCTCGCCACGACGCTTGGTCGAGTGCGTGCCCTGGCGAGCCGCCGCGCGCTGCGCGACGACGACCTGGTGGATGAGCGGAATGTTCGTCTTGACGTCGAACAGCGCGGCGGGCAGCTCCACAGAGCCTGCCTTCTTGCCGTCTGCGCTGGTCACGTCGAGCGCGAGAGTCTGGTCAGCCATGGACTCACGCTCCCTTCACTGCGTTGCGGACGAAGACGATGCGGCCACGAGCACCGGGGACGGCGCCCTTGACGAGCAGCAGGCCCTTCTCGGCGTCGACGGCGTGCACCGTGAGGTTGAGGACGGTCACGCGCTCGCCACCCATACGGCCGGCCATGCGCATGCCCTTGAAGACGCGGCTCGGGGTCGACGATGCGCCGATCGAGCCGGGCTTGCGGTGGTTGCGGTGCGAACCGTGCGAGGCCGAGACGCCCTTGAAGTTGTGACGCTTCATGACACCGGCGAAGCCCTTGCCCTTGCTGGTGCCGACGACGTCGACCAGCTGGCCTGCTTCGAACGTGCCCTCAGCGGTGAGCTCCTGGCCGAGCGTGTAGTCAGCGGCATCCGCGGTGCGCACCTCGGTGAGGTGACGACGCGGGGTCACGCCGGCAGCCTCGAAGTGGGCCGTCTGCGGCTTGTTGACCTTGCGCGGGTCGATCTGGCCGTACGCGATCTGGATCGCGTTGTAGCCGTCGCGCTCGGGGGTGCGAACCTGGGTGACCACGTTCGGGGCGAGCTCGATGACGGTGACGGGAACGAGCTTGCCGTTCTCGTTCCAGACCTGGGTCATGCCGAGCTTGGTGCCCAGCATCCCCTTGGAAATCTTTGAGTTGATGTCTGCCATGGCGAGTCCTAGAGCTTGATCTCGATGTTGACGTCAGCCGGCAGGTCAAGGCGCATCAGCGAGTCGACGGCCTTGGGCGTCGGGTCGATGATGTCGATCAGACGCTTGTGGGTGCGCATCTCGAAGTGCTCGCGGCTGTCCTTGTACTTGTGCGGGGAACGGATCACGCAGATCACGTTCTTCTCCGTCGGAAGGGGCACGGGGCCCACAACGGTCGCGCCAGCACGGGTCACGGTGTCGACGATCTTGCGGGCCGACGAATCGAGGCCGGCGTGGTCGTACGACTTCAGGCGAATGCGGATCTTCTGTCCCGCCATTGTCTGCTCTCTCTCTTTACGCGTCGTACGTGTCCGGGATCCGGACCGCATTGGACGCACGGGGGCGTGGGAGGGTTCGTCCCTCGCCCTTGGGCACTTCGCAGACCGCGTTTCCGCGGTGATGCTGCACCACTGTTCTGCTGTCAAACCGGCGGCCTTCGCCTCCGGTTCCCCACCCGCGTTGCACACGGATGTGCACGCCCGTTTCCGGGATGCTGGTGTGGGAAGTTGTGCTCTGCTGCCTGCGGCCTAGGACCCTGCGCATGCGCGCCGCCTATGCACTGCCCTGGCAGTGATCCGGAGGCACGCGAAGCGCCCGCCGGAATGTGGAACCTCACTAGTCTACGTGCGGCCCGGGCGTGTCGCAAACTCGGGCGTGTCGCGCGGCCGAGTGCTCAGGTTTCTCCCAGTCCGACGACCGAGACGGGGCAAAGAGCGGCGCCGGCACCCTCGAAGGAATGCCGGCGCCGCAGGGAGCCGAGGACTATTCGTTCCCGACGCTCTTGTCGAGGTTGTCGCGCACGCCGTCGACCGTGCCGTGCGCGGTCTCGGGGGCGACCTTCTTCACGAAGTCGGCTGCGGCATCCAGAGCGCCGTCGCTCACGCCCTCGGCCTGCTCGCTCTTCAGCGTCTCGGCGATCTTGTCCTTGTTCTGATCCAGAAAGTCCTTGCCCTGATTGACCAGGTCCTCGATGCCCATGCTCATCTCCTTCGATCCGTGTGCGATCGTTCGCCGTTCCAGTCTGGCCAATGTCAGGGCGTCGTGGGCAGCGCGGCGTCACGGCCGGATCACGATCGCACCCTCCGGTCCAATCCTCAGGATCCATTTCAGCCGTTTGGTGGCACAATGGCAGGGTTGCGGCGAACGCCGGCTGCGTTCTGGGGATGCTTCCGGTGCAGATCACCCTCGGGTGGTCTTCGTCCGCGAAAGGGGAGTCGTGGCGACCAATCTCATCCGCTCGGCGAGGAAGCCGGCGGCAGGACCCGGTGTGGTCCGCGGCGGTCGCGTGCCCGGCACGCCGGATGTTCCGCGGGATCCGGCATTCGTCGGCAGGTCTCGCCGGCACGCCGCCGACTGGCGCGCCCGCTACGCGCGGCGTCTCTGGGTCAGCGATCTCGCCGTGCTGATCGTCGTCGCCTTCGGAACCCAGATCGCCTGGTTCGGCCTGGGCAGCGCCCAGGTTTCGATTCGCGAGGACTCGCGTCTGAGTGCGGTGTCCTACTGGTTCTTCTCCTCGCTTCTGGTCATCGTCTGGATGTGGTCGCTCAGCCTGATCGACTCGCGCAGCGATCGCGCGATGGGCACGGGCTCCGCCGAGTACATCCGCATCTTCTCCGTCAGCCTGCGGCTGTTCGGCATCATCGCGATCCTCGCGTTCCTGCTGCGCGTCGACGTCGCTCGCGGCTATCTGCTCATCGCCTTCCCGCTCGGGATGCTGCTCCTCCTGGTCGAGCGGTGGCTCTGGCGCCAGTGGCTTGTGCACAAGCGTGCCCGCGGCGAGTTCAGCGCCCGGGTGGTGCTCGTGGGGTCGGAGAGCTCCGTCGCGCAGATCAGCGATGCGCTGCGCCGGACCCCCAGCGCCGGCTACCTCGTCGTCGGCGCGTGCGTGCCCCTCGCCCAGCCCGGCGGGACCGTGCGCGGCACCGACATCCCGATCGTGGGATCGGTGCTCTCGATCTCCGAGGCCCTGGCCGCCGTCCAGGCCGACACCGTGGCGATCTCGAGCACCGACGAGCTGCCGCCCTCGGTCGTCAAGCGCATCTCGTGGCAGCTCGAAGCGGGGCGCCAGCACCTCGTGCTGGCACCCAGCATCATCGACGTGGTCGGCCCGCGGATTCAGACCCGCCCGGTCGCCGGCCTGCCGCTGATCCACGTGGAGACGCCCCGCTACAGCAAGGGTCAGCGGCTCGCCAAACGCGGGCTCGATGTGCTGCTGGCCACGGTCGGGCTGATCGTGCTGAGCCCAGTGTTCGCGGTCATCGCTATCGGCATCCGCGCCACGACGAAGGGCTCGGTGCTGTTCCGGCAGGTGCGCGTGGGGCGGGACGGCCGCGAGTTCCGGCTGCTGAAGTTCCGGACCATGGTGCACAACGCCGAGGAGCTGCTGGCGGACCTCGAGCCGCGGCGCGATGCCGGCAACGAAGTGCTGTTCAAGATGACGGCCGATCCCCGCGTGACCCGCTTCGGGCGCTTCCTGCGGCGCTACAGCCTCGACGAGCTGCCACAGCTGCTCAACGTCCTGGGCGGCTCGATGTCTCTCGTCGGCCCCCGGCCGTCGCTCCCCCGCGAGGTCGAACGCTATGCCGACCACGTGCACCGCCGCTTCATGGTCAAGCCGGGGATCACCGGCCTCTGGCAGATCAGCGGGCGATCGAGCCTCTCGTGGGAGGAATCGGTGCGGCTCGACCTGTCGTACGTGGAGAACTGGACGCTCATCGGCGACATCGTGATCCTCTTCAAGACGGTCAAGGCCGCGCTCGCCCCAGGGAACACGGCGGCATGATCCGCGCGCGATCCGGCCGCGCGAACGGACGATCATCCGGCGGTGCATCATGACCGGCGTGCTGGTCAGCGAGTGGATCGAGCAGACCGGCGGCGCTGAGCGCGTGCTCGATCGCCTTGCCCGA
This sequence comes from uncultured Microbacterium sp., assembly GCF_963524805.1. Lineage (GTDB taxonomy): Bacteria > Actinomycetota > Actinomycetes > Actinomycetales > Microbacteriaceae > Microbacterium. The sequence goes on along the minus strand of NZ_CAURGG010000004.1, from coordinate 145,451 downwards.
CTCTTGCCGGATGCCGACATGCTGTGCCTGTGGAACGACGCACCGCAGCGATACCCGGGCCGGGACGTGCGCGAGACCTGGCTCGCCGCCACTCCGCTGCGCCGTCATAAGGCCCTCGCTCTGCCTCTGATGCCGGCGACGTGGCGCGCGCGCCGCCGCGAATCTCCCCGACACGACTACGAGTGGGCGCTGGTCAGCTCTCACGCCTTCGCGCACCACGTGAACGTCGGCTCCCCGGCGGTGCCCAAGTACGTCTACGTGCATACGCCCGCGCGCTACCTGTGGGCGCCCGAGCTCGACGCGCGGGGCGACAACCTCGCGGCGCGGATCGCCGGCCCGCCGCTGCGCAGGATCGACAGGCGGGCCGCGCAGGAGGCGACCAGCATCGCCGCCAACAGCCGATTCGTCGCCGACCGGGTGCAGCGCGCATGGGATCGCCCCGCGACCGTCATCAACCCGCCCGTGGACGTCGCACGGATCGGCAGCGGCACGTGGGCGGCAGAGCTGACGGGTGCCGACCGCCGAGTGCTCGACGCGCTTCCGGCCGACTTCGTGCTGGGCGTGTCGCGGTTCATCGCCTACAAGCGCCTGGACGTGGTGATGCAGACCGGACAGCTGCTCGGCCTTCCCGTCGTCATCGCCGGACACGGCCCGCTCGAGGCTGAGCTGCGCGCGATGGCAGCCGATGTCACCGTTCCGGTGCAGTTCCACATCCAGCCCAGTGACGCGCTCGTGTTCGCTCTGATGCAGCGCGCACGCCTGTTCGTCTTCCCCCCGGTCGAGGATTTCGGCATCGTCGCGGTCGAGGCGATGGCATCCGGCACACCGGTGATGGCCAATCGCAGCGGCGGATCGGGCGAATCCGTGCAGGAGGGGTGGGGCGGCGCGCTGTTCGACCCTCGGTCCGAGACGGAGATCCGCGCGGCTGCCGAAGCGTGCAGCCTGCTCGACGGTGCACGGATCACGGCGCACGCGCAGCAGTTCGACGCCTCCCGTTTCGATGCGGCCCTGCGGCACTGGGTGAGCCCGCACATCGCCCTGGCGACGTCTTAGCGAGCGGCGGCGCCGCGACCGCTCATGGACCCGTCAGCTCGGCGCACGACGCGGCGATGGTGACCGGCGTGTCCGTCACGGTGGGACTGTAACGCGCGGAGATCGGTCCGAGCTCGCCCTCGGGAACCGAACTCGTGTAGGTGACGGATCGGGTTTCGCCCTGACCGAGGAAGACGGTGATGCTGCCCGCGTTTCGGCCGTTCTCCGTGCTCGTGCGCGACCACTCCGGAATATCGCCGGTCGCCGGCTGTGACCCGAGGATGGTCCCTCCGGGAGGAGCGAAGAACAGCACGTCCATGATCATCGCGTCGTCGGGCTGCCCGTACGTTCCCGCGCGAAGCGTATGCGTGTAGTAGCTGAGTTGGGCGCCGGCCGGCACCGTGTTCGTCATGGTGATCGTTGTGCTCACCGTCCGCGCGGCGGGATCGCACGCCACATCGACGGACGTGTTGAGGTAGTACTGCATCTTGCTGACACCGGAGTCGTTCAGGAAGATGCCGACCTGGGTCGTCTCGGAGTTGTCGCCTGTCATCACGCCGTCGATCCCGAGCCGATGAGCCATGGCCTCTTCGTCCTCGCGGGCGAACCAGGCGTACACCCGCTCTTCTCCGACGGCGCGTTGCAGCTGCCCGATCATCGCCATCGGGTCCCATCCGCTTCCGATGACTTTGCCGAACACCGTGGCTGAGACGTTGGCGAAGAATGCGTCCGCCGGAGCGCTCTCGGCGGGGAAGCGCTCGTAGGTTTCCTTCAGCAGCACGCGCACCGCGTTTTCGGCAGTGATCTCGGTGCCGTCCGCGGCTGTGACGGGTCCGGTGACCTCGAGAATGTGCGAGAGGACGACGGGATCGATCGAGATCACACCGTCCGGCTGGATTCCGGTCGTGGCTGCCCAGAGGGAGGTGAACAGCTGAGCGGTCGTCGGAAAGTTCGGCGTCCGAGAGAAGTTCTGCGAGAAGCGGGCAAAATCATCCGCGTACAGCGCCGACGTCTCGGGCGGAAGCGCGAGGAAGATCGCATCGTCCGTCCCCTGCTCACCGAAGGTTGTGGAGCTGGCCTGCATGTCCAGATACATCCGACCCTGGTCGACGCGCATCAGGACCGATGCCGCCGGGTTGCCACCTGTCGCGCGGATCTCGGCGTTGTTCTGGAAGATCACCAGGTATGACCGCGGGCCGCCGTCGCCGGCGATCTGCAGGGCGGACGGCAGGACGTCTTCGACAGTGCGGAGCATCGGCGCGGCGTCATCGATCACCGTCACGAGTTCGCCCACTGCGTCATCGACGAACGGCAGGAGCGAATCCCGGTCGATGCCGGCGACTTTTTCCTCAGCTGCCGCGAAGGCCGCATTGATGGTCGGGAGCGTGGTGACCGCCTCCCGGAAGGGCGCCAGATCGAACCCGCCCCCCTCCAGCCGGATCTTGTCGAAATTCATCACGTTCAGGACGCCGAAGCTGGCCGGGAGTGCGTCCCGCACGAGGATGTGAGTTGCTTCGGCGGCACCTCGGACCGCGGCGACGTTCTGGCCCACGAAGGGGACATTCGCGGCGATGGACCACAAGGGGCCCTGGACCGTGGCATCGGCCCGCGCGGTGTAGCCGACAACCTCGGTCGACACGGACTCGAATGTCGCGGTGTCGCCGTCGCGCACCAGTTGCGGCAGCCCACTCAGCCGGGACTTCGCGGCGAGCAGATCGGCCCGCACATCCATGGCCTGATCGAAGAACTTCACAGCCACGAATCCGGCGATCACCAGCGCGGCGATCAGCAGCAGGACGATGCCCAGGACCCACGGCCAGAGACGCCGGCGTCGACGCGGGGGACTGTCGTCGACGAGCGCGTCGTTGGAACGTGTTTCGGGCACGGGCGAAGCCTATCGATGCCAGCCCGGAAACCGCCGTGAGTACCGTGCGGAACGGCGCGCGCTAACTCGACGTCACATCGGGCTCGGCATGGTCTGGCGGCCGGGCGGGACTCGGTTCGCCGGGTTCGGGCCTCGTGCGGTCGCGAAGCCGCAGCACAGGTTGTTCGACGAAGCGGTACGACAGCTCGGCGATCATCAGGGACACCCCTACGCCGCTCACCACGCGGAGCCACTCAGGTACTTCCGGCGGCGCATGAAACAGCACGAGCGCCATGATCGGCAGGTGCCAGAGGTAAAGGCTGTACGAGCGCAGTCCCAGCCAGCGCATCGGACCGCGCTCTAGCGGTGGGAAACGGATCGTCAGCAATGTTGCCACCAGGGGGACTGCGAGGATCGCTCCGATCGAGATCGGCCATCCGGTGGTGAGGAAGGACGGCAACGGAACGAAGAAGACAATCAGCAGGCCGATGGCGGAAGGAATCGCGACGGCGCGCAGCCACCGCAGCACATGGGAGCCGGCGAATGCCAGTGCGCACCCGAGGGGCAGACCCATGGCGCGCACATACGTGTGGAGCGCACCGGTCTGGCCCTGCAGCAGATCTGTGCTGAAGATCGCCGCCAGGATGCCGATCGCGGGCACCCAGGCCCATGGAGAGCTCGTCCGTACGGCCATCAGCAGTAGTACGGGCCACATCAGATAGAACTGCTCCTCCAGACTGAGCGTCCAAGTGTGATCGAGCAGGCCCGATTGCATCGGAACAAGGTTGGAGGTGTAAGTGAGCGCATGCAGAACGTCGTGCGCAACCTCGGGAACGGCTCGTTGGGCCGCAATCGCAACCGCCATCACGAACAGGCACACCCCCAGCAGGGCGGGGTACAGCCGCATGAGGCGGCGTACGGTGAACCTCACCAGCCGTATCGAGCCCGTCCGCGAGTACTCCGCCCGCAGCAGACCAGTGATGAGGAATCCGGAGAGGACGAAGAAGACATCCACTCCCACGAAGCCTCCCGGTGCGAGCCCGGCGTGAAAAAGCACGACGGCCAGCACGGCGACGCCGCGCAGTCCGTCGAGTCCGAGCCAGCGACGCGTCGACATCCCACGATTATGTCATCGGCGTGGAACGACAGAGAGGGCCGGGCACCAGGCCCGACCCTCTCAGGATCGCTGTCGCGTCTCTCGATACGGAGCTAGCGCCTCCTCGAGAACCGGTACTACTTCAGGATCTTCGTGACCGTGCCGGCGCCGACGGTGCGGCCACCCTCACGGATCGCGTAGCCGAGGCCCTCTTCCATGGCGATGGGCTGGATCAGCTCGACCGTCATGTCGGTGGTGTCGCCGGGCATGACCATCTCGGTGCCCTCGGGCAGCGTGATGACGCCGGTGACGTCGGTGGTGCGGAAGTAGAACTGCGGGCGGTAGTTCGTGAAGAACGGGTTGTGACGGCCGCCCTCCTCCTTGGACAGGATGTACGCCGTGCCCTCGAAGTTGGTGTGCGGGGTGACCGAACCGGGCTTGACGACGACCTGGCCGCGCTCGACGTCGTCACGCTTGGTGCCGCGAAGAAGCAGACCACAGTTCTCGCCGGCCCATGCCTCGTCGAGCTGCTTGTGGAACATCTCGATACCGGTGACGATCGTCTTCTGCGTCGGGCGCAGACCCACGATCTCGACCTCGGAGTTGATCGCGAGCGTGCCGCGCTCGGCGCGACCCGTCACGACGGTGCCACGACCGGTGATCGTGAAGACGTCCTCGATCGGCATGAGGAACGGCTTGTCCTTGTCACGCACGGGGTCGGGGATCGACTCGTCGACGGCTTCCATGAGCTCGACGATCTTCTCGGTCCACTCAGCGTCGCCCTCGAGCGCCTTGAGGCCCGAGACGCGGACGACGGGGGCGTTGTCGCCGTCGAAGTCCTGGCTCGAGAGCAGCTCGCGGACCTCGAGCTCGACGAGCTCCAGGATCTCCTCGTCATCGACCATGTCGGCCTTGTTCAGGGCGACGAGCAGGTACGGCACGCCGACCTGCTTCGCGAGCAGCACGTGCTCGCGCGTCTGAGCCATCGGGCCGTCGGTGGCGGCGACCACGAGGATCGCGCCGTCCATCTGAGCAGCACCGGTGATCATGTTCTTGATGTAGTCGGCGTGACCGGGGGCGTCGACGTGCGCGTAGTGACGCTTGGGCGTCTCGTACTCGACGTGCGAGATGTTGATCGTGATGCCGCGCTGGCGCTCTTCAGGAGCGGAGTCGATCGACGCGAAGTCACGCTGCACGTTGGTGGCCGACGGGTACTTGTCGGCGAGCACCTTCGAGATGGCAGCGGTCAGCGTGGTCTTGCCGTGGTCGACGTGACCGATCGTTCCGATGTTTACGTGCGGCTTGGTCCGCTCGAACTTGGCCTTAGCCACTGGGTCCTCCTAGGACATTCGTGTAGATCCTCCGGGCGCTGGTTTGCGACCGGTTCTCTACGGGGATTGGTTCCACATTAGTGGAGAGTGTCTCGATACGCGCTGGCGCGCTACTCGACAACCGAGTATGAGGTATTAAGTTGTGAGTTTCGGATGCCGGGACTGAAGTCCCGGCATCCCTCGGGCTATTCGCCCTTGTTCTTCTGGACGATCTCGTCGGCGACGTTGCGGGGAACCTCGGCGTAGCTGTCGAACTCCATCGAGTAGACGGCGCGACCCGAGGTCTTCGAGCGCAGGTCTCCGATGTAGCCGAACATCTCCGACAGGGGAACCAGGGCCCGGACGACCTTGACGCCCTGGGCGTCCTCCATCGACTGGATCTGGCCGCGACGGGAGTTCAGGTCGCCGATGACGTCGCCCATGTACTCCTCGGGCGTACGCACCTCGACGGACATGAGCGGCTCGAGGATGACGGGGTTCGCCTTGCGGACCGCCTCCTTGAAGCCCATGGATCCGGCGATCTTGAACGCCATCTCGGACGAGTCGACGTCGTGCGACGCGCCGTCCAGGAGGATCGTCTTGACGCCGACCATCGGGTAGCCGGCGAGCACGCCGACGTTCATGGCGTCCTGGAAGCCCTGGTCGACCGGCGCGATGTACTCGCGCGGGATGCGGCCACCGGTGACCTTGTTCTCGAACTCGTAGGTCTTGTCGGCCGTGACTTCGAGCGGCTCGATCGCGAACTGGATCTTCGCGAACTGGCCGGATCCACCGGTCTGCTTCTTGTGCGTGTAGTCGTGACGCTCGACGGCCTTCTTGATCGTCTCGCGGTACGCGACCTGCGGCTTTCCGACGTTGGCCTCGACCTTGAACTCCCGCTTCATGCGGTCGACCAGGATGTCCAGGTGCAGCTCGCCCATGCCCTTGATCACGGTCTGACCGGTGTCGGAGTTCTGCTCGACGCGGAACGTCGGGTCCTCCTCGGCGAGCTTCTGGATCGCGAGACCCAGCTTCTCCTGGTCGGCCTTGGTCTTGGGCTCGATCGCGACCTCGATGACCGGCTCCGGGAACGTCATCGACTCGAGGACGACCTGGTTCTGGGAATCCGACAGGGTGTCACCCGTGGTCGTGTCCTTCAGGCCGATGACCGCGTAGATGTGACCGGCGGTGACCGCGGGGACCGGGTTCTCCTTGTTGGCGTACATCTGGAAGATCTTCCCGATGCGCTCCTTCTTGGACTTGGTCGAGTTCACGATCTGCGCACCCGAGTCCAGGTGACCGGAGTACACGCGGATGTAGGTGAGGCGACCGAAGAAGGGGTGCGTCACGATCTTGAACGCCAGAGCCGTGAAGGGCTCGTCGCGGTCGGCGTGACGCAGGATGACCGTCTCTTCGTTCTTCGGGTCGTGCGCCTCGATGGCGGGCACGTCCAGCGGCGACGGGAGATAGTCCACGACCGCGTCGAGCATGGGCTGCACGCCGCGGTTCTTGAACGCCGAGCCGCAGAGCACCGGGTAGAGCTCCGAGTTGACGGTCAGCTTGCGGATCGCGGCCTTGATCTCGGCAACGGTGAGCTCTTCGCCGCCGAAGTGCTTCTCGAGAAGCTCCTCGTCGGTCTCGGCGACCGTCTCGAGCAGCTCCTCGCGGTACTTCGCGACGATCTCGGCCATGTCGGCCGGGATCTCCTGGATGTCGTACTTGGCGCCCATGGTGACATCGCCCTTGGCGTCGCCGGCCCAGACCAGGGCGCGCATCTCGACGAGGTCGACGACGCCGACGAAGTCGTTCTCGACGCCGATGGGCAGCTGCAGCACGAGCGGCTTCGCCTTGAGCTTGTTGATGATCGTGTCGACGGTGAAGTAGAAGTCGGCACCGAGCTTGTCCATCTTGTTGACGAAGCAGATGCGCGGGACGTCGTACTTGTCGGCCTGACGCCACACCGTCTCGGACTGGGGCTCGACGCCCTCCTTGCCGTCGAACACGGCGACGGCGCCGTCGAGGACGCGGAGCGAGCGCTCCACCTCGACGGTGAAGTCGACGTGGCCGGGGGTGTCGATGATGTTGATCTGGTTCTTGTCCCAGAAGCATGTGACGGCGGCGGAGGTGATCGTGATGCCACGCTCCTGCTCCTGCTCCATCCAGTCGGTGGTCGACGCACCGTCGTGCGTCTCGCCGATCTTGTGGTTGGTTCCCGTGTAGTACAGGATGCGCTCGGTCGTCGTCGTCTTGCCGGCATCGATGTGCGCCATGATGCCGATGTTGCGGACCTTCGTGAGGTCGGTGAGCACGTCTTGTGCCACGGGGTTTTCCTTCCGGTGATCGATGGGGCGCCTCGGGCGCCCTCTCGAGATCAGGGTGAAGTGCGGGGGCCGGGTCCCGGCCCCCGCACTCAGTCGGCTGTTACCAGCGGTAGTGCGCGAAGGCGCGGTTCGACTCGGCCATCTTGTGGGTGTCCTCGCGGCGCTTGACCGCGGCACCCAGGCCGTTCGAGGCGTCCAGGATCTCGTTCTGCAGACGCTCGGTCATCGTCTTCTCACGACGACCCTTCGCGTAGCTGACGAGCCAGCGCAGCGCCAGCGTGTTGGCGCGATGAGGCTTGACCTCGATCGGCACCTGGTAGGTCGAGCCGCCGACGCGACGGCTCTTGACCTCGAGGGTCGGGCGCACGTTGTCCAGCGCCTTCTTGAGCGTGGCGACGGCGTCCTGGCCGTTCTTGTCCTCGACGCCCTTGAGCGCGGTGTAGACGATCGACTCTGCGAGCGACTTCTTGCCGTCGACGAGGATCTTGTTCACGAGCTGGCTGACGATCGGGGCGCCGTACACCGGGTCGTTGACGACGGGGCGCTTGGGGGCCGGTCCCTTACGAGGCATGGTCCTTAACCCTTCTTCGCGCCGTAGCGGCTGCGAGCCTGCTTGCGGTTCTTGACGGCCTGGGTGTCCAGGGCGCCGCGGACGATCTTGTAGCGGACACCGGGAAGGTCCTTCACACGACCGCCGCGCACGAGCACGAGCGAGTGCTCCTGCAGGTTGTGGCCCTCACCGGGGATGTAGGCGGTGACCTCGGTGCCGTTGCGGAGCTTGACACGGGCGACCTTGCGCATCGCCGAGTTGGGCTTCTTGGGCGTGGTCGTGTAGACGCGGGTGCAGACGCCTGCCTGCTGGGGGTTCGACTTGAGCGCCGGCGCCTTGGTCTTGACGACCTTGGGCGTACGTCCCTTGCGAACCAACTGCTGAATGGTTGGCACGTTCTCTCCTTGTTGTGCTGCACGGTGACAGCGATGGTGTTCTCACCACAAACCCACCGGCGCGGCACGATGAATGACGCGATTGTGTGGTGGGTATGCCGTGGGGGCGGCCTGTTCGCAGGCTTTTCCCTGAGATGTGGCGCCGGCTTCCTCACCCCGTGCCGAGGCACAGCGCAAGGCGCGCACGAGCGCACACCCCTCCATGATACGCGCTCCAGGAGGAGGTGGTCAAACGCGGGGGAACTTCACGGCCAGAGGATGATCACCAGCAGAGACGCGGCGGCGGCGAGCACGGCTCCGGATGCCGCCGCGACGACGATCAGGGCGGTCCGGCGTGCCCTGCGCTGGTGGGCGGCGGCGGCGGCGCGACCGTCGACGGGAGCCTGCGCGACCCGAGCGGGCGGGGCGGCGCGCACGGCGACCACCGGCTCGGGTGCCCGAGCGCCGTAGGAAGGGGATGAGGGGGGCGGTCCGGCGATCCGCCCGGAGTGCGGGTCGATCGCGGCGACGTCGGGACCGGATGCCGCTCGCGCAGGGCCGGTGGGCGGGACCGAGGCCTCAGCCGCACGACGGGACCCGCGCCGCCGCGACTCACGCCGGGCGATGACGGTCGAGCCCTCGGTCCAGGACACGTCGGTCGCGGCATCCGGAATCGTCGCGTCCTCGAGCGAGCGCCTTCGGCGCGCCGGCCTCGTCTGCTCGTCCGAGAGATCCGTCATCCGTCGCTGCGCTGCAGACGCACTTCCGCGTCGCCCAGGAAGAACCGCTCTCCGGCTTCGATCTCCTCACCCGGCGCCGCCTCGACCTCGGTGCCCATGAGGGTGGCGAACAGCACGCCGTTCGTCGACCCCAGGTCGGTCACATACCAGTGGTCTTCGCGCAGTGCCAGCCGGGCGTGGGTCTTGGAGACGGTCCCGTCGTCGATCGCGACCAGCTGCGCACCGGGGTGCGCGCGGTCGGGCGCCGGCTTGCGGCCCAGGAGCACCACGTCGGAGGTCAGCGGCACCGGCGCCCCCGACGGCGGCACCAGCGACCACGCGGTGCGGCGCCGGCGCGTGATGATCGTCGCATCCATCGGGTCGTCGGGGATCTCGGGCCGCGCGTGCTGGGCGGAGACCGACGCGCGCGCCGAACGCGGAGTGCCACCGTCCGGCGCCCCCACGATCGCCGACACCGGTCCCGACGTCTCCGGGAACGGGTCGGTCACCATCGGCGAGCGGGCGGGCGCCCAGGGTTCGTCGTCGACCGCGGCCGCCGGCGTCAGGGGCACCCGCGTGACCGGCGGCGGAGGAGCCGTCACCGGGGGCTCGGGGACGGGCGGGCGGGCCACGGCCGGCTCGTACCCGGCCGGGCGCATCGGCGCCGCCGCGACGGGTGCCGGTGCGGCGGAGTCCGCACCCGTCGCCTCGCTGGTCAGCTCGCTCACGGCGCCCAGGTCGAACCCGCCCCAGCGTCCACCGCCGGGCGCCGGAGCCGGCTCCGGCTCGAAGCCCGTGGATGCCGCGCCCTGGAGATCGGCGGATGCAACAGGCTGATCGAGGGCGGATGCCGGAGGCGCCGGAAGCCACGAGGGCAGCGGCGGAGACTCACGGCCCGGCGACGGCGCCCAGCCGGCGGAGGGCTGATCGAACAGGGGCGCTGAGGGCGTGTAGGCCGGAGGCGCCGCGCGCGGGACGTACTCGTCGGCGTCGGAGGGGCCCATCGAACGCCGCGGCCCGGAGGACGCCCCGCGACCGACCAGATCTGTGCCGAGCCACCGCGCAGGACCGAACCCCAGGATCGAGGCCCACACCGGAAGCACCAGCGCCGCGAGGACGGTCATGCCGACCCCGTGGCCGAAGGCGACATTGACCCGGTAGCAGGCGGCGATCAGCAGCACCCAGACGACGAGCTGTCCGGCGAACGGCACGAGCACCAGCAGCACCAGCCAGCCCGAGAACCCGCCCAGCTGCAGGAGCGTCGCGAGGTTGAGGAAGGGAACCCACGCTTTCCACGAACGCTCGCCGGACTTGCGGAAGACCGCCGACAGAGCGAGGGCCGTCCACACGTACAGGGCGACGAACAGCAGGAAGGAGATCAGCCCGAGGGCGATGCCTGTGGAGTCATCGGTGTTCATGGCGTGATGCGCACGGGCTGGGTGACCCGGCGCTTCCCCCTCTCGGCGAAGCGCAGCCGGGCGCCGGAGGGCGCCAGGTGACGTACGAATGATCTCAACGATACGGTCGCGGCCACGCCGCGCCAGAAGCCGCGCTCGCGAACCAGCGCGCGTCGCTGCTCGTCGACGGTGCGCCAGTAGGCCGCCGCCTCGGCGGCGGAAGCCGGATTCTGCGAGAAGACGGCGCGATCGGCATCCGTCGCAAGCGCCTCCGCCGCCGGCGTCGCGTACAGCGCGGCGAGCTCGCCGCGGGTCAGCGCGGGCGACGCCTCACGTCCCGCGTCGACGGCGGCGTCGACGTACTCGTCCCAGCCGGCCGCGATCCGGCTCGCAGGCGAACCCTGCGTGCGTCGCGTCCGGCGGCGCCCGGCCTTCGCTCCCGCCACGAGGACGAACGGGCCGGCGACCAGCAGCAGCACCAGCAGCCCGATCCCCCCGATGCGCAGGATCGGCCACAGCCACGCGAGGTCGAGACCGGACGCGTCGTCGGCGCCGTCATCGGCGCCGTCGTCCTCCTGAACCGGATCGGGCGGGACGACGTCCTGGACGGGATCCGGCCGCACCTCGGTGACGTTCTCCGGGTTGCGCTGCTCGGTCACCTGCAGGCTCGGCGACTGGGCGGCCTGCGGGGTGACATCGATCGGCACCCACTGCCCGTCAGCGGAGCGCACCTCGGTCCAGGCCGCCAGATCCTGCGCGCGGCAGGCGCCTGCCTCGCATGTGCGCAGCCCGGGGTCGGCGGAGCTGACACGGGCTCCGAGCACCACGCGCGCGGGGAAGCCCAACTCCTGCGCGATCAGCGCGACCGCGGTAGAGAACTGCTCATCGTCCCCGACCGCCGCGACGTAGTTCTGGGATGCGGCCGCCCGCGGGTCGCTCTCGCGCTCGAGCAGGCGCGCGAACATGGCGTCGATGCGCGCGAGGGAGTGTCCCGACGCACTGGGCTGGAACGTGTAGTCCGGGAGCGACTGCATCCACAGCGGAGGGGTCGGCCCGACGTCGATCGCGTGGCTCAGGTACCCGCGCTCGCGCAGCAGCTGCACGAGCCCCTCGAGGGCCGCGCCCCCTGACCCCGAGACGTGCTCGTCGACCCACGATCGCAGGCTGTCCGGTGCTGCGGTGACCTCCCCCAGCCCGCCCGGTGCGTCGATGGACGCGAGGTCGGGCTCGGCGGGCTCGACCGCGCGAAGGACGTACCCGTCGCCCGGCCGCCAGCCCTCCGAGGTCGTCTGGACCCCGGCGGCCGCATCGGCGCGGTAGTAGAAGCGGTCGGCGAGCGCGGCGGCTCGGGTGCCGGCGAACTCGACAGAGGCGAGCTGACCGACGGTCGGCATCCAGATTCCCTCGAGCCGGTCGATCGTGATGCGCGCGTCGACGGTGCGGCCGCTCCCGGCATCCAGGCTCGCCGGCACGCGGACGAAGCGCGCCGGACCGGCCGCGCTGCCGCCGCTGCGGTAGACCTCGCCGTCGTAGTCGTCGAGGGTGGCCAGGCGCACCCGCTCGGGCAGCGCGCCGTCGTGCGCCGCCACGGTGAACAGAACCACGTCGGCTCGCCCGTCGGCGAACAGCGACCGGTACTCGGCGAGCGGGCTGACCGCCGACGAGATCGCGAGCTCGGGTCCCGCGCCCGAGCGCAGCACCTCGCGCTCGGCGCCGCGCGCCGCGAACGGCACGACGACGGCGACGGCGAGGACCGCGGCGGCCAGCATGCCGGCGCCGAGCGCCGCCCGGCGTCGATCCACCGGTGACGGACGCCGCGAGAGGCTCACACCGCTGGATTCGGCGGCGCGGCGCAGCGACCGCATCCGCTCGTCCCGGCTGCGCCACGCGAGCCAGAGCAGGCAGACCAGCAGCCCCGCGATCCCCAGGGCGGTCTCCACCGGCGCCGCGATCGCGAACGGTCCGACCGGGAGGGGGGCGCTCACGCTCGAGCGCCCGAAGAACATGCCGAACGAGATCATCGCCAGGGCGATCGGGACCGCCGCGTACGCGGCGCGGCCCTTCTGCCACGCTGCCAGCAGCGCTGCGCACGTTCCGACGAGGAACACGATCAGGGCGGGGACCAGCAGGTTGCGGTACGTGCCCACCGGCAGATCGACGGTGATGAGGTCCTTCCACGCGAAGACGGCGCCGGTCGCCAGGTCGGCCACGCCGCGCGCGTACTCGAGGGGATCGCCGAGCCGCGACGGGACGGCCAGCGGGATGCCGAGCACGACGAACGCGACGCCGAGAAGCCCCGCTACCGGCCATCCTCCCCAGCGCCGCGTCCAGGCGAGCGCGGCGATCGCGGTCGCCACCAGCGCGCTGAGCCCGACCAGGAGGAGGAAGGCCGCGTCGCGGTAGATGGGCCAAGCGGCGGATGCGGCGAGGGCGACCACCACCGCGACGAAGAGCGATCCCGCGACGATGCGCGGCACGAAGACGATGCGCCGCCGCGCCTGCACGGTCTGCGCGCCCCGGTCCTGCCCGGCGACGTGGGCGGCGACGGGCCCGTTGCCGAGGATCACGATGTCGCTCCCCGCACGAGGAGCCCGGACAGGTCGTCGAGGGTGCCGACCGTCAGGACGGTGAGACCCGGCAGAGACCGCATGCGAGGGTGTGCACGCTCGTCGCACACGACCGCGACGACCGCGGTGTCGGCGGGAAAGCCCAGGGCCGACTGACGCAGCCGGGCGAGCGGGACCTGCGAGCCGACCACGACGAACGCGATCGACAGGCGCTCATTGGCCTCGGCGGCCAGGCGGCACACATCGGCGATCGCCATCGTGTTCGCGATCACGTCCACCCCGCTGAACCCGTCCAGCATCACGCGTCGGGATGCCGTCGGGATGTGGCGGATGGCGCGCAGCCGGCCCCGCACGACGCGAGGGATCTCCGCGCCGGTCACGATGTCCACTTCGCGTGCGTCATGCATCGCACGCAGGCCCAGCGATGCGGCACTGCTCACCGCCAGCTCGAACTCGTCGGCATCCGCGTATTCGGCGTCCGCGACCGACAGCACGACCGCCATGCGCGAGCGACGGGACTCCTCGTACTGGCGCACCATCAGCCGCCCGGTCTTGGCCGTGGATTTCCAGTGCACCTGCCGGCGCGAGTCACCCGGCGCGTACTCGCGGATCGCGTGGAAGGACATGTCGGAGTCCACCAGGCGACGCGTGGGGCTGCCCTCCAGGTCGCGGATGAGGCCCGCGCTCGTGGACGGGATCGCGACGGTGCGCGGGTGCACGTACAGTTCGTGCACGTCGTCGAACGCGTGCTCGCGCCGCAGCAGGCCGACGGGGTCGCTGCGGACCGTGGTGGCCGGCCCCACCGAGAGGATCCCCCGCCGGAGGGCCGGTATCTCCAGCGGATGGGAGAGCGCCTGACCGGGACGCAGCAGCGGCACACCGAACTCCACCAGACCGGCGCCGACGGGGATGTCCACTCTCCCGGGCAGGGCGACGCGGCGGCTGTCGTTGCGGACGACGATGTCGCCGGTCACTGCGCTGCCGGCGACCACCCGCTCGTGGGCGAGCACGAGATCGACGTCGTACGAGCGCGCACCGAACAGGAACGGCACGCACATCAGCAGCAGCAGCAGCGCGATCGATCCGGCCACGATCCATTCCATCCACCCGAAGGCGACGCCCAGGGCGAGGCCGACCGTCGCCGCGGCGACGACGAGGACGCCCGCCGGGCGCACGGTGCGGGCTGTCCAGGCGGCCGCCGCTTTCAGCGCAGCGCGCGATGCGTGCGCGGCCCTCGTCCCCAGGATGACGGCGCCCACGATCCGCCGGCCGCGCCGCGCGCTGGTGAGCTGCGTGGTCGTCCCCGGCACTCCGCTCGGCGCGGGCGCTCCCGCGGTCGCCGCCGAGCCTGTGGCACCGGGGGCGCGGGTCATGCGGGAGTCGGTCAGGCTCATGCGGTCTCGCGGCGACTCGGTGGCGCGACATCCAGCAGCACCTGGCCGATCACGGCCTCCTGGGTGACCCCGTCGAACTCGGCCTCGGGGTGCAGGATCAGCCGGTGCGAGAGCACCGAGACGGCGAGCGCCTTGACGTCGTCGGGGGTGACGTACGTGCGTCCCTGCGAGGCGGCGCGCGTGCGGGACGCCTTCGTCAGCGACAGCGCCCCGCGGATGCTGACGCCCAGGCGCACCTCGTCGGCCGAGCGCGTGCCGTCCACGAGCCGGGCGATGTAATCGAGCACGAGTGCGTCGACGTAGACGGTCGCGGCGAGGTCGGCCATCCCGACCATGGCCTGCGGGCCGATCACGGCGGACAGCTCGGCCGTCGCCACCGCGGCGCCGTCGAGGATGCGCACCGTGGCGGCGTGATCGGGGTAGCCGAGCGAGGCCCGCATCATGAAGCGGTCGAGCTGCGCTTCGGGCAGTCGATAGGTGCCGGCCTGCTCGACGGGATTCTGGGTCGCGAGGACGAGGAAGGGGACGCCGACCTGCCGGGAGACCCCGTCGATCGTGACCCTCCCCTCCTCCATGACCTCCAGGAGCGCCGACTGGGTCTTCGGGCTCGCGCGGTTGATCTCGTCGGCCAGGACGATGTTGGCGAACACCGGACCGGCGTGGAACTCGAAGGTGCCGGACTTCTGGTCGTACACCGTGATGCCGGTGATGTCACCCGGCAGCAGATCCGGCGTGAACTGGATCCGGGTGTTGGTGCCCTGAACCGATTGCGCCATGGCGCGCGCGAGGGAGGTCTTGCCGGTCCCGGGCACGTCCTCCAGGAGCACGTGCCCGTCGCTGAGCATCGCGGTCAGGACGAGTTCGACCACCCGCCGCTTGCCGAGCACCGCGCGCTCGACGTTGTCGGCGATCTGGCCGAACGTCGTCTGGAACCAGGCGGCCTGTTCCTGCGTGATGGTCATGTCGATGTCGTCCTCAGGGTCGGAAGCAAGCTCAGGGGATCGGGATGTTCGGATCGCACGATGCGGAGAAGGTGGCGTTCGCTGCCGAGAGGCCCCAGCCCTGCGCGCTCCAGCTGACCGAGACGGCGATGCCCTCGACGCGCTTCGCGCCCACCGGCACCGACCAGCTGTCGGCGGTGTGCGCCAGCTCGGCGCCGGAGGCGTCGTAGTAGCGCAGACCGGCGTTGCCGAACGAGACCGCCGCCTTCCCGCCGGAGGGATCGGCCGACGAGTCGCCGACGGCGACGAGGTCGGAGCCGCCGACGCACGTCTGCACGCCCCAGCTGGCCTGCACCTGGTACGGCGCGCTCCCGGCGCGTGGGGTCGCCGTGGCCCAGGACGTCGCGGTCCCCCAGATCTCGTGCACGTATCGCACCTGGATCACCGGGTCGCGACCGAAGACCGAGCTCGGCAGGCCGGAGAACTCCACGCGGTTGCGGTTGGGGACGCGCTCGGTCGAGGTGGGATCGGCGCGCACGATCCAGTCGGCTCGACCCTCGCCGATCTCGGGAGCGGCATCCACCGCGAACGTGTAGCCCTGCGGTGCCTTGCCTGTCTGCTGCGCGCGCACGCTCTGCGTCGTGACGGATCTGCCGTAGAGCTCGTCGTCGAACCACGACTCGACGCACAGGTCGAACGCGTACTCGTCGCCGTCGGACAGGCCCGGGAACGTCGCCGTGTCGCCGCCGGCCGTGGCGGTGCAGCGCTGCCCCTCTCGGACGATCCCGTACCGCAGCTCGGATCCGTCGCCGTTCACGCCCGCGGTGGCGCGCGCCGTGACGGTCGAGGTCCCGTCGCCGGCGGAGTTGGAGGTGAGCGTGAGCAGCGGCGAGAGCGGGGCGCCGACCCCGTTGCCCGAGGCGGTCGCGGCGGGCCCGGACGGGCTGCCCCCGAGCCCCGGCGGCAGATCGAAACGCGACGACGGCGTGACGCTGATCGGGCTGGCGGTGTTCGACCCGACCCGGTACCGATCCACATCGACCGTCGTGTCGTTGCGCCGGATGGGAATCTGCACCGTCTCCCCCGCCGGGCTCGAGACGGTGATCGTGCCCGTCGAGGCCGGGTCGATCCCCTCGATGGTCAGCGACACGACGCCGCCCTCGCCGGAGGTGACGACGGGGGCGACCTGCGCGATCACCGGCGTCCCGGGGGCGTCGTAGGCCCACGCGACAGTGCGGACCGAGGATCGCGACGTTCCGACGCTGTTGGCGGCGAACGCGTCGTACGTGCGCTGCTCGCCGTTGGGCGCCGCGATGGGAGGACAGGTCCCATCCGGCGAGCAGCGCGCGACTTCCTGTCCGTTCGAGCGGATCACGAAGCCGCTCAGCCCGGGGTACGCCAGCCGCGCCTCGCCGGGGTCGACCCGCAGCGTCAGCTCGCCCGGTGCGTAGCCGACCTGGGTCACACTCGCGGGCGCCCGGGGGAAGCCCTGCAGATCCAGCAGCAGCTGTCCGTCGCGCTCGGCATTGGTCCGGCGCCCCTGCGCATCCTGCACGGAGAAGGATGCCGTGCACGTCGCCCCCGGCGCGTCCGGCGCCCAGGACGCGAGCACCGAGGTGGGCGAGGCGACCTGGAAGCTCACGCCGACACAGGCGCCGGTCGGGCGCACGTCGATGACCGTCAACGGCGTCCGCGGCAGGGGGTTGACTTCGCCGCCGGCGCCGACGACCGAGATCGTGCAGGAGGACCCCGCCGCCTGCGAGCACTGCTGGGTCGCCGAGCCGCCGCGCGGAAGGGTCGAGGGCGCCGCACCGACGCGCAGGATCAGGCGCACCGGCGCGACGGCGGTGTGGCTGGTGACCGACACCAGCGCGGCCTCCTCCGAGCCCGGAACCGCACGGTCGACGCCCGTGACCGTGACGATCGATCCGTCGAGCGAGACCTCGAACGCCGACCCGGCGTAATCGAGGGCGTACCGGATGCCGCTCCAGTCCTCGCGCAGCTGCCACGTGGTCATGTTCCGCAGGTCGAATGTGGCAGTTTCGCCCGGGCCGACCGTCATCGAGCCGGCCCGCAGCACCGGCTGCGGATCGAGGGCGTTGACGACGATCGGCACGGACAGGTAGGTCCAGTCCTCCTGGCCGGCGATGCGAACCGGCACTTGGCAGGCGTCCACCCACGGCGCGCCGGCGCCCGAGTCGTAGCGCACGCTCGTGGCCGATTCCACCCGGCACGAGGACCCGCTGCGAGCACCGGAGGCGCGGATGTCCTCGCCGAGCTCGACGACGCTGCCCCGCGGCCGGGCGACCATCGCCGTCATGTCGAACGTGACCGATTGCAGCTCGGTGACCTCGGGCGGAGCGACTCCCGCCCGCAGCGCGAGGGAGAGGTCGTCGTCCCCCGGCACGCGCAGGAAGGCGTACGTGGTGACCGTGCCGTCGGGGCCGTCGCCGGTGACCGCGAACGGAATCACGCGCGCGGCCTTCGGCAGCGAGCCGCGCAGAGTCGTGCCGTCGACGGTCACTCCCCCGCTGATCCCCTGGGTGTCGCCCCACAGGCTCACCTCGAGATCGTCCACGTCGCCCCCCGACCACGACGCGCGGCCGGTCAGCACATCGACCCCCTTCGGGAAGTCGTCCCGAGTCTCTGCGGTCAGCACGGTGTCATCGACGACCGGATAATTCGGCACGCTCTCGCGCACGACCTGCACCACGATCAGTCCCCGGCCGGTGTTGCCCGAACTGGACTCGACGTCGTAGAGGAAGGACATGGTGCCGGGCTGGGTGCCGGCCTCGATCACCACCGTCTCGGTGCCGACCGAGGCCAGCCTCTCCTGCAGGCGCGCGTACTCCGCGTTCGCGCTTCCGTCGGAGAGGGTCGCGGGCAGATCCGGGCGGACGTCCGTCACGGCCAGCTTTCCCATGGTCGGATCGACGTCGTTGGCGAGCGGGCTGACCCTGATGGAGCTCGTGGCGCCCGCCTGCACCTGAACGTAGTCGGTGAAGGTCACCGGGCTGGGGTTGGACTGACTGTCGAGCACGCCGATGCGCACCACACCCTCGCCCGCCTCACCGAGAGCGTCGACGACGCGGTAGCGGAAGCTCGCCTGGCCGCGATCGCCCGGCACGCTGGAATACAGGATCGACTCGCCGTCGGCGGCGATCGTGGCCGAGCCGTTCGCGGGCTGGCTCACGATGCGGTCGAGGCTCACCACATCGCCGTCCGGGTCCATCCCGAAGCCGTCGAAGTCGATGACGGTCGACTGACCGCTCAGGACGCGCCCCTCGAGGGTGTCCGGCAGCGGGGCGCGGTTCGCATCGTCGGGCAGCACCTGCACTCGGACGGTCGCCGCATCCGCCAGCGCGGGCGCCCCGGTGGTGTACACGGCGTAGTCGACGGCGTACTCCCCCGGCGCGGCCGGAGCGAGGTAGCGCAGCACGTCGCCCCCGGCGAACGCGAGCGCGTCGGGCGACGAGGAGGAGATGGATGCCGGATTGAGGGTCGGCCGCCCCCCGGCCGGAGCGATGTCGTTCTCGAGCACCGGGATGTCGATCTGGGACCCCGCGCGCACCACCACGGTGTCATCGACCGCGATCGGTGCCAGTTCGGGCGCCGGCGGCAGCAGGAAGACCGTCGCCTCGCCCTGCACGCGGGCCCCCGAGTCGTCGGTTCCGTCGCTGATCGTGTAGGTCACCGTGCCGAGGCGGCCCGCGGCGCCGGTGGCGGTCGAACCTGACACGCGGAGGTAGTTCTGGCCCACGCCGTCCACGGACAGCGTCGCACCGGCATCCGCGTGCCCGACGACATCGCTCAGCAGCAGCACCCGTCGCGTGGGGTTCGCGACGGCGGAGAAGACATCGAGCGTGGCGTCCTCCTGCGGATGGACGAACGCGACGACGGGTGAGGTGGCCAGCTGGGGCGGGGCGTCGGAGGGGAGGATCGTGATGCGTGCGGTGCCGGTGGCGGGCGTGGTGCCGTCGGTGACGGTGAACCCGACCCGGAACGTGCCCGGCGCGCGGGCGGAGAAGTCGAAGGATGCCGAGCCGCCGACCACTGTCGCGCTGGCGGCCGCGTCGTCCAGGACGCGCACCGATTCGAGCGAGATCTCACCGGCGGTGCCGGTCACGTGCGGCGTGACGTCGACGGTGAGCCCGGCGTCGATGGTGTCGACCACCGCGAAGGACTGCACCGCGAGCGCCGGCTGGGGGGCGACGCGCACGAGGAGGGGCTTGGTCGCGGTCTGACCCGCCGTGTCCGAGACGGTGACGGTCAGTTCGACGAGCTCCTCGCCGCCCTGCCCGCCGTCGGCGTGCTGATAGACGACATCGCCTCCCGGAGTGGCGGCGACGGTTCCGACCCCCGACTCGTTCTGGACCGAGAGCAGCAGCAGCGGGTCGCCGTCGGGATCGACCCATCCCGGCAGGACCGGAACGGTCACGGTTCCCCCCGGGGCCACCTCGGGGGTCGGCCACGCGACAAGGCAGCCCTCCACGCCGCACCACTGCGGGGCCGCATCCCCCGATGAGAGCGTGAGGGTCACCGACGCGGGAGTCGAGGTCAGGCCGGCCTCGGCGGTGCCGTCCGTCACGGCGTACGAGAAGGTCGCCGTTCCCGAGGCTCCGGGCGCGACCGTCACGGTGAGTCGCTGCGAGTCGTCGGTGATCGACAGTGTGCCGAAGCCGGGATCCAGCCCCGTGACCGACGCGGGATCGATGCTCAGCACGTCTTCGTTCGGGTCGTGGTCGTTCAGCAGCACCGGAAGGGTCACCAGGCTCGCTGCGCGCACACCGAAGGCATCGGACACAGCGACGGGCGGCTCCGGGTCGAGCACGACGCTCAGCTGCTCCTGGCTCTGTTCGGCGTCGGGATTCGTGCGCTCATCGAGCGACCAGTTCTGGCTCGAGGCGACCAGCGCGCCGTCCGGGACCGTCCACACCCACCCGGTGCGGGTCTCGTTGAGGATCATGGCACCCTCGCCCACCACGAAGGTGGGTCGCCGCTGATCGGGGAGAGCCCCGTCTCCGTAGTCCAGGACGGACTGCCCGGCCCGGGAGCTCCAGAGGACGCCGTCCTGCGTCCCCTGCGGCAGCCAGGCCGCGAAGACATCGCCGTCCTGCACCGTCGGCCGCGCCGGCGTTCCGAGCACCCCCGCCCCGCCGCCCACCTCCGTCGTGAGATCCGAGCCGTCCACGGGCACTCGCACGAGCGCGGTCTCGTCCGCGAGATACACGGCAGCGCCGGCGGGGTCGGGCTGGCTCACGAGCACGGAGCCGGTCGCAGAGGTCGAGACGGCGGCATCCGCACCGCGCGTCCAGACGTCGCCGTCCGATGAGTCCACGACCGCCCACACGTCGCCGGCCGCGGAGATCGCCGGGCTCGCGATGCCGTCGACGGCGAACTCGTCGCGCGCCCGCACCCGCGAGCCGGGGATGTCGTACGTGAGCACCGAGCCGTCGGCGCTCGAATAGCTGAACAGCACTCCCCGCGCGTCCAGGGCGATCGCGTCGGAGGTGTACTGCGGGGCGTCATCGTCGTCCGAGGAGAAGGGGTCGAGCTGGGTCGCCTCCCCGGTCGAGAGCCGACCGACGAAGACCGCCCCCGAGTCGGTGCGATAAGCGACATAGTCCTCGGCGGTGACCACATCGGTGGTGCCCGCGGGGGTGGAGGGCGAGGCGCGCACCGTCTGGTCGTCCAGGTCCGCCGGCAGCGCCGGGTCGATCTCGGTGAGCTTGCTGTAGCTGTCCGAGAAGAGGAACGCGCCCTCCGCGCTCTGGGCGACCTGGCTGGGGTTGCCGACCTCGCGCACGGTGTCGAGCTCGCCGATCGCGGTGTTCACGCGCGCGTACCGCCGGCCGTCGCCGGTCTGCAGCGCCCAGACCGACGTGTCGGTCTTGTCCGTCTTCTGCGCGTCCAGGCCCGGCCACACGATGCTCACCCCGGCGATGAGCGCCACGGCCGCAGCGGCGGCGACGATGCCCCCCAGGGTGCGCCGGCGCATCACAGCACGCCCGTCGCCAGCAGCGCGGTGAGGATGCCGCCGACGACGACCACGGCCGCGACCGCCGCGGCGATCACCCACGGCAGCACCCCCCGGGGCGACTCCAGTCCGGTGACGTCGCTGTCCTCGTCGCGGGCGAGCGCCGCCACGCCGAGGCCGGGGCGGCTCTTTCGGCGCTCGTCGCGCTCGATGCGGCTGCGGGCCGGGCCGCGCAGCTCGGTGTCCGAGAAGTCGACCCCGTGCGACGCGGACGACCAGCCGTCCGCGGCGATCTCGAGCGGTGTCGGTGAGATGCCGAGCTCGGTCTGCACTCCGCGCAAGGCGTCGGCGAACTCGCGGGCCGACGCGTGGCGCTGACGCGCATCACGGCTCATCGCCCGCGCGAGCACGGCTTGAAGGGATGCCGGCACGTCGGTGCGCGCGATGTCGGTGTACGTGCCCTTCGCGATGCGCCGGCGCAGCTGCTCCTTGCTGTTCTGTCCGCGATCACGGCGCTCGAACGGACTGTGACCGGCCAGGAGGGAGTACACGGTCGCGCCGAGGCTCCATACCTCGCTCGCGACCGTTCCGGCGGTCTCCTCCGCGATGACCTCCGGTGCGCTCCAGGGGATCGACATGGCGAGCACCTCGTCGGCGGTCGCCCGGGTGAGCGAGGACGAGATGCCGAAGTCGGCCAGCACCGGGGCACCGAAGGTCGTGACCAGGATGTTGCTCGGTTTGACGTCTCGGTGCACGAGCCCGGCGCGGTGCGCGGACTCCAGCGCGCTGGCCATCTTCACACCGATCGTGAGCACCTCATCGACCGGAATGCGCTCGATCCGGTATCGCTGCGCGAGCGAGCCCGGACAGAACTCCATGACGATGTACGGCCGGCCGTCGGCCGAGATGCCCGCCTGGTAGACCGTGACGATGGACGGGTGCGCAGAAAGGTGCGCGAGCACATCCGCCTCGGCGTTGAACATGCGTCGCAGGTCGGCGTCGCGCACGTCGCTCGGCAGGACCTTCACCGCGACGTCGCGGCGCGGCATGTCCTGCTCGTACAGGAAGACGTCGGCGAACCCGCCGGACCCGAGCGGGCGGATGTAGGCCAGGCCGGGCAGGATCGGGGGCGCCGACGGCAGGCGTGTGGCCACCGATGCCTCCCCGGAGTGTGCCCGCTGAGATCCGGCGGGTGCGCGGCGACGGTGCGCGCGATGAGCGGTGCAACTGCAAACTCGCTCATGCTAACAAAGCCGCTCGAGAACCGGCCCCGCCGCTTGTGGATGCCGCCGCTCCGACCGTCAGGAACTGGGCGGCTCGTTCGGGTCGAACGGGGCGTCGAGGGATCGCGTGAGCTCTTCGAGCATCGCCTCGATCTGCGGTTCCACGTACTGCGTGATCGCCGCCTGGATGCGCAGGCGGTGGTGCAGCAGGATCGTGCATACCTCGCGGCCGATCATGTTCGCGTAGTCGTCGGCAAGCCCGACCTCCTGGCGCAGCGCCGCCTTGGCCTCGTCGCTCAGCGGAGGCAGGGCCGGGATGCCGGCATCCGCCTCTTCGGCAAGACCGGAGATCGTGAACAGGAACGGAGACCCGGGCTGCGGATCGGGGTCGAGCGGCAGCCCTTCGAACTCGGGCTCGAGTCCCTCAGCGGGCCGATAGCTGCGCGCACGGTTCCGGGCCGCCTGGTGGTCGAGCTCGGTCTGCAGCATCGGGAGGTTCAGGGCGGTGTACTCGGCCACGGCATGGTCGACGATCGCCTTGATCCGCGTGGACAGGCCGTGCTGCACGCCGTGCGGCACGTCGGCTCCGAGCCCGGCCGCCGAGAGCACCGGAGAGCCGAAGCAGCGGCGGCACGGGGCAACCCGGCCACGGTGAGTGGCCGGCTCCCAGCGCGGCAGCCAGCGCAGCCAGGCGTCGACGGCCTGGCTGACCTGGGTTTCGAGCGAGCGCTCCACGGTCCTACGGTAGTGCGACGCGCCGCGCACGGCGCCGACATCCGCACATCGGATCGTTGCGAAAAGCCCGGTCCGTCACGAGAATCGCCGTGCGTGGATGCCGGGAGCCGGGGTGTCGTGGGAGTCGACCGGGCTTTCGGCGCGCCAGGGGAGCGCCGCTCACTCGTCGAACTCGTCCTCCCACGGCCAGCGCGGGCGATCCGAGCGCGTCCGCACGAGGGCGATGCCGCCCAGGGCCGACAGGCCCGCAGCGAGGGCGACCATCACCCCGAACCACGTCGTCGCGATGCGACCGGCGACCTGGCCGGCGGTCGCGAAGTCCGCGCTCGCCACCAGCACGCCCAGCCAGATGGCGATCACGTACGCCAGGTAGCAGGCCACCGCTGCGCTCACCGCTCCGCGGTAGCGGGGCTGGGCCGTGCGCAGCACGAGCCAGAGCACGAGAGCGAAGACCGCCGTCGTCGCGACGGTCGCGAACACCCCCGGCAGCTGGCCGAGGCCCGGCGTCTGCACGATGTCCGCGTTCAGGACGAGGCTCACCATGCCGAGCGCGAAGATCAGCAGGGCGACGAAGGTCACCGTCGCCAGGCCGAGCGCGACCAAGGGGCGGACCGGTCCGCCCGAGGACTGCGCGGGGCCGGACACGCCTACACGCGGGTGAGCTGCGGGCCCGCCTCGAGCGTCCGCTCGTATTCGCGCTGCGCCTCGACGTTCAGCTCGGTCACCCGGGCACCGCGCGCGGCGACCCACGCGCCGAACCAGATCGTCAGCTCGCGGCCGATGATGAACGCGGCGATCGCGAGGGGAGCCAGGAGCTGCTCCTCCACCAGATCCGCGCCCTGGCTCGCGGTCAGCATCCAGAACGGCGCCTGGAAGAGCGCGCCGAGGATGTGACCGACGTAGGCCGCGACGCCGACGAGCAGGCCGAAGATCACCCATGCGCCCCACCGGCCGCGGTTGATGATCGCCCCGAGCAGCCAGAAGGCGATGAAGAAGACGACGACCGGCACCCAGAGCGTCCACGTCGTGAGTGCAGCCAGTGCCGTGGAGCCGATCGTGTCGACGGTGACGTCGCCGCTGAGCAGGCCGAATCCGATCCACACGGCGAGGTACAGCACGCCGAAGGCGAGCGCAGCCAGCAGGCCGATGGCTCCGGCGGCCCCGCGGTTGCCCCGCGGACGCGGCGACTCGGGAGCCTGCACGAAGATCGGCTGCGGCTGCGCGTAGGCGACCGCGGCACCGGTGCCCGCGGCGGCGGCCGGAGCGACGACCGCCGTCTCAGCGACGGGTTCGGACGGCGCCACGTACGTCTCGGCGGGGGCCGCGGCCGTCGCGACGGCCGGGGAGACCGATGTCCTGTCGTCTGCGTGCGCCTCGTACATCGCGCTGTCGAATTCGGGGTCTTCGTCGACCATGGGCTCGCTGTGGGTCACGACCGGCGCCTTCTCGGACTCTGCTGCATCGGACACGGACTCGTGGGCGACGGGCGCGTCGGAGACGGCGGCATCGCGGCGCGCGGCCTCGGCGTCGGCGATTCCCTCGTTCGCGCTGCCGACGACATCATCGACCGGCCGCGGCTCTTCGACCGGGTCGCCGTAGGACGACTTCGAGTCACTCATCGGATGCACTCCTCACGCAGGGCGCGTCCCTGCCCTGCGAGAGTAACCCGCAGGACGTGTCCGCCCGCGCAGGCGTGCCGTGGATTGCGGGCGTGGCGCGGCGCGCGCGACCCCGCCGCGGTGATTGGGTGGGCGCATGTCAGTCAGCCGCTCGACGCTCGCGTGGGCTGCGGCATCCTTTCTTATGCTCTCGATCGCACTCGCGGCGTGCGTCCCGGAGCCGGGAACGAGCCCCGCTCCGCAGGCGGCGGACGCATCCCCGACCCGTTCCGCGGATCCCACCCGGTCGGCGACGCCCACCCCCACGCTCATCCCGCTGCCGAGCGACTGCCGCGCGATGCTCACGCCCGGGGTGCTCGAGCAGCTGGGCGGCATTCCGCTGAACGATCCCGCTCTCGGCTCGTCCGGTGTTCAAACGGACGGAAGCCTCGTGTGCATCTGGGGCGACCCGGCCGCTGCCGGAACGGCGCTCACCACGACGATCTCGTACGCCTCGCGCGGGCCGGCGCTGGACATGCTCAACGGCCTGCTCGCCGAGGGCTACAAGTGCTACACGCCCGACGGCGGCACGCGCTGCGAGAAGACGTGGTTCAGCGAGCCGGACCTGATCCCGGAGGGCCGCACGCTGTTCTGGCGGCAGGACGTCCTGATCGACTCGTCCTTCCGCAACCTCGCGCCCAGTGGCTACACGGCGGCGATCGTGGCGAGCATCTATTGACCCCAGACGTGCGCCGTGAGGCGCGCGCCGTACTGCGTGGGATGCCAGCCGCGCTCGAGGCTCGAGAGCCAGAGTCCCCCGCGGATCGTCTGCTCCTCGAGGACGTCGCCCGACAGGCGCGTGCACTCCAGCGAACCGGCGGTGGACGCGCACGTGAAGCCCTGACCGCGCAGCGACGCGTCGGCGATCGGCGCGGCGTCCGGCGCCACTTCCGCAAGCGTCGACACGATCGCCCTGCCGTCGTGGGTGCGCCAGTGGCAGCTCAGCCTCACCGCAGGGGTCAGTGCCTCGGTGAGCGTGGTGACCTCGGTGGGCGGCGGCGCGGCATCCTGCGACAGAAGGACGTCGGGAGTCCAGGTGAGCTCCGCCCACAGGCTGTCGGGGTAGAGCGCGCGGCAGTCGATGTCGCCCGGCGAGCCGGCCCGGGTGGCGAGCGATTCGCCGACCGGCAGGACCACCGGCGGTGTGGTGGCGGCGCGCAGCATGTCGCCGACCCAGAGCACGGAGACGGGCAGCATCGGCTGCGCCAGCCAGGCCAGCGTGCCGACCACGCCCGCGCACAGCAGGCCCGCGGGCCATGCGATCCACGAGTTGCGTCCCCCCGTCCGCGCCACGACCCCCACCTCCTGAAACCACGGTAGGCGCAGAAACGCCCCGGTCCGTGAGGACCGGGGCGTTTCCGTCGAGTGCCTTAGTTATAGGTTCCCGGAGTGAAGTCGTCCGTCGAGAAGCTGTCGAAGTCGACGTAGCTCAGGTCGGCGTCGCTGTAGGCGCCGTCCGAGGCGAAGATGCGGTTGGGGTACCGCTCGCTCTTGGCCTCTTCCGTCGCCTCGACCACGACGTTGCGGTACTTCGCAAGTCCGGTTCCGGCGGGGATGAGCTTTCCGATGATGACGTTCTCCTTGAGGCCCAGCAGCGGGTCGCTCTTGCCCTCCATGGCGGCCTGCGTCAGGACGCGGGTCGTCTCCTGGAAGGAAGCGGCCGACAGCCACGATTCGGTCGCGAGCGACGCCTTCGTGATGCCCATGAGCTCCGGACGGCCGGACGCGGGGCGCTTGCCCTCTGCCACGACCTCGCGGTTCATGCTCTGGTACTTCTTGAAGTCCACCAGCTCGCCCGGAAGCAGCGTCGTCTCACCGTGGTCGACCACGGTGATCTTGCGCAGCATCTGGCGCACGATGACCTCGATGTGCTTGTCGTGGATCGGCACACCCTGCGAGCGGTACACGCCCTGCACGCCGTTCACGAGGTAGCGCTGCACCTCGCGGGCGCCCATGACGCGCATGACCTCCTTGGGGTCCAGCGTGCCCACCAGGATCGGCTGACCGACAGTGACGTGCTGGCCGTCCTCGACCAGGAGCGTCGCGCGGCGAAGCACCGGGTAGACGTGCGGCTCGTCGCCGTTGTCGGGCGTCAGGATGACCTTCTTGGCGCGATCGGTCTCTTCGATCGTGATGCGACCGTCGGACTCGGCGATCGGCGACGCACCCTTGGGGGTGCGTGCTTCGAAGAGCTCCTGCACACGAGGCAGACCCTGGGTGATGTCATCGGCCGAGGCCGATCCACCCGTGTGGAAGGTGCGCATCGTGAGCTGGGTTCCCGGCTCGCCGATCGACTGGGCCGCGATGATGCCGACGGCCTCGCCGATGTCGACGAGCTTTCCGGTCGCGAGCGAGCGGCCGTAGCACTGCGCGCAGACTCCCACGGCCGAGTCGCAGGTCAGGACGGAGCGCACCTTGATGGTCTCCACCCCCGCCTCGATCAGCGTGTTCAGCAGCACGTCGCCCACGTCGTCGCCGGCCGAGGCCAGCACGTTGCCCTGAGCGTCCACCGCGTCGGAGGCGAGGGTGCGCGAGAACACGGAGTTCTCGACGTTCGCGTCCTTGACGAGCACGCCGTCGGCACCGGCAGCCGCGATCGGCAGCTCCAGACCCTTGGTCGTCCCGCAGTCGTCCTCGCGGATGATGACATCCTGCGAGACGTCCACGAGGCGCCGCGTGAGGTAACCGGAGTCGGCCGTGCGGAGGGCCGTGTCGGCCAGACCCTTGCGGGCACCGTGCGTCGCGATGAAGTACTCCGCCACCGACAGGCCCTCGCGGTACGAGGAGATGATCGGACGCGGGATGATCTCACCCTTGGGGTTGTTCACCAGGCCTCGCATGCCCGCGATGTTGCGGATCTGCAGCCAGTTTCCACGAGCCCCCGAAGAGACCATGCGGTTGATGGTGTTCTCCTCCGGGAAGTTCGCCCGCATCGCGGTCTGCACCTCGTCGGTCGCCTCGGTCCAGATCTTGATGAGCTCCTGGCGACGCTCGGCGTCGGTGATCAGACCCTTCTCGAACTGGCCCTGCACCTTCGCGGCCACCTTCTCGTGGCGCGCCACGATCTGGGGCTTGTCCGGCGGGGTGAGGATGTCGCTCAGAGCGACCGTCACGCCCGAACGCGTGGCCCAGTAGAAGCCGGCGTCCTTGATGCGGTCCAGGGTCGCTGCGACCTCGACCTTGGGGTACTCCTCGGCGAGCTTGTTCACGATCTCCGAGAGCTTGCCCTTGTCGGCCTGCTTGCGCACGAACGGGTAGCCCTTGGGGAGCGTGTCGTTGAAGATCGCCTGACCCAGCGAGGTCTCGACGAGCCCGTTGCGCTCGTACGCCGAGATGGACTCCTGCGTGTCGCCTTCGGCCTCGAGGAACGTCAGACCCGGGATGCGGATGCGCACCTTCGCCTGCAGGTCCAGCGTGCCCTCGTCCTTGGCCAGGATCGCCTCGCCGACCGAACCGAACGCGCGGCCTTCGCCGGCTGCGCCGGGCTTGACGGTCGTGAGGTGGTGCAGGCCGATGATCATGTCCTGCGAAGGCAGGGTGACCGGGCGGCCGTCGGACGGCTTCAGGATGTTGTTCGACGCCAGCATCAGGATGCGAGCCTCGGCCTGGGCCTCGACGGACAGCGGCAGGTGGACGGCCATCTGGTCGCCGTCGAAGTCCGCGTTGAACGCGGCGCACACGAGCGGGTGCAGCTGGATCGCCTTGCCCTCCACGAGCTGGGGCTCGAACGCCTGGATGCCCAGGCGGTGGAGCGTCGGCGCGCGGTTCAGGAGCACGGGGCGCTCGCGGATGATCTCCTCGAGCACGTCCCACACCTCGGGACGCGTGCGCTCGACGGCGCGCTTGGCGGCCTTGATGTTCTGCGAGTGACCGAGGTCGATCAGGCGCTTGATCACGAACGGCTTGAACAGCTCGAGAGCCATCTGCTTGGGGAGGCCACACTGGTGCAGCTTCAGCTGCGGGCCGACCACGATGACCGAACGGCCGGAGTAGTCGACGCGCTTTCCAAGCAGGTTCTGGCGGAAGCGTCCCTGCTTTCCCTTGAGCATGTCGCTCAGGGACTTGAGAGCTCGGTTGCCGGTACCGGTCACGGGGCGACCGCGGCGGCCGTTGTCGAACAGTGCGTCGACGGCCTCCTGCAGCATCCGCTTCTCGTTGTTGACGATGATCTCGGGGGCACCGAGGTCGATCAGGCGACGAAGACGGTTGTTGCGGTTGATCACGCGGCGGTAGAGGTCGTTCAGGTCGGAGGTCGCGAAGCGGCCACCGTCCAGCTGCACCATCGGACGCAGCTCCGGCGGGATCACCGGGACGACGTCGAGCACCATGGATGCCGGGCTCATGCCGGTCTGCAGGAACGAGTTGACGACCTTCAGGCGCTTGATCGCACGGATCTTGCGCTGGCCCTTGCCCTCGGAGATCTGCAGGCGCAGCGAGTCGGACTCCTCAGCGAGGTCGAACGCCTCGAGGCGGCGCTTGATGGACTCCGCGCCCATGTACGCCTCGAAGTACTGACCGAAGCGGTCCTGGAGCTCGTGGAAGATCTCGTCTTCGCCCTTGAGGTCACCGACCGAGAGCGTGCGGAAGTCCTCCCACACCTTCTCGAGCCGGGTGATCTGATCGTCGAAGGACTTGCGGATGCCCGCCATGTCCTTCTCGGCGGCGTCCTTGACCTTCTTCTTCTGGTCGGCCTTGGCGCCCTCTTCCTCCAGCGCCGCGAGCTCCTCCTCCAGCTTGCCCAGGCGCGTGGCGATGCGCGAGTCGCGCCGGTCGCCGAGCGTCTTCAGCTCGAGACGGATGTTGTTCTCCTGCGTGGCGAGATCGCGGTGACGCGCCTCGTCGTCGACGGAGATCACCATGTAGGCGGCGAAGTAGATGACCTTCTCGAGGTCCTTCGGCGCCATGTCCAGGAGGTAGCCCAGACGTGACGGGACGCCCTTGAAGTACCAGATGTGGGTGACGGGTGCGGCGAGCTCGATGTGGCCCATGCGCTCGCGACGCACGGAGGACTTGGTGACCTCCACGCCGCAGCGCTCGCAGACGATGCCCTTGAAGCGGACGCGCTTGTACTTTCCGCACGCGCACTCCCAGTCGCGGGAGGGCCCGAAGATCTGCTCTCCGAAGAGGCCGTCCTTCTCGGGCTTGAGGGTGCGGTAGTTGATGGTCTCGGGCTTCTTGACCTCACCGTACGACCAACGACGGATGTCGTCGGCAGTGGCCAGGCCGATGCGCAGCTGATCGAAAGTTGTTGATTCGAGCACTAGTTCTCAGTTCTCCTGTATCGGAATTCTGTATCGGACCCGGCGGCTTAGATCTCGTCGATCGACGAGGACTCGAAGCGGCTGGAGATGTTGATGCCGAGCTCTTCGGCAGCGCGGAAGGCGTCGTCGTCGGTGTCGCGGAGGTTGACCGCGGTGCCGTCGGCCGAGAGGACCTCGACGTTCAGGCACAGCGACTGCATCTCCTTCATGAGCACCTTGAACGACTCCGGGATGCCGGGCTCCTGGATGTTCTCGCCCTTGACGATCGCCTCGTACACCTTGACGCGGCCGAGGATGTCGTCGGACTTGATCGTGAGCAGTTCCTGGAGGGCGTAGGCGGCGCCGTAGGCCTCGAGGGCCCACACCTCCATCTCACCGAAGCGCTGTCCACCGAACTGCGCCTTACCACCCAGAGGCTGCTGCGTGATCATCGAGTACGGGCCCGTGGAGCGCGCGTGGATCTTGTCGTCCACGAGGTGGTGCAGCTTCAGGATGTACATGTAGCCCACCGAGACGGGTGCCGGGAACGGGTCGCCGGAGCGGCCGTCGAACAGCAGGGTCTTTCCGCTGGAGCCGATGAGGCGCTCACCGTCGCGGGTGACGTTCGTCGACTCGAGCAGACCCTCGATCTCCGACTCGAACGCGCCGTCGAACACCGGGGTCGCGACCTTGGTGCCGGGGGCGGCCTCGAGGGCTTCCTTCGGCATCTTGGCGGCCCACTTCGGGGACCCCTCGACCTTCCATCCCTGCTGGGCGATCCAGCCGAGGTGAAGCTCGAGCACCTGGCCGAAGTTCATTCGACCCGGGATGCCGAGCGGGTTCAGGATGACCTGGACCGGCGTGCCGTCCGCGAGGAAGGGCATGTCCTCGACGGGGAGGATCTTCGCGATGACGCCCTTGTTCCCGTGGCGGCCGGCGAGCTTGTCGCCCTCGGTGATCTTGCGCTTCTGGGCGATGTAGACCACGACGCGGCGGTTGACGCCCGAGCCGAGCTCGTCGTCGCCGTCCTCGGCGTTGAACTCCTTGACGGCGATGATCGTGCCCTGCTCACCGTGGGGCACCTTCAGCGACGTGTCGCGGACCTCGCGGCTCTTCTCGTTGAAGATCGCGCGCAGCAGCCGCTCCTCGGCCGACAGCTCGGTCTCGCCCTTGGGCGTGACCTTGCCGACCAGGATGTCGCCGGGGCGCACCTCGGCTCCGATGCGGATGATGCCGCGCTCGTCGAGGTCCTTCAGCAGGTCGGGGCTGACGTTGGGCAGATCACGGGTGATCTCCTCCTTGCCGAGCTTCGTGTCGCGCGAGTCGACCTCGTACTCCTCGATGTGGATCGAGGAGAGGGTGTCGTCCTTCACCAGGTCCTGGCTGAGGATGATCGCGTCCTCGAAGTTGTGGCCCTCCCACGTCATGAACGCGACGAGGAGGTTCTTTCCGAGCGCGAGCTCGCCGTTCTCCGTCGCCGGTCCGTCCGCGATGACCTCGCCCGCCTCGATGCGCTCGCCTGCCGAGACCACGACGCGCTGGTTGTAGCTCGTGCCCTGGTTCGAACGGTCGAACTTGCGGAGGAAGTACTGCTGGGTGCCGCCCTCGTCGAGCTGCACCGTCACGACATCGGCCGAGACCTCCAGGACCACGCCCGCCTTCTCGGCGGTGACCACGTCACCCGCGTCGATGGCGGCGAAGCCCTCCATTCCGGTGCCGACCAGCGGCGACTCGGAACGCAGGAGCGGAACGGCCTGACGCTGCATGTTCGCGCCCATGAGGGCGCGGTTCGCGTCGTCGTGCTCGAGGAACGGGATGAGCGAGGTCGCGACCGACACCATCTGGCGCGGCGAGACGTCCATGTAGCCGATCTCGTCCGCGTGGAAGAGGTCGACCTCGCCGCCCTTCTTGCGGGCGAGCACACGGTCCTCGGTGAAGTGGCCGCCGGCCTTGAGGGGCGCGTTGGCCTGGGCGACGATGTAGTCGTCCTCCTCGGATGCCGTGAGGTAGTCGATCTGGTCGGTGACCTGTCCCTGGACGACCTTGCGGTACGGCGTCTCGATGAAGCCGAACGCGTTGATGCGCGCGAACGACGCGAGCGAGCCGATCAGGCCGATGTTCGGGCCTTCCGGGGTCTCGATGGGGCACATGCGGCCGTAGTGCGACGGGTGGACGTCGCGCACCTCGACGCCGGCGCGCTCACGCGACAGGCCGCCGGGGCCCAGGGCCGACAGGCGGCGCTTGTGGGTCAGACCCGCGAGCGGGTTGTTCTGATCCATGAACTGCGACAGCTGCGACGTTCCGAAGAACTCCTTGATCGCCGCGACGACGGGGCGCACGTTGATCAGGGTCTGCGGCGTGATGGCCTCGATGTCCTGCGTCGTCATGCGCTCGCGGACGACGCGCTCCATGCGCGACAGACCGGTGCGGACCTGGTTCTGGATCAGCTCGCCGACCGCGCGGATGCGACGGTTGCCGAAGTTGTCGATGTCGTCGATGTCCAGCCGGATCTCCGCGGGCTTGCCGCCGCGCAGACCGGTGAAGGTGGTGTCGCCGCGGTGCAGGCGGACCAGGTACTTGATCGTCGCGACGATGTCGTCGACGGTCAGGACGGAGTCCGACAGCGGGGCGTCGAGGCCGAGCTTCTGGTTGATCTTGTACCGACCGACCTTCGCCAGGTCGTAGCGCTTGGAGTTGAAGTAGAAGTTGTCCAGCAGCGCGCGGGCGGCCTCGGCGGCGACCTGCTCGCCCGGACGGAGCTTGCGGTAGATGTCGCGGAGGGCGTCCTCCTTCGAGAGGATCGTGTCCTTCGAGAGGGTCTCCTCGAT
Organism: uncultured Microbacterium sp.; assembly: GCF_963524805.1. GTDB lineage: Bacteria > Actinomycetota > Actinomycetes > Actinomycetales > Microbacteriaceae > Microbacterium. The sequence continues at coordinate 112,225 of NZ_CAURGG010000004.1, read as the reverse complement.
CGAGTCGAAGCCGGCGAACTCCTCGAGGATCTGCTCGCTGGTCAGGCCCAGCGCCTTGAGGAAGACGGTGACGGACTGCTTGCGCTTGCGGTCGATGCGCACGCCGACCTGGTCGCGCTTGTCGATCTCGAACTCGAGCCAGGCGCCGCGGCTGGGGATCACGCGCGCCGAGACGATGTCCTTGTCCGAGGTCTTGTCGGGCGTGCGGTCGAAGTAGACGCCCGGCGAGCGGACGAGCTGCGAGACGACGACACGCTCGGTGCCGTTGATGATGAAGGTGCCCTTGCCGGTCTGCAGGGGGAAGTCGCCCATGAAGACGGTCTGCGTCTTGATCTCACCGGTCTGGTGGTTCATGAACTCGGCCTCGACGTACAGCGGGGCGGCGTAGGTCTTGCCGCGCTCCTTGCACTCGTCGATCGAGTACTTCTCCGGCTCCAGATACGGGTTCGTGAACGAGAGCTGCATCGTCTCGCTCAGGTCCTCGATCGGGGAGATCTCCTCGAAGATCTCCTCGAGGCCGCTGATCTCGGGCACGTCGGTGCGGCCGATGCTCTTGGCCTCGGCGACGCGCTCCTTCCAGGCGTCGTTGCCGACGAGCCAGTCGAAGGACTCCGTCTGCAGCGCGAGAAGGTCGGGGACCGTCAGCGTGTCTGTGATCTTGGCGAACGAGAGGCGGGATGCTCCGCGGCCGTTCTTGGTGGTGGTGGTGGTAGATGCGTTGCGCGCAGCAGCCAAGGGGATTACCTCCGTGGGCCCGGGCAGGGCTCGTTTCCTTGTCGTCAGGGTGGAGTGCTCATCTGTCCCCGAAAACCTGGGCGCCACACTCCGCTTCAGAAGGTGAGTTCGAGAAGCGGGGGCACGCAGGCACAGCCGACCACCATATGAGGGCAGGGGGAATCCAAGAGCGCAAGGACCAACTATACGCCGGTTGCCACGCCGTGTCCAGTCGGGTTCTTGAAAAGTTTGCGATCGTGCGGTATAACCGCGAGACGACGCCCCGGATTCCCGCCGGATCCCTGGCGGAGACCCGCTGGTCCGGCCATGATGTGTGCATGACTGGGGGCGAGACCCCGTGATCCGCACTCCTGACCAGCGCATCCGGGTGTTCGTGAGTTCGACGCTGCAAGAGCTCGCCGACGAGCGGCGCGCCGTCCGCGGCGCGATCGAGCGGATGCAGCTCGCCCCGGTCATGTTCGAGCTCGGCGCCCGCCCGCATCCGCCCCGCGACCTCTATCGCGCCTACCTGGCGCAGAGCGACATCTTCGTCGGCATCTACGCGGACAGCTACGGCTGGACCGCGCCGGGCGAGGAGGTCTCGGGACTGGAGGACGAGTACAACCTCGTGCCCACCGGCATGCCGAAGCTCATCTACCTCAGGGAATCCGCGCAGCGCGAGCCGAAGCTCCAGGCTCTCATCGGGCGCATCCGGACGGATGACACGGCCTCGTACGTCTCGTTCTCGACACCCGGGATGCTCGCCGGCCGGGTCTCGGCAGACCTCGCGACGCTGCTCGCCGAGCGCTTCGGGAGCGCGCGCAGCCCGGCGACGGCTCCCCCCGCGGCCCCGCAGCGGGTTCCGGCGCCGTACACCGACGCGATCGGGCGCGAATCCGATGTCGAGGCACTGCTCGATCTGCTCGCCGGCGACACCGTGCGCCTGGTCACCCTCGCCGGTCCGGGTGGCATCGGCAAGAGCCGGCTCGCCATCGAGGTCGCTCACCGTGCGGCCCAGGCGGGAAACCGGCAGGTCTCGTTCGTGCTGCTCGAACACGTCACCGATCCCGCACGCGTCGTTCCGGCGATCGCGGCCGAGCTGGGCGTGCAGGATTCGGGCAGGGGGGATGCCGCGGCCGATCTCGCCCGCGCCGCCGGCGATCGCCCGATGCTGATCGTGCTGGACAACTTCGAGCAGGTGATCGATGCGGCTTCGCACATCGTCCGGCTGTTCACCGAACTGCCGCTGGCCACATTCCTCGTCACGAGTCGAACGCGCCTGCGGGTGCGCGGCGAGCACGTCTTCGAGGTTGCTCCGCTCGGGCTTCCCGACCCATCGCGCGCCGTCCACGTCGCGTCGGCCCTCGGCTCTCCCGCCGTGCGCCTGTTCCGAGACCGTGCGCGAGCCGCCAATCCCCTGTTCGACCTCACCGAGGAGAACATCGACGCGGTCGCGCGCATCTGCGCCGCCCTCGAGGGCGTGCCCCTCGCGATCGAGCTCGCCGCCGCCCGCATCCGCGTGCTGTCTCCGGCGATGATGATCGACCGTCTGGATCAGCGGCTTCCCCTCCTGCGGGGTTCCGCACGCGACCTCCCGGACCGGCAGCGCACGATCGAAGCGACGATCGCCTGGAGCGTGAGCCTGCTGGATCCCGAGCCTCGTGAGCTCCTCGTGAGGCTCGGCGTGTTCGCCGGCGAGTTCAGCCTGGAGGCGGTGGAGGCGGTGTGCGCCGGCGCCGGGTGGCGGACCGACACGCTCACGCTGCTGACCGAGCTGATGGACAACAGCCTCGTGCGCTCGCGCGACGGCGGCGCCGTCCCGCTGTTCGGGATGCTCGCCACGGTGCGCGAGTTCGCGGTGGAGCGCCTGCAGGGCGAGCCCGACGCGCAGGCGGTCCGGGACCTGCATGCGGCCCACTACATCCGCTTGGCTCAGGACAGTGCACCCCTCCTGCAGGGCCGGACGCAGGTCGCGGCGATCGAACGACTCGGAGCGGAGCGCGAGAACCTGCGGGCGGCCGGACGGCATCTGCTGGAGACCGGGCGGATCGAGACGCTCTCGCAGGTGGTGTGGGATCTCTTCCTCTACTGGTGGATCCGCGGACTCATGCCGGAGGCTCGCGGGTGGGTCGAGGCGATCCTGGCCACCGGCATCGAGGTCTCCGACCGCACGCGGGCGATCGCCCTGGGTTTCTCGTCGTGGGTGAGCCTCTGGCAGGACCGCGGCGAGGTCCGAACCGCTCCGTTCGAAGAGAGCGTCCGACTGTTCCGCACTCTCGGCGACACGGCGAGCCAGGCCCGAATGCTCTGCTCGCTCGCGCTGGCGCACCTCGGCGCAGCCCCGCCGGAAAGACAGGAGGCGGAGGCCGCGGCCCGCGAAGCGCTCGCGATCGTCGAGGGGCGCGCTCCGACGGTCGAGTCCATGGCCCGGGTGGCGATGGGCCGCGTCGTGGCGAGCGGTGGCGACCTGCCGGGCGCGGCTGCCCTCTTCGACGAGGCGCTCGCTCTGGCCGAAGCGGAGGGCGACGACTTCGCGTGCACCCTCGCGATCACCAATCGGGCGTGGACGGGCATCGCGCTCGGGGAGCGGCCCGCTGACCTGTTCGAACGGAACCTGAGGCTGGCGACGGGCCTCGGCAACGTGGACGGTGCGGCGTATGCCCTGGAGGGCATGATCGCGATCGCCGTGCTCGAGGGCGACGTCGAGCGAGCCGGGGTGCTCACCGGTGCGGCCGAGGCCGTTCGCCAGCTCACGGGGGTCAGGGAGCAGGCGGGCGTCGTCACGTTCGAACCCTTCGTCGAGTCCATGCTGCGCTCCGAGCGCGCCGGCGACTTCGGGGCCGCGCGCGACAGGGGCAGGGCGATGACCGTTCACGAGGCCACGGAGTTCGCCCTCGCCACGGCCACGGCCTAGAGCGAGTCGCCATGCGGTGATCACGCTGGACGGCGCAGTGCCCGGTCCTCGACAATGGGCGGATGGGGGATGCTGTCAGCACGCGCTCGTCAGCGATACGCACGCCCGACCAGCGACTGCGCGTGTTCGTCTCCTCGACCCTGCGTGAACTCGAGAGCGAACGCCGCGCGGTGCGGGCCGCGATCGAGCGTCTCCGCCTCGCGCCGGTGATGTTCGAACTGGGCGCCCGGCCGCACCCGCCGCGCGAGCTCTATCGGGCCTACCTCGAGCAGAGCGACGTCTTCATCGGGATCTACGCCGACAGCTACGGGTGGGTCGCGCCCGGAGAGCAGATCTCCGGGCTCGAGGACGAGTACCGCCTTGCGCCTTCTTCGATGCCGAAGCTGATCTATGTCCGCTCCCCCGCCCAGCGCGACGAACGACTGGACGGCCTGATCACGCTCATCCGGTCCGACGACACCGCCTCGTACAAGGCGTACGGAAGCGCGGAGGAGCTCGCCGAGCTCGTGGAAGCCGATCTCGCGACGCTGCTCGCCGAGAGATTCGACGCATCGCGCGCGGCGGCCCCCGCCCGCGCGCCCCTGGCCTCCCGCATCCCCTCTGCCTACACGCGACTGATCGGGCGCGATGAGGATGTCGCGACCGTGCTCCGCCTGCTCGCCGATCGCGAGCGGCGACTGATCACGCTGCTCGGCCCGGGCGGAATCGGCAAGAGCCGCCTTTCGATCGCCGTCGCCTCGGCCGCGCGTGATCTCTTCCCCGCTGGAACGGTGTTCGTCCCGCTCGAGAACGTGCTCGAGCCCGACCTGCTGCTGCCGACGATCGGCTACGCCCTCGGCGTCCGCGACGCGGGCGATCTTCCGCTCGAGCAGCGATTGGCGATCGCGCTCGAAGGGCGCCGGCTCCTCCTCGTGCTCGACAACTTCGAGCAGCTCGTCGCGGCCGCACCGGTCCTGGTGCGCCTGTACACGATCGCACCCGATGCAGCGTTCCTGGTCACCAGTCGGGTGCTGCTGCGAGTCCGCGGCGAGCAGGTCTACGAGGTCCCGGCGCTGGCCACCCACGACCCCGCCTCGCCGGACTCGGTCGCCCGCGCGCGCACCTCCCCTGCGGTGGAGCTGTTTGTCGACCGAGCGCGAGCGGTGAAGCCCGACTTCGAGCTCACGGACGCGAACGCCGCCGCCGTGGTCGGCATCTGCCGCGCCCTGCAGGGCCTGCCTCTGGCGATCGAGCTCGCCGCGGCCCGCATGCGCGTCCTGACCCCGGCATCCGTTCTGCAGCGACTCGACCAGCAGCTGCCGCTCCTCGTCGACTCGTCGCGGGACCTTCCGGAACGCCAGCGCACCCTCCGCTCCACGATCGAGTGGTCGACCGGACTCCTCCCCGACAACGAGCGGCGTCTGCTCTGCGAGCTGGGGGTGTTCTCACCCGGATTCACTTTCGAATCGGTGGAGGCCTACGGCGTGCGGCGGGGCTGGGATTTCGACGTCTTCGCGGGACTCGAGACTCTGGTGGACTCCTCGCTCGTCGATCAGGCGGACCTGGACGGCGAGTCGGTGTTCTCGCTCCTGGCGACCGTGCGCGAGTTCGGGCTGGAGCACCTGCGGTCCACGGGTGAGGAGGTGGATGCGCGGCGGGCGCACGCAGACGTCTACGTCGACCTGTCGCGCCGCGAAGGACGCGGTCTGGGCTTCGGCGACCAGACGGATGCGGTCGCGCGGCTCAACCTGGAGCGGGGGAACCTGCGCGCCGCGGTACGCCACCTGGCGGCGATCGGCGATGTCGAGACGGCATCCGACACGGCATGGCGGCTCTATCTCTACTGGTGGATCGGCGGCTACCTGACCGAGGTCGCGGTGTGGATGCAGGAGCTCCTCGCGTCCGGGAGAGAGGTGTCGCCGCGCACTCGCGCGATCGCCGCCTTCTACGTCGCATGGCGGGACATGTGGATCGTCCCGTCGCATGAGATCACGGCATCCCTGCGCGCCGCGGCGGCCGACTTCGCATCGGCCGGCGACGAAGTGGGAGCCACGATGGCGGGCGCCACGGCCGGCCTCGCCGAGATCAACACTCCCGATCCCGACATGGCCGCCGCCGAGGGCTGGCTCCGCGAAGGGGCCGATCGGTTCCACGCGCTCCATGCGGGCTGGGGCGAGACGCTCGCGCTCGTCGCGCTCGGCCGGATCGCCGCCCTCACGGGAGATCTCGATGCGGCGACCGTCGAGTTCGAGCGCGGTGTCTCAGCTGCCACCTCCAGCGGCGACCTGTTCGCGGCCACCGTCGCGATCCATCACCTCGCTCGGATGCGCCTCTTCGCCGGCAGGATCGAGGACTCGGAGCGGCTGTTCCTGGACGCGATCGAAGGGTCGCTGATCCTGCGCCACGACGAGGGCATCGCCTACGGGCTGGAGGGGCTGAGCGCGATCGCCGCCCTCCGCGAGGATGCGGAGCGGGCAGGGGTCCTCGCCGGCGCGGCGGGAGCCATCCGCAAGCGCGCCGCCGTGTTCGATTCGCCCCGCTTCGTCTTCCACGAACGGTATCTCCAGGCCCTCGCCGAGAAGGGAGCGGGTGAACGGATCGAAGCCGCCCAGCGGCGGGGCGCGGAATACGGTGCGGCGGAAGCCGGGGACTACGCGCTGGCCGGCGCGGGACGACGTGCGGGAGCGTCCGGCTGACCATCGCCTCTGGTGCATATTCCTGCGGGAGGGCCATGATATGGACATGACTGGGGCACGGGGGCCCCTGATCCGCACGCCCGACCGGCGGCTCAGGGTGTTCGTGAGTTCGACTCTGCGCGAACTCGCCGAGGAGCGGGCGGCCGTGCGCAGCGCCATCGAGCGCATGCGCCTCGCGCCCGTCATGTTCGAGCTCGGCGCGCGTCCGCACCCGCCTCGCGAGCTGTACCGCTCCTACCTCGCTCAGAGCGACGTGTTCGTCGGGATCTACGCCGACAGCTACGGGTGGGTCGCCCCGGGCGAGCAGATCTCGGGCCTGGAGGACGAGTACGACCTCGCCCCGAAGGGCATGCCCAAACTGATCTACATCAAGGCATCCGATTCCCGCGAGGAGCGCCTGACGAAGCTCATCCACCGCATCCAGAGCGACGACACTGCCGCCTACCTTCCCTTCCGGACCGCCGCCGATCTGCAGGAACGCGTGACGAGCGATCTGGCCACTCTGCTCGCCGAGCGCTTCGACCAGTCACGCGGGGCAGGCGACGGAGCCCCCGACGCCGAGGGATCCCTGCTGGCTCGCGTTCCCGCCCCGTACACGACGACCATCGGCCGCGAGCGCGACCTCGCCCAGGTGCGCGCCCTGCTGGAGAAGGGCGAGGACCGCGTCGTGACGCTGGTGGGGCCTGGCGGGATCGGCAAGAGCCGCCTCGCGATCGAGGTCGCGCATGCCACCGAGGACCTCTATCCCGACGGGACGTTCTTCGTGCTGCTGGAGGGCGTCCTCGAACAGGGCCTCCTGCTGCCCACGATCGCCTACTTCCTCGGCATCCGCGACACGGGCGAGGCGGGACTCGAGGAACGCATCTCGCAGGCTCTGCAGGGCCGGCGCGTCCTGATCGTGCTGGACAACTTCGAGCAGATCGTGGAGGCCGCGCCCGTTCTGGTTCGGCTCTACACCGTCGCGCCGTCGGTGAGCTTCCTGGTCACGAGTCGGATCGTGCTGCGCATCCGCGGCGAGCAGGTCTACGAAGTGGAGCCGCTGCGCCCCCCGGAAGGCACTGCACCGGTCACGCTCGAGCGTGCGCGACGCTCCCCCGCCGTTCAGCTGTTCGTCGATCGGGCCCAGGCGGTCAAGCCGGAGTTCGCGCTCACTTCGGAGAACGCCGCCGCCATCACCGCCATCTGTCGCCGCCTGGAGGGACTTCCCCTGGCGATCGAGCTCGCCGCGGCGAAAGTGCGCCTGCTCACCCCCGAAGGGATCGCGCAACGGCTCGAGCACAGCCTGCCGCTGCTGACGGCCGCGGTGCGGGACCTTCCCGACCGGCACCGCACGATGCGCGGAACGATCGAGTGGAGCGTCGGCCTGCTGCCTGACCGCCAACGCGATCTGCTCGAGGATCTCGGGGTGTTCGCCACCCGGTTCACACTCGAAGCGGTCGAGGCGATCGGCCGGGGGCGCTCGTGGGATGGGTACGCCCTGGACGCGCTGTCCGAGCTTGTCGACGCCTCGCTCGTCCAGCAGGTGGAGATCGACGATCGATCCACGTTCTCGCTGCTGGCCATCATGCGCGAATACGCGATCGGCAGGCTCAAGGAGCGCGGCGAGGCCGAGGTGATGCGCGTCGCGCACGCCGACTACTACGTGTCGCTCGTGGAGCAGATCGCCCCCGGCCTGCGCGACGCGCGGCAGCCCGACGCGGTGCGGGCGCTGGGAATGGAATTGCCGAACCTGCGGGCTGCGGCCCGGCATCTGGTCTACACCGATCGTCTCGATCTCGCCGGAGATTTCGCCTGGAGTCTGCTGGTGTACTGGTGGATCTCGGGCTTCTTCAGCGAAGTGCGCCTGTGGATGCTCGAGCTGCTGGAGAAGCAGCAGCCGATCACGCCGCACACCCGTGCCGTCGCCTGGTTCTTCTCGCTCTGGAGCGAGATGTGGCAGCGTCCGTCCGATCAGGTCGTCACCGGACTGGGCGAGTGCGTACGCCTGTTCACCGAGAGCGGGGACGAGGATGCCGCGGCCATGGCCCTGGCTGCCCGAGCGACGACGCGGCTGCAGTTTCCCGACCTCGACGCCGACAAGGCCGAGGAGGAGCTCACCGAGGCGGTGGCGCGGCTGCGGGCGATCGGGGACGGCTGGGCGGAATCCATGGCCGAGATCGGACTCGGCTTCCTCAGCGTGGTCCGCGGTCAGATAGCCGATGCGCTCGCGCACTTCTCACGGTCGGCCGAGATCGCCGATCAAGGTCAGAACATGCACACGCGCATCGTCGCCGGAAACAACCGCACGCGGGTCCTGTTCATGATGGGCCAGGTCGAGGCCGCTGAGCAGGAATGGATCCTGACGCTCGGCCTGTCCGCCCGGCTGCACTACGTGGAGGGCGCCTCGTATGCACTCGAGGGCATGTCCGCCGTCGCCGCCTCGCGCGGGGACGGCTGGCACGCCGGTGCACTGTCGATGGTGGCCGCCACGGTTCGCCAGACCACGGGCATCTTCGATGTCGCGGGGTTCGCCGTGCACGTCGCACCGCTGGAGGCCCTGCGCGCCAGCGATCCCGAGAGCGTCGCTGCCGGCGAGCGCGCCGGGGCCGAGATGAGCATCGCGGAGGCGATCGCTCTCGCGCTGCCCGACGCCGACGCCACGGTGCGAGAGGCACTCGCCCAGTGGTGATCCAGGCCGCGTCGCCCGGCGCCGACGGTGTCCCTCGTCCAGGATGGGGCCATGACCGGGGCTAAGTCGTCCGTGATCCGCACCCCCGACCAGAGGATCCGGGTGTTCGTGAGCTCGACGCTGCGCGAGCTCGCACAAGAACGCCAGGCCGTGCGCGCGGCGATCGAGCGACTCCAGCTGGCTCCCGTGATGTTCGAGCTCGGCGCTCGCCCGCACCCTCCCCGCGAGCTCTACCGCTCCTACCTCGCCCAGAGCGACGTGTTCATCGGAATCTATGCGGACAGCTACGGATGGGTCGCGCCCGACGAGCAGATCTCGGGTCTCGAGGACGAGTACAACCTCGCTCCGCGATCGATGCCGAAGCTCATCTACATCAAGAAGAGCGCCGCCCGCGAGGAGCGCCTCACCCGGCTGATCGACCGCATCCGAACAGATGACACGGCTGCGTACCTGCCGTTCGAGACCGCGGCCGAGCTCGAGGATCAGGTGGCCGCCGACCTTGCGACCCTCATGGCCGAGCGCTTCGATCAGTCGCGGACGACCGGCGACTCCTCCGACGCGGATGCCGCGTCCGGGCTCGTCGCGCGCGTGCCGGTGCCGTACACGAACACCATCGGAAGGGAGCGGGAGATCGCAGAGGTCCGCGCGCTGCTCGCGCGCGGTGATGACCGCGTGATCAGCCTGATCGGACCGGGCGGCATCGGCAAGAGCCGTCTGGCGATCGAGGTCGCGATCGCCGCCCGCGACGCGTTCCCGGACGGCACCTACTTCGTCGGACTCGAGAACGTGCTCGAGCCCGGTCTGCTGCTGCCGACCATCGCCTATGCCCTCGGCATCCGCGACAACGGCGAGGCGGTGCTCGAGGAGCGCATCTCGCACGCCCTCGCCGACCGGCGGGTGCTGCTGGTGCTGGACAACTTCGAGCAGATCGTGGATGCGGCACCCGTGCTCGTGCGGCTGTACACGGTCGCGCCGAGCGCGAGCTTCCTCGTGACGAGCCGGGTTGTCCTGCGCATCCGCGGTGAGCAGGTGTACGACGTCCGCGCCCTGAGCACGCCCGCCCCGGGTGCGCCGGGAACGCTCGAGCGCGCGCAGGGCTCGGCGGCGGTCGCGCTCTTCGTCGACCGCGCGCGAGCAGCGAAGCCCTCCTTCACCCTCACCGAGGAGAACGCCGGCGCAGTGATGGACATCTGCCGCCGTCTCGAGGGACTTCCCCTGGCGATCGAGCTGGCCGCGGCGAAGGTGCGCATGCTGACGCCGCTCGGCATCGCAGAACGCCTGAAGCGCAGCCTTCCGCTGCTGACGGCCGCGGTGCGCGACCTGCCGGAGCGCCACCGCACGATGCGCGCGACGCTGGATTGGAGCGTGGAGCTGCTCTCGCCCGCGGACCGGGACCTGCTCGAGGACCTCGGGGTGTTCGCCGAGCGGTTCTCGCTCGAGGCGGTGGAGGCCATCGGCTCGGGTCGATCGTGGGAGGGGAATGCGATCGACGGGATCACCGCGCTGATCGACGGCTCCCTCGTGAAGCAGACGGAATTCGACGGCCGCCCGGTGCTGTCGCTCCTGGCGATCGTGCGCGAGTACGCCCTCGGCCGCCTCAAGGAGCGGGGCGACGCAGACCGCATGCGCACGGCTCATGCCGATTACTACACGGCGCTCGTGCGCCGCGACGCCGGAGACCTGAGAGGCCGCAGCCAGGCCTCCACCGTGGCTTCGCTCGGCATCGAGCTTGCGAACCTCCGAGCCGCGGTCAGACATCTGGTCTACACGGACCGCCTCGACGACGCCGCCGACTTCGCGTGGGGCCTGCTCATCTACTGGTGGATCATGGGCCTGTTCGGCGGCGTCCGCGTCTGGATGCTCGAACTGCTGGGCAAGGACCAGCCCATCCGGCCGCACTCCCGGGCGATCGCGTGGTTCTTCGCCCTGTGGGGTGAGATGTGGCAGCGGCCGTCACCGGAGGTCGTCGCCGGACTCGGCGAGTGCGTGCGGCTGTTCACCGAGAGCGGTGACGAGGACGCGGCGGCGATGGCGCTGGCGGCGCGGGCCACCGCCCGCGTGCAGCTGTCCGAACCCGACATCGAGACCGCCGCCCGCGAGCTGGACGATGCGGTCGACAAGCTGCACCGCGTCGGCAACGGCTGGGGCGAGGCGATCACGCGCGTCTCGCTCGGCAGGGTCGCGTGGCTGCGGGGAGCGCGGGCGGATGCGCTGGCGCACTTCGAACGTGCCAGCGATCTGGCCGACGCGGGCGGAGACCTCTTCACCCGCTCGGTGGCCGGCAACCAGATCGGACGCCTCCTGCTCGTGGAGGGCAAGGTCGACGAGGCCGAGGCGGTGTTCCGGCGCACCCTGGTGGACTCGGTGAAGCTCCACCACGAGGAGGGCGTCGCCTACGGACTCGAGGGCATCTGCGCGATCGCTGCGGCGCACGGCGAAGCACGGCGCGCCGGGGCGCTGTCGGCCGCCGCCGCGGCGATCCGGCACCGCATCGGCGTCTTCGACGTCGAGGCGTTCACGGTGCACTCGCTCTCGCTCGACGCGGTCCGCAAGAGCGATCCCGACCAAGTCGCGGCCGGCGAGCTCGAGGGCGCGCAGCTCACGGTCGCCGAAGCGGTCGCGCTCGCCCTGCCGCCCACGGAGCGGGCGGTGGCGACGCAGTCGCTCGCGCACTGGTGACCGGCCCCTCCGGGAACGCTCAGGCGAGCCGCGCGTGGCGGAACCGCAGGCGCGTTCCGGGCCGAGCCTGCGCCAGCAGATCGAGCGCGGCATCCGTCGCCACCGCGATCACCGGGTAGCCGCCCGTGACGGGTCCGTCGGCGAGCAGGATCGTCGGCCGCCCGCTCGGCGGCACCTGCAGTGCGCCGGGCACCATGCCCTCGCTCGGCAGCTCGCCCGGGCGTTCGCGCTCGAGCGGCGGTCCATCGAGGCGCATGCCGACCCGGTCGGCGTCGTTCGTCACCGTCCACACGGCATCGAACAGCCGCCGGCGGGCGGATGCCGTGAACCACTCGGCCCGCGGGCCGGGAGCCAGCTCGACCTCGAGCTCATCGTCGTGCGGCGCTCCCCAGGGAGCGAGTGCGGCGACCGGGATCGGCGCCGTGGCCTCGCCGACACGCAGCGCGTCGCCCGCCTGCACGTGTGCCGCGCCGATGCCCGCCAGCACGTCGGTCGAGCGCGATCCCAGCGCCTGCGCGGCCTCGATGCCGCCGCGCACCGCGAGGTAGGCGCGCGCGCCGTGCGCGAACCAGTCCAGGTGCAGCTCCGCTCCGGCGGGCCAGGCGTGGGCCTCGTACGGGTCGATCTCGATCCCGGCGAGCCGAATCGGACCCCAGGCCCCGGCCACGGCGAACCAGTGATCGCGCCCCGCGGTCGCCCGGAATCCCCCCATCGTGACCTCGATCACCGCGGCACCCTCGGCATTGCCCACGAGCCGGTTCGCGGTGCGCGCCGCGCCCCGGTCGAGGGCTCCCGAGGGTGCGACGCCGAGCGCCGCCGCCCCCGGGCGGCCCAGATCCTGCACGGTGGCGAGCAGCCCCGGCTCATCGACCCGCAGGTCTCCTTCCCGCGAGACGGCATGCGGTGGTCCAGACTGCGGGGTCTGCCCGCTGTCTCGACCACCCCGTGCAGTCTCGCGGGACGAGGACGCGGTGACCGGACGAAACCTCACGCGCGTGCCGGGGGCGAGCAGGGCCGGGGATGCGGCATCCACATCGAACAGCGGCGCGGAGGTCGTGCCGATCAGGCGCCACCCGCCCGGGGTCTCCCGCGGGTACGCACCCGTGAACCCGCCCGCCAGCCCGACCGAGCCCCGCGGAACCCGCGTGCGCGGACTCAGCAGCCGCGGCACGTCGAAGGGCCAGTCCGGACTCACCAGGTAGCCGAAGCCCGGCGCGAACCCCGTGAAGGCGACCGTCCACTCGGCGCCGGTATGCCGGCGGACGAGCTCCTCGGCCGTCATGCCGAGCAGCGCAGCCGTCTCGGCGAGGTCGGCTCCGTCGTAGGTCACCTCCAGCTCGACGAGGTCGGCCGTCGCGAGCGGGAGGGATGCCGAATCCGTCGTCGTCGCCGCGATCCAGGCGCGAGCGGCGGCCAGCGTCAGCGGGGGGTCGACGCGCACGAGCACGGTGCGGGCCGCGGGGACCAGGTCGACGACGCCGGGCGGGCGGGCGGCGTCGAGACGGCGATGCAGATCGGTCGCGTCCTGCAGCGTGTCCACCTCCAGCAGCAGGGCGTGCTCGCCCATCGGCAGGATCCGGGCCGCGGCGCTCACCACGGCGCACGCACCTCGATGCCGTCCGCCTCGAGCGCGGCCCTCACCGCGCGGGCCATCGCGACGGCGTCGGGCGAGTCGCCGTGGACGCAGAGGGATGCCGCCTCCACCGCCACCGCCGCGCCGTCGGTCGCCGCCACCACTCCCTCGCGCACGAGGCGCACCGCCCGGTCGGCGACCTCGGCGGGGTCGTGCAGCAGAGCGCCGGGCTCTTCGCGCGGAACGAGCGAGCCGTCGGCGCGGTAGCCGCGGTCGAGGAACGCCTCACGCAGGAAGGGGAGCCCGGCCGCGCGGGCGGCTCGCTCGATGCGGCCGGGCAGTCCGAGCACGGGCAGCGCCCGGCCGAGCCGCTCGGAGAGGTCCGACACCGCGGCCACGACGGCCTCCGCCTGGGCGGAGTCGGCCGTGACCGCGTGGTACAGCGCACCGTGCGGCTTGACGTATCGCACTTCCGCCCCGGCGTCGACGAGCGCGTTCAGTTGCGCCGTGACGGTCGAGATGAGGTCATCGGCCGACATGTCCAGGCGCACACGCCCGAAGTTCGCCGTGTCGGGATACGAGGGGTGCGCGCCGATCGCGACGCCGAAGCGCGCGGCCCGGTCGACGGCCGCACGGAGGGATGCGGCATCCCCTGCGTGCCCGCCGCACGCGACGCTCGCGCTGGAGATCAGCGCGAACATGGCCTCGTCGTCCGCCGTCGGCACGCCGGCGACCGTCTCGCCGAGGTCGGCGTTCAGATCGATCGAGGCCATGCGACCACGGTACCCACCGGTTCGCGTCCCGCTCCCGTGCACAGTGCCGGATGTGCTTCCGCGTCGGCAGCCGCCGCCGTGCACGGGATTCGGCGCCGGTTCGGTGCGATGCCGTATTCAGGCTGAGTGCGCATGCGCCCGCGCGGGCGGCCCGGAAATCCGCCCTCCCGACGCGCGGCCCCGCCACCTAGCCTGAATTCGGCACGCGCGCACCGCCGGCGCACCGCCGGCGAACCCCCGCGCGCGCCGCCGGCGAACCGCCGGCCGAACCGGCGGGCTCGCCCGACTCGCTGCGCCGAACGCCTCGTGCCGAATTCAGGCTGAGTGCGCACACGCCCGTGCTTCCGCCCCGAGAATCCGCCCTCCCGCCGCGCGGCCCCGCCACCTAGCCTGAATTCGGCACGCGCGAAACCCCGCACGAACCCGGCGGGATACCGTGGACCCATGGCCCGCGCCCGCTTCGAGGACACCCCCGCGTCCGTGCGGCTCTCGGACGGCACGCTCGCGCACGTCGTCCGCTCCGAATACGCCGGCGGGTGGGAGCTGCAGGTGGACGGCACCCCCCAGTCGCACGTCGACCTGGACGATCCGACCCACCTGCACTTCGAGTACGTCGCCCGCATGGGCGCCGTGATCGACCTGCTCCGGGTGCCGCGTCAGCCGCTCACCGCCGTGCACCTCGGCGCCGGCGCCCTCACCCTGCCCCGGTACGTCGACGCCACACGGCCCGGCTCCCGCCAGCAGGTGATCGAGCTCGAACCGGCCCTGGTCGAGCTCGTCCGCGCGGAGCTGCCGCTGCCCAGGGGCGCGTCGATCCGCGTGCGGATCGGGGATGCGCGGGAGGCCCTCGGCCGCCTGCCGGCCGCGCTCACCGGCAACGTCGACCTGCTGATCTCGGACGTGTACGCCGGCTCGCAGACCCCCGCGCACCTGACGACCGTCGAGTTCTACGCGGCTGCGGCGAAGCTCCTGGCTCCCGAAGGCGTCCTGCTCGTGAACGTCGCCGACGGGGCCGGACTGAGGTTCGCGCGCCGCCAGGTCGCTACCGTGCAGGCCGTGTGCGCGCACGTGATCGTCCTCGCCGAGGTGCAGGTGCTGAAGGGCCGCAGATTCGGCAACCTGGTGATCGCCGCCTCCCCCGCCCCGCTGCCGTCGGAGTGGCTGCCCCGGCTCATGGCCGCTGGCCCGCACCCCGCCAAGGTCGCACAGGGCGCCGAGCTCGAGGAGTTCGCGCTCGGCGCGCGCGTGGCGACGGATGCCGATTCCACCCCCTCGCCCCGGCCCGCGGCATCCGTCTTCGAGCGCCGACCCTGAACCCGTTCGCGTGTCGCGTCGGCGACCGGCGAGTCCGCCCGGAGTGCGGCCGCCGCCGGGGCACACTGGATGAGCGAACACCTCGCGCGGAGAGGAGCCGGCAGTGAGCTACATCCACGGGTACGACCCCGACACCCTGCGCGAGCAGGTCGATCCTCGCGCGTGCAAGGAGCGCCTCGACGAGATCGGCGAGCAGCGGAGCCTTCCCGCGCTTCTGGAGCGCGTCTGGCTGCTGAAGGTGCTCGGGCGCCTCGAGGACTCGCTCGTGCTCTCGGAGCAGTCGGTGCGCGTCGCCCGCATGGCGGGCACCCGCAAGGACCTGCTGCGCGCCCGCATCCTGCACGCGTCGGTCCTGCAGTTCCGGGGGGCGTACGCCGCCGCCGAGCAGGAGCTCACCTCGTGCGCGTACGAGGCCGAGGGGCAGGAGTGGAACGCGATCGCCGCGTTCGCGTACACCCATCGCGGGAAGGTCCACTACGACGCCGAGGACTTCGTCTCGGCGCGCGCGGACTTCAAGCGGGCTCTGTTCCTGCGGCAGGAGTCCGGCGCATCGGACGACCAGCTCGAAGCCGCGCTGCTCGCGATCGACGCCGCAGATCGACGCCGCACCGGCGCGTCGGTCGCCAGCTGACGCTCGCCTCGGCAGTGTCGTAGGGATGTTCTAGTCTCGTTCCCATGTCGGATCTTCACCGTGTGCGCGTGTGGGCAGACGCGCTGATCGCCCACCACCTCGACGACTCGTGGTCTTTCGGGTTCGACAACGCCAAGCGCCGCGCGGGGCTGTGCGACTTCACCCGCAAGCGCATCAGTGTGTCGCGCTACCTCGCCGCGCGCTACGACGACGACACGAACCATCAGACACTGCTGCACGAGGTGGCGCACGCCCTGGCCGGGGCGAAGGCCGGGCACGGGCCGACCTGGAAGCGCATCGCCCGCGAGCTCGGCTACGTCGGCGGCACGACGCACCACGGCGAGACGGCGATCGAGCTCGCGCCCTGGATCGGCGTCTGCCCCGCCGGTCACCTCGCCTATCGGCACCGCCGGGTGACGCGGCCCGCCTCGTGCGCCAAGTGCGCGCCGCGCTTCGACGAGCGGTTCGTGTTCACGTGGGCCCGGCGCGAGATCAGTCCTTCCGTCCGGCTCGCCGCGATGACCCCCCGCTGAGCCGTCAGTAGGCGCGGAAGACGCCGTCGCGCAGGACGGGGACGAGGGATGCCGCATCCACGGCCGCCGCCGCGAGCACCTCGTCCTGCCGACCGCGCTCGATGAGCTCCAGACCCGAGCCGCTCGCCGTGAGCAGGTGCTTCGCGGCACGGCGCAGCGCCCGGAAGGACTCGGCCGCCACTGCAGCATCGGGCGACGTGTGGTCGATGCCCAGAGCGCCCAGGGCATCCACGACGGCGCCCGCGCCCAGCTGATCCTCCATCGCGAAGCGCAGGCGGGCGTCGACGCTTCCGAGCTCTCCGGCCGCGATCACGGCGATGCTCGTGCGCGCGCCCCGGCGCTGCTGCTCGGCGAGCGCCGCGGCCGCGACCGCGGAGGCGTTGGTCAGGGCGCCCAGCAGCACGAGTGCGCCGGCATCGGCCGCCGCGGCGGCCACCGCTGCCCCGTTGATCGACACGGCGTGGGCTGCGGCGTCCAGCCGGTAGCGCTCACCCCGCTGCACGGCATCGATCACCGTCGTGGAGAACCGCAGCACATCGACGACCACGACGATCTCGGCCGGCGCGAGCCGGGCGAGACCGTCGACGCCCCACTCGAGACGCACCTGGTAGGTGGACTGGTCGAACGGCGGCACCGGAACAGCCTAGAGCCGACGACCGGAGTGCGAGACTGGGAGGATGCGCATCCTGCTCAAGCTCGTCATCGACTGCGACGCGGATGCCGCGTGGCGGGCCGTGCACTCCCCTCGAGCCGTCGCCGAACTGTACGGGCCGCTGATGGACCTCGCGCCGCTCGCGCCGGAGGGCCTGCCGACCACCTGGGAGCCCGGCGGAGACGTTCCGGTGCAGCTCTCCCTCGCCGGCATCGTTCCCCTGGGACGACAGCTGATCCACATCAGCGAGCGCACCGTGCAGGACGCGAACGGGCCGGTGCGGATCTTCCGCGACAGCGGCATCCCGCTCACCGGCCCGCTGGCCAGCCTCGACGTCTGGGACCACCAGATGGCGATCTCGCCCGCGCCGGGAGACCCCACCCGAACGCTCTGGCGAGACCGGCTGACGATCGGCGGGCCGACCGCGCTCGCGATGTGGCCGATGCTGTGGGCGACGTGGCAGTGGCGGGGCGCGCGCATCGCGGCGATGGCACCCACCTGGGCGCACGACCCGGAGCCCGCGAAGGAACCGGTCTCCGAGCCGGCCACGGACGCCGCCTGACTCACTCGGCGAGCGCCTCTACCGGCGCGACCCGGGTCGCAAGCCGCGTGGGCACGACGGCACCGACCAGCGTGAGCACCGCCGTCGCGCCGACGACCGCGACGACCGGCCAGAACGGCACCGCCGGCCAGACGAGATGCGCGGAGTGCGCCATCGTGGCATCGACCGGCACCGAACCCAGCAGGGATTGCGCGCCGGCCCACCCGTAGACCACCCCGAGCACGAGACCGGTTGCCAGCGCCGCGATCGTGAGGTGCGCGGCCTCCAGCAGCACCACGCGACGCACCTGCGCGTTCGAGAGCCCGAGCGCCCGCAGCAGACCGAGTTCGCGACGGCGCTGCACGACTCCGATCGTGAGGAGGTTGACCAGCCCGACGCCCGCGATCACGGCCGAGACGGCGACCAGACCCATCATGATCGCCGCGAAGGAGTCCAGCACCGTCGCCATCTCCGCAGGCAGCGACCCGCCCCCGGCCGCGGTCAGCACGGCCTTGACCGATTCGATCGCCACCGCGAACATCGTCACGAGCGTCACCCCCATGACGACCCCGATCGCCATGCGCGAGGATCGCTCCGGATAGCGCAGCGCATTCTCGGCCGCCAGGCGTGCGGTCGCCGAACCACCGAACAGACGCCCGATGAGGCGCAGCACCGGCGGCATGACGAACGTCGCCCCGAGGGCGAGGCCGGTGAAGGACAGGATGCCGCCGACGAAGGCCACCGCCACGCCGAGCGGCGAGATCAACCCGAGCGCGATGCCCGCGACCAGGAGCGATCCTCCCGCGACGAACAGCGCGATCGCTGCGACGTTGCGGCCACGACGGACGCCGACCTCGTCGCGCGACGCCTCGACCGATCCGCCGAGAGCCTGCAGCGGCGTCACCGTCAGCACCCGTCGCGATCCTGCCCACGCCGCCGCCCACGTCGTGAGGGCGACGATCGCGGCGGGGATCACCAGCACCGGCTGCACCAGGGTGAAAGCGATGCCCTCGAGCCCCAGCATCCGCCCCGCGATCCACACCCCGCCCGCCGCCACGGCCGTGCCGCCCACGAGACCGAGGAAGGCCCCGATGACGCCTACGACCAGTCCCTGCCGCGCGACCTCGGAGCGCTGCCCGCGTGCGGATGCTCCGATCAGACGCAGCAGCGCGATGCGGCGGGTGCGGCCGGCGATCACCGTCGAGAACGTGTTCGCGGTGACGATCGCCGCGACGTACACGGCGACGCCGACCAGGATCACCGTGAGGAAGCTCAGCACGAACCCCAGCATCTCGCTGCCGCCGATGAACGGGTCCGAGCTCAGCATCGCCGCGATGTATCCGGTCGCCGAGATCAGCAGCACCCCGAACGCGCTCGAGATCGCCGCGACGAGCACGCTCGCGCCCATCCCGCGTTCACGCAGCCACGCGAGGGGGGCGGATGCCGTCGCCCGTGCGGGCGTATCGTGTCGGCGGCCCGCCGCGACGGCGCTCACGCGCTCACCGCCGGCCGGCCGAGCTCGGACGCCAGCATGTAGGCGGCGATCTGCTCGGCGCTCTGGCGCGGCTTGTCCGCGACGATGCGTCCGTCGCCCAGCAGGATCACGCGGTCGGCGTGACTGGCGGCGATCGGGTCGTGCGTCACCATCGCGATCGACTGACCGTGATCGCGGCTGGCGGCCTGGAGCAGGCCGAGCACCTCGCGGCCGCTGCGCGAGTCGAGATTGCCGGTCGGCTCGTCGGCGAACACGAGATCGGGCGCGGTCGCCAGCGCCCGGGCGATCGCGACGCGCTGCTGCTGGCCGCCGCTCAACTCGTGCGGACGATGCCGCAGCCGCGACTCGAGGCCGAGCGTCTCGATGAGGCCGTCGATGCGGGCTCGCTCCAGGGCGCTGGGGCGGCGGCCGTCCAGATCGAACGGGAGCAGGATGTTGCCCAGGGCGTCCAGGGTCGGCACCAGGTTGAAGGCCTGGAAGACGAAGCCGACGCGTCGGCGGCGCAGGATCGTGAGCTCGAGATCGGTCAGGGCGGTGATGTCGGTGTCGCCGATCCACGCGCGGCCCGACGTGGCGGCATCCAGCCCCGCCATGATGTGCATGAGCGTGGACTTGCCCGAGCCGGACGGCCCCATGATCGCGGTGAACTGCCCGCGCCGGATGCCGACGCTGACGTCGTCGAGCGCGCGCACCGCACTGCCGGCACGCCCGTAGGTCTTCGTGAGGTTCTGCACCCGGGCGGCGAGGCCGAGGTCTGTCGAGGAGAGGTTCATGCCTCCGACGCTACGAACGCGCACCGGCGACCGCGTCGCCCGGGAGACCCATCTGCGTACATCTCCAGGATGACGGCGGTTCAGCGCGGAGCGGACTCCAGCACCTGCTGCTCGCTCGACGGCGCCGGCGCGTAGACCCGCAGGGCGCGCGGAAGGATGCGGCAGCTCAGGGTGTACCGTCCGTCCTCGTCGACTGCGGGGCGGCGCTGCAGCTCGCCGTCGTGTGCGTAGAACGTCGCCTCGCCCGGCCCCGGCCGCACCGTGATCGTGATGTCGGTCGCGGTGATGTGCTCGATGTCGGATGCCGGGGGCAGCAGCTGCAGCGCGCGCAGCGCGGCGCGCGTCGCCGCGCCGAACGACATCGCCGCCACCGCCTGGAGACGTGAGCCGCGGGCGTGCAGCACCCGCACGTCCAGGACGTCGTCGGACAGGGTCTGTCGCTGGAATGTGGCGACCTGGCCGGGGATGTTGCGTCCGACCCCCGCGAAGACCGACCACACCCGCGCCCGCCTGCCGCGGATCACGACGTCGATCGGCTCGGCGTCGCGAAGCCCCCGCCAGGTCGCGGCCACTCCGCCGATCCACTTGCCCAGCCGGGCTTTGCGCTTCGTGCGCTCGGCCACGAATTCCGGATAGATCCCGATCGAGGCCGAGTTCAGCACGGTGGTGGTGCGCTCGCCGGCGGTGACCTCGGCGACGCTGGCCGCGATGCCCGCGCCGGCCTGCAGCGCGTCGATGGCCAGGTCGACGCTGGCGATCCCGGCCGTCCGCGAGAAGTGGTTGAACGTCCCGCCGGGGAGCGCCAGGAACGGCACGTCGAACTCCATCGCCAGGTGGGCCATGCGCGACACGGAACCGTCGCCGCCGTAGACGCCCAGCACGTGGGGCCGGTCGGGGCCGCTCATGATCGCGCGCACCACGTCGTCCATCGCCTCGCCCGGCTCGAGCTCGCGCACGGAGGCCAGCGGCAGACGCTCGGCGATCGTCGGACGCGGGTCGAAGCGGATCACCGCGGTGCCGGCGCCCTGGTTCATCACGATCAGCACACCGGCGCCGTCCTCGATCGCCGGCAGCTCGATCAGCTCGACGACCTGCTCGACCTCCGGCTCGGCGGCGGCAGGCCGCTCGCGCGCGGGGACCAGGAGCCGGCCGAGCAGCGCCACGCCTGCGCCGATCGCCACGCCGCCGACGACGTCGGAGAGCCAGTGCGCGCCGACGTGCAGCCGTGAATAGGCCACCGCTGCCGCGAACGGGGCCACGATCGCACCGGCCTGTGGCGACTCGAGCGCGACACCGGTGGCGAACGCCGCGGCGCTCGCGGAGTGTCCGGACGGAAAGGAGGAATTCGTCGGGTACGCGCGCAGACGCCGCACGACCGGAACCTCCGCGAACCCGGGCCGGCCGCCCTGGAAGAAGCTCTTGACGATCACGTCGGAGACGAGACCGGCGACGACCACGGAAGCTGCCCCGCGCACGGCCGCGCGGGGTTTGCCCAGCGCCATGAGCCCTGCGGCCACGCCGTACCAGAGCAGGCCGCGATCGGCCGCACGGCTGAGCCGGCTGTAGGTGCGATCGTGCACGTGCCATGAGCGGGAGGCGTTGATGCGGCGCCCTGCTGCGCGGTCGAGCCGGCGCACCCACGCGGGCATCGTCCGCCGACGCCGCAGGAGGGCGAGGGGATGCCGTGAGGCGGGTGAGGGCATATGCCGAGAGTAGCCACCCCTCCGCTGCGCAAGGGGCCATTGCCGTGGGGCGCTCGAGTGGCTACCGTCGAAGCGCCCTGCCCGATCGCCCGAGCGCCGAAGGAGCACGTCATGGCCGCCACTCCCCTGCCCGCCGAAGGCGAGCCCCCGGCCGGCACCGTCAAGACCTGCGATGCCAGCGGCATGATCGAGATCCACCGGATGTTCCGCCGCGGCTTCGGCGAGGCGCCCGCGCTGGTGCGCACTGTCGCATCGGGCGACACCGCGCATGCCGCCGTGGTCGCAACTCAGCTGGAGACCACGTCGGCGAGCCTGCACGCCCACCACGACGGGGAGGACGAGCGTCTCTGGGGAGCGCTCGAGGACCGCGCACCCTCCTGCACCGACCACGTGGAGCGGATGAAGGAGCAGCACGCGGTCATGCTCGTGCATCTGCGCGAGCTCGATCGCGCGCTCCCGGCGTGGCGGGCCAGCGCGTCGGCGCTGGATGCCGTTCCGGTGCTCGCCGCCCTCGACGGGGTGAATGCGGCTCTGGAGGTGCACCTGCCCGACGAAGAGGCCAACATCGTTCCGGTCATGGAGAGGACCATGACCGACAAGGAGATGGACTGGTTCTCCGAGCACGGACGGCGCTCGACCCCGAAGGGTCAGACCTGGAACCAGCTCGGCGCGATCCTGGCCTCCCAGCCCGACGGCGGCGACGAGTGGCTGCACAAGCACATGCCGCCTCCGGCACGGCTCATGTGGCGCTGGATCGGCAAGCCGAAGTACGCCAAGCACCGCGCCGCACTCGAAGGCCGCTGAGAGACCCGACGCTCACGCGAGGCCGTGCTCGAAGGCGAAGACGACGAGCTGCACCCGGTCGCGCAGCCCCAGCTTGCTCAGGATCCGGCTGATGTGCGTCTTGACGGTCGCCTCCGAGAGGAACTCGCGGCCGGCGATCTCCGCGTTGGAGAGCCCGCGCGCGGCGAGGGCGAAGATCTCCCGCTCGCGCTCGGTCAGCCGGCTGTACGCGGGCGGTAGCGCGCGGGGAGCGGGATCGGCGAAGTGCGCGAAGAGGTCGCGTGTCGCGGATGCCGCGATCACGGCCGAGCCGGAATGGACGGTGCGGATCGCCGCGAGCAGGAACTCGGGGTCGGCATCCTTGAGCAGGAACCCGCTCGCACCCTGGCGGATCGCGCGGGCTGCGGCCTCATCGAGATCGAACGTCGTGAGCATGACCACGCGTGGCGGGTCGGGGTCGCGCAGCAGTTCGGCCGTCGCCGCCAGGCCGTCCATGACCGGCATCCGGATGTCCATCAGCACGACATCGGGTCGCGTCGCCCGCACGACGGTGAGCGCCTCGCGCCCGTCGGGCGCCTCGCCGACGACCTCGAGGTCCGGCTGAGAGTCGATCAGCATGCGGATACCGGCGCGGAAGAGAGCCTGATCGTCCACCAGCACGACGCGGATCGTGCTCACTCCGAACCGCCCGCCGGGAGCACGGCGGTCACGACGAAATCTCCGTCGCGATCGGAGGCGCTGAGGATCCCGCCGACCAGGCTCGCCCGCTCTCCCATGCCGATCAGACCGTGCCCCGACGGCCGCGGGCGATCGCCGGCCTTCAGGCCGTTGCGCACCTCGAGCTCCACCCCGGCCGCGCCTCGGGCCACCGTGGACCGCCAGGCGAGCCGCACGGTCACCGGTCGGCCGTCGCCGTGGCGCAGCGCATTCGTGAGGGCCTCCTGCAGGATCCGGTACAGCGCGAGCTGCACCGCCGCGGAGGGCTCGGCGAGCGGCGCGGGATCGACGTCGACCTGCAGCTCGACGCCGGCCGAACGCACCTGCGCGTACAGCTCCTCGAGGTCGGCGAGGGTCGGCTGCGGACCCGCTGACTCGGCATGCCGCAGCTGGGTGAGAAGCAGCCGGACGTCGGCGAGCGCGGCACGGGCGGTGCTCGAGATCGTGCCGAGCGCCTGCGTCGCGGCGGCCGGATCGGCGGAGGCCGCATAGCGTGCACCGTCGGCCTGCGCGATCACGACCGCGAGGGAGTGTGCGACGACGTCGTGCATGTCGCGCGCGATGCGCACCCGCTCCTGCTCCGTGGCCGCCTCGGCTTCGGCGCGCACCTGAGCGGCGCGGTTCTCGCGGGCGCGCAGCGCGGTGCGCACCAGCGCACCGATCGTCCATGACAGCATGAGGGCGAAGCCGGCCGCGATGAGCACGGCGAAGGCGACCGGAAGCGTCGACAGGCTCAGCGCACCGCCCGCGAAACCCGGCACGACGAACAGGTACGCGGTGATGACCACGGCGCCGACGATCGTCGAGGCGAAGCCGAGCCAGAACACCGCGCGCGAGCCGTAGGCGGCGGTCGCATAGAGCACCGCGAAGATCGCGATGTCGGCGACGGCCGGCGGGCGCCCGAGCATCATCTGCAGCACGGCGGCGATCCAGGCCACCGCCAGCGCCAGGCCCGGCGAGACCCGCCGCAGGGCGAGGGCGACCGCCAGCAGCAGACAGGGCAGCACGCTGGCGGGCAGACTCACCGGTCCGCTGCCGTATCCGGCCACTTCCGACCACAGCGCCACGACGGCGAAGACGCCGGCCACGGCGACGTCGACGATCAGCTGGGCGGGCGTCATCGAGCGGAACACGGATTCACGCTACGTGAGACCCGATGTCACGGCATCCGTCTGCAGGTGTATCCGTCGCGCCTCTTGCCGCGGATCGGCCTCAGGCTTTACTGTCCGGACACAGGCTGAAATCGATGGGAAACGTCGAGGGACCAAGATCGAACAGCGGGGATGATCCCCACCGGCACCCGAAACCGGTCCCCGTCGATGGCAGCACGAAGTGGATCAGCAGAGACGGACGGAGACCGGCATGACGACGGTACGCGCGGCAATCACCCAGACGACCTGGACGGGCGACAAGGAGTCGATGCTCGACAAGCACGAGCAGTTCGCGCGGGATGCCGCCGCCCAGGGAGCGCAGGTGATCTGCTTCCAGGAGCTGTTCTACGGGCCGTACTTCGGCATCACCGAGGACAAGAAGTACTACCGCTACGCCGAGCCGGCCGACGGCCCGATCGTGCAGCGCTTCGCTGCTCTGGCGGCCGAACTGAACCTGGTCATGATCCTGCCGATCTACGAGGAGGACATCACCGGGGTCTACTACAACACCGCGGTGGTGGTGGATGCCGACGGCACGGTGCTCGGCAAATACCGCAAGCACCACCTGCCGCATCTCGACCGCTTCTGGGAGAAGTTCTACTTCCGTCCCGGCAACCTCGGCTACCCCGTCTTCGACACGGCGGTCGGCAAGATCGGCGTCTACATCTGCTACGACCGGCACTTCCCCGAGGGCTGGCGGGAGCTCGGCCTCAACGGCGCGCACATGGTCTTCAACCCCAACGCGACCAAGCCGGGCCTGTCCAACCGGCTGTGGGAGGTCGAGGGGCCCGCCGCCGCGGTCGCGAACGGGTACTTCGTGCTGCAGCCCAACCGCGTCGGGCGCGAGGACAACGAGTACGGCGAGCTGGCGGTCGATTTCTACGGCACCAGCCAGGTGATCGATCCGCGCGGCAACTTCATCGGCGAGCGCGGTTCGGGAACCGAGGAGGAAGTGCTCATCCGCGACCTCGAGCTGAACATGGTGCAGGAGATGCGCGACGACTGGCAGTTCTACCGGGACCGCCGGCCCGACTCGTACACGATGATCGCGAAGCCGTGACACCGGTGATCGAGTAGCGACGAAGGAGCGTATCGAGATCATGGCAACCACACTCATCAAGAACGGCACCGTCGTCTCGGCGACCGGCCGCTCCCAGGCCGACGTCCTCATCGACGGCGAGACGATCGTCGCCGTTCTGCAGCCGGGCTCGCAGCTTCTCGGCACGGATGTCGCGGCATCCGTCGACCGCGTGATCGACGCGACCGGCAAGTACGTGATCCCCGGCGGCATCGATGCGCACACGCACATGGAGCTGCCCTTCGGCGGAACCGCGGCCATCGACACGTTCGAGACCGGCACCCGCGCCGCGGCGTGGGGCGGCACGACGAGCATCATCGACTTCGCGGTGCAGCGCTACGGGGAGCGCATCCAGGACGGCCTGGCCGCGTGGCACGCCAAGGCGGCGGGCAACTGCGCGATCGACTACGGCTTCCACCAGATCATCGGAGGGGTGGATGCCGATGCCCTGGCCGCGATGCCGGGGCTGATCGACGAGGGCATCACGAGCTTCAAGCTGTTCATGGCCTACCCCGGCGTCTTCTACTCCGACGATGCGCAGGTGCTCAAGGCCATGCAGGTCTCCCGCGAGACCGGGCTCATGACGATGATGCACGCCGAGAACGGTCCGGTGATCGACGTGCTGGCCGCGCAGCTGATCGAGGAGGGCAAGACCGACCCCTACTTCCACGGCATCGCCCGTGCGTGGCAGATGGAGGAGGAGGCGACCCATCGCGCGATCATGATCGCCAACCTCACCGGCGCCCCCCTCTACGTCGTGCACGTGAGCGCGAAGCAGGCGGTCGAGCAGCTCGCGGCGGCCCGCGACAAGGGCCAGAACGTGTTCGGCGAGACGTGCCCGCAGTACCTGTACCTGTCCCTCGAGGAGCAGCTCGGAGCCTCGAGCGAGGAGTGGGGCCGATTCGAGGGCGCGAAGTGGGTGTGCTCGACTCCCCTGCGCTCGCGCGCGGAGGGCCACCAGGATCACATGTGGCAGGCGCTGCGCACGAACGACCTGCAGATGGTCTCGACCGATCACTGCCCGTTCTGCATGAAGGACCAGAAGGAGCTCGGGCGGGGCGACTTCCGCGCGATCCCGAACGGCATCGGGTCGATCGAGCACCGCATGGACCTCATGTACCAGGGCGTGGTCACCGGCAGGATCACCCTCGAGCGCTGGGTGGAGCTGACCTCGACCACTCCGGCGCGAATGTTCGGACTGTACGGCCGCAAGGGCGTGATCCAGCCCGGGGCGGATGCCGACATCGTGGTGTACGACCCGGACGGCCACACGTCCATCGGCCTGGGAAAATCGCACCACATGAACATGGACCACTCCGCCTGGGAGGGATTCGAGATCGACGGTCACGTCGACACCGTGCTCTCGCGCGGCAAGGTCATCGTGGACGGCAACGAATACCTCGGCGCGAAGGGCGACGGCCGCTACCTCAAGCGCGGCCTGAGCCAGTACCTGACGTGATGCGCTTCGTCTCGCTTCGCACGCTCAACGACCGGAAGAAGAGCAACTGATGGATTTCGGCGTCGTCCTCCAGACCAACCCTCCCGCCGCGCGCACCGTTCAGCTCGCGAAGCTGGCCGAGGCGCACGGGTTCAGCCACGTGTGGACCTTCGACTCGCACCTGCTGTGGCAGGAGCCGTACGTCATCCACTCGGCGATCCTCGCCGAGACCAAGCGCGTCACCGTCGGCCCCTTCGTGACGAACCCCGCGACCCGGGACTGGACGGTGACGGCATCCGTCTTCGCCACGCTCAACGAGATGTACGGCAACCGCACGATCTGCGGGATCGGCCGGGGAGATTCGGCCGTCCGGGTCACCAACGGCAAGCCGGTCACGATGCGGGAGCTCCGCGAATCGATCCACGTGATCCGCGAGCTCGGCAACTCGCGGCCGGTCGAGTACAACGGTGCGACGATCCAGTTCCCCTGGAGTCGCGGATCCGAGCTCGAGGTGTGGGTGGCCGCCTACGGCCCGCTGGCTCTGAAGCTCACCGGCGAGGTCGGCGACGGGTTCATCCTGCAGCTGGCGGACCTCGACATCGCCGAATGGATGATCAAGACGGTGCGCGAGGCCGCGGCGAATGTCGGGCGCGACCCTGACTCGATCGCCTTCTGCGTGGCCGCACCGATGTACATCGGCGAGGACCGGGAGCACATGCGCGACCAGTGCCGCTGGTTCGGCGGGATGGTCGGCAATCACGTCGCGGACATCGTCGCGAAGTACGGACACCACGGCGATGTGCCGGAGGCGCTCACCGACTACATCTCCGGCCGCACCGGGTACGACTACAACTCCCACGGCAAGTCCGACAACGATCACGTGGACTTCGTGCCGGACGAGATCATCGATCGCTTCTGCATCCTGGGCACCGCCGACGAGCACATCGCCAAACTCAAGGCCCTCCACGCGATCGGGGTGACGCAGTTCGCGGGCTACCTCCAGCACGACAACAAGGAGGAGACGCTGCGCGTCTACGGCGAGACCGTGATCCCCGCCCTCACCGAGCACGTGACCGCCAAACGATGACGAGCCCGGACACCGGTCGCCTGGCACGATTCCGGCGCACGGGCGAGCAGCCGCAGCGGTGGGGCGCGGTAATGTGGGGCGCCCTCGGCATCATCGCGATCATGCTGCTCTGGGAGCTCTACAAGTTCGTCGGCCCGGCGGAGGGCGTGGTCATCGGCGGTGTCGCCGGTCAGACCGGCTCGGGCGTCATGATCCTGCCGCGCACCCACGACCGGGCGATGCCGCACATCTGGGACATGGTGGCTCGGCTCTTCGAATCCACCAGCGGCGGCAGCACGCCGCCGCTGTGGGTCTCGGTCGCGTCCGCGGCGCTGATCACCCTGGGTATCGCGGCCGTCGGCTGGATCATCGGCGTGGTCGTCGGCGCGTTCTTCGGTCTGATCATGCAGCGCTGGCGTCTGGTCGAGTGGGGCCTGCTGCCGTGGATCGTGGTCAGCCAGATCGTGCCCCTGATCGCCTTCGCGCCGGTCGTCAACGCGATCGGCAGCCAGATCTCCCGTGGCGGAGCGCCGTGGCCGCAGTGGCTGTCGGTGGCGATCATCGCCTCGTACCTGGCGTTCTTCCCGGTGGCGATCGGCGTGCTGCGCGGGCTCAACGCGCCCGACCGGATCCACATCGACCTCATGCAGACCTACGCCGCGGGCTACTGGCCGACCATCGTTCGGCTGCGACTGCCGGCCGCGGTGCCGTATCTGCTGCCTGCTCTTCGCCTGGCCGCCGCCAACGCGGTGCTGGGCGCCGTCGTGGCCGAAGTCTCGATCGGCATGCGCGGCGGCATCGGCCGCATGCTGATCCAACTCGCCGGCCAGGCATCGAGTGACCCGGCAGCCCCGTGGGGGCCGACCTTCGGCTCGATCGCCCTCGGACTGATCGCGGCCGGTTCTGTCGCCGTCATCGCCCTCGGGCTCAGGAAGTACCGCAGAGGAGAAGCGACAGCATGACCGACCCTTCGGCAGGCTCCGGCACAGCGACGAGATCAGGGACCCCCACGGGTCTCGCCGTGCACGCGCGCGGCGTGGGCAAGGTCTTCCCGACGAAGGGCGGCGACGTCGTCGCGCTGACCGAGGTCGAACTCGAGGTCCGCGCCGGCGAGTTCGTGTCGCTCATCGGTCCCTCCGGATGCGGCAAGTCGACACTGCTGCGTCTGATCGCCGACCTCGATCAGGCCTCGAGCGGAGACCTGCGCATCTTCGGCAAGCCCGCCCGCCAGGCACGCATCGACCAGGACTACGGCATCGCCTTCCAGCAGGCGGGGCTCCTGCCCTGGCGCACCGTGGCGGCGAACATCGCGCTTCCGCTCGAACTGCAGGGAACCGCTCGCGCGGCCCGGGCGACCCGCGTGGCGGAACTGGCCGAGCTCGTCGGCCTGTCCGAATTCACGGACCGCTACCCAGACCAGCTGTCGGGCGGGATGCAGCAGCGCGTCGCGATCGCACGGGCGCTGGCGACGCAGCCGCGCCTCCTGCTGATGGACGAGCCGTTCGGCGCCCTCGATGAGATGACCCGCGAACACCTGCAACTGGAGCTCGCCCGGATCGCGCTCGAGACCGAAGCCGCCGTCGTCTTCGTCACGCACTCGATTCCCGAGGCCGTCTTCCTCTCCGACCGCGTCGTCGTGATGAGCCCGCGACCCGGCCGCATCACGGACGTCATCACGACCGAGCTCGGCGCCGAGCGCGGAGAGGCCCTGCGTGAGTCGCCGGAATACTTCGCGCGGGTCACGGCGGTCCGCGAAGCACTGCACGGTGCTCCCATCGAGAGGGCGAACGAGCGATGACCGCCTCGCCGGTGACGACACTTCGACAGGCTCACAGCCCCGTTCCGCGTACCCTCCCGTCCTGGCTGCGCTTCGTCGCACCCATCGTCGTCGGCGTGCTGATCCTCGTGCTGTGGTCCGTCTACGTGGCGACGGGCCTGGCCCCCCGGATGCTGCCTGCCCCGAGCGCGATCGGGGCAGAGTTCGTGCTGCGCTGGGACATCATCTCCAACGCCATGCTCATCACGGCCACCAATGCCCTGATCGGTCTGCTCGTCGGATCGATCCTCGCCGTTCTCCTGGCCTCGCTCGCCGCCGCCGCACGGCCGATCGACGGTATGCTCGCCCCCCTCGTGGCCGCGCTCGCCGTCATCCCGATCGTGGCCATCACGCCGATCATGAACACGATGTTCGGCGCGTCCAGCCAGTTCGGCCGGCAGGCCGTGGCCACCATCGCCGCGTTCATCCCCGTCTTCGTCAATGTGCTGCGCGGCTTCCGCCAGACCCGGCCGGTGCACCGGGATCTGCTCCGCGCGTCGGCTGCCACCCGCGGGCAGACCTTCCGGCTGCTCACCCTGCCGACCGCGCTGCCGTATCTGATGACGGGACTGCGGATCGCGGCATCCCTGGCCGTCATCGCCGCCCTGGTCGCCGAGTACTTCGGGGGTCCCGCAGACGGCATCGGCACGGCGATCGCGACGTACGCGAAGTCCGGCCGCGCTGCCCTGGCGTGGGCGTATGTCGTCGGCGGCATCCTGATCGGCCTCGTCTTTTTCCTGGTGACCGCGCTGCTCGAGCGCATCGTCACCAGACACACGTCGGTCTGACCGGCCGCACCACCTGCATCATCACAACCCGAAAGGAACAGCATGAGACACGGCACCAGGCGATTCCTCGCCATCACCGGGGCAGCAGCAGTCACCGCCCTCGCGCTCGCGGCGTGCTCCGCCCCGGCACCGGAGGCCACCACCGGCGCCGACGGCGACTTCGAGCCGATCACCGACATCAAGCTCCAACTGCAGTGGCTGCCGCAGGCGCAGTTCGCCGGCTATTACGTGGCACTGGATCAGGGGTATTTCCAGGACGAGGGCTTCGACTCGGTCGAGATCGTCCCGTCCGGCGGCGACATCGTCCCGCAGGACGCACTCGTGGCCGGCGACGTCGACTTCGCCATCGCCTGGGTGCCGAAGGTGCTCGGCACCCTGGAGGCCACCGGCGTCGAGCTCACCGACATCGCGCAGGTGTACCAGAAGTCGGGCACCCTCCAGGTGTCGTGGGCGGGCGACGGCATCGAGTCGGTCGCCGACTTCGAGGGCAAGCGCATCGGCTCGTGGGGTTTCGGCAACGAATGGGAGATCTTCGCCGCGATGGCAGCGGATGATCTCGACGCGAGCGGGGTGTCGATCACGACGCAGGACTTCAGCATGAACGCGCTGCTGGACCGCGATGTGGACGCCGCGCAGGCGATGACCTACAACGAGTGGGCCCAGATCCTCGAGGTCGTCAACCCCGCCACGGGCGAGCTGTACCAGCCCGAGGACTTCGACGTGATCAGCTACGAGGACACCGACGGCGCCATGCTGCAGGACGCCATCTGGGCCGACACCCTGCGACTTGATGACCCCGCCTATGCCGACGCCGCCGTGCGTTTCCTGAAGGCCGTCACCAAGGGATGGGTCTTCGCGCGGGACAACCCCGAAGAGGCCGCGCAGATCACCTACGACGCCGCGATCAACGCCGAGGCCGCATTCCCCGTCGGTCCGGTCCACCAGCAGTGGCAGATGAATGAGGTCAACAAGCTCATCTGGGCCGGTGGAGACTTCGGCATCGTCGATCAGGCCGCGTGGGACAAGACCGTCGCCGGCGCGCTGTCGGCCAAGAACCAGGACGGCCTCGAGCTCATCACCACAGAGCCCGCCGACTCGGCGTACTCGAACGAGTACATCGAGCAGGCATTGGCCGAGCTCAAGGACGAGGGCGTCGAGGTCGGCGGGGAGTACACCCCGATCGACGTCGTGCTCACCGAGGGCGGACAGTAGCCTGGATCAGTCATCGAGCGGAGTGGGGCTTGTGCCTCGCTCCGCTCGATGAGTGAACCGACCCGACGAAAAGGACGACGATGACCGACGATCTGGACGCGACGGCGAAGAGGCTGGACCGCGAGTACGTGTTCCACTCCTGGCTTGCGCAGGCGAACCTCGACCTGCCGGTCATCGCCGGCGGATCCGGCAGCACCGTGTGGGACCACGCGGGAAATCGGATGCTGGACTTCTCGAGCCAGCTCGTCAACGTGAACATCGGCCACCAGCATCCTGCCGTCGTCGCCGCCATCCAGGAGCAGGCGGGCATCCTCTCCACCATCGGTCCGGCGACGGCGAACCTGACCCGCGGACAGGCGGCGCAGCGAATCATCGACAAGGCGCCTGAGGGGTTCGCCAAGGTGTTCTTCACCAACGGCGGCGCCGATGCGAACGAGAACGCGATCCGCATGGCCCGTCTGCACACGGGCAGAGACACGGTGCTCTCGACGTACCGCTCGTACCACGGCAACACCGGAGGCGCGATCGTCGCCACCGGCGACTGGCGCCGGATGCCGAATCAGTACGCCCGCGGACACGTGCACTTCTTCGGTCCGTACCTGTACCGCAGCGAGTTCTGGGCGACCACGCCCGAGGAGGAGTCAGCACGGGCGCTGCACCACCTCGAACGCGTCATCGTCTCGGAGGGTCCGAACACGATCGCGGCGATCCTGATGGAATCGATCCCGGGGACTGCCGGCATCCTCATCCCGCCGCCCGGCTACCTGGCGGGTGTGCGTGCGCTGTGCGACCGCTACGGGATCGTGCTGATCCTCGACGAGGTCATGGCGGGTTTCGGCCGCACCGGGCGCTGGTTCGCGTTCCAGGGCTACGACGTCGTACCCGACCTCATCACTTTCGCGAAGGGCGTGAATTCCGGCTACGTGCCTGTCGGCGGAGTGATCATCTCCGACGCCATCTCGGCGACCTTCGATGATCGTGTGTTCCCGGGCGGCCTCACCTACAGCGGGCACCCGCTGGCCGCGGCATCCATCATCGCCTCCATCGATGCCATGACGAACGAGGGCATCATCGAGAACGCCCGCCGGATCGGCGCCGACCTGATCGGTCCCGCGCTCGCGGAACTCGCCGAGAAGCACGCGATGATCGGCGAGGTGCGCGGCGAGGGCGTGTTCTGGGCGGTCGAGATGGTCACCGACCGCGACACCCGCGAACCCGTCTCTGCCGCGACGATCGGCCAGCTGAAGAAGGAGATGTCCGCGCGCGGCCTCGTTCCTTTCTCGGCCGACAACCGCATCCACGTCGTGCCGCCCTGCGTCGTCACCGACGACGAGGTCGCCCAGGCGATGGCGATCTACGACGAGGCGCTGACCGCGGTGGAGGCCGCGGGCTGACCTCGCCGTTCCCGCCCCCTACCGGCGGCCGCACCAGCGACTTACGCTGGGCGGATACGCGCCCACGGACGTGCCACAAGCACGCCGAAGCAGAAGGAAGATCATGACCGACACCACCACACTCGAGCAGACAGCGCCGTCAGCCACCACGATCCTCGACCACTGGGTCGACGGCGCTGCATGGTCGGGTGAGTCGACCCGCACCTCGCCCGTGTACAACCCGGCGCTGGGGACCGTGCAGAAGGACGTGCGGCTGGCATCCGTCGCGGACGTCGATGCCGCCGTCATCTCGGCTGCGGCGGCGTGGGAGTCGTGGCGCGATGCCTCGATCTCCAAGCGCACCGCCGTGATGTTCGCCTTCCGCGAGCTGCTCAACGAGCGCAAGCAGGAACTCGCCGAGATCCTCACGTCCGAGCACGGCAAGGTGATCTCCGACGCGCTCGGCGAGATCGCCCGCGGCATGGAGGTCGTCGAATTCGCCTGCGGGCTCGGTCACCTGACCAAGGGCGCCTACTCGGAGAACGTCTCCACCGGCGTCGATGTCTACTCGCTCAAGCAGCCGCTCGGTGTCGTCGGCATCATCAGCCCGTTCAACTTCCCGGCGATGGTTCCGCTGTGGTTCTTCTCGATCGCGATCGCGGCGGGCAACACCGTGATCCTCAAGCCCTCCGAGAAGGACCCGACTGCGGCGATCTGGATGGCGTCGCTTCTCAAGGAGGCCGGCCTGCCGGATGGCGTGCTGAACGTCGTGCACGGCGACAAGGAGGCCGTCGACGCGCTGCTGGAGCACCCCGACGTGCGCAGCATCTCGTTCGTCGGCTCGACCCCGATCGCCCGCTATGTCTACGAGACGGCGACCGGTCACGGCAAGCGCGTCCAGGCCCTCGGCGGGGCGAAGAACCACATGCTGATCCTTCCGGACGCCGACCTCGACCTGGCCGCCGACGCCGCGGTGAACGCCGGCTTCGGTTCGGCCGGCGAGCGCTGCATGGCCATCTCCGTCGTTCTGGCCGTCGACACCATCGCCGACGAGTTCGTGGCGAAGGTCAAGGAGCGCATGGGAACGCTGCGCACCGGCGACGGAACGCGCGGCACCGACATGGGCCCGCTGATCACCGAGGTGCACCGCGACAAGGTCGCCTCCTACATCGACGTCGCTTCGGCCGATGGGGCCTCGGTCGTGGTCGATGGCCGCGGCATCGAGATCGACGGTGATCCGAACGGGTTCTGGCTCGGCCCGACCCTGATCGACAACGTTCCCGTCGGTTCGCGTGTCTACCAGGACGAGATCTTCGGCCCGGTGCTCTCGGTCGTGCGCGTGGACGGGTACGAAGAGGGCCTGGGCATCATCAACGGCAGCCAGTACGGCAACGGCACGGCGATCTTCACGAACGACGGCGGCGCCGCGCGCCGGTTCCAGCGCGAGGTGCACGTCGGCATGATCGGCATCAACGTGCCGATCCCGGTGCCGGTGGCCTACCACTCGTTCGGCGGCTGGAAGGCCTCGCTCTTCGGCGACGCGAAGGCCTACGGCCCGCACGGGTTCGACTTCTTCACGCAGGAGAAGGCCGTGACCTCTCGGTGGCTCGACCCGTCGCACGGCGGCCTGAACCTGGGCTTCCCGCAGCACGACTGAGGCGCCGTCGCGCGGCCGGCGGCGCATTGAGATCGATACCGTCGCTGTCTTCCGGTCCGCGGCGCCCTTCGCGCTACCGAAACCTGCGCGCGCGCCACGTCACTGGGTGGCGCGCGCAGGTTTCGGTAGCGTCACGGCTCCGAGAGGGCGATCGGCCGGTTCTCGTAGAACGTCTGCAGCACCACTGTCGTGCGCGTGCTCACGGATGCCGCAAGACGGATGTCCCTGATGAGCGCCTCCAGATCCCGCGGTGTGGCGACCCTGACGAACAGGATGTACGCCGCATCGCCGGCGATCGAGTGGCACGCCTCGATCGCCGTGAGGTGCTCGAGCAGCTCCGGCGCGTTGTCGGGCTGCGAGGGGTCCAGCGGCGTGATCTCGATGAACGCCGAGAGCGACCTGCCCACCGCCTCGGGGTCCAGCACCACTCGGTAGCCGGCGATGACCCCGGTGCTCTCGAGCCTGCGCAGCCGCGCCTGCACGGCCGAGACGCCGAGGCCGACCCGCTCGGAGAGCTGCGCGAGAGTGGCGCGCGGGTCGCGCGAGACCTCGGCCAGGATCGCGGCGTCGACAGAATCATCCATGACATGGAAGAATATCGGTCAACTCCCGCATTCGCCGGAGAATTTCCGTCCTACCGTCGTGATCGGAGGTTTCCCATGTCCCTCAGCCAGCTGCGCCAGCCCGGTGCGCTCCAGGCCGTCGTCGGCGAACCCGAGGTCGTGGAGGACCCTTCGGGGCTACTCGACAACCGCGTGGAGGACGCTTCGGCCCGACTCGACAACCGCGTGGAGGACACCTCCGCGTGGCTCGCTCTCAAGGACGCCGCCATCGCGCTGCAGGCCCTCCAGGTGCAGGACGGATCGATTCCGGATGCCGCGCACCACGGCGCTGCCCGCCTCCAGGTCTCGACGATCATCGAGTCCATCGAGCAGCTGCGACCGCGGTTCCCGCACGACGACGACTACCTGCGCGCCTCGATCGCGGACTTCTCGCGCTGGGCAGACGAGGACTTCGGCGTACCCGACTTCTACGACTCGCTCGTGGCGTTCCAGCCTCAGCAGCACCGGGTGGACGGCATCCGTCACCTCGTCGTGTTCCCGATGTACACGCAGAACGGCTCGCGCGATCGGCACGTCGAGGCGCTGCTGGTCGAGGTCATCTGGCCCGAGTTCATCGCCCAGCTGGAGACCGAGTACGTCAACCGCCTCTTCGTCTCACTGCGCCTGATCGATTTCACACCCGGGTACGACACGAACTCCGCCGTGCTCTTTCCCGAGACCGTCGCCATGCGCGAGGTTCCCACCTTCACGTGGGGTGCGATCTTCCAGGACCGCGAGGCGGCGCGCTACCGGCGCGTCGTGCGGGCGGCATCCGAGATCACCAAACTCGATCTGCCCGACGAGGCGGCGCGGATGCTCGATGACCAGTCGCTGACCGAGAAGACGTTCGTGATGTGGGACATCATCCACGACCGCACCCACATGCGCGGCGACCTGCCGTTCGACCCCTTCATGATCAAGCAGCGGATGCCGTTCTTCCTGTACTCGCTGGAGGAGCTGCGCTGCGACCTCACCGCGTTCCGCGAGTGCGTCGCGATCCAGAAGCGGCTGAGCGAGCGACGCGACTCGGGCGCCACGCTGACCCCCGTCGAGGCCGAGATGCTCGAGCAGGCGCGTCTGGTGCAGTACGCCGTGATCTTCGACCGCATCTTCCGCTTCGCGATCACCGGCACCCGCGTGCGCAACTACGACGCCGTCGGAGGCCAGCTGCTGTTCGCGTGGCTGCACCAGCGCGGCGTGCTGCATTGGACCGACACCTCGCTCGCGTTCGACTGGGAAGAGGTGCCTGACGCGGTGGTGGCGCTCAGCGACGCGATCGACGAGCTCTACTGGCGCTCGATCGACCGGCCGAAGATGGCGCACTGGCTCGCCGCCTACGAGCTCGTGCGCTCGACGCTCACCCCGCACCCCGCGTCGCTGTGGGCGCGCGGACTGCCCGATGACGTGCTGGGCGGGGCGCCGAAGGGCTACACCGACGAGGTGCTGGACGACGAGTTCCCCCTCTCGATGTTCTTCGAGGCGCTGGAGAAGAAGATGCGCGCCGTGATCTCCTCGACCGAGGGCATCACCGGGACGGCGGCGTAGCCGTGAACGGCGACGCGATGAGCCTGAAGGACCGGGTCGTGGTCATCGCGGGCGCGACGAGTGCGAGTGGACGGGCGGCGGCGCGCGTGTTGGCTGAGGCCGGAGCGCGGGTGGTCGCCGTCGGTCACGACCCCGAAAAGCTCGCCGCGCTGGCCGCCGAGGTCGCCCGCGCCTCCACCGAGGTCTGCGACCTCACCGACGAGACGGACGTGCAGGCCCTCGCCGAACGGGTTCACGCGGCGGTGGGCCCGGTGGACGGCGTCCTGCATCTGGTCGGCGGGTGGCGCGGCGGAGGCGGCCTCGCGGGGCAGAGCGAGGAGGACTACCGCGCGCTCGAGGTCTCGCTCACCTCCCTGCGGATCGTGAGCCGCGCGTTCGACGACGATCTGCGGGCATCGCCGGCCGCGCGTGAGGCGATCGTGTCCTCCACTGCGGTCGAGAGGCCTCTGGCGGGGGGCGCGAACTACGCCGCCGTCAAGGCGGCGAGTGAGGCGTGGACCCGGGCGATCGCGCAGGGCTTCGCCAAGAGCGCGAGGGATGCCAACACCCCGCTCAGCGCTGCGGCGGTGGTGTTCCGGGTCAAGAGCCTCGAAGGGCTGGAAGACACCGTGGCCGAGCAGTTCGCCGGCCTCTGGGCGGAGGATGCGGCATCCGTGAACGGCACAATCGTGGACCTCTCGTCAAGACCCACCGCTGACCCTCGGTGATGGCTACGATTCGGCTATGACAACCCCCAAGGCCGCCGCCCGAGCGGCCCAAGATTCCACAGCCTTCCGCGTCATCGCGCGCATCGGCTACGTGGTGCTCGGCATCGTCCACATCGTCATCGGCCTCATCGCCATCTCGGTCGCGCGCGGCGGCGGCGGGGAGGCCGACCAGGGCGGCGCGATGGAGGAGATCCAGAAGTCTCCCGCGGGCCTGTTCCTGCTGTGGGCGATCGCGATCGGACTCGCTGCTCTCGCGATCTGGCAGATCGCCGAAGCGTTCCTGGAGCGCAACCCCGATACGAAGAAGAAGTGGGGCTACCGGATCAAGTATCTCGGCACCGCCGCCGCCTACATCGCGATCGCCATCACCGCGGTCGTTTACGCGATGGGCGGGCAGTCCGACTCGTCGGAGTCGACCCAGTCCTTCAGCGCACAGCTGCTCGCGACGCCGGCCGGCGTGTTCCTGCTCGCGCTGGTCGGTCTCATCGTCGCCGGCGTCGGCGTGGCGTTCATCATCCGCGGCATCACGAAGGCGTTCCTCAAGTACCTCGATCTGCCCTCGGGAGCAGGCGACACGGGCGCCGAGCGGACGGCGAAGAAGGGCGCCGGCAAGGGCATCGTCGCCTTCGGCGTCGTCGGCTACATCGCCAAGGGAATCGCTGTGGGGGTGGCCGGCGTGCTGTTCGTCGTCGCAGCGTTCACCCACGACCCCGAGACGGCCGGCGGGCTGGATGCCGCGCTGCACGCTCTGGCCGCACTGCCGTTCGGAGCGGTCATCCTGTGGATCGTCGGCATCGGCCTGGTGCTCTACGGTCTCTACTGCTTCGCACGCGCTCGCTACGCGCGGATGTAGGTCGGATGCCGCACGTCGCGGCCTCCGATGGGGTGCTGCTGAACTATCTCGAGTCCGGTGACCCCAACGGACGCCCGGTGCTGCTCGTCGCCGGCTTCAAGGCGGCGGCGACCACCTGGCGGCCCCAGCTCGGCGCCTTGCACCGCGCAGGCCACCGCGTGATCGCGCTCGACCGGCGCGGTCACGGCGCCACGGCGGTCGGCCCGGACGGCGCGCACACGATGCAGCGCCACGGCGCCGACGTCGCGGACGCGATCGAGGCGCTCGGTCTGGGGGAGGCGACGGTCGTCGGCCAGTCCATGGGCGGCAACGCGATTTGGGCGATGCTCGACGCGGGCAGGGATGCCGGCATCCGGGATGTGGTCATCGTCGATCAGACTCCCAAGATGCTCAACTCGGAGGACTGGGCGTACGGGTTCTACGGCTACGACGCGGGGAACGCCGAGACGTACTTCGCGACCGGCATCCCGGATCCGAAGCGGCACTCACCGGTCTCGAAGGGCCCCGTGCGGCTGGCGCGGCTGCTGAAGGCCCTCGACCTCAAGGCCGCGAAGGCCGGGTTCACCGCGGCCGAGCTCGAGCTGCTGAACGATCACGCGCAACGCGACTGGCGGGCAAACATCGCCGCGGCGCGGATCCCGGTGCTGTTCGTGGCGGGCCGCGAGAGCGAGTTCTGGCCGTGCGAGCACGCCGCGGCTGCGGCATCCCTTGCCCCTCAGGGCGAGTCGGCCGTCATCGAGAATGCCGGTCACGCGACCAACATCGAGCAGCCGAAGGCGTTCGACGGGATCCTCTCGAAATGGCTTGCGCGCTAGAAGGCCTTGCCGGGGTTGAGCGTCCCCCGCGGGTCGAGCGCCGCCTTGATGTCACGGTGCATCGCGAGCACGCGCTCCCCCAGTTCCGCGCGTGCGCCCGGCAGCTTCAGCAATCCCACCCCGTGCTCACCGGTCACCGTGCCGCCCAGTGCGCGGCAGTCATCGACGATGCGGTCGAATGCCCGCTTGGCGCGTTCCTTCGCGGCGGCATCCCCCTCCGGCGCGATGATGAGCGGATGCAGGTTCCCGTCGCCCGCGTGCGCGATCGTGGCGATCACCACGTCGTGCGCCGCCGCGGTGTCGCGGATGCGGCCCAGCATCTCGGGAACCGCCGCCCGGGGCACGCAGATGTCCTCGGTCAGCACGGGTCCGAGCCGTTCCAGCGCAGGGTAGGCCAGCCGCCGTGCGAGGAACAGCCGGTCGATGTCGGCCGGCTCCCCGGCCTCGTCCACGGCGAGCGCCCCGGCCTCGCGCATGAGATCGGCGATGGATGCGGCGGCCTCGGCGCCGGTGAGCCCGGCCTCATCGACCGTGCACAGCAGGAGGGCGGCCGCGCCGACGGGCAGTCCCAGATGCTGCCACTCGTCGACCGCCCGGACGCACATCTCGTCGATCAGCTCGAGCGCCGAGGGCACGACGCCGGCGGCGCTGATCGCCGCGACGGCGACCCCGGCCGCCTCGAGCGAGGCGAACGAGCCCACGACCGCCCGCTCCTCCCGCCCACCGAGCTGCCGCAACGCCAGGGTCACCTCGGTGATGATTCCGAGCGTGCCCTCGGAGCCGACCATCAGCGCCGTGAGGTCGTACCCGGTCGCACCCTTGGCGGTGCGGCGGCCCAGTCGCACGACCTCGCCGTCGGCGAGGACCACGGTCATGCCGAGCACGTAGTCGCGGGTCACGCCGTACTTCACGCAGCAGATGCCGCCCGCATTCGTGGCGGCGTTGCCGCCGATGGTGGAGATCCGGTAGCTCGCCGGGTCGGGCGGGTACCAGAGGCCATGAGCGGCGACCGCCTGACGGAGGTCGTCGTTGATCACGCCCGCCTCGGCCACGACGTAGCGTTCGGCGACGTTCACCTCGACGACGCGCGTCATGCGCTCGAGCGAGAGGACGATCGCGTTCTGCAGCGCGTTCGCCCCGCCGGACAGGCCGCTGCCCGCGCCGCGCGGGACCACGGCGAGCCCCGCCTCGCCCGCATACCTCACGACGGCCGCCACCTCTGCGGTGGTCCTTGCCAGGACGACGGCCAGCGGGCGGTGGTACTCGGCCCACTCGGCGTCGTCGTGCGCGTACGCATCCCGATCGGACTCGGCGCTCAGCACCCGATCTGCGGGAAGGATGCTGCGCAGGGCGACAGCGACGTCGGCGGCGGTGTGGGCGGCGTCGGACATGAGCCGACTCTAGCCAGGCCCGCACGACCGCGGAGGCACGTGCACGCGGACGTCCCCGCCGGGCAGCGATGGGAGGATGGAGGGGTGACCACGCTCCACGACCCGAACATCCGCGGCTTC
Organism: uncultured Microbacterium sp.; assembly: GCF_963524805.1. Classification (GTDB taxonomy): domain Bacteria; phylum Actinomycetota; class Actinomycetes; order Actinomycetales; family Microbacteriaceae; genus Microbacterium. Next base: position 71,475 of record NZ_CAURGG010000004.1, on the reverse strand, counting down.
GCCTCCGACAACTACTCCGGCATCCACCCCGAGGTGCTCGCTGCGGTCGCCGCCGCGAACGACGGCCACCAGGTCGCGTACGGAGAGGACGAGTACACCGCCCGCCTGCAGGAGGTCTTCGCCTCGCACTTCGGCGACGGGGTCGAGGCGTTCCCGGTCTTCAACGGCACGGGCGCGAACGTCGTCGGGCTGCAGTCGATGCTCCCCCGCTGGGGTGCCGTGATCGCGGCATCCAGCGCCCACATCAACGTCGACGAGGGCGGCGCACCCGAGCGGGTCGCGGGCATCAAGCTGCTCACCGTCCCCACCGACGACGGCAAGCTGACGCCCGAGCTCATCGACCGGGAGGCGTGGGGCTGGGGCGACGAGCACCGCGCCCAGCCGCTCGTGGTCTCGATCACCCAGTCGACGGAGCTCGGCACGCTCTACTCGGTCGACGAGCTGCGTGCCATCGCCGAGCACACGCATGCGCTCGGGATGAAGCTGCACCTCGACGGCGCGCGGATCGCCAATGCCGCGGCATCCCTCGGTGTTCCCTTCCGCGCATTCACCCGCGACATCGGCGTGGACGTGCTCAGCTTCGGCGGCACGAAGAACGGCGCGATGCTCGGCGAGGCGATCGTCGTGCTCGATCCCGAGGCATCGGCGGGGCTCACCTTCCTGCGCAAGCTCAACATGCAGCTCTCCAGCAAGATGCGGTTCGTCTCCGCCCAGCTGATCGCGCTGCTCGAGGGCGATCTGTGGCTGCGCAACGCGTCGCACTCCAACGCGATGGCCGCCCGCCTGCGCGCGGGTGTCGAAGCGGGCATCGCCGACGGGTCGATCACCGGAGTTGAGTTCACCCAGCCCACGCAGGCGAACGGCGTCTTCGCGACCCTGCCGGGCGGGGTGGCCGACCGGCTGCGGGCGTCCTTCCGGTTCTACGACTGGGATGCCGCCAAGAACGAGGTGCGCTGGATGTGCAGCTTCGACACCAGCGAGGACGACATCGACGCGTTCATCGCGGCGATCGCCCGGGAGACGTCGGCGTAGCTCAGCCCTCGACGGGCTGGAGCTCGTCCGATTCCACGCCCTCGCCCTCGGCCTCGGCCTCGGCCTCGGCCTCGGAGGCATCGAACGCCGTCTCGGGACGGATCATGTCGCCGACCTCGGCCATGAAGCTCGAGAGCTGCTGCTGCTGCCAGCGCAGCTGACGCGTGCGGTCCTCGGCATCGCGCAGCACCGACTGGGAGTGCGTGCCGACCATGTCCATGATCTTCTGCGCCTTGACCCGGGCGCGATCCAGCTGCTCGTGGGCACGCACGTTCGCGTCCGCCTCGATCTGCGCGGCCTGTGCCCGCATCAGCCGCTCGAAGTCCTCCGCCTTGGCGGCCACGCGCTGCGCGTGCTCGAGCGACGCTGTCACCTGCTCGTTCGCGTCCTGCGTGATCCGCTCCGCGTGGGCCACCGCCTGGTTGTGCAGCACGAGGAACTCCTGCTGAGCGTCGTCCTGGCGGCGGGTGAGGGATGCCTCGAACTCCAGCGCACGGACGCGCAGCTCCCGCACCGCATCCTCCGCGTCGGCGCGGGCCTGTTCGGTCTCGCGGGCGACCATCGACCTCAGCGCCGCAGCACCCTTCTCGGCCTCGGTGCGGATCGCGGCCGCCTCGCGCTCGGCCTGGCTCACTCTCTCCGCCGCGTGCGCGGCTTCGCGCTCGAGGCGGGCCTCGTGTGCGGTCAACTCGGTCTCGATGCGCAGGTGCACCTGCTGGGCGTCGTGCTGGGCGCGCGAGGTGATCGCCTCCGCTTCGGCGTGCGCCTCTCTGCGGCGGTTCTCGATCTCCTCGCGGGCGGCGGTGAGCAGCCGATCGCCCTGGTCCGTCGCGTTGCGCAGCAGCACGCCGGCCTGCTCCTCGGCGACGCGCAGCACCTCTTCGAACTTGTGGCGGCTGGGCGTGCCGTCGGTGGAGTCGGCGAGCTCTTCGCCGAGTCCGCGCAGCCGGTTCTCGGCATCCGTCGCCTTCGCCTGAGCGGTGGCCAGCTCGGCCGCGAGCCGCTCTGTGGTCTCGCGCGCTTCGTCCTGCGCCGCGGCCACCTCTGCCCGCATGCGCTCCTCGGCTCGGCGGTTCTGCACGCCGGCGCGGTGCTCGCGATCGGACAGCTGCGCTGCCTTGAGCGATTCCGCCCGCACGCGCGCGTTCAGCGTCGCGACGGCCGCATCCACCTCGTCCTTGTCATAGCCGCGGAACGCCGTGGCGAAGGAGACGTCGGACGAGCTCGAGCCGGCGGCCGCGATCAGCTGGTCGAACGGCGTCGCGTCTTCGCGGTCGGAGCGGTTCGGGGTGGTGTTCTCTGACATGGCGGCTCTCGCTTCAGGCGTGCTCTCTGCGGCGCTCGGCGGCGGACTCGGGCACGCCGCGGTCCTCCTCGCGACGCACGCGGTCGGCGAGTGTGGAGACGCGACGGGGAGACGCCGGCACCGGGTACTGTGCGCACGGGAATGCGCTTCGGGTACCCGAAGGATACCCCTCAGACCTGTGGGCCTGAAACGGGCCCATCGGGCTGCGCCGTCGCGATCAGGAGAGCACGTCTCTCGTGACGAATCGGGCGATCGCGGCGGCTCCGAAGACGACGATGTAGCACGCCTGCACAAGCGCGTTGCCGGCGAAGGAGTCCCACACGACCGGCGAGCGCAGCAGGTCGGCGAAATCCAGCCAGCGGTCGGTGAAGAGGTAGGGATGCAGCGCGTCGAGCTGCGGGATCGCGCCCACGATCTGCGCCGTCACCGCCAGGATCGCCGTCGCCGCCATGGCCCCGATCGGCACGGTGGTGAGGGTGGAGAAGAACAGCCCGATCGCCGCGAGGCCGAGAAGCGACACCGCGACGTACGCGGCGATCGCCAGCAGCCTCAGCAGACCTTCGCCGATCGAGACCTGGTCGCCGGAGAGCAGCGTCACCGGTCCGATGGGGAACAGGACCAGCCCCACGAGCGTGCCGACCACGACCACGGTGAGCGTTGCCACCACGCAGAACGCCGCCGCCGCCAGGTACTTCACGACCAGGAGGCGCACGCGCCCGGCCGGAGCGATCAGGAGGTAGCGCAGCGTGCCGTGACTGGCCTCCCCGGCGATCGCGTCACCGGCGGCGACACTGACGGTGAGCGGCAGGAACAGCGGGATCGCCACGGTCATCGCCGCGAGGCCGACGAACAGCCCGTTGTTCGTGATCTGGTCGAGGAACGCCGGTCCCCGGCCCGGACTCGAGCCGCCCACGAGCCGGATCGCGATCCCGATGAGGATCGGGATGAGGGCCAGGGCGCCGAGCATGGCCCACGTGCGCCAGCGCCGGAACTGCGTCGACAGCTCGTTGCCGAGCAGCTGCAGCGTTCCCGATCCGCTCGCGGCGGTCGGGGTGTCACGCGACGACATCGAAGCCCTCGCCCGTGAGCTCCACGAAGCGCTGTTCCAGGCTCTCGCCCACGACCTCGAAGCCGCGCACGCGGACGCCGTCCGCCACGAGTGCGGCCACGACGGCCTCCGGTGCAGTCCCGTCGGTCAGAGTGCCCGTGGCCAGGTCGAGATCGGATGCGGCATCCCTCGTGTCCGGCTCGATGCCGAGCGCGGCCAGAACGGCTCGAGCAACGTCGATGTCGGGCGTGCGCACCTGCACCCGCGGGCGAGCGCCGGCCCGGCGGAACTCGTCGAGCGTCCCCTGAGCGACCAGGCGCCCGCCGCTCATCACCCCGACGTGGGTGCACAGCTGCTCCACTTCGGCGAGCAGGTGGCTCGAGACGAACACGGTCGTGCCGTCCGCCGCGAACGAGCGGATCAGTGCGCGGACCTCGCGAGTGCCCTGGGGGTCGAGGCCGTTGGTGGGCTCATCGAGCACGAGCAGGTCCCGGGGCATCAGCAGTGCATTCGCGAGACCGAGGCGCTGCTTCATGCCGAGCGAGTAGGCGTGCGCCTTCTTCTTCGCCGCGTGCCCGAGTCCGACCCGGTCCAGCGCGGTGGCGACGCGCGCGTCGCGCGTGCGGGCCGGGGAGTGGCGGTCTGCCGCGTCGAAGCGGCGCAGATTCTGCTCGCCGGTGAGGAACGGCGAGAAGGCCGGACCCTCGACCAGCGCACCGACGCGCGGGAGCACGCCGTCGAGCGACTGCGGCATGGGTGCGCCGAGGACTCGCGCCTCTCCCGCGCTGGCACGCAGCAGTCCGAGGAGCATGCGGATCGTGGTGGTCTTGCCCGACCCGTTCGGGCCCAGGAAGCCGAAGACGGCCCCGCGCGGAACGGCCAGGTCGACGGCGTCGACAGCCGTCTGCGCACCGAACCGCTTCGTCAGACCCGACGTCTGGATGGCCAGATCCGCCCCGTCCTCACCGCGACCGGCGATCGGGGTCGGCACCGTCGTCAGCGCCCGGACTGCGCGGCTTCGACCAGACGCTCCGCCGGCACCGCACCCGCGAGCACGCGGCCGTCGTCGGTGATCAGCACACTGACGAGCGCGGTCTGCAGCACGCGGCCCCCGTCGACCGCGGTGGTCACGCTGTCCAAGAGAGCGAGCTGCTCGGCATCGAGGCCCGCGAAGGCGTCGGCCTGCGAGGAGTTCGGCATCTCGATCACGGCCGACCAGCCCTCGCCGAAGACGACCGGGGCTGCGGCATCCGTCTGCGCAGAACCGTGCTCCGTGGGAAGCGGCACGTCCTGCTGGGTGACGGTGATGCCGTCGCCGGGTGTGAAGGCGAAGACGGCGGGATCGGGGGCCGCGAAATCGACCTGGGTGAAGCCCGTCTGGAACGCCGGCTCGGATGCTCCGCGTGCGGTGACGGATGCTGCCAGCGCGGTGCCGTTCTCCCCGTCGATCGCGAAGCGGACCTGCCCGACGAGAGTGTCATCGCTGCGCGGGGTGAGGATGAGCTCGTACACGTCGCGGCCGGCGACGCTGGCGTCGCTGCCGACGGTGACCTCGGTGGATTCGTCGAGTCCGGCCAGTGCCTCATCGAGCATCTGGTCGGGAGTCGGCACGGCGTCCGGCGCTGGAGGGGCGGACTGCTCGAGCTCGGCATCGGAAGGCAGGGTCAGCTGCGTGGCCGTCTGCGTCTCGCTGTCGACGTACCAGACCTCGTTCGCATCGCCGTCGACATACACGTTGCGTTCGCCGAGCCGATCCAGGATCTGCACGCGCGCGTTCTCACCGTCGAGGTAGACCTTCGCGGTGTGAGAGCCGGTCACGAGCGAGATCAGGTCGTCGATGTCCGCCGCCGCCGGCGCGTCACCCGAGTCGGATCCGCCCATCGCTCCGGTGAGGGCTCCCAGGTCGGGGAGCCCGAGGTCGGAGGTCTGCTCGACCGTGCCGCTGAGGGCGTCGACCTCGCTCGCGGCGGCGAATGCGATGAGCTCGGCCGGAGTCTTGTCGGGAAGGTCGACGGCACCGCTCGCGGCCATGGGCACGAGGATCGCTGCACCCACCACCGCCGGCACGCCGATCGCGGCGGTCCAGGTCAGGACGCGGCGTCGGGAGGCTCGGCGGGCAGGGCTCATACGCCCAGGCTACGCCGGTGGGGCCAGGGCGTCTCGGGACTCAGTCAACACTCAGCGAGCAGCAGGCCCGTCGCTGGTCTCGGCGACTCAGCGCAGCGCGCCGACGCTCGCCAGCGCGAGCCGGATGAGGCTGCCGCGGCCGCCCTCCATCTCATCCGACAGCGCGTCCGAGGCCGCTTCGGCAGGCGGCATCCACGTCACCTCGAGCGCGTCCTGGCGAGGCTGGCACGTGCCGGTCACGGGAACGACGTACGCGAGCGAGACCGCGTGCTGACGGTCGTCGTGGAAGGCGGAGACGCCCGGCATCGGAAAGTACTCGGCCACGGTGAAGGGAACCGGCTGCGGGGGCAGCAGCGGGAAGGCCATCGGGCCCAGGTCGTTCTCGAGGTGGCGGAAGAGTGCGTCGCGCACCGTCTCGCCGTAGCGCACGCGTCCGCTGACGATCGTGCGGGTCATCTCGCCGAGCGGCGTCGCACGCAGGAGGATGCCGACCTCGGTCACGGCACCGACGCCGTCGGTGCGCACCGGGATCGCCTCGACGTACAGGATCGGCATCCGTCGGCGGATCTCGGCCAGCTCGATCTCCGACAGCCACCCCGGATTGGACGCACTGTCCGGCGTCGGAGAGCCGAACGATCCGTCGCCGAGGGGGCGGCCGTCACGACCGCTGCGCCCGTTCTGACCCCCGGGTCCGAATCCGGCGCCACCGAGCGGGTCGCGGGGCACGCCCTCATCGTCGCGATCGTTCGGGTCGGGGTCAGGGGTGCGGACCGGCATGTCTCCTGTATACCTCAGCCGACGCGCGCATAACTCCTGCACCGCGCGGGTGCGGGACGTCGGCAGGGGCTGGGAGGATGGGAGCCATGGCCGAGATCCCCGCCCTCGACTCTGACTCCGCGCTGTGGTCCGCCGACCTCGGCGACCGACCGCTGCTCGTGTTGCTTCACGGGTACGGCGCGGACGAGCGCGACCTGTTCGGCCTGGTGCCGTACCTGCCGCCCGAGTTCGCGGTCGCGGCCGTGCGCGCCCCGCTCACTCCGCCGTTCCCCGCCCCGGGGTTCTCCTGGTATCCGATCGAAGGGTTGGACGGAAGAGACCCGCAGCACGTGACGGATGCCGCAGCCCTCGTGATCGCGTGGATCGATCTCGTCGCGCCCGAGGCTCCGGTCGGACTGCTCGGCTTCTCGCAGGGGGCGGCCGTCGCCCTGCAGGCGCTGCGCTTGCGCCCCGAGCGCTTCGCGTTCGCGGTGAACCTCAGCGGCTACGTGACCCCGGGAGAACTGGCCGATGACGCCGCGCTCGCGGCGGGCCGCCCGCCGGTGTTCTGGGGACGAGGCACGCGCGATGACGTCATCCCGCCGTTCCTCGTCGAGCACACCGCGCTCTGGCTGCCCGAGCACGTCGAGCTCAGCGGACGGGTCTACCCGGGCCTGACGCACAGCGTCTCGGAGGAGGAGCTGGACGATGTGCGCGTGTTCCTCGAGAAGCGGCTCGCGCAGCTGCAGGCCTGACGCCGCCCTGTACGCGAGCCGCGGCATCCGCTACTCTGTTGACTTCTGTTCCCCCACGTGAGGATTATCCGGTGAAGACGATCGACGCTTCCGCGCCCGCATCCGCGCGCTGACCCGTCGCTCACCGACTGGGGCTTCGTCCCAGACCCCGGCTTGCCTTCGCACGCCGCTCCCGACGTGAGCACCGCTCCCCACCCCTGACCGGGCCGGAGCGACCGGTGTCAGTGCACCCCCGAGTCATCGGGGACTGACACCCAGGAGGCCTCATGCCTGCTCACGCCCTCACCTCTGCCCACAGCACGGTTCTGCTCGATCGCGTGTCGTTCGCGTGGCCGGACGGCTCCGTCGCCCTCAGCGACATCACCGGCGCGTTCGGTGCCGGACGCACCGGACTGGTCGGCCGCAACGGCTCCGGCAAGTCCACCCTTCTTCGGCTCATCGCCGGTGAGCTGACGCCGTCGGCCGGTCAGCTCTCGGCGAGCGCCGACGTGGCCTATCTGCCCCAGCGGCTGACACTCGACGTGGATCGCCCGGTCGCCGAACTGCTGGGCATCTCCGCGCAGCTGAACGCGCTGCGCGCGATCGAGTCCGGCGACCCCGACCCGGTGCACTTCGATACGGTCGGCGACGACTGGGACATCGAAGCGCGTGCGCACGCGGCGCTGGCCGAAGCCGGGCTGCAGCCGGCGATGCTCGACCGATGCGTCGGTGGGCTGTCCGGCGGTGAGGGGGTGCTCGCCGCGGTGGCCGGCATCCGGCTGCGAAGAGCAGGAGTCACGCTGCTGGACGAGCCCACCAACAATCTCGACCGTGGGGCGCGCGGACGGCTCGCGGAGCTCGTGCGCGGCTGGCACGGCGCGCTCATCGTCGTGAGCCACGACGTGACCCTGCTCGATCTCATGGACGACACTGCCGAGCTGTACGAGAACGAGCTGTCGGTGTTCGGGGGGCCGTACTCCCGCTGGCGCGAGCGATTGGATGCCGAGCAGGCAGCCGCCCGGCAGGGCGAGCGCGCGGCGGCGCAGCTGGTCAAGCGCGAGAAGCGGGACCGGATCGAGGCCGAGACGAAGACCGCCACGCGCAAGGCCATGGGGCACAAGGCGCAGGTCGAGAAGCGGGTTCCCGGCATCGTCGCCGGCGGACGCAAGCGCGCCGCCGAGGTGTCGGCGGGCAAGATGCGCACGCAGATGCACGACCGGGAGTCGGCGGCGCGGTCGGCGCTGGATGCCGCCGAGCGACGTGTCCGCGATCAGGACGCGATCCGCATCGATCTGCCCGATCCGGATGTCCCGGCCGGGCGGCGCATCGCGATGATCGGCGACCGCGGGCGCTCCTGGACGATCCAGGGCCCCGAGCGCGTGGCGCTCATCGGGCCCAACGGGGTGGGCAAGACCACCCTGCTCGAGGCACTGGTGCGACGGTCGGGCATGCCGAATTCAGGCTGGGCGGGTGCAGCAGCGGGTGCAAGCGCCGGTGATCCGGCCCCCGCCGACGGGAGCCCGGCGTTCAGCCTGAATTCGGCATGGGGCGAGTCGCACACCGACCGCGTCGGCTACCTGCCGCAGCGCGTGGACGGCCTGGACGAGACCGCGTCGGTGCTCGAGAACGTGCGGGAGGCGGCATCCACGGTCCCCGACCGCGAGCTGCGCAACCGCCTGGCTCGATTCCTCATCCGAGGCGATGCCGTGGGGCGGGCGGTCGCGACCCTGTCCGGCGGCGAGCGGTTCCGGGTGGCGCTGGCGCGGCTGCTGTTGGCCGACCCGCCCCCGCAGCTTCTCGTGCTCGACGAGCCCACCAACAACCTCGACCTCGACACGGTGGACCGGCTGGTCGAGGCACTGGCCGCCTACCGCGGCGCGGTGCTGATCGTCAGCCACGACGACGCGTTCCTCGCGCGGCTGGGCATCGACCTCACGCTCGAGCTGTCGCCGGACGGCACCGTGAACGAAGCCTGACGCCGCGGGCCCTCTACCCCGTTTTTCCGTCCACCGTCACGGTCGTGCCGACCGAGCCGTGCACCGCCTGAGCGCCGAAGCCCTGGCGCCGGAGGCGCGTGGGCGGGATGATGGCGGCATGGGTCAACTCGTCCGCCCGCACCATGGCCGCCTGCTCGCCGGAGTATGCCGCGGGCTTGCGGATCGGTTCGGCTGCAGCGTGATCCCCGTCCGCATCCTCATGCTCGCGGGGGCGGTGTTCTTCGGCCTCTCGCTCTGGATCTACATCGTGCTGTGGATCCTGATGCCCTCCGCGCCCTGACCGAATCGCCCGGATGTCGCACCCAGCGAGGAAGATGGATGGGTGAGTGATGTGCTCGAGCGGTTCGGTCCTGCGACGCAGGACTGGTTCCGCGGTGCCTTCGCCGCGCCGACCGCCGCGCAGCTGGGTGCCTGGGACGCGATCTCGCACGGCAAGCACGCGCTCGTGGTGGCGCCGACCGGTTCGGGCAAGACGCTGTCGGCGTTCCTCTGGGCGATCGACCGGATCTTCCACGAGAAGGATGCCGCAGCCCCGGCGGCCGCATCGAGCAAGAAGCGATCAGCCGCATCGGCGTCGCCCAATGGGGCTCCGCCCCGAACCCCCGTCTCGCCGGCGCGAACCGGCACCCGCGTCCTGTACATCTCGCCCCTGAAGGCCCTCGGCGTCGACGTCGAGCGCAATCTCCGCTCGCCGCTCGTGGGCATCGGACAGTCGGCGCGCCGTCTCGGGATCGCGGTCCCGGGAGTGAGCGTCGGCGTGCGCTCGGGGGACACCACCTCATCGGACCGGCGCAAGCTCGTCACCGCGCCGCCCGACATCCTCATCACGACACCCGAGTCGCTCTACCTCATGCTCACGAGCCAGGCCGGTGAGACGCTGCGCGACGTGCACACGGTCATCATCGATGAGGTGCACGCGGTCGCGGCGACCAAGCGCGGCGCGCACCTGGCCGTGAGCCTCGAGCGGCTCGACGCTCTGCGTCAGGCCGACCGGCCCGACGCGAAGCCTGCGCAGCGCATCGGCCTGTCGGCGACCGTCCGGCCGATCGACGAGGTCGCCCGGTTCCTCGGCGGCTCCGCACCGGTCGAGATCGTGGCGCCGCCCTCGACGAAGGCGTTCGATCTCTCCGTGGTCGTGCCGGTCGACGACATGCTCAATCCCCCGCCGCCTCCGCCCGCGGGTGCGGCGGTCGAGAACACACGCCCGGATGCCGCCGCCGACGCCCCGATCGACGAGGACTGGTTCGGCGACGGCGGGGGCAAGAACGCCCCTGAGCCGACCGAGATGGCCGGGTCGCTGTGGCCGCACGTCGAAGAGGCCATCGTCGACCGCATCCTGCAGCACCGATCGACGATCGTGTTCTCCAACTCGCGGCGGCTCGCCGAACGGCTCACCGGACGACTGAACGAGATCTATGCGGAGCGGCTGGGGCTCGACCTGCCGGACGCTGCCGTTCCGGCGGCGATGATGGCACAGGCCGGGATCTCGGCCGGCGCCGAGCCCGTGCTCGCGAAAGCCCACCACGGCTCGGTGTCCAAAGAGCAGCGCGCCCAGGTGGAGGAGGAGCTGAAGTCCGGCACCCTGCGGTGCGTGGTGGCCACCAGCAGCCTCGAGCTCGGCATCGACATGGGGGCTGTGGATCTGGTCATCCAGGTCGAGGCGCCGGCGAGCGCGGCATCCGGTCTGCAGCGGATCGGGCGCGCGGGCCACCAGGTCGGCGAGGTGAGCCGCGCGGCGCTGTTCCCCAAGCACCGGGGCGACGTGCTGCACACCGCGATCGTGACCGAGCGGATGCTCGCCGGTCAGATCGAGGCGATCGCGGTGCCGCAGAATCCGCTGGACATCCTCGCGCAGCAGACCGTCGCGGCGTGCGCCCTGGGGCCGATCGACGTCGAGGGCTGGTTCGAGACCGTCAAGCGCAGCGCCCCGTTTCGCACCTTGCCGCGCTCGGCGTACGAGGCGACGCTCGACCTGCTCGCGGGGCGCTTCCCCTCGGACGAGTTCGCGGAGCTGCGCCCGCGCCTGGTGTGGGACCGCGACCTGGGCACGCTCACCGGACGACCCGGCGCCCAGCGCATCGCCGTGACCAGCGGCGGCACGATTCCCGACCGGGGTCTGTTCGGCGTCTTCATCGCGGGAGAGTCGCAGAACGCGCGCGTCGGCGAGCTCGACGAGGAGATGGTCTACGAGTCCCGCATCAACGATGTGTTCACCCTCGGCACGACCAGCTGGCGCATCGTCGGGATCACGCACGATCGCGTGAACGTGCTGCCCGCCTACGGACAGCCCGGCAAGCTGCCCTTCTGGCACGGCGACGGCCTCGGCAGGCCGGCCGAGCTCGGTGAGGCTCTCGGAAAGTTCTCGCGGGAGGTGTCTTCCGCGACCCCGGAGAAGGCCCGCGCCCGACTGCGTGAAGCGCGTCTCGACGAGAACGCGTCGGTGAACCTGCTGGCGTATCTGGCCGAGCAGCGCGAGGCGACCGGGTCCCTGCCCACCGACAAGTCGCTCACCGTCGAACGCAGCCGTGACGAGGTCGGCGACTGGCGCGTCATCCTGCATTCCCCGTACGGCATGAAGGTGCACGGGCCGTGGGCCCTGGCGGTCAACGCCCGCATCCGTGAACGTCTCGGCGTCGAAGGGTCGGCGGTGGCGAGCGACGACGGCATCATCGCGCGCGTTCCGGATGCCGCGGCCGAGCCGCCGGGAGCGGAGCTGTTCGTCTTCGAGCCGGACGAGCTCGAGCAGATCGTGATCGACGAGGTCGGCGGGTCTGCGCTGTTCGCCTCCCGCTTCCGCGAGTGCGCGGCGCGCGCGCTGCTGATGCCGCGCATGAACCCCAATCGCCGCTCCCCGCTCTGGCAGCAGCGTCAGCGTTCGGCCCAGCTGCTCGAGGTCGCGCGGCGGTACCCGACGTTCCCGATCATCCTCGAGACGCTGCGCGAGGTGCTGCAGGACGTCTACGACGTGCCGGCACTGCTGCGCATCGCCCGCAGCATCGGGGATCGCAGCATCCGCCTGGTAGAGACGACGACCTCGACGCCGTCGCCCTTCGCCCGCGACCTGCTGTTCGGATACGTGGGCGCGTTCATGTACGAGGGCGATTCGCCGCTTGCCGAACGCCGCGCCGCCGCCCTGTCGGTCGACCCGGCGCTGCTGAGCGAACTGCTCGGCAAGGTCGAGATGCGCGAGCTGCTCGACCCCGAGATCATGGCGCAGTTCGAGCGCGAGGCGCAGCGGCTCGATCCCGACCGCCGTGCCCGAGGCGTGGAGGGCGTCGCCGACCTGCTGCGCATGCTCGGTCCCCTCGATGCGGACGAGGTGGCGGCGCGGCTCGAAGCTGCCGAAGCCGCGCTCGCCCGAGAGCATCTGGACGCGCTCATCGACGCACGCCGGGCCATCCCCGTCACGATCGGCGGCGTCTCGCGGGTGGCGGCCATCGAAGACGCGGGGCGGCTGCGCGATGCGCTCGGCGCAGCGTTGCCGGTCGGCATCCCGAACGCGTTCCTCGAGCCGCTCGCCGATCCGCTCGGCGATCTGGTGGCCCGCTACGCCCGGACGCACGGACCGTTCACGAGCACCGCCGTGGCCGAGCGGCTGGGCGTCGGGGTCGCCGTCGCGCGGCTCACGCTGCAGCGGCTCGAGGCCCAGGGGCGGCTGTCGAGCGGCTTCTTCCTGCCGGCCTCCAGCAGCACGACGGATGAGACGGAATGGTGCGACTCCGAGGTGCTGCGGCGCCTGCGCATGCGCTCGCTCGCCGCCATCCGCGGCAGCGTCGAGCCGGTCTCACCTGAGGCGTTCGCGCGGTTCCTGCCGGTCTGGCAGCACATCGCACGACCGCTGGAAGGCATCGACGGGGTCGCCGCGGTCATCGAGCAGCTGGCGGGCGTGCCCATCCCGGCGAGCGCCTGGGAATCGCTCGTGCTCCCTGCGCGCGTGCGCGACTACAGCCCGGCGATGCTCGACGAGCTCACGGCGACCGGCGAGGTCATCTGGTCGGGGCACGGCGCACTCCCCGGGCGCGACGGGTGGATCGCCCTGCATCCTGCCGATGCCGCCCCGCTCACTCTCCTGCCCCCTGAGGGCGACCTCGTCTCCGGGTCTCTCGAAGAGCGCATCGTCGGCGCGCTCGGCACCGGCGGCGCCTACTTCGCCGCGCAGCTGCGGCAGCTGACGGATGCCGAGAACGAAGCCTCGGTCATCGAAGCGCTTTGGAGCCTGACCTGGGCGGGCCGCGTCACGAACGATACGTTCGCGCCGGTGCGGATGCTGCTCGGGGGCGGTTCGCAGGCGCACCGCAGCGCCCGGAAGGCACCCCGCGCGCGCATGTACCGGGGGGCGTCGATTCCACGCACGAGTGCACCGCCGCGTCCGCCGGCGATCGGCGGACGCTGGTCGCTCCTGGCCGAACCCGAGGGCGAAGCGACCCTGCGCGCCACCGCGGCGGCGAGTCTGCTGCTCGATCGGTATGGAGTGGTGACCCGCGGGTCCGTGCAGGCCGAGGGCCTTCCGGGCGGCTTCGCCCAGGCCTACCGCGTGCTCGCCGGGTTCGAGCAGGCCGGCCACTGCCGCCGGGGCTATGTGATCGAGAAGCTGGGCGCCGCCCAGTTCGCCGCCTCGGCCACCGTCGACCGGCTGCGGGAGTTCGCCGGTCTCGCCGACCCCCCACCGCTGCGCACGCATACCCTCGCCGCGACCGACCCGGCCAATCCCTACGGCGCCGCGCTGGCGTGGCCGGCACTGGAGGGGGTCACGCATCGCCCCGGTCGCAAGGCGGGCGGGCTCGTCGCGATCGTCGACGGCTCGCTGGCGCTGTATCTCGAGAGGGGCGGCAAGTCAGCGCTCGCCTTCACCGACGACGAGGCAGTGCTCGCCGCCGCCGCGACCGACCTCGCCGCGACCGCCCGGTCACGCCATCTGGCCACCCTCACGGTCGAGCAGGTGAACGGGGAGTTCGTCTACGGCACCGCGGTCGGGCGGGCGCTGCGGGATGCCGGATTCGTCGAATCGCCGCGCGGGCTGACGCTGCGCCGAGCGACCGCGGGGGACGCGCTGCGAGAGGCCGCGCGTGCCTGAGAGCCGGGCGCCCATCGATGCCTGAGGGCGACACCGTCTATCGAGCCGCCCAGCGATTGAACGAGGTGCTCGCGGGCTCCGTGCTGACGCGCTTCGAATTGCGCGTGCCGCAGGCCGCCACGATCGACCTCACCGGCTCGATCGTGCGCGAGGTCGTGCCGCGCGGAAAGCACATCCTCCATCGCATCGGCGAATGGACGCTTCACTCCCACCTCAAGATGGAGGGCGAGTGGCACGTGTATCCGCACGGCGGCCGCTGGCGCCAACCCGGTTTCAAGGCGCGCGCCGTGGTCTGCAACGCCGAGTGGGACACCGTGGGGTTCGATCTCGCGGATATCAAGGTCGTGCCGACCCGTGCCGAGGACCAGCTCGTCGGCCACTTGGGACCGGACCCGTTGGGGCCGGGCTGGGATGCGGCCGAAGCCGCCCGCCGGTTCGGGGCCGACGACCGGCCGGCGCACGTCGCCCTGCTGGACCAGCGCAACATCGCGGGGTTCGGCAACGAGTTCGCCAACGAGATCCTCTTCGTCCGCGGCATCCTTCCCACCACTCCTGCCTCCGAGACGGACGCGGCGGCGGTGATCGATCTGGGAGCGCGCATGCTGCGGGCCAATCGAGACCGCAGCGGTCGCACGTTCACCGGGGATTCCCGACCGGGGCGCTCCACGTGGGTGTACGGGCGCGAGGGACGGCCCTGCCGGCGCTGCGGCACGATCATCCGCGAGGGTTCGCTCGGCGCCGATCCCACTCGCGAGCGCAACACGTTCTGGTGTCCTAGCTGCCAGACGTGACCGCGGCGAGCCGGGTTTCGCGCGAGGATGGGGGCAACACAGCGACAGGGAAGTGATACCCGTGGGCACGACCGTCTTCGAACGACAGCGGCCGGCAGCATCCGTCATCCAGCGCAGTCTGGCCGAGACGCGCCAGAGCGTCTTCTGGCTCGACGACCTGCCCGAACGACCGGGCCGGCCCGCGCTTCGCGGCGACCGGGAGGCGGATCTGGTGATCGTCGGCGGCGGCTACACCGGCCTGTGGACCGCGCTGCTCGCTCGCCGACGCGACCCCGACGCTCGCATCGCGATCGTCGAAGCCAAGACCGTCGGCTGGGCGGCATCCGGTCGCAACGGCGGATTCTGCGAGGCCAGCCTCACGCACGGCCGCGACAACGGCCTCAGCCGCTGGCCCGAAGAGATCTACCGGCTCGACGAACTCGGTCTCGCCAACCTCGACGCGATGGGCGCCGACATCGCCGAGTGGGGCGTCGATGCGGAGTGGGAGCGCGTGGGCGCGCTCGCGGTGGCGACCGAGCCGCACCAGCTCGAGTGGCTCGACGACTGGGCAGAGGATGCCGCCGCCCGCGGCGAGGCGGGCGTCGTGCGTCTCGACCGCGCGCAGACGCAGGCGTCCGTCGCCTCGCCCGCCTATCTCGGCGCGGTTTTCGAGACGCACACGAACGCCCTCGTCCACCCCGGCAGGCTGGCTGCGGGCCTGGCCGCCGCCGCCGAGGAGCGCGGCATCGAGATCTTCGAGCACTCGCCGGTACGCCGCATCGATACCGACGGGCCTGGCGTCGCGGTGGTCACCGACGGCGGTCGCATCACCGCTCGCAAGGCGGTGCTCGCGACGAACGTGTTCCCGTCCCTGCTGCGACGCAACCTGCTTCAGACGGTGCCCGTGTACGACTACGTGCTGATGACCGAGCCGCTGAGCGCGCAGCAGCGCAGCGCGATCGGGTGGGACCAGCGCCAGGGCATCAGCGACCTGGCGAATCAGTTCCATTACTTCCGCCAGAGCGCCGACGGGCGCATCCTGTTCGGCGGCTACGACGCGGTGTACCACTACGGCGGACGCGTCCGTGCCGAGTACGAGAACCGGCCGGAGTCGTTCCGCAAGCTCGCAAGCCACTTCTTCACGATGTTCCCGCAGCTCGAAGGGCTGCGCTTCACCCACCGCTGGGCCGGGGCGATCGACACGTGCTCGCGCTTCTGCGCCTTCTACGGCAGCGCGCGCGACGGCAAGGTGGCCTACGCGGCGGGGTTCACCGGCCTCGGCGTCGCCGCCACGCGCTTCGCGGGCGAGGTGATGCTCGACCTGCTCGAGGGCGCCGCCACCGAGCGCACATCGCTGCGCATGGTGCGCGAACGTCCGCTGCCGTTCCCGCCGGAGCCCGCCGCCGCCCTGGGCATCAATGCGACGCGGTGGTCGCTCGATCGTGCCGACCACAACCGCGGGCGGCGCAACGTGCTGCTCAAGACGCTCGACGCACTCGGGCTGGGGTTCGACTCGTGACCATTCCTACGGGAGCGCTGACGGATGCCGCGGCCCTGGTGCTCGTGCATCAGCCGGTGCCCGCCGACAAGGTGGTCGCCGGATCGCCGACCACCGGCATCCACGAGATCGACGAGACGACCGGCGTGTGGGAGATGACGCCGGGCGCGATGCGCGACGTCGAGGAGGATGAGCTGTTCGTGGCGCTTTCGGGCGTGGCGACGGTCGAGTTCATCGATCCGGCGCTGCCGTCGATCGAACTGCGTGCCGGGTCGGTCGCGCGGCTCGCAGCAGGAATGCAGACGGTCTGGACCGTGCACGAGACACTGCGGAAGGTGTACTTGCCGGGTTAGATTTGCTTGCCACATTCGAATATTTGTGCTATTCTAGTCGCAGAAGTCGCGCAGTGCCCATAAAGCGCAACACCGTGAGTCGTCCCGTTCGGTCGGGGCGCCCGATCGACGGATGTGCAGATGGGTTACGGAGCAGAGTCGAGTGATGCGCCGGGAGTCTGGCGCGAGCTGGGAGCTTTGGTCGACGAGGTGCAGCAGGCCCGTGCGGCGGTCGCCGCGGCGCAGGCGCACGAGGCGGCGGTGCTGGCCCGCGCGGTCGACCTGGTGGAGGCCCGCTCAGGCGAGCGTCGTGCGCAGGGCGTGGTGTTCGGCAACGACCTGCCGCTTCGAGAAGTCTCGGCAGAGCTGGGCGCAGCGATGCGCGTCGGTGACCGGACGGTGCAGCGGCGGATCGACGATGCGCACACCCTGGTGACGCGATTCGCCGCGACGTTCGACGCGTGGCGGCAGGGACGTGTTGACCGTCAGCACGTGATGACGATCCTCGATGAGGGGGTGGTCCTGGCCGACGACGCCGCCCGGGAAGAGTACGAGTGGCTGGTGCTGGCGGTGGCGGAGGTGGAATCCGCAGGACGGATGCGCGAGATCGCTCGGGTCATCGCCGCGCGGATCGACCCGGAAGCATCTGCACGGCGGCGCACGGCCGCCCTCCGCGGGCGCGACGTGCGCGCGATCGATCTCGACGACGGGATGGCGCGCTTGCTCGCTGATCTGCCCGCCCCTCTCGTGCACGGGATCATGGACCGCCTCAACGAATTCGCCCGCACGGCCCAAGACGCCCAGCGGTCGGAAGACGACCCCGCGGGGGATGCCGAACCGCCGCGGACGCTTGGCGAGATCCGCGCGGATGTGTTCGCCGACCTGCTTCTCACCTCCACTCCCACCGGCCACCACGATGCGGCCGGGGACGTGCTCACCGGCATCCGCGGGCACGTCAATATCACCATCCCTCTCCGCACCGCTGCCGGCCTCGACGAGGAACCGGCACTGCTGAGCGGCTATGGGCCGGTCGACACCGGCTTGGTCCGCTGCCTCATGGCGAACGCTCCCGCGTGGAACGTGCTGATGGTGGACATCGCCACCGGAGCCCCGGTCGCCGTCTCGCGCTACCGGCCCTCCCCGGAGTTGCGGCGCTTCGTCGACCTCCGCGATGAGCGCTGCAGGTTCCCCGGCTGCACCATGAAACCCTGGCGCTGCGACGCCGACCACACCTTCGACGCTGCCTACGGTGGTTCGACGAGCGTCGAGAATCTCGCGAACCTGTGCCGCAGACACCACGTGCTGAAACACTCCTCACCGTGGCGGGTCGAACAAGTCGGCGGCGGCAGACTCCGATGGACCAGTCCCACCGGCCGCGTGCACGACGACCACATCCCTGCGACCCTGCGCTTCGTCCCGACCCGCGACCGCCTTCCAGAACCACGACCGGCACGGGACGGCGATCCACCGCCCTTCTGAGCTGTGCCGGCACGGCGGGGGCATTCTCCAGGCGGGGACGACGATGTCAACCGTCTCGCACGCTGCGGGAGACGATTCGCAAGCTGTATGCAACGGTCTGAGACCGACGTAGGGAAGTTTCCCCTCCCCGGGGAATCCGATCCTCCCTCCGCCGCGAATATTCGTTGCACGCGCATGCATCCAAATGGACCGATGCGCGGGAATGAATTGGTGAAGGGACAGGTTATTCCTGTACTCGGCACCAATGGGCCGCTGGAGGGGATCGTGGGAAAGAACTACGTCGACATCGAGAACGACCGTGGGGAATCGCTGCGCTATCGCAAGCACACGAACGGTCGAGGATTGATCGCGCACGGCGCGAAGGTCCACCCCAGCGCGATCGTGGAAGCGGGCGCCTATGTCGAGCCCGGCGTTCAGATCGCCGCCAATGCACACGTCGGACGAGGAGTCTGGGTGGAGTCGGACGCCGTGATCGGCCCCGAGGCTGACATCGCTCCCCACGCCCACATCGGCTCCGGCGCGGCGATCGGCGCGGGAGCGAAGATCGGCGTTCGCACCTACATCGGCACCGGCGCTCGCGTCGCTGTCGGATCCCTCATCGGCGACGACGAGACCGTGGGTGACGGCGAGCGCGTCGCGACCGACCGTCGCGGGCTGCGCCTGGCTGCCTGAGATTCGCGGGGCTGTCGCCCCCGCGACCTAGGCTCTGAGGGTGATCAGACGCGCCGCGGTCGGCATCCTGCTGCTGGCCGCCGTCGCGGTCGCGATCTGGTGGTTCGTCCCGCGCGAGACCGTGCGCCCGGCACCGGTAGCCGGGCCGACGGCGGCGGCGATGCCCGGCATCCCGTCGGATGCGTTCGAGATGACCGTCGAAAGCGTGCATGACGGCGACACCCTGCGCGCCCGCGTCGCCGCCCCGAATGCCGTGGTCACGGATACCGAGTCGACGCGCGTGCGCCTCATCGGGCTCGACACCCCCGAGATCTCACCCGATCTCGAGTGCTGGGGCACGGAGGCGACGACAAGCCTGACCGATCTGCTGCCGCCCGGCGCCACGCTCTGGGCAGTGGCCGATCAAGAGGTGCGCGATCAGTACGGTCGCCATCTGCTGTACCTCTGGACGGCTGACGGGACGTTCGTGAACGCCCAGCTGATCGCCCAGGGCGACGGCGGGGTCATGGTCTTCGCGCCGAACACCCTGCACGAGGCCCTGTTCCGCGCGCTCGAGGCCGAAGCCTCCGCCGCGGGACGCGGCCTGTGGGGGGCGTGCTGACTTGGGTCAGGCGAACAGGAACAGCACGAAGCCCAGCAGCGGCAGCGTCCCCTGGATCAGCGCCGGCCGCAGGTACCTGCTCCCGCTGGTCACCAGCACGAGGGATGCCGCGAGCATCGAGCCGAGACTGAACAGCACGAGCGTGAGACCGGCGATCCGCAGCGGCGTCTCCTCGGCGCCCGACCAGTAGAGCACCAGCCCGATCACGGTTCCGATCGCCAGGAACAGGTTGTAGAAGCCCTGGTTGTACGCCATCGGCTTGGTCGTGTCGGCTGCGGCCTGGTCGGCAACGCCGAAGCGCTTCCAGACCCTGGGCTGCGTCCACTGCACGCTCTCCATCACGAAGATGTAGACGTGCAGGAGCGCGGCGAGGGCGGCGATGACGGTGGCGATGACGGCGATCATGAGCGAACCATATCGCCCCGGCTACGCTGGCGGCATGGCGAAGAGCGGCGGGTCACGCGGTGGACCCCGTCGCCCCTCCGGTGGGCCGGGCCGCGCGCAGCGGGATGCCGCGACGAAGCGCCCCGCGAAGTCTGCAGCTCTGAAGAAGAAGGCCGCAGCCCCGGAGGAGCTCGCCCCGAAGCCGATGCCCGAGGTGTTCGTCCTCGGCGCGATCCCCGGCGCGACTCCCGGCGGCTGGATCGACGCGTGGAACGAGCGGATGCCGCAGACCCGGCTCGAGCTGCGACCGATCGCCGTCGCCGCCCAGCGATCTGCGCTGTTCGACGAGGGGGTGGATGCCGCGCTCGTGCGGCTGCCGCTCGACAGGACCGGGCTGAGCGTGATCGCGTTGTACGACGAGACCGCGGTCGTGGTCGCCTCGGCCGACTCGCACCTCACCGCCGTCGACGAACTCGACCTCGGAGACCTGGTCGGCGAGGTGCTGATCGTGCCGCAGGACGACGTTCTCGGCCTTACCGTCGCCGGCACGGTCGCCCCATCCTTCGCGCCGCCCGAAGACACCGAACAGGCGATCGCGACCGTCGCCGCGGGCGTCGGGATCGTCATCGTGCCGATGTCGCTGGCACGCCTGCACCGCCGAAAGGACACCGCGTACCGGCCCCTGCGTGACGTGGCTGTGTCGACGGTCGCTCTGGCGTGGCAGACCGAGCGGACGACGGCATCCGTCGACGCCTTCGTGGGCATCGTCCGCGGCCGCACCCCGAATTCATCGCGCTGACGCCGGATCCTTCCGCGAGGTGGGGTTGACCGCCTCCGAGCGCGAGGCCAGGATGAGGATCGTTCGGCCGCGGGCGGCTGCCCGCGTCGATCTCATCGAGCATCGCCTCGATCGGAGTCGCTACAAGGGAGTAGAGATGTTCCGCAAGCTCGCCATCGCCACCGTCGCCGCCCTCGTCTTCACCGGCCTCGCCGCCGCACCGAGCGTGGCCAGTCCACCCACGCCGAGCGGCGATGATCACCTCGCGGTGTACTCGGGGACGGTGGATGCCGCAGGTTACGCCGCGATCGTGGAGCTCGGCGTCGACCGCGGTGAGATCGTCACGGCACCTGCCGCAGACGGTACCTTCGGTGTGCAGGTCATCCTGAGCGGTGCCCAGGTCGACGCTCTGGCCGCGCAGGGGGCCGAACTGCAGATTCAAGCTGACCCCTCGGCGCAGCGTCGCGCCATGAAGCAGACCGACGGTGTGTTCCGCATGTACGGCGGCGACGGAGGCATCCTGAGCGAGCTGATGGCACAGGCCGCCGCGCACCCCGACATCGCCGAGTTCCGAGTCATCGGCCAAACGACCCAGGGCCAGGACATCGGCGCGGTGCGCGTCACCAAGAACGTGAAGAAGGCCAAGGACGGCAAGAAGCCGACGACGGTCTACGTCGCCGCGCAGCATGCCCGCGAATGGATCACGCCCGAGATGGTGCGTCGTCTGCTGGACCTCTATGTGACCGACTACGGCACCGACGATCGCATCACCCACCTGGTCGATGACACCGAGCTGTGGTTCGTCCCGGTCGCGAACCCCGACGGCTACGACTACACGTTCGAGGACGGACAGCGCCTCTGGCGCAAGAACCTGCGCGACAACGACGGCGACGGCCAGATCGGGGTGGACGACGGCGTGGACCTCAATCGCAACTCGGCGACCCGCTGGGGCTACGACAACGAGGGCTCCTCACCCAGCCCGGCCAGTGACACGTACCGCGGACCGTCCCCGGCATCCGAACCCGAGACGCAGGCGCTCGACCAGCTGTTCGGCGCGATCACGCCTCAGTTCATGATCAACTACCACTCGGCCGCCGAGCTGCTGCTGTACGGCATTGGCTGGCAGGTCGCGACGCCGTCACCGGATGACGTGATCTACGAGGCGATGGCCGGGGACGACGAGGACCCGGCAGTCCCCGGGTACGACCCCGACATCTCGGCGGAGCTGTACGTGACCAACGGCGACCTCGACTCGCACATGCAGGAGGCGCACGGCACGCTCGGCTTCACGCCCGAGATGTCGACGTGCGAGGAGGCTGTCGCATCGGTTGAGGACGATGAGTGGACCGAGGACGACTGCCAGTATCTCGGCTTCGACTTCCCCGACGACGAGAATCTGATTCAGGCCGAGTTCGAGAAGAACGTCCCCTTCGCACTGGCGACCGCGGAATCGGCGCTCGACCCCGACGATCCGGTCTCGGTCGTCGACCGCGACACCGCGAACTTCCGCGTCGACTCGTTCGCGGTGTCCTACGGCGACCCCCAGACGGTGGCGGTGTGGGCGAAGCGGGCGTTGAAGGCGAAGAAGATGACGTACTCCGTCAACGGAGGGAAGGCCGTCACGACGGACGTGTCGGAGTGGGGTGGCGGCGAGCGCTACGGCTTCGAGAACGTGGACTACTACGCGGAGTACCGCGGCGTGGTGACGGGGACGAAAGCCGGTGACAGCGTGGAAGTGTGGTTCACGGGCACGGCCACCGGTAAGGATGTGCCGAAGGGGCAGAAGGCAGGCCCGGTCGCGAGCGAGCACTTCACCTACGAGGTCGCGCAGGACACCGGGAACTCCGTCCTCATCGTGGCGAACGAGGATTACACCGGCGTGAACCCGACGTATCCGGCCGGCACGACCGGCCCGAAGTACGTCGACGCGCACGTCGCCGCGCTTCTGGCCAACGGCGTGACCCCGGACGTGTGGGATGTCGACGCACAGGGTGTGCCGCACGACCTCGGCGTGCTGGGCCACTACGACGCGGTGCTCTGGTATCTCGGCGACAACCGGTTGACGCAGGATCCCGAGGACGAGTTCATCCAGTTCGGCAGCGCCGAGTACCCCGACCTCGCGGTGGCCGAGCGCCAGCAGTACCTCACCATGGCCATGCGCGACTACCTGAACGAGGGCGGCAAACTTGCGTATGCGGGTGAGACGGCGGGCTACTACGGACTGGTCGGGAGCGACTACGGCGGCATCTACTACGGTCTGAATGGCCACCCCGAGCAGGAGTGCGCCGTCACCGCCGACCCGCGCGCGGACTGCCTGCTTCTGGCGGACGACTTCACGCAGTATTGGATGGGCGCCTACGATCGCACCGCCTTCACCGCTGAGGGCCTCGTCGGCACCGCCGACCCGTTGGACGGGTTCGAAGCGCTGTTCGGCGGTCCGGCGACCGTCGACAATCCGTCTGACGAAGTGGGCGCCTTCACGCCGACCAGCACACGCCTGCCGGTTGCCGAGTTCCCGCAGTTCGAGAGCTGGGCAGCGGCGGACTACACCGGGGTGACGGGCAGGATCACCGCCGCCGAGGGTGTGCAGGCGGCTGCGGCGGGGCACATCGACGACAGCTATCAGCGCCTGGGCCGCACCTTCGACCTCACGGGTGTGTCCGCGGCCGAGATTCCCACCTTCGCGGCTCAATTCGCCTACGACACCGAAGAGGGATACGACAACGTCATCGTCGAGGCGCACACGGTGGGCTCCGAGAACTGGACCACGCTTCCGGATCTGAACGGCCACACGAGCACGACGGTGCCGGCGGAGTGCGAGGCGGGCTTCTACATCGAAGAGCACCCGCAGCTCGAGCACTACCTCGAGCTCGGCGATCCGTGCCTTCCGACCGGCACGACGGGTGAGTGGAATGCGTTCACCGGGTCCTCCGGCGGGTGGGTTGACGTCGCCTTCGATCTCAGCGCCTACGCCGGCGACAGTGTCGAGGTGGTCATCAGCTACGTCAGCGACCCGGCCACCGGCGGCGCCGGCTTCATCGTCGATGACACGAAGCTGCTCGTCGGCGGCGAACCCACCGGCGCCGACGGCTTCGAGGACGGCTTCGTCACGTGGGAGATCCTCGACCCGCCGGCCGGCAGTCCGTCGAACACGAGCCGTTTCGCGCTGGACGACGGCCTGGGCGAAGTCATCGCCGTCACCGCCACGCCCGACACGCTGCTGTTCGGCTTCGGGCTCGAGCAGCTCGACTCGGATGCCGCTCGAGCCGACGTCGTCGCAAGGATGCTCGCCCACTTCGCGGGATAGCGGCGCACACGAGTCGGGGGATGTCGCGGACCTGGGTCTCTGCGACATCCCCCGGAGAACAGCCCAGGTGATCCGCGCGCCCCGATCGCGCCCCTCGGATCTCCTGCCCCCAGTGTTCGGTACCCCCCGGTGCCGAGCTGCTGAGCTGTTCCATGTGTGAGGAGGGGGCACTGCCGGTCCTGATACATGCTCTACGGAGAAGTTTCAGAAACCCGATCCGTGCGCTTGGAACGGCGCGACGATCCCCGTGCGCGCGGATGCCGCCGCCAGGGCTTCGGCCGGGGCTTGACCCGCGGCGAGGCCCTCGTGCATCGCGCCGAGCAACTCGCACGCATCGTCGTCGGCCACGATGACCGGCGCGGCGATGACGCAGCGGCTGCCCGCATGCAGCCAGGACCTCGTCATCCCCACGGCCTCCTCGCCCCATCGCACGGATGAGCGGCCTGCCTCGCAGGCCGACAGCACCACCGTGGCCGGAACGGTCGACATCCTGTCGATGTCGTATCCGAACAGCGGACCATCAGCCAGTTCGAGACCGGAGAACATCGGAGTGTCCGAGGAATGACGCCCGTGGGCGGCGACGTGCAGCACGTCGACCCGGGCGGCGAGCCCGGTCACCTCATCGACCGTCGGGTGGTCGAGAACGATGCGTTCCCGCCAAGCGCCGGCTGCCACGTCCACTTCTTCGCTCGCGCGCGCGACGCGGGGGCCGACGGCGAAGCCCGCCGTGTGCGCAGCTCCGACCGCACCGCGCAGGCTGACCCATCGGGAGGCGGACACCGCGAGGGTGAAGACCTTTCCGCGCAGGCCGGGCAGCATCGACCACGGGATCCCGCCCAGGACGCCGGGGACGGTGATCACGAAGCGGCGAGCGTCCGCCAACTCGACCGCGCGGTCGAGAAGCTGCCGCGACAGCGATGCCAGTCGGTCCTCCAGAGAGCGCCGGACGACTTCGCCCATCCGCCCGCGGACGGTCGCCGCCATGTCGAGGTCGGCGCGAAGTCCCGGCACCGAGTTGCGGATGCTTCGCCAGCCCGGCACAGGGATCAGCTCCACCCGCCTCGGGGTCACGACCAGCACGGTCAGCGAATCGCCGGAGAAGACGTACGAAAGCAGCGCGGTCTGTTCGTCCAACGCGGTGCGCAGCTCTTCGAGCCCGGCACGGGGCTGGACCGCCGCCGAACCCGTCGTGGACCACTGCCGCTCGCGAACCCGCTCACGCAGTTCTTTAGCGCGTGGGCCGGCCTGCCATTCGCCGCCCTCGCTGCGGAGGATCCGCAGCTCGGCGAGGTCGACGGCCAGCTGCTCATCCGGAGGCGGCCGCAGCGGGACGACCTGCGAGTTCATGTGGCGCGCCCGCTCGGACCACTCGAACACGACGTCGGGGCGACCCGATCGAACGGCGGAGTCCAGGCCCGCCCCGATGAGTCCGTTCCCCTGCATGACGGCGGAGGTCTGCAGGTCGAGGCTGCCGAAATCCCCCAACCACACCGTGAGTTCATCCAGACCGGCGGCGGCATGACGGCGGGCTTCCGTGTGGCGGCCGCGGGCCGCCGCACGCGCCGCACGCGCCTCGTGCGCGAGCAGCCGAACCTCCATCGACGCGGTGTGCGGAACCCGGATGATGCGTCCGGCGCCGTCCTCCGTCAAGCGCTGCCGCGCCCGCCAGAGCTCATGCGTCATCCGCAGCGCGGCTGCCTCGCTGCCGAATCCGGCCGCCTCGAGCCCCCGTGAGGTCGTCTCCACATCTTCGCGCGCCGGCACCGAGCGAGGCCGGGCAGCGTGGAACCCACCGCGCAGCACCTGACCGCCGCTGAGTTCCGCGCGCATGCGAACGGCGTCGGCACGGAGGGCCCACGACTCGCTGCCGATCGTGCGGAAGCGTTTGGATGCCCGCGCGGCGACCGGCCGCGCGCGTGACGAATCATGGGCGAGCAGCGAGCGCGCGAGCTGGAACTCGGCCTCGGCTCGGGACTGCACCATGCGCTGTCTGCCGAAGACGGCTGCCGCCTCTGCGAGGATGCGCTCCGCCTCGATCGTGTGGCCCGCGTCTCTCAGCACCTCTGCTCGGTCGACATCGCAGACTGCGGCGAAGGCGGGCGACACCTCCGCCAGCGTGACGCGGGCGACAGACATGTCTCGGATCGCCGTGATCAGATCGCCGCCCAGCAGCGCCATGTAGCCCTCGTTATGGACGGTCTGCGCCTGGGCGACCGGCTGTCCGAGTGTTCCGAAAATCGAAGCCGCCCGGGCCGCATCCTCGCCGGCAGCGGCCAGTCGAAGGCGACGCATGTTGACCAGGCTCCGGTTGACCAGCAAATTGGCCGTTTCTTCGGAATCCTCTCCGAGCGCCGCGATGCCCCGGCTCAGCCATCGTTCTGAGTCGTCGAATCTGCCGGCCTGCTCGGCGAGGGAGCCGAGCTGGCCCGCGAGGAGTCCATATGTCCGCGAATCGATCCCCGGCAGTTCCATGGCCGCAACGCACAAGCGCTCACCCTCGGCCGGATCGCCGGTCCTCGACTTGATGTACCCGAGCGTTCCAGCCACCCGCGCACGCACGTTGACGTCGTCGGTCAGCGCCTCTGCGGCGAGCAGCAGCCGATTCGCCGCAGCGTGTCGCCCCTCGTTCGCGAGGCGCACGCCCTCTGCATGAAGCTCCTCGGCCGATCGCGCCACTCTCCCATCATGGCCCGCCTGACCGCGGTCTGCGCGGAAGCCGGATTCAGCCTGCTCGGACCACCCGGCGGTCCAGCTCTTCGATGACGTCTCTGCTCGCCTCGCGCAGGATCTGATTGCAATCAGTCGGCGTGAGATCCGATTCAGTCAGCTGATCCGCCAAGGCCCGAGCGAGCCTGCCCGCGACGTAGGGTGCCGCGAATGAGGTCCCACTCCAGAGTGCGAAACCGCCGCTGAAATCGTCGGGGTCGATCGTCTCCCGCCGCATGCCGAGCCGGTCGGCTCGACTTCCGGCCTGCACCCCGCCATTGAGGGGCGGAGACGTGCTCAGGACTGCCGCGCCGGGTGCGTAGGTGTGCACCCACGCGCCGATGTTGCTGAACAAGGCAACTGTGCCGTTCGGATTGAGCGCGCCGACAGCTACGTGAGGGGCGGCATCCCGCGGGTCGTCGACGACGAAATCCGATCCTGGCCAGTTCCACAGCGCAGCAGGAAAGGTCGGCCGGTCCGTCGCCTCGTTGCCCGCGGAGCACACGATCGCACATCCCTGGCTGCGAGCCACGGCGAGCAGCTCGCTGAGGGTGCGGTCGAACAGCTCGTCCTCGGGGGTCTCGTGGTAGTACCCCAGTGAAAGGTTCAGCACGTCGATGCGACGACCGCCTTCGTCCGGCGGCAGCAGCATCCACTTGACCAGTGTGCGGACCGCGTACATGAAGTCACCCTCGAGCAGCGTGCCCTGACTGTCGGCGACGCGAACTGCCACGATGTCTGCTTCTGGGCAGACCTGACGAATGATTCCGGCGATGAAGGTGCCGTGTCCCGCCGACGCATCCAATTCACCGTCGAATGAGCCGGAGACGTCGCCGAGCGCTTCAGGATCGGTTGCGGCGTCGTGGATCCCGAGGATGACCCCGTCGACGACCGGGCTCGTGGTGACGATCTCCGCCGGGAGCCATGAGTGCTCACCGCAGCCGGTGTCGAGCACCGCAACGACGGGGCGTCGCCCCTCTGCGGCGATCGCCTTACCCCGGGTAGGAGCGGGCCCCACGTACTGGATCACCTGACGGCCACCCCCACCAGCCGCCTCGTAGCTGTCGATACCGGGCGCGTTCGTCCTGCCGAACGGGTTGGTGCGGCCGAACGGATTCGTTCGGCCGAACGGATTGGTGCGGCCGAACGGGTTCGTCCTGCCGAACGGGTCGACCGTGAGGACGTGATCCAGGCTCACCCCGCTGATGTCCTTCCCGAACCGAGCACGGGCACGCTGCAGCAGACGCCAGGCGTCGATGGGCGGTACGGGCTGGTCATCGCGATCCGGGCTGGGGTTGGGGAAGATGGCAACTCGGTAGATCGTGGGCAGATCGAAGCGCTCTCGACCGCGGCGCGCACGATCGACCGCCATATCAGGTTCGACCGGCGTGCCGTCGAGATTGTGCAGCTCGACACCCCAGCCGAAATCCGCTGCCGCCGGCCGGAGGAGCCGGAGTACGCGCTCCACATCATCGCCAGAGGTCAGCAACAGGTGATCAGGGGCGTAGGCGGTCGGGTACGCGCTGACACCGCGAACCGGCTCACTGGTCGGATCGAGAGGGACGCCCTGGGCGCGAGCGGCATCGTATCGACGCCGCCAGTCGCCCGCGTCTCCGGACGCGGATCCGCGGGCAGGATCATCGGGGGGAAGGTCACTCATCTGGTCTCCTCATAGCGCCGATGCGGCAGGTCAGGCGGTCGTCGGCGAAACAGGGGCGGTGATGCGCAGCAAGCCGATCACGTCATGGGCGGCGGCGCGAAGTACTTTGCAGCGCTCCTCAGTGCCACCTGCGAGGGCCTGCGCGCCGAGGGCCTGGGCGAAGCGATGGGCAATCGCGCCCGCGACGTACGGGGCCGCGAAAGATGTGCCGCTCCACACGGCGAACCCACCCGTGAAGTCGTCCGGATCGATGGAAGCACGAGGGAGTAAGTCGCCGCGGATGCGAACGTCATCCTTCGTGCCGGCCTGGACGGCGCCTTCGAATGCGGGTGAGATGCTGAGCACGGACGATCCGGGCGCATAGGTCTTCACCCAACTGCCGATATTGCTGAACAAGGCGACGGTGCGATTATCCGGATTCAGCGCGCCCACGGAGACGTGGGGTGCGATGTCGCCCGGATCGAGCACGGCGTACTCCGCGCCGGGGTACGCCCAGAGCGCGGCAGGGAACGCCGGGCGATCGGTCGAGTCGTTTCCGGCCGAGCACACGACGGCGCAGCCGAGTCGTCTCGCCTCCACCAGAAGCAGGCTCATCGCGTCATCGAAGAGGATGTCCCGTGGGGTCTCGTGGTAGTAGCCCAGTGAAAGGTTGAGGACGTCGACCGGATGCGGCTTGTCGCCGTCTCCGCGGACCCACGCGACGAAAAGCCGGACGGTGTCGAGGAACTCGCCCTCCAGCACCAGGCCCTCACTGTCCGCGACGCGGATGGAGAGGATCTGCGCCTCAGGGCATCGTTGACGGATGATGCCGGCGATGAAGGTGCCGTGTCCCGCTGCATCATCGAGGAAGCCGTCGTAGGGGCCGGCCTGGTCACCGTAGACTTCAGGATCCGTCGCGGGGTCTGTGAGACCGATCGGACCGTACTTCGTCACCGGGTCAGGCAGCACATGCCCGTCCAGCCACGGGTGACTCCCGCACCCCGTGTCCATGACTGCGACGATGGGGCGACGGCCCCCGTCGGATGTGTCCCATTCACCGTGGGGCGCCGCGCCGACGAAGCCGATCGCCTGACGACCACCACTTCCGGGCTCGGCGTAGCCGTCCGGCCCAGGAGCATTCGTGCGCGGGAACGGGTTGGTCCGCGGAAACGGGTTGGTGCGAGAGAACGGGTTGGTCCTCGGAAATGGCCCGATCGACATGATGTGGTCGAGCCCCACCCCGCGAGGAAGCTCCTTCAACTCGGAGTCGTCGCGTGCTTCGATTCGTGCCTCCTGAAGAAGACGCCACGCGTCGATCACCGCAACGGGCTCGTCGTCGACGCCCTCCTTCGGGTCGGCGACGATGACGGCCCGGTACAGGGGCGGGACACGATCCTGTTCCCGGTCCGTCCGAGCGCTCGCCTGAGCGGATTCGACCTCCTCATCGGTCAGCTCATCACCGCCGAGGCGTTGGGTTATCCGAACACTCCAACCGAAATGCACAGCAGCTGCCTCGAGGATCCGCCGGATGGGCGCGAGCTGTTCGACGGCGCTGATCAGCAGATGGTCGGGCGCGTAGCCGGTCGGCTGCACAGCGGAACGTCCTCGGCCGTCGGCCTGGGTCGGCTCGAGTCGCACGCCGAGCGGCCGGGCGGCATCAGTGCGCTCCCACCACGGCTGGTCCGGCGGACGGCGCGGAAGCGGGGGGCGGCGGATCGGATCGTCAGTCATCGTCTCTCCTCATTGAGCGCGGCGAACGACCGGGAGTCCCGGCGACCCCGCGATCGATCACACTTCGAACTGGGGGGTCTGGAATTCGCGGATCTCGCCCGCCTCATCGCGGACGACCATGCGGATGCGCGAGACTCCGGGCTTGACGTCTTCGAAGGCGAAGCGGCCATGGGCGCCCAGTTCGGCGCTCCACTCGCGGTCTCCCTGGACCAGCTTCACGGCCAGGGCCGCGGCATCCACCCATCCGTCGATACGGCGCTGACGGTCCTCGGGGGCCGTCACGTGCAAGAGGATGCTCGTGTCGCCGTCCGTGAACTGCAGGGTCAGAGCGTCGGTCTCACCGCTGCGCACTGCCGCAAGGTCGGCCGAGACGAGCGTGAGCAGCGCGTACTCGCGCGACAGGTCCTCGACCGCGACCGCGGCGACCATCCGGTCGACCAGGTCGGCAGGCGCCGGATCGATCTCGTCCCACATGGCGCGCATTCGTGCGAACAATGCGGCATCCGCAGCGAAGTCTTCAGTCTCCATGGGTATCCCCTCCCCAGCCGTCGCCCTCGAGGAGCGAGCGGAGTTTGCCGAGGCAGCGCTGACGCGTCGGCCCGATCGAGCCGATCGGCATCGCCATGTCCTGGGCGATGCGTGCGTAGTCGGGGCGCTCCTCGAATGCGACGATGCGCAGCAGCCGCTGGCACCGTTCATTCAGTTGAGCGACGGCGAGCCACAGCCGACGGGATTCGTCGTCGGTGGCGGCGGTCTGCTCTGCGGACTCCCGGGCGGGAAGATGCGGTTCGAGGCTCTCGGCTTCGGTCGGGTCGGCCCTGCGCTGCAGCTTGCCGACGCGCCATGCCTCGCGGCGGGCGACCATGGTCAGCCACCCCGAGACCGCCTGCGGCTCGGTGATCGATTCGTGACGACGCACGAGCGTCAGCCACGTCGTCTGCACGACGTCTTCGGCCAGCGCCCGATCGAGCCCGTAGGCGCGCACCACATGCCACAGCAGCGGCGTCATCAGCCGTACCAGCTCGTCCATCGCGCGCGTGTCACCGTCGCGCCACCGCAGGAACAGCGCAGCCGCCCTCGCCCAGCGCGTCGGCTCGGCGGAGTCGACGGAGGTCTCGGGCCCCTCGTGCGTCATAGCGCCCATTGTGTCCACACTTCGAGGAGCGCGAAAGGTGCCTGCTGATACACGCCGACTAAACTCGCCCCATGAACCCGGCGCCGCTGCTCTATGTGTGCGTGCGCCCGCAGCAGGGTGCTGCTGCCGCGGAGTACGAGTCCTTCCGCGCGGCGGCTCGCCTCGACGAGTCCCGGCTGGTCGCTCTCGACCTCGTCCGCGATCCCCTGCCACCCGCTGCGTTCGAGCGCTACAGCGGATTCCTGATCGGCGGCAGCCCGTTCAACGTCACCGACCCGGAGTCGAGCAAGACCGAGGTGCAGCGCCGCCTCGAGGCCGATCTCGAGAAGATCGCCGGCGCAGTGATGGATGCCGAGACCCCCGGCGCCGCTCTCTTCACGTGCTACAGCATCGGCGTCCTCACCCGCCTGCTCGGGGGCGAGGTGAGTCGCGGGTACCCCGAGGACACCGGACCTGTCGGCATCGATCTCACCGCGGAAGGGAAGGGCGACCCGCTGCTGGGGAGCCTCGCGCACCGGTTCACCGCCTTGACCGCACACAAGGAGGGCTCGGCGGGCGTGCCGCCCGGTGCGACCCTTCTCGCCACCAACGAGGCGTGCCCGGTGCAGGCGTACCGCGTCGGAACACGCCTGTACGCCACCCAGTTCCACCCAGAGCCGACCCCGCGCGCCTTCACGGAGCGGATGGCGGTGTACCGCGACGACGGGTACTTCCCGGCCAACGACTTCGACACCGTCGCAGGCCGCGTGCTCGCGGCATCCGTCACCGAACCCGTGCGGCTGATCCGCGCCTTCGCAGCGGCCTTCGGGCCCGGCTGATCTAAGCGCCCGCCGGCGGGTTCAGCAGCAGCTCCACCCGCTCGCCGAGGTATGACTCCAGCGGCATGTACCCGCCGGCCGCACTCCATCGCACGCTCGGCACGCCGCCACGAAGGGCGAAGGGGCCGGATGCCGCTCCCGCGTCGACCGCGTCGGGATCCAGCAGCGTCCACCCGATGTGCACGACTTCGCCCTCGGCGATCCCGCCCCGCCGCGCAGCGGCTGCCAGCTCGGCGCGTTGCCGCTGCGACTCGGCGGCGAATCCGCGCCGCGCCTCTTGCCGCGCCCGCACGATGTCGCCGGTCGCCAGCACGTGCTCGTTGGTGAGCAGCAGCACACCCAGGTGCCATGCCTCTCCGCGGCGGACGATGCGCGGCGAGCGGCCGATTCCGAACACCCGCCGCGGGACGATCACCTCGCCCAGCGCTTCGCGCGGCGCCCCGGCCAGGCGTGTCCGAGCCCGATCGAGCAGAGCCCGGGTGCTCACGCGCGGTCATCCTCGATGGTCGCGGTCACCCGCGCCTTGCGCTCGCCGCGGATCGTCATCGCGATCAGCGGGTACAGCAGAACGGAGATCATGCCCGCCCCGACGAGGACGGCGGCATCCGAGGTGTCGAGCACGCCCTCGCTCACGCCGATCCCGCTGACGGCGACGATGATCGGCAGACCGGTCGCGCCGAAGAAGGCCATCGAGAGCCGGTCACGCCGGGTGGCCCCGGCAGGCACGGCCAGCATCGAGGGCAGACCCCGCACGACCAGCAGTGCGATCAGCACCAGCAGCACGATGAAGAAAAGGAGCGGCTCGGCGAGCAGGGCGGCCAGGTCGAACGTGACACCCGTGTAGATGAAGAAGACCGGCACCAAGAATCCGAACGCGACGGCCTCGACCTTGCTCTCGACAGCCTTGCGGTCGGACTCCTTGGCATCGCGCATCAGCAGTCGCCACACGATTCCGGCGGTGAAGGCGCCCAGCAGCATGTCCAGGTCGAGCACGATGCTCAGGGCGACCAGGGCGGAGAGGATCAGGAAGACCACGCGGACCGCGAACTGCCCCGACGTGTGCAGGGTGGAGTTGACGAAGCGGTGCATGGCGCCCCGCGGCATCCGGAACGCCAGCCAGATGGCGAGCCCCGCGACGACGGCGAAGAGCACGAGGACGACGGCCTCTATGCCGGGGTTGCTCGCGCCGAGGAAGATCGAGATCGCGATGAGCGGACCGAACTCGCCCACCGCGCCGACCGCACCCACCGCCTGCCCGAACGGCGTGTGCAGCTCGCCGGTGTCGCGCAGGATCGGCAGCAGGGTGCCCAAGGCCGTGGAGCACAGCGCGATGCCGATCACGATCGCGATCTCGCCGGGGGCGAAGAACCACGTGATTCCGACACCGACCGCCAGGCTGATGAGCCACCCGAAGATGGCGGACCGGCCGCTGCGGCCGCGGAAGACGGTGAACTCGATCTCGGACCCCGCGACGAAGAACAGCATCGCCAGGCCGAACTCCGACAGCGCCGCGATGAAGTCCGACGGCACCGCCCATCCGAGCAGTGACGGGCCGACGAGGATGCCGAGCATCAGCTCGAACACGACGATCGGAACCCGGACGACCCGCCGCAGGCCCCGCGCGAGCAGGGGAGCCAGCACGGCGAGCACCGGGATGATCAGAAGCGTCGGCTCGAGCTGGTCCACGCGTTCACCGTATCGACTCGACGCCGCGGTGCGGCAGCAATGCGGCTTACTCGAGGGCCTTCCGTGCCTTCTCGGCATCGCGTTCGGCGGCTTTCGCGCGGGTCACGGCATCCGTTCGTTCGTCGTCGAGCCGCCGGGTCTCGGCATCCGCCTTCTCGGCATCCGCCTCGAAGCGCGCGAGCTCCGCGCGCAGGTCGCCGATGCGCTCGCGCAGGTGGTCGCCGCGCTCCCGCGACTTCTCGAGCTTGGCATCGATCTTCGCGAGCTCGCGGCCGGCCTCACCGGCCGCGCGCTCCGCCTCGCGCAGCGCCTTCTCGGCCGCCTTTCGGGCACGGCGCTCGGCGAGGTCGTCGCGGCTGGGCGCCGGAGCGTCCGGCACTCCGGGAAGCGTTCCGCCGACGGCGTCCGACACGTCGACCGCGTCGAAGCCCGACGCCTCCAGCGGGCGGACCAGGCGCGCGGTCATGACGGCTGCTGCGGCCGCCGCATCCATCACCGCCGCGTTGATCGTCTTCTCGACGTCTTCCCGTGCCGCGGCACTGATCGTCACGCCCTGGGTCTTCGCCAGATCGACCGCCTGTCCGGCGAGCGCGGCGACGAGCGCGCGGCGCTGGCGGCTGAGGCTCTTCAGCTCCTCGCCGTCGAGGTCGTCCTGCGCCTCGCGCAGCGCTTCGGACAGTTCGAGCGCCTCGGCGAGCTGGCCGTCACGGGCGAGCAGGTCGACGGCCCACGCGGAGGCCGTCGGCTTGCGGAGCGCCTTGATCCGCATGGCGAGTGCGCGGTCGGCCGTCGCCGCACGGGCGTTGCGCGCCGCGGTGAACTCCTCGGGCGGGAGCGCGTAGAGCTTTCGCGCGATCGCATCCAGCGCAGCCCCGGCGTCGGCACCGGAGGCGGGCTCGTCGGCGGCAGGAGTCACCCGCCCATTCTGACGGGCGGAGCGCTAAACGGCGACCGTGCGCCCGCGCGGGCCGTGCAGCTCGCGGTGCAGGCGCTGCATGCGCTCGTCGAGTTCGGCGGCCGTGTCGGCGGCATCCTTCAGGCTCGCCAGCAGCTCACCCGGAACCTGGCGGTCGTATTTGTAGTAGATCTTGTGCTCCAGGCTGGCCCAGAAATCCATGGCGATGGTGCGGAACTGCACTTCGACCGGCACGGCGACGCGGCCCGTGGAGAGGAAGACCGGCACCTCGACGATCGCGTGCAGGCTCTTGTAGCCGTTCGCCTTCGGCGCGGCGATGTAGTCCTTCACCGCGACGACGGTCACATCGTCCTGCGCGGTCAGCAGGTCGAACAGGCGGTAGGCATCGGTGGTGAAGCTGCAGGTGATGCGCACTCCGGCGACGTCGGTGATCTCGCGGCGGATCGACGCGAAGTCGGGCTCGATGCCCTTGCGCACGACCTTGTCCACCAGGCTGTCGGGCGATTTCACCCGGCTCGAGACGTGCTCGATCGGGTTGTAGTCGTGCATGTGCGCGAACTCGTCGCGCAGGATCGCGACCTTGGTCTCGATCTCCTGCATGCCGAAGCGGTACTCGAGCAGGAACCGCTGCATCTCGTCGGCCATGGCGCGCAGCTGGTGCGTCGAGAAGGTGACCTGGTCGTCATCGGTGGCATCGGCGAGGCGTGGCGACATGCTCCCGACCGTACGGGCCGGGTCTACGAGGGTCCTGTGAGAGGCGGACGCGGGGTGATCCGTGCCGGTCGTCGGGAGCGGCGGTACTGGTGTGGCTGAGGAGACGGACGGGCGTGCAAAAGGGCGGTGACTCCCTGCAACCGGATCGCCATTTGCGGGACCGTCACACCTCGAGGACGGATGCCGCCTGCCGCGCCGCACCGAGGGCGACGTACTCCCCCGGCTCGGGCACCTCGACGGGCACGCCGAGCACGAGCGGTGCGATGACGCGCACGGCCTCGGACTGCGCTCCGCCGCCGATCAGCAGCGCGCGCTCGATGGGCACGCCGAGGGCGCGGAGCGCTTCCAGTCCCGCGCCGAGGCCGCTCAGCATCCCTTCCACGGCCGCACGGGCGAGATTCTCGCGCGTGGTGGAGGCGAGGGTCATGCCGGTGAGGGATGCCGTCGCATCGGGCAGATTGGGCGTGCGTTCGCCCTCGAAGTAGGGCACCAGGGTCAGGCCGCGCGCCCCCGGGCCGGCGGACAGGGCCAGGCGGCTGAGTTCGGCGTGGTTCACGCCGAGGAGGCCGCCGATCGCGGTGAGCACTCGAGCCGCGTTCAGCGTCGCGACGAGCGGCAGGAACCGCCCGGTGCAGTCGGCGAAGCCCGCCACCGTGCCGCTCGGGTCGATCGTGCGCTGCTCGCTGACGGCGAAGACCGTGCCGCTCGTGCCGATCGAGATCACGACATCGCCGGGACCTGCGCCGAGGCCGAGCGCGGCGCCCGCGTTGTCACCGGCGCCGCCGCCGACGCGGCGGCCGTCCTGATCCTGTACCCACTCCTCGGGTCCCAGCACGCGCGGCAGGATCGCGTCGTGCCCGAGCGCCGCCGTCAGCAGGCCGCGGTCGTAGCCGCCGGTGGCGGGGTCCCAGTAGCCGGTGCCGGAGGCATCCGACCGGTCGGTGACGAGCTCGTCGAGCACGGGCCCGCGAGCCGAATCACCCGTGGGTCCGAAGCCGCGCAGGCGCCACGTGAGCCAGTCGTGCGGAAGGGCGACGGCCGCCACGCGAGCGGCGTTGTCGGGCTCGTTGTCGCGCAGCCAGCGCAACTTGGTGATCGTGAAGGAGGCGACCGGCACGAGGCCGCTGCGCTGAGCGAGGGCGTCCGCGCCGAACTCCGCGATCAGGTCGGCCGCCGCCCCCGCCGAGCGGGTGTCGTTCCACAGCAGCGCATCGCGGATCACGTGCCCGTCGGCATCCAGCGCCACCATGCCGTGCTGCTGGCCGCCGATCGCCCACGCCTCGACGTCGGCGAGGCCGCCGGCATCCGTGATCGCCGCGCGCAGCGCCGACCACCATGCTCCGGGGTGCACCTCGGTGCCGTCCGGATGCGACGCGCGCCCCTCGCGCACGACGGCGCCGGTCGCGGCATCCGTGATCACGACCTTGCAGGACTGCGTCGACGAGTCGACCCCCATCACCAGCGTCATCGGCTGCCCTTCTCGTTCATAGCTGTGTGCCCCCCTCGTCGACTTGTCGTATATGCGACGCACTCACGGCGTGTCGCGCACATATACGACAAGTCGACGAAAGAGGGGGAGATGCCGGGGGGATGCCCTAGCGCGCGCCGAGCAGGTGCTCGGTCGCCAGCTGCTGCAGCCGCACGAAGCCGAAGCCCTTGCCGCCGAGGTACACAGACGGGTCGAAGTCCTCGTACGCCGAGCGGTCGGCCAGGAAGTCCTGGTACGTCTCGCCGTCGTTCAGGGTGGGAACCGACAGCTCGTTCACGCGCGAGTCCTCGAGCGCCTCCTGCACCTCGGGGTCGGCGCGGAAGGCCGCGGCCCGCTCCTTCAGCAGCAAGTAGGTGCGCATGTTCGCGGCCGCCGAGTCCCAGACGCCGTTCTCGTCCTCGGTGCGCGAGGGCTTGTAGTCGAAGTGACGGGGACCGTCGTAGGCCGGAACCCCGCCGGGGCCGCCGTTCTCGAGCAGGTCGACCAGGGCGAACGCGTTGTGCAGGTCGCCGTGACCGAACACGAGGTCCTGGTCGTACTTGATGCCGCGCTGGCCGTTCAGATCGATGTGGAAGAGCTTGCCGTGGTACAGCGCCTGGGCGATGCCGGCCGCGAAGTTCAGACCCGCCATCTGCTCGTGCCCGACCTCGGGGTTCAGGCCCACGAGTTCGGGACGCTCGAGGGAGTCGATGAAGGCGATCGCGTGACCGAGCGTCGGCAGCAGGATGTCGCCGCGGGGCTCGTTCGGCTTCGGCTCGATCGCGAAGCGGATGTCGTAGCCCTTGTCCACGACGTAGTCGCCGAGCAGGTTCACGGCCTCGCGGTAGCGCTCGAGCGCCTGGCGGATGTCCTTGGCCGCGTCGTACTCGGCGCCCTCGCGGCCGCCCCACATGACGAACGTCTTCGCGCCCAGCTCGGCGCCGAGGTCGAGCTGGCGGAAGACCTTGCGCAGCGCGAAACGGCGAACATCCCGGTCGTTCGAGGTGAAGCCGCCGTCCTTGAAGACGGGGGCGCTGAAGAGGTTGGTGGTCACCATCGGGATGATCATCCCGGTGTCCGACAGTGCGCCCTTGAGGCGGTCGATCTGCGTCTGGCGCTCCGCGTCGGTCGAGCCGAAGGCGAACAGGTCGTCATCGTGGAAGGTGAGTCCGTACGCGCCGAGCTCCGAGAGCTTCTCGACGGCGTGCACGACGTCGAGCGGGTGACGGGTCGGACCACCGAACGGGTCGGTGCCGTTGTAGCCGACGGTCCAGAGTCCGAACGAGAACTTGTCGTCGCGAGTGGGGGTGGTCATGTTGCTCCTTTGCGGCAATTGTTGCGATCAACAACCTATACCATGATGGATGCCGCGTCCAGCGGCCGCGACCGAGAAAGCACCGCCATGCGGTGCTCGACAACAAATCGACCGCCACCCCTAGAGTGAGACCGATGACCGAGCCCACCGAGAGAGCAGCCGCAGACGGAGTGCGCCAGCGCAATCTGGCTCGGATGCTGCGCCTCGTGCATCTGGACGGTCCCCTCTCGCGGGCATCGCTGACCGAGGCGACCGGGCTGAATCGCTCCACGATCGCCGACCTGGCCGGCGAGCTCGTGCGGGGCGGTCTGGTCGAAGAGCGCGCCCCCGACCCGTCGCGCCGGGTGGGGCGCCCCTCCCCCGTCGTCGGCGCCGCGTCCGGCGTCGTCGCGATCGGTGTGAACCCCGAAGTGGATGCCGTCACCATGGCCGCGGTCGGGCTCGACCGCACGATCTCGCTCCGCACCCGCATCGAGGTCGATCACCTGATCACTCCGCCCGAAACCGCGGCGATGGTCGCCGCCCAGCTGGCGACGTGGCGCCGCGGAGGCCTCGCCGAGGCCCGGATCGCGGGCGTCGGGCTGGCCGTCCCCGGCCTGGTCCGCGCGGGGGATGGGCTCGTCCGCAACGCCCCGCACTTGCGATGGACCGACTCTCCGCTGCGCGATCTGGTCGCCGAGGCGACCGGGGTGCCGACGTCGGTGGGCAACGACGCCATGCTGGGCGCCGTCGCCGAGCACCTGTTCGGCGCGGCCCGCGGCGTGGATGACGTCGTGTACCTCAACGGCGGAGCGAGCGGCATCGGCGGCGGGCTGATCGTCGGGGGCGTTCCGGTGCCGGGCGCGGGCGGGTACGCCGGGGAGTTCGGACAGAACCGGCCGGGCATCGCGGCGACCTCCGATCGCCGCGCCGGCGACGGCGTGCTCGAGGACGAAGTGAGCCGCGCGCGGCTCCTCGCCGCCGTCAGGCTGCACTCGGCGGACGAGCCGACCCTTGCTGCGGCCCTCGCGACATCGGAGTCGGTCACGGTCGCCGAGGAACTCGCGCGGCAGCGGCGCATCCTCGCGACGGCTCTCGGCAACGCCGTCAACGTCCTGAACCCCTCGGTCGTCGTCCTCGGCGGATTCCTCGCCACGCTCGCCGAGCACGATCTCGACGGCCTCGTCGATGCCGTGGCGCGGCAGGCGATGCCGGCCAGCATGGAAGGGCTCAGCATCCGCACCGCCGTTCTGGCGGAGGACCGGCTGCTCATCGGCGCCGCCGAGCTCGCCTTCGCCGACCTGCTGCGCGACCCGGCGGCCTTCGCCCCGTAGCCCGGCGGTGCTACAGCGGCGGTGCGGTGGTGGCGCGCGGGACGAGGCGCGTCGGCAGCCGCAGATGCGTCTGATCCGGCTGCTCGCCGTTCATGAGGGCGATGAGCATCTTGGTCGCGACCTCCCCGAGTCGCTGCATGGGCTGGCGGACCGTCGTGAGCGACGGCACGTGGCGCGAGGCCTCGGGAATGTCGTCGAAGCCGATCACCGAGAGCTCGTCGGGAACCGAGATGCCCAGCTCTGCCGCGACGGCGAGGACCGCGATCGCCGAGAGATCGTTCGCAGCGAAGATCGCCGTGGGGCGGTTGACCTGCGAGAGCAGCTCCTGCGCGAGCTCTCGTGACGCATCCTCCTGGTAGCGGCCGACCCCGACCAGGCGGGGATCGAAGGGGATGCCGGCCTCGAGCAGGGCGCTGCGGTAGCCCGCGTCCCGCAGCACCGACGAGCGCAGATCGGGACGGCCGGAGATGAAGCCGATGCGCGTGTGGCCCAGCTCGATCAGGTAGCGGGCGGCGAGCTGGGCGCCGTGGAAGCTGTCGGATTCCACGGTGGGAAGATCCGCGGGCCCGGTGTGCGGATCGATCGCGACGATCGGCACTTCGCTGCCCCCCACTGCCACGACTGTCGGCGTGACCATGATCACGCCGTCGATCAGCGTGCCGCTCAGCCGGCTCACCGACCGCCGTTCCCACCCCTCGCCGGTGCCGTCCTGCGAGCCGCTGTAGGCGAGCAGGTCCAATCCGGTCCCCCGCACCGCGGCTCCGACGCCCTTCAGGATCTCGGCGCTGAACGGCTCGAAGGCCGGCACGAGAACTCCGATCACCCCGGTGCGGTGGGAGCGCATGCTGCTGGCGCCGAGGCTCGACTGATAGCCGAGCTTCTCGACGACATCGAGCACGCGTCGCATGGTGTCGGGCGAGACGCCGTACCTGCCGTGCACGGCTTTGGACACTGTGGAGACCGAAACGCCGGCTGCCGCGGCGACGTCATTGATCGTTGCGCGGCGTCCCATGGGCCAGATCATAACGAATGGAAAAGGTTTTCGAAAACGTTTGACAGTTTCCGCCCGACATTGCGACACTGAACGCCAGCGCCGGGTGCCCAAGCCCGTGCGCCACGCACAGCGGTCCCGGAACTCGTCGACCGTGCGGGTTTCACGCCACCTCCGCGAGCGAGGTGCGACTCGAAGAAGAGAAACGGAAATCACATGAATGGCAAGAAACTCCTGGCGGGTTCTGCCCTCCTGGCCGTGGGGGCGCTCGTCCTGAGCGGCTGCGCGGGCGGCGGTGACAGCGGCTCCGCGGACGGCGACGTCACGCTGACGTTCTGGCACAACTCCACGACCGGCCCCGGCAAGGCGTACTGGGAAGACACCGCGGCAGCCTTCGAGGAGGCGAACCCCGGCGTCACCGTCGAGATCCAGTCGGTTCAGAACGAAGAGATGGACGGCAAGCTGCAGACGGCCCTGAACGCCGGCGACGCGCCCGACATCTTCATGGCGCGCGGTGGCGGCAAGCTCGCCGACGTCGTCGCCGCGGGGCAGGCGATGGATCTGACCGACGGCGTCACCGAGGAGACCACGTCGGCCCTGGGCGGCGTGCTCTCGGCATTCGAGATCGATGACAAGGTGTACGGCATCCCCACCGCCGTGCTGCCCTCGGGAATCTTCTACTCCGGCGACACGTTCGCCGCTGCCGGCATCACCGAACCGCCCGCGACCATCGAAGACCTGGTGACCACGGACGAGGCGCTCAAGGCAGCCGGCGTCGCGCCGATCGCCGTCGGCGCGAAGGATGCGTGGCCCGCCGCGCACTGGTACTACAACTTCGCCCTGCGCGCCTGCTCGAAGGAGACGATGGACGAGGCGGCCGACAGCCGCCAGTTCGATGACCCCTGCTGGCTCGAAGCGGGCGAGAACCTGCAGGCGTTCATCGAGACCGAGCCGTTCAACGACGGCTTCCTGACGACCGCAGCCCAGCAGGGCGCCGGCTCGTCGGCAGGCCTGATCGCCAACGGCCAGGCCGCGATGGAGCTCATGGGCGCGTGGGATCCGGGCGTGATCGCCTCGCTCACGCCCGATGAGAAGCCGCTCGCCGACCTGCTCTGGTTCCCGTTCCCCGCGGTCGAGGGCGACGGCGCTCCCGGCGCCATGATGGGCGGCGTCGACGGGTACTCCTGCTGGGTCAACGCACCCAAGGAGTGCGTGGACTTCTTGAACTTCATGGTCGAGAAGCAGAACCAGGAGGCGTACGCCGAGGCGTTCGTCACCCTGCCCGCCTCGCAGGAGGCGCAGGGCGTCGTGACCGACCCCGCACTCAAGGAGGTCCTCAAGGCGTACAACGAGGCCCCGTACGTGGTGGTCTGGCTCGACACCCTCTACGGCCAGAACATCGGCAACGCGCTGAACGTCGCCGTGGTGGACATGTTCGCCGGTCAGGGTGACGCGCAGGCCATCGTGGATGCCGTCAACGACGCGGCTGCCAAGTCCTAGGAGGCACCTGATGGCTTCCCTGCGCGACACGTCGCAGACCACCGCGAACGCCGCCGGGACGCCGGACGTCGACGGGGGCAGCGTTCAGACGCTGCCCCCGTCGGGGCCGCCCCCGTTGAGACGGCCCACCGCGAGTCGGCGCTCCCGCGGTGCCGGCTGGGGTCCGCGGCTCGAACTGGCCGTCCTGATCGGACCGGCCCTGCTGGTCTTCGTCGCCTTCGTGATCTTCCCCGTCGTGCTCGCGGCGTACTACGGCTTCTTCAGCTGGTCGGGCTACGGCCCTGCCGTGGACTTCGTCGGCCTCAACAACTACGTGGTGATCCTCACCGACCCCGACTTCCACGAGGCGCTCGGGCACAACGTGTTCATCGCGATCATGTCCCTGGTGCTGCAGGGTCCGCTCGCGCTCGGGCTCGCACTGCTGCTGAACCGCAAGATGCGCTTCCAGTCGGCGATCCGCATCCTGATCTTCGTCCCCTATGTCATCTCCGAGGTCGTGGTCGGCATCGGCTGGAGCCTCATGCTCCAGTCCAACGGCGCGCTCAACGGCCTGCTCGAGAAGGTCGGCCTCGGTGCGCTCACGGCCGATTGGCTGTCGGACCCGGCGATCGCGATCTGGACGCTGATGGTGATCATCACGTGGAAGTACATCGGCTTCGCGACGATCCTCTTCCTCGCCGGACTGCAGGGCATCCCGGATGAGCTGTCCGAAGCGGCCGCGATCGACGGGGCCTCGTACTGGCAGATCCAGCGCCACATCGTGCTGCCCCTGCTCGGACCGACGATCCGCATCTGGGCGTTCCTGTCGATCATCGGCTCGCTCCAGCTGTTCGACCTGGTCTGGATCATCTGGGGTCAGTACGTCGCCTCCACCGCCGGCACATCGACGATGGCGACCTACATGGTGGCCAACGGACGCAACGCCGGCAGCTACGGATACGGCAGCGCCGTCGCCGTGGTGATGTTCCTCATCTCTCTCGCCGTCGCGCTGCTCTACCAGCGCTTCCTGCTGCGCCGCGATACGGCGGGCGCCATCACAGGAGGGAAGGCCTGATGGCCGCAACACTCATCGAGGCGCCCCCCGCCCGACAGCGCCCCGCACCCGGACAGCTCAAGTCCGGCGGCCTGGCGATCTACTTCGTCGCGCTCGTGCTCATCGGGCTCATGCTCGCGCCGGTCGCCTACATCATCCTGGGCGGGTTCCGCTCGAACTCCGAGATCACCGTCGACCCCTCGGGCTTCCCCACGGCCTGGCAGTGGCAGAACTACGCCGACGTCCTGGTGAGTCCGGTCTTCTGGGGTCAGGTCGGCAACTCGGCGATCGCCGCGATCGCGACGACGCTGCTGGTCGTCGCGATGGGGCTCATGGCGGCGTTCGCGCTCGCGCGCTACTCGTTCCGCGGACGCGGACTGATCTATGCCGTCTTCGCCGCCGGACTCATGTTCCCGATGACGGTGGCGATCACGCCGCTGTACATCCTGGTGCGCAACCTCGGTCTGATGAACTCGATCGCCGGCGTGATCATCCCCCAGATCGCTTTCGCCCTTCCGATCACGATCATCATCCTCGTCCCCTTCCTGGCGGCGATCCCGAACGAGCTGCAGGAGGCGGCGGCGATCGACGGATGCAGTCGCCTCGGCTTCTTCTGGCGCATGGTGATCCCCCTGGCGGTTCCCGGGGTCATCACGGTCGGCATCCTCGCCTTCATCGGCAGCTGGAACAGCTACCTGCTGCCGCTGTTCATCCTGAACAACGAGGCCGCCTACACGCTGCCGCTCGGCACGCAGGCCTTCGCCTCGCAGTACTCCGTCGACACTGCACGCGTGCTGGCATTCACGTCGCTCTCGATGATTCCGGCGCTGGTGTTCTTCAGCCTGTTCGAGCGACGCATCGTCGGCGGCCTCACCGGCGCCGTGAAGGGCTGAGAACCACCATGAGCGAATCGCAGTCTTCGGCGCGCGTGCGCGCGCTGATCGCGCAGATGTCCCCCGAGGAGAAGATCGCCCAGCTGGGCGGATTCTGGGTCGATCAGGGCGATGAACTCGTCGCGCCGATGGCGGGCGAACTGGCCTCCTCGACGAAGTACGACGACGCCTCCCGGCACGGCATCGGGCACCTCACGCGCGTCTACGGCACCCGGCCGGTCGACCCGGTGCAGCGCGCCGAGTGGCTCTGGGGCGAACAGCGGAGGCTGCGGTCTCAGACGCGTCTGGGCATCCCTGCGATCGTCCACGAGGAGTGCCTGACGGGCCTCGCCGCGTGGAAGGCGGCGACCTTCCCCACGCCGCTGGCCTGGGGGGCATCCTTCGACCCGGCCGCCGTGCACGAGATGGCCGCGCTGATCGGTGCGTCGATGCGCACGCTCGGCATCCATCAAGGTCTCGCGCCGGTGCTGGATGTCATCCGCGACCCGCGATGGGGGCGCGTCGACGAGTGCATCTCCGAGGACCCGTACGTCGTGGGGACGATCGGCACCGCGTACGTGCGCGGCCTGCAGGAATCCGGCGTCGACGCCACGCTGAAGCACTTCGTCGGCTACTCGGCATCACGAGCGGGGCGCAACCACGCTCCCGTGTCGGCCGGTCCTCGGGAAGTGGCGGACGTGCTGCTTCCGCCGTTCGAGATGGCGGTTCGCGATGGCGGTGCCCGCAGCGTGATGAACTCCTACGCCGAGATCGACGGCGATCCGGTCG
This sequence comes from uncultured Microbacterium sp., assembly GCF_963524805.1. Classification (GTDB taxonomy): domain Bacteria; phylum Actinomycetota; class Actinomycetes; order Actinomycetales; family Microbacteriaceae; genus Microbacterium. The sequence continues at coordinate 26,954 of NZ_CAURGG010000004.1, read as the reverse complement.
CCGGGACGCCGGCGTACCTCACCGACCTGCTGCGCGGCACGTGGGGCTTCGACGGCGTCGTGGTCTCGGACTACTTCTCGGTGCTGTTCCTGCAGACGATGCACGCGGTGGCCTCGAGCCCCGCCGAAGCGGCGTTCCTGGCGCTCACCGCCGGCATCGATGTCGAACTGCCGAGCGCGGACGCGTACGGCGCTCCCCTGCTCGATCTGCTCGTCGACGGCGGGATCGACGAGGCGGTCGTCGATCGCGCTGTCGCCCGGGTCCTGACCCAGAAGGAGCGGCTCGGGCTGCTGGACGAGACGTTCGATCAGCCTCCGGCGGCGGTGGACCTGGACGGTCCGCAGCACCGTGCGCTGGCGCGCCGTCTGGCCGAAGAATCGGTCATCCTGCTCTCCAATGACGGCACGCTGCCGCTCGGCGCGCAGCACCGGCGCATCGCGGTGATCGGCCCGAATGCGGACTCGGCCGAGGCTCTCATGGGGTGCTACTCCTTTGCGAACCATGTTCTCGCCCACCATCCGGAGGTCGAGCTCGGCTTCCGCATCCCGAGCGTTCTCGAGGCGCTGGTCGCCGAGCTGCCCGACGCGCAGATCAATCACACCCGGGGGTGCGATGTCGAGGGTCAGGACCGATCGGGGTTCGCGGATGCCGCGGCTGCCGCATCCGCCGCCGATGTCGCCATCGTCGTGGTCGGCGACCGCGCCGGGCTCTTCGGGCGGGGCACCGTCGGCGAGGGCAACGACGTCGAGAGCCTCGAACTGCCCGGACTGCAGCGCGAGCTCGTCGAGGCGGTGATCGCGACCGGCACACCGGTGGTCGTCGTCCTTCTGACCGGCCGGCCGTACGCCGTGGGGTGGGCGCTGGACGAGCCCCACGCACCAGCAGCGGTGGCGCAGGCCTTCTTCCCGGGCGAAGAGGGCGGGGCGGCGATCGCCGCGATCCTCTCCGGCGCGAGCGCGCCGAGCGGACGCCTGCCGGTCTCGCTCCCGCGATCGGCCGGATCCCAGCCGTTCTCGTACCTGCATCCGATCCTGGGAGGACCGAACGAGATCACGAGCGCGAGCAGCGCCCCGGTCCGACCCTTCGGGTTCGGGCTGACGTACACGTCCTTCTCGCGCACGGAGCTCTCCGCCGGGCCTGCGGTCAGCGCCGGAGAGGCGTTGCGCGCATCGGTCCACGTGCGCAACACCGGTGCCCGCGCGGGCACGGATGTCGTGCAGCTCTACGGGCGGGATGTGTACGCGTCGGTCACCCGCCCCGTGGCCCAGCTGCTCGGATATGCCCGCGTCTTCCTCGAGCCGGGTCAGGAGGCGATCGTGGACTTCGACGTTCCGACGACGCGTCTGGCCTTCACCGGTCGCAGTGGCCGGCGCATCGTCGAGCCGGGCGCGGTCGAGCTGTGGGTCGGCGGCTCGAGCGCCGACAAGGAGACGACAGCGTCGATCGAGATCACCGGTGCCGTGCATGTTGTGACGGCGTCCGATCGGCGGGTGACGGCGACGCACGTGCGCACCGTGGTGGACGCCGTCTGAGCGCCGGCGTGAGCGGCGGCGCCCACGACGACCCGAGTATCGTCGTGGGCAACCCGCCAGGAAGGCCCGACCGATGACGATCTCGACCGACAGCACCACCCGCACCGACGCAGAACTGCAGGCCATGGCCCGCGACCACCTGTGGATGCACTTCTCGCGTCAGTCGGTCATGACCGACGGCCCCGGTGTGCCGATCATCGTCAAGGGCGAGGGACACCGCATCTGGGATTCCACCGGCAAGGAGTACATCGACGGCCTGTCCGGGCTGTTCGTCGTCAACGCAGGTCACGGCAGGCGGCGCCTGGCCGAAGCGGGTGCCCGGCAGGCCGAGCAGCTCGCGTTCTTCCCGATCTGGTCGTACGCCCACCCGGCCGCGATCGAACTCGCCGACCGCATCGCCGATCTCGCCCCGGGCGACCTCAATCACGTGTTCTTCTCGACGGGCGGCGGCGAGGCTGTCGAGACGGCGTTCAAGCTCGCCAAGCACTACTGGAAGCTCGCGGGACAGCCGACGAAGCACAAGGTGATCTCGCGCTACATCGCCTACCACGGCACCCCGCAGGGCGCCCTGGCGATCACCGGGCTGCCCGGCATGAAGTCCATGTTCGAGCCGGTCGTGCCGGGCGGCTTCCGCGTGCCCAACACGAACTTCTACCGCGCCGCAGAGATGGGCTTCGCGGGCGGCTCGCAGGAGGAGTTCGGCGTCTGGGCGGCCGACCGCATCGAGGAGATGATCAACTTCGAGGGGCCGGAGACCGTCGCCGCCGTCTTCCTCGAGCCCGTGCAGAACTCGGGGGGATGCTTCCCCCCGCCCCCCGGATACTTCCAGCGCGTCCGCGAGATCTGCGACAAGTACGACGTCCTGCTCGTCTCGGACGAGGTCATCTGCGCGTTCGGGCGCCTCGGCCACTACTTCGGCGCCGACGCGTACGGATATCAGCCCGACATGATCACCTTCGCCAAGGCGGTCACGAGCGGCTACTCGCCCCTGGGCGGGACGATCGTGAGCGACCGCATCTACGAGCCCTTCGCGCACGGCAACGTGTCCTTCCCCCACGGCTACACCTTCGGCGGTCATCCCGTCTCGTCCGCCGTCGCGATGGAGAACCTCGACATCTTCGAAGAGGAGGGCCTCCTCGCCAACGTGCGCGAGAACTCGCCGATCTTCCGCCGTACTCTCGAGAAGCTCACCGACCTGCCCATCGTGGGCGACGTGCGCGGCGACGGCTACTTCTTCGGCATCGAGCTGGTGAAGGACAAGACCACGAAGGAGACCTTCGACGACGACGAGTCCGAGCGGCTGCTGCGCGGATTCCTGTCCAAGGCCCTCTTCGACGCCGGGCTGTACTGCCGCGCCGACGATCGCGGCGACCCGGTGATCCAGCTGGCGCCGCCCCTGACGATCGGCCCGGCGGAGTTCGACCAGATCGAGCAGATCCTGCGATCCGTGCTCAGCGAGGCCTGGACGCGACTGTAGACGGCCGTGCGGGAATAGCTCGGGTGATGCCGCGTTCCACCACCGCATGACACGAATCGGAATCATCGGCGCAGGACACATCGGCTCGGCTCTGGCGAGAGGGCTCGTCGATCGCGGGTACGACGTCGTGATCAGCAACTCGCGCGGGCCGGCGTCGCTCACGCCGCTCGTGAGCGAGCTGGGGCCGAACGCCGAGGCAGCGACGGCGGCGGAAGCGGCTGCCGCGGGCGATGTCGTGATCGTGACGGTCCCCCTCAAGGCCTACCAGGATGTGCCCGTCGAACCTCTGGCGGGCAAGATCGTCCTCGATACCAACAACTACTACTGGGAACGCGACGGTCGGATCCCGCAGCTGGACCAGAAGCAGGCGACGACCAGCGGTCTGCTGCAGGAGCACCTGCCTCTCTCCAAAGTCGCGAAGGCGTTCAACCACATCCTGGCGTCAGAGATCCTCACCGACGGCAGGCCGGCGGGGGATGCCGACCGCCGCGCGCTGGCGACCTCCGGTGACAGCGACGAGGCCGTGGCGCTCGTGACGGCGCTGTACGACGAATTCGGCTTCGACACCGTGAACGTCGGGCCTCTGAAGGACAGCTGGCGCGTCGAGCGCGACCAGCCGGCCTACGTCGTCCGCCAGACGCGCGAAGAACTGACCGAGAACCTCCGCCGCGCCACCCGTTGACCGCGGGCGAGAACTTTCCACAACAATGCGGAGGCGCGGCGGGCTAGGGCTTATGGTGGCCCGGTGGGCACCATCTACTACGGCGGGTCGGCTACTCCGATCCACATCGACGACCGCGCGCTGGCGCACCTGAAAGTCGTCATCGCGACCAAGCTGCGGCGCAGCGAGAGCTTCACGGTCACCTGGCAGCACCCCGACGACCAGCCGCGGGGTCGCAGCACGATCTGGCTGCACCCGTCGATTCCGCTGCGCTTCGTCTTCGACGATCCCGAGCCGACGAACCTGAGCCGCGCGTGGATCGAGGAGCTCGCCAGTTCCGCCAATTCCTCGGGCGGCATCACGCTGGTCGCGGAGCACTTCGACACCGGCCCGATCGAGACCCTGGCCGTCGACGGCGAGACCGATGTGTCGGTCGGCAAGGTCGAGGTGGACGAGCTGTCGATCGACAAGCTCACCGTCGCCGGCACCGAGGTGACCGCCGCCGAGGCGGGCGACGCGCGCAAAGAACTCGAGACCTCCGAGGTCCCGATCCAGCCCGAGGGCTGATCACTCCTCGACGGGAGCGTCCTCGGCCGGCTCGGGAGTGATCGTCAGTCCGTTCGGGCCGCTCGCGGCCTGCATCAGATCCTCGATCCAGAGGCGGTTGATGCGGGGGTTGCGACTGCCGAAGAAGTGGAACTGGATGGGCACCGACGGGTGCATCCAGAAGCTGCGTCGGCCACTCCCGTCGCCGACCTCGACGTCGAACATGAACGCCTCGGTGCGGCGCAGCTTGTTCATAACCACGATGCGCAGATGTGCCAGCGTCCGGTCGTCGATGTCGACCGAGTTCGCCATGGTGTCGTAGATGAACCTGCCCATGCGTCGAGCCTACCCGGGCGCACGGCGCACAGGCAGTCAGCGGGGCGAGAATGCCGCGCGGAAAAGCGCGCGGGCGCGCCGCGCGACGTCGTCTCGCTGACCCGGGTCGGTGCGGGCGAGCTCGGTGGCCAGCATCCCCGTCGCCATCATCACGTCCTCGGCCTCGACGTGCGTGCCCACATGTCCGAGCGCGTGCTCGCGCGCCAGCAGTCGCGAGACGACATCGCGGAACCGGATGCCGAGGGGAGCCACCCGCGGATCGTGCAGGTCGGCGGTGATGAGGTCGATGAAAGCCGTCGAGACCATCGCCTGCGCGACGACCCGATCGAGCAGGTCGTCGATCGTCCGGTCGGCGGGAGCGGTGAACTCCTCCAGGTCGGCCAGGTTCTCCTCGAAGACGGCGACCGCCAGCGCTGCGCGGTCGGGGAAGTGCCGGTAGAGACTCCCCTGACCGACCCCCGCGCGGCGGGCCACGGCGCTGAACGGCGCACTCAAGCCCTCCTCCGCGTAGACCTCGCGCGCCGCGGCGATCAGCGCCGCGCGATTGCCCGGCCCGGCGGCCGGGCCGCGATTCGCCTTCGCCTGCTCTGGCCGGGGTGTGGACACGGGTGTAGCCTAGTACCGGACACAGTTGTCCGGTCGAAAGGAAACATCATGGGCACCTCGCCTCTCACCGCCGATTCGTCGATCGCCGCCTGGCTCGACGATCCCACCGGCAACGCGATCCTCACCGACATGCTCGCCCAGGGAGGGCAGTCCCCCGAGGTCTTCAAGCCGATCAAGCGTCTCGCGATCAAGCGGCTCGTGAAGATGAGCCGCGGAGCGTTCACACAGGACATGCTCGACGATCTGGTGCGCCGCGCCGCGGCCGGGGACGTGCCCGTGGGCACGCCCGCCCCAGCAGCCGCCACGTCGGAGGCGGCATCCGCATCCGCCGTCCAGCTGCGCGAGTGGACGGAGCGCATCGACCAGGGCAGGTTCACCGGACAGACCGTGATCGTGACCGGCGCCGGGTCGGGCATCGGCCGGGCGACCGCATCGCGGGTGGCCCGCGAGGGCGGCCGCGTGGTCGCGGTGGATGTCAGCCAGGAGCGGCTCGACGAGTTCGTCGCCGCCCACGCGGGAGCCGACATCGTGCCCCTCACGGCCGACATCACCGACGACGCCGGCGTCGCGCGCATCGTCGAGGCGGCCGGCAGAACGATCGACGCGCTCGCGAACATCGCCGGGATCATGGATGACATGACGCCGGTCGGGGACGTGACGGATGCCGTGTGGGAGCGGGTCTTCCGGGTCAACGTCACCGGGACCATGAAGCTCATGCGCGCCGTGATCCCCGTGATGCTGGCTCAGGGCGGCGGGTCCATCGTCAACACGGCGTCCGAGGCTGCCCTGCGCGGCTCGGCCGCGGGCGTGGCCTACACGGCGTCCAAGCATGCGGTGGCGGGTCTGACGAAGAGCAGCGCGTTCATGTACGGACCGAGCGGCATCCGCGTCAACGCCGTCGCACCCGGCCCGACCATCACGAACATCGAGGCGAGCTTCGGCTCGCCGCTCGGAGCGGAGCGCATCCAGAACGCGATGGCGGTCATGCCCGACCCGGTCGAGGCCGACGCGCTCGCGGCATCCATCACCTTCCTGCTGAGCGAGGACGGCGTGAATGTGAACGGCATCATCATGGCCAGCGACGGCGGGTGGTCGGCGGCCTGATCCGCTCGCCGTTCCGGGGTCAGGCCGGCTCGACGATCTCGCGCTCGCCGGGCATGCCGTTCTCGACGCGCATGCCGCTGGTGAGGCTCCGATAGGAGCGGAACAGCATCGGGATGCCGCGCGCGGCGCTCCAGTCGATCGAATCGGTGACCTGCAGATGGAGGCAGGGCTGAGTGCTGTTGCCGGAGTTGCCGCACTCGGCCAGCTGATCCCCCACCTCCACGCGGTCACCGACCGAGACCCGCAGGCTCGCCTGCCGCAGATGCACCAGGCCCACGAACGGGCCGTCGGACGCGAGGGCGATCACGACGTGGTTGCCCGCGATGGCCGCCACGCCGGCCCGCACGCGGGCGGACTGCCCGAAGGCGTACGGCAGCAGTGTGAACGGCGAGCGGCGACCGACGTGATCGAGCTCACCGTCGTGCGCGACCACGACCCGCCCCGCCGCGGGGGCGAGGATCGGACGACCGAAGCCGACGAAGGCCCCGACCGGCTCCGAAGCCAGTGTGCGCCACGTGGTGCGGGCGGAGCGCCCGTGGTCGTCCACGCCCACGAAATCGACCGCGTGCGTGATGCCGAACAGGTCGGTGCCGTGGCTGGGCACCCGGCGCGCCGGGCTCATCTCCGTCCGCCACCGGCCACGGAACGGAAGGTCGATCACGAGCGGCTGCATGCTCAGCCCCGCAGCGTCGCCAGGCCGGCGACGTCGTAGGCGAGCTCGACCGCCTCGAAGATCGCCGCATCGATCGTGCGCGGCGAGAAGGCATCGCCGATCGTCACCACCCGGGTCCCTCGGAGCTCGTGCATGCCCGGCATCCGCACGGCCGCGCGGGGTTCGATCGCGATGACGGCGTCGAACGCGTCCAGGACCGTGCGGCGACCGGTGACGGTGTCGGACAGTTCCCCGCCGTCCGGTCCGGCACGCAGGACCTGCTGCGAGACCAGGCGCTCGAATCCCGGATGCGCGCCGAGGGTCTCCAGCAGCAGCGGACGGTCGTACCCCGCGCCCACATGCGGAAAGACGGTCTCGAACGGCGTGATCAGCGTGAGCGCGTCGACCCGGCCCAGCAGTGTCAGCACGATGCCCGAGGCGTACGCCGTGCCGTCGGCGTCGACCACGGCGATGCGGCGGCCGAGGTCACCGGGCGCGGTCAGGGCCGAAAACGCGTCGACCGCCATCGCGGGCGGACGGCCGTCGGCGTAGGCACCGCCGATCGCGAGCGACGTCGCGACTGGAGCGGTGGCGCCGGTCGCGAGCACGACACCGTCCGGCCGCATCTGTCCGAGCAGGCGAGCAGTGGCCTCGATCCCGAGCCGGACGTCGACGCCGGCTCGATCCAGGTCGCGCCGCGAATCGTCGAGAAGCAGCTGGATGCTCTCGCGCCCCGGAACAGCGCGAGCGAGTCGCAACTGCCCGCCGAGCGCCCGGTCGCGCTCGAACAGGGTCACCGCGTGCCCGTCATTCGCCAGCTCGACCGCCGCCCGCATGCCGGCCGGTCCCCCGCCGACGACGACCCAGCGCTGCGGCGCCTTCGCCGGGGGCCGGGGCGCGCGCTCGCGCTCCCGACCGGCCAGCGGGTTCACGGTGCACGACATCGCGAGTCCCCGGCTGCCGCGGCCGAGACAGCCCTGGTTGAGCCGGATGCAGTGCCGGATGCCGTCGCCTCGGCCTTCGCGCAGCTTGAGTCCCAGGTCGGGATCGGCGATCTGCGCCCGCGTCAGGGCCACCATGTCGGCGATGCCCTTCCGGACGACTTCTTCGGCCTGCGCCGGGTCGAGGGCGGCGCCGACCCCGAAGACGGCGACGTCCGGATTGGCGGCCTTCACCGCGGCGACCTCCTCGCGCAGCCAGGCCGTCGGCATCGCGGCGTTCGGGAAGACGTAGTGCACGTTGTGGTAGCCGCCCGCGGCGAGGTCGAGGAAGTCCAGGCGGGCTGCGGAGCGAAGCATCGAGATGGCGGCGCGCAGGGCCGCGGCATCCATCCCGAGCGGGTGGAACTCGTTGGCGACGATCCGTATCCCCACCACGAACTCCTCGCCCACCCGCTCGCGCACGGCCGACAGCACCTCGCGGGCGAACCGCGTGCGACCCTCGAGGTCGCCGCCGTATCCGTCGCTCCGAGCGTTGTACAGCGGCGAGAGGAACTGGTGCAGAAGGTAGCCGTGCGCGATGTGGATCTCGACCCCGTCGAACCCGCCGCGCTGGGCGATCTCCGCCGAGGCGGCGAAGGAGTCGGTCACCTCGCGGATGTCGTCCAGGTCCATCTCGCGCGTGGCGTGACCTGTCGACGGTGAGAGTATGCGTGAAGGGGCATAGATCGCGCGCGGGCCGTCCGGACCGTCCGGCGACGCCTGCGCGCCGTGGTGGTTCAGCTGCACGAAGACACGGGCGCCGGCGTCGTGGATGGCATCCGTCATGCGGCGGTCGGCATCGACGGCCTCGGGGCGGAACGCATCCTGGAAGCCGCGGATCGATCCCGTGGGGTGCACGAACTGGTTGCCGGCGATGAACAGCCCGCAGCCGCCGCGCGCCCGCCGCACGAAGTACGCGGTCTCGCGAGCGGACTCCACCCGGTCGGAGTACTGCTTCGAGTGCGCGGTCTGCATGATGCGATTGGGCACGGTGACCGCCCCGATGCGCAGCGGAGTGAACAGCGGCGACGCAGCAGGCGGTGCGGTCATCTCCTCATCCTGCCCGCGCCGGCCGATGCCGCCCACCCCACCGCGCTACAGACCGACCAACTGGGCGCTGCGGTCCCAGAAGGCGCGTGCCAGTCCGGCGTCCGATGCCTGCGGGTTCGTTCGCGCGATGCGCATCTTCTCGTAGAACTCGCCCGACTGCCAGTCGGTGCCGGGCGTCGTCTCGGCGAGCCACACGAGGGTCTGCGCTCCGGCATCGGGAGAGATCAGTCCGACGACGTTTCGGAGGGGCGTCTGATAGATCCAGCGCATGAGGCTGGTGGAATCGGAGGCGAATCCGGTCGCCACCGCGCCGGGGTGGAAGGCGGCCGCCGACAGTCCCTCGGGGTGGAAGCGCCGATGCAGCTCCTTGGTGAAGAGCACGTTCGCGAGCTTCGAGTCGCCGTAGGCCTTGTTCGCCGAGAAGGTGCGGTCGTTGTTCAGATCGTCCAGGTCGATGCGGCCGAAGAGGCGGGCGGCCGCGCTGGAGGTGTTGATCACGGTGGCGCGGTTCGCCAGCAGGGTCGGCATGAGCAGGTTGGTCAGCAGGAAGGGCGCGAGGTGGTTGACCTGCAGGGTCTTCTCGAATCCGTCGACCGTCCGGGCGCGGTCGCCGAAGATGCCGCCCGCATTGTTGACGAGCACGTCGATCGCGGGCACCTCGGCCAGCAGTCGTCCCGCAAGCGCCCGCACCTGCGCCAGTTCGGCGAAGTCGGCCGTGAGCCACGGTGAGTCCAGCTCCTCGCCGATACGGCTGGTCTTCTCCTCGGAACGCCCCACCAGGACGAGCGAGTGCCCGTCCTGCTTGAGCCTCCTCGCCGCCGCCGCGCCGATGCCGTCACTGGATCCGGTGATCACGATGGTCTGGGACTTCTGTGCGCCGCTCATCCCCTCGACTCTTCCATGCCCGCAGACCGCCCGGCCCCGCCGAAGACGGGACGTTCGGCCCTGCGACACCGCGGTGTCGCGATCTACCGTGCCAGGAGCGGGGGTCCGATGTCGGCCGGCGGAAGGGAACGGGCGGTGGTGGAGACGATCGTGCTGGGCTTCGACGGCAGCGAGGCCTCGGTCATCGCGCTGGACTGGGTCGCCGAACGGGCCGCGAGGCCTCGTACGGCGGTGGAGATCGTGATGATCGGGGGCACTCTGCTCGAGGATGATCGCGACATCGGGCTCCTCGACGCCGAGCGGCGGCTGCTGGATCGAGCTCCGGAGGCGGAAGTGAGCTCGCACCGATTCCCCGGCAGGATGCCGGCCGCCCTGATCGAGCGGGCAAGGAACGCCGATCTGCTGGTGATCGGCGCTCGCCGCGGAATGCCGCTCTGGTCCGCTCTGTCGGGATGGATGCCGCTGCGCCTCACGTCGGGCTCAGGGGGGCCCGTCGTCGTGGTGCCGGACGATTGGGAACCGGCCACCGGTCGCGTCGTCGTGGGAGTGGACGACGATCGGTCATCGGTGGAGGCCGTCTCCTTCGCCGCGCGAGAGGCGGATTCGGCGCACGTCCCGCTGACGCTCGTGCACACGTGGACCATGCCCACTCCGCGGATGGAGGGCGCGGTGGTGCTGCTGGCCTCGCCCATCGAGGCCCGCGCGGGAGAGCGGCGCATCCTCCGCGACGCGGCGGTCGCCGCGCAGCTCACGAACTCCGAACTGGTGGTCGAACAGATCCTCGAGCAGAGCAGTCCCGCGTCGGCCCTGCTGCGCGCCGCCTTCGGGGCCTCACTGGTGGTCGTCGGGACTCACCACCGCGGCGTCATCGACGGGGCCCTGCTGGGCTCGGTCGGGCGCGATCTGCTCGCGGAATGCCGGACCCCTGTCTGCGTGGTCCCGGGCGCGGATCGAGCTGTCCGGTGAAGAAACGGCGACCTCACTAGACTCGCCCTCGACGGGAGGCGTCCATGTCTTCGGACCCGGGATCGCGGGCGCACGAGCACTCGAGGCGCGATGACGCCGCTCGGGCGCAGCGCCGCTTGCGCGATCTGCTCCGGGCCACCACGACAGTCGTCGAACGGCTCGACCTCGAAGTCGTCCTCCGGCGGATCGTCGAGGCGGCGATGGGACTCGTCGATGCGCGCTACGGTGCCCTCGGCGTGATCACCGCCGACGGCCGGAGCCTGGAGCGGTTCATCCACGTCGGGGTCGACCCGGCCCAGGTCGCCCACATCGGTCACCTTCCGAGCGGGAAGGGGCTGCTCGGAGCGGTCATCGCCGAGCATGCCCCGATCCGCCTGGAACACCTGACCGCCGACGCGCGTTCCGCCGGTTTTCCGGCCCATCACCCCGAGATGGAGTCCTTCCTGGGCGTTCCGATCCGGGTGGGTGACCAGGTCTACGGCAACCTCTACCTCACTCAAGGAGCGGGCGGCGGGTTCACGCAGGACGACGAGGAGCTCGTGGTGGCGCTCGCGGCGACGGCCGGTATCGCGATCGAGAATGCGCGGTTGTACGACCTGACCCGAGCCCGCGAGGCCTGGAGCGCGACGACCGCCGATGTGATGGCCGCGATGCTGGAGGCGACCGGAGAGGACGTGCTCGAGGTCATCGCCGAGCACGTCGGCGCCCTGATCGATGTGGACCTGGTCGCCGTCGCCGTTCCGCACGGCCCCGACGATCTGCGGATCACCACGGTGCACGGGGCCAGCGCCGAGCAGTGGCGGGGACAGATCATCCCGGCCGCGGGCACGCTCGCCTCGCGGGCACTCGCGACCCGGCGAGCGGCGAGCGTCGACGGGCAGGCGGGCCTGTTCGACGGCCAGAGCGACCTCGGCCCCACCGTGGCGATCCCCCTCTTCGCCGGCGACGAGCCGCTCGGTGTGCTGACGGTCTCGCGTCGCCCCCACGCCCCGGCTTTCACGGCCGCCGACCTCGACATGGCCTTCGCGTTCGCCGGGCAGGCAGGGGTCGCCATCGAGGTCGTCCGGGCCCGGGAAGACCGCCGACGCCTCGAACAGGCACGCGACCGCGCACGCATCGCGCGCGATCTGCACGATCACGTCATCCAGCGCCTCTTCGGCGCGGGGCTGTCCCTGCAGGCGGTTTCCGCGACGGTGGATGCCGAAGCATCGGCCGCGATCGAGACCCAGGTCGATGCTGTGGATGCGGCGATCAAGGACATCCGCACGGTGATCTTCGCGCTGGGATCCGGGGAGCGCGGCCAGAGCAGGCAGCCGCGGGACCGGCTGCTGAACGTCGTGTCGGAGCTGTCCACCGGGATGCCGGTCTCACCGCGGATCACGTTCACCGGACCGCTGGACTCCCTGGTGTCGGCGTCGCTCGCGGACGAGCTGACGGCGGTCCTGCGGGAGTGCCTCACGAACGTCGTCAAGCACGCGGGCGCGCGCAGCGTCGAAATCGACGTCAGCATCGACGCGGGGGTGGTCACCCTGAGGGTCGAGGACGACGGCCGCGGCATCCCTCCGTCGGCCCACCTCAGCGGTCTGGCGAACATGGCCGAGCGCGCGCAGCTGCTCGGAGGCACCTGCACGATCTCGGCGAGAGCCGGCGGAGGCACGCGGGTGGAGTGGTCGGTTCCGGCGGACTACCGCAGTGGGGCGCGACGACCATGATCCGCGTCTTCCTCGTCGATGACCACGAGATCGTGCGTCGCGGCATCGCGCAGCTGGTGGATGCCGAACCCGACCTGTCGGTGGTGGGGGAAGCGGGCTCGGTGACCGAGACGCAGCGCCGCATCGACGCGACGCTCCCCGACGTCGCGGTGCTGGATGTCCGCCTCCCCGACGGAAGCGGCATCGACCTGTGCCGCGACATCCGTTCGGCCCACCCCGACATCTCCTGCCTGATCCTGACGGCGTACGACGACGACGACGCGCTGCGCTCCGCGGTGCTCGCCGGGGCCAGCGGGTACGTGCTCAAAGACATCCGCAGCCGCGCGCTCATCGACGCGATCCGACGGGTGGCGTCGGGCCGTACCATCCAGTCGGCCGCTGTGCTGCAGCAGGCCGCGAGCACCCTCCGGCCCGATGCACGCACCGCCCCGATGCCCGCCCTGTCGCTGCGGGAGGGGCAGGTGCTGGGGCTGATCGCCGAGGGCCTGACCAACCGCGAGATCGGGGTTCGCCTGGGTCTGGCCGAGAAGACGGTCAAGAACTATGTGAGCGGTCTGCTGGCCAAGCTGGGCATGGAGCGGCGCACCCAGGCGGCGGTGTACGGCGCGGAGCGCCGGCGCGAGGGCTCCTGACGGCCGCCCGCAGGACCTTCGGCCCTTCCCGCGACCCCTCACGGGGGGTGCACTGATCACATGCCGACGGTGAGCCGTTCGGCGTCGAGCCGAGGAGCGATCATGCAGGAATTCGCCGACGACGAAGTCGTGGAGATGACGGACGCCGAGAACTGGAACCTGCTCGCACACGCCCAGCTGGGCAGGCTCGCCCTGAGTGTGCGCGATGAGGTCGACATCTTCCCGATCAACTTCGAGGTCTTCGAGGGTGCTCTCTACTTCCGGACCTCCCCAGGATCGAAGCTCGCGCAGCTGACGACCAACCCCCGCGTGGCGCTGGAAGCGGATCGCTACGACGACGAGACGGCCGCGAGCGTGATCGTCAAGGGCATCGCGGAACGGCTGGACCGGCAGGTCGACATCGACATGGCCGACGCGCTGCCGTTACATCCGTGGATCCCGACGCTGAAGTACCGGTGGGTGCGGATCACTCCGACCCGCGTGAGCGGCCGCCGCTTCCGCCGCGCACCGGAGCCTGACCGGTACGCCGTCGTGGACGGCGGACCGACCAGCTGAGGTCAATGGGTGGGCCGCGGCGGGAAGTGCGGGATCGGGACCGGACCCGTCGGCGGCCGTGCCGAGCCGGGCCATCCCTCGTCGGTCGCGGGAGGACGGACAGGCCGGTGAGCGCCCGTGGTCGTGCCCGCGCCGCCCAGCCAGTCGGCCGGTGCAGTCACACCTCGTCGGAACCGGCGGCCGGTCACCGAAGCGGGCGTGATGCGGACGAAGTCATGCTTCGGCGTCGGACTCGCCGGAGCGAGCTCGTCGACCCCCGACTCGTGGATCTCAGCATCCGAATCGAGGCGATGCGCACTGCCCTTGATGACGACGCTCCAGTGCGACAGCGGGTCCTCGCCGTCGATCTCGAACGCGACGGCGGGGCGGGCGGCGATGTCCATGAGCTTCGAACCGGGCGCGGATCGGAAGTAGACCGACCCGCTGTGAACGGTGAAGGTCACCGGGAAGATGTCCGGCGCCCCCTCGGAGCCCTCGACGGCGAGGCGACCGAGCGAGGTGCTCTCGAGCAGCCGCCAGCACTCGGTCGTCGTGAGGTGCTCCACGCGCTGGGGGGCATCCTTCGCCTTGGTCATGGGGTGCGATCCTCTCCGTCGTGAACAGCCCACGCCTCTTTGCCGCCCGTGTCCAGGGCCGAAGGTCCTCCGGGCGACGCAGGCCCTGCACGCAGAAGGGCCGGGAGTCTGACGACACCCGGCCCACCCTTGCGCGCTTTGGACTACTGCGCGATCTGCACCAGTCCCCAATCGGCGGTGGCCGCGCTGCCGTAGAGCAGCAGCATGCCCGTCTGGGTCGAGGCGCCGGTAGCGCCGGTCGCCTGCACGGCCACAGTCGAGGTCGACTTCGCGGGCACGGTGATCGTGCCGGAGGACGGCGTGTACTTCACCTCACCCGACGTGAACGTCTGCCCCTCGATGGCGTCGGTGGTGCTTCCCGTGAAGTAGTTGTCCACCGCGTAGACGCTGAAGCCGAACGTCTGCCCCGGTGCGATGCCGAGCGCTTCGGCGGGCGCACTGAGGATCTGCGTCGAGGAGTCGAAACCGCCCTGGTCGAAGAAGTACGCTCTCGACGCTCCGGTGGCAAGGTCTGCCACGTAGACCACGGTCTGACCGGTCACGGCGAATCCGCCCAGCTCGGCGTTGTAGAGGGCGTAGTCATCGGTTCCGTCGTTGTTCGAGTCGACGTAGACGTCGAACTCGGCCGGGTAGTTCAGCACGGTACGGCGATCGTACGTCGCGATACCGAACTGGATGACGCCGTCCTCGGGCTCACGCACTCCCACGGCCGCGAGATCGACGATCGCCGCGCTGCTGCCCGGCGACCCGGGCTCGCCCGGTGCCGGATCGGGCAGCTCGGGGCTCGTTCCGGTCAGTGCGAAGATGTCGACGTCACCGGACGCCACGTTGGAGCTGTTCTTCAGCTTCAGCGTTCCGCTGCCGTCCTTCTTCAGTTTCAGCGACGACGAGGCGCTCACATCAGCGGCCTTCTTCGGCAGCACCGTCCATCCGATTTTCACGGTCTCCGTGTCGGAGGTCGCCGTGATCCAGCCGTCGAACTCCGGCCCGTTCAGCAGCGATCCGTCGCCCCCGGTGGCCCCGACGTCGTTGAACGGCCAGTCCTGCAGCTTCGACCCGTCGATCGTGACCTGCACCTTGATCTTCTGGGTCTGACCGGCCGGGAGGATGACGCTGTTCGGAGCGAACTTCACCGCGACCGCACCGCTGGCCTGGTCCGCCTCCTCGCGGAAGCTCGCGTCGAGGGCGTACTTCTGCTTCGCGTCCGACGTGTTGGTGAGCGTGAGCTCGACGTCGGCCCTGTAGTTCGTCGTCGTCACCGACGGGATGCCGAGGCCGACGTTGCCGCCCGCGCCGGTCGTCGACAGCACGCTGGTCGCGTCGGCCGCCGGAGCGACCCGGACCTCGCCCGCGCCGATGCGCGAGACCGGGGTGGGGATGAATCCGTCGGCCGTCGGCGTGCGGTTGGTGCTGTCCGCGCCGTTGAGCAGACGCGCCTTGATCGTCAGCGGAGTCGCATCGGGGAATTTGTCGATCAGCAGAGCCGCTGCGCCCGACACCACCGGTGCCGCACCGGACGTGCCGCCGAAGTTCGTCTCCTCGGTCGCCGTGCCGGTCTCGGCCGACAGCCACGCACCGGGAGCGCCGATGTCGGGCTTGGCGCGGTTGTCACCGACCGTGGTGCCGCGGCTCGACGTGCCGACCATCGTGTTGGCCAGGCCGATCGCGTTCGCGGGATCGATCGTGACCGAGACGGGACCCGCTCCGAGCGCATCCACCAGCGCCAGACCCGCGCTCTGCGAGATGCTGAAGGTGGGCACGGTGACCGGCACCGTGCTGCCGAAGCTGAAGCTGGGCGGGTCGCCGGGCGCGTTGTTGTAGATGATCACGGCGATGGCGCCGGCCGCCTGCGCGTACACCGCCTTGTCCGACACGTTGCACGAGCCTCGCGCGACGAGCGCGATCGACCCGGCCGGGAAGGACGCGTATGCATCCTGCGAGCAGCCGAGGCCGCCGGTGTCCGTCGGCCGTGCGAGACCCGCCGTCAGCGCGGTCGTCGGGGCCGGCGACCAGGACTGCAGCACCGCATTGGTGATCGCGGGGCCGGAGCTGGGCTGGATGACCCACTGGAGATCGTCAGGAAGCGAGGTCTGCGCGACGCTGATCGCGCCGGGGGCTGTCGAGGGCGAGCCGACGATGAAGGGACGGTCGGCGGAGTTTCCCGCGGACACGACCACCACGACGCCCGCGTTCACGAGGTTGTTCACGGCGAAGGCCGAATCGTCCTGCTCCTGCCCGTAGGACGAGCCGAGCGACATGTTGACGACGTCGACGGCATCCGAGATGTCGCCGTCGCCGTTGGGGTCCAGCGACCAGTCGAGGCCGAGGAGGATCGCCACGCCGTTGCAGGACGTCGAAACGGCGGAACACACCTTGACCGCATACAGCGAGGTGCCCGGGGCGATGCCGATGTGGCTGCCGTCGGCGCTTCTGCCGCCGATGATGTCGGCGACATGCGTGCCGTGCCCGGCATCGCTGCCCGCGTCGATCGGGTTGGGGTCCTCGAGACGCGCTGCGTTCGGCCACGTCTCGCCGACGAAGTCGTATCCGCCCTTGACCTTGGACGCGGCTTCGCCGAAGAGCGTCGCGCAGACACCGGTGACGGCGGCAGCGGCGCCGGCGAAGCATTCGTCGGTGACCGCCTGGTCGCCGGGTCCGCCGAGGTTGACGTGCGTGAAGTCGATTCCCGAGTCGAGCACGGCGACCTTGACACCGGTGCCGTCGTAGCCCTCCGCGTGCACCGGAGCGGCCTGCACGTATTCGATCGCCTGAGCGAGGCTACCGGACTCGACCGGTTCGTCCTGCGCCGCGGCGCCGACGCGACCGGCGTCGGTCTGGTAGGTGCGGATGGGGTTGACCGAGATGACGTTGGGGAGAGCCGCGAGCTGCTCGAGCTGGCCGGCGTCGACCGAGACGGCGACGAGGTTGGCCGCAAGGTCGGTGCGTCCGAGCTCGCTGACGCCGAGCTCGCCCGCCGCGGCGACGAATTCGTCCTGCTGCGCGGTGACCTTGTCCTTCTTGGCGCGCTGGTCTGACTTGCCCGGCACATTGCCGTCGGCGATCGCTCCTTCGGGCACCGTCTCTGCGATCGCCGGCTCAGCCAGGCGCACGCTCACCTCGACCGTGCCGGATGCCCGCTTCAGCGAGTCGGCGAGCCCGCGCGGCGAGGGCGCGGTGTATCCGTCGGCATTGACGGTGTCGGGCACGCTGGGCGGTGAGACCGGGTCCGCGGCCCATGCCGGCGACGAGCCGAAAACGAGGGCGGGGACGGCGACACCGGCGACGATGCCGGTGACGATGGCGCGAAGGCGACGATTCATGACACTCCCGGGGGGTTGAGGTCGTGACGACACGAGGCGGACGTCGTGGTCCGCCTGCGACTGGGGGGCAGTTCGATGAGTCTATGTGTCCGTTATGACACCGGCAATGGGCCGTTTGGGGGACACGGCGTGCGACCGGGTTCCACGGGAACGCGACCGGGTGTCATCGTCCTGGGCCGTCAGCGAAGCGTGTCGAGGATGTCCGTGAGGGTCTCGAAAGTGGTGAGGGGACTGATGATCGCGAAGCGCAGCACGGTCTCGCCGGCGTGCGAACTGGGCACCACGAAGGCCCTCTGCTCCTCCAGCAGCCTGCTCGACCACTCCTGATAGTCGGCGGGCGTCCACCCCTCGCGGCGGAAGACGACAACGGACAGCTGGGGGTCGCGCACGAGCGAGAGGCCCTCGCGTGCGGTGATCTCCTCGGCGATGCGCTGAGCGAGCAGGATGCCGCCGTCGATGGCGGCCCGGTAGTGCTCGGTGCCGTGCGTGGCGAGCGAGAACCACAGCGGAAGGCCTCGTGCGCGACGGGTGAGCTGGATCGCGAGGTCCGACGGGTTCCAATCGGCGGATTCGGTCAGCGTGTCGAGGTACTCCGCCTTCTGGGTGTGGGCTGCGAGCGCCACGGAGGGGTCGCGGTAGATGAGGGCGCAGGCGTCGAAGGGAGCGAAGAGCCACTTGTGCGGGTCCACGATGACCGAGTCCGCCTCGCCGACGCCCTCGAAGACCGGACGCATGCGCTCGACGAGCATGGCGGCCAAGCCGTACGCGCCGTCGACATGCAGCCATACGTCGCGGCCCCGGGTGGCGGCGGCCACCGAGGCGATGTCGTCCACGATGCCGAAGTTCGTGGTGCCCCCGGTCGCCACGACGGCGAACACCGCGGCCCCGTGCTCATCGAGCGCGGCCGCGACGGCGTCGCCGTGCAGCCGGCCCCCGGCATCCGGAGTCGCCGTGACGACGTCGACGTCCATCACGGCCGCGGCCGACGCGATCGAGGAGTGCGCCTCGGCGCTGCACACGATGATCCAGCGCGCGGGATCCGGCAGGCCGGCGGCGCGTTGGCGACGTCGGGCCACATCGCGGGCGGCGACGAGGGCGGACAGGTTCCCGATCGTGCCGCCCTGCACGAACACGCCTCCCGCGCCCGCCGGAAGCCCGAACTCGCTCGCGAGCCAGTGCAGCACCTCGTTCTCGGCGTAGACGGCGCCGGCGCCCTCCATCCACGAGCCGGCGTAGATCGCCGACGCCGAGACGACCACATCGAAAGCCAGGGCGGCCTTGGTCGGGGCCGAGGGGATGAAGGACAGGTATCCGGGGTGATCGGTCGAGATGCAGGCCGGCGCCAGCACGTTCTCGAAGAGGCCGATCGCGCGCCGCGCCCCGATGCCGTCGGGCGTGATCGATCCCGAAGCCAGGCGTGCCAGATCGCGCGGGGACATCGCCTTGTCGAGGGGGATGTTCTCGAACAGCGCGCGGCGCCGCGCGTAGTGCAGCACCTCGTCGACGGTGTCGCGGGTGTCATCCGAGATCGCGTGCATGTGCTCGGGCTGGGGGGCGTGGTTCATTGTGGACTCCTCATCGAGGCGGTACGACGCTGCGCGTTCGGGATGCCGCAGGCGAGCGCCCCTGACAGTCTGGCCGTCCGCGGCACGCAGAGCGAGCCCCGGGCGCCGCGCCGGGAGAATCAGCCTTCGAGCATCCGGGTGAGCCAGCGATCGCGCGCGGCGGCGGCAGCGCGGGCGAGCGAAGAGGCGGGAGCGAAGTTCTCGAATCCGTGGAAGCCGCCTGGCCACACGTGCAGCTCTGCGGCGCCGCCGCCCGCCCAGAGGCGCGACGCGTAGGCGACGGTCTCATCGCGGAAGACCTCGGCGCTGCCCACCGAGAGGAAAGCCGGCGGCAGGCCGCCGACATCTCGCGCTCGGGCGGGCGCCGCAGACTCCGCGACGTCGCCTCCGCCGCGACGGTCGCCGAGCAGAGCGGTCCACCCCGTCTCGTTGCTCGTGCGGTCCCACACGCCCACTCCGTCGATCTGTCGCGCGGACTCGGACTCGTTCCGGTCATCGAGCATCGGGCTCACCAGGAGCTGTCCGGCCACGGGCGGACCGCCGCGCTGCCGCGAGAGGAGCGTCACACCGGCGGCGAGGCCCGCGCCGGCGCTCTGACCGGCGACGATGATGCGAGCCGGGTCGATCCCGAGTTCGGTGCTGCGCGCCGCCATCCAGGCGAGCGCTGCGAAGCAGTCCTCGACCGGCACCGGGTCGGCGTGCTCCGGGGCGAGACGGTAGTCGACGGCGACGATCACGGCACCGTGGCTCGCCACGAAGGGCAGGTAGCCGCCCACCCCGCCGAACCGGTTGCCGAAGATCATCCCCCCGCCGTGCAGGTACAGGAGGCCGGGGCCGGTCGTGACCGGCTGGACCGGGCGGAAGACCGACGCGCCGAGGTCGGCATCCGCGAAGCCCGGGATCGTGCGATCTTCGTGGGCGATCCCGAGTCGATCGACGAGCCCGCCGACCGTCGGGTCCGGTGCGAGGGCGCGGAAGCGCCCGATCATCCCGGGCGTGATGGAGGGGGGAACCGTGCTGGACAGCGCCTCGAGCACCGGCCGCAGCTCCGGGTCGATGTACGGCGCAGCCGGCGGCATGAAAGCTATGGGCCGCTGGGGGTGACGGTCTCGGTGGACGCCACGGCTGCCTCGCCCACAGCGTCGGTCGCGGCCGACGCGGCGACGGGAGGAGCGGCGGCCTGGGTGCTCGCCTCGCCGGTGGTCGGTGCTGCGCTCGCCGCGCTGCGGGCCGATGGAGCGGGGCCGGGCACGTCGGGATTCCCCTCCGTCGCTGTGGGAGCGGTCGCGGTATCCGGGATCGTGCCGACCTCCGCGCCGGCGTTCCCCGCGTCCGACGGGTCCGCGGCGCCCGCCTGGCTGCCCTTGTCGGTCGGGTTCGGGTTCCCGCTCCCCTTGCCGTTCGCCGTGGCGTGGGGATTCGCATTCGCGTTCGGCGCCGTCGCAGGGTTGCCGGTGCCCGTGGGAGGAGCCTCGCTCTTTCCGCCGCCGTTGGATTTCGCCGCGTCGGGCTTGGCGTCGGGTTTCGGGCCACTGTTCCCCTCCGCTGGGGACTCGGGAGCACCGGCCCCCTCGGGACGTCCTCCTCGAGGTTCGGGCTGCTCGGCGGCCTCGGAATCCGTGTCGGAGTCCGCCTCGATCACCCGGCCGGCGTCCGGTCCACCCGCCGCGATCGAGACCGGGATGTCGACGTCGCCGGCAAGCAGCACGGCACCGAGGTCGGCGTTGTGCTCGGAGATCTCGGAACGATGGTGGGTGATGGATTCGTGCTGGGCCGAGACGATGAGCATCTGCGTCGGCGGGACGATCATGGTCGCCACGATGGCGCACGCGGCTACCTTGCCGACCACGGTCAGCGCAGCGCCACCGGCGGCGGTGCTTCCGCCGCCGACCGTGGCGAAGACGGTGGCCGTCGCTGTGGGGGCGACGACGCCGGAGGCGACGGCGCCAGACGCGACGGCGCCCGAGCCGAGCTTCGATGCGAATGCGGCCAAGCTGCCACCCGCCAGCGCGAACGGCAGCAGGATGAGGGCGAGGCGGCCCGGTGTGAGCAGCTCGGACAGCTCCTCCAGAACGGAGGTGCAGTGCGCGCAGCCGGTCACGTGATGCTCCACCCGCAGGCGATCGCGGCGCGAGAGCCCGTTGCGCGAATAGGCGCCGAGCAGCGGCGTGACCGCTTCGCACCCGCGGTCGAGGTCGGAGTGCACGCTGATGTGCTGCTGCAGCCACGCGGTGCGCAGTGCCTCGCGCGCCCGGAACGAGAGCGCGGAGACCGCGTTCGGATTCATTCCCAGCAGCGTCGCGGTGTGCTCGCGCGAATAGCCCTCGACCTCGAGATACCACAGCACTTCCTGCCACCGCGCGGGCAGCGACATGAACGCGCGGGCGGTCGCCGAACCGTCGAAGCTGCGCAGCGAGGCGACATCGGCGCCCCGGTCGCCGACGACGTCTTCGATCGCGTCGCCCGCGGGGTCGGTGCGCCGTGCGCGCACCATGGAGATGTAGGTGTTGCGCACGGCCGAGCGCATGTAATAGCGGAAGTCCTCTTCCGGGCCCCGCCCGGCTTTGATCGCCGAGTACACCTTGAGGAAGGCCTCAGACACGACGTCGTCGGCATCCGAGCTCGTCAGGGTCCTCGCGTATTTGAGCGCGCTGACGGAATGCCGCGCGTAGAGCGCGGCATACGCACGTCGTGATCCGTCTCGGGTCGCGCGAACCAGTTCGGCGTCGCTCAATTCCCCAAAATCGGTGCGAACATGCGACGATCCCACATCGCCTGCCATGGAGCATGCCTATCACGGCGACGCCCGCAAAGGAAGCGGCGAGACCCAACCGCGACCTGGGAACGAATAAGGGCCGACGCTGACTTCTGGGGATGAAACCAAGCAGCGGCGGCCCAGGCACTGTTGGGGCAGCACCGTGAAGCACAAGTTCTCTACTTCACACTCCTAGGACGCCGTCCGGCGGCATCCATTACGCGGTTCTCGAGGAATTCTTGTCGGACTCCGCCGGGTCGGGCTCGAGGATCAGTTCGAGCAGCGCCAGGCTGCGCTCGATGCCCACCGACGGCTCGAGCAGCCACTGCGTCTGCAGGCCGTCGGATGCCGCGATGACGAGGGCCGCCATCGCCTCGGGATCCACGTCCGCGCGGATGCCGCCCTCCTCTTGTCCGATGCGGATCAGAGCCGACAGGCGGTCGCGGATCCTGGCGAATCGCGTCGCGAAGAACTCGCGCGAATACTCGCGGTCGGGTTCCAAAGAGCCGGCGAGCAGCGAGGTGTACAGCGAGACGAAGCCCGGTACCGTCACGTTGCGGTGCGCGGCCCGCACCATTCCTCCGACCACCTCGTCGTGAGCGCGCCGATCGTCGGCCGTCCTGTAATCGTCGTGACGGCGCTCCCGCTCGCGGAGGACCTCGACCAGCAGCTCTTCGCGCGAGCCGAAGTAGTGCAGCAGAGCAGCGTGCGAGACGCCGATCTTCTCGGCGATGGCGCGCAGCGACGTGCCTTCTGATCCTTTGGCCGCGAAGACCTCGATGGCCCGATCGAGGATCTCCTGACGGCGAGCCACGCCTTTGGCGTACGAGCGCGGGCGACGCGACGACGCGGGATCCTCGGTCGGTACGGCGGGCGGCGTGGACATGCTCGGAGCCTAGCAAGATAAAACCTCCACGTGGTGGTTTTATCTGGTACCGTTCCCGAGACGCAACGACGCCCCGTAGAAAGCAGGACACCCATGACCACCCCGGCGATCTCCATCCAGCTGTGGACAGTGAGAGACGAACTGACCGCCGACCTCGACGGCACACTGACGCAGCTGAGTGACATCGGGTTCAGGAATGTCGAGGCCTTCGGCTTCGTCAGCCGCGCGGACGAGCTGGCCGCCGCCTTCGCGCGCCACGGCATCGCCTCCCCGACCGGCCACGCCTCGCTCGCCTCGGGCACCGAGAACCCCTTCGATGCCTCGATCGCCGTCCCGACACCGGAAGAGGTGTTCGCCGCGGCGCAGAAGCTGGGCATGACGACGGTCTTCGACCCGTTCGTGGCTCCCGACCGGTGGGAGAGCGTCGAAGAGATCACCAAGACCGCCGACGCGCTCAATGCGGCGGCCGCGATCGGTGCCGGCTACGGCATCTCGGTCGGCTACCACAACCACAATCAGGAGTTCCTGACCAAGATCGACGGGCGCTTCCCGCTCGAGATCTTCGCCGAGCTGCTGGATCCCGCGGTGAGCCTCGAGCTCGACCTGTACTGGGCCGCGGCCGGCGGCGCCGACGTGGCCGCCCTGGTCGAACGGCTGGGAGACCGGGTGACCGCGCTGCACGTGAAGGACGGCACCCTCGAGCCGCTGCCGACCCTCGGCGCCGTCCCGACCGACCAGGTGCCGGCCGGTCAAGGGGTCGTCGCACTGTCGGCAGCGCTGGATGCCGCGCACAGCGCCCAGTACGCCGTCGTCGAGTTCGACGCCTATCCCGGGGACATCTGGCAGGGCGTCCGGGTCGGCTACGAGTTCCTCACAGCTCGGGGACTGGTCTGATGGCCGCCTCCGCTCCGGTCGGGTCGGGCCCGGTCGGCGTCGGCATCGTCGGCGTCGGCAACATCAGCGACACCTACATCGAGAACCTGCAGAGCTTCCCCGACCTCGAGGTGCTGATCCTGGGGGACCTGCTGCTGGATCGGGCCGCCTCGCAGGCGCAGAAGCACGGCGTGGCGGCATCCGGCAGCACCGCCGACGTGCTCGCTCACCCCGGCGTGGAACTCGTCATCAACCTCACGGTGCCGGCCGCGCACGTCGAGATCTCGGCACAGGCGATCGCCGCGGGCAAGCACGTGTGGTCCGAGAAGCCGATCGGCATCGACCGGGAGAGCGCGCGGGCGCTGCTCGCTCAGGCGGATGCCGCCGGCCTGCGTGTCGGGATCGCCCCCGACACCGTGCTCGGGCCCGGCATCCAGTCGGCGAAGCGGGCGATCGAACGGGGCGAGATCGGCCGGCCGCTGTTCGCGCAGACGAGCATGCAGTACCAGGGACCCGAGGTGTTCCACCCGAACCCCGGGTTCCTTTTCGCGCACGGCGCGGGCCCGCTCTTCGACATGGGCCCGTACTACTTCACCACCCTGGTGAGCATCCTCGGCCCCGTGGCCGCGGTCGCGGCGCTGGGCCTGAAGGCGACAGAAGAACGCGAGATCCTCGTCGGCCCGGATGCCGGCTCGAGGTTCCCGGTCGAGGTCCCGTCCACCATCAACGTCCTGGCCTCGTTCGAGAGCGGCGCACAGGCGCAGTCGTTCCTGAGCTTCGACTCGCCGCTGCGCCGCCAGGGCATCGTCGAGATCTCGGGCACCGAGGGCACGATCGTGCTGCCGGATCCGAACAGGTTCACCGGACGCACGGCGGTGACCCGCGCGTTCAGCCACCGCGGCAGCGACCCGGCCCACGCCGCCGTCGCCGAGCAGCCGTGGGAGGACGTGCCCGAGGAGGGCGTCGTCGCCGGCCGCGGTCTGGGGGCACTCGACATGGCACGGGCGATCCGCACGGGCCGGCCGCACCGCGCGACCGGCGAGCTGGGCTATCACGTCCTGGACACGATGGTCTCGGCGCAGGAGTCCGTTGCGCGCGGCGAGTTCGTCGCCGTGGAGAGCACGGTCGGCCCGATCGAGTCCGTCCCGGTCGACTTCGACCCGTTCGCGCGCACGCTGTAGACCCCGGCTGGGTGCCGAAAGCCCGGTCGATCACACGACACGCCGTGCTGCGGCATCCGTTCACGGGGTGTCGTCGTGACGGACCGGGCTTTCGCGCCTGGACGGTGCCGAAGAGGACGAAAGCAGCCGCCCGGCAGACGAAAACGGCCGGACCCTCAGGGGTCCGGCCGTTCGTCGTCGATCTAGACCGCCGAGGCGGCGTCGCGCTTGGGCAGCACCCAGCCCGGACGCACGAAGTGGCAGGTGTAGCCGTGCGGGATGCGCACGAGGTAATCCTGGTGCTCGGGCTCGGCCTCCCAGAACGGGCCGGCGGGCTCGATCGTGGTGACCGCCTTCCTGGGCCACAGCCCGGAAGCGTCGACGTCGGCGATCGTGTCGCGGGCGATCTGCTCCTGCTCGGGCGTGAGCGGGAAGATCGCCGAGCGATAGCTCGTGCCGATGTCATTGCCCTGACGGTTCAGCGTCGACGGGTCGTGGATCTGGAAGAAGAACGCCAGGATGTCGCGGTAGGTCGTCTTGGTCGGGTCGAAGACGATCTCGACCGCCTCCGCATGACCGGGGTGCTTGCGGTACGTGGCGTGCTCGTTGGTTCCGCCGGTGTACCCCACGCGCGTGTCGATCACGCCGGGCTGGCGACGGATCAGGTCCTCGACACCCCAGAAGCACCCGCCCGCGAGCACGGCGGTCTCGGTGCCGGGGGTTCGGGTGATCTCGCCCTTGTCGAATGGTCCGCTGGTCATGATGCGTTCTCCTCAGTGGTGGTGGCGAACAGGCCGCGGTAGTCACCGTAGCCCTGCTCCTCGAGCTGCGCGACGGGCACGAAGCGCAGTGCGGCCGAGTTCATGCAATAGCGCAGACCCCCGGCATCCCGGGGTCCGTCGTCGAAGACGTGACCCAAGTGGCTGTCGGCGCCCGACGAGCGCACCTCGGTGCGCCGCATCCACAGCTTGCCGTCGACCTTCTCGGTGACGGCCGCGGGCTCCAGGGGCCGGGTGAAGCTCGGCCACCCCGTGCCGCTGTCGTACTTGTCGGTGGACGAGAAGAGCGGCTGGCCCGAGACGACGTCGACGTAGATGCCGTCCTCGTGGTTGTTCCAGTACTCGTTGCGGAACGGCGGCTCGGTGCCGTCATCCTGCGTGACCCGGTACTGAGCGGGCGTGAGGCGACTGAGTGCGTCGGCAGTCGCGCGGTAGTCGTGTGTCATTCGCTGTCCTTCCTGGACGACGCGGCTGGCTGCAGCGTCTATAAAGCAGAACGGATGCCGCACCGGTTTTGGTCCCGCCAAGCTGGGAGCGGGCCGTGAGTTCTTGCGCCGGAGCGGGGCCGCGGCGGTCAGAGCTCGGTGCTGCTGAGCACGTCGCTCGCGGCGATCTTGAGGGTGCCGCCCTCATCGACGAGCTGGTAGGCCGTGACCTCCTGCACGACGCGCCCGTCGCGGAAGTAGTAGGTCAGCGTGGCCTGCGCGCGATCGGCGGCCGGCGCGCTGACATCGGCGATCTCGACGGCGGAGATCGCCGCCCAGAAGGCCTCGTACGCCCCGCGCCCGCCCGCGTGATTCTGCTGGTAGTCGGCGGTCATCAACGGCCATGCGGCATCCAGATCGCCCGGGAGGTTCGCGTAGTAGGCGGTCACGGAATCGACGACCCGCTGCTGCGGATCCGGAGCGGGAGCCGGCTGAGCGGGCTCCGGGGCGGGCTCGGTCGGCTCGGTGGGTGCAGACGGCGACGTCGACGGATCCGGAGCGGGCGTCTCCGTCGGAGTGGGGGCGGCCGAGCTGGGGGACTGCTGCGGCTGAGCCGAGTCGTCCACCGCCGGGAACGGATTGCCCACCAGGATCGCCACGACCAGCACGATGATCGCAACGGCGGCGACCGCCGCGCCGATCACGAGCGCTCGCCGACGACGTGGTCGCCCGGCCGCCGCGGTCGCGCCCGTCGCCGGCGCGGAATGATCCGGAAGCCGCTCGGTCTCCGCGGTCGGCGCCTCGTACCGCGTGGGCCGGTCGACGCGCTCGGTGGTCCCCGTGCGCTCGAACGCTGCAGCCGCGGGCACCGTCGGAGGCGGCTCGGGGGCGGAGGCGGGCACGGCGGGCACGGTGGGAGGCG
>NZ_CAURGG010000003.1:0-501648 GCF_963524805.1 uncultured Microbacterium sp. | reverse complement strand
GGGGGGGGGTGTGTTTTTTTGGGGGGGGCGGGTGGGGGGACCCCGGGGGGGGGGGGGGGGCCCGCCCCCCCCCCCCCCCCGGGGGGCCGCGGGGGGGGGGGGGGGGGGGGGGCCCCCCCCCCCCCCCCCCCCCGGCGCACTAGTGAAGGCCAGACCGACCCAGCAGGAGAGACCCTTGTCCACTTCACCGTTCAATGAAGGCTGGATCTGCGGACCGCCAAGCGGCATGTTCGCAGGTCTCGGCGCCAATGGGGACGCGGCGACAGCCGTCCACCTCCCCCACGACGCCCTGCGGGATGCGACGCGCCGGCCGGACGCCCCGGGAAAGGGAGCCGGTGCGTACTACCCGAACGCGGCGTACTCCTATGTCAAGTCCTTCCACGCCCCCGGTACATGGGAAGGACGTCTGGTCCGCCTCGAGATCCAGGGCGCCTACCGGCGCGCCCAAGTGTTCATCAACGACGAGCTCGCCGGCATCCGGGCCGACGGTTACGCCCGCTTCTTCGTGGACCTCACCCCCTTCCTTCGGTTCGACGCGACAAACACTCTGCGCATCGAGGTGCGATCCGGTCAGGACTCCCGGTGGTACTCCGGGGCGGGCCTTCACCGTCCCGTTCTCCTGCACGTCAGCGAGCCTGTGCACATCGAACCAGACGGCGTCACCGTCCGAATCGTGCGAATCGAGCCCGATCAGGCGGTCGTGGAAATCGAAACCGCTGCCGCAAACGCCGGACTTGTCACCCGCAGCGTAACCGTTGAGACCACAGCAACCAGCCCCGACCGGTCGACGGCGGTCAGCGACGCCAGCCCTCTCACTCTGGCGCCTGGCGAGAGTGCCCGGGTCCGTCAACGGCTCTACATCCAGCAACCCCAGCTCTGGGGGCCGGACAACCCCGCCCTCTACACGGCACATGTGCGCCTCACCGGTCACGACGACAACGAGACCGTGACCTTCGGCATCCGTGAGATCACCGTGGATCCCCGAAAGGGCCTCCGCATCAACGGTCAACCCGTCCTGCTGCGGGGCGCATGCATCCACTCCGACAACGGGCCCCTCGGGGCTGCGGCCATCGGACGAGCAGACGAGCGACGAGTAGAACTGCTGAAAGCAGCCGGCTTCAACGCGATCCGCGCCGCCCACAACCCCGCATCACCTGCGCTGCTGGACGCCTGCGACCGCCTCGGCATGCTGGTGATGGACGAAGCATTCGACGTATGGACCCGGTTCAAGACCATCGATGACTACGCCTTCGACTTCCCGCAATGGTGGGCTTCTGACCTCGAGTCGATGGTCATCAAGAACCGCAACCACCCGAGCGTGATCATGCACTCGATCGGCAACGAGATCGCCGAAGTCGGTACGCCACATGGAGCGCGGTGGGCTCGCCGAATGGCCGAACACGTGCGAAACCTCGACCCGTCGCGGCCGGTCACGAACGGCGTCAACCCGTTCCTCGCCGTGATGGACGAATTGCCCGCCATCCTGGAGGCAGCGGGCGGACTGAACGAGGCCATGTCCGCAGAGGGTGGCTTCGACTTCGTGGGCACTGGGGAAGCCGCCACCCGACGAACCGCCGAATCCAGCGCCGCACTCGATGTTCTCGGGCTCAACTACTCCGAAGCGCGGTACGCGCTCGATCGTGACCTGTTCCCGAATCGGGTGATCGTCGGCTCCGAAACCTTCCCCGGACAGATCGGGAAGAACTGGCCGCTCGTGCAGGAGAACCCCAATGTCATTGGCGACTTCGCCTGGACCGGGTGGGACTACCTCGGTGAAGTCGGACTCGGGTCGATCACCTATGAGGGTGACGACTCGAATGGGGCGCTCGAGCGGGAGTACCCCTTCCTCACCGCCTGGTGCGGGGACATCGACATCACTGGTTGGCGACGACCCCTCTCGTACTATCGGGAGATCGTGTTCGGCCTCCGTACCGAGCCTTACATCTCCGTCCGACGCCCGGAGCGGCACGGCGCGACCGTGGTATCGGAGTCCAAATGGGCGTGGAGTGACTCCGTCGCATCATGGACCTGGCCCGGACACGAAAACCACCCGGTCGCGGTGGAGGTCTACGCAGACGCTGACGAAGTGATTCTCCAGCTGGATGGACACGACATCGCTCGCGCCCCCGTCGGCACAGACAAACCAATGCTCGCCGTCCTGGAGACCCCGTACCGACCGGGGCAGCTTGTGGCGATCGCGCTTCGAGACGGACGTGAGTCCGGCCGGACGTCACTTACCACGGCGGGAAGCGACACTCACGTCACGGCCACCGCCGACCAGGTGCAGCTCACCGCCGATGATGACTCGCTGGCATACATCGCGATCGAACTACGAGACGAAAGCGGAGTCCTCGTCACCGCCGACGACCGCGAGATCACAGTGCACGTGGAGGGAGACGCAATCCTGGCCGGGATCTGCAGCGCCAATCCCAAAACCACGGAACGCTTCGACAGCAACACCTGGAAAACCTTCGACGGCCGCGCTCTGGCTGTTGTGCGACCCACTGGAGTCGGAACCGCGGTGGCTTCCGTCACGTCCCCCGGTCTTCACACGGTCAGCATTCACTTCCGCGTCGGTGCCGCCGGCTGACCAACGCCCTAACACGATCCAGCGTTGCGCCCAAAGGCCGCTTCGCTCATACCGATCCCCGCGCCGACCTGATTGTTGCGGGGCGCCTCTATCCGAGTCGCCCTCCCCGGCGGTCGCACCCGAGCCTGCGTAGGAGTCGACGTCAGGACGCGGTTCCAGCGACTTCCAGCAGCTTCTCTACGCCCAGCGTGACGACCTCGAGCTGGAAAGAGAAGTGCTCATCCCCGCCCGGAATCGTCGACCTGTTGCCAAGTAGCCGGCGGGTGAGCGCAAACTGTCCAGCCGGGACTTTCTCCAGAGCGCGCTCGAGAAGTTCCTCCTGAGGCGCCGTGCCGCGAGCAGCGGTGTCGGAGATGGCGCGCGCGGACGCGAATGCGAGCTCTGCCAGCATCGTGATGACTCGGCCGGCATCGGCTTCCGCGAGTCCCGCATTCACCAGTGCCACCGTTGCCGCTTCGGCCGGGCGCACCGCCTCCAGGTCTTCTTCACTGTCGAATTCGACGTAGCTTGCCCAGGCACCTGCAGCCGTCACGGCGTCGCGAGTGATGTGGGCGAAAGAGTGGATCGCTGTACGCCAATCGCTTTCCTCGGTGAAGTCATGGGAAGAAACGGCGTCCCGGAAGGCGTCTGCCGCGACCATACGCATCAGAGACGTGCGGTTCTCGACGTGATAGTGAAGCGTCTTACGGTCCACGCCAATGTCTTCCGCAAGGGCCTGCATGGTGAGCGTGGCGGGGTCGCGGAGCCGGGCAGCCCGAATGATCTTCTCCCGGTCCACAAGCCTGGGACGCCCGCGGCGTGGCTTCACGCCGTCCGTATCTGTCATCGCTGGTGCCCGCCTTTTCGGTCGCTCGGGTGAGTTCGTCATACACCCGCAGTATGCGGAATACTCCCCGTCTGGGAATTATAGAACAGCGCTGTGGCGTTCGTGTGGGCGACTCGGTATTGATCGGATCGGAGATCACCGCTATCTTTTATCCCGGACCGGGGAAAACCTACCCGAGCCCTCTCTTCTCGCCTCAGAGCGGGCCGTCCTCCGACGACCGACACGCTCCCCCGCCACAACTGCGGCGCAGGTCCAAGACAACCCTTCACGAATCGCCGAACTCAAAGGAGAGCTCCATGACCGTCCACCCCCTGCGCTGGCTTGTCGCCGTCGCCGCGATGACAACGACCACGATGATCGCCGGTCCCGCATTCGCCGCCCCCGCGCTAGCGCCCGGCGACACTTACGTTGCTCTTGGAAGCTCCTATGCGGCGGGCGGAGGCCTCGGTCCGGCCGACCCTGCCGGCCTGCAAGGGTGCGGTCGCACGACGATCGCCTATCCCTATCTCGTCGCAGAAGCGCTTGACCTGCAATTGACCAACGCCGCCTGTGGCGGCGCATCGATCGACAACGTCGCGGGCACTCCTCAGCAGATCTGGGGTTGGGATGGCACGAATCGTCTTGGGCCGTTGCAGCTGGACGCAGTACACGCCGACACGGATGTCGTCACCATCACGATCGGTGGAAATGACGTGAACTACGTCGGCAATCTGACGGCTGAAGCCTGCCTCGGAGACCTCGCCGCAAATCCGGCGAGCGTCATCAGCAACCAGCTCAAATCGTACGGTCTGTGCAGCCCACGGCCCGACTCACTGGTGCGCCAGCAGCTCGACACACTCCAGGACAGCCTGGTCCGCATGGTGCAGGACGTCCGCGGGCGAGCACCTCAGGCACGCATCGTTCTCGTTGACTACATCAGTGTGCTCCCGGAGAACGGCAAGCCCTGCGCGGCGCTGCCCATCCCCCAGGATCGACAGAAGTTCCTGCTCGAGGTCGCGCGCAAGGTCTCGCTCGCCACAAAGCTGGCTGCGCATGAGACGGGCGTGGAGCTGGTCGCAGCTTCAAAACTCAGTCGCGGACACGACGCCTGCTCGACCGAGCCGTGGGTCATCGGGTACGACTTCTCCCAAGGCTTCGTGATGATGCACCCCAACGCGACCGGCCATGCCGCTGTGGCCGACGCGGTGGTGCGCCAACTGAACTCCTGACCGCCGCTGCAGCTAACATCACCGAGGCGACCTACTGACAAGTTTCGGCAAGGCCGATCTGGCCGAGCATGAAGTCTGGGCCTGCGGCAGCCACGGACTACTTGGTGGCGGGCCGTGCGCGACTCGGCGGCCCTGGGGAAGCGGCAACGCCCCGGCGCCGAGGCGACGGTCGGTGCGTCCTGGCGACCCATGCCGGCTCCCGCTGATTCGCTTATGTCAGTCGTCGGGGGCGAACCGCTCGAGCACGGCTGCCGGAATGGGATTTACCGTCCGGTCAGGCTCCGCGTAGTGCTCCTTCGTGGTCTTCGTCGAGGTGTGCCCCAGGACGTCGGCCGCGGTCTCGATGCCCAGTTCGTTCGTGAGCAGTGTGGCCCCAGTGCGTCGGAACGCGTGGGGTGTGATCTCGAGCCCTTCCAACCCGGCAATCTTGAGCATCTCCCGGAAGGTCCGTCGCACATTGTGAGGCGCGAGCGGGGTGCCCTTGCGGGTGAAGAAGAGCAAATGCTCGGATCCCTCCCCCGCGATCAACGCGAGCCGCCGCCGGACGACCGCGGCAGCGAATGGCGGAATCGCGACAACACGGTTGGATTCAGCTGTCTTCGGCTGGGGCTGCCGCAGCACACCAACGCCCTTGCGGACGACGATGGTCCCGCAGACATGCACAGTAGGCGGACTAGCGGTCATGTCGACATCGCATTTCCGGAAGGCCAGGGCCTCCCCGATGCGAGTGAGCGAGCCGAGCATCAGCTCAATGATGTCTCGCACCTGGCCGTCTGGGTGGGGGCCGAGCACCCCGGGCTGGGTTCGCCACTCTCGCGCGGCGGTTCGGATCGCGAGGATCTGTTCCGTCGTCAGCGCCTTCGGCACGCGCTTCGGCTTCCTCAGTCGAGAGGTGTCTTTGACAGGGTTTCGATTGATGATCTCGCGGCGGACACCGAACCCGAGCACAAAGTTCAAGATCGTCCGTGAATGCTTGGCACGGGGGTAGGACTTCGCAAGCTGGGTGTTGAGGAAGCGCTCGACACGGCCCACCGTGATCTCACGCAGGGTGAAGTGCTGGAAGGTCGGTAGTACGAGCGAGTAGTACTCGCGCTCGTACACCTCCTTCGAGCCATCCGAAAGGGTCGGGTCGGTCTTCATCGCTTCCAGCCAGGCCGTCCCGAGCTCCACGAATCGCGAGTCCGCAGTAATCGCCGTACTGTCACCACCGATCCGCATCCGGTCCGCAAGCTGGGTCTTCAGCTCCGTTTTCGCCGCACCCGCGGACTTCCCGGTCGCCGTCACCTGACGGGTGTGCCCGTCCCAGTCCCGGAACCGCGCGGACGCACGGAATCTGCCGGACTCGAGCTTGCGCGTGGTGATCTCACCGAACGTTCCGACAGGCAGCCGCGGACGACCAGCCATCAGAAATCGCCGCCCTTCGGTGCAGCGACAGGCTCGGGTTCGTGTCGCTCATGCAGCCACCTGCGAATGTCCGATGGAGCGAACCGCAGCTCTCGACCCACCGGAATGCCGCGCGGGCCGCGCCCCTCGGCGCGCAGGTCATATATGGCCTGCACACGCAGGCCCAGGTAGTCGGCCAATTCGCTGGTGGTCAGCAGTCGCTCGAGGCCGAGCTCTGCGAGCTGTTCGCTGTTCATATCCAGTAGGTGACCGAGGCCTCCCCAGTTCAACCGAACCGGAGCGAGCACCCTACTCCTGACGGACGGCTCAAGACCGCCGTGCATGCGAAAGCGTTGGATAAGTGATGAACTCATCGAGTTCTTGTCCCTTCGTAGGGACAAGAAACCCTGGTCATCCGAGGTTTTCTGTAGCAGGAGCGGGGCTTGAACCCGCGACCTCACGATTATGAGTCGTGCGCTCTCACCAACTGAGCTACCCTGCCGCGTCACGCCGGTGAACGAACACCGGATGCTGCGAGCCCCGAGTCAGGATTGAACTGACGACCCCTTCCTTACCATGGAAGTGCTCTGCCACTGAGCTATCGGGGCGCGCCCAGGCATGCCTGGGCAACTAGAAGAGAATACCAGAGCACCGGCATCCCCTTGAATCGAGGTCAACCGCCGGCGTGCTCCCGCAGCCACGGAATCGGGTCGATCGGGGTGGTGCCGTTCGCGAGGATCTCGAAGTGGGTGTGAGCGCCGTACGAGCGGCCGGTGTTGCCCGTGTGCCCGACGATCGTGCCGACGGTGACCTGATCGCCGACCTCGACCTGGCGCGAGCCGTAGAGCATGTGCGAATAGCTGCTCGAAACCAGCACGCCGTCGATGACGTGGTCGATCACGATGTGCACGCCGAATGCGCCGCCCGAGTCGGTGGACTCGCGCACGACTCCGTCGGCGATCGCCTGGATCGGTGAGCCCTCGCCCGGGGTGAAATCGACACCTTCGTGCATCGTGCCGTCGCGCATGCCGAAGCCGTAGCTGATGGGCACGCCGACGGCGAACGGCCACTGGATGGGCGAGTTCGGGTCGTTGACGAAGAAGTTCGAGAAGTTCGAGATGCCCGAATCGGCCGCGAGCTGGGCCATCGTGAGCGTCGAGTAGTTCTCAGCGCGCTGGATGGGCGCACTCTGCATGTCGGACGGCGTGACGTAGGCCTGGATCTCTTCATCGCGAGGTTCCACGTCGCCGCCGGCCGCCACCGCGAGGGTGGTGCCGATGTCAGAGGTGCGTGGCGCGGCGACCGCGTCGGCGGGAGTGGTCAATCCGACGGTCAGCAGCCCCACGATGCCCATCACGCCCACCGAGAACGATGCCGCACTCACACGCTTGAATGAGGCACCCCGATTTCGGCGGGCCCCGATGTGGGCCGGGGCGCTTGTCGGAGCATCAGCATCCGCGCGTGTCGCCGCGTACTGGATCGGAGTCTCGCCGGTGAACGAGAACAGGCGTGCCGCGGCTTCGAACTCGTCGATCTCCGGAGCGGAGGATGCCGCCGTGCCGGCGTCGCTGGACGCGACCGATTCCGACGCATCGGGCTCATCGCCGAAGATCAGCGCAGGGGCGTCGTCGACGGCGGGTTCGAGCAGTTCGAAGTCCTCGAGCGGAACCACGACGGGCTCGTCGGCCGGCGGGGCGGGCTCGGAGGCGGATTCGGCGGGAGCGACGACGTGCACAGCACCGCCGACCGACGCCGCCGGGCGGCGGCTGCGGCGGGTGGGCAGGACCACCGGCGCGAGAGCCTCGACCGGCGCGGCGGGCTCGACCGGCGAGGCCACCACCGTCGGAGGGAGGGTGAGGACGGGCCCCTGCGAGAGGATCCGGCGCCTCAGTTCTGCGCGCGATGCCCCGGGAGTCTCCACGGTCGCCGCAGTCGGCGTGGCGGATGACCGGCTGGAACGCCGCGTGGGCGCAGACTCAGCCTGAGGGGCGTCGAAAGGCAAAGCGCAGGGGGGCTCTCGGGTCGTGTCGCTCGGGAGGCGAAGTTTCGGGCATCGGGGCAGCAGATCACTTCCGCCGATTCGGGCCGACGAAAGTAACGATCGGGTAAAGACTATCGGGGTTGACCTGAGAATGCGATGTGTGCAGTCCCTCGGCGCGCCGGTTCATCCGCCTTCATGATTTCACGGACTCGCCGTCGCTGCCAAAAGCTCGTCGAACACTCCGGGCCCCGCCGCCACGAACAGGGGACGATCGGGGTTGTCGGCGAGGTCGACGCGCACGAAGCGTCCTCCCGCTTCGATGACCAGCAGCGCGCCGGCGGCATGGTCCCAGGGCTGCAGGCCGCGCTCGAAATAGCCGTCGAACCTGCCCGCAGCGACGAACGCGAGGTCGAGGGATGCTGCTCCGATGCGCCGCAGATCGCGGGCCATCGGCATGACGCGGCCCACGCGCGCGAGGTCGCCGGCGTGGGTCGCCGGGTTGTAGCCGAACCCCGTGGCCAGGAGCGCTCCGGCGGCTGAGGGGTGGGCGTTCACCTCGAGTCGGCGCCCGCTCAGCCACGCACCGGCGCCCTGTGCCGCATGGAACATCTCGCCCGTCGGCGGACTGAAGACGGCGCCGGCCAGCGCTTCCCACTGCTCGGGTGCGGGCTCGCCGCGCACGGCGGCGATGCTGACGGCATAGGCCGGGATGCCGTAGGCGTAGTTGACCGTGCCGTCGATCGGGTCGACCACCCACGTGATGCCGCTCTCGCCGCGGTCGCCGCCCGATTCCTCGCCGAGGAAGCCATCGTCCGGTCGCGCCGCGGCCAGCCGAGACCGGATGAGCGTCTCCACCTCTCGGTCGGCCTCGGTGACGATGTCCGCGATCGAGGACTTGGTGGCGGCGATCGCCACCCCCTCCTCGCGGCGAAGGCGGGCCAGCCCGCCGGCCTCCCGTGCGACCTCGATCGCGAGTTCTGCGAGCTCATCCACCAGTGCCATGCCTCCACGCTATCGCCGCGGCGTCCACCCGCCGCATGGGCCGCGAGCGGGCATTAGCGTGGAGCAATGCCCCAGTACTCTCACGATGTCGTGATCGTCGGAGGCGGACACAACGCCCTGGTCGCCGCCGCGTACCTGGCCCGCGCAGGCCGAAGCGTCGTCGTGCTCGAGCGGCTGTCGCATGTCGGAGGCGCGGCGGTCTCGCAGAGCCCGTGGGCCGGTGTCGAGGCCCGCCTCTCGCGGTATTCGTATCTCGTGAGCCTGCTCCCCCGCACGATCATCGACGATCTCGGGCTGCGCATCGACCTGCGTCGTCGCCGGTACTCGTCGTACACACCGGATCCGGCGGATCCCACGCGCGGAGTGCTCGTGGACACCGGGGATGCCGCCGCCACAGCGGCATCGTTCGTCCAGACCACCGGCGACACCGGTGAGGCGGAGCGGTATGCGCAATTCACCGACCGCTTGGCCCCGCTGGCCCGCCACCTGTTTCCGACGGTGACCTCTCCGCTGCGAACGCGGTCCGCCGTCCGTTCGGGTTTCGAGGACCGCGCACTGTGGGATGCGGTCGTCGAACGCCCGCTGGGCGGCCTGCTGCGCTCATCGCTCGGTAGCGACATCGTCCGCGGCATCGCCCTGACCGACGGACTCATCGGCACCTTCGCCGCCGCCGATGACATCAGCCTGCGGCAGAACCGCTGCTTCCTGTACCACGTCATCGGCGGCGGCACCGGCGACTGGGACGTCCCGGTCGGCGGCATGGGGCAGGTGAGCGCAGAGCTCGAGCGCGCCGCCCGCGCGGCCGGCGCGCAACTGCGTACGGACGCCGAGGTGGTCGCGATCGGCTCGGACGGCGACGTCGAGATCGGCGCAGCTCGGCCGCAGACCCTGCGGGGCCGCCTGGTGCTCAGCGGGGTGGGGCCGGCCGTGCTCGCCCGACTGCTGGCGAACGGAGGCGCACGCTCAGAGCCCGAGCCCTCGGAGCCCCCGGAGGGCGCCCAGGTCAAGGTGAACATGCTGCTGCACCGCCTCCCGAAGCTGCGGGATGATCGGGTCGCTCCCCGGGCCGCGTTCGCCGGCACGTTCCACATCAACGAGACGATGTCGCAGCTCGACGAGGCTCATGACGCGGCTCAGGGTGGCAGCATCCCGAATCCGCTGCCGGCGGAGATCTACTGCCATTCGCTCACCGACCCGTCGATCCTCGGTGCACCGCTGCGCGCGCAGGGGGCGCAGACCCTGACCCTGTTCGGACTGCAGGTGCCGCACCGTCTGGTGGCGAACCTGGAGCGGGATGCCGCGCGCTCGGCGCTGCTGGAGGCAGCCACGCGTTCGCTGGACTCGGTGCTCGCCGAGCCCATCGCCGACTGCATCTACGAAGCACCCGACGGCTCCGCGTGCATCGAGGCCCGCACGACCGCGGACCTGGAGGATTCGCTCGGGATGGTCGGGGGCGACATCTTCCACGGTCCGCTGTCGTGGCCGTGGGCAGAGGATGACGAGCCCCTCGACTCCGCCGCCGCCCGCTGGGGCGTGGCGACCGCGCATCCGCGTGTCCTGCTGTGCGGTTCGGGTGCTCGGCGTGGAGGAGCGGTCAGCGGCATCGGCGGCCACAACGCGGCGATGGCCGCGCTCGAGCTGCTGAGCGCGTGAGCCGCGGCCGTCAGGGGCGCGGCGGCAGAGGCGGCGGCGGCGGAAATCCTTCGTAGCCTCGCGGCGCGGGGGGCTGCGGCACGGCGGAGGGCGGCGCGAACGGTGCGACGGGCGCGATGGCCTGCGAGAGCTGGGACGGATAACCGGTGTAGTAGGCGTTCCAGTCCGGTGAGCCGTCGGGCATCATCGGCAGCGGCGTCACTCCGTCGGCGTAGGTGGGCCACGGCGGCAGCGCTGCGTGCGGGAAGGGGGCGGCTTCCCGCTGATCGGGTCGCGGGCTCTTCGGGGCGAAGAGCGCGTTGATGAGCGGCACGAGGGCTGTGCCGACGGCCGCCAGGATCGTGATCGCCACCACGAATCGCCAGTACAGCTCGGAGAAGTCGACCCACTCCCCCAGCATGAGAGGCAGCACGAGCATGACCGCGAGACCGATCACGAGCGTGATCGTCACGATCGCGACGATCTGCGTGAAGGTCGTGACGTGCCGGAAGAACGCCTTCGTGTAGAGCCGGATGTGCAGAAGGGCCAGCTGCAGGATCAGCACGATCAGCAGGAACTGGATGAAGCGGGTGAAGCCGCTCCACGAGTAGCGCTCCGGCATCCAGATCATCACCGCGCCGATCAGGAGCGTGACCACCCAGGTGACCATGCTGGCCAGGGCGAACCATGCGGGCCGCCGGGGAGCGAGCCGGGCGTCGATGATCGCGACGCCTGCGAAGGCGGCCAGCAGGAGGATGGTGAGAAAGGCGCGTCCGATGATTCCGTTCTGGGTTCCGACGAGCACCCAGATCACGCAGACGATGGCTGCGGCGATCAACGCACCGATCGCGACCCAGATCGCGGTGCGCACGAGCGACGAACCCGGGTTGTCGCTACGGGTGTGATCCGGGTAGGGGTCGCGCGCGCTCATCTCAGTCCTCTCGTCAGCGGGTCGCCCCGCACACGCTCATCCTGACACGCGGCCGGCGCCCACCGGGAGAGCATCTACCGGCGGCGAACCCTCACTCGAGCGGGCGCGCCAGAGCGTCGATGACTTCCGCGTTGGGCAGTGCGGCGAGTACGGAGCCGGGAAGGAACAGCTTGCTCGCGCGGAGGCCGCTGCCGATGACGACCTCGTCGGTCCGCGCGACCGCGGCATCCACGAGGATCGGCCACCCGTGCGGCAGTCCGAGGGGCGTGATGCCGCCGTACTCCATGCCGGTGAGGACGACGGCTTCATCGACGGGCGCGAACGAGGCGCTGCGTGCGTCCAGCCTGCGGCGGACCACGCCGTTCACATCGGCGCGAGTGGTCGCGAGGACCATGCACGCGGCGTAGCGGATCTCACCGCCCCGCTTGCCCTTGATCACCACGCAGTTGGCAGACGCGGCCGGGCTCACGCCGTACCGTTCGCAGAAGGCGGCGGTGTCCGCCAGAGCCGGGTCGATTGCTGCAGCACCGATTCTGGCGGCGAGCTGCGGATCGAGACCGTCGAGCGCCCGGGCGACGGGCGGCGCGAGCAGACCGGACTGCTCCAGAGCGGGTCGGGCTGTCAGCGATCCGGTCTCGTGCCAGGTCATGTCGAGGATCCTAGCGGCGTGCTCGCCGGCGTGCATCGATCCGGCGGGGTGCGGCCCGCCGGATCGATGGGTCGTCAGCGCCGGATGTTCCGCGCGATCGCCGCGGCGAGCACGGCGATGCCGGCACCGGCGGCGATGACGAGACCCGGACGCTCGCGGTAGGCCTGCTTGAGCTTCTCTGTCCACTCGCCGGCCACAGTGCGGGTCTGCGCCACGATCTGGTCGAAGTCGACGTCGTCGGCCACACCCTTGAGCTTCGCGGTGGCGGCCTTCGCCGCGTCGGCGGCGGCGTCGGCGGCCTTGCTGACGGAGACCGCAGCGTCGGATGCCGCGCTCTTGGCACCGTCGACGACATCGGCCACCTTGGTCGTCGCCTTGTCAGCAGCATCGCCCACGGCGTCGCTCTTCGCGCTCGCTCTGGTCGTCGAGTCGGCCTTGAGGTCTTCCGCGATCTGCTCGGCGGTCGCGCCCAGTGCATCGGCACCGTTGGCTGCGGCATCCCGCACGTTGTCCGCGGCGTCCCGCGCCGCCTGTGTCGCGGCGTCGATGTTGCCCTGTGAATCGGTCATCGTCGTGCTCCCTTCGTCCGTACGATCGGCCAATCGTACGCTCGCGGCACGGGAGCGACCGGCGAAGCGCGTGGGCTTGCCACCGCTGCGGGCGAGTGGTAGGCCGGGGCCTCTGGGCATCGACCGCCGCCGCGCTGGCGCAGAACTCAGAAAGCGCCCCGCGAACGGGGCGCTTTCGACGAAGTGTGGCGAGTGAGGGATTCGAACCCCCGAAGGCTACGCCGGCTGATTTACAGTCAGATCCCTTTGGCCGCTTGGGTAACTCGCCAGACGCGCACCCGACCGGCTTTTTCAGTCGAGCGGAGGCGCGATCACCCATCTTACGCGTGGGACGGGCGCCACGAAAATCCATCCGGCCTCGTGCGCGAACGTGCTGCCGTCAGGTGCCGATGCGGTCCATGTCGATGCCCTGGAGCGATTCGGGCAGGCGCAGCAGCGCGCCCTCGAAACGGCAGGTCGCGGCGGCGACGTCCATGGCGCGGGAGAGCGCAGTCCGCCAGCCGTCCTCGTCGGCCGGCCATCCTTCGGCGAGCGCCGCCACCGTCGCGGCGAAGGCGGCGTCACCGGCACCCATCGTGTCGACGATGCGACCGGGCAGGTCGGAGATCGGTCGCGTCACGACGATCTCGCCGGCTTCGATTGTCGCTCCCGCCGATCCCTGCGTCGCGAGCACCGCGTCCACACCGAGATCGACCAGTCGGGCACGCAGCGCGTCCAGCGGCTCGCCGTACAGGAGGACGGCATCATCCTCCCCGACCTTCACCAATTCGGCGTCTGCGGCGAGCGCCTCGAAGCCGCGCACGAATTCGGCGGAGTCGGACATCATCCCCGACCGGGGGTTCGGGTCGATCACGAGCATGCCGGAAGACTCGTGAAGCGCTTCGGCCAGCAACCGCGTCTGCTCGACGTTGTCGAAGGGGTAGCAGCTGACGGCCACGATGTGCGCCGACGCGATCGCCGCGCGGACGTGGTCGTCGTAACGGATGCCGCGCGCCTGAGCTGCGGCGTTGAACTCGTAGACCGGTTCCCCCGACGCGCTGCGAGTGCTCACCGCGCGGGAGCTGCCCAGCTCGGAGGGCGATGCGATCAGGTCGACGCCGTAGTCGGCGAGATACGCGCGGATATGGTCGGCGGCCTCGTCTTCCCCGAGCATCGCGATGAGCGTCGTGGGCACTCCCAGACGCGTGAGGCCGACCGCCACGTTCAGAGCCGCGCCGCCGACGAACTCCCGGACGCCGGTGTCGTCGCGCAACTCGTCGATGAGCGCGTCCCCGATGACCACTACCCGATCGCTCATGCCCCAGTCCTCGCTGCTTCCACTACTCGTTCGATGAAGGCTTCGGCCCGCTGCCGCGTTCCGTCGATCCGCGCGTCCACGCTCGTGCGCACTTCACTGGGCGCGAGCGGAGCCGCAAGACGAACGTTCTCGTGGCAGGACAGATCCGTGCACAGGTAGGTTCCCACAGAGTCGCCCCGAGCGCCCGCCGCTCCCGCCTTGCGCGCTGAGAACAGCGACACCTGGTCGGCGGGCTGCATCGTGCGGCACACGTTGCAGAACGCGGCGCCGGCTCGGGAACTGCCCTCGGCGGCCCGCATGACGACGCCCACCGGGCGCCCGTCGATCTCGCCGACGAGATATCCGCGACCTCTGTTGCGCGGATCGCGCCACGCCAGGAAGTCCAGATGATCCCAGTCCGTCAGCACGAAATCCAAGGGTGATGCGAACACCCGCAGCTCATCATCCGTCGCATTCGCGATCGCGTCGCGCAGCTCTTCTTCGGTCAATTGGCGCATTCGACCTCCTCGCGGCCTCCGATCAGTCTATGAAGAACACCCGGCCGCGGCGCCAGCGCCGAGGGCGTGACGGTCTCACCCATCGTGGTTCCGGCGCCCAGAGGCGTGTCGGGGCGAGGACAGATGCCGAACTCAGGCTGAACCGGCGAGAGTCCGGCTCGAAGGTGCGGAAATCTGCGGTGGCCGTGACCGACGAGAATCGGCCAGCCTGAATTCGGCATCGCGCGGGGGACAGAGGCATGCGTCGGCCGGGCTAGCGCGGGAGCGGCTCAGCCGTCGAAGTGCGCGCTCACGGCACGACTACCCCGGGAAGGGCCCACGCGGCGAACACGGGACCCTCGGCGAAGACCAGCACCGCGCCGTCGGAGGCCGTCGCGAGACTGGCGCTGCCGGACAGCTCGACCGCCGAAGCCGCACCGGGCACCGAGGCCGCGACCAACTCGACGTCGACACGACCCGTCGAAGCGAGCACGAGCACGGACTCCTCCTGCGACTCGCGGACGAAGATCACGGTCTCATCGTCCACGTGCAGCCATCTGAGGCCGCCGGTCGCCAGCGCGGGATGCGCGCGGCGGAGCGCGATGAGGTCTCGGTAGAGGGCGAGCCGCGCGGCGACGTCCGGCTCGCTCTCGGTCCCCCACGGCATCGGCGTGCGGCTCGACTCGCCGTCGACCCCGACTGCTCCGTACTCGTCGCCCGCGAACACGACAGGCAGTCCGGGCAGCGTCATCGACAGGCCCAGCGCCAGCGGGATGACCCCCGGAGCGGCGTGGGTGGCGAATCGCGCGGTGTCGTGGGTGTCGAGCGGCTGCATGTTGCCCAGACGCACGCGCCACGGGATGCCGGCGGTGAAGCGGGTCACCGCGGCGACGAACTGGCCCGCGGTGTAGCGCGGGATGCCGCCGATCGGCTGACCGAAGAACCACGGCTCCGTCACGTGACGGCCCTCTGCGTCGATGTACCGCTGGCGCGTCGGCTCGCTGAGCCATCCCCACACCGGACGGGTGAAGGAGGGGTAGGTCATGGCGCCGTGCCAGCCGTCGCCCTGCAGGTCGCTGGTCGCGTCGTTCGTGGATTCGCCCAGCAGCACCGTTTCGGGATTGATGTCGATCATGGTCCGTCGCAGCAGCTGCCGCACCTCGGCGTTCAGATCGACTTCGCCCAGCCGCCCGGTCATGTTCGCGACGTCGATGCGCCACCCGTCGGCATTGAACGGCGGCTTGAGCCACTTCGCCACCACGGAGTCCGGCCCGTCGATGAAGCGCTCGCGCAGCTTCTCGGAGGCCCAATTGAACTTCGGAAGCGTCGGGTATCCCAGCCAGGAGACGTACTGCGTGTTGCCCTCGTCGGTGAAGTAGTAGAACTCCTCCGCGGGAGCGGCGGGCGTCCCCAGCGCGGATAGGAACCACTCGTGGCGGTCACCGGAGTGATTGCTCGTCAGGTCGCCGATCACCCGGATGCCGCGCTCGTGCGCCGCCTCGATCAGGCGGATGTACGCCTCATCGCCGCCGAGCAGCGGGTCGACGGAGAGAAAGCTGGATGCGTCGTAGCGGTGATTGGATGCCGCCGGGAAGACCGGCGTGAGGTACAGCAGATTGACGCCGAGCTCGACCAGGTGATCCAGCTTGGACGTCACCCCGTCCAGGTCGCCGCCGTAGAACTGCTGCGAGCGCCCGGGAGCGAGGGCATCCACCGGCTCGTCCCACGTGGCAGGGATGGCCCAGTCGGGCGTCGGGTGGGTGTCGGCCTGGGCTGAGCGCGCGAATCGATCGGGGAACACCTGGTACAGCACCGCGTCGTACATCCACGCGGGCGGTGCCGGGTAGGCGACGAGCGCGAAGTCCTCGGCATCCAGCGTCTCGATCTCGTGCAGACCGGACTGATTCAGCCATTGCACGCGGCCGTTGTCGTGCTGCAGTATCCAGCGGTACCCGTGGCGCGGATTCGCGACGACGACCTCCGCTTCCCACCAGTCCCATCCATCGGCGGTGCCGATGAGTGCGGCATCCGTCCACGCCGGCTCGTGGTCCGGATTGGAGCGCGTCCGCACCGCCGCCAGCGGCCCGAAGCCGCCGGGAACCCTCAGGCGCACCCGGACGGACTCACCCAGCGTCGGCTCCGCGTTGGAGACATGCAGTGGTGAGCCGTCGTGGTGCGGCAGCAGCGAGTCGAAGGCCATCCGCTACTTGACGCTGCCCGACACCAGGCCGCCGGCGATGTACCGCTGCGAGACCAGGAAGAAGACCATTACGGGAAGCGCGGCCAGCACTGCACCGGCGCAGAAGATGCCCCAGTTCTGCGACTGGAAGCCCGACACGAGCTGGAACAGGCCGATGGCGACCGTCTGCTGGTTCGGGTCGGTCAGGACGACGCTCGCGATCGCGAACTCACCGATCACGCCGATGAAGGTCAGCAGACCGATGACGACGAGGATCGGCACCACCAGCGGCAGCATGATCGTGAAGAACACGCGCGCGTGGCCGGCGCCGTCGATCTTCGCGGCCTCGTCGATCGCCGTCGGCACGGTGTTGAAGAACCCGTACATCAGGAACGTGTTCACTCCCAGTGCGCCGCCGAGGTAGATCATGATCAGGCCCGCATGCGTGCCGAGACCGATGGCGGGGAACACGTCGCTGATCTGGATCATGAGCAGGAAGATGGCGGTGATCGCCAAGAGCTGCGGGAACATCTGCAGGACGAGCAGGGTCATCAGCCCGAATCGGCGGCCCGTGAAGCGCATGCGCGAGAACGCATAGGCGCCCATCGCGCACAGCAGCACCGTGAACACACTCGTGACGATCGCGATGAGCAGCGAGTTCGCGTACCAGCGCGGGTACGGGATGTCGGGGTCGGTCAGGAGACGCTGGTAGTTGCCGAGATCGAACGCTCGGAACAGCTGGTTGGATCCGGTCAGCGTGCCGA
The DNA here is from genome assembly GCF_963524805.1 of uncultured Microbacterium sp. Lineage (GTDB taxonomy): Bacteria > Actinomycetota > Actinomycetes > Actinomycetales > Microbacteriaceae > Microbacterium. The sequence goes on along the minus strand of NZ_CAURGG010000003.1, from coordinate 484,161 downwards.
CCGGGTTGAGCGAGACCGAGAGGATGTACAGCAGCGGGAACACCGCGAACACGATCGCCACCCAGGCGATGATGTGACGCCATCCGGTGTCCATGAACCAGCGCTTGAAGGACTGCCGACGATGAGGGACGGCGTCGGGCGTCACCCCATCCTTCGCCTGACCGAAGATGACGCCCTCTCTGATGCCGACGGCGCCGACCTCGGCGACCGGCGCACCGCCGGGATTGCGGCGAGTCGATGGCGTGGAGTTCTCGTTCTCGCTCATCAGTTCAAGTCCTCCAGTGCCTTGGTCTGCCGGAAGCTGACCACCGCGACCACCGTCACGATGATGAAGATCAGGATCGACAGTGCCGATGCGAGACCGAGGTCGCGCCCCCCACCGCCGCCGAACGCCACTTTGTAGACCATCGTGATCATGATGTCGGTGGCGCCGATGTCCAGCGTCGTGTCTGTGAAGCGCGGATTGCCTCGGGTGAGCATGTAGATCACGCCGAAGTTGTTGAAGTTGTAGGCGAACGTCGCGATCAGCAGTGGGGCGACGGCCACGAACAGCAGCGGCAGCTTGACGGAGCGGAAGATGCGCCAGGCGCCCGCGCCGTCCATCTTGCCGGCCTCGATGATGTCCTCGGGCAGCGACTGCAGCGCTCCGGTGCAGACGAGGAACATGTACCCGTAGCCGAGCCACATGTTGACGAAGATCACGCTGAATCGAGCGAGCCAGGGGTCTGCGAGCCAGGGGATCTGCGCGCCGCCGAGCAGCACCTGGTTGACGAAGCCGAACTCCTGATTGAGCATGCCGGCCCACACCAGCCCGGTCAGATATGCCGGGAACGCGTAGGGCAGGATCACCAGGATGCGGTAGATCCGCTTGCCGCGCAGGGTCGGGTGGTTGAGCACGATCGCCAGGAACAGACCGAGCGCGAAGCAGACCAGGGTGGAGAGCGCGGCGAACGCGAAAGTCCAGATCGTCACGCGGATGAGGGGATCGCGGATCTGGTCGTTCGTGAAGGCATACGCGAAGTTGTCCCAGCCGATCACGACGCGCCAGCCGGGTGTGAGGGTCGTCCCGTCTTCCGCCGCGAAGTCACCGGTTCCGTCGTCGACGAACACCTGACCCGTGTCTGTGTTCGTGAAGGTGTCCGCCGCTTCGTCGTAGACGAGGCTCGACACGTAGACATAGGCCTTCTGGCCGTCCGAGGTGCGCAGTGTGCCGTCGTTGATGTCGTCCGAGATCGGCACGTTGACCGCAAGGACTTCGTCCTGGAAGCGGATGACCTGGCTGAGGTTCAGCTCGTCCCACCCGTCGGGCGCTGCGTTGACCGATTCCAACGGCTGCTCGCTCGTACCGAAACTGAGATCTCCCCCAGGCTCGGCGACGAGCAGGCCGAACTGGTCGGCCTGCTTGAAGACCTGCACGGTGTACTCGGGCGAGTCCGGCACGCGGGTCTGCGACGTGCTGATGATCTGCTCGATCGCGTCGTCTTTGGTGCTGTTGTGCGCGTCGCCGGCATTCGTGAATGCGATGAAGCCGGTGTAGATGATCACGAAGACCTGGAAGATCGCGAGGAAGGCAAGTCCCGGGGTGAGGTACTTCCCGGGCAGGAGACCCGGTCGGAGGTACACGTAGTTCACGCCGATGACCACCAGCGCGAGGATCGCCGCGGTGATGAAATCGCCCTTGGCGATCAGGACCCAGACGCCGAAGACGGTCAGGGCATCGATGATGCCCAGCAGCACGATCTTGACGACGAGAGCGAGAAGGCCGCCCGAGGTCAGCCGGCGAGCCGGCTTGTGGAAGGGATCGTCACCCCACGAGGAGGGCTTCGAAGCTGCGGCGCCTTTCGGCTTCACGGTGCCTTGGTCGGTCGCCATCGAGGGACGCTCCTTCATCGCAGTGTCTGACTACAGATTAGACAGGTGGGTGAGGCCGCAACAGCCTCACCCACCCGTGGTCCTACAGCGTGCTAGATCTTGCCCTGGATGTTGGTCGCGGCCGTCTCCCAGACGGTCGCCGGGTCGCCACCCTCACCCTTGATGATCTGCAGCTCGGCGTTGCCCCAGTCGGACCATACGGCGCCCATCTCGGGGATGGAGGGCATCGGAGCGCCCTTCTGGCCGATCGCGCCGAAGGCGAGCACGTCGGGGTTGTCCGCCGCCGCCGTCTCGTATGCCGCGATCAGTGCCGGCGGACGCCCACCCACTTCGTACAGCGCGAGCTGCGCGTCCTCGGTGCTGAGGTAGTTGACGATGAAGTTCGTCGCCGCCAGCGCGTTGGTCGACTTGCTCGAGAGGAAGAAGCCGTTCACACCGACGAACGGACGGGCCTCCTGGCCACCGGCGCTCGGAAGCGGGTCGACAGCGTAGTTGATGCCGGCCTCGGCGATCGCGGGGATGTTCCACGGTCCGGTCAGGTAGTACGGGGACTGCCCGGCCACGAAGAACTCGCGCGCCTTGTCGCCGTCGATGTTCGCGTTGAACACGCCGGTGCCCGTCGCGCCCTGCGTCGCGAGCCAGCCGGCGAAGGCCTCACCGGCTGCGTCGCCGAGCACGAGCTGCGAGGCGTCGTAGCTGCCGTCGGCGTTCTGAGCGAACACCTGCGAGCCGAACGAGGTCTGCAGCGGGTACAGGTGGTACGGGTCGCCCTGCTCGGGGCTCAGGCCCACCAGGAACGGGTACTGCGTGCCGGCAGCCTTGCCGTTGGCGATGACCTCGTCGAAGGTCGTCGCGGGCTGGGCCACCAGGTCGGTGTTGCGCACGAGGGCCACGTTCTCGATCGAGTACGGCACGCCGTAGACCTTGCCGTCGTACGTCATCGCCTGGATGGACGCCTCGGCGAAACCGTCGGCGACGTCGCCCAGCTCGAGCGGCGCGACGACACCGGCGGCGACGTACGCGCCGAGCTTGTCGTGCGGGCTCACGATGATGTCGGGGCCCTTGCCGGTCGGAACCTGGCTGATGAAGTCCTGGTCGACCGTAGCGAAGTCCTTCGTCACGAGCTTGACATCGATGCCGGTCTCTTCCGTGAAGCTCGCGGCCACATCTTCGAGGGCGGGCTTGCGCTCGATGTCGACCCAGACCGTGATGGGGGCCGAATCCGCGCTGTCGCCGCTGTCGCCGCTGTCGCCGTTGTCGCTTCCGCCGCTGGCGCATCCGCCCAGCAGGATCATGCTGCCGGCGATGAGCGCCCCGACGCCGATCGCGCTCTTCCTGTTCACCTTCATCGGTGTGCCTCTCTTACGTGCAAATAGGGGGTGTGACCGGCCGACGCCGGTGCACTGCACCGTTGGAGGCCGTTCTCTGTCGCTCGCGAAACTGCAAGCGCTTACATTTTTACCATGATCCCCCCGTAGCGCAAGACTCCGCGGGCCCGATCGATACGGGTTTGTGACTTCCCGGCTCATGATGTCGCCTCATCGGGCGCCGATGTGTGCAAGCGCTTACATGCCGACGGTCACGCGGGCGCCGGTGGGAGGCGGGATTAGACTTCCGGGCATGGCTGATTCTTCCTTCGACATCGTGAGCAAAGTCGACCACCAGGAGGCGGACAACGCCCTGCAGCAGGCCCGCAAGGAGGTCGAGCAGCGCTACGACTTCAAGGGCACGGGCGCGTCGATCGAGTGGAGCGGCGAGGCGGTGCTGATCAAGGCGAGCACCGAAGAGCGCGCCAAGGCAGTGCTCGACGTCTTCCAGTCCAAGCTCGTCAAGAGGGGCATCTCGCTCAAGAGCCTGGAGTCGGGTGATCCCGTCGCGGGCAGCAAGGAGTATCGCATCACCTCCACGATCAAGGACGGCATCTCTCAGGAGAACGCCAAGAAGATCGGCAAGATCATCCGCGACGAAGGGCCGAAGGGCGTGAAGTCGCAGATCCAGGGGGACGAGCTCCGCGTGCAGTCCAAGAGCCGCGATGACCTCCAGGAAGTGCAGCGACTGCTCAAGGCCGCCGACCTCGAGGTGGACCTGCAGTTCATCAACTACCGGTAGCGCAGGGCCTGCACCTCACCACATCGTCCCTCCGGGATCAACCCCGTGCTCGCGGTCGATCTCCGCGGCTATGGTCGCGGCATGGACGCTGCTGAGATCCGCTGGAACGAACAGGCCCGCGCGAAGATCCTCGACGATTCGGACCGAGTCCTGCGAGAAGCGGTGCTCGCCGTCGCGGGAGCCCACGGCGGAGGGTCGTCGGATGACGCGTTCGCCGAGCTCAACGCCCGACTCAAAGACCGCTTCATCGACTACGAGCCCGGTCCGGATCTGCGCAAGTACGCCGATGCGATCGCAGCGGGTGAGATCGCGGGGCCGAGCGAATAAGGCTCTGTCAGGCGGGGTTGTCAACCCCCGGCAAGAGGTCGCCGGCCGGTCGTAGCCTCGAACACATGTCCGATACAGATCACACCGACAACGTCCTGGGCGCCACCGCCTCGACCGACAATCCCGCCGCCAAGGATCCTTCCGACTGGGTCACCGGCGATGAGCCGATGACCGCCCCGCAGCGCAGCTATCTCGACACACTCGCCCGCGAGGCCGGCGAGGAGATCTCCGCGGATCTGACGAAAGCCGAAGCGTCCGAGCACATCGAGCGGCTCCAGGCGAAGACCGGTCGGGACTCTTCGACCGACGCCTAGAGTCCGCGTCACCCGGCCTGTCGCCACCGGCCGGCCGGGTGCACAATGTCAGGCATGACCGAGCCAGGCGCGAGCGAGCCCGACCCAGTGACACAACCGGATGCCGCGCTCGGCCGTCGCGCGCAGATGCTCGCCACCGAGCACTGGGGCCTGCTCGCCGCTCGCAGCACAGCGCAGAGCGAAGTGCTCACACGCATCACGATCTTCCTGACGCTCGTCTCGGCCGGCCTGATCACGATCGGGCTGCTGGGTCAGGCATCCGGATTCGACGGGTGGTTCACGCCGGCGATGCTGGCGATCCTCGCTTTCCTCTGCCTGATCGGCCTGCTGACCGTCATCCGTGTGATGAACGTGTCGGAGGAGGACATGATGTATGTCGTCGCGATGAACAGGCTGCGGGGTGCCTACGTCGACCTCGATCCCGGCATCCAGGAGTACTTCCTCGCCTCGACCTACGATGACGAGCCCGGGATGCAGCGGACGTATTCGTTTCTGCGCACCCGCAACGCCAGCCACCTGCTGGGCAGTTCGTCGCTGCTGCTGTTCGTCGTGGACGCGTGCGTGTTCGGCCTCTTCGCCGGTGCGATCACGGTTGCCGCCGGCGGCTCCATCGGCTGGGCGATCACGCTCGGCGTCGTGGTCGGGCTCGCGGTCCTGGTCGCGCTGGGGTTCTACTCGGGAACGGGTTATCGCGGCACCTGGCGCCGGTACATCCCCCGCAGAACGACACCCCCCGGGCCGGCGCCGTTCCGGCGGTCGTGAGTCCTCACACGTAGGTGCCCGGTGCGAGGGGCAGGCGCTTCGTGCCGAGCGAACCCATCACCCAGCGGTCGAGTCGCTCGTAGGCGATGTCGCGGGCGTCCGCGCGCGACAGGAAGATGTCGTGCAGAGCGCCCGCGATCCGCTCGACGGTCACAGCGTCGCCGAGCCGCAGCGCGGCGCGCGCGATGTCGTCCACCACCAGGACGGTGTCGGCCCACGGCATCCCGGGGCGTTTCGATCGACACTGCGGCTGAGGTGATGGCGTGCGTCGGTTGCGCGCGCTAGACATGAAGTCATGGCGTCCCCACCCCTCCTCCTCGGACCGATGCTGCGTCATACCGACGAGACCAGCGCATCGGTGTGGGTCGAAACCGCGGAGGAAGCAGTGGTCGCGGTGCGCGCCGACGATCGGGAATGGACCTCTCGCACTTTCATCGTTCACGGGCATCACTACGCCCTCGTCGAGGTCGACGGCCTCGCTCCCGGTTCGGTGCTGCCCTACCGGGTCTTCGTCAACGGCGAGGGCGTGTGGCCGGAGGTCGATTCGCCGCTGCCGCACCCGGTCATCGCCACCCTGTCCCCGCAGCGCCGTCTGCGCATGGCGTGGGGGTCCTGCCGCACGAGCGTCGATCACGACGCGGCCGGCAACCGCAGCCACGGCGTCGACGCGATGCGCACCTTCGCCCTCGCGCTGAGCGAGGACGAATCACTGCGGCCAGACCTCATCCTCCTGTTGGGCGATCAGGTCTATGCCGACATGACGACGGAGGCCATGCAGGAATTCATCCGCAGCCGGCGCGACATCCACGAACCGCCCGGCAAGGAGCTGAAGGACTACGAGGAGTACGCGCATCTGTACAGCCTCGCCTGGTCGGACGACGCCAACCGCTGGCTGCTCTCGACCCTGCCGAGCACCATGATCTTCGACGATCACGACGTCCGCGACGACTGGAACGCGTCTCTGGACTGGAAGAAGCAGATGGAGGCGACCTCGTGGTGGCATGGCCGCATCGTGGCCGGTCTGGCCTCGTACTGGGTGTATCAGCACCTCGGCAACCTCTCGCCGTCGGCGCGCGCTCAGGACGAGATCTGGCAGCTCGTCGCCGGGCATTCCGGCCCCGAAGAACTGGATCTCACCGAAACCCTGGATGCCTTCGCCGCGCGGGTCGACCAGGAACCGCGGACCTACAGTTTCAGCTACCGCCGGGACTTCGGCGACATCCGCCTGGTCGTGGTGGATTCCCGCGCGGCGCGCGACCTCACTCCCACCGCGCGAGCGCTCGTCGACTCGACGGAGTGGGAGTGGCTGGATGGACAGCTGGAGGGCGGCATCCGTCACCTGCTCATCGCCACTTCGCTCCCCTTTCTGCTGCCGATCGGGCTGCATCACGTCGAGGCGTGGGATGAGGCGATCTCGCAGGGAGCCTGGGGCCGGGCGGCGGCGCAAATCGGCGAGCGCCTGCGCCAGATGGTCGATCTCGAGCACTGGGCAGCGTGGCAGAACAGCTTCCAGTCCCTCGCCCGGATCGTGACCGACATCGCCGACGGCAAGCGCGGCTCCTCACCCGAGACGGTCATGTTCCTCTCCGGCGACGTGCACTTCTCCTACATCGCTGAGGTCGATCGCGAGGGGGGCGGTCGGATCGTGCAGGCGGTGTGCTCCCCGGTGCGCAATCCGCTCCCCATCCTGATGCGGTGGTTCTCGGTGGTGATGTCCTATGGACTGGCCCGACCCGTAGGTGCCATCGTCGCCCGCTCGGCGAAGGTGCCGGACCCGCCCTTCGGCTGGTCGACGCTGAAGGGGCCATGGTTCGACAACAACCTGTCGGTGCTCCAGGACTCGCCGCAAGGCCTCGAGCTCACGTGGCACAAGGGCGTCGTCGAGCACGATGAACGGCATCCGCGGATGGAGGAGGTCTCGCGGATCGTGGTGGCGCCGCGCGGCTCAGCCGCCTGATTGCTCGTTCGAGGCGCCGCACGATACGGAGGAGATGCGCAAACCGGAGGGCCGGTACGCCGGATTTCATCCTCCGCTCCGCGCATCTCCTCCGGTGCGCGCACTCAAGCTCCCGCCCGGTGCATCCCCTGCGCGACGGCGCGCATGATGGTGTCCTGAACCTCGTGCCACCGATCGATCATCTGGCCGTATCCGACGCGTATCACGTGGTACCCGAGGAGCATCAGCGCCGCATCGTGGGCGATGTCCGTTTCGCGCTGGCGACCGACGTGGTGTCCACCGTCGATCTGCAGCACGAGGCGTTCGCCGATCAGCAGGTCTACGCGCCGCCGGGCGATCCAGACCTGTCGGCGAAGCGGCAGCTTCAGCCACCTCAGCCGGCGCACCGCGAAGGATTCCAACCCTGAGTCGGCGAACGGTGTGACCTGCTGGGCGAGCTGGCGGGCAGCGGGCGGAAGGTTCATCCGGCGAAGCGCCTGCAGGTCGACGAGGCCCTTGTTGAGCGCGGACTCCCAGATGGCCAGCGCGACCTCGAACGGCCGGCACGTTGCCACCAGCCCGACCACGTTCTCGACGGGGTCGACGAGGATGTTCGGATGCCGCGGCACGAGCGGGCGCGACCAGTGCACGACCGCGGCGACGGGTCCGACCCGACTGGCATGGGCGGGCGCCGCGACGTGCAGGGATTCGTCCTCGAGGACCCATAATCCCCTTCGGCGTGCCTGCGTGATGCAGGAGAGAACGACACCGTGACGCGCTGCGGCGACCAGGTTCGGATCTGCGCCGGGCGTGCGCACCCAGCCGTTGCGGACACGCAGGATCGCTTCAGCGTGGAGAGCCTGACCGATCGCCCCTCTGCTCCATCCCGCATCGACGAGGACACGCACCCGCACCACTCCACCAGCCAGAGCGACCGCATCCCGAATCGCTTCCGTCCGCGCTGCCGCAGCATCCCGTTCCACAGGCATGTCATCGACCTTGGCGACTCGACAACACCGCCATCCGCTGCGACGGTGCTGCCGTGCCGAACGCGGGTGGCAGCAGGGCTGGGGAGGAGGCGACGCCGTGCGAAACGGAGGAGATGCGCAAACGGGAGGGCCGATACGCCGGATCTCATCCTCCGTCTTGCGCATCCCCTCCGGTTCAGAACGACAGCGCTACTCCGCGCGCGAGACGTCCACCATCTCGTCGCGCGGTACGACCTTGATGCGGGCCCGTCCGTGCGGCGCGCCGAGCGCGACCTCGTGCTCGTCCAGACGGTGCCAGCCCTCCAGGTCGGTCCAGCGCACGCCGCGCTCGGCGAGCAGTCCAGGGATCGCCCCCTCGGACGGATCCACCGGCTGCCACCACGAGCCCTGGTCGTTGATGATGTGGCGCACCGTCTCCATGGCGTCCGATTTGGTGTGACCGATCAGGCCGACCGGTCCGCGCTTGATCCAGCCCGTCGCGTAGACGCCGGGAACCCGGTCGTTCGAGTCCTTCCGCAGCGCCTGGCCCTCGTGGTTCGGGATCACGCCGTGGCGCTTGTCGAACGGGACGCCGGGAAGGGGCGAGCCGAAGTATCCGACGGCGCGATAGATCGCCTGGATGGGAACCTCGCGGATCTCGCCCGTGCCGATCACTCCGCCCTCGCCGTCCGGTCGCGTGCGCTCCCACCGGAACGCCGCGACGCGGCCGTCGTCGTCGGCGACGACCTCGAGCGGCTTGGCGTAGAAGTGCAGGTGAAGGCGACGGGATGCCTCTCCCCCGGCGTTGTTGACCGACGGGCGCTTGCGCCAGGCCTGCAGCACTCGGTCGATCACCATGACCTGCTTGTTGCTGGCGATCGCCGCCCGCGAGGCATCGTCGTAGTCGAAGTCCTCGTCGTAGACGACCATGTCGACGTCCCGCAGCTCGCCGAGCTCGCGCAGCTCGAGCGGCGTGAACTTCACCTGAGCGGGACCACGGCGTCCGAAGACGTGCACATCAGTGACGGCGCTCGACGCGAGACCGCGGTAGACGTTCTCGGGGACCTCGGTCGGCAGCAGGTCCTCCGCATGCTTGGCCAGCATGCGCGACACGTCGAGCGCGACGTTGCCGTTTCCGATGACGGCGACGGATGCGGCATCCAAGGGCCACTCGCGCGGGACGTCGGGGTGGCCGTCGAACCAGCTGACGAAATCCGCCGCGCCGTACGAGCCGATCGCGTCGATGCCCGGGATGTCCAGGCCGGCGTCGCGGATCGCGCCGGTCGCGAAGATCACCGCGTTGTAATGGCGCTTGAGGTCTTCCAGCGTGATGTCCTCGCCGAAGCGGACGTTGCCGAACAGGCGGATGTCGCCGCGGTCGAGCACCTCCCGCAGGGCAGTGACGATGCCCTTGATGCGCGGGTGGTCGGGCGCGACCCCGTAGCGGACCAGGCCGTACGGCGCGGGCAGCTGCTCGAACAGGTCGATCGAGACGTCGAACTTGCGCTCGGCCTTCAACAGGATGTCGGCGGCGTAGATGCCGGCCGGTCCTGCACCGACGATGGCCAGCCTGAGCTTGGTCATGAGGGTCCTTTCGGGTCACGGTAGCGCGCGGCGCTGCGACACGCTCGGCGACCGATGGGTCAGCTGGAACGGTCCGCGACGGCCTCGGCGAAACGGGTGAGCGCCTCGCGCACCGCTCCGTCCGGCAGCGGGGCGAGCGCCTCGACGGCTTCGCTCGACCACGCATGCGCGAGGTCCAGGGTGGCCTGGGTGGCGTCGTGCTGTCGCAGCTCGGCCAGTTCGTCATCGAGGATCGCGGGGTCGGCGCCGGCGGCGATCTGCTCGACGCCTGCGTCGATGCGCACGCGGAGGGCGACCGATGCCGCATCCGTGCGCTGTCCGAGCACGAGGTACGGCATCGTGGGCACACCCGCGCGCAGGTCGGTGCCCGGAACCTTTCCGGTCTCGGTCGGATCGTCGGAGAGATCGATGACGTCATCCAGCAGCTGGAACGCGACGCCGACCTTCTCGCCGTAGGCCACGACCGGCTGCTCGAACTCCGCAGGTCCGTTGGAGAAGATGATGCCAGCCTGGGCGGCGGCTGCGATGAGGGAACCGGTCTTGTCGGAGAGCACCTTCAGGTAGAACGCCACTCGGTCCTCACCGTCCTGCGGACCGACGGTCTCGTGCATCTGACCGAGGACGAGTCGCTCGAACGTGTCGGCCTGCAGCCGGATGGCCCGGTCGCCCTGCCGGGCCATGATCTGGCTCGCACGCGAGAAGAGCAGATCACCGGTGAGGATCGCGACGCTGTTGCCCCATACGGCGTGCGCACTGGGCACACCGCGGCGCTTGTCGGCGGCATCCATCACGTCGTCGTGGTACAGCGTTCCCAGGTGGGTCATCTCCAGGGCTGTCGCACCGAGGATGACGTTCTCGTCTGCACCGTCGCCCAGCTGCGCGGTGATCAGGGCGAGCATGGGCCGGACGCGCTTGCCGCCTGCCTCGTACAGATAGCGGCTGGCGGCGTCGGCGATCTGATCGGTCATGCGCAGCTCATCGGCCAGGACGCGGTCGACTTCGGCGAGGCCCGCGTTGACGGCGGAGCGCAGCTTGCGGGATCGATTCCCGGCGAAAGTGCGGTCGGTGAGGCCCAGCTTGCCCGCGACCCGCGAGCCCGACGCTGAGGGAGTCACCCGCTCAGCCTACCGGCCGCGGGCTTGGTCGCCCGGTGCAGGGCGACGATGCCCATCGACAGGTTGCGGTGGGCGACATTCACCCAGCCGGCCTCGCGGATCCAGTTCGCCAGCGTGCGCTGATCGGGCCAGTCGCGGATCGACTCGTTGAGGTAGTCGTACGCGTCTGCGTTCGAGCTCACCGCCTTGGCGACCACGGGCAGCACGCGGTCGTTGTAGAAGCGGTACAGGCCGTTGAACGAGCGCGACGGCGGCCGGGAGAACTCGCAGATCACCAGGCGCCCGCCGGGCTTGGCGACCCGCAGGAGTTCGCGCAGCGCCTTCTTGGGCTCGTTGACGTTGCGCAGCCCGAACGACATCGTCACCGTGTCGAATTCGTCGTCGGCGAATGGCAGCGCCGTGGCGTCCGCCTCGATGAAAGTGAGATTCGGGATGCCGCCGCCCGGCGCGTGCGCACCGTGACGGCGCTGCCCTTCGGCGATCATGCCGGGCGAGAAGTCCGCGGCGACGACCTCGGCCCCGCTCTTGGCCAGCGCGACCGAGCTCGCACCCGTGCCCGCGGCGAGGTCGAGGATCCTCTGGCCGCGGCGGGGAGCCACCGCGCGCGTGGTCGCGACCCGCCACATGCGGTCGTTGCCCATGCTCAGCACCGTGTTGGTGCGGTCGTAGTTCTTGGCGACCTGGTCGAACATGCCGCTCACGCGGGCGGGGTCCTTGTGCAGGTCGGCCCGGTTGTTCCCGTGATCGGCATTCACGCCTGCACCCCCGGTTCGGCGAGGTCCAGGGCGGCGAGGCGTTCCAGCCACGCGTCCGCGGTGGCGTCGTCGAACGGGGCGACGCCGTCTCGGACACGCTTCTCGAGGTCGACCGCGAGCGCTTCCAGCTTGCCGACGACCTCGAGCGGGTATCCATACGAGACGCGGTGCTCGTCCCATTCGTCCCGGTCGTCGATCCAGATGCCGCGGCCGTCGACGGCGTTGACGACGTCCAGATCCATGTCGATGCCGGTCGGCTCCAGGGCGCCGTCGCGCTCCGCCCACCGCAGGTCCCAGCCGAGGTCGATGTAGACCCGGTAGGTGGCCGGCGGCGCGACGTTCACCGTGAGTGCGTAGTCCCCGCTCGGCGGCATGAGGGTGACGTTGTCGGCACCGACCAGATAGTCGCGCTCGGGCCGGGTGCTGCGCCAGCCGGCGCGCTGGCCGAACCAGTCGCCCCAGCGGTCGGAGCCGAGGTACACGCAGTCGTGCACCCAATGCGGTCCGCCGTCCCACTTTCGCCACCGGAACTGCACGCGCGTGCCCGGCTCGGGCCGAGCCGGCGGTGTCGGGGGCGGGGTGCTCATCACGCCCCAGTTTATGTCGGCCCGCGCATGGTGCAGCGCTCTACGCTGGAGGGGTGACCGATCCGCGCGAGCCGCTGCCGCCTCGCCTGCGGGTGGTGACGCGGGAGGTGGACCCGCAGGAGGAAGTCCTCACGTTCGCGTCGCCGTCGAATCCCACGTACTGGAGCCGGCGCACTGATGCGATCGCCGCGTACGGCGAGACTGTCGGTTTCGTGCGCGTCGCCGGTGGGGGCATCGACTTCGGCGCGCAGTGGCGTGCTTTAGCCGCGAACGCCGAGATCAACGACCCTCTGAGGCTCCCGGGCACCGGGCTGGTCGCGTTCGGATCCTTCGCTTTCGACTCGCTGTCCTCCGGCAGCACGCTGTGCGTTCCGTCGCTCATCGTGGGGCGCCGGGCCGGACGCTCCTGGGTCACGCGCATCACGCGCGCCGACGATGACTCCGCCGCGGCATCGGAGGACGACCTTCCGCAGCGCACGGAGTTCGGGCCGTACTGGTCCGCCACCCTCGGTCCCGGCGCGCTCGATCACGCCGGCTACCAGGCAGCGGTGCGGGGTGCGCTGTCGGCGATCGCGGCCGGCGAGGTGAGCAAGGTCGTGCTCGCGCGCGAGCTGGCCGGATCGCTCCCGAGCGGATCCGACCTGCGCCGCTTGGCGCGTGCGCTCGCCTCGGGCTACCCCGACTGCTGGACGTATGCCGTGGACGGCATCATCGGCGCGAGCCCCGAGACGCTCGTCACGGTCTCGGGAGGAACGGTGACGGCGCGCGTCCTGGCCGGCACAGCCGCACGCGGCGCCGATGCGGACGCCGATACCGCGGCATCCCTCGCCCTCGCCACGAGCGCGAAAGACCAGGACGAGCATCTCTACGCGGTGCAGAGCGTTCTGGCATCCCTTCGCCCGCACACGAGCGCCCTCGCCGCGAGCGAGCAGCCGTTCACGCTCAAACTGCCCAACGTCTTCCACCTCGCGACCGATGTGGAGGGCGAGCTGAGCGACGGCGCTTCCGCGCTCGATCTCATCGCCGCCCTGCACCCGACCGCGGCCGTCGCGGGAACGCCCACGGATGCCGCGCTGCGAGTCATCCGGCGCCTCGAGCCGCTGGACCGCGGGCGCTACGCCGGTCCCGTCGGGTGGGTCGACGCGAACGGAGACGGCGAGTGGGCGATCGCGCTTCGGTGCGCGCAGTTCGATCTCGATGCGAGTGACGGCATTCCGCTGCGCGCCCACGCCGGCGCGGGCATCGTCGCCGGAAGCGATCCCGAGGCCGAGCTGCTCGAGACCCGGGTCAAGTTCCGCCCGATCGTGGATGCGCTCGCATGAGCGGGGCTGTCGCGTCTCTGCCCACTCGGGGCGACGCCGTCCTGACGAACCTGCGACTCGTCGACGGGATCGACCCGGCACCGCAGGAGGGCCGGGCGATCGTCATCCGCGAGGGCGTGATCTCCGCCATCGTTCCGGAGGCGGATGCCGGTGCGGAGGCGATCGGCCTCGGCGGAGCGTTCGTCATGCCGGGCTTGATCAACATGCACACGCACTTCTCGCTCTCGCTGCCCGGCCCGGGCGGCGACGCCGTGAGCGCGCTGGATGACCACGAGCTCACGCTCTACATGGCCGATGGCGCGAGGCGCACGCTGCTGTCGGGCGTGACGACGGTGCGCTGCGTCGCCGAGAAGGGTGGCGCGGACTTCGCCCTGCGGCGCGCCATCGAGGCGGGACACGTGCCCGGTCCGCGCATCTTCACCGCCGGACGCGGCCTCTGCTGCACCGGCGGGCACGGCCACGACACTGACGACACCCTCGAATGCGACGGCGCGGATGCCTTCGCCCACGGTGTGCGCAGCCAGATCAAGGCGGGGGCCGACCTGATCAAGCTCATGATCTCGGGCGGGATCGCCGGCGAGCACGAGCAGATCACCACTCCCCAGCTGACCCGCGCCGAGATGGGCGCCGCCATCTCGACCGCGCACGCGTGGGGACGCAAAGTCACCGCGCACGCCGGCCCCGCGGCGATCATCGCCGAAGCCGTCGAGCTGGGTCTGGATTGCGTCGAGCACGGATACGAACTCACGCCCGACGTCGCCGCGCTCATGGCCGAGCGAGGCGTGGCGCTGGTGCCGACCCTCGTCGTGACCAGGGCCGGCGCGTTCTTCGACGACCTCGGGGTCCCGTCGTGGATGCAGGAGCGCTCGCTCGACGCGGGCCCCCGGCATCTGCAGTCCTACCGCTACGCGCTCGATGCCGGCGTGGAGGTGCTGCTGGGCAGCGACATGCCGCCGTTCTGGGACTTCGAAGGGACCAGCGCGGTCGTGCGCGAGCTCGAGCACATGCAGGCCGGCGGGCTGGCGGCATCCGAGGTTCTCGCCGCGGCGACCGCAGCGCCCGCGCGCTGGCTCGACGCGGGCGACCGGGTGGGCACGCTGCAGCCGGGGCGCTTCGCGGACCTCATCGTGATGCCGGGCGACCCGACCGCCGATACGTCGGCGCTGCGCGGCATCGAGTTCGTGATGAAGGGCGGCGTCGTGGTGCGCGACGACGCCGCCGTTCAGGAGCGGGGGCGGGCGCGATGACCGGCGACGAACGCACGGAACTGTACGACCTCAGTGTCGTCGTCGAGAGGATCGAGGGCCGCTCGGTCTGCGGCATGAAGGTCGGGGACCACATCGACCTTGTTCAGAGCAGCCGACTGTGCCTCCCCGACGGCGGACACTTCTGCCTGTACGCGCTGCAGGCGGTGATGCCGCTGCTTCCGGCCAAGCAGCGGCAGCTGCCTCCGGGCGACTGGCTGGAGCGCGACGACCTCGTCGCCTGCCCCGACCCCGACGAGCGCCTCATCATGCGGATCGTGAGGACCGGCATCCACTCGATCCCGACCGACGAGCTGACGTGAGCCCGCTCCAGGTCTCGCTCGGGCTGCAGACCGACAAGGCGCCCGGCCAGTACGCCCGGCTGGCCGAGCTCGCGGAAGAGCTCGGCTTCGACGGTGTGAGCGTGTTCTCCGACATGCTCTACCAGCCTCCGATCGCCGCACTGCTCGAGATGGCCGGCGCTACGTCGCGCATTCGCCTGGGCTGCGCGTGCTGGAATCCGTACACGCTGCACCCGTATGAGATCGCCGGGCAGTTCGCCGCGGTGGATGCCGCCTCCTCCGGTCGCGCCTACCTCGGGCTGGCGAGAGGGTCCTGGCTCGAGGCGATCGGACTCGAGGCTCCGCGGCCGCTGTCGCATCTGCGCGATGCCGTCGGTGTCATCCAGGCCCTGCTGGGCGGCGGGGGCGAGGGCTACGAAGGCTCGGCGTTCCGGCTCGAAACGGGGGTTCGACTGCGCTACCCGGTCGTGCGCGAGCGCGCACCGATCCTGATCGGCTCGTGGGGCCCGCACGGCATGGCACTGGCGGGTGAGCTCGCCGACGAGATCAAGGTGGGGGGCAGCGCGAACCCCGCGATGGTCGCCGTCGTGCGCGAACGACTGCGGCCGGGGCTCGATCGCGCCCACCGCGGCGCCGAGTCCGTCGGTGTGGTGCTGGGTGCGGTGACCGTGGTCGATCGGGACGGCGAGCACGCCCGCGCGCACGCGCGGCGTCAGGTGGCGATGTACCTCGACGTGATCGCCGCGCTGGATCCCACGGTCCGGCTTCCCGACGATCTGCTGCCGGCGATCCGCGCGCGCCTCGCCGACGGGGACGAGGAGGGCGCCGGCCGTCTCGTCCCGCGGGATGTGCTGGACCTGTTCGCGTTCGCAGGTACCCCCGACGACATCGCTGCGCAGGCGCAGCTGCTCGCCGACGCCGGCGTGGATCGCATCGAGTTCGGAACCCCGCACGGCATCGACGCGGCCGAGGGCATCCGGCTCCTCGGGGTCGAGGTGCTGCCGCAACTGCGGTAGCGCTCAGCTGAGCAGTCGTGCGCGCAGGGGCTCCAGGCCCATCGGACCCAGACCCAGTGCGTCGCGGTGGAAGTCCCGGAGCGAGAACGCGTCGCCGTCGACGGCCTGCCGCGCGGACCGCGCCTCGTTCCACAGCCGCGCGCCGACCTTGAAGGCGAGCGCCTGCCCCGGCCAGCCGAGGTAGCGGTCCACTTCGAACCCGGCCAGGTGCGGCTCGACGAGCGCGAAGTCGACGAGCATGCGCCGGGCGAGCTCCGGCGACCACCCGGATTCGGCGACCAGGGTGTTCTGCGGGATGGGCCAGCCGGTGTGCAGGCCGATGTCGGCGACGATGCGCACCGAGCGCCAGATCTGTCCCAGCAGCAGCCCGAGCCGCTCGGCGGGGTCGCGGATGAGTCCGAGCTCGTCGGCGAGCTGCTCGGCATAGTGCGCCCAGCCCTCCGCATACCCGTGGATGTGGCACAGGTGCCGCTGCCACGGATGCAGACCCGGGTCCGAGGCGGTCACGACGAACTGCAGGTGGTGCCCGGGCAGGCCCTCGTGGTGCACACTCGTGACCTCCTGCCAGGTCGCGGCGACCGGGATTCCGCTGGGGATCGTCCACACGATCCGGCTCGGCACCGACCCGTCGGGCGGGGCGGGCGTGTAGTAGACCACGCCGCTCGAGGCCTCGGCGACCACGCAGTCGACCCTGTGGATGCCGGGCGGCAGCTCGAACGCATCCGCGAGCGCGTCGGTGGTCTCGGCGACCCGCTGCTCGAGCCACGCGCGGATCGCAGGGACTCCGTCGAGGCGGTAGCGCGGGTCCTCGTCGAGCATCGCGGCTGTGGAGCGGACCGGGTCGGCGCCGATTCCACCGAGCTCCCGCGCGAGGTG
The DNA here is from genome assembly GCF_963524805.1 of uncultured Microbacterium sp. GTDB lineage: Bacteria > Actinomycetota > Actinomycetes > Actinomycetales > Microbacteriaceae > Microbacterium. The sequence goes on along the minus strand of NZ_CAURGG010000003.1, from coordinate 467,072 downwards.
CCGAGCTTCGTCGACGAGGCGCTCCAGCTCCGCCCACCCGTAGGTGTAGGTGTCGGCCAGGTCGATTCGGGCGCCGAGCATCGCGGCGGCGAGGTCTGCGTAGACCTGCGCACCGACCCCGTCGGTCGTGGGGGCGACCGGGCGCAGCTCGTCACGCAGCACGGCGACGAGTTCGCCGAGTGTGGCGTTGGCCTCGTCGGCGGCGGCGCGCACGCGAGCTCGGGTCTCGGCATCCACCCCGTCGTCGATCGGCAGCGACCCGAACCAGTCGGCGTCGACCCAGAGCGCGACCTGATCGGCGAGGGTGTCGAGCTGCCGCACCGGCGCGATGCCCGTGCCGGTGAACCGGTCGGCGTGATCGCGCGCCCAGCGGAGGGCGTCGATGTACTGCCCTACGCCGTGGGGCACCGCTTCGAGCCGGGCGACGAGCTCGTCTCCGGCCGCGTCCGCGGTCACCGTGAGTCCCTCGACCGCGTAGCGGATCAGGTGCACGGGCGTCGCAAGGCCGGCGACGAGCCGCGGCGTGAAGCCGGTGTCGAACAGAAGGCGCTCTCGCTCGAGGCGCTCGGCGAGCGCGGCCCGGAGGGTGGGGTCTCCGGCATCCGGCGCCAGTGCGTCCAGCTGCGCCAGCATCTCACCCTGCAGCACGTACTTGCGCTGCAGCCACTCCGGCCCGATGTCGGCCAACGGCCCTGGGCTCGGCAGCCCCGCGGCCTGGGCCGCGTCGGGTTCGTGCGCGGCGAGCTCCGCCACATAGGCGTCGGCGATCCGGTGGACGGGGTCGGTGGAGTGGTTCACCGACCCAGCCTAAGCACACGCTCAGACCGAACGCTGATACGCCCTGATCGATCCCACCGCCCAGGCGAAGGCGAGCAGTGCGATCACGGTGAGGCCGGCCACCTGCCACCAGGCGTTCGCGGGATACTCGCCGCTCAGCCCGCCGCGCCCGAGTTCCACCGCCCATGTCATCGGGTTCCAGCGCGACACGCTCTGAACCCATTCGGGCATCAGTTCGGCGGGCATCATCGCTGTCGACAGAAAGGTCGCCGGCAGGACGATGAGTTGCGAAAGGCTGATCAGCGCGATCTGACTGCGGGTGATCAGCGCGACAGCGCTGGAGGCGCAGCAGAAGATCGACGCGAGCAGAGTGGCGACACCCAGCGCCGCGAGGATTCCGCCCGCTCCTCCCGGGTAGCGCGCTCCTCCCAGCCAGCCGATGCCGAGCACGACGAGTGATTGGGCAAGGCTGACGATCAGCTGCTGCGCCAGCTGGCCGGAGATGATCGCCGACCGCGCGATCGGCGAGGTGAGGTATTGATCCATCACCCCCGATGAGATGTCGTCGATGTACCCCGTGCCGGCCCACGCGCCTGAGTAGAGCACGGTCATCATGAGGATGCCGGGCACGAGGTAGTCGATGTAGCCCGCGCCGCCGAAGGCCGGCAGAACGCCGAGTGAGGCGAAGACCTGACCGAAGAGCAGGATCCAGATGATCGGCTGGATCAGCGACATCACCGGTCCCCACGCCTGCCGGAGGCTGGAGATGAGCCAGCGTCGCAGCACCTGGCCCGCTTGCGTGAACCAGCCTGCTCGGGCGGGGGCTGACAGGGAAAGGGCGAACGTGCTCATGCGGCGACTCCTGTCGTGTCAGCGGCTTCGGACGTGTTCGCGGAATCGCCGAAGGTGTGGCCGACGAAGTGCAGGTACACATCGTCGAGGGTGGGATGCGAGGCGGAGACCTGACCGAAACGGATGCCCGCAGCATCCAGAGCGCCGATCACCGCGCCGACGGACGCTGACGCGTCGTCGGTACGTGCAGCCAGGACCCCGTCGACTCCGGACGCCTCGATGATCACGTCGGTAAGGCCCGGGACTGCTGCCACGGCGGCGCGCACCGCGGTCGGATCCGGCTCGATCAGACTCACCCGCACCGAGTCGCCGTGCAGGGCGGCCTTCAGCTGTTCCGGCGTGCCCTGCACGACAGCGCGGCCTCGGTTGACCAGGAGCAGGTCGTCGGCAAGCCGGTCGGCTTCCTCCATGTAGTGCGTCGTGAGAACGACGGTGAGAGCCTCCTCGGCCGAGAGCCGACGGATCTCCGCCCACATCGCCGCTCGGGCTTCGGGATCAAGTCCGGTCGTCGGCTCGTCGAGAAAGAGCACCTGCGGACGATGCACGAGGGCCGCTGCAACATCGAGCCGGCGCCGCATGCCTCCCGAGAAGGTGCTCACCCGTCGACGGGAGGCGTCGGCCAACCCGAACTCATCCAGCAGCCGGCGCGCACGCACGCGGGAATCGGGGGCGTTCATGCCGCGCATCCGTCCGGCGATCTCGAGATTCTCACCGGCGGTGAGCACCGGGTCGGTGCTCGAGCCCTGCGAGACATACCCGATGACGGCGCGGACGGCGTCAGCGGCGCGATGGACGTCGAGTCCGGCCACCTGCGCCGCGCCGGAGGTGGGCGTGGAGAGAGTGGTGAGAATCCGGGTGGTCGTGGACTTGCCGGCGCCGTTCGGTCCGAGCAGGCCGAACACCCGGCCGGGAGAAACGGCGAAACTGAGGCCGTCCAGAGCACGCACGTCGCTCTTGCGCCCCCGCCCCGGGTACACCTTGGTGAGCGAGTCGGCGATGATGGCGTTGCTGTTGTTGTTCGCAGGCATGGCGAACGTCCCTTCTGTCGATTCGTGCGGAAATGCGCGCTTCGTGCGGCGCCGGTGGAGCGCTGGAGCGCCTACGGCGTTCTTCGGGGTCCGAACATCATGCGGGCGAGCACGAGCATCATCACGGCGAATCCGCCGATCAACGCCAGCGGAGACCACCACCAGCCGACCGTGAAGATGAGCACCACGACGACCGCGAAGGTCAGCGCCCAGATGACCGCGGTGTAGATGCCGAAGCGCGCAGCGGTCTCGGGCTCCTCTTCGAAGCGATTCGGAACTTCGCCGGCCCCGCCGTTCGCGCGCACCCAGGCTTTGGTGCGGTTCGTCTGGCTTGCGGCGAGGAAAGCGAACAGGACGATCGCCGCGATCACGCCGAGGGCGGAAAAGACGATGCACCACATCGGCAAGGCGGTGAGCGCGACCAGACCGGCCACGCCCAGCCCGGCGGCGGCGAGGACCGTGGCGAGCGCGTACCCGCCTGCGCGGCGGGACGGCATCGGATGATGGGTAGTCGTCTCCTGCGACAACGAATCGCCGACGATGAGGCCGAGTCCAGCAGATGCCAACGCGACCAGTCCGATCAGGGCAGCGGCCGATGATCTCAGCACGCCGGTGGCGCCGAGTGTCGCCAGGACGATCCCCAGAGTGGCCATCAATGACCAGATGACCACGCGAACCACGAAGCCGGTCTTGGGCCGCACATGATGGCGCAGGAACGCCGCGTGCTGGCTTTCGGCGGGTGCGCCGCTCGGCCCGGAACTCGTGACGCCGTCCAGCAGCACGCGCACGTCGCCGAGCTCCGCGATCGCCTGCGCAGCGGCATCCCTGGACGTTCGGCCGGACGCCTCCAATTCGCAGGTCCGCGCGATCAGGTTGGCTCTGATCTCCTCTTTCAGGTCCTGAACGTCGGGAGTCATCTCGACGCCGACGAAGGCGTCGTCCAGAAGGCGGTGGATATCGGTGCTCATGATCGTGGTTCCTTCGCGTCCGTGGCCTTGATGTCCAAGAGAGAGTCGATGATGCGGCGCGTGGCGACCCACGCGGAGACATTGCCCCGGTACACCGCTCTGCCGGCATCCGTGATGCGGTAGTACTTGCGACGGCCGCCCTGGGTCTCGTCGCCCCAGTAGGACTCGACGAGGCCGTCTTTCTCGAGGCGCCGGTAAGTGGCATACAGCGTTGCCTCTTTGATCTCATGGCGTCCGCCGGTCGCATCGCGAATCGCCTTGTAGATCTCGAAGCCGTAGCGGTCGCCGCGACGAAGCACGCTGAGCACGATCGTGTCGGTGTGCCCACGCAGCAGATCTGCCGCGAACGCGTCGTCCTGTGTCATAACAGGTACTATATCAGATCAAGTACTGGACCACACAGCGTCCCGAGCGGGACGATGTTCTCTACGTCGCCGCGAGCCGCTTCTTCTCCGCCGCGACGTCGAACGTCGCAGAAGGCCATTGCGGATCGATCTCGCGCAGGGCTCCGAGCAGGAGCTGCTGCACCGCCAGCCGCGAGTACCACTTGCGGTTCGCCGGCACGACGAACCACGGAGCATGATCGGTCGAGGTTCGCTCGAACACGGTCTGGTACGCGTCCATGTAATGCGGCCAGCGGGCGCGCTCGTCGATGTCGCCCGGGTTGTACTTCCAGTGCTTGTCGGGCCGGTCGAGGCGCTCCATCAAGCGTTCGCCCTGCTCGGCGTAGGAGATGTGCAGCATGACCTTCACGATGCGGGTGCCCGCGTCGGTCAGCTGCTTCTCGAAAACGTTGATCGCGTCGTAGCGGCGTTCGATCTCCTCGGCAGGCGCGAGGGAACGCACTTTGCCGATGAGCACGTCCTCGTACTGCGAACGGTCGAACACTCCGATGTACCCCGGCTGCGGCGCGTGCTTCTGGACCCGCCACAGGAAGTCGTGCTCGAGCTCCTCCGGCGTCGGCTTCTTGAAAGCCGTGAGCATCACGCCCTGCGGGTCGACCGACCCCACGACGTGGCGGATGACGCCACCCTTGCCCGCCGAGTCCATCGCTTGCAGCAGCAGCAGCACTGAGGCATCCGACGCATCGGTCCGGCTCTGAGCGAACAGGCGCTCCTGCAGCTCGTCGAGGTCGTCCACGCCGATAGCCAAGTCCTCGGCCGCAGCATCCTTGCCCTCGGAATACCCGGGGGTCTCGTCGGGATCGACGCCCGACAGGACGAAGCCTTCCCCCGCGCGCAGCAGTTCGGCGGGATCGCCGCTCCAGTTCTTCTCGCTCTTGTGGGTCATCCTGCCATCATGCCGGGAGCACGGCTCAGCGCGGCAGGGGAACTTCGACGAGCTGCCGGCCGCTGACCGGCGCTGTCAGCGCCTGGTCCAGGCCGGCGCGGGTGGTCACGCGTATGTACTCCCACCCGTACGCCTGCGCGAGATGCTCGAGCCGGGCGGTCTGCGGCGTGTACAGCACCCGGTCCATGGCCTCGGGCGACGCGACACCGCGCACCTCGAGGCTGTCGAAGATCGTACCGCCGCCGTCGTTGCCGACGATCACCTGGATGCGCGGTTCATCCTCGCCCGGCGGCAGCAGCATCGCTCCCGCGTCGTGCAGCAGCGCGAGATCGCCCAGCACGAGACGGGTGACTCCCGGCCGCTCGCCGAGCTGCGAGGCGAGCGCGATGCCGGTTGCGGTCGCCACCGTGCCGTCGATTCCCGCGAGACCGCGGTTGGAGTGCACCGGCACCTTCTTGCCGCCGAGCACGCTGTCGGCGACCCGCACCAGCCGCGACGAGCCGAACATCAGGCGGTCGTGCGGCCAGGTCGCACGCCAGACGGCATCCACCAGCACCTCACGATCCAGCGGCGCGCGGATCACGGCCATCTCGGTCTGGATCGCGCCGAGTCGCTCGGCCGGCACGGCGGACGCGAGTCCGTCCACGTCGGGCGCCGGCGGACTGAGATCGAAGGATGCCGTGCGCGAGGCCTGCAGCCAGGCGCCGAGCCACTCCCGGTCCGCCTCCCCCGCGTCGACCGCAATCGCATCCACCGCTGTCGTCGCGCCATTGAGGTTCAGCGGCTCGCCGGGGCCTCGGACGGCCAGCACCTCGATGTCGGCGTCGGAGAGCAGGGCGGTGGCCTCGCGGCTGAGCGTCGGGTGTCCGAGCACGATCGCCCGCTCGACGCGCCCGCCGAGTTGCGGGTCCGCGAGCAGACGTCGGTACCCGTGCACGAGGTTCCGCCCGAAGCGCGCCCCGCTCACGATCTCCGCGATCAGCGGCCATCCACCCAGATGCGCGAGGGTTTCGGCATCGGGCCCGGCATCCGCGCCGGCGATCACCACGGTGCGGGGTCCTCGCGTCAGGACGAACGGGAGATCGTCGGGTTCGGTGGGCAGGTCGGCCTCACCGATCCCTCCACCCCCCTGGTAGAGCGCACCGGAGGCCTCGTCCTCGGCCACGTCCTCGACCGGCGCGGCGTCGGGATCGACGTCCGCCGCGACGCTCAGCTCCGCGGTCGGCATGCTCAGCCACGCGGGAAGATCCCCGCCGAGCGGCTCGCGGAACGGAAGGTTCAGGTGCACGGGGCCGGGCGCGCGCGTCCCCGCGCCCAGCGCAGCCTGCACCGCATCGATCGCGATCTGCCGCAGCATGACGCTCTGCTCTGCGTCGCCCTCGTCGTCGATCGTCTCGGGAACGGGCAGGTCCGCCTCGAGCCGCGTGCTGGGCGTGAACATCCCCAGCTGTCGCGTGGTCTGGTTCGCGCCGACACCGCGCAATTCGGGCGGGCGGTCGGCGGTCAGCAGCAGCAGCGGCACGCCGGAGTGGTGAGCTTCGAGCGACGCCGGGAGCAGGTTCGCCGCCGCGGTGCCCGACGTGCACACCACGACAGCCGGCATCCGGGTCTCGCGTCCGATGCCCAGCGCGGTGAAGCCGGCCACCCGCTCGTCGATGCGCACGTGCAGGTGCACCGCCCCGCGGGCCTCGAGCTCCGCTGCGACGAGGGCGAGCGCCTGCGATCGCGACCCGGGACTCAGCACGATGTGCCGGACGCCGAGATCGACGAGCGCACCGAGCAGAGCGGCCGCCGCATCGGTCGCGGGTGCAGCGCGGTGTCGTTCGGGAACCACTAGCCGGCGACGCCGCGCTGACCGCGCGTGTCGTCGTCACCGTCGGTCGGGCGATCGGTTCCGCGAGGCGAGTCGGGCGCGGGCTTGCCCGTGGTGGGCGTTCCGGCGGCGGGAGTGCCGGCCGTCGTGCCGGGGATGCCGCCACCGGGCGTCCAGCGCGGGTCGTCGTCCTCGGCATCCAGCAGCGCGAGCTCTTCTTCGAGGCGGCGGATGCGCTCGTCCTGGTCGCTCAGCGTGCCGATCTTCTCGAGGAACTCGGGATCGTCATCCGGTGCGCGACGGGCGATGATCGTGGAGCGGCGCACGCGGCCGACGAAGAGCCAGAGCAGTCCGCCGAGCACGGGCAGGAAGATCACGATCAGGATCCAGATGGGCTTGCTCACACCGCGATGGCGGTTCGCGGGCTGCACACTGCAATCGACGATGGTGTAGACCCAGAAAGCGGTCAGGACCAGCGCCAGAATCAGCAGCACTCGAGTCACGGTTCCATCCTAGGCGCGCAGCGGGCGCGCGGCCCCGCCCGTGACCGGACCGACACGGCGGCGATCTACGATGAAGGGGTGAAAGCCCGCTCCGCCCTTCTCTACACGGTGCTGAGGCTGCTCGCATTCCTCGTGCCGTTCGGCATCCTGATGCTGTTTCCGATCTTCCGCGACCTCTACTGGCTCGCGGCGATCTTCGCGGCCCTCATCGGGCTCAGCCTTTCGCTGCTGTTCCTGCGCCGGCCTCTGACCGAGGTGACGACGGGCCTGGCGGAGCGGCGCGCGAGCCTCAAAGCGACCACGAGCGACGAGGACGTCGAGGATGCGGTGGCCGATGCGACCGCGGCAGCACAACCGAGCTCAGCCGATGAACGCCCAGAGCAGGAACGCCCCGTACGCGACTGAGGTCAGGGACGTGAGGCTCAGCGCGACGACGAGTTCCCGCGGCAGGCGGTAGGTCCACACGATCAGGATCGCCGGCAGGGCGGCCAGCAGCGCCAGCAGGGCGAGCCACGCGATCGGGTAGAACAGCGCCAGGTACGACGAGATCAGGAACGGCGCCAGCACGAAAACGGTGAACAGCACCCGTGTCCAACGGCGGCCGATCAGCACGGTGAGCGTGCGCTTGTGCGCCGTGCGGTCCTGGTCGATGTCGCGCAGGTTGTTGGCCAGCAGCACGGCGCAGGCGAGCAGGCCGGCGCCGACGGCGCCGAACCACGCCTCCTGCGGCACGGCGAGCACCTGCACGAACGTCGTTCCGACCGTGGCGACCAGGCCGAAGAAGACGAAGACGAACAGCTCGCCGAGCCCGTAGTAGCCGTAGGGCTTCCTGCCGCCGGTGTAGAACCACGCGGCGACGATGCACGCGGCGCCCACGAGCAGCAGCCACCACTGTCCGCTGCGGACCACGAGCGCGAGCCCTGCCGCGGCGGCGATCGCGAAGAAGACGAGGGCTGCGGTGAGCACCGCGCGCGGCGAGGCCTTCTTCGATGCGGTCAGGCGAGCGGGACCGACGCGGTGGTTGTCCGTGCCGCGGATGCCGTCGCTGTAGTCGTTCGCGAAGTTCACCGCGATCTGCAGGCTCACCGACACCACGAGGCACAGCAGTGCGAGCACCCAGTGGAACAGGCCGTCGACGATCATCGCGGCGCCCGTGCCGATGAGGACCGGCGTGACGGCGAGCGGGAGCGTCCGCAGGCGTGCGGCGCCGACCCAGTCGCCGAACGTGGCCTTCTCGACGTGCCGCGGGCCGCGCGATTCGCTGACCTTCTGCGGATTTCCGCGCGGGGGCTGCTTCTTCGGTCCGGGACGCTTGCGCTTCTTGCTGGGGGTGCCTGCCACGAGCAGTCATCCTATGTCCTCGCAACCCCCTGGCTCGGCGAGGAGCGGACGCGGAGACTGGCCGGATGCTGAGCATCGGTTCGGTCGTGCTGACCGTGGAAGACATCACGCGTGCGGGGGCGTTCTGGCGTGCGGCCCTCGCTTACGTCGAGAGGCGCCCTGCTACGGAGGACTGGGTGATCCTCGACCCGCCCGGGAAGGAGTCGTGGGATGCTCCCGGTGCGAGCATCGCGCTGTCGGTCACCGGCTATCCCCAGAGCTACCCGCCCCGCATCCACCTCGACCTGTACGCCGACGATCAGAAAGCCGAGATCGCCCGGCTGCTCGGCCTCGGCGCACGCGAGGTCGACTGGGACGGTTACCCCGAGGACGCGGACTGGGTCGTCCTCGAAGACACCGAGGGCAACCGATTCTGCGTCGTGGACACGGGCCCGCAATCGGCGGCGTGAGCCGAGCGGTGCTGCGGATCAGTGCAGCGCGGCGACGGCGGCCTTGATCGTCTCGCGGTCGGGCTTGCCGCTGGGGAGGGTCGCGAGATCGTCCACCAGCACCAGGCGCGTCGGGCGAGCATGTGCGCCGACCTCGTCGGCCACCGCGATGCGAGCCTCGGCGAGCTGGGTCGATTCGCTGCGGCGCAGCGCCTCGCCACGGGCGACCACCACGACGGATGCCTCACCCCAGCGCTCATCGGGGACGCCGACCACGACCGCTGATTCCAGCCCGGGGATCGTGCGCACGATCCGCTCGACGCGGTCCAGCGACACGTTGATGCCGCCTGAGACGATCACGTTGTCGATCCGGCCCCGCACCCGCAGCACGTCACCCTCGATGATTCCGGCGTCGCCGGTGCGGTACCACCGCACCCCCGCATCGTCGTGCACGAATGCCGCCTGGGTCGCGGCGCTGTCCCCGAGGTAGCCGTCCGCGAGCGTGGGACCCGCGACCCGGACCTCGCCGTCGGCGATGCGCACGGCGACGCCGCGCAGCGGCACCCCGTCGTACACGCATCCTCCGCTCGTCTCCGTCGAGCCGTAGGTTCGCACGATGCGCACCCCGGCATGCTGGGCGCGTTCGAGCGTGGCCGCCGGGATCGCCTGCCCCCCGACGAGGATCGTCTCGAATGAGCGCAGCGCCGTCAGCACCGTCGAGTCCTGGGCGGCGGCATCCAGCAGCTTCGACAGCTGCGCCGGGACGAGCGAGGTGTAGGTCGGCACCCGCTCACCCCGGTCGGTGGAGACCATCATGAGCGCCGCCGCGGAGAACGCCTGAGGGGTGAAGGCACCGCTCAGCCAGGCGGGTTCGCGGTCGGCGACGATCGAGCGCACGAGCACCTGCATACCGGCGACGTAGGTCGCCGGGAGGGCCAGCAGCCACGCACCGTCGCCGATGCGGTCGGCCGTGGCAAGGGCTCCGGCCGTCAGGGCGTCGCGACTGAGGATCACGCTCTTGGGGATCCCGGTCGAACCCGATGTCGTGACGACCACCGCCGCCCCGGCCCGCACCTCCGCGGGCAGGTCGTGCACCAGGCCGAGTCCCAGAGCCGGACCGGCGCCGTGCAGCGCGCCGCGAAGTCCCCGCAGGATCTCGCGCGGATCGTCGCCGATGACGGGCTCGAGGCGCATCAGTAGTGCCAGGGGTACGGGGACCAGTCCGGATCGCGCTTCTCGAGGAACGAGTCGCGGCCCTCGACGGCCTCGTCGGTTCCGTACGCCAGTCGCGTCGCCTCGCCGGCGAACACCTGCTGGCCGACCATGCCGTCGTCCACAGCGTTGAAGGCGAACTTGAGCATGCGGATCGCAGTCGGCGACTTGGTGAGGATCGTCCGGGCCATCGCCAGCGCTTCGCGCTCGAGGTCGACATGCGCAACGACGCGGTTCACGGCGCCCATCTCGTACGCGCGCTGAGCCGAGTACTCCTCCGCGAGGAAGAAGACCTCGCGTGCGAACTTCTGCCCGATCTGGCGCGCGAAGTACGCCGAGCCGTAGCCGGCGTCGAACGAGCCCACATCGGCGTCGGTCTGCTTGAAACGGCCGTGCTCGGCACTGGCGATCGTCAGGTCGCACACGACGTGCAGCGAGTGTCCCCCGCCCGCCGCCCACCCCGGAACGACGGCGATGACGACCTTCGGCATGAAGCGGATCAGCCGCTGCACCTCGAGAATGTGCAGGCGTCCCATCGCGGCAAGGCTGGGGTCGCGCTTGTCGGGCGCAGATCCTTCGGCGTACTGGTAGCCGGACCGGCCCCGGATGCGCTGGTCGCCACCCGAGCAGAACGCCCAGCCGCCGTCCTTGGGGCTCGGACCGTTGCCGGTGAGCAGCACGACGCCGATCCGCGGGTCCTGCCGCGCGTCATCGAGTGCGCGGTAGAGCTCGTCCACCGTGTGCGGGCGGAACGCGTTGCGCACCTCGGGCCGGTCGAAGGCGACGCGCGCGATCCGGCCGTCCACCGACACGTGCGCGGTGATGTCGGTGTAGTCCTCGGAGCCGGGTGCCGGCATCCATTGGTTCTCGTCGAACAACTCGGAAACGCTCACTCGCACAGCCTAGGGCCGCCGATGACGTCGATCGCGGCGAGTCCGCCGACCGGTCAGCCGTTCTTGGCGTCCCGCCAGGCGAGCCAGGAGCGCACCTTGTCGTAGTCGTAGTCCGGACCCGGGAAGCCCAGGGTGAACAGGCGCACGCCGCCGTCGAACAGGGCGTCGGCCGCATCGGTGCCGCGGCGCTGCAACTCGTTGGACAGCACCAGATTCGACGTGTCGCGGCCCTCGCGCTCGGCCCACTTCTGGATGACCGACAGCTTGTGCGGCAGCTCTTCCGGCGTCACGAAGCTGTGCCAGTAGTCGGCGTATCGGGCCACGAGCCGCAGCGTCTTCTGCTCGCCCTTGCCCCCGATCATCACGGGGATCTTGCGCGTCGGGGCGGGATTGAGGACATCCCAGCGCGCGTGGATGCGGGCGAGCCCGTCGGCCAGGTCGTCCAGGCGCGAGCCCGGGGTGCCGAATTCGTAGCCGTACGCGTCGTAGTCCTTCTCGAACCAACCGGCACCGGTGCCGAAGATGAACCGCCCGTCCTGCCCGTTCTTGGCGCTGATGTGGTCGATCGTGCGGGCCATGTCGGCCTGCAGGTCGGGGTTGCGGTAGCTGTTGCAGTTCACCAGAGCACCGAACTCGACGCGCTCGGTCTGCTCGGCCCACGCGCCGAGCATCGTCCACGACTCGTAGTGCAGGCCATCCGGGTCGCCGGAGAGCGGGAAGAAGTGGTCCCAGTTGAAGAGGATGTCCACCCCCATCTCCTCGAGGCGGAGGACGGCATCCCGCATCTGCGCATAGGTGACGTGCTGGGGCTGAAGCTGGACGCCCAACCGGACGGGGGTATCGGTAAGCATCCTTCCAGCCTAGGTCTCAGCGTCGGGAGCGGACCGTCTTGAGGACCACATCGATGATGTCCCAGACGGCGATCAGCACGATGCCGAATCCGAAGACGACGTTCACGATCGCGGCCACCTCGGCGCCGCCCGCTCCGACGACCGTGGGGAAGAACTGCGGGTTCAGAAGCTGGCCCTGCGACAGCAGGAGCAGCGCCGGCACCGCGAAGGCCAGGGCCAGAACGGCGTTCGCGACCGCGAGCGCCGGAGTCCACCGGCCGATCAGGTACACCACGACGGCCAGCGTCGCCTCGAGGGCCATGAGCACGAACAGCCCGGCGATCCACCACGGCCACAAGGCCGGGTTGAGGAAGGGCAGCGGTTCGCCCGCGCCGGAGACGGATGCCGGAACGAAGCCGATCGTCAGATCCCAGATGACCGCGCCCGCTGCCAGCGCCAGGAAGACGAGGGACACGATGAGGTCGGCGAACCCGACGCCGCGCTGCCGCGGCTCCGGCAGCTGGTCGACGCTCCACTCGGTGAACGAGCCCGCCCGCGCGCCCGTGCGCTCGACGATCACGAAGACCAGCGTCGTCCAGAAGCACAAGTGCACGGCGACCGAGATCAGCGTCACCACAACGCCGCCGATGATCGATCCGATCGGCTGGCCCTCCAGGGTCTCGGCGAGCGCGATGCCGAACGCGGCAGCCGGGAGCACGATCCACAGCAGCAGCTTCAGCAAGCGCCACCACTCGAGGTAGTACTTCGGTCCGATCAGGTGCAGCGGCCGGTCGGTGTAGCCGGCGGCAAGCTTGTCGGGGTCGCCGAGCTCGGTGAGCACCGCGCGTTCGGCCGCGGCGTGGTGCTCGCCATTCTCCATGCGCCCGTCGACCTGATCGGCGATCGAGGCCCGCAGCTCAGCACCGAGGTCGTCCCGCTGCTTCTCGGGCACGGTGCGCATCGCCGCGGTGACGTAGCGGTCGGTCAGGGTGGTGGTGTCCATCTCAGTCCTCCTCGTGGATGCCGGGTAGGGCGCCGATCGCGGCTGCGATCGCCTGGAAATCGGTCGTGAGCGCGGCCGCGAGCCGCGAGCCCGCGGCGCTCGTGCGGTAGAACTTGCGCGGCCGCGCCTCATCGGTGTTCCACTCGCTCGTCAGGTGTCCCTGCTTCTCCAGTCGGCGAAGCAGGGGATAGAGCGTGTTCGCGTCGGTGTCGAACCCGCGCGCGCTCAGCTCTTCGAGCAGGCTGTAGCCGTACCCGGGCGTGACGAGCAGGCGCAGGCACGCGAGCACAGCCGTCCCGCGCCGCAGCTCCTGCAGGTGCGTCTCGAGCGCTTCGGTTTCACTCATGTCCCACACTGTACTGTGTGATACACACTAACGTCAATCACACTTTGCTGTCAGCTCGACTTGTCGTGAATGCACGCGACACGCCGCGCGCCGCATGCATATACGACAAGTCAGCGATGGGGGCAGCGGACCGGGCGGCGCCGCGCGGCGCGGAAGGCGGCAGGGCATGATGGTCGGGTGAGCACCGACGCCGCAGCATCCCTTCCGTCCCTCGCCGACCTGCTCGCCACGGCGCGCGTCGTCTCGCTGCCGCTCGTGACCCGGTTCCGCGGCATCGACGTGCGCGAAGCCGTTCTCTTCGAGGGGCCCGAGGGCTGGACGGAGTTCTCGCCGTTCGTGGAGTACGACGACGCGGAGGCGGCGGCCTGGCTTGCGGGCGCGATCGACTACGGGTGGATGCCGGCACCCGCGCCGCTGCGCGACCGGGTCGCCGTCAACGCGACGGTCCCCGCGGTGGACCCGGCGTCGGTCGCCGGAATCCTGGCACGCTTCGACGGGTGCCGCACGGCGAAGGTCAAGGTCGCCGAATCCGGGCAGCGGCTGGCGGACGACGTCGCCCGCGTGCGGGCGGTGCGCGCGGCGATGGGCCCCGAGGGTCGGATCCGGGTCGATGCGAACGGCGGCTGGAACCTCGACGAAGCCGAGCACGCGATCCACGCGCTCACCGAGTTCGATCTCGAATACGTGGAGCAGCCGTGCTCCTCGGTGGACGAGCTGGCAGAGCTGCACCGGCGGATCAAGTACCTCGGGATTCCGATCGCTGCGGATGAGAGCGTACGCAAGGCAGCCGATCCGATCGCGGTCGCCCGTGCCGGCGCGGCGGACATCGTGGTGGTCAAGGCGCAGCCGCTCGGCGGCCTTCGCCAGGCCCTCCGGATCGTCGCCGACGCGGGCCTTCCCGCGGTCGTCTCCAGCGCCCTGGACACCTCGGTGGGGCTGGCGATGGGCGTGGCGCTGGCCGCCGCACTTCCGGACCTCGAGTACGACTGCGGGCTCGGCACTGCCGCACTGCTCGGAGCGGATGTGATCGCCCCCGGACTGACGCCGCAGGGCGGCTCGCTCTCCGTGGGTCGCGTGGTGCCCGAGCCCGCACTGCTGGACGCGCATGCGGCATCCGACGATCGCCGCGAATGGTGGCACGCGCGGATCGCGCGCTGCCACTCCGAGCTCACCCGGGCCTGAGTCAGCCCCCGGGCGCGACGATCACGAGCTCCGCGACCCGGGCCAGCTGCTCGCTCGTCTGGCGGCACACCGCCGCATAGTCCAGCCCCGCCATCGTCGCGCGCACGGACTCGGTCTCCCAGACGGTGAGCATGAGCCGCGCGACCTCGTCGGCGGGGAGACGGAAGACGATGTGCTTGGCCGTGCCGATGTCGGTGATGATCTGCGCGACGCTCGCCCGCATCTCGGCGTCCTGGGCGAGGTAGGCCGAGCCCAGCTGCGGGTCGCGCAGCGCATGGATGCGGATCTCGCTCATCAGCAGGATCGCGAGCCGGTCATCGCCCGAGACGTCCAGAACCTCCTGGACGACCGCGAGCGCATCGGTCGCCACGTCTTCGAGATCGCCTTCGCGCTCCAGCTGTGCGACGCGCTGACGCACGGAGTCCACACGCGCCCGGGCCACGCGGCCGGCGAGTTCGAGGAAGAGCTCGTCCTTCGTCTCGAAGTTCGAGTAGAACGCGCCCCGCGTGAAGCCCGCGCGCTCGCAGATCGCCTCGACGGATGCCGCATCCAGCCCCTCCTCGGCGAAGACCTGCGCGGCGGCATCCAGCAGCTTCTGGCGCGTCGCCTCCCGACGGCGCGAGGTCAGGCCGCTGGGCGGCACATCCACGGTGTCGGTCATCGCTCCTCTTCTCGCACGGCAGGACCTCGGGGTGGGCGAGCGGGCTGAAATACACACTCAGCACTCAGCTTCGCCTCTCGGCCGCGCTCTACGATACACTCATGTATCCGATACAGCGCTGTATCCATCTTCTCTGAAACTCTCACGCAGTTCAATCACGCGGAGGCGCTGTGTCCACTCTCCTGTATGCGCTCGGTCGCTGGTCGTACCGCCACTCGTGGCGCGTGCTGATCGCCTGGCTGCTGCTGCTGGGCGTCGCCGGCGGCAGCGCCGCTGTGTTCATGCAGGGCACGAACAACTCCTTCTCGATTCCGGGCACGGAAGCGCAGGCCGGTCTCGAGCAGCTGAGCCGGTCGTTCCCGCAGGCGAGCGGAACGAGCGCGCAGCTCGTCGTGGTCGCCGCCCCCGGGGACCGGGTCGACCAGGATCCGTACGCCAGTGAGATCGAGGACGCGATCGGTCAGCTCGAGGACCTCGACGGCGTTCTGGCGGTGACCGATCCGTTCGACGAGATGGTGTCCGGGCTCGTCTCGGAGGACGACGGCGCGGCGATCATCCGCCTGCAGTTCGACGGCCAGGCCACCGATGTGACACCCGAGACCAAGGAGCAGCTCCGCGACATCAGTGCCGAACTGCAGGACGCCTTGCCGTCGGGCTCGCAGATCGCGATCGGCGGCGACCTGTTCTCCCAGTCGGTGCCGGCGATCTCACTGATCGAGGCGGTCGGCGTGCTCGTCGCCCTGTTCGTCCTGATCATCACATTCCGCTCGTTCGCAGTGGCCTGGTTCCCCCTGATCAGCGCATTGATCGGCGTCGCGCTCGCCATCGCGCTGATCTTCGTCGCGACGGCCTTCGCGTCGATCTCCTCGACGACACCGCTGCTGGCCGTGATGCTGGGCCTCGCGGTCGGCATCGACTACGCGCTGTTCATCGTCGCCCGACATCAGGATCAGGTGCGCTCCGGAGTCGATCCGGAGGAGTCCGTCGCCCGCGCCACCGCGACGGCCGGATCGGCGGTGGTGTTCGCGGGAGTGACCGTGCTGATCGCACTCATCGGACTGTCCTTCGCCGGCATCCCGTTCCTGACCACGATGGGCATCGCCGCATCGGTCGCCGTCGCGATCGCGGTGCTGGTGGCGATCTCGCTGACACCGGCTCTGCTCGGCTTCGCGAAGGGGCGGGTCGTCGGCTGGAAGCGTCGTGCGCGCGCGCCCCGCGCCGCCCGCGCACCCCGCGCCACCCGCTCCTCGCGCCCCGCGGCTGTCGTCGCGCCGGCGGCCGGAGCGCGGCGAGGTTTCGCCGACCGCTGGGTCTCGGGCGTCACCCGGCACCCGGTCATCACCACCGTGGCCGTCGTCGCCGGTCTGGGCGCCCTGGCGATCCCCGCCACGAGCCTCACGCTCGCCCTGCCGAACGCCGGAATGCAGCCGGAGACGAGCGAAGCCCGGCAGGCCTACGATCTGACCTCGGAGAACTTCGGTCCGGGCTTCAACGGCCCGCTCATCCTCACCGGGACGATCGTCACCTCGACCGATCCCCTCGGCCTCATGCAGGATCTGGCGGACGAGGTCGAGACGATCCCGGGCGTGGAGGAGGTGGCACTGGCGACTCCGAACGAGACCGCCGACACGGGCATCGTCCAGCTCATCCCGACCACCGCGCCGGACGACCCCGCGACGGCCGAACTGGTGCGCGAACTGCGCTCGCACCATGACGAATGGCTTGAGGAGTACGGCGTCGACCTCAAGGTCACCGGATTCACTGCCGTCGCGATCGACATCTCCGACCGCCTCGGAGCGGCGCTCGTGCCGTTCGGGATCTTCGTTGTCGGCCTCTCCCTCGTCCTGCTCATGATCGTCTTCCGGTCGTTCTGGGTGCCGATCAAGGCGGCGCTGGGATACCTGCTCTCCGTCGCCGCCGCTTTCGGCGTCGTCGCGCTCGTCTTCGAGCACGGCGTAGGCGCAGATCTGCTGCACGTGGCCAAGACCGGGCCGGTCATCAGCTTTATGCCGATCCTGCTGATGGGAGTGCTGTTCGGGCTCGCGATGGACTACGAGGTCTTCCTGGTCTCGCGCATGCGGGAGGACTACGTCCATAAGGTTCGCGCCCTGGGCGGACACCACGACCGCGACATCGCCGTGGGCGCCGTGCGATCGGGCTTCACCGCCTCGGCTCGCGTGGTGACGGCCGCCGCGATCATCATGTTCTCGGTCTTCGCCGCCTTCATCCCCGAGGGCGACACGGCCATCAAGCCGATCGCGCTGGGCCTCGCGGTCGGCATCGCGATCGACGCGTTCCTGGTGCGCATGACGCTCGTGCCGGCCGTGATGGCCCTGCTCGGCGACAAGGCGTGGTGGTTGCCGCGCTGGCTCGACCGGGTGCTTCCGCACTTCGACATCGAGGGAGAAGCGGTGGAGCGGGAGATCGCGCTCACCGACTGGCCCGAGCCCGAGTCGAGTGCCGCGGTCGTCGCCGAGGGCACCCGGGTGACGGCGGGCGATGTGCGTCTCGTCGATGGCGTGGCCCTCCGCGTCGAGCCCGGGGGCGCACTGGTCCTGACCGCGTCGGATGCACGGGGTCCCCGCGCTCTGCTGCTGGCACTCGCGGGACGCGCGCCCCTCGAGGGGAATGCCCGTGTCGGCGGCCACCTGCTGCCCGGTCGGGAAGCCTGGGTGCGCTCGCACGTCGGCGTGGCGATGCTCGAGGGCTCGGCCGAGCCGCTGCGCGAACTTCGCAGGGCGCTCTCGGGGCGCCCGGGCATCGTGGTGATCGACGGTCTCGACGCCCTCGCTCCGGGGGCGGCGCTCGAGAGCGCCTCCACTGCGCTGCGTGAGGCCGCCGCCGCGTCACCCGGGCTCACGATCCTCGCGTCCTCGACGCTGCCCGACGCCGCACTCGCGCTGCTCGCCGACGCGGGATGGTTCGACGTGCCAGTGCTCGACGTCACGCCGGCTGACCCGGCGCCGTCGGATCCGGTCTCAGCCGCTCCGGCCGCATCCGCGCCTGACGGCGCCCCCCTCACTGTTCCTGCCACCGAGGTGAACGCATGACCCTGCACATCGAGCGCGCCCGTACGCGCCGCCCTATCACCTGGCTCACCCTCATCGGGGTGCTGCTGCTGCCCGTACTGATCGGCGGCATCCTCGTCGCCGCGCTGTACAACCCGGCCGAGCGGCTCGACAACATGAGCGCCGCGATCGTGAACGAGGACGAGCCCGTCACGATCGACGATCAGCTCGTGCCGCTCGGCCGTCAGCTCACGGCGGGCCTCGTCGAGGGGTCCGACGAGATCGCCAGCAATCTGGACTGGACGATCTCGAACGCGCAGGACGCGGCCGAGGGTCTGGCCGATGGCACGTATCAGGCCGTCGTGACCATCCCGGACAACTTCTCCGCCGCCGCCACTTCGACCGCTCCCGGCGGCGTGCCCGAGCAGGCGACCATCGAGGTCTCCACTCCCCCGGACTCCAAGGTCGTCGACGACGCCATCACGGCGCAGGTCACCTCGGCGGCGGCATCCATCCTCGGCACCCAGCTCTCGGAGGTGTTCCTCGAGAACGTCTTCCTCGGGTTCACGACGCTCGGCGACCAGCTGGGCGAGGCGGCCGGTGGGGCACGACAGCTCGCCGACGGTGCCGCGCAGGCGGCCGACGGCGCGGCACAGCTGCCCGGGGGCATCGCGCAGCTCGGCGACGGCGCGTCGCAGCTCGCATCGGGCGCGGGACAGCTCGGCAGTGGACTGGACACCATCGCATCCGGCACGGGCGACGCCGCGAACGGTGCGAACCAGCTCGCGGCAGGACTGGACACCGCTGCTGCTCAGGTGAACAACCAGGAACTGGTCGGTGCGGCCCAGGCGACCGCGACCTACGCGGCCACGACGGCGTCGCAGACGGCCGGTGTCGCGCAGAGCGTGGGCGGTCTCGCCCAGACACTGGGCGGGCTGGCAGCAGAATGCCTCGCTTCGGGGGCATCCCAGGCATTCTGCCACGAGGTCGGTGCTGCGGCAGCCTCAGCCGGCACCGCCGCGACCGATGCTGTGGCCGCCGCCACGAGCGCGGGCTACACCAGCGGCTACGCCGCTCCGACGGCCGCGGGCATCCAGCAGCTCACCTCTCAGACCAGCGCCGGGCTGACCGAGGCGGCCACGCAGACGCGCACTCTGGCAGGCGGCCTGACGCAGCTCGCCGACGGCAATGCCCAGTCCGCCGATGGCGCGCGGGGCCTGCAGTCCGGCGCGGCGCAGCTGGCGGACGGGGCGACGCAGGCATCCGACGGGGCGACCTCGCTCGCGGGCGGCGTCGCCGAGCTCGCCGGCGGCACCTCGACGCTCGCCGACGGCCTCGACCAGGCCGCGACCGCGCTGCCGTCGTACACCGACAGCGATGCGACCAGCCTCGCCGCGGTCGTCGCCGACCCGGTCGCTGCCGAGGGCGTCGGATCGTCTCTCTTCGGCGCCTCGGCCGTGCCCCTTCTCGCGACCCTGGCGCTCTGGTTCGGCGGGTTGGGCACCTTCGTCGCGCTGCAGGCCGCTTCGCGGCGCGCCCTCACCTCCCGGTCGCCTTCGGCCGCGCTGGCATTGCGCGGATTCGCCCCCGCCGCAGCTCTCGGCGCCGTGCAGGGGCTGATGGTCGCCGGCGTCGTGCAGCTGGCGGCTTCGTACGACGGGGGCCGGTGGTCGCTCTTCGCGGCGCTCTGCGTCATCGCCGGCATCGCGTTCGCCGCCGTCAACCAGGCGCTGGTCGCGGTCTTCGGCGGCGCCGGCCGGTGGCTCGCCGCCCTCGTGGGCGTGCTCGCCGTGGCGACGGGTGTCGTCTCCACCGTCCCCGGGCCGCTCGCCGACGCGGCCGCGCTTCTGCCGACCGCGCCCGCCTACAACGGCATGCTCGCTGCGCTGACGGATGCCGGAGGTCTCGGCGCCGCGATCGCCGGGTTGGTGATCTGGGCCGGCCTCGCCTTCATCGCGACGACGATCGCCGTGGCCCGGCGACGAGTGGCGCGGCCGAACGATCTGCTGGCCGCGTCCGCGGCGCCCGCGTAGGACGGCAGCCCGGGTTGCCGGGGGCGCCCCAACGCCCTCGGCAACGGGCTCAATCAGAGTTCACGCGCATCGGCGCTTCAGCACGGCAGCCGCGACCCGGCTGTCCCCCGCTTCGAAGCCGGACCCGACGAAAGGCGCGTGCGCGCATGTTCGAAGCGCTGAGTGAGCGCTGCCCCATCGCTTGCTGCTCCTGCACTCGATCATGTCGCGCGCCTGTCGTCCCGGTCGAACTCTGACAAAGCGCCGGCGCACCCCTGCTCGCTCGTGCGGCTCCCCCGAACCGGCTCACTCTGCGCGACCCCCAAGTCGACGCGTCCATCCGCGAGAAACGTAGACCCCGATGCAGGACCGCGTCAAGACCGGCGCGTGCTCGGCTCTGTCAGCTCAAGCCGGAGTATGCGTGCAGGCCCTTGAAGAACATGTTCACGATCGTGAAGTTGAACATCACGGCGCTGAACCCGATGATCGACAGCCAGGCCGAGCGCGAGCCTCGCCATCCGCGGGTGGCGCGTGCGTGGATGTATCCGGCGTAGAGGACCCAGATGACGAAGGTCCACACCTCTTTGGTGTCGAAACCCCAATAGCGTCCCCAGGCGTCGTTCGCCCAGATCGAGCCGGCGATCAGGGTGAACGTCCAGAAGATGAAGCCGATGATCGCGAAGCGGTACGCGATCGATTCGAGCGCGTCGCTGCCGGGCAGTGTCCGCAGGAAGCGAGGACCCGTCTTGGCCGCGGCCACGGCTTCGCTCGAGGCGTCGACCAGCGCGGCGGTCTTGCGCTCGCGCCGCGCCTGCATCAGCTGCAGCACGGACAGGCCGAACGCCAAGGCGAAGATCGCGGTGGCAAGGGAGGCGACGAACACATGGATGACGAGCCAGATGCTCTTGAGCGGATCCATGAGCGGCGAGATCTCGACGTAGAACCCGAGCGCCGCGCCGCCGAGGAGGAGGACGACCAATCCCGTGATGAACGAGCCGAGGAAGCGGAGGTCGTAGCGCAGCAGCGAGACCAGGTAGACCGCGACGATCAGCATCGTGCCGGTGAGGGCGAACTCGTACATGTTCGACCAGGGCACCCGGCCCGCCGCGATGCCGCGCGTGACATCGCCGGCGATGTGGAACAGCAGT
Source organism: uncultured Microbacterium sp. (assembly GCF_963524805.1). GTDB lineage: Bacteria > Actinomycetota > Actinomycetes > Actinomycetales > Microbacteriaceae > Microbacterium. The sequence continues at coordinate 445,777 of NZ_CAURGG010000003.1, read as the reverse complement.
CCGAGCACCGTGAGCGATGTGCCGATGCGCGCCCACAGCATGCGCGGGCGGTCGCCGGGACGAGCCTGGAAAGCCGCCTCGGCCTCCCGCTCCTGTGCCCGCAGGCGCGTGTTCGCGTCCCGCCCCGAGGACGAGGGCGCCGCTGCGGCCTGCCCACCGGCGGCGACCGAGACGAGTTCGCGTTCCCGCAGCGCGGCATCCTGCGCCTCGGCGCTGAGGGCACCGCGGCGGGACAGATCGACCGCGTAGGCGATGAAGGCGAAGGCATAGACCGAGATCGCGGTCCAGACCAGCAGCACGGAGACCGCGTCGAGGGTGAGGGTGCCGGGCATGGTGTCAGTCTACGCGGGGCGCGCGCGGCGAGTCCGGTCCGGTGACATCGGCCGGCGGGCGCAGCAGCGGCTCGAGGCCGCTCTCGTGCCTCTGGGCGAACTGCTCCAGCGCAGCGCCGATCGTCGGATCCTCGCCGCGGGCCAGACCCGCGTACTCGATGTGAAGGGTGTGCCCCTCCGGCCGGATCTTCACCCACATGCGGCGGCGGGGCACGAACAGCGCCGCCAGCAGGCCCAGGACAGCGAGCACGGCGAACGCGAGCACCCAGGTGGCCGCAGCGTCGCGGTGAATCGAGAGCGACACGAAGCGCTTCACGGACTGCTCGTAGCCGGTCGCGCCCTCCGGCGACTCGTTCTCGAACGTGATCGTGCCGAGTCCGTCGGGCAGGTCGACCGTCTCACCCGGCGCGAGTTCGAGCGAATCGACGTCGATCGCCCGGCCGGTCAGCTGAGTCATGTCTCCGGTGTCCAGCGCGTACACCGAGCGCGGCGTGCCGTCGTCGATGCCGAGGTCGCCCTCGTAGACGTCGAGGGTCATCACGGGGTTGCTCAGCGACGGATAGGCCGATGTGAACGCGCCCGAGGTCAGCGGAGCCTGGGTCGGGTAGAAGAAGCCCACGAGGCCGAGCTGCTCGGGCATGCCGTCGGGAACCTTGATGACTCCGAGCGAGGTCATGTTGGTGTCCTGCGCGAGGAACGGCACCGATTCGGAGAACACCACGTCGTCCGCCGCGTTGCGGATCGTAATGGTCGGGGCGTAGCCGTTGCCCATCAGGTACACCCGATCGCCCGCCATCTCGAGCGGATGGTTCACCCGCACCTCGCCCTGCTGCGGATCCTGCCCCGCCAGCTGCGTCGTGAGGTGGGCCACGAAGTCCCCCGCCTGGCCCGCGCCCCGGGTGCCGAAGGGCTGATAGGTCACGCTGAACTCGTCGAGTGTGAGCGAGTAGGGGGTCAGGGTCTCCTCGTCGACGAAGCGCCCCGGATTGAAGGAGGTGTAATCCAGCAGGGTGTTGACGAAGGTGCCGCCCTCGATGATCACGCCCTGCCCCGTGTAGGTGTAACCGCCGCCGACGCCGACGGCCACCAGCACGCCGATCAAAGCGGTGTGGAAGACGAGGTTGCCGGTCTCGCGGACGTAGCCGCGCTCGGCCGAGACGGACAGCGTGCCCCGGCCGTCGTACCGCTCGACGCGGTAGCCGCCGCGCCGCAGCTGCTCGGCCGCCGACTCGATCGCGGTGGTCGCCGCCGCGTCGGAGGCGACACCGGGCGCCAGTTCCACGATCGACGATCGGTGATCGGCCAGCCGCTCGAGCCGCGCCGGCGTGCGCGGCGGGCGCGCGCGCAGGGCCTTCCAGTGATGCCTGGTGCGCGGGATCACGCAGCCGATGAGCGAGATGAACAGCAGGATGTAGATCGCCGAGAACCAGGCCGACGTGTAGACGTCGAACAGCTGGAGGCCGTCCAGCACCGGCGCGAGGTCGGGGTTGTCGACGAAGTACTGCGTCACGCCGTTCGGGTCGGCGCTGCGCTGCGGCACGATCGACCCCGGGACAGCGGCGATCGCGAGCAGCAGCAGCAGCACGAGGGCGGTGCGCATGCTCGTCAGCTGGCGCCACCCCCACCGCAGCCAGCCGGCCGGACCGAGCGCGGGCTGGGCGATGTCCTCGGATGCGGGCGCGGCGGTGTCGGCGTGATCGGCCGGCCGCAGCGTCCCCTCGGTCAGAGCCGGATCGGGTGCGTCAGAGCGGGAGGGGGACATTCAGGAACACCCCCTGCAGCTGCGCCATCATCGCCGTCCAGACGCCGGAGACCATGAGGACGCCGAGGATCACCAGGAGCACGCCGCCGATGATGTTGACGGTGCGGATGTGACGACGCAGGAACCCGACCGAGCGCGTCGCCCAGCCGAAGCCGAGCGTGATCAGGATGAACGGGATGCCGAGGCCGAGCGAGTAGGCCAGGCCCAGGAGTCCTGCCCGAAGCGGATCGCCGAAGTTCCATGAGATCGCGAGGATCGCCCCGAGTGTCGGGCCGATGCACGGCGCCCAGCCGATGCCGAGGGCGACACCGAGCAGGGGCGCTCCGACCAGCCCCAGGTTGCCGCGCACCTGCGGCTTGAAGGTCCGCTGGGCGAACCCGAACAGGCCGATGAAGACGAGCCCGAGCAGGATGACGACCACTCCCATGACCCGGGTGATCGCGTCGGCGTACTCCAGGAAGAAGCGCCCGACGGTGCCTCCCAGGATGTTGACCGCCATGAACACGACAGTGAATCCGGCGATGAACAGGAGCACGCCGCCCAGCAGCCGGCCGCGGCTCGGCTCGGCGTCGATCAGGGTCGCCGCGGGCGCGGCATCCACTCTCTGCGTCGGAGAATCGCCCGCGCGTCGGAGCATTCCGGTCGAATCCTCCGACGTCGGCGCGATGCTCCGACGCTCGGGTGCCCGCGGCGCGACCGCCCCGCCGATGAAGCCCAGGTAGCCGGGAACGAGGGGCAGGACGCAGGGCGACAGGAACGACACCAGTCCCGCGAGCACCGCGATCGGCAGGGCGATCCACAGTGCGCCGTCGGCGATGATCGCGCCGGGGTTCACGGGGACTCCTCGAGCGTCTCGCGCACGAGAGTCTTGAGGATCGATCGATCGGGCAGCTGGCCGATGATGCGCGCCGCGACGCGGCCTTCGGCATCCAGGATCAGCGTCGTCGGTGTCGCCTGGATGGGCGTCTTCTCGGCGAAGGAGAGCTTGATCGCGGGGGTCTCCGAGGCGATGGCGCTGGGATAGGTGATCCCGTAGGTGTTCGCGAAGGCGGCGGCGGCGGCCGCCGAGTCGATCGTGTTCACGCCGAGGAAGGCGACGTCCTCCCCCGCGAACTCGCCGTGCACCGCCTCGAGGTCGGCGGCCTCCGCGCGGCACGGGCCGCACGCGGCGTACCAGAAGTTGACGACGAGCACGTCGCCGGCGTAGTCATCGCTCGAGACCGCGTCGCCGTTCTCGGTGGTGGCGGCGAACTCGATCGGCTCGCCGCGCTGGTCGGCCGGGATCTCGGTCACGGCGCCGTCCCCCGAGATGAACCCCTTGTTGTCGCCGGCCCGGTACTGATCGGCGAGCGGGTCGTTCGCGCACGCCGCGAGCGAGAGGGCTGCTGCGCCGGCGAGGAGGGTCGCGGCGGCGCGCGTCACAACAGACGAACGGATGCCGCGCATCAGACGGCTCCGACGTCGACGGCGTCCGCGGTCGAGGCCGGCTCGACGTAGTCCGTCTCGCGCCAGACATCGCCGACGAGCTCGAATGTCGTGATGCTCGAGAGCGCGCAGCGCCGCACCCTTGGGTCGTGGCGGGTCGGCAGGCCCGCGACGAAGAGGTGGGTCACCCAGATCGGCAGCTGATGGCTGACGACGACGACGTCGCCGGATTCGGTCTCATGCCAGAGCTGTGTCATCGCGGACTGCATCCGCTCGACGACCTGTTCGTACGGCTCACCCCAGGACGGGATCTCGGGCCGGGAGAGGTATCGCCAGTTCATCGGATTGCGAAGGGCACGGCTCATCCGCTTGCCCTCGAACACGTTCGTCGGCTCGATGACGCGCTCGTCGATCAGCGGGTCCATTCCCAGCAACTCCGTGAACGGCTCGGACGACTCGCGCGCACGCTGCAGCGGCGAACACACGAGCGCGCCGACTGGTCGTCCGAGGCCGTGGATGTACTGCGCCGCCTGGCGGGCCATCCTTCGCCCGTCGGCGCTCAGGCCGAAGCCGGGAAGCCGCCCGTACAGCACGCGGCGAGGGTTGTGAACCTCTCCGTGGCGCACGAGATGGAGGCGGTCGGCGGGCACCCCTTCAGTCTACGTGGGCAGTCCGTGGGGCAGCCTGGACGGCGGCCGTGAGCGGCTACAGCGCTCCCGGCACTCCGGCCGACGCGATGAGCGCTCCGAGCGGCCACGAGGCGATGATCAGCGCGCAGCCGACCAGCGGCACCCAGAACGCAAGACGGCGCTTGACCAGCAGCACGATCGCGACGATGGCCACCAGGATCAGCACGAGCCACGGCAGCGCGACAGCGACCATCAGCCCCGTGGCGATGAGGTCGGAATTGCAGTCGCGGGCGCCGCACGCGTCGCCGGCCATCGCGAGGAAGAACCCGAAGAACGACATGATCGCCGCCAGCACACCCGCGAGCACCAGCAGGACGATCGTGAGGACGAGGTCCCACGTGCGCAGCGGTCGCCTGCCCGGGGGCGGCACCGCGTAGCCGTAGGGCGCGACGGGGTAGCCGTAGGGACCGGCCGACTGCTCGGGTGGGCCCGGCGGGGGGCCGTAGGCGGGAGGCAGCGTCGTCACGCGCTCATCATAGGGCGGCAGTCCGGCCCGTAGACTGTCCCCTCGTGAGTCAACGCGTTCTGATCAAGCAGCTGCAGTCCCTTCCCGACGGTCCGGTCTCCGTGTCCGGGTGGGTCGAGACCGTCCGCGATCAGAAGAAGGTGCAGTTCGTTATCCTGCGCGATGAGACGGGCGCCGCGCAGCTGGTCAACCCGGCGACGCGTCCGCCGGTCGAGCCCGTCGAGGGCGCCGAGCCGCAGGATGCCGCCGCACTGGCGCTCACCGACACGATCTCCGCGCTCACCACCGGCACGTTCCTCACCGTTCACGGCGAGCTCAAGCACGACGAGCGGGTCAAGCTCGGCGGCGTGGAGATCAAGGTGGCCTCGCTCGAGGTGGCCTCCCTCGCCCTGCCCGAGACGCCGATCGCGGCCGACAGCGGCTTGGACAAGCGCATGGACTGGCGATTCCTCGACCTCCGCCAGCGCCGCAACAACCTGATCTTCCGCGTCTCGACCACGCTCGAGCACGCGATGCGCACCTGGTGGGTCGAGCGGGACTACATCGAGGTCCACACCCCGAAGCTGATGTCGAGCCCGTCCGAGTCCAACGCCGAACTGTTCTCGCTGGAGTACTTCGGCGACCAGACGGCCTACCTCGCGCAGAGCCCGCAGCACTACAAGCAGATGGCCCAGTCGGCCGGCTTCGGCAAGATCTTCGAGATCGGCGACGTCTACCGCGCCGACCCCTCGTTCACGTCCCGCCACGCGACGGAGTTCACGAGCGTGGATGCCGAGATCAGCTGGATCGACTCCCACGAGGACGTCGCCGCCATGCAGGAGGAGCTGCTTGCCTTCGCGATCGCCGCGGTCAAGGACAAGCACGGTGCCGAGATCGCGGAGCTCTTCGGCGTCGAGGTGACTGTTCCGACCATCCCCTTCCCGCGCATCCCGCTGTCCGAGGCGCGTGAGATCGTGGCCGCGCGCGGACACGAGACGCAGCGCACCGACGGAGACCTCGAGCCCGAGGGCGAGCGTCAGGTGTCGGCGCACGTCAAGGAGAACTTCGATCACGATTTCGTGTTCGTGACGGACTATCCCTTCGGCATCCGGCCCTTCTACCACATGAAGGATGCCGAGACCGGGCTCACGAAGAGCTACGACCTGCTCTACCGGGGCGTCGAGATCACCACCGGAGCCCAGCGCGAGCACCGCATCGAGGTGCTCGAGGAGCAGGCGCGAGAGAAGGGGCTGGCGCTGGAGGGACTCGAGCACTACCTGGACTTCTTCCGCTACGGAGTGCCCCCGCACGGCGGTTTCGGCATGGGCCTGGCCCGCGTGCTGATGCTTTTGCTGGGCGAGTCCTCGATCCGCGAGGTCACGTTCCTCTTCCGCGGCCCCACGCGCCTCGCGCCGTAGTCGCCGGCAGGGGCGACGGTACCGTGGCGGCGGCATCCCTCCTCGAGGGCTCGTACAATTTCCGCGACACCGGCGGCATCCCCCTGCGCGTCGGCGGGGCGACCCGCTCAGGCGTGCTGTACCGCTCCGACGCACTCAGCGGTCTGACCGCGCGCGGGCTGGAACAGTTGGCCGCGACCCCGATCGGCACCGTCGTCGACTTCCGCACGCCGATGGAGCGTGCCATGGCACCGGACCGGCTGCCGCTGACCCGGTCGTTCCGCGTCGTCGAACTCGCGCTGCTGGAGGGCGCTCTGACGGGCCTCGCACAGCAGGCGATGCAGGCGGGGGCGGCGGGGGATCCGGATGCCGCCGCCGCGGCGGTCGGTCAGGCGCTCAGCCAGCTGCCCCCGCTCGGCGACCTCTACGTCTCGATGCTGACGCACGGCAGTGACGCCTTCGCCGAACTGGCTCGGCTGGTCGCGTCCGCCGACCCTTCGTCCTCCGACGCGGCGGTGCTCGTGCACTGCACGGCGGGCAAGGATCGAACGGGCGTGGCGGTGGCCCTGCTGCTGGATGCCGTCGGAGCGGACCGCGAGGCGGTCATCGCCGACTACAGCTCGTCGGAGGCGAACCTCTCGGGCGAATGGGCTGCCGGCATGTTCGCCCTCATCGACATGATGGGCGTGCCTCGCACACCCGAGCTCGACGCGCTCGTGGCCGCCACACCCGCCTCGGCAGTCGCCGAGGCACTCGACTGGGTCGATCGTGCACACGGCGGCTCCGCGGGGTACCTGCGCGCGGGTGGCCTGACCGATCTCGAGTTGTCGGCGCTGCGCGCCCGGTTGGCCGCCTGAGACCTATCCGGGCGGTCCCCGGAGGGTCTAGCGTGACACTCAGCGGCCGCCTGGCCGCGTCGAACAACGGGGTGGGCGATGGCGGGCAAGTTCGAACTGTGGACCGACAAGGGCGGTCAGTGGCGTTTCAACCTCAAGGCCTCCAACGGCCAGGTCATCGCGACCAGTGAGGGGTACTCGTCCAAGGCGAGCGCTCTGAACGGCATCGAGTCGGTCAAGAGCAACGCGCCGGGGGCGGCGACGGTCGAGGTCTGACCCGCTCAGCCGGCCGCCGCGAGCAGCGCGGTGCGCAGGCCATCGGGGGCGACGCGCCAGTGCGCGTGAAGCCGACCGTCGATGAGCACGACCGGGATCTTCTCCCACCAGAGCTCGTACAGCGCAGGGTCCTCGGCGATCGAGGCCTCGGTCACGTCGATGCGATCGGCCACGTCGTCGGGGAGCTCGGCGAGCACGGTCTCCACGACCTCGTGGGCGACATCGCAGAGGTGGCAGTCGGGCTTGCCGATCAGCATCAGCTCCGTCATCGCTCGACGGGGTATCCGGCGTTGATCCAGCCGTTCGTGCCGCCCTCGACGTTCACTGCGTCGTACCCGCGCGCTTCCAACGCCTCGACCACACGGCCCGAGCGGCCGCCGACCGCGCAGATCACGTCGAACTCCCCCTCGGGAAGCTCGTGCAGGAGGTCGCCGATGCGAGACATCGGAAGATTGACCGCGCCGGGAACGCGCGCAGCGGCGAACTCGTCGGGCTCGCGGACATCGATGAGGGGCACGTCCTCGCGGGCGCGGCGCTGTTCGACGGTGATCGACTTCATGATCCCATTCTGATCGCAGTTCGGCCGGTCGGGTGCCGGCGCTCGAGGTCGGGCCGCCGAACCCACGCGCTGCCCGCGAGCCCACAGGTACGCGTGAACAGGAACCCATGGGTTCGCGAGGAACGCATGGGCTCGCGGACGGAGTCGGCAACACGAAGCGCCCGTCCCGCGGGACAGGCGCTCGGTGTGCGCGGGCTCGCGCCCGCGGCCGCTGCTACTTCTTGTTGCGGCGCTGGTGGCGGGTCTTACGAAGCAGCTTGCGGTGCTTCTTCTTCGCCATGCGCTTGCGGCGCTTCTTGATGACTGAACCCACGGAAAACCTCACTAAGTCGGGGTCTGGGCTACCTGCACTCGCGTGCAGTCATGCCCGGGAACGGCAAGAACGGAAAATGCCTGACCGAAGTCTATCAGGCGCGCCGACCGCCGATTGAGCCGGTCGGTCAGCCCACGTCGGCGATCGGGCGCTGCAGCGCCTCGGTCACCGCGGACTCGGGCACCCGGTAGCTGCGACCGAAGCGGACGGCGGGCAGCTCGCCGGAGTGCACCAGGCGATAGACCGTCATCTTGGACACGCGCATGATGTCGGCGACCTCGGCCACCGTCAGGAAGCGCACATCAGGCAGTTCCGCCATGATCTCCCCTTCCCCAGGATCGTGCTGAGCACACTCTATGGTGTCGGTGCGACGCGTGTAAACCTGTGTGACTGCTGGGACGTCCTGCGCCGACTCAACGCCCGGGCAGCTTCTTCAGCGCACTCTCCAGCGCGTGCTTGGCGGATGCGGCCGCGCGGCCCAGCGTGTCGGCGGCGTGCGCGGCGGAGTCCGGCAGCATCGAGGCGCCGGCAGCGTCGGCCGCGGCATCCATTCCGTCGTCGAGGAACGGGATCAGCCAGTCGTCGATCTCGTCCAGCGGTGCCGCCGACAGGCTGTAGTAGCGGTGCTGTCCTTCTTCGCGCACCGAGACCAGCTGCGCCTCGCGCAGGACCTTGAGGTGCTTCGAGACCGTCGGCTGGCTCACGCCGAGTTCGTGCACGATGTGCGACACGCTCGTGCCCCGTTCGCCGGCGGATGAGCGATCGAGCAGGAGCTGCAGGATGTCGCGACGTGTGCCGTCCGCGATCACGTCGAAGATGTCCGCCATAGGCTTAGGTTAGTCGGGCATCTCCCGGAGTACCATGACTCAGGTTTCGAGCGAAGGGGCCAGGCATGGCGGCTGACCCGAACAGGTCGTTCGTCCGACGCGCGACACGTGCTCTCGCCCACGGGTGGGACCGCCTGCAGGATCTGACCACCTCTTCGCCGGCGCGCTTCGCGGTGCTCGTCTTCGCGACCCTGATCCTCCTGTTCACGGCCCTGCTGTCACTGCCGGCAGCGACAGCGACGGGGCAGCGCGCTCCGTTCGCCGATGCCCTCTTCACCGCGGTCTCCACGATCTGCGTGACCGGCCTGTCGACCGTGAACATGGGGACGTACTGGTCGGGCTTCGGGCAGGTCATCGTCTTCATCGGCGTGAACGTCGGCGCCATGGGCGTTCTCACACTCGCCTCGATCCTCGGCCTGATCATCTCGAAGCGATTGGGGCTGCGGGCCAAGCTGATCGCCGCCGGCGACACGAACCCGATGCGCGCGCACGGCGGGCCGGTCAACGAAGGCCAGACCGTGCGTCTCGGTGAGGTCGGCGTGCTGCTGCGCACGGTGGCGCTCTCGACGCTCGTGATCGAGGCGGGCATCGCGGTGCTGCTGTACCCGTCGCTGATCGTCGGCGGGGTCGAGCCGCTCGTGGCGCTCTGGGAGGCCCCGTACTACGCGGCGATGGCGTTCACCAACACCGGCTTCTCGCCGAACCCCGACGGCATCCTGCCGTTCCAGTACGACTACTTCTTCCTCACCGTGATGATGGCCGGGGTCTTCCTCGGCTCGATCGGCTTCCCCGTGATCTACACGCTGTGGAAGCACCAGTGGCACGTGCGACGCTGGACGCTGCACGCCAAGCTCACGCTCATCACCACCGTGCTGCTGTTCTTCGTCGGTGCGGGCGCTTTTCTCGCTCTCGAGTTCGACAACCCGGCCACATTCGGCAGCAGGGACGCGTGGGACACCGTCTTCCAGTCGTTCTTCCTGTCGGCGATGACGCGCTCGGGCGGTTTCTCGGTCGTCGACATCGGCGAGCTCAACGGCTCGTCGCTGCTGGTCGGATCGATGCTGATGTTCGTCGGCGGCGGCTCGGCTTCCACCGCCGGCGGCATCAAGGTCACGACCCTCGCCGTCCTCGCGCTGGCGGTCTGGTCCGAGGCGAAGGGCCGCCCGTCCGTCGAGGCGTTCGGCCGCCGCATCCCGAGCGATGTGCAGCGCGTCGCCCTCTCGGTGGTCGCGTGGGGGGCCACGATCGTCGCGCTGTCGACCATCACGATCTCCCACCTGACGAAATCCCACGTCGAGGACGTGCTGTTCGACGTGATCTCGGGGTTCGCGACCGTGGGACTCTCGACCGGACTGACCGCGAGCCTGCCCGATCCGGGGGTCTACGTCATGGCCCTGACGATGTTCATGGGGCGCATTGGTACAGTGACACTCGCCGCGGCCGTGGCCGCGACATCCCGTTCGCAGCTCTACTCGCTGCCCGTGGAAAGGCCCATCGTTGGTTGAGCGCATCAGGAGCGACGCTCCTGTCCTGGTGATCGGACTCGGACGATTCGGCGCCGCGTGCGCGGGAGAGCTCGATCGGCTCGACCGCGACGTGCTCGCGATCGACGAGAGCCTTGACCTCGTGCAGAAGTGGTCCGAGCGCGTGACGCACGCCGTGCAGGCCGACGCCAAGAACATCGATGCCCTCAAGCAGGTCGGCGCCGGTGACTTCCAGGTGGCGGTGGTGGCCGTCGGCTCCTCGATCGAGGCGTCGGTGCTGATCACCGCGAACCTGGTCGACCTGAAGGTGCCGCAGATCTGGGCCAAGGCGGTCTCGCAGTCGCACGGCAAGATCCTCTCGCGCGTGGGCGCCAATCACGTGATCTATCCCGAGCGCGAAGCCGGCGAGCGCGTGGCGCACCTCGTCAGCGGACGCATGCTGGATTTCATCCGCTTCGACGACGACTTCGCGATCGCCAAGATGTACCCGCCCAAGTTCATCCGCGGTGTCGGCCTGAACGAATCGGGCGTCCGCACGAAGTACAACGTGACGGTCGTCGGGGTGAAGAGCCCCGGCAAGCCGTTCCGCTACGCCGAGGCGAACACTGTCGTGACCAATCACGACCTGATCATCGTCTCCGGCACGAACAGCGACATCGAGCGCTTCGCGGCCCTGGACCGCTGAGCCCTAGGAGCCGGCGGCCATCTCGCGGGCACGGGCGAGCGCGGCATCCGTCGCCCGTCCGAACAGCTCGTCCAGCCGTGCGTCCTGCAGGACGCCGATCGCCCGTTCGGTCGTGCCGTTGGGGCTGGTCACGCGACGGCGCAGCTCGGCCGGGTCGACGTCGGATGCCGCCAGCAGGGCGGCCGCGCCGATGAAGGTCTGCTCCGCCATCGCACGCGCTTCGGGCTGCGTGAACCCCTTGGCGACCGCTGCCCGGGTGAACTCCTCGACGAGCAGAAAGAAATAGGCCGGACCGGAACCGGAGATCGTCGAGAGCGCGTCCATCTGGGACTCCGGCACCTCGATCACGCTGCCCACGGTCTCGAACAGCGCGCGCACGAGCGCGACGTCGTCCTCAGACGCGTTCGTGCCGGCGGCGAGTCCGGTCACGGCGGCGCCGACGACGGCAGGCGTGTTGGGCATCGAGCGCAGTACGCTCGCCCGCTCCCCGAGGATCTTCTCGAACGTCGCGATCGTGACGCCCGCGGCGAGGCTCACCACGATGGTGTCGGGTGCCAGGTGCGGCGCGAGCTCACGCAGCAGGTCGGGCACCATCGCGGGCTTGACGCCGATGAGGACGATGCGGGCGGATGCCGCCGCCTCGGCGTTTCCGTCGGGTCGCTCCTCGAGGGCGATGCTCGTCACGCCGTCCAGGTCGGCGAGGGCGTCGGCCTTCCCACGGGTGCGATTCGTGACGGTCACGCCGGAGGTCGCCAGACCCGATCGGACGAGCCCCTGAAGGATCGCACCCCCCATGGATCCGGCGCCGATGATGGCGATGGGGGGCAGGTCGGCGGTGTCTGCGGGCATGCCGGTCAGTCTACGGATGGGCGCGGATGATGGTCCGCTCACCGCTTCGAGCGGCGGGTCTATAGTCGAGGAACCGGGGGCGACGGCGCCCCCTTCCCGACCACGAAGGACCTCGCAATGACCCTGTTCGACGGCATCCGCTCACGTCTGGTCGAAACCCCGGATCTGAGCGTGGGCGTCCTCGAGCGCGACGGGGATGATCCCGCGACGCCGCCCGAGCGCACGGTCGTCCTGGTCCACGGGAACGTCTCGTCGTCGCTGTTCTGGCAGGAGATCATGCAGGAGCTTCCGAGCGACCTGCGGGTGCTCGCGATCGACCTGCGCGGCTTCGGGTTGACCGAGCACGCGCCCGTCGATGCGAGCCGGGGCGTGCGCGACTTCAGCGACGACGTGTGGGCCACGCTCGAGGCGCTGGGCATCCCGACCGCGCACCTGGTGGGCTGGTCCATGGGCGGCGGCGTCGTCATGCAGTACGCGCTCGATCACCCCGTCCTGAGCCTGACGCTGCAGTCCCCCGTCTCGCCCTACGGCTTCGGCGGCACCCGCCGCGACGGCACCCGCCTCACGGATGACGACGCCGGCACCGGCGGCGGCGGAGCGAACCCCGACTTCGTGCAGCGTCTCATCGATCACGACACCTCCGCTGACGCGCAGACCTCGCCGCGCAGCGTCTTCCGTTCCGGGTATGTCGCGCCGGGATACGCGAGCGAGCACGAAGACGTTTGGGTCGAGTCCATGCTCACCACCTCGACTGCGACCGGCAACTACCCGGGTGACGGTGTGGCGAGCCAGAACTGGCCGGGATTCGCCGCCGGTACGATCGGCGTGCTCAACACGATGGTGCCCGGGAACTTCGATGTGTCGGGGATCGTGCGACTGGACCCGAAGCCGCCGATCGCGTGGATCCACGGCACCGCGGACGCGATCGTCTCGGACACGTCGTTCTACGACCTGAACTACCTCGGACAGCTCGGAATCGTCCCCGGCTGGCCGGGGGCGGAGGTGGCACCGGCGCAGGAGATGGTATCGCAGACGCGCGACGTGCTGGATGCGTATGCCGCAGCCGGCGGCGACGTGCGAGAGGTGGCGCTGGAGGGCGTCGGTCACTCGGCCCACCTCGAGGCGCCCGCGGAATTCCGTCATGCCCTGCTGTCGGTCATCGGCTACGTCGGCGCACCGGCCGACCCCGCGCCGCCCACCGAGGCGATCATCCTCAAGTCCGAGGACTGATCCGGCCGTCGCGATCGCCGCCGGGCCCTCCGTAGACTTGCCCGCATGAGTGCATCGGGCGGCGGCAAGGCGATCATCGCGGCGTTCCTGGCGAACATGGGCATCGCCCTGGCCAAGTTCATCGCCTGGTTCTTCTCGGGTTCGGCGTCGATGCTGGCCGAAGCCATTCACTCTGTCGCCGACTCCGGGAATCAGCTCCTGCTGCTGCTCGGCGGCCGCAAGGCCAAGAAGGAAGCCGACCGGGAGCACCCGTTCGGTTACGGTCGCGAGCGCTACGTCTACGCCTTCGTCGTGTCCATCATCCTGTTCTCGGTCGGCGGGCTCTTCTCGATCTACGAGGGGGTCGACAAGCTCACGCACCCGCACGAGCTCGAGAACTTCTGGATCCCGCTGACGGTGCTCATCGTCGCGATCGGGCTGGAGTCGTTCTCGCTGCGCACCGCGGTCAAGGAGAGCAACCTCGTCCGCGCGAAGGGGGAATCGTGGGTGGGCTTCATCCGCCACGCGAAGGCGCCCGAGCTGCCTGTCGTCCTGCTGGAGGACGTCGCCGCGCTCATCGGCCTGGTCTTCGCGCTGCTGGGTGTGGGACTGACCGCGATCACCGGTAACTCGCTGTTCGACGCGATCGGCACGCTCATGATCGGAACCCTGCTGATCGTGGTGGCCATCACGCTCGGCATCGAGACCAAGAGCCTGCTGGTCGGAGAAGGCGCCGGCGCCGGCGACTACAGAAAGATCGTCGCCGCGATCACGAACGGACCTGAGGTCGAGCGCCTCATCCACATCAAGACCCTGTACCTGGGGCCTGACGAGCTGCTGGTGGCGGCCAAATTGGGCTTCTCGGGCGACAAGCTGCTGGCCGACGTCGCCGCCGAGATCGACATCGTCGAGGCCCGCGTGCGCAAGGCGGTGCCCACCGCGCAGTCGATCTACTTCGAACCGGACGTGTACGGCGCGTCTGACGGCCCGAACCCGCCCACCGAAGAGGTCGTCATCCGGTCCGCCGACTGAGGGCGCTCTTCGCGCAGCTCGCCGAAGAACCGCTGCAGCAGCGCGGTGGACTCGTCCGCGCGCACGCCCGCGACCACCTCGGCGCGGGACGGCAGCCGGCGATCGCGCACGACGTCGTAGAGCGAGCCGGCCGCGCCGGCCTTCTCGTCCCAGGCGCCGAACACCAGCCGGGACACGTGCGCCTGCAGCAGCGCTCCGGCGCACATGAGGCAGGGTTCGAGCGTCACGACGAGCGTGCACCCCGCCAGGTTCCACGAGCCGAGGGATGCTGCGGCCTCGCGCATCGCGACGACTTCGGCGTGCGCGGTGGGGTCGTGCGTGGCCTCGCGGAGGTTGCGGCCCTCCCCGATGACCCGGCCCTCGGCATCCGCCACGAGCGCTCCCACGGGAACGTCGTCCGCCTCCCGCGCGCGGGCGGCCAGATCGAGAGCGCGCACCATGAGTGCGTCGTCCCGTTCGGATGCTGCAATCGCCACGGCCCCAGCGTAGGGCGTCGACGCAGAAGGCCCGGTGGCCCACTGCCCGGTGCCCTAGCCTGGGCGTATGCGCCTGCACGTCGCGGATCATCCGCTCATCACCCACAAGCTCACGGTCCTGCGCGACGAGAACACCCCCTCCCCCGTGTTCCGCCAGCTCACCGAGGAGCTCGTCACGCTCCTCGCCTACGAGGCCACCCGGGGCGTGCGCGTCGATCCCCATGAGATCCGCACACCGGTGACGACGACCATCGGAGTGAAGATCAGCGAGCCGCGCCCGCTCGTCGTGCCGATCCTGCGGGCCGGGCTCGGGATGCTGGATGGAATGGTCAAGCTGCTGCCCAGCGCCGAGGTCGGGTTCCTCGGCATGGCGCGCAACGAGGTGACCCTCGAGCCGACGACATACGCCGAGCGTCTTCCCGAGGACCTGAGCGACCGCCAGTGCTTCGTGCTCGACCCGATGCTCGCGACGGGCGGGTCGCTGGGCGCTGCGATGGAGTTCCTCTTCCGGCGCGGGGCGCGCGACGTCACCGCGATCTGCCTGCTGGGCGCGCCGGAAGGCGTGGCGGCGATCGAGAAGCAGGTCGACGGACGCGACGTGACGCTCGTGCTCGGCGCGCTGGATGAGCGCCTGAACGAGAAGGGCTACATCGTGCCCGGTCTCGGCGACGCCGGCGACCGCCTGTACGGCACGGTCTGACGCTCAGACCAGCGCGCCCACGGGCTGTGCGGCGACGAGTTCACCGGTGCGGCCACCCCCGCTGATCACGGCGATCGGAGTGACGCTGCGCCCGTTGAAGCGCGTCGCCGTCACCACGGTGTAGGCGCCCATCACCGGGCTGACCAGCAGATCGCCGACCGCGAGATCGGGAAGGAGCGCCTCCCGGGCGATCACATCGGTCGAGTCGCACGTCGGGCCCGCGAGGGTCGCCCAGCGGTGGGTGGCGGCATCCACCTCGAGCCCCTCGATCTCGCGCTCCGCGAAGATCAGCGGGTGCACGTCCTCGGTGAGCACATTCGAATAGGCGCCGTACAGGCCGTCGTCCAGGTAGTACCAGCGGCCGTCGCCGCGTTCGGCGAGGCCCACGACGCTCGTGAGGAGCGTCATCGACTCCGCCACCATGATGCGCCCGGGCTCGGCCAGGATCGTGAGCCGGTCGGCGCGCGGCTCGAGCAACGGACGGATCACTGCCGCGAGCTCTTCGAGCGGGGTGACCGCCGTGTCGTAGGCGACCGGAAAGCCGCCGCCGATGTCGAGCGTCTCGAAGCGCACGGGCAGCGCCGACTCCAGCTGATCCATGAGCGCCAGGGTCTCGGTGGTCGCCGCCGCGAACCGCGCGGGGTCATCGAGCTGGCTGCCGACGTGGAAGCTGAAGCCGCCGATCCGGATGCCGCGCGCGAGGGCACGCTCCACCAGGCGGGCGGCCTCGAACGGACCTACGCCGAACTTGGTCGACAGGTCGCTCTTGGCCTGCGGGCTCCGGTAGGCCAGGCGGATGAGGAGGCGCACGTCCGACGGGGCGGAGCGGAACTTGTCGAGCTCCACCTCGTTGTCGATCACGAATGTCCGCACTCCCGCCTCCAGCGCCTCCGCGACCTCGGATGCCTTCTTGATCGGGTGCGTGTGGATGATGCGCTCGCGTCCGATGCCCGCCAGCAGTTCCAGCTCCTCGCCGGTCGCGACGTCGAAGCCGCAGCCCTCTTCGGCCAGGGCGCTCAGCACATCGACGTGCGCGAGCGCTTTGACCGCGTAGTGGAACCGGACGAACGGCAGTGCCGCCGCGAGCCGGCGGTACTGCGAACGGACCCGCTCCGGATCCAGCAGCAGCACGGGTGTGCCGTGCAGAGCGAGCGCCGCCTTCGCGATATCCGAGGACAGCAGCGCGGCGGTCTCGGCGCGGCGGAGCTCCCGCAAGCTGCTCTCGGCACGCGCATCGTGCGCCGCCGGCGGGATGGTCATGACTCGTTCTCCGCGCTGCGGCGACCGTCGCGCAAGCCCGTCTTCGCGGTGATCGTGAAGGCGCCGGCGGCGATGGCGTAGAAGACGACGTCGGCGAAGACCTTGCCGGCCAGCAGTCCCCACACCGGGTCGGGCAGCAGCCACACGCCGAGGATGAGCGCGGCAGGCCGGATCAGCAGACTGTCGAGCAGTTCTGCCGGGCCGAACTCGGCCAGCAGCAGCAGGAACGTGCGGCCCACCGCCCGACGCCAGGTGTCCGAGACAGCAGACTGCTCGGCGTAGATCGTGATCGCCAGAACCGTGTAGAAGCCGATGCTCTCCCCGAGCAGCGCCGCCAGGGCGATGAGTGCGGGCGCCTCGGTCCAGACGGTGACCGCAAGCCCGGCGAGCACCATGGCTGCGGTCCCGACGATCTCCGCGGGCAGGTAGCGGACGACCCAGAAGACCAGTCCGCGACGCCTCGGCACCCCGTCCTGCGCGGCAGTGGCTCCGCCCATCTCGACGGCGACGGCATCCGCTGTGACGGCGATCTCGGAACCCGCGGCGATAGCGCTCATGTGACACTCCCTGTTCTCGAAGGGAGAGGACGCAGGGCGCACGGTGATACCGGCGGAAAGGAACGGCCGCCGGAAAGAGAATGGTCGCGGCATCCACGATGCGCGCGGCGCGCTCCGTGCGCGGAGGGGTGGATACCGCCCATAAAAAATGGTCGCGGCATCCACCCCTCGCCGAACGGATGCCGCGACCTGCGTCTACGAGAGACGCCCGCCCAGGCTACGGGTGCGCAGTTTCTGACCCAACGGGGTTGACAGGGCGCACCCGGGGGTCTACCCCTCGAGATTCCCTTCGTCGCCGAGAACGGGGCTCGCCGGCGGACGGCGACCGGTCTCCTGCTCCCAGAATTCCAGCTGCTGGGTGAGGGCTTTGGCCAGTTCGAACACCTGCTCGGGAGGAATCCGCACCCGGCTCACGACTCGCGCCGGAACGATGGTGCGCCGTTCGCCGGTCTCGGGATCCACGGCTTCGGCCGGCGGCTTCGCCAGCGTCAGGAAGTCCATGATGAACACCGTGGGCGTGTGCCACACGTTGGCGAAGTCCGCGTACGAACCGGCGATGAGCTCAGGGGGCAGATCGATTTCGAACTGGCGCTCGTCGGTCATGGCGGCCTCCTCTGAGATCAGCGAGAGTCTACGCGCGTGGCATCGCGCCCCTCCACGAGCCGGACGAACCCGCTGAGGCGCGTCACACCGTCGGGGGTGTGGGGAAGATCATCCAGCAGCCCCGGCGAGGAAAGGAGGTACGCGGTGTGCATCGCGCGCGAGATGGCGACGTTGAGGCGGTTTCGCAGGAGCAGGAATTCCAGTCCGCGCGGCGCATCGCGGCCGGACGAGGCCGCGAGCGAGACGATCGCGACCGCCGCCTCCTGACCCTGGAACCGATCGACGGTCCCGACCCGCACGTCGGGAAAACCGGCGTCCACGAGTGCCTGCTCGACCGCGACCTGCTGCGCGTTGTACGGCGTGACGACGATGATGTCGCTTTGGCCGAGAGGACGCGGCGGCAGCACGGTGGTCTCGCCCGCGTCGCCGATCAGGATGCCGGTCCATTCGCGCCCGACGAGGTCGCGGACGAGGTCGGCCACGACGGCGGCCTCTTCGACGGACTGCGTCGCGTTGCCGCGGTGCCGCACCGGCACGGGGATCAGGCCCGGCTCGATCCCGGCCAGTCGGCGCAGCGCGGTCGCGGGATGCGCCGCGAGCTCGCCGCTGTACGAGAGGCGCGATACCGGCTCCGCGACGTGAGGGTGCATGCGCCAGGTGCGGGCGAGGAAGTAGCCGTACTCGGGCGGGATGACGTCCGCGCCGTCCATCACCCAGCCGAGCGCCGAGGTGTCCACCGGCTCCGGATGCGTTCCCTGGCTGACCTGCGGCAGCTGCTGCGGGTCGCCGAGCAGAAGCAGGCGCCGTGCTGCCACCGAGACGGCGATCGTCGAGGCGAGCGAGAACTGGCCCGCCTCATCGATCACGAGCAGATCGAGACTGGCGCGCGGTATGCGGTCCGCGTGGGCGAAGTCCCACGCGGTTCCCCCGACGACATAGCCGGTGTCGGCGTGCTCGGCGGCGAAGCCCGCGATGCCGTTCTTCGCGATCACGGTGAAGGGGATGCCGGATGCCGAAGGATCCTTGGGCGCCTTGCCGACGAGCGCAGGATCCAGGCCGGCGGCGACGATGCGCCCGAGCATGTGCTCCACGACCGCGTGGGACTGCGCCACGACGCCGACCTTGTAACCGCGCTCGGCGACGAGGCGGGCGATGACGTGGGATCCGACATAGGTCTTGCCCGTGCCCGGCGGCCCTTGGACCGCGAGATAGCTGCCGTCGAGGTCGACGACCGCCTGCACGATCGACTGGACGTCGTCGCCGACGTGCGGCGGAAGGCCGCCGTCGGGCCGCACCGTCCGAGGCGGTCGGCGCAGCAGGATGTCGGTGGCGGGATCCGCGGGAAGCGCGGGTGCCGCGGCGATCGCGGCATCGGCCCACTCGTCGATCGCCCCCTGCTGGCGTCCGGCGCTCGGGGGCGACGGCGGGGTCAGGGCGATGGGCAGGCGATCCCACGTGCAGCCGTCCACGGCGAGTTCCTCGACGATGGCTCCGTCGTCGAGGACCTCGAGGACGCGGACCGTGCGCGTGCCGTGGATCCATCGCGGTGACGGCTCGGACGGGAAGGGCGTCGGCAGCTCGTAGATCCCGAACGGGTTGGTCCCCTCGCTCAATCGCGTTCCGGGGGCCAGTTCTCCCCGCAGCTCGAGGGTGCGGCGCTCGCTCTTGCCGTCCGGACGATGCCAGTCCTCGACCACGCGCGAGCGCTGGTGGTCCACGACCATGACATCGCGCGTCTCCTCCCAGAGCGACAGCGGCTCCCGGAGGCGCAGGAAGTGCGTTGCCCAGAAGGACTTCGACTCCCGCGGGTAGTAGTCGATCGCCGCGGCGCCCAGGCGAAGGCCGGCCGACTCGGGCGAGTCGTCGGGCCAGCCGGCCGCGAGCGCGGCCAGTGCGACGGCCCGGGGGGAGGGAGCGTAGACGTTCTCCCCCGGCTCGGGGTTCGGTGTCGGGCGAAGGCCGGCCGCGCGGGCGTGGTCGACGAGCCAGTCGCGCAGCCGCCGTGTCGAGACGCAGTCGTAGCGGTTGTAGTCGGCCAGGTCGTCGAAGATCTCCTGCATCTCGGCGCCGCGACCGTCGTCGCGCAGCGCCCGTGCTTCGACGTACCGGACGATGGAGTCATCGCCCTTCTGCACATCGCTCGTGCGCACGTCGCCGCCCATGTAGAGCGGCTCGAGCTTCTTGATCGAGTACGAGCGGGATCCGACGCGCAGGGCGCGGCGGACGATCGGGTAGAGATCGACGAACACGCCGTCGCGCAGCAGCCGGTCGACGTCGGCCTCACGCGTGCCATAGCGTGCCGCCATCGTCAGCAGGTGCGTCGGCTCATACGGTGCGTAGTGATAGATGTGGAAATCCGGATGCTGTGCGCGGTGGACCTCGATGAAGTCGAGGAACATCTCGAGTGCAACCCGTTCCTCGGCGAACGAGTGCGCCCACAGCGCGCTGTACTGCTCGCGCACGTCGATCCACCCGAACAGGTAGTCGATCCCCCAGACGGTGGCATCGCCTTCGGTGTAGAGCGGATCACCCTCGAAGTCGAAGAAGAGATCGCCGTTGTCGGGCCGCGGCAGCGCGCCGAGTGCTGCGGGGGCGACGACCTCGTACGGCGGCACGGCGGGAGGCCCGTCGCCCGTCAGGACGGCTTCGCCCGTGCCAGCGGGGGCGCTCAGCTGCAGGCGTGCCTGGGTCTGCAGCATCGCGAAGGTGTCGGGGTTCATGTGCGGCGGCGCCGTCAGAGCACTCGCGAGCGCATCGATCGTCGCGATGCCCGCCGCGCGCAGCCGGTCGCGCTGGACGGGGCGCATGCCGGCGACCAGCAGCAGGTCGCGCGAGGCGACCACCTCGAGATCACAGGTCGCACAGCGCCCGCAGGCGATCACGCCCAGTTCTCCGCGCGGGTCGCCCCAGGCGATCGCTGGTGCGTCGGCTGCCAGGTCGAGCCGCCGGTCGGCGATGAGGGCCTGAAGCCGGGTGCGGCGCAGGCCGAAGACGGGCAGAAGGTCGTCGGCGCGGTGCACGCTCGTGGTGCCGTCGCCCAGAAGCAGCTCCACCCGATCGGAGCGGGCCACCCCGAGCCGGTCGAGCTGATCCACGTACGCCGCGAGCTGCATGAGCGCGGTGACGCGGGCCCGCCGGGCCAGCTTGCTGTCCTGCACGATCCACCGGCCGTCCTCGTCGCGCGTCAGGAAGTCGGCGAACCCGACGAACTCGTCGGTGGCGAAGGCGGCCTGGTAGATGACATCGGCGTCCGACGCGAGGGCGGCGTTCGTGTGCGCCACCGCGGCGGCCAGGCCCGCGGCATCCGAGGATCGCGTCTCGGCGATCTCGACGACGCCGTCTCCGAACCGCTCGCGGTACGCGGCGAGCACGCGCACCTCGTGTTCGCCGCCGAGCCGGCCCGCGCGCTCGAGCGTGGCGTCCTCGGGCTCGTCTACCGCATCGATGCGGCCCAGACGGGCGTCGATCGCACGCAGCCAGGCGAATTCGCACTCCGCCGCGGCTTTCAGGTCGCTCGCACTCCAGACCACGCGGCCCTCAGCCGGGATGTATCGCAATTGCTGCCTTTCGTCTCCCCGATGCTACGGGCGGCCGCGGACAGTGATGTGCGGACCCTGCGCGCTGTCGTACGCCGCTGCTCGGCTAGCATTCCGGGATGACGAATGCGGCTCCCATCGACGTCTCCATCGGCGGCGACATGATCCGCCTGGGACAGTTCATGAAGTTCGCCGGCCTGCTCGATTCCGGCGGAGACGTGAAAGAGGCCATCATCGACGGCTACGTGAGGGTCAACGGCGAGGTCGATCGTCGACGTGGGCGGCAGCTGCACCCCGGCGATGTCATCGACTTCGAAGGTCGGCGGGTGCGGGTCAGCCGGTGAGGCTCCTGTCGCGCTGGGCGGCCCCTGCCGAGGCGTAGGCCGATCGGCGCCACGCGTCACCGGCGTGGGCCAGGAAGAGGACTCGTCCGGCAGTCATCCCCACCAGCAGAACGCACGACAGCACCAGCAGCCAGCCGATG
The DNA here is from genome assembly GCF_963524805.1 of uncultured Microbacterium sp. GTDB lineage: Bacteria > Actinomycetota > Actinomycetes > Actinomycetales > Microbacteriaceae > Microbacterium. Next base: position 424,041 of record NZ_CAURGG010000003.1, on the reverse strand, counting down.
TAGGTGAATGCCATGCCCAGCACGCCGAAGCGCGCCGCCGAATCCGCGAGCAGCGGAGGAAGGAACGCGCGCCCGACAAGTCCGGCGACGGCGAAGCCTATCCCGGTGAGGGCAGCGCCGGGCAGCAATCTGCGAAGGCTGACCCGTCGGTCGATCACGATCCACGACGCGATCCACCACAGCGCGCCCCACACGAGAATCTCGACGAGGAACTCCACCACCGGCAGGGCGCCGTCACCGCTGACCACGACGCGGGTCGCGACGACGAAGGCCAGACCGAGCACGACCGTCAGCAGCGAAGCGAACCATCGCCAGGCGAGCTTCACGCTCACCGATGGAGTTCGCCAGATCTTCCGGAGACTCCGCTCCAGAGCACGGGCGAACGACGTCGCGGCGATCACCAGGAGGATCACGCCGATCACCCCGGTCGCGCGAAGCTCCTGTGCCCCACCGGGCAGCGACTTCTGCAGGATCTCGGCCGTCGCCGCGTTCAGGCCCAGATGCTCGGAGATCACCGGACCGCTGCGGGGATCGAGGTTGGCGCGCACTGCCCCGGCGATGATCAGGATCGGCAGGACCGACGTGAAGACGTGCGCCGCGAGCGTCATCCCGCGGTCCACGAGTCCCAGGTCGACCAGTTCACGCACGACCCTCAGCACGAAACGTCCCGAAGTGCTTCGAGCGCCCGCGCGGACGAGGCGCATCACCGTCCACCCCGTCATTGCGCACCTCACGAAACGTCATCGTGTCATTTCCGCTTGACCCGCCGAGGCTAGCATCGGGGCTGATCAGGCGCCCGCAACGCACCTCCCGATGTCGGAGGGGGTCGCCACAATTGAGGTATGACGGCAGTCGACTGGGACTCATTGCCGGCGGCGGATCCGCTGCCCTCCGAGCGTTCCCTGCTGAGGAGTCTGATCCAGTCCCTGGTCGACAGCGAGGCTCAGATCAGCGCGGCCCGCGCTCATCAGGCGATGCTGTACACCTCGATCAGCGAGAGGAACGACGACCGGACCATGGATCAACGGCGAGCCGACATCGTCGCGGATCTGCTGCTCTGCGGCGCGCCGGCCGCGCTCGACGAGGGCACCGCTGCCATCCGGGCCCACGTCCAGGTCACCGTCCCCGTCTTGACGCTCGCGGGATCGGACGAGGCCGGTGCGACGCTCGCGGGTTACGGTCCGATCGATCCCGAATCGGCCAGGTGCCTCGCGGCGGGCGCTCCCGGCTGGGACCGCGTCATGACGCATCCGGTCAGCGGAGCCATGCTCGCCGTGGATCGGTACCGTCCGAGCGCCGACCTGCTGCGCGCATTGCGCGTCCGAGACGAGCACTGCCGTTTCCCCGGGTGCCGTCAGCCGGTTCGACGGTGCGATGTCGACCATACGCACGACGCCGCTCTCGGTGGTCAGACCGAGATCCACAATCTCGCCCACCTCTGCCGCCGTCATCACACGCTCAAGCACGCCACCGATTGGCAGGTGAGGCAGCTGGGCGGCGGGTCCCTCGAGTGGACCAGCCCGACGGGTCTGGTCTACATCGACGTGCCCACCCCCATACTGCGGTTCATTCCGTCCGGCGATCCCCCGCCCTTCTGACCCATGCCGCCGTGGGCATCCGCCGCAACCACCGGCGCAAACGACCGGTGCCCTGACAGACTGGAGCAATGAGCCTCCCGTTCGAGAGCGCGTACCGGCACGGGTTCGCCCGCGTCGCGGCCTGCACCATTCCCCTCGCGATCGCCGATCCGGTCCGAAACGCCGAGGCCGTGCTCACCACCGCCCGCGAGTGCGACGCCGACGCCGTTGCGGTCGCCGTCTTCCCGGAGCTGTGCCTGAGCGGGTACGCGATCGACGACCTCGTCATGCAGGATGCCGTCCTCGACGCCGTCGAGACCGCCATCGCGACGCTGGTGGCGGCATCCGAAGAGCTCTTCCCCGTGCTCGTCGTGGGCGCCCCGCTGCGCCATCGCAACCGCCTCTACAACTGCGCCGTCGTGATCCACCGCGGTGAGCTGCTCGGCGTCGCACCCAAGTCGTATCTGCCCACCTATCGGGAATTCTACGAGCGCCGCTGGTACGCGCCCGGCGACGACCAGATCGGACAGGACATCCGCGTCGCGCACCTGGAGGCGCCGTTCGGACCGGACCTGCTGTTCGAAGCCCTCGACGTTCCGGGCCTGGTCGTCCACGCCGAGGTGTGCGAGGACGTCTGGGTGCCGATCCCGCCGTCATCCTCGGCCGCCCTCGCCGGTGCGACAGTGCTGCTGAACCTCTCGGGAAGTCCCATCACGATCGCACGGGCCGAGGACCGCAAGATCCTCTGTCAGTCCCAGTCCCTGCGATGCCTCGCGGCGTACGCCTACGCCGCTGCCGGCCAGGGCGAATCGACGAACGACCTCTCGTGGGACGGGCAGACCCTGATCTACGAGGGCGGCAACCTGCTCGCCGAGACGGAGCGATTCCCCGAAGGTCGGCGCCACTCGGTCGCCGATGTCGACCTCGACCGCCTGCGGCAGGACCGCCTCCGCCAGGGCACGTTCGATGACAACCGTCGCGCCGAGCACGCCGAGGCGATGTTCCGCACCGTCCACTTCGAGCTCGACCCGCCCGCCCGCGATATCGGGCTGCGCCGTCACCTCGACCGCTTCCCGTTCGTGCCCGACGACCCTGCGCGGCTCGCGCTGGACTGCTACGAGGCGTTCAACATCCAGGTGTCGGGCCTGGTGCAGCGGCTGCAGGCGATCGGAGACCCCAAGCCCGTGATCGGTGTGAGCGGCGGCCTGGACTCCACGCACGCCCTCCTCGTGATCGCGCGCGCCATGGACCGCATGGGGCGGCCGCGCAGCGAGATCCTCGCCTACACGATGCCCGGCTTCGCGACCTCCGAGCACACGAAATCGAACGCGATCGCCCTCGCCGAGGCGATCGGCGCCTCGATCGAGACGATCGACATCCGGGATGCCGCCACCGAGCTGCTGACGAAGATCAAGCACCCGTTCGCCGACGGCCGCCCCGTGCACGACGTCACCTTCGAGAACGTGCAGGCGGGCCTGCGCACGGACTTCCTGTTCCGGCTCGCCAACCAGAACGGCGGGCTCGTCATCGGAACGTCCGACCTGTCCGAGCTCGCCCTGGGCTGGGCGACGTACGGCGTCGGCGATCAGATGAGCCACTACGCCGTCAACACCGGTGTGCCGAAGACGCTGATCCAGCACGTGATCCGCTGGGTCATCGCCGATCCGTCGGTCGAGCTGAGCGAGCACGCCAAGGACGTGCTCCAATCCGTGCTCGACACCGAGATCAGTCCCGAACTGGTGCCGGCCGGGCAGGACGGCAGGATGCAGTCCACCGAGGACCGCATCGGCCCGTATGCGCTGCACGACTTCGCCCTGTTCCACATCCTCCGCTTCGGGTTCCGTCCCTCGAAGATCGCCTTCCTCGCCGAACGCGCGTGGAAGGACGCGGATGCCGGCGCCTGGCCGCCTGGCTTCCCCGACGCCGATCGCTACGCGTACGACCTGCCCACGGTCACGAAGTGGCTGCGGGTGTTCCTCCAGCGCTTCTTCGCATTCGCACAGTTCAAGCGCTCCGCGATCCCCAACGGCCCCAAGGTCTCCCCCGCCGGATCGCTGTCGCCGCGCGGGGACTGGCGCGCACCGTCGGACGGCAACGCCGCGGTCTGGCTGGCCGAACTGGATGCCGCGCTCCCCGATCTCGCACCCTAGGAGCACGATGGCCAGGCGCGCGACGATCATCGGCAGCGGGCCGAACGGCCTCACCGCCGGCGTCGCCCTGGCACGGGCGGGGTACACGGTGACCGTCCTCGAAGCGTCGAGCACGGTCGGCGGAGGCGTGCGCACCGGCGAACTCACGCTCCCCGGCTTCCGGCACGACGTCGGCTCGGCGGTGCACCCGGCGGCCCTGAGCTCGCCGTTCTTCCGGGCGTTCCGGCTGCGTCACCGCATCGACTGGGTCACCCCCGAGATCTCCTACGCCCACCCGCTGGAGGGCGGTCGCGCCGGCATCGCGTGGCGCGACATCGACCGCACCGCCGAGGGCCTCGGCCGCGATGCGAAAGCCTGGCTCGCCATGCTCCGGCCGCTCAGCTCACACCTCGAGAACGTCGTGGATTTCACCGGTTCGCAGCTGCTGCGCGTCCCGCGGCATCCCCTCACGACCCTGCGATTCGGCACGCGCGTCCTGCAGATGGGAACCGCACTGGGACGAAGGACCTTCGCCACCGAGGAGGCCGACGCCCTGCTGACCGGCGTCTTCGCCCACGCCAACACTGCGCTGCCGTCGATCGGGGCCGCCGCCTCGGGACTGTTCCTCGCCGCGCATGCACACGCCGGCGACGGCTGGGCATACCCTCGCGGGGGTGCTCAGCGCATCGCCGACGCGCTGATCGCCGACCTCCGCGCGCACGGCGGCGAGGTCCTCGCCGATCACCACGTGCGGTCCCTCTCCGCTCTGGAATGGGGAGACGCCGCCGCGGGCGACCTGCTGGTGCTCGATACCTCGCCGAGACTTCTGCTGAGCCACCCCGACATCCCCGGCGCCTATGCTCGCGCGATCGAGAGGTACCGCTACGGTGCGGCCGCCGCGAAGGTGGACTTCGCGCTGGACGGCCCGGTCCCCTGGGCGAACGCCGACGTCGCCCGCTCTCCCACCGTGCACCTGGGCGGCACGTCCGCGCAGGTGCGGAGGTCCGAGAACACCGTCGCGCGCGGGGCCGTGAGCGACCGGCCCTACGTGCTCGCGGTGCAGCCGTCCGTCCTGGACCCGTCGCGTGCCCCGGCCGGCAACGCGGTGCTCTGGGCCTACATCCACGTGCCGGCCGACTCGCCCCTCGATCCGACCGAGCTCGTGACCCGCCAGGTCGAGCGGTTCGCTCCGGGCTTCCGCGACCGCATCCTCGCCTCGCAAGCGATGACGGCGGCGGACCGGCCGGGTGTCAACCCGTCCGACATCGGCGGCGACATCCTCGGCGGGGCCTTCGGCCTGATCCAGGCGATCCGCCGGCCGGTGATTTCTCCCACCCCGTGGCGCACGCCGATGCCCGGCGTCTACCTCGCGTCGGCAGCCACTCCCCCTGGTCCCGGTGTCACCGGCATGCCGGGCTGGTACGCGGCGCGGCAGGCGATCGACGACGCTGGCGTCGGCAGGCTCGAGCCCGGAGACCTGTTCCGGACGTGACCGTGTTCGTACGCTGAAGGAGTGGACGGTTTCGCGGCGGTCGACTTCGAGTTCGCACGGCAGGTGCTGCAGCGCGGCATCGCGGCTCTGTTCCTGGTGGCCTTCCTCTCGAGCCTGAATCAATTCCGCCCGCTGCTCGGCGAACACGGCCTGCTACCCGCTCCCGAGCTGCTCGACTGGGCGCGTTCGTCGAAGCGGGCGGGACGGATGCTGCATCCCACGCTCTTCCGGTGGGTGCGCTACACCGACCGCCGGCTGGTGACTCTGTGCGTAGGAGGCATCGTCGTGTCAGCGACGCTCATCGCCGGGATCCCGCAGCTGGGACCGCCCTGGGTGCCGATGATCGCCTTCCTCCTGCTGTGGGCGGGCTACATGTCGATGACGAGCATCGGGCAGACCTTCTACTCGTTCGGCTGGGAGATGCTGCTGCTCGAAGCGGGCTTCCTCGCCGCGTTCCTCGGCTCTGACTCGCAGCCGCCGCCCATGGTCGTCATCGTGCTGTTCTGGTGGCTCGTGTTCCGGCTGGAGTTCGGGGCGGGAATGATCAAGATCCGCGGCGGACGCGAGTGGCGCGATCTCACGGCGCTGATGTACCACCACGAGACGCAGCCCATGCCGGGCCCGCTCAGCAGACAGGCGCACCTGCTGCCCCGCTGGTTCCATCGCGGCGAGGTCGTGGGCAACCACTTCGCGCAGCTGGTCGTCCCGTGGTTCCTGTTCGTGCCGCTGCTGAGCCTGTGGGTCCCCGGACCGGTGCCCGCGCTCGTCGGGGCCGTAGCGGCGGGCATCGTGATCGCCACGCAGGCGTGGCTCGTCGCGACCGGCAACTTCGCCTGGCTGAACTGGGCGACGATCGTGCTCGCCGTCTCGGCGATCGGACTGCCCGGCATCGGCTCTCCCCCGCGACCGGCCGCGGACGCGCCGCCGTGGGTGATCGACGGTCTGCCGCTCTGGTGGCTGGTGGTCACCTCGGCCGTCGGCGTCCTGTTCGTCGTGCTGAGCCGGCACGCGCTGGGCAATCTGTTCGCCCGGCGGCAGCTCATGAACGCCAGCTTCAACCGGTGGCAGCTCGCCAATGCGTACGGCGCGTTCGGCACGGTCACGAAAGAGCGCATCGAGATCGTCGTCGAGGGCACCATGGATGAGGATCCGGATGCCGCCGCCTGGGTCGAGTACCCATTCCGGGGCAAGCCGGGCGAGCTTCGCCGCATCCCCCGCCAATTCGCGCCGTATCACCTGCGCCTGGACTGGCTGATGTGGTTCCTGCCGCTCGGGCATTCGCTCGACGACTGGTTCACCGGCTTTCTGGTCAAGCTGCTCGAAGCCGATCCGGCGACGCTGCGGCTGCTGGCGCACGATCCGTTCGAGGGCACGGCACCGCGCTGGGTGCGCGCTGTCTCGTATCGCTACCGGTTCACGACGCGCGCCGAGTTCCGCGAGAGCCACGAGCGCTGGTACCGCGATCGCCGGCGCGTGGTGTTCGGAGCGGCCTCGCTGCGCAGGCCTGGAAGACTGGACGGGTGAAGCTTCTCGTCGCCGCGCTCGAATCCGAACTGGTCGCCTTTCCGCCTGCGCTGCCCGGGTTCGACCGGCTGGTGACAGGCCCCGGCAAGCTGCAGGCCGCGTACGCGCTGACCCGGGCGCTCGACGCGAACGCGTACGACGAGATCCTCGTGGTCGGAACGGCCGGCGCGATCGACCCGATGCTCGACGGCGACGTGTACGAGATCGACGCGGCGATCCAGCACGATGTGACCGACATCGACGGCCGAGTGGGTCAGCACGTGTCGCTTCCCCCGCGGGTCGAGCTCGGTCGCGAGGGCATCACGATCGCGACGGGCGACCACTTCGTCGACGGCGCGGAGGCGGTGGCGGTGATCCGGCCGCTGGGCGCAGGCCTGGTCGACATGGAGACGTATGCGTACGCGTGGGTCGCGGCGCAGTTCGGTGTGCCGATCCGCGTGATCAAGGCGGTCTCCGACCGCGCGCAGGACGATGCGATCACCGACTGGCGCAGCACGGTGACGGCGTGCAGTGCGCAGCTGCGCGAGTTCGTCCGGGCCGAGTACGGCGTGTAGCGCTCGTCAGCTGTCTGAGTCGCCGCTGCGGGCGAAGATCATCCGCAGCACGAAGAACACGATCACGGCGACGACCGCGACCACGAGCAGCTTCACGATGAACGCGACGACCGAGAACAGGACGTTCACCAGGAACCACGCGATCAGGATGGCCGCGATGACGCCGACGATGGTCCAGATGGTGCCCTTGTTCACCCCTCCAGCCTAAGGCTCAGACCGTGACCGCCGAATCCTGCCGGATCACGCTCGGACCCTGCGGGGTCGCTTCGACGACGAGCCGCGCGGGCAGCTGCTCCTTCATGGCGGCGACGTGGCTGATCAGACCCACGGTGCGACCGCCCTGGCGCAGTTCGTCGAGCGTGCGCATCGCGAGATCGAGCGTGTCGTCATCGAGCGACCCGAAGCCCTCGTCGATGAACAGGGTGTCGAGCTTCACGCCGCCCGCGCGCGCCGTGACCACCTCGGCGAGGCCGAGCGCCAGCGCGAGCGACGCGAGGAAAGTCTCGCCGCCCGAGAGCGACTGCGCCGGGCGCGCCTGGCCGGTGTGCGCGTCCATGATCTGAAGACCCAGACCGGATGCCGCTCCCCGCGCCGCGCGCGCATCCGTGTGCTGCAGCCGGTACCGGCCGGAGGACATGTCGTCCAGTCGCAGATTGGCCGCCTCGACGATCTCCTCGAGCTCCGCGGCGAGGACGAAGGACTCCAGGGTCATGCGGTGCGTGTTGGGCGCCTTGCCCGCGACGGTGTGGGCCAGGCGCGCGACGACCTCGTGCTCCTCGGCGAGCGAGGAGATCGCCTCCTGCGCCGCCGCCGCCCGCCGAAGGAGGTCCTCGAGTCGCCCGAGCGTCTGGGCGGCATGAGCGGCGGCATCCACCGCGGCGCTCCATCGCTCCCGCGCGCCGGCCAGCGCGACCGCAGTCGCCGACAGATCGACGAGGTCTTCGGGCTCGCCGGCGAGCTCCAGCTCGAGTTCGCGCAGGCGGTCGCGCTCCGAGCGCAGGGCGGCGTCGTGCTCGCGGATGCGGCGATCGAGCAGGGCGCGCGCGTCGGCATCCCGCAGCGCGCCGGTCGCCCCGGCGGCGTCCGCGAATCTGGAGGCGGTGATGCGAGCCGCGAGATCGACACTCGCGTCCAGCGCGGCGGCGCGGCGCACGGTCGCCTCGGCGTGCGCCTCGACGAGCGTCTGCGCCAAGGAGCGCCGGCGGGTCGCGTCGTCGATGCGGGCGGCGACGGTGGGGAACGGACCGCGAGCGGCGTCGACCGCGGCCCGCGCGGACGCCGCCTGGGCCTCGAGAGCCGCGAGGGACTCCCGCGCAGTGGCGAGCTCGGCGGTCAGCGCGTCGCGCTCGGACTCGGCAGCGGCATCCGTCTCGATCAGCTCGTCGCGCTGGGCGGAGAGCAGTTCGTGCGCGGCGAGTGCCTGCTCGGCCGCCGCGAGGGCAGCCTCGGCGGCGTTGTGCGCGCTCTCGAGCGCAGCAACGCCCTCGCCCCCGGCCCGCGCTGAGACAGCGGCGTGCGCGGTGCGAGCAGTGCGGGAGGCCTCGGATGCGGCGCGCTCCTGCTCGGCCGCCCTGTCCTTGCCCCGTTCGGCGGCGGCCAGATCGGCGTCGGTCACGGCGTCTTGCGCTGCCGGAGCGGGGGCCGGGTGCTGGAGCGACCCGCACACGGCGCACGCCTCCCCATCGACCAGCGCCCCGGCCAGCTCACCGGCGTGGCCGGCCAGGCGGCGGCGCAGCAGTGCCGTGACGGCGGCAGCCGCCTGCTCGAGATCCTCCAGCGCTGCGGCGTGCGCGGACTCCGCGTCGCGCTGTGCGCCGGCGAGACGCTCCGCGTCGCGCGCGGCGACGAGACGGTCGGCGACCTCGCCCACGTGCGCCCGCGCCGAGGGAAGCGCGCCGGCGGCCGTCGCATGCACGCGCAGCTGCTCTTCGAGCTGCGCGAGGCGCGCCGGCAGCCCCGCGCGCGCCGCATCGATGCGCGCCGAGATCGCCTCGAAATCGTCGATGCGCGTGCGCGTCTCGGTGATGGCCGCCTCGACTGCGTCGAGTTGCTGCTCGGCGACGATCGCAGCGGCCGCCACGGCGAGATCCCCGGTGAGTTCATCGATGCGGATGCCGAGGGCTGCGGCATCCGCCCCCTCACCCGCGGCGACCCAGGTCGTCAGCGCGGTCTGCTCGGCCGCAGCGGCGGCGGCCGCCGCCTGCTCGGCCCGCTCGGCGGACTCGATCGGCGCGCGAAGCGCCTCGGCCTCGGCCGCCCGATCGAGCGTCTCCCGATCGTCAGCGATCGCCGGCGCCTGCACCTCCAGCACGGACAGTGCGGCACGTGACCGCGATCGCTGCTCCTGCTTGTCGCGCAGCGCCTCCGCGCGGCGATGCGCCGCCGATGCGGCCGCATGCGCCGCATCGGCGCCGTCGCGTTCGCGGGTGAGGTTCTCGGCGCGATACGCAGCGCGCTGCACGGCGCGCTCACCCGACGTGAAGCGGGCCGACACCGCAAGGGTTGCCTCGGCGCCTTCGCCGTCACCCGGCTCACCTGCCAGGGCGTCGGCGTCGATGAGCCGCTCCGCCTCGCCGAGCAGCAGCACGACGCCGTCGCCCGCCGCGGCGAGCGCATACTCGGCGTCCTTGCGCCGCTGCTCCAGAGCGCTCTGATAATCCTCGTAGGTGCGCGTGCCGAAGAGTTTTCGCAGCAGACGCTGCCGGTCATCGTTCTTGGCGAGGAGGAACTCGGCGAAGCGGCCCTGAGCGAGCAGGATCACCTGGAGGAACTGCTGCTGGTTCAGGCCGAGGATCTCGTCGAGCTCCCGTGCCACATCGACCGGGCGGGCGGCACGGCCGATCCACGCGGCGCCCACGAGCTCGTCGAGCTGAGCGCGATGCGGCTCGGTGGTCAGCCCCGGACCACGGTGCTTGGGCCGCTCGTACTCCGGCGAGCGGGTGACGCGCCACCGCCTGCCTGCGGCGCTGAACTCGACGGTGACGGCGGTCGGGTCATCGGGCGCGCAGTGATCACTGCGCAGGCGCTTCTCGACGCCGTCGTAGCGCGGCGCACCGCCGTAGAGGGCGAAGCAGACGCCGTCCAGCACGCTGGACTTGCCCGCCCCGGTCCGACCGGCGATGAGGAAGATCCCGTCGGCGGCGAACGCGTCGAAGTCCACGACCTGACGCTCGCGGAACGGACCGAAGCCTTGGAGCTCGAGCCGGTGCAGCCTCATCGTCCGGCCCTCACGATGACGCCTCGACGAGCGAGCGCTCGTCGATCACATCGGCGATGAGCTCGGCCTCCCGCGAGGTCGCGCCCTCGCCGTCACGCACGTGCGAGAGGAACGCATCCACCAGCTCGGCGTCGCTGCGCGCCGCGCGCACGCGACGGGAGTAGGTCAGGCCGTCCGGCCCCGAACGCCCCTCCGGCGTGTGCATGACGGTCGCGCAGAACGGGAAACGTGCCTGCAGCCGGCGCATGGGGTCGAGCTGCGGAGTCGCGTCGGTGTACTGGGCGCAGATCCAGGCGTCCTCGTCCGGCGCGAAACGCTCGTCGGTCAGCAGCTCGTCCAGCGTGGCGCGGACGGTCTTCAGGCGCCGCGGCACCGGAAGACCGAGCCACTCCACAGACCCCAATCCGCCGGCATCCATCTCGACGAGCCATGACCCGCGCGGCTTGTCCGCCTCGCCGAAGCTGTAGTGCAGCGGCGCCCCGGCGTACCGCACGCGCTCGGAGAGCTGCTGACGACCGTGGATGTGCCCGAGGGCGACGTAATCCGGGCCGTCGAAGGCCGACATCGCCACGACGTCGAGGCTGCCCTGACGGATCTCGCGCTCGACTCCCGGCGTGGCATCGACGCCCGCGGCGAAGCAGTGCGCGATCGCCACCGAGCGGCCGCCCCTCTCGGCGAGATCGGCGCGAACCAGGCCCATCACGTGGTCGACCGTCGCGTGCTGGGAGCGCAGTTCGACGCCGTCCCACAGGTGGCGCACGAGCGCGGGCTCGAGGAAGGGGATGCCGTAGAAGTGCACCGGTCCGTGCGCGTCGTCGATCGTGATCGGGGTGCCGGCCGACAGCGGGTCGGTCACGACGTGGATGCCGTCGCGCAGCAGCGCGGATTGGAATCCGAGCCGGGCGGCGGAGTCGTGGTTTCCGCTGGTCACGATGATCTGCGCCCCCGCGTCGGACAGCGACCGCAGCGCGTCGGTGAGCAGGGTGTAACACGCCGCCGCGGGGGCCGCGGAGTCGAAGACGTCGCCCGCGACGATCACCACGTCGACGTCGTTCTCGCGCACCTGCTCGGCGAGCGCGGAGAGCACGCCGCGCAGCGCATCGAGCGTGGCGTGGCCGTGGAACGACCGCCCGATGTGCCAGTCCGAGGTGTGCAGGATGCGCATGTTCACACGGTACGTGCGCCGTGCGACATCGCCGCCGAGGCGGGCGGGCGGTTCGCTCATCGCGAAGCGTCAGCTGCGGCGCGACTTCTTCTTGCGGCGGGAGCTGAGATCGACGATCGAGATCAGGAAGGCGAGTGCCACGAAGATGGCGACCGCCGTCATCCCGTACGCGTAGGCGTCGTGGTAGACCACGAGGTCGGGCGCCGAGCCCCCTTCGCGGTAGATCGTCGCATAGAAGAGCGACAGTGCGACCGCGGTGCCCACCGAAGTGCCGATCCGCTGCCCGAGCTGGCCGATGGATCCGGCGATGCCGCCCTGCTTGACGGGGATGTCGGCGAGCGTGAGCGTCTGGTTCGGCGAGATCACCAGTCCGCCTCCGATCCCGCCGATCACCATGACCCCCGCCATCACCCAGGGGACGGCATCCGCCGGGACGAACAGAGCCGCCGCGGCGAGCCCCAGGACGCACGCGAGCACGCCGGTCAGACCCCACACGACGATCTTGCGGCCGTACGTGCCCACGAGGTTGCCGCCGATCCACGAGAACACGGCACTGGCCAGCGCGAACCCGATCGTCACCATTCCGGCGTAGACGGGCTGCAGGCCCAGCCCGGTCTGCAGGAACAGGGTCGTCAGCAGGAACAGGGCCGGCAGCGCCGTGAAGTACGCCGCGATCAGCAGGGTGCCGTTGCGGAAGGACGAGACCCGGAACAGAGCGAAGCGGATGAGGGGCTGACGACCCTGAGACTCGTAGTGCCGCTCCCATGCGACGAAGGCTCCGGCGAACAGCACGAAGGCCACCAGCAGCCACCACCGGCGGGGGTCGTCGTCGGGCGATCCGGTCGTGAACAGGAACGGCCACATGAGCGAGAGCACGGCCAGGCCGAACAGCAGCACGCCGAACAGGTCGAACGACAGCGGCTTGCTCGACCGGGTGCGTGTGCGCGGCAGCACCCAGACGGCCAGCGCGATCGCGATGATGCCCAGCGGCACGTTCATCCAGAAGATGAGCCGCCACCCGTCGGCCTCGCCGCCGACGAGGATGAGAAGGCCCCCGAGCGTCGGCCCGAACGCCGTCGCGATGCCGATCGTCGCTCCGAACAGACCGAACGCCCGCCCGCGCTCCTTGCCCTGGAACAGCTGCTGGATCAGACCCAGCACCTGCGGCATCTGGATGCCGGCCGCCACGCCCTGCAGCAGCCGCGCGATCAGCAGCATCATGGGGCTGATCGCGACCGCGCACAGCAGACTCGTCGCGGTGAACAGCGACAGCCCGACGATGAACAGCGCCCGCCGCGAGCGCTGGTCTCCCAGCCGACCCATCGGCACCAGCACGAGGCCGAACGTCAGCACATAGCCCGACACGATGAGCTGCAGCTCGGTGGAACCGGCCCCCAGCGCCGCTTCGATCGACGGGAGCGCGACGTTCACCTTCGACAGGTCGAGGATCGTGATGGCCGCGACGGCGACGCACACCCAGAAGGCGCGCCAGCGCTGAGGCGAGCTCAGCACGATGTCGGTGGTCGGCGGGTTCGCGCCGCTCTTCAGGGTCGCGGTTGCGGGGCTGGAATCCGTCATCGTCCTCAGGCTATCGGCGACCGCGGGCAGGAAGGCCGCGCGCGGACGGCGAGCACGGCCTCAGGAGCCGGCGGCGGCGGGGAATGCATGGGATGGGCCGCCGCCGGCGGTCTGTGGGCTCAGACGCCGCCGCCACCCGATCCGGGGTGCGAGCGGCGCGCGAGGGCGGTCACTTCGTCGTCGGTCTGCGAGATGCCCGCATCCGACAGGCGCTGACGGAGGACTTCCTCGTATCGTTCGTGGGACTCCTCGCCGAGGTCGACGCGTGTCTGCGCGGCGATCCCGTCGAGCTTGTCCGATGTGCTGGCGTCGTTCTGCTCCAGCACGGGCTCGTCCTGCACCGGCTCGGCGGAGACGGGCGTGCGGCCTTCCTCATTGCGGGCGTCCTCGTGCAGAGCACCGCCGACGACCTCGCCTCGCTGAGCTGCGGAGTCCGGCACGGATCCGTTCGTCGTGTCCGACATCAGTCGCCGTCCTCGTCCAGGTCGTCGTCCGCGATCAGATCGGGGTCGGCGTTCTGGCCGGGCTCCGCGCCCTCCACCGCTCCCGAGTCCGCCGTGGCGTCCGCGCCGTTCGGCGTGTTCGGGGGAAGGCCGGACGCCGTGCGATTTCCATCCGTGCTCATGAGGTCTCCTATCGACCGTCCCACACTCGCCCGCCCTGACGGGCGGGCGCCAGGGGTTGACGTACACGGCTCCCCCGGACTACGAGGATGCAGCCTCGGTGCGCGCGGCCGCAGTGGCGCGATAGTCCTTCGATATCGCCTGGCCGATCAGCTGCCCTCCGCTGGTCAGCATCGCGCGCCGCCACGGGAGCATCCCCTCGATCTCGATCTGGATCGACATCGAGAGGATCGTCCGGATCAGGACGATGATGCCCAGGATCAGGGCGTCCTCCATCGACGGCTTCGAGGTGATGGTGCGGATGAGGTCGGCCGCGACCAGCACCTCGAGTCCGAGAAGGATCGCAGCACCGAGCGTGGTCCGCAGCACGGTGAAGGCTGCGGTGCCTCCTTCTCCGCGGCGGAGGGTCCGGAAGCTCAGGACGAGGGCGGTGAGGAATCCCACGACCATCGCGAGCGCGCCGACGACCTCGAAGCCCACCGCGACGAGGGTGAAGACGGTTTCGAAGTCCACGGGCCTCAGCCTAGGACCCCGCCCGGGCGGATTACGCCGTGGCGCGCTGCTGCAGAATCGCGGCGCGCTCGGGGTGCGCGGCGAACCAGTCCGCGACGTACCAGCACACCGGGATCACCCGACGCTCGCCCTGGGCTTCGAGCTCAGTGACGGCGCGGTCCACGACTTCGCCCGCGTAGCCGTGCCCGCGGAAGGTCGGCACTGTGTAGGCACGCGTCATCGCGACGGTGCGTCCGTCGTCCCGATAGTCCAGCACGCTGACCAGGTCGGCTCCCCGATGAAGCGTGTAGCGCGACGCGTCGGATTCGTGGGTGAAGGTCAGGGATGTCACCCCGCCAGAGTACGTCCGATCCGCGGCGCCGGTCGCGAGCACCGCTGTGCGATTCCCGAAAGGACCCTGGGCACACGCTTCACCGGGTGATCTCGGCCAGATCCGCCCGAAGAGTCTGGGATCGCCCGTCGGGCGTGGTGACCGTGATCTCGGTCGTGCCCGTCCCCCCGGGAAAGACCCGCAGCCGGAGCCCGTCGAGGTAGTCGTAGTCGGGCCGGTCGGTGCGCGCTCCCCACGGGATCACCGCGCCGGGCCGCACGTAGAGGGGCAGCGATGTGAACCCGTGCCGCTCGCGACGCCACGCTCCGCCGGTCACTTCCTCGCCCGTCAGCAGGTTCGTCCACGTTCCGGACGGCAGATAGAACTCCACGTCCCCGGCCTCCGAGAAGACCGGAGCCACCAGGATGTCCGCCCCCAGCATGTACTGCCTGTCGAGGTAGGCGGCTGCGGGATCATCGGGGAATTCGAGCGGCATCGGCCGCATGATCGGCGTCCCGCTGGATGCCGCCTCCAGGCTCGCCGCGTACAGGTACGGCATGAGCTGCATCTTGAGGTGCGTGAAGATGCGCGTGACCTCGACCGCCTCCTCGTCGAACGCCCACGGCACCCGATAGGAGCCCGAGCCGTGGAAGCGGCTGTGCGAGCCGAGCAGCCCGAACGCCGTCCAGCGCTTGAAGACGGCGGCATCCGGAGTCCCCTCGAACCCGCCGATGTCGTGGCTCCAGTGTGCGAAGCCGCTGAGCGCGAGGGACAGGCCGCCGCGCAGGGTCTCCGCCATCGACGCGAAGGTCGAGGTCGAATCGCCGCCCCAGTGCACGGGCATCGACTGGCCGCCCACCGTCGCCGAGCGGGCGAACAGGACGGCTTCGCCGGCGCCCCTCGCCTCGACGAGCACGTCGTGCACGGCCTTGTTGTACAGCTGCGTGTACAGGTTGTGCATGCGCGAGGGATCGGAGCCGTCGAAGTAGTCGACCTCGAGGGGGATGCGCTCGCCGAAATCGGTCTTGAAGCAGTCCACGCCCTGATCGATCAGCGCACGCAGCTTGCTCTGATACCACGCGGTCGCGGCGGGATTCGTGAAATCGACGAGCCCCATGCCCGCCTGCCAGAGGTCCCACTGCCACACCGAGCCGTCAGGGCGCTTCACGAGATAGCCGGATGCCGCCGCCTCGGCGAACAGCGGCGAGCGCTGCGCGATGTAGGGGTTGATCCACACGCTGATGCGCAGGTCGTGCGCATGCAGGCGCGCGAGCATGCCGGTGGGGTCGGGGAAGACCCGGGGATCCCACGCGAAGTCGCACCAGTTGAACTCGCGCATCCAGAAGCAGTCGAAGTGGAAGACGGACACGGGCAGTTCGCGCTGCGCCATCTCGTCGACGAACGACGTGACCGTGGCCTCGTCGTAGTCGGTCGTGAACGAAGTCGACAGCCACAGTCCGTACGACCAGGCCGGCACCACCGGAGGACGACCGGTGAGCGCCGTGTAGCGGTCGAGCACGTCCTTGGGCGTGGGACCGGCGATCACGAAGTACTCCAGCACTTCGCCCGAGACCGAGAACTGCAGGCGCTCGACCGCCTCCGAGCCGATCTCGTACGAGACGTGCCCGGCGTCGTTCACGAGCACGCCGTAGCCGCGATTGGAGAGGTGGAACGGCACGTTCTTGTAGGCCTGCTCGCTCGAGGTGCCGCCGTCGGCGTTCCAGATCTCGACGGACTGGCCGTTCTTCACGAGAGGGCCGAACCGCTCGCCCAGGCCGTAGATCAGCTCGCCGACACCGAGATCGAGCTGCTCGTGCACGAACGTGCGCTCATCCGGCGCGGCGGTGCCGCTGCGCGCGTTGCCGACCAGCCCGGTGTCGACCTGCGCGTCGGCGGTGAGCTGGATGTAGCCCTGCGAACGGGGGCCGCTGCCGGTGACGCGCCGACCGTCGACCTCGAACGAGAGATCCCAGGGCGCTCCGGCGGAGATGCGGGCGACAAGGGGACCGCTCGTGAGCGTTCCCCCCTCAGCGGTGAGGGCACCCACGCCCACGCCCCCGTCGACGGCGCCGGGCAGGTCGAACCCGAGCGGCGCCGCACCGCCGGTGTGGTGGGCGATCCGCACGCGGACCACGCCTTCCAGCGGCGAGGACAGCGTCACGGTGAGCGTCGGACGGTTGAGCACGTCGCCGCGCGCGGCGATGACCTTGGTCGGTGCCGTGACGGTGAGCGTTGCGGCATCCGTCGTGTCGATGTCGTACGCCTCCTGCGCGTACAGCGCCGTGACCCCCGGTCGCAGCTGCCAGAACCCATCGGTGAACTTCATTACTTGACTGCTCCTGCCGTGATGCCGCGCGTGAGCGTGCGCTGGAAGATGAGGAAGAAGATGAGCGTCGGGATGATTCCCAGAAGGGCCGACGCACTGGTTGTCGTGACATCCATCAGCCGGTCGCCCTGCAGCACGCTGATCGCCACCGGGACGGTCTGGTTCGCGTTGGAGGCGAGGAAGGTCAGCGGGATCAGGAACTCGTTCCACGTCCAGATGAAGAAGAAGATGAGCAGCACCGACAGCGTCGGGCGACTGATCGGGAACACGACCCGCCACAGGATCTGCCAGCGCGTCGCGCCGTCGATCGACGCCGCCTCGAGGATCTCCTTCGGGAACGTGCCGTACACCGACGAGAGCAGGTAGGTGCCGAACGCGGCCTGGACCACGGTGAAGACGATGATGACCGACCACACGTTGTCATAGAGATGCACCGATTTGAACATGTAGTACAGCGGGTACAGCAGCACCTCCTGCGGCAGCAGGTTGGCCATGAGGAACAGCAGCACGATCCACGCGCGCCCCCGTACTCGGCCGATCCCGATGGCGAACGCATTGAGCATCGAGATGAGCACGGCGAGCACCGCGACGATCCCGGAGATGAAGATCGAGTTCCAGACCTTCTCGGGGAAGTTCACGCGATTCCAGAAGTTGATGATCCCGGTGAAGTCGAGGGCCTGCGGCAGGGCGAGAGGCCCGCCGTTGGCGTAGTCGACGGGGGATTTGAACGAGTTGACCAGGACCAGATAGAACGGTGCGATCACGGCGATCGCGCCGACGATCACCAGAGCCAGCAGCAGCCAGTCGACGCCGCGCTTCTTGGTCATGCCGCCGCGTGCGCGTGGTCCGCGGCGCGGCGCCTTCTCGCTCGTGGCAGGGGTTGTCGTGAGGACGACTCCGGCAGCCATCACAGGCCCGCCCTTTCTTTCCGCTCGACCGAGTTCTGCACTCGGATGAAGACGATCGACACGATCACGACGACGATGCTCAGGACCGTCGCGATGGTGGCGCCGTAGCCGATGTTCCGCTTGGTGAAGAACTCGGTGTAGGCGTAGTACGCGGGAACGAGGGTCGCTCCGGCGGGACCGCCCCGGGTGATCACGTAGACCGGACCGAAGACCTTGAGTGCGGCGATCGTGGAGGTCAGGGTCACCACGAAGATCTCGGGGCGGATGATGCTCACCGTGATCGCCGAGAACCGCTGGAACCAGTTCGCGCCGTCGAGCTCCGCCGCCTCATAGAGCTCCGGGTCGACACGCTGCAGGGCAGCCATGAAGATGACGACCGGGTAGCCGATCTGCACCCACACGAGCACGACCATCAGCACGATCAGTGCCGAGGGCATCTGTCCCAGCCAGTCGTACGGCGCAATGCCGAACGTCCCGAGGATCTGGTTGAGCGCGCCGTCCTTGCCGGGGCGCACGATCCAGCCGATCACGATGCCCGCGATGGCGATGGGGAGGATCTGCGGCAGATAGTAGGTCGCCCGCAGGAAGCTGCCGACCTTGCCGCCGAACTTGCGGCCGATCACGTCGAACAGGAGTGCGGCGATGATCAGGCCCACCGTGGTGGGGACGACCACCATCGCGATCACCATCCAGATCGAGTTCGTGAACGAGGTCCAGAAGTCTTCGTCGGTGAGGAGCTTCTGCCAGTTCTCAAGCCCGATGAAGTCGGGCGTTCCGACGCCCCTCCACTTGGTGAAGGTGAGGAGCACGTTCCATATGAGCGGGACGATCACGATCACCAGCAGGAGCACGAAGCCGGGAAGGAGGTACATCCAGTACGCCGCGGTGCCCCCCTTGCGCTGGGGGATGGACGGCTGCTCAGGGGGCGGTTTCACACGGCCCGAGCGGGTGGTCAGAGACATGGCTCACTCCAAATCGGGAAGGGGGCGGCATCCGCAGGAGTACCGCCCCCTCCGCGGGTCAACGGAACTCTGCGGTTCCTTCGTCGTACTGCTCACCGAGGTTCGCGTTGGTCGTCTCGACGTCCTGCACTCCGGTGACGAGGCCCTGCAGCTCCTGGACGAGCACGTCGTAGAAGCCCGGCGCCGGCCAGTCGGGGTAGAAGGACAGTCCGTCGTCGTCGAGGATGCCGTTGAACGTCGCGATCAGCTCGGCGCTCTTCTCATCGGTGATGTCGGCGGGGTCGGCCGCGACGGGCACGCCGCCGTTGTTGCCGATGATCGCCTGGATCTCGGGGCGCATCGTGATGTCGATGAACTCGTACGCGAGCTCCTTGTTCGACGCGTTCTCGGGCACGACCCACAGGTTGCCCGAGGAGCCGAGCGACAGGTCCGCGCCGGGGAAGGCCGTCATCGTCCAGTCGAAGCCGGTGGCCTCGCTCACGAACCGGCCGTACCACCACGAGCCCGATACGAAGATCGGCGCGGTGCCGTTGATGAACGCGACTCCGGCGTCTTCGGCCTTGATGGAGGAGACGTCGGAGGCGATGTATCCCTTGTCGACGTATTCCTGCAGCGTCGTGGTGGCGGCCGTGACCTCGTCCCCCTGCCAGTCGACCGGGTTCTCGTAGAGCTGGTAGTCGTTGACGAACTGGCGGTCGGCGTTCGCGAGAGCGAGCTGGTACCACAGCTGGCCCAGCGGGTACTCGGCGCCTGCCTCGGCGAGGGGGGTGATGCCCTTCGCGACGAACGCGTCCAGAACGTCGACGAACTCGTCGTAGGTGGTGGGGATCTCCAGGCCGGCAGCGGCGAACGCGTCCTTGTTGTAGTAGACGCCGACGAATTCGCCGTAGTTCGGGATGCCGTACCAGGTGTCGCCGCCCATGACGCCGTCTTCGCTGTACTTCGCCGTGGTCTGCAGCGACGGTGCGAGCTTGTCCGCCCACCCGTATTCGTCGACGGCGTCGGAGATGTCGGTGATCAGGCCGGTGCTCGCGAGGAAGCCCGCCGTCGCGTTGCCCTTGTTGAACTCCATGAGGTCTGGGGCGGCGTCGGTGTCGAGCACCTGGCTGGCGGTCTTCTGGATCTGCTCGAAGGACTTCTCCTCGAACTCGACAGTCGCGCCGGTCTCCTCTTCGAAGACCGTGATGGCCTCGGCCCAGGCCTTGCCCATGGCGCTGTCGGCGCCTTCGTAGTGCCAGAGCTTGAGGGTGTCGCCGGATTCGGCGTCTCCGCCGGACGAGCCGGAGCATCCGGCGAGTGCGAGGCCCGCGATCGCCAGCGAACTGACGAGGGCGATCCCTCTTTTGGTGCGAATGGTGCGTGCCATCGGTGGCATTCCTTTCTTGGTGACCCGCAGTGGTCGGGGCAGGGTGGTGGCTGGAGGTATCAGTCGAAGCGCTTCGATGATGGGCGAGCGGAAACCAGCGTGAAGGGATGCATCAGCGCGCGCCCCCGCGGTGTTCGGGTGCGGACGCGACCGAGCCGTGCCGCACGTACGTTGGTTCGATGAGCCGCAATCCGGGCTCGGGGCGGTCGTCGCTCAGGCTGCGGATCGCCAGGTCCACCGCGAGATCGCAGGACGCCTGCGGGATCAGCGGGATCGTATCCAGGGGCGTCGCGAGCGAGCCGGTCTCGAAGGACGCTCCGACCGAGACCACGGAGATGTCCGCCGGCACGGCGAGGCCGCGTTCGGCCAGCTCGCCGAGCACGACGGCGTGCGCTTCCTCGGTGCAGTGCAGCACGAGCGCGGTCGCTCCCGCTTCCAGCAGCTGAGCCACGGTGCGTCGGGTCGCCGTGCGGCTCGTGTGCTTCGCGCCGGTGGCTCCGAACGCGGTTCTCATCCCCCGATCGGCGGCGTGAGCCTCGAAGGCGCTGCGCACGCGCGGAGGGAAGTTGGACTTGTCGTAGCTCACGGCGGGCTGACCGACGAGTCCCACCGTGGCATGCCCTTCGTCGGCCAGCCGGTTGACCGCGAGGGCGGCGGCAGCCTCGAAGTCGAGGTCGACGCAGACGAGGCCCGCGTTGTCGTCCGGCACGCCGATGAAGATCGAGGGCGTCGAGATGGCCCTGGCGAGCTTCACGCGCTCGTCGTCGGGGGCGACGTCGAGGACGAGGATGGCGTCGACCAGCCCGTTCGCCGCGACGCGGCTCATGCCGGCCGTCGCGTCCTCCTCGGTCAGCAGCAGGATGTCGTAGTCGTTGCGGCGGGCGGCGACGGCCGTCGCCAGAACGAAGGCCATGTGAGTGGGGGCATGCGTGTCGGTGCGCAGCGGCTCGGTGAGCGCGAAGATCTGCGTGCGACTGCCGGCGAGCATCCGCGCTCCGGCGTTCGGACTGTAACCCAGCTCCCGCACGGCGTCTTCGATGCGGCGCCGGGTTTCGGCCGAGATCGGCCGCTTGCCGCTCAGCGCGTACGACACGGTGCTGATCGAGACGCCGGCGGCCTCGGCCACCTCGTTGATCTTCACCATCACCGACTCCGTTGTTCGCGATCTGCATCATCGAAGCGCTTCGCGGAAGCGCTTCGACAGCGATGGTATTCGCACCTCACACGATCGCGCAAGCGTTTTGCGGGATGTGGCAACAAATCTGTTCCGCGAGCTCGGTGACGGGCCGGAGCCGCGCCGGCTCCGCACCCGATCCGGCCGATTGAGCAATGTGTAACATTCCGACACGAACGCGGGGTGAGATCGACGCGATTTGACGCATCGCGACGCATTCCGTCATAATCGCGTCATGACTGACAACGCACGCTCTCTGTCCGCCTTGGAGGCGAACGGGACTGCCGGCATGATGGCCGGCCGCGTCGTCATGTGCTGTCGAATGTGTCGCTGAACAGGTGACCCCGCCGGATCCGCGCGCTGCTTCTGAACGCCGCGCAGGATCCCCCGAGCACCCGGCTCGCCGCGTCGATCACGCGCGTCCGGATGCCGCACACCAGGCCCACCGCGGCCGCACTGCAGCACATCTCGAACATCGGCCCTCCGCCGGCCGGGTTCCTTCCGCGAGGACAATCCCCATGTCGAACACCGCCCTTCTCGAACGCCCGACCACCACCGCCCGCCACCTGCGGGCCGTTCCCCCCGTCCCCTCGATCACCGCGGGCAAGCCCGCCGCCGCTCCCGAGGCACCCGCCGAGGGTGCCCGTGCCCTGCCCGCGGGAACCGCACCGCGCGGCTTCGCGCTCTACGTCGGCATCGACGAGGCGAAGGCCGCGGCATCCGGAGTCAACCTCGGCGTCCTGGTGGATGCCCTGCGCCGCACCCTCGCCGAGCTCGCTCCCGACGCGGAGACCTACGCCACCGTCGCCCTGGCTCCCGTGGGCTCGGGCGGACGCGATGTGGACGTCGTGCGTCTCGCGCTGCACGAGCCGTCCGCGATCGCCCGCACCAAAGCCGACGAGCCGGAGGACGAGGACCGCGCGCCCGGCGGCGTCGTGGTCGACATCTCACGCAAGCGCGTGCTCATCGACGGCGATTCGGCCGCGTTCACCTTCAAGGAGTTCGAGCTGCTGCAGTATCTCGTCCTGCGCGAAGGCCGGACGATCGAGCGTGCCGAGCTCGTCGGATCCCTCTGGCACAGCTCCAGCGAAGAGGAGTCGCCGGGTGAGCGCACGATCGACGTGCACGTGCGCCGGCTGCGCGCGAAGCTCGGTCGCTACGAGGACATCGTCCGCACCGTGCGCGGCGTCGGCTACCGCTTCGACCGTCACGCCGACGTCGTGATCCGGTACGGCCACGGCACGCCCTCGCCCGACCGCTTCTGAGCGGGTGCGGCACGCCGATCTCCCCGTCGGCGACCCACCGCGTGTCGGTGGTGGCCGCGTAGGGTGGGGCGCATGACGATCGCGGTGCTCCGACCGGCGGGTCCGGATGCCGGCGCCACGCGGCCGATCGAGACCGAGTATCGGCCGCACCACGCGGTCGATGTGCGGCGCACGGTGGTGTACCAGCGCCACGGCGGCGGCGACCCCACCATGGTGATCGCCGGCGACGTGATCTGGCGCGCGACCCGCACCCCCGAGGGCATCGCGACGCTGGCGATCCGCAGCACCTCCCCCGGCGTCATCCGCGGCGCCGCGTGGGGACCGGGCGCGGCGTGGGCGCTCGCTCAGCTTCCCGCGCTGTGCGGGGCGCTCGACGAGCCCGGCGATTTCGACCCGAGCCTTCACCCCCTGATCGCGGCCGCCCATCACCGCAACCCGGGCGTGCGGATCGGACGCACCGACCTCTTCTTCGACTCGCTGGCCAGCGCGATCATCGAGCAGAAGGTCACGGGCATGCAGGCGTTCGCCGCATGGCGCTGCCTGGTCACGTGGCATGGTGAGCGTGCGCCGGGTCCGACGCCGCGGCCGATGTACGCCCCGCCGAGCATCGAGGCGTGGCGCGCGGTGCCGTCCTGGTCGTGGCATCGTGCCGGTCTCGAGCCGGCGCAGTCGCGGACGATCGTCGAAGCCGCGCGCCGCGGCGAGTCGATCGGACGCGTGTTCATGTCGGCGACCGACGGCGAAGCCCGCGACCGAGTGCTGATCAGCCAGCGCGGCATCGGAGCGTGGACCTCGGCCGAGACCCGCATCCGCGCCCTCGGCGACCCCGACGCGGTCAGCGTCGGCGACTTCCATCTGGCCCACGAGGTGGGCTACGCCCTGACCGGCGAGCGCGTCGACGACGACGGGATGCTGGAACTGCTCGCCCCGTGGGCGGGCCAGCGGCAGCGGGTGATCCGCCTGATCGAAGCCAGCGGTTTGCGCGAGCCGCGCCGCGGCGCCCGCCTGCACCCCGAGGATCACCGCGACCGCTAGAACTGGCGCTGCCGGGCCGCGACCGCCACGATGGGCACATGATCGAACTCCTCCCGGACCTGCCGGACACCGTCATCGGGTTCCGCGCGGTCGGCACTGTCGAAGCCTCTGACTACGAGTCAGTCATCGACCCCGCCATCGATGCGACCATCGCCGCAGGACGCAAGGTCAACCTCGTCTTCGTTCTCGACGACGGCTTCGAGCGCTACTCGATGGGCGCGATGTGGCAGGACGCGCTACTGGAGAGCAAGCCCGGTCGCAGTTGGGGTCGCATCGCCCTGGTGACCGATCACGCCGTGATCGGAGAGGTCATCCACGGCATCGCCTTCCTCTTCCCCGGCGAGGTTCGCATCTTCGCCGTGGCCGCGCAGGCCGAGGCGGTGCGCTGGGCGGCCGAGGGCCCGCAGCAGCTGTGAGCCGGGCCTAGGCTGTGCTCATGTCTGAACCTCGCACCGGCTGGCCCAAGGGCCGCATCCAGTGGCTTCTCGGAACGGTCCTCATCTTCGCAGGCGGGGTGATCTTCGGCCTCATCTGGGGGCAGCTGTGGATCGGGCTGATCCTCGCCGCGGCGATCTCGATGGGCTGGCTCATCGCCTACGAGTCCTGGCGCGGGCGTCATGTGGGGCTCGAGGACCCCGACGACAACGGGGCACAGCTCTAGCATCCCGTCCGGACGACCGCGCAGCGTGAACGCCGAAAGCCCCGAGGAGGGTCGCTCCCTGAGGATCGCGGTCGCCGGAGGAACCGGACGCGTCGGAGCCCACACCGTCGAGCTCGCCCGCGCGCGAGGGCACGACGTGGTCGTGCTGGCCCGCCGGCACGGTGTGGACCTGCGCACCGGCAGCGGCGTGACGGGGGCGCTCACGGGCGCGGATGCGATCATCGACGTCGTCAGCATCGACACCCTCGATGCGAAGAAGTCGGTGGAGTTCTTCGCAGCGACGACGAAGGCGCTCCTGGATGCCGCAGCCGCGGAATCCGTCCCGCATCACCTCGCGCTCTCGATCGTCGGAATCGACCGCGCGCCCGAAGGCTACTACGCCGGAAAGCTCGCGCAGGAGCGCCTGATCCAGAACGGCCCGGTGCCGTGGACACTGCTGCGCGCCACCCAGTTCCACGAATTCGCCGCGCAGATCTACGCCTCCGCGAGGGTCGGGCCGCTGCACGTGGCGCCGAAGATGCGCACGCAGCCCGTCGCCGCACTCGAGGTGGCGGAGCGTCTGGTCGCGCTGGCCGAGGCCGGGCCAAGCGGTCGGGTGCGGGATCTCGCGGGACCGCGGGAAGAGAGCCTGGTCGACATGGTGCGCCAGTACGCACGCGCACGAGGATCGCGTGGTTGGATCCCGGCGATCGCCCTGCCGGGCGCCCTGGGGCGCGCGCAGAGAGGTGGCGCACTCCTGCCCGGTGCGGATGCCGACCTCGGCCGGCAGTGCTTCGCCGAATGGCTCGCCGAGCTGTAGCGAGCGCTACATCTCCTCGTGCGTGTTCGGGTCGCCGTCCCAGAGACGTCCTCGCTCGAGCGCGGAGATCGCGCCCACCTCGTCGAGGGTGAGCTCGAAACCGAAGATGTCCGCGTTCTCGCGCTGACGCTCCGCGTCCGCCGACTTCGGGATCGGGGTGCTGCCGATCTGCACGTGCCAGCGCAGGACGACCTGCGTCGGGGTGACGCCGTGGATCTCGGCGAGCTCGCTCAGCACCTGCTCCTGCAGAAGCTCGCTGCGGCGGGCGAGCGGGCTCCAGCTCTCGGTGCGGATGCCGTGAGCGGCATGGAACGCACGCAGTGCACCCTGCGGGAAGTACGGGTGCAGCTCGACCTGGTTGACCGACGGCGTGACGCCGGTCTCATCGATCAGGCGCGTGAGCATCTGCTCGGTGAAGTTCGACACGCCGATCGAGCGGATCTTCCCCTGCTCCCGCAGGTCGATCATCGCCCGCCAGGTGTCGACGTAGCGATCGACGCTGGGGTTCGGCCAGTGGATGAGCGACAGGTCGAGGTGGTCCAGGCCCGTGAGCGCGAGCGAGCCTGTCGTGCTGTCGATCGCCTCGGCATAGCCGTGGCTGCGACCCGGGATCTTCGTCGCCACGAGCAGCTCGTCGCGGTCGACGCCGCTCTCGCGCACCGCTTCGCCGACTTCGCGCTCGTTCTCGTAGTTGACCGCGGTGTCCAACAGCCGGTAGCCGCTCTGGATCGCCGCGACGACGGCGGCGACACCCGCCTCGCCGCGCAGACCGTACGTGCCCAGGCCGAGCTCCGGAAAGGCGGTTCCGTCGTTGAGGGTCACGGTGGGGATGTTCAGCATGACTCCATCCTGGCCCACCCGGGCCGCGGCGGCGCAGGGGTGTCGCGCGATCGGGACGGTCGCTATCCTGGCCGCTCTGCCAGGATCGACACATGCACGCGCGCACGCTCGCCCTCGCCGTCGATCTGGGGGGAACCAAGGTCGCCGCAGCGCTGGTCGAGGACTCCGGAAGCGTGGTCGCGGATTCGGTGCACCGGGCGCCGACGGGGCGGGATGCCGAGCGGGAGGACATCGCTCGGGCGATCGTGCACGTCGCCGGGCGGGCGCTGGACAAGCGTGCGGCCGACGACCGGGTGGTCGGCATCGGGATCGGCTCCGCCGGGCCGGTCGACCTGACCCGCGGCGCGATCGCGCCGCTGAATCTGCCGGCGCTGGCGGGGCTGGAGATCGTGTCGCTGCTCGGCGGAGTGCAGCCGGGGGTTCCGGTCCGTCTCGCTCTGGACGGCACCTGCATCGCCCTGGCCGAGCACTGGCGCGGCGCCGCGGCCGGCTCCCGCAACGCCCTCGCCATGATCGTCTCCACCGGTGTGGGCGGCGGCCTGATCATCGACGGGCGTCCGGTGACCGGGATCTCCGGGAACGCGGGCCACATCGGCCAGCTGCGCCTGCGCGAGCGGGTCGCCGGGGCACCGGCGACCGACGGCACGCTCGAGGCGCTGGCCTCCGGGCCGTCCGCCGTGGCCTGGGCGCGCGCGGCCGGCTGGTCCGGCTCGTCGGGAGAGGAACTCGCCGTCTCGTACTCCGCCGGCGATCCTGCCGCCGTCGCCGCGGTGCACCGCTCGGCCGGCGCCGTCGGAGAGGCGATCGCGAACGTCGCGACGCTGCTCGACCTGGACGTCGCGGTGGTTGCGGGCGGCTTCGCGCAGGTCTCCGGCGACTATCTCGACCTGGTGCGAGAGTCGGCCGCCGCCGCGGCGGTCTTCGAGTACGCCCGCAGAGTGAGGATCTCGGCATCCGGTCTCGACGGTCATGGCCCCCTGATCGGAGCCGGGGCTCTCGTCCTGCGCTGACCCGCCGAGATCTGCGCCACGATGGTGATCTACCCGAGGAGGGCGACATGCCGCTCGATGCCCCCGACCTGCTGACCGAGCGAGCGCATTTCAGCCGCACCGAGGCCCGAGAGCTCGGTAAGAGCCTCCGCCGTGTCGTCGCGCGGTCCGAGCTCGCCGAACAGCGCCCGGCTGTCCGCGACGCGGTCGCGCACCTGCGCGAGCAGAACGAGACGCGTGTGCCCGAGCTGGTCCCGCTGCGCATGCAGCGGATGCTGGCCAGCCCCTTCGCGTTCTACCGAGGCACCGCCGGACTCATGGCGCTGGACCTGGGCCGAGACCCGCACTCCCGGATCCTCGTCGCATCGTGCGGTGACGCCCACATCAGCAACTTCGGCTTCTACGCGTCGCCGGAGCGCCAGCTGGTCTTCGATCTCAACGACTTCGACGAGGCGGCGGTCGCCCCGTGGGAGTGGGATGTGAAGCGCCTGCTCACGAGCGTCATCGTCGGCGGCCGCGAAGCCGGCTACGACCGCCGTGACGTGCGGCGGATCGCGTACAGCGCGTTCGCGCAGTATGTCGGGATCCTGCGGCGCCTGGTGCAGCTCAGTCCGTCCGGACGGTACTTCATGCATCTGAACGTCGATTCCGCGCGCCGGCAGCTCAGCCGTGACGGGCGTCGGGTGCTCGACGCCGCGCTGGCGGCAGCGGAGCGCCGCACGGCGCAACGGGCGATCCGCCGCACCACCGAGAGGGATGCCGACGGCAAGCTGCACTTCGTGGAGAACCCGCCGACCATGGTGCGGTTCCGGCTCGACGAGGCCGTCACCGCCGGGGACGTGGTCCCCGCGGAATCCATTCACGCCCTCTTCGGCCAGTACCGCGACACCGTGAGCATCGACATCGACACCGTGCTGGCGCAGTACGAGCCGACCGATCTCGCGCGCCGTGTGGTCGGCGTGGGCAGCGTCGGGACCCGCTGCTACCTCCAGCTGCTGCAGGGAGCCGACGAGGACGCCCTGCTGCTGCAGGTCAAGGAGGCCGGCGAATCGGTGCTGGCGCAGTACGGTCGCATCCCGCAGCCGACCCGGATCACCGACGGCGTCGCGGCGCACGGCGGGGGCTTCCGCGTCGTCGGGATGCAGCGCGTGCTGCAGGCCGTGTCCGACCCGTTCCTCGGGCACCTCGAGGCGAACGGCCGCGCCTTCTACGTCCGCCAGTTCCACGACATGAAGGGTGCGGTGGAGCTGGAGGGTCTGCCGGTCGACGCGTTCAGCGACTACGTCCTCTCGTGCGCCGGACTGCTCGGGCGGGCTCATGCGCAGAGCCCCACCGCCGGTCAGGTGCTCGGCTACATCGGGACCTCGGATGCGGCAGCCGATGCGGTGGTGACCTGGTCCAGCGCCTACGCCGAGCAGTCCCTGCGCGACTTCGAGTCGGCCTCCGCGGTGGCCTGGTGACCCGCGGAGGCCGGTGAGGGCTGGCTAGCGAGCGGTGGTGATGGCCACCGTGCCCGCCGACACCGTGACATCGACCACGTTGCGCGCGCCCAGCTCGGTCGGCAGGCCGTTCTCGAAATCACCGGCCGACACGTCGGAGCTGACGTCGTAGGTCGCGTCGGGCAGGCGCAGGTCGAGCGAGCCCGCGCTGACATCGACCGTGACTGAGCCCGGCGCCGAACCGGTCAGGCGCGCGTCGACGGCGCCGGCGTTGACGGTGAAGTCGGCTTCGTCCACATCGGCCAGGTCGATGTCCGCGCCGCCCGCGTTGAGCTGGGCCGTCAGCGACCGCGCCGATCCGTCCACGGACAATGTGCCCGCACCCACCTCGATACCGAGGTCGCCGAACTCCCCGTCGACGGCGAGCTCCCCGGCAGCGAGCTCGAGCGCCGCGTCCAGCTCCGACCCCTCGAGCTCGCGGGGAAGCGTCAGAGTCGCCCGCACCTCGCCGCCGAACAGCCACCGCGGTCCGAATCGGGGGGGCGTCGCGACCCTCAGCTGATCGCCGTCGCGCTCGAGCGTCCAGGCGCCGACGCCGAAGCCGCTGGTCACATCGAGCGTGGCCTCCGAGACGTCTGCGAACTCGATCCGCAGCGAAGCGGCATCGACGGCGACGTCGAGGCCCGTCACCCCGTCCGCATCGACGGTCTGCGTCTCGGTGCTGACGCTCGCGGCCGCCACCGTCGAGAACGCGGCGGATCCGATCGTCCCCAGCACGATCGCGCACCCCAGCGCGATCGTCAGGATCGCCACGACGCGGGATGCTCCGCGGGTCTCCCGCGGCGGCGGTCCGCTCGCCGGGACGGGCGGGGCGGGGGAAAGGGGGGTTGCGGTGCTCATGAGGAGGCTCCTGTCTGCGGCGTCGTGCCGCGGTGTTCGAGGTGGACGAGCGCTGCGAGCACCCGCCGGTTGCCGGATTCATCCGGTTCGAGGTCGAGCTTCTGGAAGATCGCGGTGATGTACTTCTCGACGCTGGCCTCTGAGACGAAGAGGGCCGCGGCGATCGCCTGGTTCGATTTGCCTTCCGCGATCAGCGCGAGGGTCGATGCCTCACGGGCGGTCAGGCGCTGCATCCGCTCGTCCTTCGGCCGACGGCTGAGCAGCTGCGCCACCACCTCGGGATCCAGGACGGTGGCGCCTTCGCTGATCCGCGTGATCGCGGCGAGGAAGTCCGTGACATCGGCGACGCGGTCCTTCAGCAGGTATCCGATCGCGCCGCCCGGCGCCGTGATCAGATCCGCCGCGTAACGCTCCTCGACATACTGCGAGAGCACCAGGACCGGAAGGGCGGGATGCTGTGCCCGCAGCCGCAGCGCGGCGCGGATGCCCTCGTCGGTGAAGGTGGGGGGCAGCCGGACGTCGAGGATGCAGAGCTGCGGTTCCCCCTGGGCGACCGTCTCATCGAGGCGGCCGGCGTCCGGCAGCGCAGCGACGATGTCGTGACCGGCATCCTCGAGCAGTCGGACGAGCCCTTCGCGCAGCAGCACCGAGTCTTCGCAGATCAGAATGCGCACGGGACGCTCACCTCCAGCGAGGTCGGGCCGCCCTGGGGGCTGTCCAGGCGCACGGTACCGCCCGCGGCCAGGATGCGATTGGAGATCCCGTCGAGGCCGCCGCCCGGGATCACCTGGGCGCCGCCGATGCCGTTGTCCTCGATGCGCGCCCAGAGGGCTCCGTCCGCGCGCTGGCGGACGACCACTCGGCACTCGCCTGCTCGCGAGTGCTTGGCCGCGTTGGTCAGGGTCTCGGCGATCGCGAAGTACATCGCCGCTTCGGCGTTGCGGTCGCAGCGGGTGTCGAGGCGGACATCGAGGTGGACGGGGATGTGCGAGCGGCCGGCCAGCGCTGAGAGCGCGGCATCCAGCCCCCGATCATCGAGGACCGACGCATGGATGCCGCGGGCCAGCTGCCGCAGCTCGGTGATGGCGGCCTTCGTCGAGGTGTGCGCCTCGGCGAGCAGTGCCTTGGCCGCCTCGGGATCGTCGTCGATCTTCTGCTGCGCGAGGCCGAGGGTCATGCCGACCGAGACCAGCCGCGGCTGAACGCCGTCGTGCAGGTCGCGCTCGATACGGGTGCGCTCCACCTCGGAGGCGCGGATGGCGCCGGCCCGCTGCGCGTCCGAGGTGCGGGCCTGTTCCGTGAGCTGGGCTTCGCGTGTCGGCACGACGATCACCCGAGCGAGCACCCCGTGCAGGACGGCCAGTCCGACGACGGCGGCCAGGGCGATCACCGCGGCGAGGATGCCGACCACCGACGCCCATGCCACCGGCACATCGATGCCCGTGCCGGCGAGCCGCACGGCGCCACTGCGGGCGAACAGCGGCGCGAAGGCCAGCACGATGCCGGACGCGACGATGGACAGCAGCGGAAGGACGACCAGGCCGAGAACCGTGGAGATGGCGGCGCTGGCCACCGCGCGCCACATCGTGGGGTCGATGAACTGCTGCCACACCATCCGCAGGAACCCGCCGAAACCGGGGCGGGTGCGCGCGCGGGGGCGCAGCCCGGGCAGCCCCAGATCGTACAGACCGTCGACCCGAGCCGTCTCGAGCCACGCCACGGCGTAGAGCGTGTAGATGAAGCCGAGCAGAACGATGAGGCCGATGCCGAGCACGGGCACGAGACCCAGGCCGATGCCCAGCAGGGCGAACAGCACGGTGAACACGATCGGGCCGACGACGCCGAGCGCGGCGAGCTGCGCGATCGCACCGCCCACCCGCAGCGGAGAGGTGAGGGTCGATCGACGCGCCGAAGGCATGGACGCGACGGCGGGATGCGCAGCAGTCTGGGAGGTCATGCCTCCACGGTACGGTCGCGCCTTCATCGGCGCCCCCGGGACTGCTGGAGTTCTCGCTTCGGGTTTTCCGGAAGAGACGCCTGCCTCGCGCCTTCCTCCTCGCATCGGCCGGCGTGCGCCATCATGAGAAGCGTCCCCGGTGAGAGGTCCTCCGATATGCACAGTCCGGCGCCGCTGGATGCGGCTCTCGTGCAGCGATTGGTGGACACGCAGTTTCCGCAGTGGTCCTCGCTCGGCATCCGGCAGGTGGTTCCCGGCGGCTGGGACAACCGCACCTTCCGGCTCGGCGATGACCTCCTCGTGCGACTGCCCAGCGCGGACGGGTACGCCGCCGCCGTCGCGAAAGAGCAGCAGTGGCTGCCGGTCATCGCCGCGCATGTCGGACTGCAGATCCCCGAGCCGGTGGGGCGGGGCGCGCCGACTGCCGAGTTCCCCCGCCCGTGGTCGGTGTACCGGTGGATCGACGGCGAATCCTCGGCGAACGCGCCCATCGAGGACCTCACGGCGTTCGCCCTCGATGTCGCGGGATTCCTCAGCGAGCTGGTTCGGTGCGACGCCGCGGGCGGGCCGGCGGCGGGAGACCACAGCTTCCACCGCGGCGCTCACCCGCGCTTCTACGACGCGGAGGTGCAGCGCTCGCTCGAGCGGCTGGAGGATGTGATCGACACGACAGCCGCGCGCCGCGTCTGGGACGCCGCACTCCGCACGCGGATCACCGCCCCGCCGGTGTGGTTCCACGGCGACATCGCCCCCGGCAACCTGCTCGTCCGGGGCGGCCGGCTGGCGGCGGTCATCGACTTCGGCACCTCGGGTGTCGGCGACCCCGCGTGCGATCTGGCGATCGCCTGGACGATGTTCGACGAACCCGCCCGCGTCGCCTTCCGCGACGCACTCGGCTGGAGCGAGGACGTCTGGGCCCGCGGACGGGCCTGGGCGCTGTGGAAGGCGATGCTGCTCGCCGCGGGGGACGCCGGAGCGCACGACCCCGCCGCCGAGGCGCGCAGTGCGCGCGACGTCATCGCGCGCATCCTGGCCGACGCCCCCTGATCGCGTCCTACGATGGGCATCACCGTGACCGATCAGCTGCCCTCGCCCCCGCACGTCGCCACTCTCGTCGTCGACGAGGCGCTCACCAAGCTCGAGGGCCTCGACGTGATATCGCGCACGCTCGGCGCGTCGATCGAGCGCGCGGGGACGAGTCGCCCGTTCATCGCCCTCGGCGCGTCGACCCGCGTCGAGATCGAGATCCCGAAGTTCGGTGAAGCACCGCCGCTGGCGTTGGACGTCTCCTCGTCGGAGAGCGTCGCGGACGCACGGTCGGCAGCGCTGGAGCTCATGAACCGGCTCACGGCCGCGACGAGATGGCGGATCATTCCTATGTTCGCCGACTGAACCCGACCCAGACTGCGCCGCTCGCTCGGCAGTTGCGGAGCCGGCTAAATTGGTCAACCGGTGTTACGATTTCGGTGTCGGACTCGTGCGCCGGCGGAAGGATGTCGACGATGACCCGCATGTCAGGACTGCCGAGAGCGGAGCCGTCCCGCACCTGGAGTCTCGGGAGCTCCCCCTGGCAGGCGATCCCTCCGGCATCCGCGCCCCGTGCTCGCCTCATCATCGACAACGACTTCTCGGGGGACCCCGACGACCTCTACCAACTCGTGCACCACCTGCTCTCACCGAGTGTCACGATCCCTCTCGTCGTCGCGTCGCATCTGCGCCCGGACGATCCGTTCGATCCCAGCGACCGCCAGGCGGAGAACGCGGCGAGCGTCGTCCGCGACCTGTTCGCCCGGATGGGGCTCACCTCCTCGGCTGTGATCGTGCAGGGCTCGAACGGTGCTCTCGAGGATCGACGAACGCCTCAGCGCTCCGCCGCGGTCGCCGCGATCGTCGCGGAGGCCATGCGCGATGACCTCTCCACGCCGCTGTTCTACGTCGCGGGCGGCGGGCTCACCGATCTGGCCTCGGCGTGGCTCGTGGAGCCGCGGATCGCCGAGCGCCTCACGGTCGTCTGGATCGGCGGCTCGGAGCACGGGGGCCTGGCCGTTCCGCCGCCGAACGCGATGCCCATCGAATACAACCTGCTGATCGACCTGATCGCCGGGCAGGTCGTCTTCACGGACTCCACCCTCCCGATCTGGCAGGTGCCGCGGGACGTCTACCGCCAGTGCCTCGTCTCCGATGCGGAACTGCGACTGCGCGTCGCGGCTGCAGGACCGCTCGGCCGCCACCTGTACGACGAAGTCGCCGCGGTGTTCGCGCTGGTGGGGACGCATCTGGGCGGCGCCTCGGAGACGTACGCGCTGGGCGACTCCCCCCTCGTGCTGCTCACCGCGCTGCAGTCCCTGTTCGAGCCCGACTCCACCTCGAGCCGGCACGTCCAGCGGCCCACTCCGGCGATCCAGGACGACGGCTCCTACCGCGCCGTGGCCGGAGCGCGACCGATGCGCGTCTACACCTGGGTGGACACCCGATTGATGTTCGAGGACTTCTACCTCAAGCTGGCCGAGTTCGAGCGCTGGCAATCCACCGGCCCGACGGCAGGAGTCAGTGCATGAAGCCCGAAGCCGCGGCATCCCGCGTGTCCACCATCCCCCGCCCGCGCACGATCGTCACCGCAGACCCCGAACTGGACGATCTGAACTCGATGATCCGCTTCCTGCTCTACGCCGATGAGCTGAAGATCGAGGGACTGGTGTATGCGAGCAGCCGCTTCCATTGGCGCGGCGACGGAGACGGGACGACGTTCTTCCTGCCCGAGCGCGAGTACGACGAACCGCAGACGTCCTGGCGGTGGGCCCCGGGCGAACGATTCATCGACGACGCGGTCGACGCCTATGCGCAGGCCTATGAGAATCTCGTCGTCCATGACCCCCGCTATCCCTCGCCCGATGAACTGCGCGCGGTGATCCGCGAAGGGAATGTGGACTTCGAGGGAGACACCGCTGCGGAGTCGCCCGGCTCCTCGCTCATCGCCGATGTGCTCCTGGACGACGAGCCGGGACCGGTCTACCTGCAGCTGTGGGCAGGGCCGAGCACCGTCGCGCGCGCCCTGATGTCGATCGAGGAGCGGTTCGCCGGCACGGATGACGGGGAGCGCGTACGCGCGGAGGTGTCCGCCAAGGCGGTCATCACGAAATTCGCGTCGCAGGATGCGACCTACGACGACTACATCCGTCTGCACTGGCCCGCCATCCGGGTCATCGAGGTCGCCACGCTCGCGTGGGGATACATGGCGCGACGCACGATCCGCCCCGAGGACCTGCCGCTGCTGGGCGCCGAGTGGACGCGGGAGAACGTGACGTCACAAGGTCCCCTCGGCGCGCTGTACCGCGTCTGGGGTGACGGGCGCCAGATGGTGCCGGGCGACCTCACGGATTACTTCCACCTCTCGGGCCAGACGGCTGAAGAGCTGCGCGCACAGGGCTTCGGGGTGTGGATGGATCCGCAGCCGGCGGGCGAGTGGATCTCCGAAGGAGACACGACCAACATGCTCGCGCTGCTGGTGCCGGGCCTCCGGGGGCATGAACACCCGACGTACGGCGGGTGGGGCGGTCGCTACGAGCGCACAGCGGAGGGCGATGACTCGTGGGGTCTCGTCGACGCCGCCTTCGCGCCGGGTGGGGCGGACTGGGCGAGCGGCGGTCCCACCGGGGACGAAGCGTCGGTCACGCGGTGGTTCGCCGACGCCCAGGCCGACTTCGCTGCGCGTCTGCAGTGGAGCGTGACGCCGGCTTTCGCCGATGCGAACCATCACCCTCACCTCGATGTCGCGGAAGGCATCGACCTCGACGTCGATCCGGGCCAGTCGGTCACCGTGACGGCCGAGGCGTCGGACCCGGACGGCGACGGCGTTCTGGTTCGCTGGAGCGTGTACGACGAGGCCGGGACATACCCCGGCGAGGTCGAGGCGTCCTCCGCGACCGGTGCCACGACGATCGTCGCCGTACCCGCCGATGCGCGCCCCGGCGAGACGATCCACCTGATCGCCGAGGCGACGGATGATGCGCCGGCGCCGTTGAAGGCCTACCGCCGCGTGATCCTCACCGTGCGCTGAGCACGCTCGGTCAGCGGGCGGTCGCGCCGCGCAGCGCCGCGTCGACCTCGTCCAGCAGCGGGGGCGGCACGAACATGAGTGCCGACGACACGTTGCGCTTCGCCCCCCAGACCGTCTCGGCCCGCACCGCTTCGGCGCGATCCGCATCGAAGCGTGCCACCGTGTCCAGCAGCGCACGGTACGCGCGCGGGTCGTCGATGACGTCGGCGAGGGATGCCGCGAGCCCGGGCAGCGCCGGGCGCTCGGGTTCCGGCGGAGCCGCGAAACTCCACTCGTGCTCGCCGGAGCCCACCTCCCCCGTCGTCCCCGGCAGGTCGAGAACCGCGCTGGTGTTCGCCGGGACGACGGCGCGGACGACGATCCGATCGCCTGTGCGGACCCACGAGACGGATGCCGGGCCGTAGGGCGTGAGGTGGCGCGCTTCGGCGTGCTCGAGCGCACGCAGGGGTCGCGGCGCGATCCGGATCCGGCGGTAGCCGGGCTCGTCAGGGGCCAGCCCCGCGACGGTGCGGTGCAGCCAGTCCGCCACCGCGCCCAGGGCGTAGTGATTGAACGACGTCATCTCGCCCGGGTTCACCGTGCCGTCCGGCAGCAGCGAGTCCCACCGCTCCCACACCGTGGTGGCACCCATCGTGACGGGGTACAGCCATGAGGGGCTCTCGGTCTGCAGCAGCAGGCGCTCGGCGGCATCAAGATGTCCGCCCGCCGTCAGGGCGTCGGTGACGAGCGGCGTGCCCACGAACCCCGTGGCTATGCGGTAGCCCCCCTCGCGGACGACCGCCGCGAGGCGGCGCGCCAGTGCCTGGCGCAGGGCGGGATCGCGCACGAGATCGAACTCGAGGGCGAGGGCGTAGGCGGTGGGCGCGTCGCTCATCATGCGGCCGGCCGGAGTGACGTACTCCGCCACGAAGGCGCCACGACTGCGCTCTGCCAGGGCCGCATACGCGGCGGCATCGGCGTCGTGTCCGAGGAGGGCGGCCGCCTCGGACACGAGGCGCAGCGAGCGGGCGAGGTAGGCGGTCGCGACGATGTCGCCGTCGACCTTCGCCTGTCCCGGCTTGTCGGGCGGCGCGGCCGGGTCCAGCCAATCGCCGAGCTGCATCCGGCCCGCCCACAGACCGCTGTCGCCCGCCTGCGAGAGCACCAGATCGACCCAGGCGCGCATGCTCGGGTACTGCGCTTCGAGTACGCCGACGTCGCCGAAGCGGTCGTGCAGCACCCGGGGCACCACGGTGGCGGCATCGCCCCACGCGGCGGTCGCGCCGAGGTCGCCGAACGAGGGCAGGGCGGCGGGCACGACGAGGGCGACGTCGCCGTCGTTGCGGGCCTGCTCGTGGGCGAGGTCGCGCAGCCACGAGGTGAGGAAGGCATCGCAGTCGTAGAGGAAGCTCGCGGTCGGAGAGAAGACCTGGATGTCGCCGGTCCACCCCAGGCGCTCATCGCGCTGCGGGCAGTCGGTCGGGATGGACAGGAAGTTGCCGCGCATGCCCCACACGACGTTCTCGTGCAGACGATCGAGCAGCGGGTGCGAGGAGGAGAACCATCCCGTACGGGTCATATCGGTGTGCAGGACGACGGCCTCGACGTCGTCCGGATCGAGATCGAGCCCGGTGATCTCGGCATAGCGGAAGCCGTAGAACGAGAAGCGGGACTCCAGGACCTCCTCGCCGCCCGCCAGGTCGAAGGTCGCGGTCGCGGCGGCGTTGCGGAGGGGCCGGATGCTGAGCTCGCCGTCCTCGAGCACTTCCGCGTGCCGCACGACGACGTGCTGCCCGGCCGTACCGCGGGCACGGATCCGCACCCGGCCGACGAGGTTCTGGCCGAAGTCCAGGATCGTCCCCCCGGAGGGTGTCGGGACGACCGCGGCGACGGGGAGGGCGTCGATGCGGCGGACGGGCGCGGCGATCCGAGCCTCGGGGGCCGGCACGTGCTCGTAACCCGGGTTCGCGGCGGCGCCGACGCGCGCGGGCATCCAGTTCGCGTCAGCGCGCTCTCCGCTCGCCGCCTCCGGATCGGACCAGCCGGGTACCGCCCGGCGCAGGTCCTGATGCTCGCCGGCGTAGATGCCGCTGTCGACCACGGCTGCATCGCCGAAGGCGCTCCACCCCTCTCCGGTCGCGGCCACCGTCTCCACCGCGCCGTCGGCATATGTCACCCGCAGCTGGCCGAGGAACGAGGGCTGCGCCCCGTAGAGACGTTCAGCGAAGTCGTAGAAGCCGTATTTCTCCGTATACCAGGCACCGGCGATCGTGGCACCGAGGACGTTCTCGCCCTCGTGTACGAGCGCGGTGACATCGACGGTCTCGTGCACGAGACGGTCCCGGTAGCTCGTCCAGCCCGGCGAGAGAACGTCGTCCGAGACGGCGCCGCCGTTGAGCTCCGGCTCGGCGACGCCCAGCGCCGTCCAGAACAGCGTCGCGCGCGCGACGGGGCGGTCGATCGTGAAGGACGTGCGCACCAGGGCGGGCTGCGCCTCCCGTGCGGGCTCGGCAAGGCCGATCGGCTGGGCGATCCACTCGTCGTGGGCGAGGAAGCCCGCCTCGACTTTCCGCGGTGCGCTCCACGGCGTCTGCGCACCGTCGGTGGAGCGCGCTCGCACCGAGATCTCGCGGCTCTCACCCGCGGCGAGAGGCGCGAAGGGCCAGGCGACCAGGACGCTGTCGCGACCCTCGTTCGTGACGATCGCCTCACCGTCGGTGATGTCGGCCGCTGCCTGCACCCATCCGGATCGGTCGGAGTGGACGGTCCAGCTCAGGCGCGGAGTCGCCGTCGCGACGAAGGCACTGTCATCGCGCAGCTCCGCGCGCAGCGTGTCGATCCGGGCGCCGCTCATTCATCGTCTCCTTCGCAGATCCATCGGTGAAACGACACGTCGCCGCTCGCCGCGTAGAGGCCGATGACCCGGCCGGTGAAGCTCTCGGTCGTCTCGGATGACAGGAAGCGTCCGTCGACCTCCGCCAGGGGGATGCGCACGCCGTCGATCGTCGCGGCGAGCTCGAAGATGTCGCTGGTGCTGACCATGCCGGAACCGGCGGGCTTGCGCGAGTCGATGTGCAGATCGAGCTCTCCGCCCGCGAACGGGTGGGTCCACTCCTGGCGGAGCCCCCCGATCACGGCCCGAGCCGTGACGCTGCCCGCCCCGGCTTCGACCTCGACGTGGAAGCGCTCGTCGTAGCGCACCGCGAGTCCGCCGATGCCGGCAGCGGTGTCCGCGCTGACCGTCACCCGGTTGGTCAGGTGCTCCTGCCGGCGACCCACGAAGACCGGCCGGGCGTCATCGAGCGTCGTCCCGTCGGCGTGAAGCGTCAGCCATCCGTCCCGCGCAGCGAGGTCCGCGATCGCGGCGGGCGGACGGCGCACCGCGATCCACTCGGCGTCGAGTGCCTCCTCGAGCGAGAAGGCGACCTCGACGCGGGTGCCGGGACGAGCATTCAGCTGCACGGGTTCGATCGCGGGCCAGCCGTCCTCCTGCCATTGCACACCGGTGACGTACGTCTCACGGCCCAGAGCCGAGAACGCACGCGTCATGCTGCGCGGACGCACCCCCAGCATCAGGCAGAACCACTCGCCGCCGGGCCCGATCACCAGGTCGCCGTGCCCGGTGTTCTGCACGGGCCGGATGGTCGACCGGGCCGACACGAGCGGGTTCTGCGGCGCCGTCTCGAACGGGCCCTCCGGAGAATCACCGCGGGCGATGCTGATCCCGTGTCCTCGCTCGGTGCCGCCCTCGGCGATCATCAGGTACCAGGTCCCGCCGACCTCGTAGAGGTGCGGCGCCTCAGGGAACTGACCGCCCGTGCCCGACCACACCGAGCGGGGCTCCTCGAGGGCGACGTGGTTCTCCAGATCCACCTTCGCCTGGAGGATGCCCAGGTGAGTGCCGATCTGCGCGCCCTCAAGGATGAGCCCCGAGTAGGTCACGTACACCGTGCCATCGGCATCCCAGGCGATGTCGGGATCGATGCCGTCGAGGCTTCCCGAGCCGTCGGCCCTGCGGATGACCTCGCCCGCGCTCCACGGACCGGCGGGGTCCGCGGCCGTGAAGTGCAGCATCCCCCGCCCCATGGCGACCGTGACCACGAGATGGAAGACGCCGTCGCGGTGACGGATGGTCGGCGCCCAGACGCCGCCGGCGGTCGGGACCTCGCCGATGCCGAACGTCTCGGGGTCCGCCCCCACATGGCCGATGAGCTCCCAGCTCTCGAAGTCGCGCGAGCGATGGATCGGGATGCCGGGCAGATACTCGAAGGTCGAGGTGGCCAGGAACCATTCGTCCCCCACTCGCACCACGCTCGGGTCGGGGTGGAAGCCGTTCAGGACGGGGTTGTACAGGGTCGTCATGCGTGCTCCTTCGTACCGGGCATCAGGACAGGAGAGCGCCGAGATCGGCGGCGAGCGAGAACGCGCGCGGATCGCCGCCGCCGGGCCAGGGCCCGCGGGCGATGGTGTAGGCGAAGGCCACTCCGGTGTCGGGATCGACGCAGGCGAAAGCACCCGCCGCACCGTCGTGGCCGAACGCCCGCGGACCGCCGAAGGCCATGGATGCCGTGGGCTTCTGGAACACGATGGCATGCGCCCGGCCGGGCTGGCCCAGCACCTCGTCGTAGCCGCGCACCTGCTGCTGACCGATGATCTCCACGGTGTCGGTGCTCAGCACCGCAGGTGCGCCGTCGACGCCGGTCACCGTCGCAGCCAGCAGCCGGGCAAGCCCCCGTGCCGTGCCGGTTCCCGAGACCGCGGGGTGGCCGTGGCGCCAGCTAACCGGGTCGTTGGCGAAGTCGACCGGGGCACCGGCCATCCCGAAGACCACGGGGCCCAGTGCCGAGCTGAAGCTGGTCGACGCATCCGAGACCGGACGGATCATCGGCAGGACCGGCACTAGCCGCTCCTCCTGCTCTGGCGGAAGTCCGAGGAAGAAGTCGATGCCGAGCGGGGCGCGCAGCTCCTGCTCGTAGTACTCCCGCAAGGTGCGTCCGGTCACCCGGAACACGAGCTCCGAGGCGAGGTTGCCGATGGTGACCGCGTGGTAGCCGAACGCGCTGCCCGGCTGCCAGAACGGCCTGCTCTGCGCGAGCCGCTCGGCGGCCGCGTGGTCGTCCAGCAGCTCGGCCCCGCTGAGTGAGGGCGTCGCCTGCGGAATGCCTGCCTGATGCGAAAGCAGCTGGCGGACCGTGACGGATCGCTTGCCCTTCGCGGCGAACTCGGGCCAGGACTCGGCCACCGGCGCGTCCAGATCGATCAGGCCGCGCTGAACGAGCAGTCCGATCGTCACGCCGATGGTGTTCTTGGTGACCGAGTACGGCACCATGACCGAGTCGACCTCCAGGTGCGGCCCTCCGACGGCGTCGAGCACGAGCTCGCCGCCCGAGTACGCGGCGACCTGGAACGAGAGATCGGGGTCGCCGCCGAGCATGCCGTCCAGGCGCGCGACGAGGGTGCCCAGCCGATCGTCGGCGACTCCGGCGGCGAGACCCGAGAGCGCGCCGAGGCTCACGCCTCGACCGTCCAGCCCACCGTGAGAGGCAGTTCGGCTACCGATCCGCCGATGCGCAGTGTGTACAGGCCCGGCTCGACGACCCACCCCTCGTTCCAGTACGCCAGCCGGCGCGCGGAAACCGGGATCGAGGCGGTCACGGTCTCGCCCGCTTCGGCCCGCACCACCGCGAAGCCGACGAGCCAGCGTGCGGCCCGCTCGACCGCGGAGTCGGCGCGCTCGGCGTAGACCTGCACGACCTGCTTTCCCGGTCGCTGTCCGCTGTTGGTCACCGTGACCTCGACGGCGTAGCCGTCGTCGTCGGCGTGCGCCGAGTCCCAGGACCACGAGGTGTAGCCCAGGCCGTGCCCGAACGGGAACGCGGGGGCGGTCCCCGCGCGCAGCCAGGCGCGGTACCCGACGTGGATGCCTTCGTCGTACGACAGCACCCCGTCCTCGGGCGTGACGGCGCTGACCGGCACGTCGGCGAAGGCCGCGGGCCACGTCGTGGGCAGTCGCCCGCCGGGCTCACTGGCGCCGGTGAGGATGTCGGCGATCGCCGTGCCGAACTCCTGACCGCCGAAGTAGCCGAGCACGATCGCCGCGACATCCTCCGCCCAGGGCAGCGCGACGGGAGAGCCGGCGTTCACGATGACGACGGTGCGCGGGTTGGCCGCCGCGACAGCGCGAACCAGGTCGTCCTGCCGGCCGGGCAGGTCGAGGTTCTCGCGGTCGTATCCTTCGGATTCCACCTTCGAGTTGGTGCCGACCACCACGACGGCGATGTCGGATGCCGCTGCCGCCGCCGCGGCCGCGGCGATGAGCCCGTCGGGGTCGGAGTCGTCGGGCGCGATGCCCAGCGTGGCGCTCAGGACGCCCACCAGCGGCGAGTCCGCCCCGGCGAGGGTGAACTCGACGCGGAGGTCGATCGGTGTGCCGGCGGTCGCCGCGAAGGGGGCCGTGAGCGAGGGCGGATTCAGGAACGCGGCGCCGAGGTCCGTGCCCTCGATGACGGGTGTGTCATCGACCGCGAGGGCGCCGTCGACGAACAGGCGGCCGTGGTTGGCGCCGGCGAAGCCGAGCAGGATGGTGCCCGTCTCATCGGGCGTGTAGGTGGTGTGCAGCACGAGCCGGCTCGCGGTCGAGACGGGCGCGTCGCCGCCGAACCACACCAGTGCGCTCGAGCGGCGGTCCTCGCTGAACAGCTCGGCACCCTCGGCGTCCACGAACGTCGAGGTGAGGCCGGGTTCGCCGGTGCGCGGGTTGGTCATGTGCTCGAGCGGCAGGGCGGCGACGCCGTCCTGCACGGCCGCGCCGAGCGAGTACGAGATCTCGGCGCCCGGGAGGGCGGAGCGCAGCGCGTCCAGGGGCGAGATCACGCGTTCGGGGATCACTGTCGCACTGCCGCCGCCCTGGGTCCGCGCCTCGCGGGCGTTGTGGCCGATCACGGCGATGCGGCGCCCGGCATCGGCCGGGATCGGCAGCACGCCGTCGTTGGTCAGCAGCACGGCACCCTCGACCGAGGCCTCGTGCGCGAGGGCGACGCCGTCGATCCGGGTCGGCGTCAGGGCGACCGAGTCGCCGAGGGCTCCGACGCGCTGGGCCAGCAGCAGCAGCCGCAGCACCTTGCGATCGATGTCGGCCTCCTGCACGCGGCCGTCGCGGACGGCGTCGACCAGTCCGGCCCATGCCGGAGCCGGGCCGGGCATCGCCAGGTCCTGCGCCGCGGGGACGGAGGCGAGGCTGCGGACCGCCGTCCAGTCCGAGATCACCACGCCGTCGAAGCCCCACTCCGAGTTGAGCGGGTCCTCGAGCAGGTCGTTCTCGGTCATCGTGACGCCGTCGACGGCGTTGTAGGCGCTCATCAGCGCCCAGGCCCCGGCATCCACCGCCCGCTCGAACGGCGCGAGGTACAGCTCGCGCAGCGCCCGGTCGGTCGGGCGCACGTCGACGGTGAAGCGGTCGGTCTCGGAGTCGTTGGCGACGTAGTGCTTCGGAGTCGCGGCCACACCGTTGTCCTGCAGACCTCCGACGTAGGCGGCGGCCAGCTCGGCACTCAGTTCGGGGTCCTCGCTGAAGCACTCGAAGTGGCGTCCGCCCAGCGGCGAGCGGTGCAGGTTGATCGTCGGGCCGAGGACGACGTCCACGTCTTTGCGACGCGCTTCGGATGCTGCGGCCGCCCCGTACCGGTAGGCGAGATCCGCATCCCACGAAGCGCCCAATGCCGAGCCGGAGGGCAGGTTCAGGGAGGGCTCGCGCTCGTCCCACCGGGGACCGCGCACGCCGGCCGGTCCGTCGGACAGCGTCATGGCGCGCAGCCCGATCGAGGGCAGCGGAACGGTCGTCCAGAAGTCCGCGCCCTGGATGAGCGAGGCCTTCTCTTCCAGTGTCAGCTTCGACAGGAGCGGCAGGAGGTGATCGGTGGAGGAGGTCACGGAAGGATCCTTCGATGGGTGGGACGGGACCGGCGGTGGACCGGGCCCGGTGGGCGTGCGTGGGATCCCGGTGGCCGCGATCGACGAAGTCGACCACCGGGAAGGGGGTCAGGCTGCGGCGGACTCGGCGTCCAGAAGGGCGCGGCGCTCGGTGCGACGCACCTCCTGCTTGTCGGGATCGGGCACAGGTGAGGCCATGAACAGGCGCCGGGTGTACGGGTGCGCGGGGCGACCCGTCACCTGCTCGCCGTCGCCGCTCTCGACGATCTCGCCGCGGTACATCACCGCGACCCGATGGCTGATATGACGCACGACCGCGAGGTCATGCGTGATGAACAGGTAGGCGACACCGGTGCGCTGCTGGATGTCGATGAACAGATCGAGCACCCGTTCCTGCGTCGACAGGTCCAGAGCCGAGACCGGCTCGTCGCACACGATCAGCTTCGGATCCAGGGCGAGCGCGCGTGCGATCGCGATGCGCTGCCGCTGCCCACCGGAGAACTCCCGCGGGAGGCGGCTGCGGGCGTCGGAGGGCAGTCCGACCTGGTCCAGCAGCTCCCGCACTCGGGTCTTCGCGGTGGTCGATGCGACGCCGCGCGCCTGCAACGGCTCGGCCAGGATCTGCTCGATCGTCAGCGACGGGTTCAGCGAGGAGTACGGATCCTGGAACACGACCTGGATCTCGGAGCTGAGGGCCCGACGCTCCTTGCGGTGCAGGCGACTGATGTCCTTGCCGGCGTACGTGATCTTCCCGCCGGTGACCGGGGCCAGACCGAGAACCGCCCGGCCCAGGGTCGTCTTGCCCGACCCGGACTCGCCGACCAGGCCCACCGTCTCGCCGGGCTTGATGTCGATCGAGACGCCCTTGAGCGCCGGGAAGGGCTTGGCGCGGAAGCCCTTGCCGGGGTATTCGACGACGAGGTCGTCGACGGTGAGCAGTGACTCGCTCATCGGTTTCCTCCCTGGGTTGCGGCGCCGACCAGCGGCGGGCGTGCGGGGCCCTCGTCGAGGATCGACGCGAGCAGGGACTTCGTGTACGGGTGCTCCGGGCGCTGGAAGATCGCCCGCACCGGACCGGTCTCGACGAACAGACCGGACTGCATGACCGTGACCCGGTCGCAGAGGTCCGCGACGACGCCGAAGTTGTGCGTCACCAGCAGCATCGCCATGTGGCGCTCGGCCTGCAGATCGCGCAGCAGATCGAGCACCTCGGCCTGCACCGTCACATCGAGCGCTGTGGTCGGCTCGTCGGCGATGATCAGGTCGGGATCGGTCGAGACCGCCCCGGCGATCAGCACGCGCTGGGCCATTCCACCGGACACCTCGAACGGGTAGGCCTTGAACGTGCGCACCGGGCTCGGGATGCCGACCCTCTCGAGCAGGGAGAGCGCCTTGTCTCGCGCCTCCTTCTTGCTCATGCCGAGCGTGACCCGCAGCGGCTCGGTGAGCTGGCTGCCGATCGTGAACGACGGGTCGAGGTTGCTCATCGGCTCCTGCGGGATGTATCCGATGCGG
This sequence comes from uncultured Microbacterium sp., assembly GCF_963524805.1. Classification (GTDB taxonomy): domain Bacteria; phylum Actinomycetota; class Actinomycetes; order Actinomycetales; family Microbacteriaceae; genus Microbacterium. The sequence continues at coordinate 379,258 of NZ_CAURGG010000003.1, read as the reverse complement.
CGGCCGCGGATACCGGCGTACACGGCGTCGCTTCCGTTCTCCAGGCGCGTCCCCTCGTAGTCGATGGACCCGCCGGTGACGCTGCCGCCCTTGGGCAGCAGGCCGAGGATCGCGAAAGCGGTCTGCGACTTGCCCGACCCGGACTCGCCGATCAGCCCGTGGACCTCGCCCTTGCGGATGTCGAGCGAGACGCCGTGGACGACCTCGGTGACGGCGCCGTCGCTCTGGCCGTAGCCGACCCGCAGGTCGCGAACGCTCAGCACCACCTCGGACGAGCGGATCGCCGACTGCTGGTCGTCGTCGTGGCGGATGGGCTCGCCGTCCGGCGTGACGATGTCCACCTCGTCGCCGAGATCGGTCACGCTCGTGGCCGTGGTGACGGCGGCGATCGAACCGGTGCGGCTGGTCACCGCGCGCCGCCGCTTGCGACGCACCACCACCGTGCGCTCCAGCACGTCGCGGATCGCGTTCGCCAGCAGCATCAGGGCGATGCTCGTCAGCCCGATCGCGAGAGAGGGCCACACCATGAGCAGCGGAGCCACGTAGATCTTCGTGAACGCGTCCTGCAGCATCCCACCCCAGGTGGGCACCGAGGTGTCGCCGAGACCCAGGAACTCCAGGCCCGACTGGATCGCGATCGCGATGATCGCCACGACCGCGGTCTGGATGATGATCGGTGCCCGCACGACCGACAAGACGTGGCGGCCGATGATGCGCAGATCACTCAGGCCCGACACGCGTGCGGCGTCGACGTAGAGCTCCGACCTGACCGCTGTGACCATGGTGTACACCAGCCGAAAGTAGGCCGGTGCCAGCACGATGCCGAAGATGAACATCGAGGCCCACACGGAGGGTCCCATGACTGCTCGCGCAGCTAGCAGGATCACCAGGGCGGGCAGTGCCATCACGAGCGAGGTCACCCACGAGGCGACGTTGTCGAACCAGCCCTGGTAGTAGCCGGCGATCAGGCCGGAGACGACTCCGAACACGAGGGCGGTGACAACGGCCAGCAGTGCCGCGGCGATGCTGATCTGAGTGGCGACGAGCAGTCGCGACAGCACGTCGCGCCCGGCTGAGTCGGTGCCGAGCAGGTGCTCGGGACTCGGCGGCTTGAGGATCGCCTGCAGATCGGCAGGGTTGGGGTTGTAGGGCGCGATGAGCGGTCCGATGAGCGCGATCAGCACCACGAACGCGAGAAAGATCAGTGAGATCAGGGCCAGCGGGTTGCGCACCAGCTTGCGGAGCAGGTGATCGGTGCGCGCCCCGGGGGTGGGGATGTCCGTGGGGACTTCGATGGCGGTCATGACAGTCGCACCTTCGGGTTGAGCGCAGCCTGCGCAAGGTCGATGAGGAGGTTGACGACCACTGCAATGACCGCGTAGACGATGACGAGCCCCATCACGATGGGGATGTCACCGGCCGCGGTCGCCGTGACGGTGAGCGATCCGATGCCCGGGAGGGCGAAGATCTGCTCGACGATCACTGCGCCGCCGACCATGCCGACGAACGACACGGCCAGCAGGGCGAGAGCCGGGCCGCCGGCGTTGCGCAGGACGTGCTTGTACACGACACGGTTCGAGTTCAGCCCGCGACTGCGCAGTGTGCGCACGTAGTCGCGCGAGAGACCGTCGAGCACCGATCCGCGCACCTGCTGAGAGATCGTCGCGATGCCGCCGATGGACAGGGCGATGATCGGCAGCGTCACACTGCTCAACCACCCCGTGAAGGACGTCGTGATCGGGATGTAGCCGGTCGCTTTGAACCAGTGGAGGTTGATCGCGAAGATCAGGACGAGGAAGAGGGCGATGAGGAAGCCCGGGATGGCGAAGCCGACGATCGAGATGAACTGCACCGTGCCGTCGACGGCGCCGCCTCGACGGGCGGCGAGGATGCCGAGAATGGTCGAGACGATGGCGGTGATCAGGATCGCGCCGATCACGATCGACAGTGTGACCGAGAGGCGGCTGGCGAGCTGGACGCTGACCAGCTGACCGTTGAACCAGGAGCGACCGAGGTCGCCCGTGATGGCGGACCCGGCCCAATCCAGGAACTGGACGATGAGGGGCCGATCGAGGCCGAGCTCCGCCGCCTTCTGCGCCACGAGCTCTTCACTGGCGTTCTGGCCGAGGATGGTGCGGGCGATGTTGCCGCTGCCGAGGTACAGCAGCGTGAAGGCGATGACCGTGATCACGAAGATCAGGATGATGCCCGACAGCACGCGGCGCAGGATGAATGTGAGCATGGCTCCACTCCTGTGTAGAGATACCGGATAGTGCGGGTATGGGAGTCCGGCCCGCCCGATCGCTCGGGCGGGCCGGAAGGCGACTACTGCTTCGGCTCGAAGTCGTAGATCGCGGGGTACGCGTTGGTCGGGAGCATCTCGACCGTCGTGTTCGCGTCGGTCGCGACGCTGCCCTGCACGCGGTAGAAGGGTGCGAACCACGCCTGCTCGACGATGTAGGTGTTCAGCTCCTTCGCGACCGAGGCCTGGGTGGCCTCGTCGCCGTACTGGATCTCCTTGATGTACTCGTCGACCTGCGGGTCCTGGTACTTGAAGGGGTTGAACACCGCGGTCGGAGCGATCATGAACTGGATGAGCTGCCAGTCGGGATTCTGCTCGAGAGCCATGAACGACGCCGGATACTTCGGCGCCAGCAGGTCGCCGATGAAGTTGCCCATCGGCACGTCCGTCTGCTGGACGGTGATCCCGACCTCGGAGAGCTGCTGGGCGATCAGCGTGTAGGTCGTCGCGCCGAGGGCTGTGACGGCCGGCATCGCGATCGTCAGACCGTCGGGATAGCCGGCTTCGGCCAGGAGATCCTTCGCCTTCTCGGGGTCGTAGTCGTAGTAGCTATCCAGCTCGGGGTCGTACGCATCCGAGGACGCGGGGAACACCTGCGTGGTCACCGTGCCGTGGTCGAACTGCAGCGCGGTCAGCAAGCCCGCGCGATCGAACGCGTAGTTGATCGCCTGGCGCACCTTGACATCGGCAAGAGCCGGGTCCATGGAGCCGGAGCGATCCAGCAGCAGCAGCCCCTGGAAGTCGAGCTCGTTGGCGTTGATGGTCCAGCCGGCGCCCTCGACCTCGGTCAGCGCGGCGTTGTCGACGAGCTTCACACCGTTGGCTTCTCCGGCCTTGATCGCGTTCAACGCAGCCGTCGGGTCACCGAGGACGTTGATCACGAGGTTGTCGTAGTGCTGGACGTCGGGGTTCCAGTAGTCGGCGTTCTTCGTATACGAGTAGGTCGTGCCCGTGACGGTCGAGGCGGTGTCCAGGACGTACGGTCCCGAGCCGATCGGCGTCGTGGCGGCATCCGGGTTGTCGAAGTTCGCCTCGGCGCCGACCAGTCCCGGGTCACGGGTCAGGTAATTGAGCATCGCGGGATCGGGAGCGTTGAGGGTGATGACCACCGTCGTGTCATCCGGGGCCTCGAAGCTCGCGACACCGGCGAAGTAGCCGGCATCGGGCGAGGTGCCTTCCTTGAAGCGCTGCAGGTTGCCGACGACGACATCGCCGGTGAGCTTCGATCCATCCGTGAAGGTGACGTCATCGCGCAGGGTGAGCGTGAGAACCGTGTTGTCCTCGTTGTAGGACCACTCGGTCGCCAGCCACGGCTCGATCGTGCCCTCGGGGGTGGCGAGCAGGAGCGTGTCGAAGACGGCCTGGTAGTAGGGCGAGCGGTTGCCCCACTCGGCACCCGAGGGATCGTACGTCGTCGGCGCGAAGAGAGCGCCGAGCGTGAGGGTTCCTCCGCCGCCCTCGCCACCGCCACCGCCGTCGGTTCCGCCGCCGGCACATGCCGTGACCGCGAGCGCGGTGGTGACGGCGATAGCCGCTGCTGCCGCGACCTTCTTCCATCGGATCATCTTCGAGTCCTCTTGGTAAGGGGCGATTCCACTGCGGACCACCTCGTGGACGAAACGGTAACACCAAATCCGAGTACACACTAGGTTTTCGAGATAAATTTCTAGTGGTTACTAGGTTTTCGTCCGCGGGGGGCGGACAATGAGTGCACCAGAGCCGGGGAAGCCCCGATGAGAAGACCGAAGACGGTCCGGAGGATACGGTGGAGAACGTGACCCAAACCTCGTCACCACCCCGCGCGCGCAAGCCCCGGGGAGAGTACGCGAAGACCGGCGCGAAGCGCATGGCCATCCTGGATGCCGCCCTCGAGGTCTTCGCGGAGTCCGGCTACCGGTCCGGGTCGCTGCGCGACGTCGCCGGCAAAGTCGGCATGAGCGAAGCGGGGCTGCTCCACCACTTCCCCAACAAGAGCGCGCTCCTGGCGGCGGTGCTCGACAGGCGCGACCAGCATTCGCTCGAGTTCGTCCACTTCGACGATGAGGACGGCGCCGTGGCGCTGCGCGGCCTCGTGGAGCTCGCGGTCTACAACGCGTCGGTGCCCGGAGTGGTCGAGCTGTACTGCGTCCTCTCCGCGGAGGCGACCGCGCCCGACCATCCCGCGCACGAGTACTTCATCGGCCGCTACGACCAGACCCGCGCCAATCTGGGCCACGCGTTCGAGACGCTCGAGCGGGACGGGCGGCTGATGGCGGGTGTGACGCCCCAGGGAGCCGCTGTCGCCACGATCGCCATGATGGACGGCCTGCAGGTGCAGTGGCTGCTGGACCGCGATGTCATCGACATGGCCGAGGAGCTCAAGGGATTCCTCGGCGCCTTCGTCGACGTCGATTTCTCGGACCTGCGCGTGATCACCGACGCGGGCGCGTCACCCGCGGACTCGGCGTGAGTCAGGCGCGCCTCACACCTCGCAGCGACGCCACGAAGTCCAGCTTGTCGAGCACCGGCGCGGGGATCACGAACGGGTAGAGGTCGTCCTTGCCCATCGAGCGGTTGATCATGTTGAGGGTGCTCGACAGCGGAACCCACACACCCGTGACCAGATCCCGGAATCGCGAGAAGGCCTCGACACCGGCGACGGCCGTCAGGCCGTATGCGGATGCCGTCTCGACCGTGTCGCAGATGTGGAGGAAGTGGGCCCACGTCTCGGCGAAGTCCTCGTAGGGGTGCATCGTCGCGTACGTGGTCAGGTACGACTCCTCCCAGCCGGCGGGCGGCCCGAGCGCGTAGTGCCGGTCGATCTCGGTCTGATAGTCGATCGTCTCGTCGCCGAACAGCTCGCGGCACCGCTCGATCCGCTCGGCGTCGCCCCCGCGCTCGACGAGCTGCCACTCGTAGTAGTGACCGATCTCGTGACGGAAGTGGCCGAGCATCGTGCGGTACGGCTCGTCGAGCTCGCCGCGAAGCCTCTCGCGATAGGCCGGATCGCTCTCGGCCAGGTCGATCGTGATGACGCCGTCGTCGTGGCCGATCGTGACGCTGCGATCGGTGCTCGAGAGCAGATCGAAGCACACGCCGTTCACCGGGTCGCCGCCGGTGGCGGCGTCCTTGCCGACCACAGGGAATCCCAGGCGATCGAGCTCGACGATGAGGTGGCGCTTGGCCCGTTCTGCCACGGGGAAGTTCGCGACGCCGGCCGCGTCCGCATCGTTCGGGCGCGTCCGGGTGAGCGAGCAGCTGAAGCACTGGCCGCCCTGCAGCGGGGCCAGCCACGTGCAGCCCGACAGATTCAGGTTGCGGCACACGTGCCAGATCAGGCCCGATCCGTCGACGTAGCGCCCATCCGGACCGACGGGGACGATCTCGCCCTCGTCGCGCGAGAAGCCGAGGCCCACACCGCACGAGACGCAGACCGAGTTCTCGAAGTACAGGGGGCTGCCGCACACACGGCATCGATACGATCTCACCCTCCAGGGTCGCATACGCCCCGGCGGGAAGCTCAGGCTTGCGAATACTCCTCGAGTGGTGCAACGTCCACGGCCACGCGAAGCGTCGACTTCTTGGCCTCGGTGAAGATGACGCCCTTCACGGGAGGCACATCGCCGTAATCGCGCCCCCACGCCACGGTCACGTGGCGATCGGAGGCCCACTGGTCGTTGGTCGGGTCGAAGGCGAGCCACTGGTCGGACCCGGGGATCCACGCGGCCACCCATGCGTGGGACGCGTCTGCGCCCACCATGCGGGGCTTGCCGGCGGGTGTACGGGTCGCGAGGTAGCCGCTGACGTAGCGCGCCGCGATTCCGTGGCTGCGCAGGCACGCGAGCGCGAGGTGCGCGAAGTCCTGGCACACGCCCGCGCGCTTGTCCATCACGTCCGCCACCGTGCTGGTCACGGTGGTCGCGGTCTTGTCGTAGTGGAAGTCCGTCTTGATCCGGTGCATCAGATCGGTCACGGCCTCGCCGACGGGGCGGCCCGCGGTCAGGGATGCTGCGGCATAGCGCCGCGCCGCCTCCACGTGCCGCGCCTTGGGCGATTCCAGGGCGAACTCGGCGGCGGCCCACGCTCCGCGTGCGATCCGCGGATTCAGGATGGGTCGCGCGTTCTCCCACGGCGTGAGCAGTGCGTCGGCGTCGTACTCGGTCGGCACGACCGTCACCTCGCTGAGAGCGTCGATCGTCAGTTGCAGGTGGGGCTCGGTCACGTGGAAGTACGAGACGACATTGCCGTAGCAGTCGATGTCGTCGCTGATGTCGTTGGGCACCGGGTCGATCGAGACCGACCGCGAGGCGACGTGCTGCCACGGCAGCTCGCGAGGGCGGCAGTGGGCGATGCCGAAGCTGCTGGACACGTCGTCGTCGTACGTGTAGGTCGTGGTGTGCGAGACCCGGTACCTCACCTCGGATCCCCCATGACCTCGGTGAGCGACAGCGACGAGATCGGCTGGGGCACCGGCCCGGCTGCGAAGTGGACGCCCACGATCGCATCGCCCAGGCGGTGCAGCTGCGCGTGCGTTTCGGTGAGGAAGTCCTCGAGGACCGCGCGTCGCCCCTCCACCGCGGCGGTCAGCACCGCGATGTCGATGCCGTCGAGGGCTTCCCGCAGATCCGCGAGCAGGCGCTCCGGCCGAGTGGAGCCGGTCGAGCCGGCGAGCTTGGACAGGTGGAACTGCAGCTCGGAGAGCCCGTACGCGACAGACCGCGGGTTGTCGGCATCCAGCAGCAGCAGCTCGAGCACGTCGGCGGTGCGCGCGCTGCCGCGGAAGCGGCGTCGGTGGGTGACCGAGCTCTCGGCGGCCAGGAGCACGCCGCCGAGGACAGCGCGATCGACACCGACGCCGCGCGAGCTGGTGGTTGTGGCCGCGAGCAGCGTGCACACCTGGATCGCCCGCTCGAGGTAGCGCCCGGCCTCGATCGCGTGCCAGCCGTCGTCGCGGATCATGTTGGCCGTCACGCCCTGCAGGGACAGGATGCCGCCCAGCATCCGGCTGGCCGATTCGGCGATCTGCTGCCGCCCGGATCCCCGCAGCGCCCTCATCGCGCGGTCCGTGCTGCCGAACGCGCGCCACGTGTCGACCGACAGCTGATCGCGCACGCCCTCGAGCGCGTCGCGCATGCGCTGGAGCGAGTGCGCCGCCGAGCCCGGGCGGTCGGCATCCGCCAGCAGCGAGCGCTGCTCGAGATCCGCGTCGAGCCAGCGCGTCCCGCAGAGACGCTGCAGCACGCCGTTGAGCGCGCGCAGGGCTGCGCCGCCCTCGGTGGTCGAGGTGTAGTCCAACTGCTCCGCGTGGGCGGTCGCGGTGATGACCAGGCGCACGAGGTCCTCGGCCCGCTCGGTGTAGCGACCCGACCAGAACATGTCCTCCACTGCACGCGGGGAGAGCACCGGGACCGCGCGGGCGCGAGGCACGGCGGCCACCTCGACGATGCCCTGGTCCAGGTCATCGGGCGCGCTCTTGAGCACCCAGACGTCCTTGGTGCTGGGTGCGGCGGCCCGGTCGTCGACGAGGGTCGCAAGTCCGCCGACCAGCGGCCGGTAGACCGCGCCGTCGCGCACGGTGAAGGCGCGCAGCACGAGCGGATGCGGGTTCGCCCGTCCGCTCGCCCGCCCCACGTCGCCCCACGACGGAGCCTGCGAGAGCGGCAGCCGCTCCTGGCCGACGAAGCGATGCGGCGCCGTGCGGATGCGCTCCTCGAGCTGCGCCGGGTCCAGGGCCGCCAGCTCGGCCGCCGTGCCGTCGATCTGCCGCACGATCGTGCCGGCGGGGTCGGCGGAGATCGCCGCGAGGACGCGCTCGAGGCCGTCCGGATCGCCGCACCACGTCGTCTCGACGGACGGCAGGCGCAGCTGCTCTCCCAGCAGCCGCTCGCACACGGCCGGCATGAAGGGCATGAGGCCCGCGTTCTCCAGAACGCCCGCGCCCAGCCCGTTCACCAGGCGCACCCGGCCGCGGCGCACTGCTTCGGTCAGGCCGGCGACGCCCAGCTGGGAGCCGGCGCGCAGCTCGAGCGGGTCGCACCACTCGGCATCCACCCGGCGCAGGATCACATCGACGCGCTCGTACGGCTGGTGCTGGGGGAAGCCGGCCGGCTTCATCCAGACCCACCCGTCCTGCACGACGAGGTCCTCGCCCTGCACGAGCGGGAAGCCGAGGATGTTCGCGATGAAGGCCTGGTCGTACGCCGTCTCGGAGTGCGTCCCGGGCGAGAGGACGACGACCCGCGGGTCCTCCGCCTCCGGGGGCGCCGCCTGCAGTAGGGCCGAGCGCAGGGCCGAGAAGTACGGCTCCATGCGGTGCAGCCCCGCTTCTTCGTACAGCTCGGGCAGCACGCGAGAGAGCACGCGCCGGTTCTCCATCGCGTAGCCGAGGCCCGACGGCGCCTGCACCCGATCGGTCAGCACGCGCCACTCCCCCGCCGCATCCCGGCCGAGGTCGGTGCTGGAGAGGATGAGCGGGTTCGGGTCGAAGCCGCGGGCGCGGGCGATCGGGCGGGTGTAGCCGGAATGGCCGAACACGATCGCCGAGGGGATGACGCCCTCGGCGAGCAGCCGCTGCTCGCCGTAGATGTCGGCCAGCAGGGCGTTGAGCAGCTCCGTCCGCTGCGCGAGACCGACCTCGAGCCGTGCCCAGGTGGCGGCATCCAGCACGAGCGGCATCGGGTCCAGCCGCCAGGGCTGCGAGCCGGCCTCCGGGGTGCCGTACGTCGCGCCGTCGTCGGCGAGCAGGGTCGAGATCTCGCCGTCGATGCGCCCGAGCTCGGCCGGAGTGAGCTCCACGGCGATCGATGCCATGCCCTTCCAGGCCGGCCGCAGGGCGCCGTCGGTGCCGACGACCTCGTCGAACCGCACGCCGTTCCCGGTCAGCGGCAGCGTCGGCTGAGAGATCGACGCGGCGTACTCGCGAAGGAGGCTCACGCGGTCGGCACCCTCCGCAGATCCAGGGTGTGCGGGTAGTCGGGGCTGAAGGCACGCCGCGCCCGCTCTCGCAGAGCGACGACATCCAGATGGCCGGACGTGTGACCGTGCGGCTCGAACCTGCTCGCGCGGCGGGCCTCCGCCTCGTTCGCGTTGATCGGCGGGTGGTCGTAGGACCGCCCACCCGGGTGCACCACGTGGTAGGTCGCGCCGCCGACACTCACTCCGGACTCGATGTCCACGACATCGAACACGAGCGGTGCGTGAACCGGGATCGACGGGTGCAGCGCGGACCAGGGCTGCCAGGCACGGTAGCGGACGCCGGCGTAGTACTCGCCGGCGCGACCGGTCGAGGACAGTGGCACGGGAACAGCCTGACACGTCACGAGGTGCCGGCGCGGATCGACGCCGGTCACCTTGACCTGCACGCGCTCGACGGACGAGTCGACATACCGGGAGGTGCCGCCCTCGGCGACCTCTTCGCCCAGCACGTTCCACGGCTCGATCGCCTGACGCAGCTCGAGCTCGATCCCGCTCGCCAAGCGGGTCATGCCGATCCGGGGGAAGCGGAACTCGGTGAACGCGTCGAGCCAGTCCGGCTCGAAGGCGATGCCGTGCGCCTGCAGATCGGCCACGACCTCGTCGATGTCGGCCGAGGATCCCTCGGGCAGGAGGAAGTCCTCGTGCAGGCGCGTGCCCCAGCGCACCAGCGGCGCCGTGTACGGCTTCTCCCAGAACATGGCGACGAGGCTGCGCACGAGCAGTGCCTGCACGAGCGCGAGCTGCGCGTGCGGCGGCATCTCGAACCCCCGCAGCTCGAGCAGTCCCAGCCGGCCCCGGCTGCTGTCGGGGCTGTAGAGCTTGTCGATGCAGAACTCCGCGCGATGGGTATTGCCGGTGAGGTCGGTCAGCAGGTGCCGCAGCGCCCGGTCGACCAGCCACGGAGACGATTCCTCGCCGGTTTCGCGTGCAGCCTCGAGCTGACGCTCGATCTCCTGCAGCGCGATCTCCATCTCGTAGACGGCTTCGGGCCGGCCCTCGTCGAAGCGCGGCGCCTGGCTCGTCGGGCCGATGAACCGGCCGGAGAACAGGTAGGAGAGGCTGGGATGCCGCTGCCAATAGCTGATGAGACTCGCCAGCAGATCGGGCCGGCGCAGCAGCGGCGAATCGACCGGCTGGGCTCCCCCGAGGGTGATGTGGTTGCCGCCCCCCGTCCCCGTGTGCAGGCCGTCGAGGTCGAACTTCTGGGTCGCGAGCCTGCTCTGCCGCGCCTGCTCGTAGAGCGTCACGGTCAGATGGCGCAGGTCGCTCCACGAGGAGGTCGGCTGCACGTTGACCTCGATCACGCCCGGGTCGGGCGTGACGATCAGCTGCGTCAGGCGCGCGTCCGGCGGCGGGCCGTACCCCTCGAGCACGATCCGGCAGCGGGTCAGGCTCGCCGCCCGCTCGATGACCATCAGCAGGTCGCAGTACGCCTCGAGCGTGATCGTCGGCGGCAGGAACACGTGCACGTGACCGCCTCGGGCCTCGAACGTGATCGCGGTCGTACGCGCATCCTTCGGATCGACGACGGTCACCTCCGGGATGCCGGGCTGCAGCGCGGGGCCTGCCTCCAGGTACGACGGCTCACCCGGATGCTCCGGGTCCTCCCACGAGACCGAATCCAGCGGCAGCCGCAGGCCGACGGCGCTCGAGCCGGGGATCAGCACGAGACGCCCGCGACGGAACGTCCAGGCCGGGCTGGTCCACTCGCCCTCGGTCGTCAGCGGCAGCACCCAGCCCGTCTCGACGGTGACGGCGCGATCGAGGCGGTCGACATCCAGGTCCTGCTCGTCGACTCCCGGGCGAGGACCCTCGGGCTGCCGGATCTCCTCGGCGATCGCGGCGAACGGATCCTCGTAGGCGGGCAGAAGCCGTCGATCCGGGATGCCGAGCACCGCGGTCACCGCGCGGGCGAGCGCCTCGGCGTTCGAGCGCGCGTCGGCGTCGGCATCCGCGCCCCACGGATCGGCGAGCAGAGCCGGATCACTCCACAGCGGTTCGCCGTCGGTGCGCCACTGCAGGGCGATGTTCCAGCGGGGCAGCTCCTCGCCCGGGTACCACTTGCCCTGGCCGCGGTGCACCACGCCGCCGATGGCGTACGTCGCGCGAAGGCGCTCCGCGAGGACGCCCGCGAGTTCCCGCTTGTGCGCGCCGTCGGCATCGGTGCTCCACTCAGCGCTGGTCTTGCCGTCCTCGTCGGCGCTGTCCAGAGCCACGAAGGTCGGCTCGCCGCCCATCGTCAGGCGCACGTCGCCCGCGATCAGGCGCTCATCGACCGAGGCGCCCAGCGCATCGATGCGGGCCCACTGCGCGTCGGTGTACGGCCTGGTCGTGCGGGGATCCTCGTGGATGCGGATCACTTCGTTGCGGAACTCGAAGGTCACCTCGACCGGCTCGGTGCTTCCCTCGATGGGTGCGGCGCTGGAGGGGTGCGGGGTCGCGCTCAGCGGGATGTGACCCTCGCCGGCGAACAGCGCGCTGGTGGGGTCCATGCCGACCCACCCGGCGCCCGGGATGTACACCTCGGTCCACGCGTGCAGGTCGGTGAAGTCGACCTCGGTGCCGCTCGGTCCGTCGAGCGCCTTCTGGTCGGCGGCGAGCTGCACCAGGTAGCCGGAGACGAACCGCGCCGCGAGCCCGTACTTGCGCAGCAGACTCACCAGCAGCCACGCGCTGTCGCGGCAGCTCCCGATCGCGCGGTGCAGGGTCTCGTCCGGGCTCTGCACGCCGGCCTCCATGCGGACGTCGTACGCGACGTCGCGGTGGACGGCGGAGTTGAGCCCCGCGAGGAACTGCACGGTCGGCACGCCGTTCTCGGGGAGCGCCGGCAGCGATTCCTTCCAGATGCCGGCCTGCTCACTGTCCTCGACAGGGCGCAGGTACGGCGCGAGGTCGGCCTTCAGACCCGGCTCGTACGCGAAGGGGAAGTGCTCGGCGTACTCCTCGATGAAGAAGTCGAACGGATTGATCACCATGAGATCGGCGACGAGGCTCACCGTGATCGACAGGTGGTCGATCTTCTCGGGGAACACCAGGCGGGCGACCCAGTTGCCGAACGGGTCCTGCTGCCAGTTGACGAAGTGCTCCTTGGGGCTGACCTCGAGCGAGTACGCCTCGATCGGGGTGCGCGAGTGCGGAGCAGGCCTCAGGCGCACGACGTGGGGCGTGACGTTCACCGGTCGGGCGAACGTGTACCCGGTGTAGTGCGTGAGCGAGACCTTTGTGGACATCCCCACAGTGTCGCCGATATTCGTTGCGCGCGCGTTTCGTGCGCGCTCCCCCTCGCCCGTCCCTATCCCCCGTGAGACGACAACTGCACGTCGAGACTGTGGGGTCTACCCGCAGTCTCGACGTGCAGTTGTCGTCTCAGCGTCCGGAGGTCAGCCCAGGAGGGCGGGGCGCTGCCACTCGGCGCCGTGCACGTGCTGGTCCAGGAACGCGAACACGGTCTGGTACCAGACGACCGCGTGCTGCGGCTTCAGGACCCAGTGATTCTCGTCGGGGTAGAACAGGAACCGGTGCACGGTCGACCCGTCGGCCTCGGCGTGGTGCTCCGCCAGCTCCGACCACAGCCGCAGGCTCTCGCCGATCGGCACGCGGTAGTCGCGATCGCCGTGGATCACCAGCAGCGGGGTGCGGATGCTGCCGACGAAGCGGTGCGGAGAGTTCTCCATCATCGCCTCGGGGGTGAAGATCCGCTGCCAGTACTCCGAGCTGTCGGTCGTGCCGCCGAACTGATCCATCGCCCACAGGCTCGCGTGCGTCACGATCGCACGGAAGCGGTCGGTGTGCCCGGCCACCCAGTTGGCCATGTATCCGCCGAACGATCCGCCCATCGCGGCGGTCTTGGACTCGTCGATGTCGGGGCGTGCCACGACGGCATCCGTGATCGACAGCAGGTCTGTGTAGGGCTTGCCGCCCCAGCTGTTCCAGCCGCGAGCGATGAATTCGAGGCCGTAGCCGGTCGACAGTGCGGGGTCGGGCAGCAGCACGGCGTAGCCGCGCGCGACGGCCAGCAGCGGTGCCCAGCGCCAGCTCCACGCGTTCCAGCTCGCGAGCGGTCCGCCGTGGATCCACAGCAGCAGCGGTGCGGGCGCGGCATCGGAGGCACCTTCGGGCAGCAGCAGCCAGCCCCGCACCCGAGCACCGTCCTGCGCGGTGGTCTCCACCTCCGTGATCGTGCCGGGGGCGACCGGCAGCGCGGCCGGAGTCGCGAGGGCGGTGACGGTGCCGTCGGCGGTGATGCGCACCGGGTGCGAGGGCGCGACCCAGTTCGAGCGCAGGGCGACCAGGTCGCCCGAGGTGCGGTCGACGGCGACGTGCGTGTAGGTGAAGTCGTCGTGGGTGACCTGCACGGGCGCGCCGCCGTCGAGCGGGATGCGGTACACGGGTCCGCGGCCGTCGGAGTCGGCCGTGGCGATGAGCGCGGAGTCATCCGCGGCGAACACGAGGCTGGTCGCCCACCGGTCCCAGTCCGCGGCGAGGCGCCGGGGGCTCTCGCCGTCGATGCCGGCCACCCAGACCTCGACATCGGTGGGGGCGGCCGGCGATCCCTTCTCCATGCGCACGTAGGCCACCGTTCGTCCGTCGTGGCTGATCGCCGGCGCCTCGAAATCGACATCGGGCTCGTCGAAGAGCCAGGTGCGCTCGGTGGTCTCCATGTCGATCGTGGCCAGCGCGAAGCGGCCGTCCCGAGTCTCGGGAATGCGCAGCGCGGCGATCAGGGTGCGCCCGTCCGGGGTGAGTGCAGCGCCCGCGGTATCGGCGCTGCGCCCCGGGCTCGGTGTCAGGTCGACCGGACGCGGCAGCGTCGCAGGATACGGAGTGCCGGCATCCCCGCCCTCCTCGACCGCTTCGTCCGGGGCGCGCTCGCCCGATTCGGCGGCGACCGCGGCCACCGTGTCGGCCAGGCCGGCGAGGTCCACCGCGAGCAGGTGCGGCTCGGCGGGCCCGAGGTCGTGGTCCCAGAAGCGCACCGGGTAGCGCTCGTGGAGGATCGCGGCGACCTTCTTCTTCTTGCGCAGCGCCCGCAGCTTCGCCTCGGCCTCGAGGCTCTCCCCGCCCGGAAGCAGCTCGGCGCTCAGCACCAGGCGGTCGGCGGCCTCGGCCACCCCGGCGATCGACGAGACGCCTCCCGCGAGCCGGGTCACCGGGCGACCCTCGCCGCCCGCGGCCGGAAGCAGCCAGAGCTGGCTGGACTCGTCGTCGCCGTCCCCTTCGGCGTCGGGCCGGGCAGAGACGAACAGGATGTCGCCGGCCGCGGTGAACGCCGCGCTGGACTCGCCCTTGGCGGAGCGGGTCAGCCGGCGCGGAGACCCCGTTCCGTCGGCCGCAACCGCCCACAGCGAGCGCTCGTACCCGGTGCCGTCTTTGGTGAGGGTCGCGACCGTGAGCACCGCCTGGCTGCCATCGGGTGAGAGCGCGAGCGCTTCGACGCGGGGCAGTGCGATGTAGTCGTCCAGGGAGGAGAAGGGGGAGGATGCCATGCGTTCCACGCTAACCTCCGGCGCCCTCACTGCGCATCGACTCTCGCCGAGAGGGCGGCGGCGGTGCGGGATGCCGCTTCCCGCGTCTGCGTCATAGCGCGCGCACCGGCCTCGAGCCCTTCCTCCCTCGCGCCACCGCCGGCATCCGAGCTGTGCTCGGCAGCGAGCCGGAGGTCTCCGCGGAGGTTGACCATCGCCCCGGCCACTCCGGCCACCAGCGCGTGCGCAGCCACGACGAGGTCGGCGGTGATGTGCGGGTTGCCGATCTCGGCGAGCAGCTCGAGTTCGGGTACGAGACTCTCCGCGACCTCGCCCAGGGCAGCGGACGATTCCGCTGCCGCGAGCGCGGCATCCCGCACGGCGTCGTCGCGACCGGCGTCGTCCTTCTCACGCGCGAGGGCAGCGCCCAGGGCCGCGGAGCAGGCGCCGTCCGCGTCAGCCGCCTGCAGCGCGTCGCGGCGGAGCCCGACGAGCCGGTCCCCGCTCTGCGCCGCGCGCGGACCCTCGGTGTACCCCGCCACCATGTGCAGCAGCGCGGCGGAGACGCCGAGTATCACTCCGCACGCGGCCCCGCCGCCCGGCGCCCCGTCGGCTTCGGCAAGGCTGCGCAGCCAGGCGTCGAGGGCCTTGGTCGCCGACCCGTCGCCGGTCGCCTCGCCGGTCACCGGTCGAGATCGCCGTCCTTGGTGCCCTCGGTGCTCGCGAGGACGTCGGCCTCGGCGCTGTCGACCTGGTTCGCATCGGCGTCCGGGTCCACGGCCGCGTCGTCGTCGTCGAAGGGCTCCAGGTCATCGACCCCCTCCGCGCCGTCGTCGTCACGGCGGTCGACGATCGGGGGGATCGGCGGCTGACCGCCCGAGCTGTTCATCGTCATCGTCATCGTCCTCTGCGTCGCGCCGACCGGGTGCCGGCGTCTGCGACGCAACGTTACGACCGCGCGGATGCCGCCCGGCAGGGCCTGGAACGGGATGAGCCGACGTGCTAGGACGTGTGCACGAGCTGCGGGGACTCGACCGTCGCGGTCGCGGACCGACCGGCATCCATCATCGCATCCACTGCGGCGAGCGCCGCCATGACGTCCTCGGTCAGGTCGTCCACGTGCTCGAGGCCGATCGAGAGGCGCACGATGCCGGCGCCGGGCTTGGCCGGTCCCGCGACCGGGCGGTGCGTCAACGAGGCGGGATGCTGCACGAGCGAGTCGATGCCGCCGAGTGAGACCGCATGCTCGATCAGCGTGCAGGACTCGGTGAACGTGGCGGCGGCATCGTAGCCGCCGGCGAGTTCGACGGCGATGATCGAGCCGGGTCCGTCGAGTTGGCTGCTCAGCAGCCCCCTCGGGTCCTGGCCGGGAAGTCCTGGATAGAACACCCGGGCGACGGCGGGGTGCGCGCTGATGCGCTCGGCGAGCACCGCGGCCGTCCGCTGCTGAGCACGCACGCGCAGAGGCAGGGTCCGAAGCCCCCGGTGCAGGAGGTACGCCGCCATCGGGTGCAGCAATCCGCCGGTGAGCGCACGCACCTGGCGCAGCCGCTGCACCCAGTCGCCGTTCGTCGCGACGACGCCGCCCATCACGTCGCCGTGGCCGCCGAGATACTTCGTGGCGCTGTGCAGCACGAGGGTCGCGCCGTGACGCGCCGGCTGCTGCAGCACCGGTGTCGCGAACGTGTTGTCCACCAGGACGGGCACGGAGCCCGCCGCCGCGACGACCTGCCGAAGGTCGACCAGTTCCAGCGTGGGGTTGGCCGGTGTCTCGACGATCACCAGACCCGTGTCGGGGCGGATCGCCGCGGCGATCTCGTCCACCGTCGCCCACGTCACTGTCGTGCCGAGCAGGCCGTTCTCCAGCACGTGGTCGGTGCCGCCGTACAGCGGACGGACCGCGACCACATGGGGTGTGCCCGCCGTCACCGCTGCGATCAGGCATGCGGCCAGCGCCGCCATGCCGCTGGCGAACGCCACGGCGCCCTCGGTGTGCTCGAGCTCGGCGAGCGCGTCTTCGAATCGCGCGACACCGGGCTGCCACAGGCGCTGGTACACCGCGCTGCGACCGGGCGCGAGGTCGTGCCCGGTCGCCAGCTCCTCGTAGGCTGCACCGCCGCTGTCCACGTCGGGCAGCGGATACGTCGTCGAGAAGTCGATGGGCGGAACGTGCGCCCCGCTCTCGCGCAGACCCGCCATCCCGGCGTGCACGGCGCGGGTCTCGATGCGGTGTTGGGTGTGGTCGGTGGAGCTGGAATGCATGCCTCGAGAACAGCAGAATGCCGCCGAAACGGCAATCGAACATGGAGGATGCCGCGCCGGGGCTACTGTGGGTCGAAGAAGCTTCATTCTCGATGCGGCGAAGGAGCACCATGGCGCAGGTCCTTGAACTCGATCGCACCGACCGAGCGCTGCTGCGGGCACTCACCGCGAATGCGCGCGCGTCGGGCGCATCGCTGGCCTCGACGCTCGGCATCGCCGAGTCGACGGTGTCGCTGCGGCTGCGCCGGCTGCAGACCAGCGGCGTGATCCGCCGGTACCGCGTCGACCTCAACCCGCTCGCGCTCGGTGCAACGGTGCAGGCGCTGATCGCGATCCGGCTCGTCAAGCACGCGCGCGAGGAGATCGAGGCCTTCCGGCGCGCGGCCCCGAGCCTTCCCGGCGTGCTGAGCCTGTTCCACATGGCCGGTGCGGACGACTTCCTGCTGCACGTCATGGCGCGCGACGCCGCGGAGCTTCGCGAGTTCGTCCTGGCCCACCTGACCGGCCATCCGGCGGTGGCGCACACCGAGACGAATCTCATCTTCGAGCACGCGGACGGCGACGGCTGGGAACAGCTGATCCGCTGACCGCACGGGGTTCAGGTGGCAGGATCTGCCGCATCCTGCCCCGCGAAGCGACCAGACGCGCCACCTGAAGCCGGACCCGAGCAGGGTGGTGCGAGCGGGGGCGGACCGGCAGACTTCCGTCGAAGGGGAGATCACATGAGCAACGATGAAGGCCCGACCGCCGAGGAGTTCGCTGCACGCCTGTTCGCCTCGGCGCTCGGATTCGCGGACATCCTCGCCGTGC
Organism: uncultured Microbacterium sp.; assembly: GCF_963524805.1. Classification (GTDB taxonomy): domain Bacteria; phylum Actinomycetota; class Actinomycetes; order Actinomycetales; family Microbacteriaceae; genus Microbacterium. Next base: position 361,465 of record NZ_CAURGG010000003.1, on the reverse strand, counting down.
ACATCGGCGATCGGCTCGGCTGGTACCGCAGCCTCGCCGCGGCCGGCCCCGCTACGGCGACGGAGCTGGCGCACCGCACCGCGTCCTCACCCCGGTACGTGCGCGAATGGCTCGAGCAGCAGGCGGTGACCGGGGTGCTGCAGGCCGAGGAGGGTCACGACGGTGCGCAACGCCGCTTCCGCCTGCCCGCCGGCGCCGCAGAAGTGCTCACCGACGAGCGGAGCCTGAACTACCTGACCCCCCTGGCGCGCATGCTGGGAGGGGTGGGGCCTGCCCTGCCCGACCTGCTGACGGCCTATCGCACCGGAGGCGGCGTCAGCTGGGCAGACTTCGGCGCTGACGCGCGCGAGGCTCAGGCCGACATGAACCGCCCCTGGTTCGACGAGCTGCCCCGCGCGTTCGCCGGAGTCGACCCCATCCATGCCGCACTCACCCGCCCGGGGGCGCGCATCGCCGATGTCGGCACGGGTGCCGGGTGGTCCTCGATCGCCCTGGCGCGGGCCTACCCGGAGCTGCGGGTGGACGGCTTCGACGTCGACGATCCCTCGATCGAACTCGCGCGGGCGAATGCGCGGGATGCCGGCCTCTCCGATCGGGTGCGCTTCCACAACGCGAACGGAAGCGGGCTCTCCGCCTTCGGGCCGTTCGACGCGGCGTTCGCCTTCGAGTGCATCCATGACATGCCGCAGCCGGTCGAGGTGCTCGCGGCGATGCGCGCGGCGGTGCGCGACGACGGCCCGGTGATCGTGATGGACGAGGCCGTCGCCGAGGACTTCAGCGCACCGGGCGACGACCTCGAGCGCATCATGTACGCCTACAGTCTTCTGATCTGCCTGCCCGACAGCCTGTCGCACAGCCCCAGCGTCGGCACCGGAACCGTCATGCGACCCGACACCTTGCGCGGGTACGCGCGAGAAGCAGGATTCGCGGACCTCGACGTGCTGCCGATCGAGGACTTCGCGTTCTTCCGGTTCTATTCGCTCACCCGCTGAGCCGCCGGGGCACGGCGATTCACTGCGCCTCGATCGACCCTTCCGGCGCTCCGAGAAGGATCTCGGCCGCCCGAGCCATCTTGGGGATGTAGCCCTCAACCTCGATCCCGCGGGCCAGGGACTGGGCGTTCAGGCCGTCGATCATGCCGAGCAGCTGCCAGGCGGCATCCGACGAATTCGGCGTGGTGAAGGCTCCCGTCGCGAGACCGCCGTCGATCACCGCGGCGACCATCCGATGCCATGCGTCCATCTGAGCGCGCACCGCTTCGGCGAGCGCGGGGTTGCGCCGACCGAGCGCCCAGGCTTCTACCCACACCACGGTCAGGTCTTCGCGAGTGCCGTCCAGCAGCGTCTCGATGAGCATCGCCATGCGTCCGGCCGCGCCCGCGCGCGTGCCCATCACCTGCTCGACGTCGCGGATCTCTGCCGCGACGAGGTCGCTGTAGACGCGCGCGATGAGGTCGTCCATCGAGGGCTGGTAGTGGGCGATCAGCCCGGATGCGACGCCCGCGCGCTCTGCGACGGCGCGCAGGGTCAGGCCGCTGAGCCCCTGCTCACGCGCCAGCTCCGTCGCTGCCGCGAGGATCTCGCCGGAGCGCTGAGCCGGAGACTTGCGGGTCCGGGCTTTGGTCGAAGTGCTTGACATGGTCCCGCCAGTGTAGGTACCGTCGGCTTTATTGATCGCATGATCAATACTACACGAACCGAAAGCGGATGGCATGAGCATCACCGCACCCGTCGCCGGCGAAGCCGGCCGCGCCGGCGATGTCGCCGGGCACATCGAGACGCGCGGAATCGACTACATCCCCGATGCCGAGCGCCACGGGCATCCGCGCGCGCTCTTCGGCATCTGGGCCGCCGCGAACGTCCTGTACCTGAACTTCGTGTTCGGCGGCATCCTGATCCTGCTCGGCCTGGGGATCGCCGAAGCGCTCGCGATCTGCGTCCTGGGAAATCTCTGGTGGTTCGTCATCGGGTGGATCGCCGTCAGCGGCCCGGCCGCCGGCACCCCGAGCGTGATGATCATGCGCGCGATGTTCGGCGTGCGCGGCAACGCGCTCTTCGGCTCGGGCCTGGGGGTGCTGATCGGGCTGTTCTACATCGTGCTGAACATCGCCTTCACGACTCTGGCGAGCGAGGCGCTGCTCGCCACGGTGGGCATCATCCTCCCCGCCGGGCTGAGCGTCGTCGTGCTCGTGGTCGTCTCGGCCCTGAGCCTGGTGGTCAGCGTGTTCGGGCACGCGACGATCGAGAAGCTCAGCGGCTACCTGTCCATCGCCGTCGGAGCCGTTTTCGCGGTCGTCGGAGTGTTCGTGCTGGTCGCCGCCGACTGGTCGTACTCCCCGGATGCGCTCCCGGCGGGAGAGAACATCGGGATGCTGCTGCTCGGCCTCACCGTCGTGGCATCCGGTCCCCTCTCGTGGGGCACGAGCGCCGACTACTCGCGCTACCTGCCGGCGGGCACCCGGCGGCGTGGCATCATCCTGTGGACCGCACTCGGCGGCTTCATCCCCTCCGTGCTCCTGGCGGCCCTCGGGGTGCTGGCGGGCACCGCGATCGACATGACCGACCCGCAGACGGCCATCGCCGCGATCCTGCCGCCCTGGCTCTACCCGGTCTTCCTGCTCGCGATCATCGTCGGAACGCTCGCGAACAACGTGCTGTGCTCGTACTCGACCGGCCTCTATGCCCAGGCGTTCGTGCCCCGGATCCGCCGGGCGGTGTCGGTCGTCATCGTCGGCGTGATCGCGGCGGCCCTGGCCGCCTACCTGCTCTACGGCGCGCCCCGGTTCCTGGACACCCTCAGCTACGCGATCGAGATCGCCGTCGCCGTCATGGGTCCGCTTGTGGCCATCTACGCGATCGACATCGTGCTGCGCCGGGGCCGCTACAACGGCCCGGCGCTGAATGACACCACGCGTCGCAGCCCGTTCTGGTACTCCGGCGGCTGGTTCGTGCCGGGCACGCTGGCGATGATCGTCTCGACCACGGTCGCGGTGCTCATGGTCAACACGACCCTCTACACCGGACCGATCTCGACCGCGCTCGGAGGCGCCGACCTGTCGTCGCTGGTCGGTCCGGCACTGGCGGCCGGCCTGTACGCGCTGCTGTGGCGCACGACCCGCCCGTACCGCGACCCGCTCGCGCGGCCGGGAGCGATGGATGCCGCGGCGGCAGCTGACCGCGAGCCCCGTGCGCCGGCGCTGCCCACGCAGCAAGATGAGAGCAGGCACGACGACGCCATCCCCGTGCCGGGCGACGCGATGAGGAGCACCCGATGACCTGGACCATGCCCGCCGAGTTCGCCCGGCAGGAGCGCATCTGGATGGCGTTCCCGCGCGTCGGCAACACGCTCGGGGACGACGCGGCCTCGGCGGACGAAGCCCGCGACACCTGGGCGGCCGTCGCGAACGCCGCAGTCGCATTCGAGCCGGTCACGATGGTCGTCGACCCGTCGGCGGTGGCCGAGGCGCGCACGAGGCTCTCGAGCGAGATCGACATCGTCCAGGCCCCGCTCGACGACTACTGGATGCGCGACATCGGGCCGACCTTCGTGCTCGATGAGCAGGGTGCCCTGGGCGCCGTGGACTGGACCTTCAACGGGTGGGGCGCGAACGCCTGGGCCACCTGGGAGCGCGACGACCGCATCGCGAGCGCTGTCGCCGGTCTCGCCCGCGCGACGCATGTGCCCTCGCCTCTCGTGAACGAGGGCGGCGGCATCCACGTCGACGGCGAAGGGACGGTGCTGCTCACCGAGACCGTGCAGCTCGATCCCCGCCGCAATCCGTACACCACCAAGCAGCGCGTGGAGTGGGAGCTGACCCGCACGATCGGCGCGACGAGATTCATCTGGCTGCCCCGCGGCCTGACCCGCGACTACGAGTCGGCAGGCACGCGCGGGCACGTCGACATGGTCGCGACCTTCGCCGCGCCCGGCCGGGTGATCCTGCACTGGCAGGACGACCCGCAGCATCCCGACTACTCCGTCGTGCGTCAGGTCCGCGCCGTTCTCGAAGGGGCGACGGATGCCGCAGGCCGCAGCCTCGAGATCATCGAGCTGCCCGCCCCCGACACCCTGCAGGACGAGGACGGCTTCGTCGACTGGAACTATGCCAACCACCTCGTGGTCAACGGCGGGGTGATCGCGTGCGGCTACGGCGAGCCGGATGCCGATGCCCGCGCCGCGGCGATCCTGGGCGAGGCATACGGCCGGGAGGTCGTGACGATCGATGCGCGCCCGATCCTGCAGCGGGGCGGCGGCATCCACTGCATCACCCAGCAGCAGCCCGCCTCGACCGCGCGATGAACGTCGTCGAGGCCTCGATCGCCGAGCTGCGGTCCGCGCTCGAGTCCGGGGCGACGACCTCCGTCGAGCTGACGCGTGCGTATCTCGCGCGCATCGAGGCGTACGACCGCACCGGCATCCGCCTGAACGCGCTCGTCGAGCTCAACCCCGACGCACTCGCCGAGGCTGAGGAATCGGACCGGCGGCGGCGCTCGGGCGCGCCGCTCGGGCCGCTCGAGGGCATCCCGTACACCGCGAAGGACAGCTACCTCGTGCGCGGGATGACCGTCGCTTCCGGCTCACCCGCCTTCGCCGACCTCGTCGCCCGTCGCGACGCGTTCTCGATCGAGCGGCTGCGCGATGCGGGCTGCGTGTTCATCGGCCTGACCAACATGCCGCCGATGGCGAACGGCGGCATGCAGCGCGGGCTCTACGGGCGCGCCGAGAGTCCGTACAACGGGGACTACCTGACCTCCGCCTTCGGGTCCGGCTCGTCCAACGGCTCGGGCACGGCGACGGCCGCCTCGTTCGCCGCGTTCGGCCTCGGCGAGGAGACGTGGTCGAGCGGTCGCGCGCCGGCATCCAACAACGCCCTGTGCGCCTACACCCCCTCCCGCGGGGTGATCTCGGTGCGCGGCAACTGGCCGCTGGTCCCGACGATGGACGTCGTCGTACCGCACACCCGCACGATGGCCGACCTGCTCGAGGTGCTCGATGTCATGGTCGCCGAAGACCCCGACAGCCGCGGCGACCTGTGGCGGACGCAGCCGTGGGTGCCGATCCCCCGCGCCTCGGCCGTGCGGCCCGACTCCTACCCGGCGCTGCGCGACGGCGCGGCATCCGCTCTCTCCGGAAAGCGGCTCGGGATTCCGGCGATGTACCTCGGCGATGATGCGGATGCCGGCACGGGACCGGGCATCGGAGCCTCGACCGGTCAGCGCATCGAGCCGCGGGGATCGGTGCTCGCGCTGTGGGAGCAGGCGAGGGCCGACCTCGAGGCGGCCGGCGCAGAGGTCGTCGTCGTCGATTTTCCCGTCGTCAGCAACTACGAGGCCGATCGAGCGGGGGCGCCGTCGATCTTCGAGCGCGGCATCGTGCCGGCCGGATTCTTCGACGCGGAGATCTGGGACCTGTCGATGTGGTCGTGGCACGACTTCCTCGCCGCGAACGGGCAGCCGGGCCTCTCGTCGCTCGCCGAGGTGGACGGCGCGAAGATCTTCCCGCATCCCGAGGGCGCACTGCCCGATCGCTACGGGTCGTTCGACCTCGACATCTCCGAGTACGTCACCCGCGCGAGGGCGAACGGCATGACCGATCCGCTGGGCGGGCTGTTGGCCGACGTCATCCGGGCGGGCCTGGAGGGCCTCGAGCGAACGCGCCGCATCGACCTCGAGGAGTGGATGCAGCGGCTCGGGCTGGATGCCGTCGTCTTCCCCGCCGTCGCCGACGTGGGCCCGGCGGATGCCGACGTCAACGAACAATCGGCGGTCGCCGCCTGGCGCAACGGCGTCTGGGTCGCGAACGGCAACCTGGCGATCCGCCACCTGGGCATCCCGACGGTCACGGTGCCGATGGGGACCATGGCGGACATCGGGATGCCGGTGGGCCTGACCTTCGCGGGCGCCGCGTACTCGGACACCGAGCTGCTGCGCTGGGCCGCGGGCTTCGAGTCCCTGCGTCCGCGGCGCACCGCACCGCCCCGCACACCCGCGCTCTGAGCGGTCAGGCGCTCGGGGCCCGGGCGCGACGCGCCGCCGCCGCGCTCAGCCGGCGTCGCGCAGCAGCTGCTCGCGCACCTGACGGCGCAGCACCTTGCCGATGAGTGAGCGCGGCAGCTCGTCGACCGCGAAGAAGCGCCGGGGCACCTTGTAGGCCGCCAGGTGCTGCTTGCAGTAGTCGCGCAGCGCCTCGGGGTCCAGCTGCGCTCCTTCGCGCAGCACGACCGCGGCGACCACCTCTTCGCCGCCCTTGCGCGGCAGCGCGACGACCGCCGCCTCCCGGACGTCGGGGTGTCCGTGCAAAGCCTCTTCGACCTCGGTGGGCGCGACGTTGAAGCCGCCCGTGATGATGATCTCCTTGAGCCGGTCGACGACCGTGACGAACCCGTCGGTCGAGACGGTGACGATGTCGCCGGTGCGCACCCAGCCGCCCGGCAGCAGCGACTCGGCGGTCTCGTTCGGGCGCTGCCAGTATCCCTGGAACACCTGCGGCCCGCGGATCAGCAGCTCTCCGGACTCGCCGAACGGCCGATCGGCAGACGTGTCCGCGGGATCCACCACCCGGATCTCGGTGCTCGGGAACGGCACGCCCACGGTCCCGGGGCGCCGCGTCGGTCCGATCGGGTTGCCGAGCGCCACCGGCGAGGTCTCGGTCATGCCGTACCCCTCGACCAGCAGTCCCCCGGTCGCATGCTCCCAGCGCGCGACCGTCTCCACGGGCAGGCTCATCGCCCCCGAGATCGCGAAGCGCACGCTCTTCAGATCGATCGAGCCCTGCTCGGCCGACCGGGCGAGCTGGTCGTAGATCGGGGGGACGGCGGGCAGGAAGGTCGGCGGGCTCTTCTTCGCGGCATCCGCCACGAGCTTCGCGTCGTATTTCGGGAACAGCACCAGCGTCGCCCCGATGCTCATCGCGAAGGTGAGGCACAGCGTCATGCCGTAGGCGTGGAACAGCGGCAGCACGCCGTAGAAGATCTCCTCGCCCTCGTGCAGCCCCGGCACCCAGGCACGGCCCTGCATCGCGTTGGCCCGCAGGTTTCGATGGCTGAGGATCGCGCCCTTCGGCGTGCCGGTGGTGCCGCTCGTGTACTGGAGCAGTGCGATGTCGTCCAAGACGGGACGTGGATGCCGCCGGCTCAGGCGTCGGCCGTCGACGAGCTTCTGCCACGTGAGCACCCGGCGTGCCTTCGGGGTGGCGGTCAGCTGCGCCCGCGCCTCCCGGGCCTTGGCGACGGGGAGCCGCAGCGCCACCCGCGTGGTCCAGGGCATGGCCTCGGTGATGTCGACGCTCACGATGCGCTCGAGCTTCAGGTCCGACGGGAACCCGTCGAGGGTGTCGTACACCTTGTCCCAGGCGATCGCGAAGCGCGCCTGATGGTCCTCGAACTGGTGGCGCAGCTCTCGCGCCGTGTAGAGCGGATTGTGCTCGACGACGATCGCGCCCAGCCGCAGCACCGCGTAGAAGGCCACCACGTGCTGGGGGCAGTTGGGCAGCACGATGGCCACCCGGTCGCCGTGCGTCACGCCGAGCCGACGCAACCCCTCGGCCGCTCGCTCGATCTGCTCGCCGAGATCACGGTAGGACGTGCCCGCCCCGAAGAACTCCAGAGCCTTCGATCGGCCGTAGCGGGCGATGCTCGCCTCGATCATGTCGGACAGGGTCTGGACGACCTCGTCGATCTCACCGGGGACTTCGGGGGCGTACGCCGCGAGCCAGGGACGGTCCGCGTACGGGTTCGGCGACTGCATCCTCCGAGCCTGACACACTCGGCGGGGCGGCGCCCGACCGGTCTCAGCGGATGCCGGATCCCACGCTGTCGGCGGGTGCGTCATCTTGCGCCCGACGGTCGCCCGCGTCGTCGGCATCCGTGATCGCGTCGTCGGATGAGCCGCCCTCGTCGGTCTCGAGCGACGGGGGCGCCGCGGCGTAGGCGGCGGACAGCTGACGATACGGACGCGAGACGAACGCGAGCAGCACGACCACCAGCAGCAGGGCGCTCGCGAGCACGAAGACCAGTGCGATGCCACGGGCTTCGCCGGCGCCGAGCAGCCAGCCGAACGCGTCCTGGCCGTCGGTGGACGCCATGAACGGGATGAGCCAGAACTGGGCGATCGGCCCCACGATGAACGCCGAGATCGGTGCGGCGGCGGATTCGATGCTGGCCGCGAAGCCGAAGACGCGACCCTGCTTTTCGAACGGCACCACCCGCTGGACGATCGTCTGCTCCGCGGCCTCGGCGATCGGCATGAGGGCCATGAAGACGAGGATGCCGAGGGCGTACAGCCACCACCACTCGCGGATCGCGAAGGTCATGCCCAGCACCGCGATGCCGATGTTGACCAGCAGCAGGGTGCGCAGCGGATTGCGACCGAGGCCGAAGCGCGCCACGATCAGGCCGCCCGCGATGAAGCCGATGCTCGTGATGCCGAGGATGATGCCCCACACCTCGACCGAGAACAGCGTCAGCCCGTACGGGTCCATCAGCGCCATGAAGACCCCGCCGACGAGGTTGTTGAACGTCGAGAAGAGGATGAGGGCGAGCAGCCCCGGCACCACCATGATCGCCGGGATGATGCCCCGGAAGTCGAGCCCGGTCGCGGCGCCCTCGACGTGGGCGACGCCGCGCTCGGGGATCCGCACGAACAGCAGGTGCAGCAGCGCGAGAGCCGTCGCCGCAATGGCGATCACGACCGTCCACCCCATGCCGAGCAGCCCGATCGACAGACCTGAGAAGACGCTCGTCACCATGAAGGAGATGCCGTGCACCGTCCCGACCAGGCCGTTCGCCCTGTCGCGCCGGTCGGCCGGGATCAGGAGCGTGACGGTCGTGGACAGCGCGATGTTGCGCAGGTTCTCCACCACCCCGCCGACGAGGATGATTCCCGCGAACACCCAGAACCACGGGCCGCCCCAGTCCACGAGCACGCTCTCGGGGAAAGCGAGGTAGAGGGCGCCCGCGAGCAGGTACGCCGTCAGCGTGATCGAGCTGGAGAGGACCATGACGGCCTTCTTCTTCATGCGGTCCACGATCGCGCCGAACACGATGCCGAACACGGCGACCAGCAGCATGTACGAGCCGCCGATGATCGCGGTCGCGAGCACCGAGCGGGTCTCGAGGTACGCCCAGAAGGTCAGCGCCCACCAGAGGTAGCTCGAAGTCACGTTGGCCACGGCCGTGTTCACGAGCACCTGGTAGAAGCTGCGGATCGTGCGCGGTCCGGGCGGCTCCTGACCGGAGGGCACGACGGCCTGGGGGGATGCCGGAAGCTGGTCGGTCATGATCGCCTTCGAGTGTCGTCTCGGGAGCGCTGTGCGCTCCGGCTACAGTTGCAGTGGACGCCGTACACATTCCGTTCGGCGGCAGCGTCCACGTTGATGTTCACACCGTACACACCCGATCGAGGCGATGCAACGATGAGTTCGCTCGCACGGACCTATCATCACGGCGACCTCCGACATGCGCTGATCGCCGAGGCCTCCCGGCGCGCGCGCACCGGCGGACCGGCCGCGATCTCGCTGCGCGAGGTGACGCGCGCGGTGGGGGTGTCGCCGAACGCCGCATACCGGCACTTCGCCGACCGCGACGATCTCGTGCGTGCAGCGGCGGCCGAGGCTCAGATGGCGCTGGCCCTGGCGATCTCGGCGCGCGTGGCCGCGGCATCCACCGATCTTCCGCCGGCGGCGGCGTCTATCGAGCGCCTGCGACGCGTGGGACTGGCGTACATCGACTTCGCCCGCGCCGAGCGCGGGTGGTTCGAGCTCGCCTTCGCGACGCAGGACCCGAATCCCAGCGAAGGCATCGTCACGCTCGACGACGAGGTCGTCGCACCCTTCCAGCTTCTGATGGACACGCTGGACGCGATGGTCGCCTGCGGCGCTCTGACCGCCGAGCGACGGCCCCTCGCCGAGTGGTCGTGCTGGTCGGCCGTGCACGGCTTCGCCGACATCGCCGTCCACGGCCCGCTGCAGTGGCAGCCGAGCGAAGTGGTCGACGCGCTGGCCGCGTCGGTCGTCGAGGCAGCGATCGCCGGCGTGCGCGGCACCCCGGAACAGCCCGTCGAACGCGGATAGACCCGCACCTCGTGCGCGGTGCTCCCCGGCGCTAGCGTGGTGGGGTGACCGCACCCATCGATCCCACCTCCACGTCCGCCTGGGCGCAGCTCCTCGCTCACCGCGACGCGTTCAGCCCCGATCTGCGCGGCTGGTTCGCCGACGATCCCGGACGCGTGGAGCGACTGAGCCTGCCGCTGGGCGAACTGCACGTGGATCTGTCCAAGAACCTCGTGACCGACGAGATCCTCGCCTCGCTCGTCGCGCTCGCGGAGCAGACCGGGGTCGCCGAGCGCTACGCGTCGATGATCGCCGGGGAGCACATCAACACGACCGAGGACCGCGCGGTGCTGCACACGGCCCTGCGCCGGCCCGCGGGCGCCTCACCCGCGCTCGTCGTCGACGGGCAGGAGGTCGACCACGACGTGCAGGCCGTGCTGGATGAGATGTCGGCGTTCGCCGACCGCGTCCGGTCGGGTGAGTGGCGGGGGGTAACGGGCAAGAAGGTCACGCACGTCGTGAACATCGGCATCGGCGGCTCGGACCTCGGCCCGGTGATGATCTACGAAGCCCTCAAGCCGTACGCGGATGCCGGCATCCGGGCTCTGTTCGTCTCGAACATCGACCCGACCGACCTCGCGCAGAAGACCGCGGATCTCGACCCCGAGACGACTCTGTTCATCGTCGCGTCGAAGACCTTCACGACGCTGGAGACCCTCACGAACGCGCGGCTGGCGCGGGACTGGCTGTGGTCGGGCCTGAGTGCGGCCGGTGCGATGGACTCGTCGGAGGACGCGAAGACGGATGCTGTCGCCCATCACTTCGTGGCGGTCTCGACGGCCCTCGACAAGGTCGCCGCGTTCGGCATCGACCCGGCGAACGCGTTCGGATTCTGGGACTGGGTGGGCGGCCGGTACTCGGTGGACTCCGCGATCGGCCTGTCGCTGGCGATCGCGCTCAGCCCGGGGGTCTTCCGCGAGCTGCTCGCCGGGTTCCACGACGTCGACGAGCACGTGCGCACCACTCCCCTCGCCTCGAACGTGCCGGTGCTGATGGGTCTGCTCAACGTCTGGTACACGAACTTCCTCGGCGCCCAGACCCACGCCGTGCTCCCCTATGCGCAGCAGCTCAGCCGGTTCGCGGCCTACCTGCAGCAGCTCACGATGGAATCGAACGGCAAGTCCGTCCGCTGGGACGGCACCCCGGTCACGACCGACACGGGTGAGGTCTTCTGGGGCGAGCCGGGCACGAACGGGCAGCACGCGTTCTACCAGCTGATCCACCAGGGCACGCGGCTGATCCCGGCGGACTTCATCGGCTTCGTCAACCCCGCCTACCCGCTGAAGGACGACGGGCGCGACGTTCACGGTCTGTTCCTGGCGAACTTCCTCGCGCAGACGAAGGCGCTCGCGTTCGGCAAGACCGCCGAAGAGGTGGAGGCGGAGGGAACCGCAGGGGCACTCGTCGCCGCGCGGACCTTCCCGGGCAACCGGCCCACGACCTCGATCTTCGCACCGGCGCTGACGCCCCGGGTGCTGGGCCAGCTCGTCGCGCTGTACGAGCACATCACGTTCACGCAGGGCGTGATCTGGGGCATCAACTCGTTCGATCAGTGGGGTGTCGAGCTCGGCAAGCAGCTCGCGCTGCAGATCGCCCCGGCGATCGAGGGCGACGCGGCCGCGCGGGAGGCGCAGGACGCCTCGACCCGCGCGCTGCTGCAGTACTACTCCGCCCACCGCACCGGCTGAGCCCTCACGCGAACCCCTGCGTCCCGGGCGAGCCCATCCACTCCCGTGGCAGGCACTGTGTGGGCTCGCAGGGAATGCCTGGGTTCGGCACACGGCAGGCGCGGAGTGGGTCAGCCGTAGAGCTCGCCGACCGGGACGGCGATGGGCAGCACGTTGCCCGGCTGCGCGAGCGGACACGCCCAGGCCGGGTCGTACGCGCACGAGGGGTTGTAGGCGAAGTTGAAGTCGAGCACGAGGGTGCCGCGCGCCGCGTCCGAGCCGAGATCGGCGCCTTTGATCGTGTCGATCAGGTATCGGCCTCCGCCGTACGTGCCTCCGGGCTTGCCGGCGAGCGCATCGCGCACCGGGATGAACACTCCGCCGCCGTACGTGGTCAGCCGCCAGACGTCGAGGGTTCCGGCATCCGGGATCTCGACCTTGCCGATCCGCTCGAACGGGACGATGCCGTCGGTTCCGGTGGCGAACTCGAACCCGCCCGGATCCGCCGGAAGGATCGGCAGCTCGTACCTCCACGCCGCGTCGTACGGTGCGATCGGAAGGCCCTCGAACAGGGGCGAGTCCTCTTCCAGAAGGGGCGTGGCGGGATGCCGCCCCATCAGGTCGTCGCGCTCGATGCGCCACAGCTCGTGTGCCTCTTCGGGGTCGTCCTGGGCGCGGACGGCGTCGTACAGCGCGAAGACGCGGCGGCGCCAGTCGGCGATCTCCAGGGCAGTGCGGGCTGAGTCGGAAGCCATGGCACCAGGCTACGCGGGCTCCTCCTGCGGCTGGACGGCGATGCTCTGCAGGAACGCGACGTGCCCGAGCAGGAAGGCGCGCTCGTCGAGCCTCTTGCGCCGCATCCATCCGGTCACCTCGTCATTGGACTTGCTCGCGTTGCACGACCGGCATGCGGGCACGATGTTCTGGACGGTGTAGCGCCCGCCGCGCGACAGCGGCAGGACGCAGTCGCGCTGCAGCGGGACGCCGATGGCTCCGCAGTATGCGCAGCGCTCCTGCCACGCGGCACGGATCTGCGACCACTCGAGCGTCGTCAGATCGTTGTCGGCGGCATCCATCCGGCGCTTGCGCTTGCGGGCGGCCCGGGCGCGCCGGGACTGGGGAGCGGCCATACCGCCAGGGTAGGGGCGGGGGATGCCGCGCCCCCGGCGCCGTGCCGCGTCAGCGCTCCGCCCCCTTCCCCGCGCCGTGCCGCGTCAGCGCTGCGCCCCTCTCGTGACTTGTCGTATATGTCGCGGTCCCTCGGCGTGTCGCTGACATATACGACAAGTCGACGGCGGGGCGAGGGTCAGAGCGCCGTGAGCTCCAGCACCAGAGCCTGCTGCGGTGAGAGCAGGGGCAGCGGCAGACCGATCTCTGCGAGCACCGCCCCCGGCAGGTCGACGTGGCCGGCCGCGTACCAGGGTGGCGGCGAATCCTGCAGAGCGCGCGGCTCGCCGCCGAGACGGAGCGGACGGACCCGGTACGTGCGGTGCGAGTCGAGACCGGGCAGGCGCGCGGGGGGCGGCACCGCGGCCAGAGACGCCGTCAGCATCGCCGCCGAGTACACCGCATGCGTGCGATCGTGCGAAACGACGCCGTGCACCCACTGCGCCGGGTCCGCCGGGTCCGCCCGCACCACCCGGCCGCCGTGCAGGAGCGGACGCAGCCGCTTGTAGTGCGCGATCCACTCCGCGATCCGAGCGAGGTCGGAGCCGGTCGCTGTGGACAGGTTCCACTCGATGCCGGCGCTGCCGAAAAGCGCGGTCGCCATGCGGAACGACAGGTCGCCGACGCGCCCCGTCAGGTGCGCTCGCTCGTCACCGAGATGAGCGCCGAGGTATTCGGGCGGCACGAGCAGCGACGCGTAGCCGGCGATCGCCTGCCGGTCGAGCGCGTCGTTCGTATCGCTCGGCCATACCCGGTCGACGCGGCGCAGCATCCCCAGGTCGATGCGGGCGCCGCCCGATGCGCACGACTCGATCTCCACCACCGGGTGCGCGAGACGCAGGCGGTCGATCAGGGCATAGACCGCGGTCGTCTGGCGATGCGCTGAACCGTCGAGCAGATCGCGATTGTGATCCCACTTGAGGTAGGCGATCGGATACTCGGTCAGCAACGCGTCCAGACGGCCGAAGACATGGTCGGACGCGGCGAGGATGCCGAGGTCGAGCGTCCGCTGGAATCGCCACTCGAGGCCGTCGGCACGTCCGACGATCCACTCCGGATGAGTGCGGGCGAGATCGGAGTCGGCACTGATCATCTCGGGCTCGACCCACAGGCCGAACTCCATTCCGGCGGCCTGCACGGCGTCGACGAGGGGATGCAGCCCCTCCGGCCACACGTCGGTGTCCACCGTCCAGTCGCCCAGAGCGCGGCGGTCGTCTCGGCGGCCGGCGAACCAGCCGTCGTCGAGCACGAAGCGCTCCACGCCGACCTGCGCCGCCGCAGCGATGAGAGGCTCGAGCCGCTCCATGGAGTGGTCGAAGTACACGGCCTCCCACGTGTTGAGCGTCACCGGGCGCGGCCGGTCGATCGTCGACCAGGAGCGGACCCAGGGGTGGACTCGATCCGACACACCGCCCATGCCGGTATCGGAATACACCGCGACGCACCTGGGTGCGGCGTACGTCTCACCGGGCGCGAGGACGATTTCGCCCGGAGCGAGAAGCTCCCCGGCCGCCAGCGACGCCGCACCGAGGGGCGAGGACTCCGCCCACAGCTCGGTGTCGCCGCTCCACGCGGCGTGCACCGCCCAGACTTCGCCGGACTCGAGTCCGAACGCCGGTGTGCCGGCGGCGAGAAGGAACGCGCTGTCGTGCCCACCCCGGCCATGGCGCCCCTCCCGGGCATGCACGCCGTGCGCGAGTGGGCGGCGGATCGGGCGGCGCTCGCGCCCCCACACTCCGCTGAAATCCATCAGCTCGCTCGCCCGTGCCGGAACCGGCAGCACCGCCGCTGCCCGGCCGATCGTGAGCGGGCCCAGCCCACGGTTGGTCACTTCGAGCCTCACCGCGAGCACACCCTCAGCGCTCAGCTCCAGCCGCACGCCGACATCCAGCAGTGCTTCCTCATCCCTCAGCCCGAGCACCAGTGCGGAGCCGTCGACGATGGGCGCGGCATCCGGCCTCTGCCTCAGCCTCGGCGCACGGGCCCGCTCCGCCGCCACCGCGCCGTCGGGGCCGCCCGGATCGCGCGAGACCTGCAATCCGGGACGCCCGCTCCAGCCGTCGCCCCAGGTGGGCACGAGTCCGAGCCGGAGAGGCACGTCGACCGACGAGGGCGCGATCGCGGGAATGGATGCCGCCGCGACGGCTTCGGCCTGCTCCGTCGTGAGGTCACCGAGGTCAGGGCCCCAGTGCAGCACGGCGGGCATGGCCGTGCCGCGGGCGTCGACCAGAAGGCTGACACCCGCGGCACGGAGGTGATGGATCACTCGCAGAGACTACTTGCTGCGGCTACTTGGCGACCGGGATCGACTGCGCCTCGAGGGCCGCGATCGTCTTGGCTTGACCGTCGGCGAGCGCACCGGCCAGCGTGCCGTCGCCCGCGATCGCAGCCTTGAACCCGTCCGACACGTCGGCGTAGGTCTGGGTCATCGTCGGGCCCCACACGAAGTCGGGGTTGACCTCGCCGGCGGCTTCGGCGAAGACCTCGTAGATCTTCTGGCCGCCGTAGAACTCGACGCCTTCCTGCAGCACCGGCAGCTCGAGTCCCGCCTTGGTGGCCGGGTAGATGGCGGCGGTCTCGTTCAGCGACGTGAGCGACTCCTCGGAGCTGTTCAGCCACAGCGCGAACTTGGCAGCTTCGTAGAGGTGCTCTGTGCCCTTGAAGACGGCGACCGACGAACCTCCCCAGTTGCCGGCGGCCGAGTCCCCGGCCTCCCACTGCGGCGACTTCGCGACCGACCACTTGCCCGCCGTGTCGGGCGCGCCGCTGGCGATCGAGTTGGCACCCCAGACCGCGGAGTTCCACGTCCAGACCTCACCCGAGTTGTAGGCGTTGTTCCACTCGTCGGTCCAGGGCGGGTAGACCGCGACCAGGTCGTTCTCGATGAGGTCCTGCCAGTAGTCGGCAACGGTGATCGACGTGTCACCGGTCAGATCGACCGTCCACTCGTCGCCGTCGTTGGCGAACCACTGTCCCTCGCCCTGCCAGACGAAACCGGCGAACTGGTTGATGTCGGACTGGGAGAAGTTGGTGATGTACCCGCCCAGAGCACGGATCTTCACTGCCGCATCACGGTACTCGGCCCACGTCGTGGGAACCTCGATCCCGTTCTGCTCGAACAGGTCGGAGCGGTAGAACAGCGCCATGGGTCCGGAGTCCTGCGGGATGCCGTACACCTCGTCGTCCGTGCCGAGCGAGACCTGTCCCCAGGTCCAGTCGACGAAATCGTCCTCGGCGGCCACGACGTCCTCGCATGCTGCGAGGTTCTCGAGCCCGTCCTGCACCCGGAAGTTGGGGATCGCGTCGTACTCGATCTGTCCCAGGTCGGGCGCGTTGCCGGCCTCGAGCTGGTTGAAGAAGTTCTGGTACGTGCCGGAGTTGCCGTTCGGACCGGTCTGCACCTCGACCTGGATGTCGGGGTTGGCGTCGTTCCAGATCGCGACGGCGTCCTCGATGCCGGGGATCCAGGACGTGAACGTGAGGGTGACTTCTCCGTCGGAGGGCTCGCAGGCGGCGGCGTCGCTGCCGCTTCCGCTGCCACCGCTGGAGGAGCACGCGGCCATCGTCAGGGCGAGGCTCGCGATCACCGCCACGCCTGCTGTTCGTTTCATGTGACGCATGGTTTCTCTTTCTCGGATGTGACTTGCTGGGGGTGGGGTTTTCATACGGCCGGCCGGTGCCATCCCGGTCGGGTCTGTCACTTCAGCGCGCCGGTGCCCAGGCCCGTGCGCCAGTAGCGCTGAAGAAGAAGGAAGGTGACGATCAGGGGGATGATCGACAGCAGGGCGCCGATCAGCACGAAGCTGCGCAGCTCGGGGAACTGGTTGATGGTGGAGTTCCAGGCGTAGAGGCCGTACGTCACCGGGAACAGCTCCTCACTGCGCAGCATGATCAGCGGCAGGAAGAAGTTGTTCCAGATGCCGACGAACTGGAACAGGAAGATCGTGATCAGCGCCGGAAGCATGAGCCGGATGGAGACGGTGAAGTAGGTGCGCACCTCACCCGCGCCGTCGAGGCGAGCGGCTTCGAGCAGTTCGTCGGGAACGCTCGCCTCGGCGAAGACGCGGGCGAGGTACACGCCGAACGGGCTGACGATGCTGGGCAGGAACACCGCCCAGAACGTGTTCGTCAGCTGCACCTGGCTGAAGAGCAGGAACAGCGGCAGGGCGAGCGCCGTCGCCGGCACCAGCACACCCCCGAGCACGACGTTGAAGAGCACTTCGCGCCCGCGGAAGCGGTACTTTGCCAGCGCGTAGCCGCACATTCCGGCGAGGATCGTCGCGACCAGCGCGCCGATGCCCGCGTAGCCGATGCTGTTGACGATCCAGCGCAGGTAGATTCCGCCGTCGTAGCTCAGCAGCGCGACGAGGTTGTCCCAGAAGTTCAGCTCGGCGAACCACAGCGGGTTGGTCGTGAACAGGTCACCGCGGGACTTGGTCGAGGCGACCAGCAGCCACCAGATCGGAATCAGGAAGTACAGGGTGAAGATCACCATGATGAGCATCGCGACGCTGCGCGACACGACGCTCTCGCGCTGCGCGCCTCCCGGCCGGGAAGTGCGGGGGGCTGCCGACGCAGTGCGCAGCGCCTTGGCGTCGGCGTCGATCACGCGGCTCATGCGTCTGCCTTCCGTCGGGTGATGCGCAAGAACGTGAAGGAGAGGATGAAGGTCGCCAGGGCCAGGACGACCGAGAAGGCTGCAGCGAGGCTCACGTTCGGAATGGCCGAGGTCGCGTAGATCGTCATGTTCGGCGTGTACGTGCTCGTCACGGCGGAGCTGAACGAACGGAACACCTGCGGCTCGGCCAGCAGCTGCAGCGTGCCGATGATCGAGAGGATCGCCGTCAGCACAAGCGATGGCCGCACGAGCGGGATCTTGATCGACCACGCGATGCGCATCTGCCCGGCGCCGTCCAGACGCGCTGCTTCGTAGATGTCGGTCGGGATCGCCAGGAGCGCGGAGTAGAGGATCAGCATGTTGTAGCCGACGAACACCCACGTCACCACGTTCGCGATCGCCCACAGGACCAGTTCGGCCGAGAGGAAGTCGACGTTGCCGGTCAGCACCGTGAACGGCGAAAGGTTCGGCGAGTAGAGGAACCCCCACATGATCGCGGCGATCACACCGGGGACCGCGTACGGAACGAAGAATGCGAGGCGGAAGAACTTCTTGCCGCGCAGCAGCGGTGAGTCCAGCAGCAGGGCGAACAGGAGCGCGAGCGCGAGCATGACGGGGACCTGCACGATGCCGAACAGCAGCACTCGGCCTACCGAGGTCCAGAACGCCACGTTCTGGAACACGAGGATGTACTGCGTCAGGCCGCCGAACACCTCCGTGGCCTGACCGAACGTCCCTTCCCGCTCCACAACGAGCAGGGACTGCCAGATCGCGATCGCGATCGGCACGAGGTAGAAGAGCAGGAACAGGATGACGAACGGAGCCGTGAAGATCAGGATGGCGCCCTTGTGCTGCACCTTCCCCCGGCTGCGGGCCGGACGCCGGCCGGCTTTCGCGCCCTTGGGCGTGACGAGCGCCTCCGTGGCTGTCTGTGCGGTCATGAGACGGCGTCCTCTCGGATCACTCGGACGGCTCCGGCCGGAACGCGGATCGTTCCGGCGGCGTTCTCGCCCGTGACGAGGTCCACACCCCGGGCGTTCAGCAGCACGTCTTCACTGCCGTGGTTGATGATGAAGCGATAGCTGCGGTCGGCTCCGACGCGGCGGACGACGTCGACGTCGGAGCGTGCGCCGGCGGCGCGATGAACGCCCGCGGAGGTCAGTGCGCGGTCGAGGATGCGGACGAGGTCGGCGTGATCCGGAAGCGTCGCGAGGTACCAGGCGTCGCCTGCGGCAGCCTCGCCTCGGCGACGAGTGAGTGCGGGCAGGCCGCCGGCCGGTCCACCGACGAAGCGATCCATCACTTCGGCGTCGAAAGCGACGAGACGCTCGGTCCACAGGCGGGCGGTGCTTCCGGATTCGAGCGCGACGGTCTCGCCCGGCAGCACGGGAGCGAATTCCTCGACGCGGATGCCCAGGAGGTCGCGCCAGACCGCGGGATAGCCTCCCGGCCTCACACGATCGTTCTCGTCGACGATGCCGCTGTAGAAGGTCACCAGCGCGTCGGAACCCGCGGCGACCGCAGCATCGAGCGTCTTCGCATCGCGGTCGCGAATCAGGTGCAGACCGGGCACGACCACGAGCCGGTAGCCGGACAGGTCTGCGCCCGGACGCACGATGTCCACACCGGCTCCGGACTCGCGAAGCGCCCGGTGCAGGGCCCAGACCTGGTCGAGATAGGCGATGGCCGAGCTCGGCCGGTTCTCGGCGTCGCTGGCCCACCACGCCTCCCAGCTGAACAGCAGTGCGACGTCGGCGACGACCCGGGTGCCGGCCACCTCGCCCATGCGATCCAGCAGCGACCCGAGCTCGAGCGCCTCCCGCCAGAGGGCTGAGTCGGTGCCGGCATGCGGGATGAGGGCCGAGTGGAACTTCTCCGAGCCCTGCAGCGAAGCGCGCCACTGGAAGAAGCACACCGAGTCCGCGCCTCGCGCGACGTGCTGCAGTGAATCCCGTGTCATCTGGCCAGGTGCCTTGGCCAGGTTGTGCGGCTGCCAGTTGACCGATCCGGTGGAGTGCTCCATCAGCATCCACGGTTCCCCGCCCGCGAGTCCGCGGGTGAGGTCGGCAGCGAACGCGAGTTCGGCTGCCGGGTCGTCCAGGCGGTGATCGAGGTAGTGGTCGTTGGCGACCACATCGACCTCCGGCGCCCACGTCCAGTAGTCCAGCTCGCGGATGTGCGCGGTGACCATGAAGTTCGTCGTCACCGGCACCTCGCTGTGCCTCCTGATGGTCGCGTGCTCGGCGCGGTAGTAGTCCAGCAGCTCGTCGGAGCTGAATCGGGCGAAGTCGAGCACCTGGCTCGGGTTCGGGGTCGACAGCGTGAGGCGCGGCGTGCCGATCTCCTCCCACTCGCGGTAGCGCTGGCTCCAGAAGCTCGTGCCCCAGGCGTTGTTCAGGGCGGTGATCGTGCCGTAGCGCAGCTGCAGCCACCCGCGGAAGGCGACCGCGCTCACGTCGCAGTAGCAGTGCGCGTTGTGGCAGCCGAGCTCGTTCGAGACATGCCACAGCACGACGGCGGGGTGCTGTCCGTAGCGTTCGGCGACCGCGTCGACCAGAGCCAGGGCGTAGCGGCGGAAGACCGGCGAGCTCGGGCACCAGGCCTGGCGGCCGCCGGGGTAGCGCGTGGTCCCGTCGGCGACGACGGGCAGGATCTCGGGATGCCGGGTCGTCAGCCATGGCGGGGGGGATGAGGTGCCGGTGCCGAGGTTCACCCGGATGCCCGCCTCGTGCAGGAGCGCGATGACCTCGTCGAGTCTGGAGAAGTCGACATCGCCGTCGGGGCCCTGCAGCTCGGACCACCCGAAGATGTTGACGGCGACCAGGCTCACGCCGACTTCGCGCATGAGGGCGATGTCCTCGCGCCAGATGCCCGGATCCCACTGCTCGGGGTTGTAGTCGCAGCCGAAGTCGATGCCGCGGTGCTCGTAGCGGCGCCGGGCGGTGGCCTGCTCGGCGGCGGCGAGGGGACGGTTCACGAGACTCCAGGGTCGACATCTTCGGCGGCTGTGTGCACGTGCACAGACTCTCGGAGTGAAGTTCAGCTCTGAGCTTCTGTGAACGTACACAGAATGACACCGGGCGTTCCCGGTGTCAAGTGCGCAGGACGATACAGTGGTCGCGTGTCGACGACTTCCGGACGACCGCGGCGCGCCACGGTCCACGACGTGGCGGTCGTCGCCGGCGTGTCCCGCGGCACGATCAGCCGGTACGTCAACGGCGACCCGTACGTGTCGGCATCCGCCCGCGAGGCCATCGAGGCGGCGATCGCCGAGGTCGGCTACGTCCCCAACACCGCCGCCCGCCACCTCGTGATGCAGCGCACCGAATCCGTGGCCTTCATCGTGCACGAGCCGCACTCGCTCTTCGTCGAGGACCCGAACATCGGCGGCATTCTGCTGGGCGCCAACGCCGCCCTCTCCGAAGCGGATCACCAGATGGCCGTGCTCATCGTCGACTCCGAGCGCGACACCGAGCGTGTCGCGCGATACCTGTCCGGCGGAGCGGTGGACGGCGCGATCATCGTCTCGGCGCGTGCGAACGACCCGATCGCGCGCGTGGTGGAGCGCCTGCGCCTGCCGGCCGCGTTCGTCGGCCACCCCCCGGGCGCGTCTTCGGCCGCGTTCGTCGTGATCGACAACCGAGGTTCAGCCCGCGCGATCACCTCGCGGCTGCTCTCCACCGGCCGCCGGCGCGTCGGCATGATCGCGGCCGCGCTCGACCGCGACTCGGGCTCGGAGCGGCTCGCCGGATTCGCCGACGCCCTCGGCGACCGATTCGACGAGGCGCTCGTCGAGCCGATTCCGCTCTACTCGTATTCGGCCGGCCGTGACGGAATGAATGCCCTGCTCGATCGCGCGCCCGACATCGACGGCGTGTTCGCCGCGTCGGATGCCGTCGCCGCCGGGGCGATGGAGGCCTTGCGCGCTGCGGGCCGGCTCGTGCCGTCGGATGTCGGCGTGGTGGGCTTCGATGACAGCGCCTGGGCTCGCCGGACGCTGCCCCCACTCTCGACGGTGCGCCAGCCGGCCGAGGGACTGGGCCGTCAGGCAGCAGCTCTCGTGCTCGAGCAGCTGCGGGGCGATGCCACCCCCGGCGAGGTGCTCCTCGAGTGCGAGATCGTGTGGCGCGAGTCGGCCTGAGCCCGGCACCGGTGGCGCTCCGGAAGCCGCTGCAGAGCCGCTGATCAGGACTTTCCCGATCGGCGGCTCCCACGGTTCTGCCAGCGTGCGCTGGGGGTTCGTCCAGACGAGGTGCGCAGACTGGAGACTTCGCGTCCACCCGAGGGCGCACTGCCTGCGTGCGCGCGGGCCTCAGACACCTCAGGAAGACCCACTCCCCCCATGCTCTCTCGCAAGTCCCTCCGTCGTGCCCGCCGTGCCACCCGTTCCACCGTCGCCTCCCGCTCCGCGCTCATCGGCACGGCATTCGGACTCGTCGTCCTGACCGGCTTCGCCTCGACGAACCCGGCCTTCGCCGCGCCCGCCTTGAGCGCTCCCCTGCCCGCCGTCGCCTCGGCGCTCGGCTCGGCCAGCGAGACGCTGGATGAGATCTCGACGGATGCTGCGTCCACACTGCGCGCCGCCCGGGTCGCGGTCGCTTCGGCGTCGGCGATCGAGTCCGAGGTGGCGGCATCCGGTCTGGCTCTGACGGGGCCGACCGCGATCGACACGCGCGACCTGCGCGATCACATCGACCGGCTCTCCAGCCTCGACGTGCTCCCGACGCTGCTGCTGCCGGCCGTCACGGACGAGACCGCGGCCGTGTCCCGGTCCGTGAGTGCCCAGATCGGCGACCTTCGCGAGCGCCTCGATGCCGCGCAGGCGGAGAAGGCCGCCGCTGAGGCCGCGGCTGCCGCGCAGAAAGCTGCGGAAGAAGCCGCCGCGAAGGCGCAGGCCGAAGCCGAGGCCGCCGCGCAGGCCGCAGCAGAGGCCCTCGCCGCGGCGAACACGCCCGAGGGTGCCCAGGCGACCGCGCGCCAGCTCGCCTCGGCGAACTACGGATGGGGCGATGACCAGTTCTCGTGCCTCTCGTCGCTGTGGAGCAAGGAGTCGGGCTGGAACTACCTGGCTTACAACGACTCCAGCGGCGCCACCGGCATCCCCCAGGCGCTTCCCGGCAGCAAGATGGCCAGCGTCGGGTCGGACTGGGAGACGAACGCGACGACCCAGATCATCTGGGGACTCGGCTACATCTCGGCGTCGTACGGCACCCCGTGCAGCGCGTGGGGACACTCGCAGGCGACCGACTGGTACTGATCCGGTTCGCCGGGCACCGCTCAGTTTCGCTGGTCGGCGCTCGAGGCCTGCTCTCCTTCGCTCTCGCCGCGCACGAACGGCAGCTCCTCGTCACGACCGCGCTCAGCCGCGGCGATGGCGTCGGCGGCCCGCACGAGGCTGAGGTGCGAGAGGGCCTGAGGGATGTTGCCCATCTGCCGACGGCGGACCGGGTCGTACTCCTCGCTGAGCATGCCGACGTCGTTGACGAGGGCGGTGAGCCGATCCATGAGCCGGCGGGCGTCCGGAAGGCGCTCGGATGCGGCGTAATGCTCGACGAGCCAGAACGAGCAGGCCAGGAACGGATGCTCCTCGCCGGGCACCCCGTCCACACCGGACTCGGTGCGGTAGCGCAGCAGCAGACCGTGCTCGAGGAGGTCCTCCTCGATGGCGCGGACCGTGCCGAGCATCTTCGGGTCGTCGGGCGCGATGAAGCCGATCTGCGGCAGCTGCAGGAGCGCCGCATCCACCGCGCTGCCGTCATAGTGCTGGACGAACGTGTTGCGGGCGGCATCGAAACCTCGCTCGAGGATCTCGTCGCGGACGCTCTCCCGCAGCGCCGCCCAGCGCTCCCGGTTGCCGGGCAGACCGAATTCGTCCACCGCTCGAACGCCCCGGTCGAAGGCCGCCCAGACCATCGCGCGGGAATGCGTGAAATGCCGCTCCTCGCCCCGGATCTCCCAGATACCGCGATCCGGTTTCGTCCAGTTCTCGGCCAGGTAATCCAGCAGCGCGCTCTGCAGGGGCCAGGATGCCGGCGTCTCCTCGAGCCCGGCCGCGCGGGCGCCGTGGAGGGCCACCATCACCTCACCGAAGATGTCCCACTGGCGCTGCAGGTAGGCGGCGTTCCCGACGCGGACGGGCACGGCCCCGCCGTACCCTGAGAGCTCCCCCAGCTCCCACTCGGGCAGCCGTCTCTCCCCGCCGACGCCGTACATGATCTGCACATCCGCCGGATCACCGGCGATCGCCCGCAGCAGCCAGCCCCGCCACTCCTGCGCCTCGGCGCGGTATCCATGCGTCATGAGCACGCCGATGGTCAGCGCGGCATCGCGAAGCCAGACGTAGCGATAGTCCCAGTTGCGCACGCCCCCGAGCTCCTCCGGAAGGCTCGTGGTCACCGCCGCCACGATCCCACCGGTGTCTTCGTGCGTGAGCGCGCGCAGATACAGCAGCGAGCGCTGCACGTGTTCGTCGTACGGCGACGGCGGGTTGCTGCGCGACGCCCAGTCCTGCCACCACTCGACGGTGGCCGCCAGCGCGGCATCGACGTGGATCGGCTCCGGCGGTTCCCGGTAGGAGGGATACCAGGTCATGACCAGGTCCACGGTCTGACCGGCGGCGACGTCGAAGGCGGCACGGTGCCGGTGACCCTCGGCCGTCATGCGCGGCCCGGACACCAGCACGGCGTCGGGACCGGCGGATGCCAGGACCGCCGATCCGGCGCCGTAGGCGACCTGACGCACCCACGGCATCGCTGCGCCGTAGTCGAAGCGGATCCGCAGGCTCTCCTCGAACCGGACGCGGCCCGCCACGCCGTGGATGCGGCGGACCAGGTTGGCCCGACGATCGTGCAGCGGCATGAACTCGATGACCTCCGCCTCGCCCTGGGCGGTGCGCCACCTCGTTCGCAGCACGAAGGTTCCAGGGATGTACTCGCGGCTGCAGGAGATGAATCCGTCTGCCGGTGCCAGCGACCATTGACCGGCATCCGGGGTGTCGACCAGAGCGGCGAAGACCGTCGGGGAATCGAATCGCGGCATGCACAGCCAGTCGAGCGCGCCGTGCCGGGAGATGAGCGCGGCGGTGTGCAGGTCGCCGATGAGCGCATAATCCTCGATCGGCGCCGGGGATCGCGCACCACTCCCCGCGGTCGGTGGCTCCTCTGTCATGAGCCGACGCTAGAACGCCGGAGGCGCCCCCGCGATGCCTTGCGAACGGACCGAGAACGCCGTAAGGGTGCTCGCCAAGCGCGTGCGTGCGGCCGACATCGGCACTGCCGACGGCCGCTGGAAGGCGACGGAAAAACAATCACAAAAAGATAACGACAAACTCTTCCCTTCCGTTACCTGGCCGTTATAGAGTTCAACCACGGAAGTTGTTTTGCTGTGGCAACGACCGCATGTGATTGCAGGACACTCTTGGTGCAAGGGACAAGGGCCGGTCGGGAAGCCTCTCCGACCGGCCCTTACTTGTGCCCGGGGCGCGCCGGCCCTGGCCGCAGCGCGAGAGACTTCGCCTAGACCCCGCCGCCTCCGCCGCCTCCGCCGCCCCCGCCCGACGATCCGCCGCCGCTGGACCCGCCCGACGTCGAGGACGACGAGGCGGAACTGGCCGACAGCGAGCTGATCCCGGACGAGAACGAGCCGGCGCTGAAGCCGTGCGTGCCGGCGTACCAGCCGGGTGAGCTCTCCGGCCCGTAGAGCACCGCGAGGTGCTCGGCCCACTGCTTCTCCTGCCCGAAGACCACGGCATACGGCAGCAGCACTTCGTAGAGCTTCAGCATCTCGGCGGGATTGCGCGGATCGATGCGGACGCGCTCGGCCCCCGCCGGCGACTGCAGCATGCGGATGCGGTCGGCCTCGGCCCACTCGATGAATTCCTGCAGCCCCTTCAGGTGGTCGCGCACCTCCGCGCCGGCCGCGGTCAGCGGCACGCGCGAGATCAGGGCGATCACGACGAAGAACACCAGACCCGAGCCCACGATGAGCAGGATCGGCACGAGCGGATCGACCGCCGATCCGAGCGCGAGCATCGCGGTCAGGAAGACCAGCGCGCCGGTCGCCATGGCCAGAAGCACCGGCCACGCGCGGACGGTCTTCGGCACCTGCTTGCGCAGGCCTCGCCGCACCAGTTCGGCGTTCGCGAGTTTGATGATGTTCTGCGCCGCCGACGAGAACCGGGTGTCGGTGCTGCCGAACTCGTACTCGGTGCCCGGCTGCAGGAACGGGAAGAGCCCCGACAGCAGCAGCCGGCCGTCTCCGTCGGCGCGCGAGGGGTCGATCAGCTGCGCCTTGAGCTTCACCCCGCCGAAGAACTTGCGCTCTCCCTCGACGATGCGGATGCTGCCCACCACGGCCTGCTCGAGCACCTCGGCGGGGATCGCCTTGGTGGTCCTGCCCAGCAGCACGGCGCTCTCGAGGGCGTCGATGCCCGGCGGCGGGGTGTACTCGGCGATGATCGTCGGGCGGCCCGGTTCGTCGCGCAGGTGCCGGATGCGCGTCACGATGGCGAAGATCAGCGCGGCGAGCACGCCGAGCCCCGCGATGCCGTTGAGCCAGCCCCAGGGTGAGGCGAGGTACGACGAGTCGAACGGGGTGAACGTGCCCTTCTCGAACGCGACGGCGATGGTCATGGTCTGGTAGGCGAACACCGGCCCGGCGGTCGCCTCGAACGTCGCCGTGCCGTCGGCCGCGGCATCCACGAAGATTCCGCAGGTGTCGCCCGACCCCTCGTAGCCGAGGTAGCAGGACTGTGCTCCGGCGAGCGAATCAGCCAGCTCGGGCGGGACGACCAGGTGCACCGAGACCCGTCCGAAGTCCTGCTGCCACTCGGTGCCGTTGACGTCCCAGTACAACTCGTCGACGCCCGTGTCGCCGAAGAACCGCGTCACGTTCTCGAGCGTGTAGGTGAACACATAGGTCTGGGCTCCGCGGACGTAGTCGTCGGCCCGCGAGGTCATCGAGTAATAGCCGTCCTCGGAGTTCGTCTCGGACTCGCGGGGATTGCCCTCCCCGTCGGTGATCGAGATCAGCTCCGGGTTCAGCGGCGCTCCGAGATACGAATCCGGGATGCTGCGCCGCATGCCCCGGTTCTGGTCGTAGTCCGGAAAGCGGGCGACGAAGGTCTCCTCGACCAGCATCGTGCTCGTGCCGTCGTCCGCTCTGCCGAGCGTGTACTGCACGTCCAGGCTGTCGAAGCTGAAGTCGTTCACGTTCGTCGAGACCGGAGCGGTGTCGCCGTCGCTCGAGACGCTGAACGAGCACGCCGTGAGAAGCGCGACCGGCAGCCCGACCATCACCACAGCGAGCGCCAGAAAGCGCAGCAGCCTTGCCCCCATGAACGCCAGCCTAGGGGTCGAGGCCGCGCGGCGCGGATCCGCGCGGCGGCGTCAGTGGGAACTGTCCCGCGCTTCCTTTACAGTGGTGCCATGTCCGACCGGCGACTGGCGATCGACGCCTGGGAGAGTCTCTTCCGTGCGCAGCACGAGGTGTTCGAAGAGATCGCGTGCGACTTCGACGAGACCACGCTGACCCAGGCCGAGTACGACGTGCTGCTGACCGTCACCCGCGGCGAGGGCATGACCGCGCGCCTGCGCGATGTGACCGCCAACATGCTCATCAGCCAGCCGAGCGTCTCGCGGCTCGTCGACCGCATGGCCGTACGCGGGCTCATCTCGAAGTGTCCCGACCCGGAGGACGGCCGCGGCTCGCTCGTGCGCGCCACCCCGGACGGCGCAGCGACCTTCCGCCGGGTCGCCTCGACGCACGGCCGGTCGATCGCCGAGCGCATGTCGACCCTCGACGATGCCGAACTCGCTCAGCTGCGCGACCTGACCGCCAAACTCCGCAAGACGCAGGAGAGCTGCTGAGATCTCACGCGGTGCGCCGGCGCAGGGTCAGTGCGGCCACGATGAGCGATCCGACCGCGAAGGCGGTCACGATCAGCAGCGGTCGCACGAGATCCCACCCTTCGTCCCCGGCCTGCACTGCGTTCACCGCATCGATCGCGTAGCTCAGCGGCAGCCAGTTCGAGATCGCGTACAGCGCGTCGGGCATCTCCTCGCGCGGCATGAACAGCCCGCCGAGCAGGATCTGCGGGAACACGATGAGCGGCATGAACTGCACCGCCTGGAACTCGGTGCGGGCGAAGGCGCTCGCCAGCAGCCCGAGCGCCGAGCCGAGGATCGCATCGACCACCGCGACCAGCCCGAGCTGCCAGATCGGGCCCTCGACATCGAGCCCGCACACCAGCACCGCGAAGGTCACGGTGATCACCGCCTGAAGGGTCGCCATCAGAGCGAAGGCGAGCGCGTAGCCGAGGATGAAGTCGGCCTTGCCCAGCGGTGTCGTCATGAGCCGCTCGAGGGTGCCGGAACGCCGCTCGCGCAGCGTGGTGATCGAGGTGATCAGGAACATCACGATGAAGGGGAACAGCGCCAGGATCGCGCCGCCGAACTGGTCGAACACGCCTTCCTGGTCGCTGAACAGCCACGCGAACAGGCCGACGAGCAGGCTGGGGGCGATGAGCATGAGGGCGATCGAGCGCGGGTCGTGGCTGAGCTGGCGCAGCACACGGCCGGCCGTGGAGAAGGTGCGCGTGCCGTTCACCTCTTGCCCTCCCCGCTCTCGCGCCGCGCCCGTCGGGACAGTGGATGCCGTGCCCCCGGCTCCCCGCCGGTCGCCGGGTCGTCGGAGGCCGGGTGGCTGTTCGCATCCCGCTCGATGAGAGTGAGGAATGCGGCATCCGGATCCACCGCCCCCGTTTCGGCGAGCAGCCCATCCGGGGTCGTGTCGGCGATGATGCGCCCGGCCCGCATGAGCAGCAGGCGATCGCAGCGCAGCGCCTCGTCCATCACGTGACTGCTGACGATGATCGTGGTGCCGCGGTCGGCGAGCGCGCGGAAGACCGCCCACAGCTCGGCTCGCAGCACGGGGTCCAGGCCCACGGTCGGCTCGTCCAGCACCATGAGCGCCGGTGAGCCCAGCATCGCGACGGCCAAGGACACCCGGCTCTCCTGACCGCCGCTGAGCGAGGCCACCGTCTGATGGCCGCGGTCCACCAGGCCCACCTCGCGGATCACCCGGTCGATGTCGGTGCGCGGTGCGCCGATCAGGCGGGCGAAGTATGCGAGGTTCTGGTGGATCGTGAGGTCTCCGTAGACCGAGGCCGCCTGGGTGTCGTACGCCACACGGTGCCGCTGCAGCGCAGAGCCTGCCGGTTCGCCGAGCACGCTGACGGTGCCGCCGGCGACCCGCTGCACCCCGACGATCGAGCGCATCAGGGTGGTCTTGCCGCATCCCGAAGGACCCATCAGCCCGGTGATCTGACCCCGCGGGATGTCGAGGTCGAGCCCGCCGAACACGACGTTCCTGCCCCGCTGCACCCGGAGGCCGCGCACCTCGACTGCATTGGTCAAGGCGAGAGCCCGTGGCTCCGATTTATTCATCACGCGATGAATTATCCGCGCGGGGAGTCCGCGCGTCAAGACTCAGGCGTCAGCCGGCGGGCTTTGTCGCCTTGCCGTCGAGCCACAGCGTGTCGGAGGGATCGCTGTGCGCGGTGCCGGAGTTCACGTGCTTCGCATCGATCTTGTCGCCCTTGGTGATGACGTGGACGAGCGCCATCGCATGCCCGCGGCCCAACCCGTAGTCCTCGGCGAGCCACGCGACGATCTCGCCGGACTTGGTTCCGGGGCCGAATCCCTTGGCTGCGGCCAGCTCGATGAACTCGCGCGGGGTCACCCCGGTCTTGTCCTCGATGTTGTCGAGGTAGGCCTGGAAGGTCATGCGTCATCTCCTCTCCGCCCCGCAGGCAGAGTCATCCGGTCAGGTACCGCTGCACGGTCGGGCCCACCTGGGCGACGATCTCGTCGACGCTCGCGGAGGCCAGCGCGGGCAGTTGCAGCACGTAGCGCGCGATCAGCACTCCGGCGATCTGGCTGGCCACCAGCGACGCACGCAGGGCGGCATCCGGCGCATCGATGCGGGTCGCGACACGGCCGACGAGCTCGCGCTGCAGGAAGGCCGACAGGAGCGGCGTGGTGAGCCGATTGCCGATGCCCGAGCGCAGCAGCACCACCCCGCGCTTGCGTGTCTCGGGGCGCTCCCACGCCTCGAGGACGTAGCGGACGATGCGCTCGCCGAGGACGTCCTGCGGGCCCTCGAGCAGTGCCGGGATGTCCAGGTCCGGGCGCATCGGCGCGTCGATCGTCTGGGCGAACAGGTCGGCCTTGGTGCCGAAGTAATGGTGCACCAGCGCGGAGTCCACGCCCGCGCGGGCGGCGATCCCCCGCATGGTGGCGCCGTCGTACCCCTGCTCGCCGAACTCGTCGACGGCGGCGGCGATGATGCGCTCCTGCGCGTTGGACTCGCCGGCTTTCGGCCGGCCCGGCCGCCGCTTGGGCGTCGGCACGGCGTACTCGGGCATGCGGTCAGCCTAGACCTGGGCGGATGCCGGGGCGCCGGCATCCCGCGCCGTCTGCCGCTTGCCGAGCGCCCGGTGGCGCCTCAGTTGGCGCATCGCGGCGGGTACAGGCTCCAACGCGACGGATGCGGCCAACGAACGGCTCGGTACTGAACTGATACTTGGCCGAGGTCGTCGCATCGGTGCGCCGGACCCGGCGATTCCGGCCAACTGAAGCGGAGCATCGGCTCCTCCCCGGCGCATCCACCCCTCGGGAATTCCACCTTCGCCTCCGGACGGCGGCCGCGGTCTGCACCGCCCCGTCACGATGGGACATGCCACCACGACCTCGTTCCCTGCCGCATCCACTGAGCGAGAGCTTCTCGGTTCGCGAGGGTGCGGATGCGGGGCTGTCCGAGCGCCGCATGCGCAACTCAGATCTCGATGCGCCGTTTCACGGCGTCCGGCTCCGCAGGGAGGTCACCTCAGCAGCGATGACCGCGGCGGAGGGCGAGATCGCGGCCGACGCCAGCGCCGTGGCCGTCGCCGCCCGGTTTCACCGTGCGGTACTGGCTGCGCGTGCCCGAGCGTTCGCACGGGTTTGTCCGCCGCACATGTTCTTCCGCGGCGTGACGGCGGGCGTGGTGTGGGGCGTCCCCTTGCCGCTCCGATGCGTGAACCCGGATGCGCACGCCCGCCTGAGCAGGCGGGAAGGCCTCGCGCTCGACCGCGACAGCCCTCGTCCACTCGATACGGCGGTGCTGCCGCCGCACCGCGCATCTCGCGCCTCGGGTGTGAACGGGCGCCAGCTCTCCGAAGCGCTCACCGTCGTGCAGGAGTACGACGGTCTTCGGGTGGTGAGCCCGGCAACCCTCTGGACCCAGCTCGCGCAGGAACTGACCGTGGATGAACTGATCGTCGTCGGCGACGCGCTCGTGCACGAGCCGCGCAGATCCGATGGCTCGCGTGCGCCTGCGGGAAGCGGGCGCACGACCCTCGGCCGGCTCGAGGCTGCACTCAACGCCGGACGCCGCGTCGGCGCGGCGAAGCTGCGCGAAGCGCTGCCGCAGATTCGAGTGGGAGGTGCATCGTCGGCAGAAACAGACCTGCGGCTCGCTCTCATCCGTGCCGGACTTCCGGACGCGGTGCTCGATTACGACGTCGTCGGATTACGCGGAGAGTTCATCGGGTACACCGAGTTCGCATACCCGGCGTTTCGGCTGCTGCTCGAGTACGAGGGAGACCACCACCGCACGGATCGCGCGCAGTGGAACCGGGACATCGAGAAGCATGCCGCGGCGACGGCGGCAGGTTGCACCGTGCTCCGCCTCACGTCGCGTCACCTGTATCCGCATGCCGCGCCGGCGGTGGAGCAGGTCCGGCAGGCACTGCTCCGCGCCGGCTGGCGGCCATGATCCCGGCCTGGATGAATCCGGGCACTGCGGCGCAGCATCCACCGGCTTCACTTGTCGCATCTCGTCGCCAGGCCGTCTGCACGCGACAAATTGCGCCAACTGATGCAGCGGGCCGCGAGGTCAGTTGGCTCATTCTGTCGGCTCACCCCAGGTGTCCCGCCGGTTTGAGCCAACCGAACGCGCCCGCAGCGCAACCGCTCAGCACTCGATGACGTTGACCGCGAGGCCGCCCTCGCTGGTCTCCTTGTACTTGTGCGACATGTCGATGCCCGTCTGGCGCATCGTCTCGACCACGGCGTCGAGCGACACGTAGTGCGAGCCGTCGCCGCGCAGGGCCAGCCGGGCCGCGGTCACCGCCGTCGAGGCCGCGATCGCGTTGCGCTCGATGCACGGGATCTGCACGAGCCCGCCGACCGGGTCGCACGTGAGGCCGAGGTGATGCTCCATGGCGATCTCGGCCGCGTTCTCGATCTGGCGGTTCGTCCCGCCCATCACCGCCGTCAGCCCGCCCGCTGCCATCGCGCACGCCGAGCCGACCTCGGCCTGGCAGCCTCCCTCCGCCCCCGAGATCGACGCGTTCGCCTTGAACAGCGAGCCCAGCGCGGTCGCGGTGAGCAGGAATCGACGGATGCCGCGGCGCCGGTTCGCGTCGGCGATGAGCTCCTCGTCGATGACGTCGGGCACGATCGGTCCGAGCTGCTGACGCCCGGCGAAGCCCAGCAGCGCGCTGCCGACCAGCTCGCCGTACGGGGTGACGGCATTGCCCGCGCCGAGCCCCGAGTCGGCGAGGAAGCGCCACCAGTACATCGCGACGGCGGGAAGGATGCCGGCCGCACCGTTCGTGGGAGCGGTGACGACCCGGCCGCCCGCAGCGTTCTCCTCGTTCACGGCGAGCGCGAACGCGCCGAGCCACTCCCCCGGAAGCTCCCGGTGCCCGCCCGCCTCGGCCTCTTCGAGCTGCGCACGGATCGCGCCCGCCCGCCGCTTGACCTGCAGCATGCCCGGAAGAACCCCGTCGGCCCGCAGCCCGGCCTCGACGCAGGCCGACATGGCATTCCAGATGCTGTCGAGCCCCTCGGCGACCTCCTCGTCGCTGCGCAGAGCCGACTCGTTGATCCGGGCGGCTTCGGCGATCGTGATGCCGCGCTCGTCGCACAGCTCCAGCAGCCCCTCGGCGCTGTCGAACGCGAGCGGATACGCGTGCGCAGCCACGCGCGGCGCCTCACCCTCCCGGCGGATGAATCCGCCCCCGATGGAGTAGTACGTCTCACGCAGCACGAGACCGGCATCGTCGGGCGGGAGGACCTGATCCGCCCTGGGCGCGGGCGAGCCCGTCGAGCGGATGCCGGCCGCCGCGAGCCGCGAGGCGGCGGCATCCGTCCCCTCGACAGGCGCGGCCGATGGCACGCTCCACGCTTCGAGGGTCATCGCGTTCGGGTGCGCCGGGAGCCGCACGCGGGCCGCGAAGACGACGTCGGACTTGGAGAAGGCGACCGGCTGGGTGCCGTCCAGCTGCAGCGGTGCACCGGCGCGCCACTCGGTCCAGGCGCTGCGCACCACCGCAGGATCCACCGTCTCGGGCGAGAGCCCCTGCAGGCCCGCGACCACCGCGTCCGGAGTCCCGTGGCCGATGCCGGTCGCCCCGAGGGATCCGTACAGCGTGCAGGTGACCCTCACGACGCGGTCGAGCAGTCCCTGCCCGCGCAGGCGGATCGCGAAATCACGGGCCGCCCGCATGGGTCCGACCGTGTGGGAGCTCGAGGGTCCTACTCCGATGGAGAACAGCTCGAACGCCGAGACGTAGGCGCTCACACGCTCCAGGCTACGCCCGCGGCGCGCGTCCCCCCCAGAACGACGGAAGCCCCGGTCACCACGACCGGGGCTTCCGCCTGTCAGGCGTTACTGCTCGACCGGCTGCGGCGCGTCGGCGTTCTCGTGCGCCTGGATCACCGGCGAGCTGCCGTCGGTCGCGACCTCGATCTTGCGCGGCTTCGCCTTCTCGCTCACCGGGATGGTGACGCTGAGCACGCCGTTGCTGTAGTTCGCCGCGATGCGCTCGGTGTCGATGCCCTGTCCGAGGTTGAGCTGGCGCAGGAAGCTCGCGGCCTCGCGCTCACGCGTGATCCACTTGACGCCGTCGCCCCCGGTGAGGGTGCGCTCGGCGCGGATCGTCAGCAGCTGACCATCGACGTCGATGTCCACCGAGCCCGGGTCGATGCCCGGCAGGTCGGCGGTCAGCACGTAGTGATCGCCGTCGCGGTACAGGTCCATCGGCATGCGACGGGGGCCGCGACGCGGATCGAAGAGCGTCGACGCGAAGCGGTCGAGTTCACGGAACGGGTCGTAGGTGGCCATGAGTCCTCTCCTTTTCGTGAAGCCGGATGCTCTCCGGCGGGTGTTCTGAGAGTTGAGCCGACTCGGCTCAACTACGTCCAGATTAGCACTCGACCACCGAGAGTGCCAAGAGTTCGCGTACGGCGAATGACATTGTCGCAGCGGGAGGACCGACGACTCTCAGTGCCGCTGAAAAGCGACGAGACCGACCGTGTTGCCTTCCGAATCGCGGATGAACGCGTGCCACTCCTCGTGCCCCTCAGCGCCGAGGGCATCGTCCTCGTGGGTGAAGATCAGGTGCGGCTTCGACACGACCTCCACGAGCCCGTCGAGGCGATCCAGCTCGTCGTGCACGTTGTCGACGTGCAGGTAGAGCAGGGACGCCGGGGCACCGCGCTCCAGCAGAAGGCGCACGCCGTCCAGGTCGAAGAACAGCAGACCGGCGGCGTCGAACCGGGCAGTGGGCGGCTGCTTCGTCAGCACCGTGTAGAAGTCCGCCGCACGATCGAGGTCTTCGGCGCGCAGCGCCACCTGGACGAGTCTCATCTGAACCTCCTGGTCGCGTCCGCAACAGTCTGTCAGCCCTTGCTCGAGACCGTATTGTGAAACCGGCAGGAGCGAGCACGAGGGAGTGGCATGCCGAGACTGACCGCGGAGTGGGCGCGCGACATCGAAGAGGTCAGGCGCATCGCGACGGAGTCGGTGGGCGCCTTCGACGGTCCGTTCGCCCGGCGCTTCGCGGAGCACTTCCCGACGCTGCATCCGCTCTTCGTCGAGCTCTACGGCCAGCGCCCGGACGGACTGGACCAGCTGGCGGCGGTCGTGACCGACGCCGCGGCATCGTGGAACCGGCGACCGCTGGAGCTGCGTGCGCGAGACGATCTGCGCGAGCAGACCCCGGACTGGTACCTGTCCAACCAGATGCTCGGCGGCGTCTGCTACGTCGACAGGTTCGCGGGCGATCTGCGGGGCGTGCGCGACAGCATCCCGTACTTCGAAGAACTCGGCCTGACCTACCTGCACCTCATGCCGCTGTTCGAAAGCCCCGAGGGCAACTCCGACGGCGGCTACGCGGTCTCGAGCTACCGGCGGGTGAACCCGTCGCTCGGCACGATGGACGATCTCGCCGCACTCGCCGCCGACCTCCGGCTGGCCGGCATCTCGCTCGTCGTGGACTTCATCTTCAATCACACGAGCAATGAGCACGAGTGGGCCCGCAAGGCTGTCGCGGGCGAACCGGGCTACGAGGACTTCTACCTGATCTTCCCCGACCGCGAAATGCCCGATGCGTACGAGAAGACCGTGCGCGAGATCTTCCCCGACGACCACCCGGGATCCTTCGTCCAGCTGCCGGACGGGCGGTGGATCTGGGCGAGCTTCTACCACTTCCAGTGGGACCTGAACTACGCGAACCCGTCCGTCTTCCGCGCGATGGCCGGCGAGATGCTGTTCCTGGCGAACCAGGGCGTGGAGATCCTGCGAATGGATGCCGTCGCCTTCATCTGGAAGCGGCTCGGCACGGCATCCGAATCCCTGCCCGAGGCCCACCTGCTGCTGCGCGCGTTCAACGCCGTGCTTCGGATGGCCGCTCCGAGCCTGCTGTTCAAGTCCGAGGCGATCGTCCACCCCGACGAGGTGATCGAGTACATCTCGCTCGAGGAGTGCCAGCTCTCCTACAACCCGCTGCAGATGGCGCTCACCTGGGAGGCATTGGCGACGCGCGACCCGCGCCTGCTGCAGCAGGCGCTCGAGCGCCGCCACGCCCTGCCGGCGGGAACCTCATGGGTCAACTACGTCCGCAGCCACGACGACATCGGCTGGACCTTCGCCGACGAGGATGCCGCGGAATTCGGCATCGACGGCTACTCGCACCGCCGGTTCCTCAACGACTTCTACGTCGGACGGTTCCCCGGCAGCTTCGCCCGGGGCGTCCCCTTCCAGGAGAACCCGAAGACGGGGGACGCGCGCATCACCGGCACGACGGCATCGCTCGCCGGTGTCGAGGCGGGCGATGCCGGCGGCGTGGACCGCGTGCTGCTCGCGCACGCGATCGCGATGTCGACCGGCGGGATACCGCTGCTGTATCTCGGCGACGAGGTCGCGCAGCTCAACGACTACTCCTACGTCGACGACGAGGCCACCGCCGGCGACAGCCGCTGGGTGCACCGTCCGGTACGACCCGTCGACCGCTACGAACAGCGGATGGATGCCGCCACCGATGCGGGCCGCGTGTACCGCGGACTGACCGCGCTGATCCGGGCGCGCCAGATGACCCCGGAGCTCGCCGGCGGCGAGCTGATCGGCTTCGACGCGAAGCACCGGTGGGTGCTGGGCTATCAGCGACCGGGGCCGGATGCCGTGATCCTCGTGCTCGCGAACGTGGGCGACGACCTCGCGCTGATCGACCCGGTCACCCTCAGCGGCTTCGCAACGGCCGCGCGCGACGTCGTCTCCGGCGAGGAACGCGACCTGCGACACGGACTCGCCCTCGAGCCGCACCGGTTCGTGTGGTTGCGGGTCACACCCGTCTGAGGCTGCAATCCTCGCCTGCACGGGAACAGCGGGCGCCCGCCGGCGGTTCGGGTGAGGGACGTGGCAGCACACACCGAGACATCCTCCGAAGGAATCCCTATGAGCCAGACCGTTTCGACGCATCAGGATGCCGCCGTCCTGGACAACCCGGCCTGGCATTCCCTCGCCGGGCCGCATGCGTCGTTCGCGATCGGCGACGACCTCGTCCGTCGCTATCCGTCCGACGTGGCGCCGTTCGTCGCCGTGCGCACCTGGGACGAGCCGCGCGTCTGGGACGCGCTGGTCGAGCTCGTCGGCCCCGGTGCGGAGATCGGCCTGTCCGCCACGGATGAGCTGCCCCCCGAAGGCTGGGAGATCCTCGGCCGCGGGGAGGGAGTGCAGCTCGTGCAGACCGAAGCTCTGAGCCCGCGGCCGGACGACGAGGCGATCGTCCTCGGCGTCGCGGACGTGCCCGAGATGCTCGCCCTCGTCGAGCGCAACGAGCCCGGCCCGTTCCGCCCGCGCACCCACGAGCTCGGGCGCTACATCGGCTTCCGCCGCGACGGGAAGCTCATCGCGATGGCCGGCGAACGACTGCACCCCGAGGGGTGGACCGAGATCAGCGCCGTCGCGACGGACGTGCAGTACCGCGGACAGGGGCTGGCTTCGCGCCTCGTCCTGGATGCCGTGTTCCACATCCAGCAGCGCGGCGACCGCGCCCTCCTGCATGCCGCGGCGACGAATGTCGGCGCGATCGCCCTGTACGAACGCCTCGGCTTCACGCTGCGCCGGCGCACGACCTTCTCGTTCGTGCGCACCCCCGCCTGACGCACGCACGAGTCGGGCCGGGGTTCGGATGAACCCCGGCCCGATCTGGCGGCATCAGCCGAAGGGGATCGCTCCGACGAGCACACCCACCAGCAGCATGACCAGCGACACGACGCACGCACGCCACAGCACCTTCTTGTGGTGGTCGCCGAGGTTGACCCCGGCGAGGGACACCAGCAGCAGAATCGCCGGAACGAGCGGGCTCTGCAGGTGCACGGGCTGTCCAGTGATCGAGGCACGCGCCATCTCGACCGGCGCGATGCCGTAGGTCGCGGCGCTCTCGGCGAGCACCGGCAGGATGCCGAAGTAGAACGCGTCGTTGGACATGAAGAACGTCATCGGGATCGACAGCACCCCGGTGATCACGGCCAGGTACTGACCCATCGAGGCCGGAACGACCTGCACCACCCAGTCGGCCATCGCAGTCACCATGCCGGTGCCGTTGAGCACTCCGACCAGGACGCCGGCGGCGAGCACCATCGAGACGACGCCGACGATGCTGGGCGCGTGCGCGACGATCTCGTCGGCCTGGCTGCGCAGCTTGGGGAAGTTGATGACGAGCGCCAGAGCGGTTCCCACCATGAAGATGTACGCGAGCGGCATGATGTCCATCACCAGCAGCACCATGACCGCCAGGGTCAGCGCGAGATTCACCCAGATGAGCTTCGGCCGCAGCGTCGGGCGGTCGGCGCTCAGCATCGTGTCGGCCATCATCGTGTCCAGATCCTCGGCTTCGAGCACCTTCTGCTCGGCGAGGGTCGCCTGAGCGACCGGCATCCGCTGGCCCGGCCGCACCGTCACCAGTCCCGTGGTGGACAGCGTCGCAGCGGCACCGGGCTTGACGGCCGTGCCCTGCACGACGCGGTTGCCGCCGAAGACACGGCGCCAGAACGCGGGCTGCCCGGCGGGAGCGGCATCCATCTGGATGTTGGCCGGCGAGTACTCCAGCGACCCGATGCGCTTGCGCTCGGCCAGGCCGAGCGTCCACGCGAAGACGAGGGCGATCACCAGGCCCGTGGCCAGCGAGGGCAGCATCGGCACGAAGATGTCGGTCGGAGACACCCCGAGCGCCGACGCAGCACGCACGGTGGGTCCGCCCCACGGCACGATGTTGAGCGTGCCGTTCATGAGGCCCGCGACGCACGTCAGGACCACCGGGCTCATGCCGAGGCGCAGGTAGATGGGCAGCATCGCCGAGGTCGTGATGATGAATGTCGTCGAGCCGTCGCCGTCGAGCGAGACCGCGCCGGCCAGGATCGCGGTGCCGAGCACGACCTTGGCCGGGTCATTGCCGAGGAACCGGGTGATGAAGCGGATCAGCGGGTCGAACAGGCCGACGTCGATCATGATGCCGAAGAACATGATCGCGAACATCAGCAGCGCCGCAGTGGGGGCGAGGTCGCCGATCGACTCGATGATCATGTCGCCCAGGCCGAGGCCCGCGCCGGCGAAAAGACCGAAGATCGTCGGCACGAGGATCAGGGCGACCATCGGCGTCAGGCGCCTGGTCATGATGAGCACCATGAAGGTCAGGATCATGGTGAATCCGAGGATGACGAGCACATCGACTCCTTTGTCTGAGATCGTGCAGCCGAGGACGACGGATGCCGCTCGGCGGTCACCGCGGGGGCGGATGACGTTCGCACGAAGCTAGCCGGGCGGCAGGGGCGCCGGCCGGTATCTCGCGTTGATGCACGTATTGCGCATATCGTGAGTTCTGCGCATTTCGCTCAGTGCGCCGCGAGGAGGCGGACGTGCGGTTCTCGACGCAGATGCTGCTGCTGCAGCTCGCGTGCGTGACTGCGGTCGTCGCCGTCTGCACCGGAGTGTTCGTCTGGATCGGCGTCCAGCAGCTGCGTGCGGAGGCGGAGAGCTCGGCGCTGTCGATCGCCCGCACGGTCGCCGCCGACGCTGATG
This sequence comes from uncultured Microbacterium sp., assembly GCF_963524805.1. GTDB lineage: Bacteria > Actinomycetota > Actinomycetes > Actinomycetales > Microbacteriaceae > Microbacterium. The sequence continues at coordinate 322,501 of NZ_CAURGG010000003.1, read as the reverse complement.
TGCGCGCGGGCGTGGCGCGCATCTCGGGTCAGCCCGGCACTCCGCGCAACGCCGACCTGCGCGACGGGCCGCTCGCCGCGCTCGCGGCGGGAGCCGAGCAGAACACGGGCGCCCTGTTCATCGTCATCACCGACGACCACGGCATCCGGCTCGCCCACCCCGACCCGGAACTGCTCGGGAAGGTCGTGAGCACGGGCTTCGCCGATGCGCTCGCCGGACGCGAGACCGTCGCCTGGGAGGCGGGCACTCTCGGCGAATCCGCTCGCGCCAAGGTGCCGGTGCGCGATCCGGTGTCGGACGAGCCCGTCGGCGAGGTGAGCGTGGGGTTCGCCCCGGCGAGCGTGTTCACCGAGCTTCCGCTGCTGCTCGGCGGCGTGGCGCTGGCGGCGCTCGTGGCGGTCGCGCTGGGTGGGATCGTGTCTCTCGTGCTCCGGCGGCGCCTCGAACGGCTGACCCTCGGCCTGCAGCCGGAGGAGCTGTCCACGCTCGTGCAGAACCAGGCCGCGGTGCTCGACGGCGTGGGCGACGGCGTGCTCGCCTCGGGTCCCGACGGCGTGGTCACCGTCGCGAACACGACAGCCGCTCGTCTGCTCGGCACGCCCGATCTCGTCGGTCGCCGCATCCGCGACCTCGACCTGCCTTCGGCGGTGCGGCATGCACTGGGCGACTCCGCTCCGGCGAACGGCGGACGATCGGATGCCGCGGAGCCGCTGTCGGTCGGCCGGAACGTGATCTACATCGACACCCGGCCGGTCTCGCGCGCCGACCGCGATCTCGGCATGATCGCCGTGATCCGCGACCGCACCGACGTCGTCGCGCTCACCGATCGCCTGGAGACCGTCTCGGCGATGACAGACGCGCTGCGCGTGCAGCGGCACGAATTCGCGAACCGGCTGCACGTCACGGCCGGACTCATCGACGCGGGGCGGGTCCCCGACGCGCGGGACTACCTGGACGAAGTGCTCGAGGCCTCACGGGAGGACTCGGCGATACCGCTGCACGAGCACGTGTCCGAACCGTTCCTCGCGTCGTTCGTCGAATCCAAAGCCCTGCGCGCCGGCGAGCGGGGCGTCCGACTGAGCGTGAGCGGTGATTCGCTCGTGCGGGGCACGGTCGGCCTCGCCGAGGATGTCGCCACGGTCGCCGGCAACCTCATCGACAACGCCGTCGCCGCGGCGGTGGGCGGGGACGAGCCGCGCTGGGTCGTGGTCGAGCTGCTCGACGATGCCGACACACTGGTGCTGACCGTGGCGGATTCCGGGAAGGGTGTCGCCGACGAGCGCTCGCTGTTCGGCGCCAGGCCCGCGACCGACCTGGATGAGGATGCCGTGCACGGCCGCGGCATCGGCCTGCCCCTCGCCCGGGAGGTGGCGCGCCGGCTCGGCGGGGACGTGTGGCTCGCGGACGCCGGCGGAGAGGCCGGCGGCGCCGTCTTCTGCGCGCGCCTTCCCGGCGTGATGCGGGCACGTACGACCGCGCCGGACGAGAGGGAGGATTCATGAGCAACCTGATCCACGTGCTCGTGGTGGACGACGACTTCCACGTCGGCGGGCTGCACCGCGACATCATCGCCGCACGGCCGGGTTTCGCCGCCCTCGAGCCCGTGCGCGGAGTGCGCGAGGCCCGCGCCGCGGTGCGCGACCGGCATCCCGATCTCGTCGTGTGCGACGTCTATCTGCCCGACGGCGACGGGATCGGTTTCGTCGCCGAACTGGCCGTCGACGCCTTCGTCATCAGCGCCGCATCGGATGGCGCCACCGTGCGCCGAGCCCTGCGCGCCGGCGCATTGGACTACCTGATCAAGCCGTTCGAACCGGGGATGCTGGGCGAGCGGCTGGACGCCTATCGTCGCTTCCGCAATCTGGCCCCCGAGGATCGACGGCTCGATCAGGACGCGATCGAACGCGCACAGCGCGTGCTCTACGCCCGGGAGTCCGGCGCCGCGCCGGTCTCGCGCTCGACGACGGAGCGGCTCATCGTCGAACTGCTGCGCGAGGGCGAGGCCTCCGCGAGCGACATCGCGACGCGCGCGGGCATCTCGCGGGCAACGGCCCAGCGCCACCTGGCATCGCTGGCCACCCGCGGAGCGGTGGAGGTGACGCTGCGATACGGCTCGACCGGCCGGCCCGAGCACCGCTACCGCGTCGAGGGCTGACGCTCGGCAGGACCGGTGCCGTCTTCGAGCGGGAGTTCCAGCAGGTCGAGCTCCTCGATGGGTCCGCTCCGGGGCACCCGGAAGGTGCGCACCCGGTACGGAGTGAAGTGGGCCTCGATCACCCGGTCGAGCAGCGGCAGCCGGATGACGGCATCCGTCTGCTCTCCCCGCGTCTCGACGGCGCGCACGATCAGGTCGGCGCTGTCCTCTTCCGTGCCCGGATCCTCGCTGCCCTTGATGGCCGTCACCATCACGCCCGCGCCGCCGTCATCGGCGAAGGTCATGCTGCTGGGCAGAGTGCCCGGATGGAACGACTCGAACATGGCCCGGACGGGCGAGCCCAGTTCGATCGCCCGGCGCTCCGGCTGCGCGGCGCGGTAGTCGCCGCCGTGCGGCACCAGCTCGTAGCTGAAGCGCTGAATGCCCTGGTCCTGGTAGCTGTAGATGCCGTCCGGGTCGAGCAGGCGCGAGTCGTGCCACGAGTACACCGGGCTGCGCACGGCGGTCAGTCCGATGCTCGCCGCGTCGCCGGGCGAGGCGTCCCAGCCGTGCTTGCTGTTCGCGATGACCGTCAGCCCCGCGGGTCGGCCCGCGATCGTGCCCGTGAGGTCGACCCACGCCTGCGCGGGCTCCTCGGCACCGTCGACCGGCCGCTCGATCACGCCGTACGGCACCTCGTAGGTGGCGGTGGGAGAGTCCAGGCCCGTCGGGAAGCGCAGCTTCAGCAGGTGGGTCTTCTCGCGCCAGTCGAGGGTGACGTTCACCCGGAGGGCCTGACCGTCGTGCGGGAGCACGAGCTCCTCGATCAGGGTCGAGGCTCCCCAGCTGCGCTCGATCCGGACCCGGGAACGCAGCGGCCCGGTCTCGCGCACGAGTATCCGGTCCAGGCTCATCTCCGCACCCGCCCACGCGTACGAGATGACCCGGTGACCCCAGGTGTCGGTCGGGTCCTCGCAGATCTGCGTGTGCGGCTGCGCTGACGTGCCCGCCAGCAGGTCGGCGCCGGAGGCCTTGTGCACGAGCGAGGAGATCCACCCGGTGCGAGGATCCAGCTCGATGCGCAGGTGGTCGTTCTCGAGCAGCGACTCGGTGACCGTCAGCGGCGCAGCTGCCGGAGCCTCGGCCGGGGCGCCCGAATGCAGGCGGTACAGCCGGTAGCCGAACGGCGGGACCTCGGCCCGGAAGACGATGGCGCCGCGGCTGCGGTCATCGGTGGTCGCCGTGGACTGGCTCAGCTGAGTGACGACGGCACGCCCCTCGGCATCGGTCATGTGCACGCCTTTGGGCTGCATGCCGTAGTGCAGGTCGACCTCGGCCCTGACTTCCCAGGGGTGGGGGTTGAAGACGACGATCGGGTGGGTGCCCACCTCGATCGGGATGTCGATCTGCCGAGCGAGCACGTTGTGCGCGCGCGTGATGATGCGCTTGGCGATCGAGGTGGCCTCCCCGAGCTGATCGCGGGCATCGTCGTAGCCGGACTCGATCGCCGAGCCGGGGAGGATGTCGTGGAACTGGTTGAACAGCACCTGCTTCCAGGCGCGCTCGAGGTCGTCCCGCGGGTAGTCGATGCCCTCGCGCAGGGCGGTGACCGCCGCCCATCGCTCGGCCGACAGCAGCGCGAACTGAGCGCGCCGCTGCCACGCCTTGATGCCGGAGTGCGCCGAGTAGCAGCCGGGCGCGTGATGCTGCAGGTCTTCACGGCGCACCGTGAGCCCGTCGAGGAAGCGCGGCCCCCGGGCCAGCATCTCGTCGAAGTACTCGCGCGGAGACGACATCTTCATCCTCCCGAACGAGCCCATGCGGTCGTACCGGTGGATGGACTCGATGTTGGCCCTGGTCGGGCCGCCGCCGTGGTTGCCGACGCCGTAGAAGACCATCATCGCGCCGAGGCTGCGGTCGAGGGCGGCGAGCGACTTCTCGGTCTGTTCGACGATGTCCCCGGGCGGGCTGCCGTATTCGAACGGGATGCGGTACGCCAGCACTCGGCTGCCGTCCGGCGACTCCCACCAGAACAGCGTGTCGTCGAAGTCGGACTCCTGGGGACCGGGCCGCATGAACAGGTAGGAATCCATCCGCTGCTGACGAAGGACCTGCGGGATCATGACGTTGTGACCGAAGGGGTCGACGTTCATGCCGACCTGCGCCATCCGCCCGAAACGGGACTGCAGGTAGCGCTGGCCGTAGAGTCCCTGCCGGGCGAAGGACTCCCCCATCGGCATGTTGCAGTCCGGCTCGACCCACCATCCGCCGGCGTTGACCCAACGACCTTCGGCGACGCGCTCCCGGATGCGGGCGAACAGCTCGGGGTCCGATTCCTCGACCCAGGACAGCAGCACGATCTGATCGCACGTGAAGACGAAGTCGGGGTACTCGTCCATGCGGTGGATGGCCGACCAGAAGGTCGCCCGCGCCTCCTGGTAGCCCTCCTGCCAGGGCCAGAGCCACACCGGGTCGAGGTGGGCGTTGCCGATCATGTGGATCGTGCGATCCGGGGATGCCGCCGGCCGCGCTGCCGGCGCGAGATCCTGCGGCTGGGTGCCGGACGGCGCGTTCGCGAGCGGCGCGTCGCTCACGGGTACTCTCCGTCGCCGTCGACCCACGCGTCGACCATCTCGGAGATGACGTGGAGCATGAAGGTGTGCATCTCCTGGATGCGGGGGGTCGTCGTCGACGGCACCAGGAGGGCGACATCGGCGAACTCCTTCGACGGTCCGCCGTCGCCGCCGCCGAACAGCACCGTGGTCGCGCCCTTCGCCTTCGCGGCCCGCAGAGCGCCGACGATGTTGGCGCTGCGGCCGCTCGTCGTGAAGGCGGCCACGACGTCGCCCGGCCGGGCGAGCGCCTGCACCTGCCGCGAGAAGACGTCGTCGTACGAGTAGTCGTTCGCGATGCAGGTCATGGTCGTCGCATCGGTCGAGAGGGTGACGGCCGGCAGAGGCCGCCGGTCGCGCTTGTAGTGGCCGATGATCTCGCCGGTGAGATGCTGCGCATCCGCCGCACTGCCGCCGTTGCCGAAGGTGTACAGGATGCCGGCGCCGCGGTACGCGTCGATCAGCAGCTCTCCGACGCCGCGGAGGCGGGGCAGGAGTTCGCCCATCGCGGCGGCCACCTCTTCGTGATCGCGCAGCTGAAGCTGCATCCACTCGGTACGGTCAGCGGACAAGGCTGTACTCCTCGAGGTCCTCGAATGCTCTTGCGGCGGCGCCCACCACGCACACCGCTTCGCCCAGTTGTGCGAACTCGATCCGCACGGCCGCGGCAGCCAGGGGCATCGCCGTCCGGGCCACCGTCGCGCGCACCGGATCGATCAGTGCGGCCCCGGCCCGGGTGACCCCGCCGCCCAGCACGACGACTTCGGGCTCGAACGTGTTGACGAGGTCGGTGACGGCCTGGCCGATGACGTCCGTCGTCTCGGTCCACAGCTGCACCGCCAGCGGGTCCCCGGCCTCGGCTGCGGCCAGCACGTCCTCGGCCGTCGGTGCCGGCACGTCGGCCAAGCGGGAACCCGACGTGTCGGTGGCGAGGGCTTCACGGGCACGCGCGGCGATCGAGGTGCCGGACGCGTAGGCCTCCAGGCATCCGGATCGACCGCACGTGCAGCGGCGGCCGCCGGGGCGCACCGTGACGTGGCCGAACTCGCCGCCGTTGCCGGCCGCTCCACGGTGCAGGCGGCCGTGGATCACCGCTCCTCCCCCCACCCCGGTCGAGATCGTGAGGTACAGGGCGATCTGTGCACCGCGCGCGGCGCCGTAGCGATGCTCTGCCAGCATGCCCGCGGTCGCATCGTTGACGAGAACCGCCGGCAGCCCGAACTCGGCCCGGGCGAGGTCGGAGATGGGGACATCGATCCAGTCCGGCAGGTTCAGGGGCGCCATCACGATCCCGGTCGCAGGATCCAGCGGTCCTCCTGAGCTGATGCCGATGGCGGCCATGCCGCCGGGTCCGGCGCTCGCGATCGCCCGATGGCCCATGTCGAACAGCCGCGCGATGACCCTGTGGTGGCCCTCCTCCTTGAGCGTCGGCTCGACGAGGAACGCGTGCACGACGCCGTCCGCGGTGAGGACGCCGACCGCCAGCTTCGTGCCTCCGATGTCCAGCGCCAGCACCTTCCGGGACTCAGCGGACATTGCTTCCCCTGCCTGATCGACGCGGGCGACACACAGCGCGCACCGGTGTGACATCGTTCCCACATTCTACGAGCACGGTTCTCACCGGGTCAATCCACCGGTCGTCGCGGGAGCGTTCCTCAGCGAGCCAGCGCGGCGGTCGAGCCCCGGTGAACAACGCGCGTCGGCACGACGACGGTTGCCGGAGGCGACCCCGGCTGCCGGATCTTCGCGAGGACCGCTTCGACCGCCGCCACCCCGATCGCACCCGGATCCTGCACCACCGCAGTGACCCCCGGTTCCACCATCGACATCCAGGCGGCGTCGTCGAAGGCGACCAGCGAGAGGTCGGCCGGGATGCGCAGCCCGCGGTCGTGCGCGGCGCGCCAGACACCCTCGGCGATGAGGTTGTTGACGGCGAACACCGCGGTGGGGCGGTCCGCCCGCTCGAACAGCGCGTTCGCCGAGTTCCGTGCGTCCTCGGCGTCCCATCCCGACGTCACGACGATGCTGTCGTCCACGGGCAGGCCTCCCCCGCGCAGGGCGTCGGTGTAGCCGTCCAGCCGGTCCTGACCCGTCGTCCACTCCGTCTCGTCGACCAGCAGCGCGATCCGCCGGTGCCCCAGGGCCAGCAGGTGCTCGGTCGCCGCACGCGCGGCGGCGCGGTTGTCGACCACGACCCCGCTCGCCCGGCGCGGGACGAACCGCCGGTCCACCTCGACCACGGGGATGCCGTGGCCGATCGCGAAGGTCACGAGGGCGTCGGAGACGGGTGTGCCGACGATGCCGGCGACCCGGAGCGAGACGAGCGCCTCGGCGGCGTAGCTCTCCTCCGAGCCGGCGTCGCCGTCGTCGATGAGAACGGTGGTGTAGCCCGCGGCGCGCGCGGCGCGCGCGGCGCCCGAGGCCAGACCCGCGTAGAACGGGTTCTTCAGATCCGACACCACGACGCCGATCAGTCGGCTCGACTGCTGCTTGAGGCTGCGGGCGGTCACGTCTACGACATAGCCGAGCTTCTTCGCGGCGTTGCGCACGCGCGCCCGCACGGGCTCAGCGACGTACCCGGTGCCGGCGAGCGCCCGCGAGGCGGTCGAGCGCGACACGCCCGCGGCTTCGGCGACCTCTTTGATCGTCGACCGCCGATAGGGGACGACGGCGTCCTCGGTCACGTCGGTGTCGGGTACGGCGGCGTCCGAGAGATCTGAGCTCATGGGCTTCCCATCGCGGAACACGGTCGTTCCGAGCCACATCCTATTGCGGCGGTCCTGTCGCGCCGTCATGCATCTCGAGCCGCTCGATCGCGGCATCCACCGCCGACTCGGGCGAGCTCAGCACCGGGATGCCGACCGCCGAGCGTGCCGCCGCGCCCGCCATCGAGGCCTGGGCGAGCACGATCACATCGGCGCTGCGCGCCGCGGCCGTCACTGCGTCGGCGATGAGCGCGTCGTGGTGCTCGCCGTCACCGGCCTCGCGAGCCGCGAGCGCACCGGGGACGACCGCCAACTCGAGCGTCGTGCCGCGATCGGCGGCAAGGCGCTGCAGCAGGCGACCGGTGGGGCCCAGCGTCGCCTCCAGGGTGGCGAGCACCGCGATGCGGCCCGTCGCCGCCGAGGCGAGCTGCATCGCGCGCTGAGCCATCGCCGCGTCGATGCGCAGCACCGGCACCCCGATGCGAGCCCCGACGGCCTCGGTCGCCTCCCCGATCGACGAGCAGGTCACGAGCACCGCGTCCGCCCCCGCGGTGACGAGGTGGCGTACGTGCGCATCGACGGCGGCTTCGATGCGGGGGCCGACCCCGGCACGCACCGCGTCGGCCAGCAGCTGTGGATCGACCACGTGCACGGCGGTGGATGCCGGGCGGCGCTCACGCAGCAGCTCGTCGAAGCGCACGGCGAGCGCGGGCACCGTGTGCACGAAGCCGAGCCTCATCGCGCCTCGCCCCACGGTCTCGCGTCCCGGTCGACGATCTCCACGAGGGATTCCAGCCGCGGGACCGACCGCTCCCTCAGCGAGGCGAGTACATCCGGCGTCCCGACGACGTCGCTCCACAGCGCGCGTCCGGCGAGGAAGCCGCTCGCGCCCGCCCGGCACGCCGCCCGCACTGCCGAGGCGAAGCGGTCCTGCCGCACGCCCTGCGACAGCACGACCCACGGACCTGTCACATCCGCCGCCAGACGTTCACTGGCTCGGCGCTGCTGGACGTCGTCGCCCGCGCCGCCCAGCGGCACCTGCACTTTGTAGAGCGAGGGATGCAGCGGCGACAGCTCGCGGGCGGCTTCGCGGATCGCCCCCTCTTCGTCCCACGAGCCTTCCTGCAATTCAGCGGGCGTGGCCCGCACCACGGGCTCGAGCACCGAGAGCACGCCGCGTCGTCGGGCCTCCGCGATGAACCTCTCCGCCAGGGCGACGCGCTCGTCCCGCCGCTCGTCCCGCCGCCAGATGAGCAGCAGCTTGACCGCGTCCACGCCCTGACGCACGGCATCCATCGCACCCTCGTCCAGGGCCGTCTCTTCCACCGGCCCGCCCGCCTGCTGGGTCAGCGCGTCCGTCGCGAGGATGAAGCCGCAGCGCGGAGGCAGCAGACCGTCGGCGAGGATCTCGAGGCCGCCGAATTGCCGATCCACCAGGAACCCCGACGCAAGAGGACCGAGGGCGGTGGCGACGTCGCGCTTGAACTGCACGAGCACGGCGTCGTCGGGCCGCCCGGCACCGGCGAGGTCGAACATGTGGCGCAGGCTCTCGCGCTGGTCCATCGCGACCATGGCCAGGCCACCCCCGGGCCGGGCGATCGCGTCGAGCGTGGCGGTCATGCTGCTCCCCTCCGGTCGATCGGCACCCCGGTCGCCACGAGTGCGGCGCGGAAGTGCGCGACGACGTCTGCGATGGTCAACGGATCGGGGCCCACCGTGCGCGTCGGCGCGACGAGGTCGCCGACTTCGCCGCCGCGCACGGCCGCCAGGGCCGCGGCGCCCGTGGCGACCGGCGCCTGCAGATCGATCAGTTCAAGTTCCTGCCCCGCGACCGACGCCGCCAGAGCCGCGAGGCGCGGGGTGAGACGGAACGGCGCGCCGACGAGCCGTGGCGCGGACCCCGGGCCGCTCACATCGTCCGCGGCCTCGAGCATCCAGCCGCCGTGGGCGGCGACTCCGCGCAGGAGCGCGTGCAGCTCGGCCGCCACGTCGCCGTCGGCGACGCCGAACATGCGCAGCGTGGCCGACGCGTCGGGATGCGGGCACTGCCGCCCGCGGGGGTACGGCAGCGCGATCGCCGCGTCGGGCCCGGGCTCCGAAAGGGTCCGGCCGGCCAGACCGTCGGCATCCCCTCCCCGATGGAGGGCGCGCTCCCGCCACTGCGCGAAGAGGGAGCCGGCCGCGGGGCTTCCGGCGAGCACCGCCTCGTGATCCCCGTTGACGGTGCGAACGACGCTGAAGCCCTGCTCGCCCGCTCGCCGCCGATCGACGCCGTCATCGGCGACCGCCACGACCGCCTCCGTGGTGCCGATGGAGCGCACGCGGCCGCCCGGGGAGCGGATGCCGGCCACCCAGGCGGCCACGGCGTGGTCGTGACCGGCGACGAAGACAAGTGCCGAGGGGTCGACGCGCCCGTCGAGGGCAACGACCCCTGACGCGGTCACGGTCCCCGCCGGTTCGCCGGGTGCGAGGATGCGGGGCGGGAAAACGAGCGGGATGCCGAACTCGGCGAGCGCGGCGTCGTCCCACGTCACGCGCAGGGGGTGTCCGGCCGGCGGCAGCGGCAGGGCGCCGCTGCGGCCGGCGAGGGTGTGGTCGGTGACACGGCGGCCGGTGAGGGCGACCGCGATGAGATCGGCCGCGAACGCCCATCGGGCGCGCGATCGCCCTTCGCACACCTCCGCCCACGTCAGCAGGGGAAGCTTGGCGGTCAGCGGCACACCCGTCGCCGCATGCAGCGCGGCCGCGTCCAGCCGTCCGGACCACTCGGGCCTGCGATCGTGGGAGGCGTCCCGATCCCACCGCAGCAGGGGTCCGCGCGGAGTGCCGGCGTCATCGGTCAGCGCCCCGGTCTCCGCCATCGAGGCGATCCCGATCACTCGCGCCGGGCCGCAGTCCGCCCGGCGCAGCGCGTCTGCGGCGACGCGCAGCGACGCGGCGGCAAGTCCGGCAGCATCCCGTCCGGCGGTCGAGGTCTGCACCACCGAGCGTTCGGTCACGGTCGCACCAACCTCGATCACCGAGGCCTTCACGGCCGTGCTGCCGACATCGATGCCGAGCGCGATCATCCCAGGTACCGAATTGCCATTTGTGAGATCGTACCCACACCCCTCACCGTGTCCGCAAGGGGTGGTGAACCCCGCTTTTGCACGTGTTCTGGCGGCGAGCAAGGGGCTTGCTTCTCCCGGGAGGCGCACTTATGGTGGCTCTCGCATTGTGGAATCGATGCCATAAGAACGGCGGAGTCTGCGCGCTCCGCAGAAGGGAACGCCGATGTTTCCGTACTCCCCCCCGAGCAACGCCCGCGGCCGCACAGGAAGGCGGCTCGCCCATGGCCACGACTGAGCTCGCCGCGCCGGCCGCAGCGGCGTCGGAGAAGCCGAAGAAGCGGCGCCGGAACGACTTCAACCGCCGAGAGGCGATCGCCGGCTACCTGTTCATCTCCCCCTGGCTGCTGGGGTTCCTCGTGTTCACCTTCGGCGCGATGATCTACAGCCTGGTGATCTCGTTCAGCTACTACCAGCTGGCCACCAACTCGGCCCGGCCGGCCGGTTTCGCCAACTACGAAGCGCTCATCTCCGACCCCAAGGTCATGCTGTCGCTCGGCAACACGCTGTTCTACGCCATCCTCGCCGTGCCGCTGGAGATCACCTTCGCGCTCTCCCTCGCGCTGCTGCTGAATCGCGTCGGTCGGAGCGCGGGCGTCTTCCGCACGCTGTACTACCTGCCGAAGATGACACCGGTCGTGGCGACGGCGGCGATCTTCCTCCTGCTGCTGAACGGCAATCAGGGCGCGATCAACAAGGGACTCGCCGCGATCGGCATCCAGGGCCCGCAGTGGCTGCTCGATCCGGCGTGGATCAAGCCGTCGATCGTGATGATGACCCTCTGGGGCGTCAGCGGCACGATGATCATCTTCCTCGCGGCGCTGAAGAACGTGCCGCGCGATCTCTACGAGGTCGCGCAGCTCGACGGCGCGGGGCCGATCCGCCGCTTCTTCTCGATCACCCTGCCGATGATCTCGGGCGCGCTGTTCTTCAACATCATCGTGCTGACGATCGCGGCCATCCAGGTGTTCGACCAGGCGTACCTGCTCTTCTACCGGGATCAGGTGCAAGGGGCCTCCGACGCCTCGCTGTTCTACGGCATCTACCTGTTCCAGCAGGCATTCCGGCAGTTCAACTTCGGCTTCGCCTCGGCGATGGCCTGGCTGCTCTTCGTGATCATCATCACGATCTCGCTCATCCAGGTGAAGCTGAGCAACCGATTCGTCTACTACGAGAGCGACCGCTGATGACCACCGAGCGCATCAACCCGCCCGTCACTCAGAAAGTGCCGGACACCGAGCACCGCGATGACGCGGTCACCGCCCCCACCGGGAAGGCACCGGAGACGGCGGCCACCCCGCCCAAGCGCAAGAAGCGCCTGTCCGCCGCCGGCTGGGTCGGCCGCATCCTGCACTGGGCCGTCCTCATCGGCTTCGCGCTGCTGTTCCTGTACCCCTTCGCGTGGCTGCTGGCGGCCAGCTTCAAGCCCCGCGGTCAGGTCTTCGACAACAGCCTCATCCCGAAGACGTTCCAGCCCGAGAATTACGTCAAGGTGTTCAGCGAGCTGCCGCTGCTGAACTGGATCGGCAACAGCGTGTACATCGCGGTCCTCGCAGCGCTGCTGGTGGCCGTCTCGAGCTCGATCGTGGCCTTCGGGTTCGCGTACTTCAAGTTCCCCGGTCGCAACATCCTGTTCGGACTCGTGCTGGCCACGATGATGCTCCCCGGAGCTGTCACGCTCGTGCCCCAGTACCTGATCTGGAACCAGCTGGGCCTGGTGGGAACCAGCGTTCCGCTGTGGGGGATGAACCTGTTCGGCTCGGCCTTCTACATCTTCCTGCAGCGCCAGTTCTACCTCGGGCTGCCGCGCGAGCTGTTCGAGGCGGCGCGCGTGGACGGCCTCGGCTACTTCGGCATGTTCTGGAAGATCGCGATGCCGCTGTCGATCCCGTCGTTCATCATCGTGTTCCTCTTCGAGTTCCAGGCGAGCTGGAACAACCTGCAGGCTGCGCTGATCTATCTGAACGCCGGATCGCCGGAGGGGTACACCGCGCCGCTCGGCATCGCCTCGGCCATGACGAAGTACAGCCCGACCAACGGCGGCCACGGCGACTACCAGTACGTCATGGTCGCCGCCCTGCTGGTCACGATCCCGATGCTCATCCTCTTCGCGATCGGACAGCGGTACTTCGTGGAGGGGCTGGCCACGCAGGGCCGCAAGGGGTGACGCGAGCGCACGAAGAGGGCGGCATCCACATCGGATGCCGCCCTCTTCGTGCCGCCGCCTGGAGCGACCGGGCTCTCAGCGCCGGCGCATCATGATCAGCCGGCCGCCTGGTCGTAGGCCCGCTGCGCCGCGGCCTGCGCGTCGGCCAGCGCGTCCGTGGCCGACTTCTCACCGAGAAGGGCCGAGGTCACCGCGTTCTGCAGCTCGCTCTGGATCTGCTGACCGGCCGGCGAAGAGCCGAAGGACGCACCGCTGGAGGCCACGTCGTAATACGTGGCGATCGCCTCGTCGAAGCCGGCGTAGGCGGTCGGCTTGACGTACGCGTCACGGATCGCCTGGTCGGACTCCGGCGAACCGGTGAACAGTCCCGCATTGATGCCGTTGCGAGCGGGGTCCTCCTCGGTCGTCTGCGCCCGGGCCTCACCGGCCGCATCCCACGCCTCCGGCGAGGTGAGCTCGATCATCCACGCGCACGCCGCCGAGGGGTTCTTCGACGACGCAGGGATCACGAAGGACGATCCGCTGGCGACCGTGAACGGATCGCCTTCCTGGGTGACGAGGGGGGTGGCCGAGATCTGCACCTGCTCGGCGTACGGCGTCAGCACGTTGACGTACCACTGGTCGAACACCGCCGCACCGACCTGGTCGGCGACATAGGAGTTGTTGTCGCCGAAGACGTCGAAGGAGTCGACGAAGCTCTTGACGTTGGCGTAACCGCCCTGCGCGTCGTAGATCTTCTTGAGGAAGTCGATGGCCTCCGCGTTCTTGGGGTTGTCCAGTGTCGGCTTGCCCTCGTCGTCGATCGTGGAACCGCCGAAGCTCAGCATCCACAGGCCGGCCTTGCCCACGCCCTGCGGGTCGAAGCCGAGCCGCGTCGGGTTGGATCCCTCGAGGGTCGTCATCTTCTGCACCGCCGCGAGGAAGGCCTCCTGGTCGGAGACGTTGAGCTGGTCGGCCGTGACGCCCGCCTGCTCCATGACGCGCGTGTTCAGCAGGATGGCCGGCGGCTGATAGAACTGCGGAACCGCCCAGACGGAATCGTCGTAGCTCACGTCGTCGATCACCTGCGGGTACCAGTACTCGCGAGGGTCGATGTCGTAGAGCGCGAAGCAGTCGTCGAGGGGCATGATCAAGCCCTGTGCCGCGTACGTCGTGACGAACTGGCGGTCCATCTGAACCACGTCGGGGATGCCGCCACTGGCCGCAAGGGTCGTGAACTTCTGTGCGTCGAACGGCGATGCGTCCAGATCCACTGTCGTGTCCGACTCGCCCAGCTTCTCCTCGGCGAGGTCGAGACGGGACTGGCCGACCTCGTCGGCGTTCTCGAATCCCCACGCCGTGAGGGTGCCGGAGTAATCCTTCGAGAACTCCGCAGCGCCCTGGGGTCCCGCAGATCCTCCGCCACCACAGGCGGTGAGCGTGAAAAGCGCTCCCGCGGCGGTGACCGCGAGGAGAGCCTTCTGCCGATTCTTCATTGAACTGTCCTTTCGGAAGGAGCAGATCCCGTGGCGTGGGGGGCCGGGACGTGCAGACTGTGTGGTGCTGTGTGTGGGAACCATCCCACAGCGGAACGTACAGGAGGAGTGCCGGGGAAACAAGCCACTTGCAAACGGCCGCAGAGCCTGCATTCCTGCTGTTTTCGGGCCTCGGAGCCAGCGCGACGGACTCGTCGGCGACGGCACCGCCACGCCGCCGGCAGGTTCGGTATGGCATCGATCCCATGTCGGATGCGAGAATCAGCCTGTGATGCCGACGGCGCGGTCGACGACGCTGGGAGAGCTCCTCGCCCGGGCGCAGTCGCTCATCGCGGCGCACGACGGCCGTTCCCTGCTCGGAATCACCGGCCCTCCCGGAACCGGCAAGACGACGCTCGCCGCCGCCCTGGTCACCGGCCTCGACGCCGGGACGGCGGCCGTCGTCCCGATGGACGGCTTCCACCTCACCCGCGCCCGGATCGCGGGAACCGATCTCGCCCGGCGGCGGGGGGCGCCCGACACCTTCGACGGCGACGCATTCGCCGCGGCCCTCGACTCGGTCCGGCACGGCATCGATCGCGACATCGCCCTTCCGGCGTTCGACCACCTCGTCGCAGACCCCGTCCCAGACGCGGTCATGGTGGGACGCGGAATCCCCCTGGTCATCGTCGAGGGCAACTACCTGCTGCACCCCGATCCGGCCTGGGCGGCGGCACGTCAGCAGCTCGACGCGGTGTGGTACATCGACGCCCCGGCGGAGGTGCGCCGCCTGCGGCTCGAAGCGCGCCACCGTCGTCTCGGACGCAGCGCCGCAGATGCCGCACGGTTCGTCACCGAGTCGGATGAGCGCAATGCCGCCGTCATCGCGCAGACGGCCTCCGCTGCCGATGCGATCTTCACGCTCGCCGACATCGGCTGAGTGCGGGCAGCTCAGACCCCGCGGAACAGTTCGTCCAGCACGTGCCGTGCCAGCTCGGCCTGCCCGGGCGGCTTGTTCGTGAGCATGATCAGCCCCTTCCACAGCGCCCATCCTCGACCTCGAGCCCACGTCGCCTCATCGAGTGCGAGGCCGTTGCGGAAGGCATCCCGAGCGGCACCCTCCAGGTGCGTCCAGACGATCGCCGTGTCGCACGCCGGGTCGCCGACTCCGGCGCACCCGAAGTCCACCACGGCCGAGAGCCGCCCTCCGCGAAAAAGCAGGTTGCTGATCGACACGTCGCCGTGGAACCACACCGGCGGACCGGCGAAGGTCGCGCTCAACGCGTCGCTCCAGATGCCGCGCGCGAGATCGCGCTCCCGGCCGTGCACCCGCAGGATCAGCGCGTCCAACTCCTGCGCCCAGTGGGTGAGCGGTCCCCCGCGGAACGCGCTGTGCAGCCCGGGCGCCGGCGCGCCGGTCGTGTCGATCGAGCGCAGGGCGACGCAGAAATCGGCGAGTTCGGCCGCCAGTCCCGTTCGATCGGCGATGGATGCGGTCGCGCTGGGTTCGCCGTCGAGCCAGCCGTAGACCGACCACGGCGCCTCGAACAGCGGGGATGGCGCGCCGAGCGCGCGCACCGTCGGAATCGGCAGCGGAAGGTGCGCCGCCAGACGCGGCAGCCAGAGCTGCTCCTTGCGCACCTGAGGCACCGACCGCTCCGCGGCGGGCAGCCGGACGAGCAGCTCGTCGCCGAGGCGGAACATCCGGTGATCGTTGCCGCCGCGGTCGATGGCGCGCAGCGGCAGCGCCTGCCAGTGCGGGAACTGCTCGGCCAGCAGCGCCCGGATCAGGCGTTCGTCGATGCGCGCGAAGTCGATCCCGTCGCCGTCCACGCGTTCACGCTACCGCCGGCGGCATCGGCGAGCTCAGGAGCGGGCGCCGGACCTGCGGCCGCGAGCAGCACCGCCGACAGGTCGTTCGGGCGCTCGAGGTGCGTCCATCGCCCCGACGGCAGATCCACGATCGTCACGTCGGCGATCCGCGCGAGCTCTCGGGCCGGGTCGATGCCGGCCGAGATCCATCGGCGCGCATCTTCTCCGGTGAACTCGGTCGCGACCACGGTGACCGGCACGTGCAGCCGGCGCTCGTCGGACAGCCGCTGCACGCCGTCGAGCACGTGCGCGGCGTTCTCGGTCACGCGCCGGTGCAGCGCGGCGAGACTCGGGTCGATCGCGCGCTGACCGCCGGTGTGGGTCAGTCCGCCCACGGCGTCGGCGGTGAAGCCGCTGAGCACTCCGGCGCCGTCCGCGCTCGGGAAGCCGCCGACATAGACGGCGCGGGCGACCGACTCGGGCCGCCGGTTCACCGCGGCATGCACCAGACCGCCGGACTCCGCGTGCGCGACCAGCAGGGCGGGCCCGTCGCACCGGTCGATCGCGGCGACGATCTCGGCGACATGATCGGCCAGCATCATCCCGGCGCGGTTGCTGGTCCGCGAATCGAGTCCGCGCAGCGTGAGCGCCGTGGCCCTGTGTCCGGCCTCCGCCAGGCGGGTGACGACGTCATTCCACGAGCTGGCGTCCAGCCACAGGCCCGGAACGAGGACGATGTGCATGCGCGATCCTTCCGTCGAGAAGCGATTCTCGCGCGCACGCGCTTCTGCCGCACGGGACTTGCGCTTCTCCCCGGTCCATGCTCCTCGCCGCAGCATGGCGCGGAAGAGATCACCACCGGCAGCGCGGCCGAGGGAGTCAGACGGACGCTTCCACGTCCACGAGAGCCTCGGCATGCTGGCCCAGCAGCAGGTCGCCGATCGTCACGTCCACGGCCACCCGGCATCGGCGGCCGGGGGTCGACGGAGTGACCTCGAGCGCGAACGAGCGCTCTTCGAAGGCGGCGAGGGATGCCGCACTCCTCGGCGTCGAGGTCTGCCATCCCTCGGGAAGCACCAGTTCGGCGCTGGCCTCCGCCCGCTCGCCGAAGGGATTGCGCACCCGCACGGTGTAGGTGAGCACGTCGCCGACGACGCCGCGGGCGCGGTAGGGCTCGATGCGGGCCGCCTGACCGTCGGGCCGGAGGTCGACGGCATCCAGCGGCAGCAGCTCGCGGTGGATGTCATCGACCGCCTGGCCCGCCTCTTCCAGGTGATCGAGGTAGTCCCGATCGACCCAGCGCGGCTCCCAGTGACCGGTGGCCATCAGTCCCGGCGCGATCCGGCGATACAGGGCGGCGCTGCGCGGGTAGTCCCCCAGCCGGAACAGGTTGCGGTACTGGTAGTTCATGACGTCGCGGCGCCCGTCCCGGCCGCCCAGTCCCTGCTGCTGGTCGCCGGTGAAGACGACGGTCACGCCATCGACGGTCACCGCGTAGGCGACCGCGTACAGGGTGTGTCCGGGCTGGGCGAACACCGAGATCTCGTACTCGTTCCAGGTGAACGGCTCCTCCAACGGCAGCACCCGGTCGGCGGGGATCGGGTCGTACCACTGGCAGGGCAGGTCCTGACGCCACGGATCCGCCAGCACCGGTGCGACGTTCTCGGGGATCCACAGCTGGGTGCCTTCCACCTCGCGCAGCAGCGGCATCCCGGCGACGTGGTCATCGTGGTAGTGCGTGGGCACGGCCACGGTGATCCGTGTCACGCCGTGATCGCGGCGCAGTGACGCCAGTGACGCCAGCCAGGGCCGCCGGGCGCTCCGCTCCTGCGAGCGGACCAGTCCCGTGGTCATGTCGTAGCCGTAGTCGATCAGCAGCGCCTCCCCCGTTTCCGAGAGCAGCACGTAGGAGCACGAGATCGAGGTGCGGTTCAGCAGCAGGTGGGGCGTGAGCGCGACGTAGGGGTCCTCGAGGCGCGCCCGCACGTCCCACGGGTAGCTGCGCCGCGAATCGATGTAGCGCTGCATCGCGTCCACGAGCAGGTCCAGCGCCTGTCCGGGATCGTGCATCGGATCCCCGTGCGACGGAGCCAGAAGCGTCGGCTGCTCAGCCTGCAGCACGAGCGCGCTCAGCACGGTCATCGCCGGGCCTTCGTTCTCGGTGTACGACCACTGCGTCGCCGCCAGCGACCAGACCTTGCCCGGTGCGTACACGAGGTCGCCGCTGAACGCGATGCGCTCATCGTCGCGGTCGAGCAGGTAGGTGACCGAGCCGACCGTGTGGCCGGGTGTCGGCAGGACGCGCAGCCGCACGCCCGCGCACACCAGCTCCCGGTATTCCGGCACCGTGGCATGAACGGGCACGGACTGCAGCAGCGAGAAGCGATCCTGCCGGAGGTCGTAGTCGTTCGCGAGCGTGCGGCTGGACCACATCTCCTCGACGCGATCGAACAGCTCGACCTCCACCGGTGGGACGTGGATGCGGGCACCGTGCGCGACGGCGCGCGGCAGCCCCTGACCCTGATCGCGGTGGTGGTGGGTCATGAGCACATCCGTGACCCGCCGGATGCCGAGCTCGGCCAGCCGGTCGAGCACGCGACCCGACCCGAAGTCGATGGTGACCGCGTCGCGCTCACCGAAGGGCGCACCCGGGTCGACGATGACGTAGACCTGGCATGTGTCGGCGATGCGCCAGACGCCCGGGGCGATCTCGGTCGGGCTCACTCCAGCGCGCTCCGATAATCCGCCCACGTCCCCTGGATGACGGCGAGGTGCTCGGGCAGGATGACCTCCGCAGGGTCGAGCCGGTCGATGTCATCGGCCACGCGCTCGATGTAGTACAGCGCCGGCACCCCCAGTCCCCCTTGGGTGCGCGCGTAATCCAGCCATTCGTCCCGGCTGGGCATCGGCCACTGGTCGGTGTCGACGGGGTGGTCGGGCATCGTGGCGGCGACGATCTCGAAGCGGGCCCGCAGCTGCGCCGCGACCGAGACCGGAGCACCGGTGACGTCGTGCTCGAGCACGTCGTTGGTGCGCACCATGTCGCAGATGTCGCCGAAGGACGGATGCACGGTGTGCGTGATGATCAGAGCGTCCGGCTTGACCGCCTTCGCGGTGCGGTGGATGCGCCCGACGAGCCGGTGCAGGGCGGCGACGCCCCAGACGC
The DNA here is from genome assembly GCF_963524805.1 of uncultured Microbacterium sp. GTDB lineage: Bacteria > Actinomycetota > Actinomycetes > Actinomycetales > Microbacteriaceae > Microbacterium. The sequence continues at coordinate 303,344 of NZ_CAURGG010000003.1, read as the reverse complement.
CGTCGCTGTCCGCAGCGGAGCGCATCGTCGCGCCGCTCGGCGTGCGCTGCGTGAAGTCGACCTTGAAGCCGTCGGCATCCAGCCCGCCCCGACCCAGCAGCCGGTCGATGATGCCGTCCAGACGCGAGAGGTAGGCGGGACTCCCGGGGTCCGCGGCCACGGCACGCCCTGCGGCATCCGTGATGCACTCGTCCACGGGCAGGCCCGTGGGGTCCCACGCCTTCCACCACAGCAGAACCCGGCGACCCTCGGCGTGGCGCCGGGCGATCCACCCGCGCAGATCCGGCCAGGCCTCGGCATCCGGCTCCGCGGTGGCGTACTGCGCCTGCCAGCGGTCGTCCACGACGATCGTGCCCGGCTCGAGCGAGGCCTGCGAGAGCGCGGCGAGGAAGTCGTCGTAGACCTCCTGGCGGCAGAAGGCCGGCGCGTCCGCCGTCCCTCCGCGTGCGACCTGGCCGCCCCAGCCGCAGAAGATCGGCTGCAGCCACCAGGATGCGGGCGGATACCGGCCCGCCGGCGCGTGGCCGTGCGCAACCAGGTCGCTGCGGTGGGCCTCCAGGGCGTGCTTCGGAGAGTCCACCGGCCGGATCACGATGGTGGGCGATCGCCAGCGGCCGTCGACGCGGGTGTGCCCTTCGTAGTTCAGGCGCAGGAGCGCGCCGTCGTCGACCGGCTCGTACCGCAGCGTGGTGAAGCCGAGCTCTTCCACCGCACCGCGCAGCCAGAGGCCGAGCCACGCCCCGGGACCGGGTGCGAAGGCGTCCACCGCCGGGTCCCTGCCGAAGGCGAGGGCGAACGGCGGGGGCGAGAAGACCCCGTTCAGCCGCCCGGGGTCGGCGTCGCCGACCACCCCCAGCGAGGCGGCCGACCACACCGGACGCACGAACGCCACCGGCTCGGTGGGGCTCGGCACGTAGATGCTCTTGGCGTCCAGACCGCTGCGGAACGTCCCCGAGGCGCCGGAGGGCAGCACACCGTCCCCGCCCAGGAGCGTGACGTCCTCGAGCGCGCCGTCGCCCTCCGCCTCGAGAGTCAGCTCGATCGCCTCCCCCGTGCAGCGCACGACGAGCGCGCGGGCCGACCAGGCGGGCGACTCGGTGGACACGACGATCACGATCGCGTCGTCGTCCACCGCGACCGTCGGTTCCCGCACAGCCGTGGTCTCATCGCGGCCCTCGCGGGTGTGGGCGCTCGAGAGGGCGCTCAGCCGCATCCACCGCGACCCCTCGGCATCCGACAGCTCGAAGTAGGGCGACTTCACCAATCCCGCCGGACCGGTCCTCCAGGCGAGCATGTACCCGTCGCCGCGCACGATGGTGCGGTCGGAGTCGCCCGCCAGCGAGGGGGGAGTCATGTCCTCCATCCTATGTGACAACGTTCCCAGAAGCGCTTCTCCGCGCCGGTGAGGGCTTGTCAACCCCCGTGCCGACACGAGGCGCAACGGTCACGCTCGATGGCGATCAAGGAGTGACCGATGACCGATTCTTCGCCCCGTCCGCACGGTCCCGAGCGCCTGCCCGACGAGCAGCCGACGCCCGACCCCACCGACCTGACCAATCAGGAAGCGCTCCAGAACGGCGCGCGCTCTCGCTGGCTCGTGCCGGCCGGCGTCCTGGCTGCCGTGGCGGTGGTGCTGTACTGCTTCGCGTTCCAGATCCAGATCGTGCTGCCGCTCATCGGCATCGTCTACGTGATCGCGGTGTGGCTCGTCATGTGGGCATCCTCGCGCGCGAGCGAGCGCGGCCCCCGAGGAAATCGGCGCCTCGCGTGGCTCATGGGCGCCATGGCTGCCGGCGCCCTGGCGATCGCGATCGCGATCTACATCGTGGAGTCCACCCGCGTGCCGTGGCGCTGAGGGCGAAGACCTGCCTAGAGGACGTCGCCGAAATCGCTCAGCGGGTCGGCATCGATGCTCGGGGGATGCTTCTCCCACTCATCGATCTGCTCGGGTTCCATGCGGATGGTCTCGAAACGCACCCCGACACGCGGCGTGATCAGCACGCGGATGGTGGAGCGCCCGACGGTCTTGAATTTGACGAACCCCGCGCCCTCGCGGGCCGCAACCAGGATCTTCTGCTGCAGCGCATCGAGATCGGCATCCGGCCGCAGGACGAAGGTCTGACCATCGACGCGGACTTTGTGGATCTTCATGATGCTCCGAACCGAGCATCCAGGGGGGATAGCGCGTGCTCGCACGCTACGCCTGTCTCCCCCCCCGTACCAGGAGTACAGCCAACTGCCAGGTTGGGCCGGTCATTGCTAGCACCACCCTCTCGAGGCGTCAACCTGTACGCAGGTCGTTGCCCGGGTCATACCGTGGAGACGGACAGAGGCTGAATCGCCGTCGGCAGGAGGTGCCGGATGGGAAAGCTGAGCTACGAGGGCCTGGTCAAAGTCGACTTCGAGGACAAGATCCTCTTCCATCTGCAGACCGTCATCGGATCAAAGCTGCGACGCGGAGAGTCCTTCCACTTCACCTGGATCGACGACACGAGCATCGGCAACGGCAGGACCGCCATCTGGGTCCATCCCCACTGCGCTCTCGTGTACAAGTACTACGGCAGCCGGCGTCCGCAGCTGAACACGGCATGGATCGAGGCTCTCGCCTTTGCCGCGAACTCGCCGACGGGCCTGTATGTGGTGCCGGAGCCGGCGGAATTGGCCGCACGGGCCGAGGCGACCATCTGACGGCTTCCTCGCGCGGGTCGCCGGGCTTGTCAAGCCCCTGATCCTGCCCGCGCCAGGGTGCCTACCGTGGCCACGTGCGAAAGGAGCAATCATGACAACCGCACGAGAGATCATGTCCACCGATCCGCGCTGCATCGGCGAGAACGACACCCTCGCGGACGCAGCCCGCTTGATGGTCGAGCTCGACGTCGGAGCTCTGCCCATCTGCGGCGAGGACGACCGCCTCAAGGGGATGCTGACCGACCGCGACATCGTGGTCAAATGCGTCGCGCGCGGCGGCGATCCGGCCTCGACGACCGCAGGATCGCTCGCCGAGGGCAAGCCGGTCACGATCGGCGCAGACGATGACGTCCGTGACGCCCTCACGACGATGGAGCAGTATCAGGTGAGGCGGCTGCCGGTGATCGACGGTCACGATCTGGTGGGAATCATCAGCCAAGCCGACATCGCGCTATCGCTGAGCCCCACCGAGACCGGCGAGACGGTCGAGGCGATCTCGGAGTGACCCGCCGCTCTGCGATGTGAAGTGCTCCACGGCCCCCGCGACCGCCGCGGGGGCCGTGTGCTGGGCCAGGTGCCGGCGACGGGGGATCTCGACCAGCACGGCGTCTCGGGCGTGATCGCGGAGCCGGCGGGCCCAGGCGAGTCCGGCGACCGGGTCGCGCTCCCCGCGGATCACCAGCACCGGCATCCGCAGCAGCGCGATGCGGTCTTCGAGCCGATAGCGCAGCATATGGCGCAGCTGCGTCAGATACCACCGGGGACCGCACATCAGATAATCGGTGAAGACAGTGAGGTTGCCGTCGATGGGCTCGCCCAGCGTGTCGACGGCCAGAGCGCTCGCCTGCGCGAGAGCGGTGCGATGGCGGTCGTCGACGACCGGACCGATCACCACGACGTGCGAGACGAGATCCGGGCGCTGCAGCGCCAGCTCGGTCACCCACTGCGCACCCATCGAGTGACCCACGAGAACGGCGCGAGACACACCGAGTCGCTCCACCGCGCCGGCGAGCGCTGCGGCCATCTGTGCGATGTCCACGTCGCGTCCGGGTTTGGGCAGTCCCCCGAATCCGGGCAGATCGACCGAATGCACGCTCGCCGTGCGCGCGAGCCGCCGATGAAGCCGCGCGAGGTACCGGTGCGACATGCCGATGCCGTGGATCAGGACGAACGTCTGCTCCGGTCTTGCGGTCGGTGCGGAGGAGCTCACGGCTCGGAACGCGAGTCCGTCGACGTCGATGCGCCGCGGCGTCCCTCCGGGCCGGCTCAGGGCGACACCGGCGGCTCGGCCGTCGTGAAGCGGATGAGCTTGTGTGTTCCGTCGCACCACGGCTTGATGGCGGAGGCGCCGCACCGGCACAGGGCCACGGTGCGGCGCGGGTTGTCCAGGAGCCTTCCGTCGTCTCCGACGAGCTCGACGGCGCCGCGGATCAGCAGCGGCCCATCGACGCACGCCGTGATGCGGGGCATCGGTCGATCAGTCATCCCGGTCTCCTGTTCGAAAGCGCCGCTCGGCGGCGGAGCGACCGCATCGGCGACGCCGCCGACCGGATGCGGTGGTCGGCATAGGCGACGCCGCCCCGGAGGCGCAGCGCCACTGCGATCCACGCGGTCACCGCGCGCTCCAGCATCCATGCCGGTGTCCACAGCGAGCCGACGGGCGGAATCCGCGCCGCGCCCCCGTCGGCGCGGCGGCCATACTCCGCGGCGGCGACACCCAGGACGGCGAGCGCCGCCAGGGCGCTCCACGCGCGCCGCCGCGCGCACGTGACGATCAGCGGCAGCAGCGAAAGCTCGGCGACGAGCCGCGCGGGCTGAGCGAACCCGTCGTAGGCCTGCCGCACCCGTTGCCGGAGAAAGTGCGACAGTGTCGGTGGCACGCGCGGGACGCAGACGTCCCTCGCCACCTCCACGCGACCTCCCGCGGCACGGACGGTCCGCTCCAGTTCCAGGTTCTCGAAGAGCACATCGGTGCGGTAGCCCCCCGCACGTCGGATCGTGGAATGCCGCACGCCCACCGTGCCGCCGAAGTCGCCGCCCAGCGCGCGGCCGATCAGCATGCGGGCGGTGTCCCACTGGGCGTACCAGGGATAGGCGGCATAGACGTTCTGGGGGCCGCACGAGGTCGGCGCGGTCGAGTCGCTCGAGGACCGCCGTCAGGGACGCGTCGTCGTAGCGCACATCGTCGTCGGCCAGCACGATCCGTTCGCGCCGCGCGACATCGAAGGCCGTCATGACACCTCGTGCCCTGCCGTTCAGCCCGGCCTTGTGAGGCGGGATGTGACGGATGCCGGCGGGCAGGCGTTCGTGCAGCGCGGCGAACAGCACGGCATCCGAGCCGTCGACGACCGTGACATCCATGCGGGCCGCGACCCACTGCAGATAGCGCAGCAGCTCCCACTCTCCCTCTCGGTCGGAGCGGCGCAGCGGAAGCACATACTCGGCGTCTGCCTCAGACACCGCTCAGCGCACCACCCCTGGTCCTCGCGCGCAGCGAGCTGCGCCCACCCTCGAAGGCCGCGCGGATGCCGTCGGCCGCGCGGTCATCGACCCAGAGGCACGCCGCCGCTCCGAAGAAGATGTCGGGGATGAGGTCCGGACGGTCTTCGCCGAGGGCGCCGGCGAGATCGCGGGCGGCGATCTGCTCGTGGACGGCGTCCGCCTCGACATGCTCGTCGAAGTACTCCGTCACGTCCGCGCCGAATCCCAACCGGCGGAATCCGTCGCCGTACATCCGGTTCGGAAGCGAAGAGGTCATCTCGAACGCCGCGAGATGGCCGACGATCGCCCCGAGCAGCCGCCGGTTGAGGCCGAACATCGACATCGCGTTCTGAGAGGCCAGCACTCCGGCCGACACCTCGTCCAGGTATGCACCGTATGCGGCATCGAGTCCGGCGCCGCGCATGGTGCGGGCGAAGATCTCCGCGTGCATGCGTTCGGGGCGTCCGGCCCCATACTCGTCGGACTGGATCTCGACCAGGGCGGCTTTGGCCCGACCCGAGAGGCGGGGAATCGCCCACGAGTGCGGGTCGGCCTCTCGCAGCGTGTAGATGCTGCGCTGGATCAGGAACTCACGGGCCTGCTCCAGGGTCGCGTGCTTGGCCACGAAGCGCGCGAGCGAGGGGCCGGGCGCCGGAGCGGTCAGCCGGAACAGCGCCGCAGCGATGGTCTCGGCATCCGGTCCGGGAAGCGGCGGCACGGGAACCTCCCGCCGCAGCTCTCGCTCGAAGGCCGTCTCGATCGCCGAGCGCACCTGGAGGAGGCCGGCGTTCCATTCCCATGCCGGGTCGATCCAGGCCAGCGACCCGTACGCGCAGGCGTACAGCAGGAACAGGACCAGCTGCAGGTCGTCGTCGGCGGTGACATCTGCTGTCTCCTCGATCGCGTCGAGGACCGCCTGCGAGAGCGCCGGTTGCAGGGGGTCGGCCGGGTCGGCATCCTCGAGCGTCTCGATCAGGAGTTCGCTCACGGGGCCTCGGGCGACCAGACTGCTCTGCGGCTTGACGACACTCACGATGGGCATGATCTTCTCCTCCGACGCTGCGGGCGCGCGCGACGGAGCGGGCGCGCCAAGTGAACCATCGCACCGCCGGGGAGGGTCGCACCCGGGGGTTGACGCGGGTCACGGCCCCGGCTAGTCCGGCGACGGGCGGCAGGGTAAGGGCGCTCGAGCGTCGTGTCCACCCCGTCGGCGTGGCGTCCCGACGGGACGAGGGTGGCGCCATGGACTTCACTCCCGTGCATTCGATCGTGACCGCCTCGGACTCGGGCATCGGCCGCGCGACGGCGGTCGCGCTGGCAGACGCCGGCCTCGAGGTCGGGATCACCTGGCACAGCGACGAAGAGGGCGCGCACGAGACCGCGCGTCTCGTACAGGCGCGGGGCAGCCGCGCCGTCGTGCGCAGACTGGATGCCGGCGACACGGTGGCCGCGGCAGAGACCGTCGATGCGCTGATCACCGAGCTCGGCGGATGCGATGTGTTCGTCAACAACGCCGGCACCAGCGACAGTGCGCCCTTCCTGGAGCTGACCCTCGAGCAGTGGCGTCATACGGTCAGCGTGGATCTGGAGGGTCCGTTCGCCGTGTTGCAGCGCGCCGCTCGGCACATGGTCCGGGCGGGTCGCGGGGGGCGGCTCATCGCGATCACGAGCGTCCACGAGCACCAGCCGCGCGTCGGCTCGGCGGCCTACGACGCGGCCAAGCACGGGCTCGGTGGCCTGATGAAGACCATCGCGCTGGAACTGGGCCGGCACGGCATCACGTCCAACGCGGTCGCGCCCGGCGAGATCGCGACGCCGATGACCGACCAGGAGGACATCGACCCGCATACGGTCGATCGCCCGGGCGTTCCGCTCGGCCGGCCCGGTGACCCCGCGGAGATCGCCGCCGTCGTGGCCTTCCTCGCCTCGCCCGCCGCGTCCTACGTCACCGGTGCGTCGTGGACCGTCGACGGCGGGATGCTGCAGATGGGCCCGCAGGCCGGATCCCACCTCACCGATCACGGCTGGCGGTCGGCGGAAGCGTGAGAGCGGCCGGCGGTTCGCCGGATCAGAAGCCCTCGTTCTGCGTCTGCTCGTCGGCGACACGCACGCCGTACCGGTACGAGAGCTTTCCCCCGAGCCAGCCGGAGAAGCCGACGATGGTAAGGCCCACCAGGCTCAGGATGAAACCGAGGACGCTGACCTCGTCGTGACCCTCCGCGGCGCGGACGGCCCAACTGATCGCGAACACGACCACGGCGGCGAGATTGGCTGTCATGTGGATCAGGGCGGTGCGCCGGGCCTTCGTGCCGGCCGCGAGCTGCGAGAGGTCCATCAGTCCCCACACCGCGGCCACGACCGCCCCGATGATGCCGATCGCGATCAGGATCTGCGCGGCGAGGGCGTAGGGGGTGGGATCCTCCGCCAGCAGGCCGATGATGTCGAAGATGATGCTCGCGGTCCAGGTTCCGATCGGGATGGTCACGAGGATCGGGTGGAATGGGTGCCCGTAGGGCCCTGCCAGGGCCGCGCGGGGATGCTTGGCCCGGGTGCGCGTGCTGTTGTCCGCCATGTCAGCTTCCTTTTCGTCGACGTGCCGATCTGGGGTGATCGCCGTCACGTTAAGGCCGCGATACGGCGCACGCGCAGGGGCTTGACAGTCGCCCGCCCATACCCGTCCGCGCCGGTTGTCAAGGGCCTGGGGAGCGGGGTGGATCAGGAGCACATTGGGCTGAACGATGAGGCCGGAAGGAGCGCGCCATGCCTGATTTCACCCCCGAGGAAGCGGGGCCCCAGACCGGAGAGCGCGTCGTGTTCGGGACCTGGGCCGCGATCATCGCGGTCGGACTGGTCGCCATGATCGCGATCCCGTTGATGGGACGCTGACATGCTTCGCTCCGTCCGCAACAACGCCCTCAGCATCCTCTTCCTCGTCCTGTTCACCGTCGCGCTGATGGGACAGTCCATCGCCGGCTTCCTCGAGAACAACGAGGAGCTGACCCAGCACGCGCAGGCGCCGATCGGCTTCCTGGAGTTCATCACGTCGTCCGAGTTCGTCGTCGACGTCGCGGAGAACTGGCAATCGGAGTTCCTGCAGTTCTTCCTCTTCATCGCCGCGACGATCTGGCTCGTTCAGCGCGGGTCACCGGAGTCGAAGAAGCCCGGCGACGAGGGTCCGGGCGATGATCGCGACCAGAAGGTCGGCCGGTACGCCGAACCCGATTCACCCGAGTGGGCGCGGCGCGGGGGCCTTCCTCAAGTGCTCTTCGCCAACTCGCTGCTGCTGGTGATGGGCAGCATCTTCCTGCTGTCCTGGCTCGCGCAGTCGCTTGCGGGGGTCGTCGTGTACAACTCCGAGAACGCCGAGCACGGGCAGGCCGCGGTGGCGTGGCTCGAATACCTCTCCACGCCCGATTTCTGGAACCGGACACTGCAGAACTGGCAGTCCGAGTTCCTCGCGGTCGGCACGATGATCGCCTTCTCGATCTTCCTGCGGCAGCGCGGGTCGAGCGAGTCCAAGCCCGTCGGCGCCCCGCACTACCAGAGTGCCGAAGAGTCCCAGTGACGCATCGGCTCAGCTGGTCTTCTGAATCCGCGGCTCGATCCGCAGGACGACGACGTCCGTGTTCTCGGAGCGGGTGACGGCGAACAGGATCGCTTCGGCGACCTCCCGGGCGGGGAGCATCTCGTGGGCCTGCACGGCCTGCCTGAGCTCCTCCTCCGATCCCTCCTGCATGTCCGTCGCGGTGGCACCCGGCTGGATCACCGTGATCCGGATGTTGCGGTCGGCCGAGATCTCCTTGCGCAGCGTTTCGGCGAACGCATCCACGCCCGCCTTCGTGGCGGCGTAGACGCTCTCTCCCACCGCTTTGATCGTGCTGCTGATCGATCCGACGAACACCAGCTGTCCGCCTCCCCCGGCTGACATCACCGCGATCGCGCGGCGGGCACACGCCATGTACCCGATCAGATTCGTCTCGACGACGTAGCGCCACTCCTCGTCGTCCATCTCGGACAGCGGCCCGGCGCCGAGGGCAGCACAGCAGACCAGCACATCCAGGCCGCCCAGATGCTCGTCGACCGCCCCGAACGCCCGGTCGACCCCTTCCCGTGTGCCGGTATCCGCGGTCAGCCCGAAGACCTCACCCCCACCTGCCGCACCCGCATCGGAGAGGGTGTCCTTCAGTTCGGGCTCATGTCTACCCAGCGTGACGACGCGAGCGCCGTGTTCCGCGAGCAGCAGCACGCTCTCGCGTCCGATGCCGGTGGTGCCTCCGGTGACCAGCACCCGCTTGCCCTGAAGTTCCGTGTGCTCGCTGTCCATGGCGCCGAGTGTGAGGCGGCACCGCGGCGTGACAGAGGGGCTTGCCAAGACGCCGGGGCCGTGGCAGTCCTCGGGCATCAGGCTGCGGCGTGCGCGGGCTTCTGCACGTCGGTCAACGAGATGGTCGACTCGCGCCCGGCGCTGACCCAGTGGTCGCTCCAGCGGGCGAGAAAGCCGTCGGATGCCGGCATGACGAGCCGCACTCGCGCCTTCAGCCGCCGGTCGCCGAAGATGCGCAGACGCACCTCGCGGGCGGAGGACGCGGTGACCTCGAACGGGTACTCGCACGAGAGCTGGATGCCCGATTTCTCCAGGCGCACGTGAGTCCGCGCCATCGTCGAGAAGGCGATGCCGGCTCCGTAGACCTCCTGGCCGACGGTGCCCGCCTCTTCGAAGCCGTCGCCGACGTCTTCGACCGGAATCCAGATGTCCGGTTCCGTGTGACCGGTCTTCGGTTCTTGCGAGAGCGCATCCTGCGGGATGTGCTGGGGATAGTAGTCATCGAGCTTGGCGGTGACGTGGCGGATCAGTTCAGGAAGGAGCACCTCGAGCGAGGGTGCGATCGCGTCGCCGGCCTCGACGAGGTAGGTCACGACCGCCCCCGCGACCTCCGCCTCCTCGTATGCGGCGGTGTACGGGGCGTCGGGCATCGGGAAGACCGCGCAGAACGTCGACCGCGCCTTCCTCCAGCCGTACCGGATGGACCACAGACCGACGTTGTCCAGCAGGCAGGCGCACAGCACGCGGGACAGATCCCGCCACTCCGGCTCCCCCGTGAGGGCCGACAGGCGCTGCAGAGCCACCATTCCGAACGCGACGGTGTTGGTCTGGTACGCGAGCTCGAAGCCCTTGCCCCGCAGCGCGCCCGCCGCCTCCCGCGCCTCATCCAGATACCGCTGCTCGCCCGTGAGCTCGTGCGCCTGCAGCATGACGTGCGCGTAGATACCCGGCACGTCCTTCTCCCCACCCTTGCCCGGCTCCGCTTCGGCCTTGATCACCTCGAGGGTGTCGATGTCGTAGAAGATCGGCCACTCGTGCCGGAAGTGGTGGGCGATCTCGATGACCCTGTCGAGCGATCCGAGCAGCATCCGCCGTGCTCGTTCATCGCCGTGCTTCGCGAGCCGGCCCAGGTTGAGCAGGGGGTGGAACAGATACCAGGAGTCCATGATGCGCGGGCCCTCGTGCTCCTCGCCGCCGTCGAGGAGCTGCTCGGCGCCAGGCAGCCAGCGCCCGATCATCCCGGTGCGGTCGTCGTGGAAGGTGCCGAGGATCTCGCCGAGGCTCTCGATGAGCGGATCCTCCTCGGACGACCACATGCTGCGTTCGAGCAGGGGGACCAGAACCGCCAGCTGCACCATGCTCTCCGGCGGATGGTTGTCATCGCCCACGTACGCGCGCAGGTAGCGGCCGCCCTCCACCTCGAGCCAGCAGGCCTCGGAGCTTTCGAGAGCGGCGCGTGAGGCGTCGGCGCGCTCGAGCCAGTCGATGTAGTCCGGGGTGGGACGGTCGATGTGGAAGTACAGGGCCGCCAGCAGAGTCAGATACTGATCGGCGACGGCGACCGGCTGCTCGGGCACCTCATCGGCCAGGGCCAGGCGCCACGCCGAGATCGTGATCGATGCTCCCTTGTCGATGGGAGCCTCCCCGAGGGGAAGCGCGAACCCGATATCCGGCCAGTCGCCTCCGACCGTGTCGGCGGCGGAGGCCCGAGACGCATCGCAGTAGTCGCCGAGGAGCGTCAGATCCTGCAGATACATGAAGGATCCGGATGCCGGTCCCGTCAGGCTGGCATGCAGGAGGCCCGTTCGCAGGCCTCGCTGGTGCGTGTGCACGCGTCCTTCCGTCCGGTCGTCGAGATCCGGCACGATGTCGCGCGGCCATCCTTCGAACACCATGTCTTCGGCCGCGCGCAGGGTCGTCGTCGCGCTGATCGTGCCGTCCTTCTCGAATGCCACGGACGCGGTCTGGTCGCCGAGGCTCGAGGACATCGCGACCTCCACGCTCGATCCGTCCGGTGCGGGCGCGATCGCATCGACGCGCAGGTAGCCGGGAGTCAACGCCAGCCGGCACGCGATCCGCGCCCCGTCGCCCCACTCGCTGATCAGCCAGAGCGCGGACGCCGTCTTGGCGACGGTGTGCCGTCGGCCCTTGCGTTCGAACACGTGCAGTTCTTCGGGTTCTTCGGACAGTTCCTGGCGTTGGGCGACGTGCCAGGCGGATGCGGGTGCCATGCGCTCAGTTTTCGATGAGAGCGTCCGCATGGGCATCCCCGTTGACGCGGTGCGCCCGCAGGTGTACTCCGTGATGCTGGATGAGCGGTCCGCACCCCGCACTACGCCTCAGCGCCGCGCCCGTCCACCCCTTTTGCTCCGGGCGCCCGCCGGGTGAAGGTGGAGCGTGCGGTTGACAGAGGATCTCGGCGCCTGGGTGGCGCGGCAGCGGTGGTATGCCGGCAAGAGCCACGAGCCGCAGTTCCGCATCCTGGACGCCCGCCCCGTCGTGGGGGCCACGAGGTACCTGCTGATGGATGACGCGGGCTCCCGGCCCACGCTCTACCAGGTCCCCCTGGCGCTCGCCGCCTCTCCCCCGGCGATGACGGATGCCGTCATCGGGGAGGCGGAGGGGGGATATGTCATCGACGCGGCTCGTGATCCCGCCTTCGCGACCGGGATGCTCGCCGAGATGGGTGTGGACGTGCGCCGCGTGACGGGCGCGCGGGTTCTGGCCGGCGAGCAGTCCAACACCTCGATCGTGTTCGAGGAGGACCGGCATCCGACGATCATCCTCAAGCTGTTCCGCGCGCTCCATCACGGGGAGAATCCCGACGTCACCGTCCAGCGGGCGCTGAGCGGTGCCGGGTCCCCGTTCGTGCCGCGCTTCCTCGGGAGCATCGACGCAGAGTGGCCCGATGTCGGGCAGGAGTCCGGCGTCTCGCGGGGCACGCTCTGCTTCGCGCAGGAATTCCTGCCCGGGGTGCGCGACGGGTGGGCGGTGGCCCTCGACGCGGTGCGGGAGGGGCGCGACTTCACCTCCGCGGCGCGCGACCTCGGAGCCGCCGTGGCGGGAGTGCACGGCGCCCTCGCCGCGACGCTGGAGACCGTGGATGCCGGAGCGGGCGATGTGTCGGCCACGGCCACCGCCTGGCGGCGGCGCCTCACGATCGCGGCATCCGAGGTGCCCGCTGTGGCGTACCGCTCCGATGCCATCGATGCGATCTATCGCGCCGCGCTCGAGCGGCCGTGGCCGCGGCTGCAGCGCATCCACGGCGATCTGCACCTCGGACAGGTGCTCGCCGTGCCCGACGACGGAGGGTGGCGGATCGTGGATTTCGAGGGCGAGCCGCTCCGGCCCATGACCGAGCGCGCGATTCCCGACCTGCCGCCCCGCGACGTCGCCGGCATGCTGCGCTCGTTCGATTACGCGAGCGCCGTGGGTGGTGGTCCGGATGCCGCCGAGTGGGCGACAGCCTGCCGCGACTCGTTCGTGGACGCCTACGTCCGCAGCCCCGGATCGGTCGCACTCGATCCGGTCCTTCTCAACGCACTCGTGCTCGACAAGGCGGTCTACGAGTCGATCTACGAGGCCCGAAACCGACCCGACTGGCTGCCGGTTCCGCTCGCCGGCATCGACGCGGCGCTGCGCTGAGCGGCACGGCGCGTCATTCGACGACCGGCTCCGGTGGCGCGAGCACGAGGAAGAGCGCGCCGTAGGCCGGGAGCGACACGGTGAAGCTCTGCAGGTCGTCGACGCGTCCGACGGTCTCGCGCGTGGCCCCGTCGATGACGTCGCTGTGCGGCACGAGCTTCTCCGACCGCACGGTGCCGTCGGTCGGCTCGGCGGAGAAGTTCAGCACCGTCACCTGCATGGGGGCGTCCGCGTGGGCGTCGCCGTTGTCGAGGCGGTGCACGAGCACGAGCATCCCGGGGTGGGCGACCTCGGGGATATCGACCTGCGAGGCCGTCGCGATGCCGTAGTCACGCCGCAGGTCGATGATGGCCGCCAGCCGTGAGGCGAACGATGCCGGGTCTTCGAGTTGAGCCGGAAGCGGGCCGTACAGCGCGCGCCCTCGTGGCATGCCCGCCGAGGACCGGGTGGCGGCCGGGTCGAGGTCGAGCAGGTCATGCGCCCCGCGCTCGATCCAGCGGGTGTCCCCGGCCGCGATCAGGTCCGAGACCTCGTCCGCAGGGACGGTCAGCATGCCCGTGAGGTCCCAGCCCGACAGGGCGAAGACGCCGGGCTGCCAGGCGTTGTAGGCGCACAGCAGCAGGTGGGCATCGCGGATGGCCGGCACCTCGGCCGCAGTGACCTCATCCAGCCGCGCGATCCCCCGCGTGGCGGCGATCAGCGACGTCGTCGTGCACGCGATCCCGTTCTGGGTGAATACGCGGTTGTAGTCGGCGGTGCCCGTCAGGCTCTCGGTGAGATCGGCGCGCACCTCTTCGGCGAGCTGACCGCCCGAGATCTCCCGGCCGCGGAAGCGGTACTCGTCGTTGCCGTGTCGCGTCGCCCAGTGCACGAGCTCGTAGGTCAGCTCGTCGTGGTTCTGCAGGCCGTGCACGAGCTGCACGGGCGAGACGCCGAGTTCGAGCGAGGTCGTCAGCGCCAGGCGCAGGAATTCGGTCTGCCCCGTCGCCAGCGCGTGGTGGTAGCCCGGCCGGCCGATGAAGTCGTAGGACAGATCCGCCCCCACGGCGCCGGTGTCGCGGATGTCCTCAATCGTGAGATTCAGCTCCTGGAAGGTGAAGCCGCCGACCTTGCGCACCATGCCGGCGATGATGTGGTTCGCGGCGTGCGAGAGCGGATGCCCCTCCGACCAGGCAGGCAGGCCCTCCGCGCTCACCTCCACCCCGAGGAAGCCGTTGGCATCGAGGCGCAGCGCGCTCGTGCCGAGCTCGCCGAGCGAATGCAGCGCATCGCCGATCACGAGGCGCATGCCCGCGAACGTCGGGTCCAGCCAGTTGATCGACGGCTGGCCCTGCTTGAAGTAGTGCAGGTAGACCCATCGGCGCGTCACACCATCGGGGCCGGTGGTGGGAGCCGTCGCGCTCCAGTTCGTCTCCTTCACCCCCGGGGTGTAGAAGATGACGCGCTGCAGGGCTCCGATGATGTAGCCGCGGTCGGCGAGCTCCTGCTCGGTGGCCTGATCGAGGTTGGCGCTGTCCACGCCCTCGGGGACGTCGGGCAGGAGGGACCAGTCCTCGGGCGGGATCTCGATCATGTGGTAGATGCCGGGATAGTCCTTGAACCCCATCTCGGCGAGACGGAAATCGGCCCCCTTGCCGGTGTGGCCCGGCACGATGTCGTCGATCACACTCCCGCCGTGTGCTTCGGCGACGTCGCACAGGGCGCGGAACTCGTCCTCGGTCCCGAAGGCCGGGTCGATCGCCGTGCTGATGCGGTCGAAGTGCCCGTCGACACTCGGGGTCTCGCGCCAGCCGGCGATTCCACCCGCCCGCTTCACCGGACCCGTGTGGATCGCCGTGATCCCCACGCGCTCGAACGCCGACCACAGCTCCTCGTCGCCCAGGCCCGCCAGGAACGACGTGCCGGGCCGGGTGATGAGCGACAGCGGGTACGCCGTGAACCACACGTCGCTGGTCGAGATGGCACGCCGCGCATCGGGACGCGCGTAGGGGTTGCGCCACATCGTCGGCTGCCCGGAGAGCTGCCGCGCGAGCACGTCGGCATCTTTGAGCATCGACTGCCGGACGAGCCATTCGACGTACGAGGGGTTGGTGCCGGTCGCCATGCGGGGATCGGTCGTGATGCGTCGCACACTGCCGCCCCGGAAGTGATCACGTGGTCGCAATCGCCGCGGCCGCGCCGGATACCGCTGCTCGTCGTAGGTGATCTCGGTCATCTCCGACTCGGCCTGCTCGGCATCGATCGTTTCGAGCAGGGGAAGGTCGATCGGGCCGGTGTAGAGCTCCTCCGGCCGGTGCTCATCGTGCGCCATCCCTCGACGCTACGGCCTTCGCGCCTCGGGGACGAGGGACTGGCGCGCTCGGGCCGGAGCAACTATGGCGACGGGAGCGCTTCGTCAGAGGTGGCGCAGGATGTCGTCGACCCTGTCCTTCGCGTCGCCGAAGAGCATCTGCGCGTTCTCGCGGTAGAAGAGCGGGTTCGGCACGCCGGCATAGCCGGAGGCCATCGAGCGCTTGAAGACGATCACCTGGCGCGCTTCCCACACTCTCAGCACCGGCATCCCGGCGATGGGGCTCGTGGGATCCTCGGCGGCGGCCGGGTTGACGGTGTCGTTCGCGCCGATCACGAGCACGACATCGGTCGAGGCCAGGTCGTCGTTGATCTCGTCCATCTCGAGCACGATGTCGTAGGGGACCTTGGCCTCTGCCAGCAGCACGTTCATGTGCCCGGGCAGGCGCCCGGCGACGGGGTGGATGCCGAACCGCACGTCGACGCCCCGTTCTCGGAGCCGCTGCACGAGATCGGCGACGCCGTGCTGCGCCTGGGCGACGGCCATGCCGTACCCGGGGGTGATCACGACGCTGGATGCGGAGACCAGCATGTCCGCGGCGGACTCGGCATCGATCTCGCGGTGATCGCCGTAGTCCTCGTCGCCCGCGGCGGGCGCCTCGATGCCGAATCCGCCGGCGATCACCGAGAGGAACGAGCGGTTCATCGCCTTGCACATGATGTAGCTGAGGTAGGCACCCGACGAGCCCACGAGCGCGCCGGTGACGATCAGCAGATCATTGTTCAGCAGGAATCCGGCCGCGGCTGCCGCCCAGCCGGAGTAGCTGTTGAGCATCGAGACGACCACCGGCATGTCGCCGCCGCCGATCGAGGCGACCAGGTGCCAGCCGAGCGCGAATGCGAGAGCCGTGACGAGCACGAGCAGCCACAGCTCGGGCGCGATGACGTACCAGACGGTGAGGGCGAAGAAGGCGACGAGGGCGCCGAGGTTGAGGACGTTCTTGCCGGGCAGCACGAGGGGCTTGGACGAGATGCGCCCCGACAGCTTCAGGAACGCGACGATCGAGCCTGTGAAGGTCACACCGCCGATGAAGACGCCGACGAACACCTCGGCGTGGTGGATGTCGGCCAGGGCTCCCTCGAGTCCGGTGTCGTACAGCGCGCCGTTCCAGCCCACGATCACGGCGGCGAGCCCGACGAACGAGTGCAGCAGGGCGATGAGCTCCGGCATCCCGGTCATCTCCACGACGCGTGCGCGCCACAGTCCGATCGCCCCGCCGATCAGGACGGCGGCCACCAGCAGCGTCAGCCCGAGTGCCGCCTGCGGCTGCCCCCACGCACCGGCAACCGTCGCGCCGACCGTCGCGACCAGCGCGATCGCCATGCCCACGATGCCGAACGCGACCCCCCGCCGACTGGTCTCGTGCTTGCTGAGGCCCGCCAGGCTGAGGATGAACAGCAGCGCCGCGACGATGTACGCGGCGCCGGCGACCGCGCCGGCGGTCTCGGTCGCGCTCATCGGGTCTGGCCCTTCTGGAACATCGCGAGCATGCGCCGCGTCACCGCGAACCCGCCGAAGATGTTGATGCTCGCCAGCAGCACACCCACCGCCGCGAGGATCTGCACGGTCAGGTCGGGCGCCATGATCTGCACCATCGCACCGACGATGATGATGCCCGATATCGCGTTCGTCACGCTCATGAGCGGGGTGTGCAGGGCGTGCGCGACATGTCCGATCACGTAGAACCCGACCACGACCGACAGGGTCAGCACGAGGAAGTGCTGCGGCAGCGGCGCCGGTGCGAACGCGCACACGGCGAACAGCACGGCGATGCCCGCCGCGAGCAGCCCGCCGCGGGCGCGCGGTGACATCGGCTTCTTCGGCTCCACGACGGCGGCGGCCGCCGCGGGCTTGGCCGGGGCGGCGGAGACCTGCACGGGAGGCGGAGGCCACGTCACCTCGCCGTTGCGCACCACCGTGACGGTGCGCTGCACGACGTCGTCGAAGTCGATGATCAGCCGGCCGTCCTTGCCCGGGGTCAGCAGCTTCACGAGGTTGACGAGGTTCGTGCCGAACAGCTGCGAGGCCTGTTGGGGCAGGCGGCCCGGCAGGTCGGTGAACCCGAGGATCACCACGCCGTTCTCGGTGACGACCCGCTCGCCCTCGACCGATCCCTCGACGTTCCCGCCCTGCGCGGCCGCCATGTCGACGATCACGCTGCCGGGCTTCATGCTCGCGACATCGGCCGCCGTGATGAGCCGCGGCGCCGCGCGTCCAGGGATGAGCGCGGTCGTGATGATGATGTCCACATCCGCCGCCTGCTCGGAGTAGATCTGCGCCGCCCGTCGGTCATAGGCCTCGCTCGTCGCCTTCGCATATCCGTCGGCGGAGACCTCCTTGGCCTCATCGGGCACGACGACCTCGAGATACTGCCCGCCGATCGAGGCCACCTGATCGGCGACCTCGGGGCGCGGATCCGTCGCGCGCACGATCGCGCCCAGGCTCGAGGCCGCCCCGATCGCCGCAAGCCCCGCCACGCCCGCTCCGGCGACCAGCACCTTGGCGGGCGGCACCTTTCCCGCCGCGGTGACCTGGCCGGTGAAGAACCGGCCGAACTCGTTCGCCGCCTCGATCACCGCGCGGTATCCGGAGATGTTCGCCATCGAGCTGAGCACATCCATCGACTGCGCCCGCGAGATCCGCGGGACCGCATCCAGCGCGAGCGCCGTGATCGGCCGCGTCGCAAGCGACTCGACCAGCTGCGGGCGCAGCGCCGGGCTCAGCAGCGCGATCAGCGTCGCGCCGTCCCGCAGCAGGGCGATCTCGTCGGGTGTCGGCGCGTCGACCTTGAGGACGATCTCGGACGCCCACGCTTCGGCGGTCGAGACGATGGTGGCACCGGATGCGGCATAGGCGGCATCCGGAAAGGACGACTCGGCCCCCGCGCCGGCCTCCACCACGACGTCGTAGCCGAGCGCGATCAGCTTGGGGACGGTGGTGGGAGTCGCAGCCACGCGCTTCTCGCGGGGCGCTTCGGCGACGATGCCAATGCGTGACACGTGATGTTCTCCCTGTGGATCGGTGTGTGCTCAGCATGCTCCTTCCGGCCGACCCCACCGGCGGTGTGACACGCATTCTGTGCGCAACTCTCGCGGTTCTTGATCGACGGTGAAGTATTCGCGGGCACGGGAAGCGGGAATCGTAGTGAGGCGCGGGCGGCCGCGGTAGCCCTGCGCTGATGCTCCGGCGTCCTTCGGATACTGGTGCGATGCTCACCCCCCCTGCGGAATCCGCTGCCCGGCGCCGCGGCCTACTCCTGGGTGGCGGCGCTGCGTCAGCCGTCGTACAAGCTCGTCCAGCCCGCTCGTCCTCACCAGTCGTGGACTGTTCCATCGAGCAAGCGGTTGTAGGGAAGGTAGGCCTGCTCGTAGGGGTACTTCCCCGCTTCGTCGACATTCAGCTCCACTCCGAGGCCCGGATTCTCGCCGGGGTGCAGGTAGCCGTCCGTCCACGTGAACGACTGCTCGAACACCCGGTCGGTCTTCGCGCCGTGCTTCATGTACTCCTGGATGCCGAAGTTGTGGATCGCCAGCCCGAGGTGCATGGCGGCGGCCATGCCGACCGGCGAGATGTCGGTCGGCCCGTGCATGCCGGATTTGATCTGGTACATCGCCGCGTAATCGAGCGTCTTCTTGAGCGCGGTGATGCCGCCCATGTGGGTGACCGCTCCGCGGACGTAGTCGATGAGCTGATCGCGGATGATGTCCTTGAAGTCCCAGACCGTGTTGAAGATCTCGCCGATCGCGAGCGGAGTCGTGGTGTGCTGACGCACCAGGCGCAGCGCCTCCTGGTTCTCCGCGGGAGTGCAGTCCTCGAGCCAGAACAGGTCGTACGGTTCCAGATCCTTGCCGAGCCGCGCCGCCTGGATCGGCGTCATCCGGTGGTGCCCGTCGTGCAGCAGCGGAAGGTCGGGTCCGAACTCGTTCCGCACCGCCTCGAACACCCCCGGCAGGTGGTTCAGGTAGGCGCGGGTGTCCCAGTCCTCCTCGACCGGCTTCGCTCCGCGGCGGGCGGGCTCATGGTCGTACCGCACCGTCGCGTCGCCGACGTCGGCCCCCTGCGCGGCGATGCCGTAGATGGCCTTGAGCGTGGGCACACCCGTCTGGATGCGGATCGCCTTGTAGCCCTGCTCCTGGTGCGCGCGGACGGAGTCGAACAGCTCGGGCAGCTCCTTGCCCGACGCGTGACCGTACGCCATCAGCCCGTTGCGGCTGGCGCCGCCGAGCAGCTGGTAGACCGGCATCCCCGCCGCCTTGCCCTTGATGTCCCACAGGGCCATGTCGACCGAGGCGATCGCCGCCATCGTGACGGGTCCGCGACGCCAGTACGCCGACCGGTAGAGGAACTGCCAGGTGTCCTCGATCCGGGAGGCGTCGCTGCCGATGAGCAGCGGCACGACGTGCTCGGAGAGGTAGGCGACGACTGCGAGCTCCCGCCCGTTGAGGGTGGCATCACCCAAGCCCGTCAGGCCGTCGTCGGTGGTGATCTTGAGCGTGACGAAGTTGCGGTCCGGGCTCGTGACGATGACCTCGGCCCTGTCGATGATCATGGCGATGCTCTCCTTGCGATGTGGGCACGATCGCGGACGCGATCGACGAATGTGTCGGATGCGGCGAGGAAGGGCGATGCGAGAGCGACAAGCTCCCGGATCGGATCAGTCGCGAGGAGGGCGGCATCCACTTCCGCCCGCCGCGAGTCGGGCGCCGGATGCGCCCCGCGAACCCAACGGATCCAGGCCGCGATGGCGGCAGCGCTGGCGTCTGCCGAGCGGCCAGATGCGACGCCCCGTTCGGCGACGGCCGCCAGACGGTAGGCGACCTTCGTCGTCGCTTCGCCGGCGATCTGCGCGAGCGAGTGGACGATGCGGGGATTGGTGAAGCGGCCGATGAGGTCCCGCCGGTACTGGACGTGCTCGATTCCGGGCGGCAGAGACTGCACCGCCTCGTGCCAGAAGGCGTCCACCAGGGCGCGGCACTGCGGATCGGCCACCGCCTCGGCGACGGTCTCGTGACCCCTGAGCTGTCCATCGAAAGCCAGGATGGAGTGCGCACCGTTGAGAAGCCAGAGCTTGCGATGCTCCCAGGGCTCGATGTCGTCGACGAATCGGGCACCCGCACTCCTCCAGTCCGGGCGTCCCGCGGGAAAGTCCCCGCTGAGCACCCAATCGGAGAAGGGCTCCGTGACCACCTGCTCCCCCGCCACCTGGGGGGTGATCCGGTCGACCGACGTGCTGACGAACGAGACGTGGGCACGGATCCATTCGCACAGCTGTTCGTCCAGCAGTGCGGCGAAGCTCAGGACGCCTCGCGAAAGGAAGCGGCCGTTGCCCGGGATGTTGTCGCAGGACACCACCGCGATGGGTCCGGCTCCCCTGTCCCGGCGCGTGGAGAGCGCGAGCGTCAAGCGACCGAGCACGGACCGCGCGGTACCGGCTCCGGCTTTCAGCGCGGCGAGGTCGTCGCGCACGTCGCCCTCATCCACGTCCGCTTCGCCCGATGCGCCGATGCCGTATCCGGCCTCCGTGACGGTGAGGGTGATCACTGCCACCTCGGGTCGGCTGACGTAGCCGCACAATGCGTCCACGTCGGATCCGGGAAGAACGGCGACGACGCTGTCGATCGTCTCGATGGTGTCGGATACGGGCCCGCGGACGATCAGGGGGTAGACGCCCTGATGCTCTGCCAGATCTGCGGCGATCGTCGGGCTCCGCACGGTGAAGGCCGCGATGCCCCAATCGGCCGCGTCACCGGCGCGAGCGGTGTACCAGGCCTGGTGCGCCCGGAAGAAGCGACCGAAGCCGACGTGCACGATGCGCACCGGTCGCCGCGTCGGGCGTTCGGCGATGGCGCTCGCCCCGGCGCTCACAGCTTGAACACCTCTCGGGGGATGCGATCCACGAGGTCGCGCATGATCCGCTGAGCGGTCGGCATGGTGACTCTGCCCTCGCCGACCAGACCGGCGAGGAACGCGGCATCTCGTCGCCGCGCCGTGTCGTGACGGGCGGGGATCGACAGGAACGCCCGCGTATCGTCGATGAACCCGCTCGACCGGTAGAAGCCGGCCGTCTCGGTCACCGCCGCTCGCCACCGCAGCATCGCGTCGGGAGCGTCGAGGAACCACCAGGGGGCACCGATGTAGACGCTCGGGTAGAACCCGGCGAGAGGGGCGATCTCGCGCGAGTAGGCGGTCTCATCGACCGAGAAGAGCACCAGGTGGAAATCACGCGCCGTGCCGAAGGCCTCCAGCAGCGGTCGCAGGTTCTCGGTGAACTCCGTCGCCACCGGGATGTCATGGCCCGTGTCCGGGCCGAATCTGCGCCACGTCGGCCCGTGGTGGTTGCGGCGCACCCCCGGGTGGATCGTCATGACCAGGCCGTCCTCGACGCTCATCCTCGCCATCTGGAAGAGCATGTGGCCGCGGAAGAGCCGTGCGCCGTCGGTGTCGAGTTCTCCCCGGATCGCTCGGGCGAAGAGCGCGTCCGCGGCGGAGGGGTCCAGGTCGACCGTCAGTGGCTCGAGGACGCCGTGGTCGGCCGAGACCGCACCGCGGGCGATGAAGTGTGCGCGACGCTCCTGAAGGGCGCCGAGGTATCCGGAGAAGGAGGTCGGCTGTCCGGTCATCCCCAGGAGGCGCTCGAGGCGCTCGGCGAAGTCGGCGCCGTCGGGATCGACGTAGGCATCCGGCCGGAACGTCGGCAGGACGCGCCCGTGGAACGTCCGGTCGGCGCCGAGCGCCGCATGCGCGGAGAGTTCGTCCAGCGGGTCGTCGGTGGTCGCGAGTACCTCGAGACGGAAGCTCTCGAACAGCGCCCGCGGACGGAATTCGGGCGTCTGGATCGCTGTCGCGATGCGGTCGTAGATCTGGTCGGCGCTGGCGGGTGAGAGTTCGTCGTGGATGCCGAACAGCGACGCGAGTTCGAACTCGAACCAGTAGCCGCTCGCCGTGCCCGCGAACCGGTGCCAGTGCTCGGCGAGGGATCGCCACGTCCGTCGCGGGTCGACGTCGGAAGCAGGATCGAGGCCGATCTCACCCAGGTCCACGCCGGCCGCGTGCAGCATCCGGGTGACGTAGTGGTCTCGCGTGATGAACAGCTCGGCCGGATCACGGAACGGCCGGTTCTCGAGGAGCAGTCCAGGATCGACATGACCGTGCGGCGAGATGATGGGAGCTGCCGCGACCTCGGCGTAGAGCTCCCTCGCGAGGCCGTGCAGACGCTCGTCCGCCGGCAGCAGCGCGTCGGACTGCGGCCCGTTTCGCAGGGAGCGCGCGCTCGGCACGGCGACGTCGGCCGCGCTCACAGTCGCGTTCCGAAGGTGTCGCACCAGACGTTCTCGTTGAAGGTTCCCCGGAAGGGCGAGCGCCCTTGGATCTTCTCCACGGTGGCGCGGATGTTCTCCCGCGACGGGGCGTGCGCGTGGATGACCGTTCGAACCCAGGGGACGTCGATCAGGTGGGTGGGCAGAGCGGTCGAGACGAACACCGTCGGAACCTCCGTCGCGTACCACGGGATCTCCGCGGCCATCGGAGTGGACCACCGCAGCCGGATCGTGCTCTCCTGGGCGAAGCCGGTCACGTTGGCGACGATGATCGCCGCGTCGTACTTCGACGCGTACTGCTCGTTGGCTTCATCGCTCATCACGGTGTGGAAGAAGACGCCCTCCTCTCCGTCCGCGATGCGTTCGGCAAGCGTGCGGAACACGTGGACCTCGAAGCCGGCCGTCTCCAGCTCCTCCCGGAAGACGTCCAGGAAGGCGCGGGGATCGGCGCCGGTGAAATCGGCATCCGACGAGACGCCGTAGAGGCGGATGCGCGGATGCGTGCCCGGCGTGAGCGGAAGAGAGCGCCCCGTGTCCTTGACGAGGGTCACCGTCTTGTCCGCGATCGCAGCGGCTATCCGATGATGCTCCTCGCTTCCGACGATTCCGAGAGCGTCGGCGGGCGGAACGAGTTCCCCCGACGCCTGCCGGAGGTGAAGACCGAGCGACGCCTTCAGCCCCAGGATGCGCTCGAGAGCGTCCTGCAGGCGCGCCTCCGTGATGACGCCGGACTGAACCGCGTCGAGCATGTACGAGACGTCTTCGTCGGCGTTGCGGAAGAACAGCACCATGTCGCAGCCGGCCACGATCAGCGCAGGCACCAGCTCGCGGCGGGGAAGGACGCGAGTGAGGCCGACCATCGCCGACGCATCGCTGACGATCAGTCCGTTGAAGCCGAGCCGGCCGCGCAGCAGATCGCCCAGGAGTTCCGGTGCGAGCGTCGCGGGCAGGATCTCTTCGTCGCGGATGCCGGGACGCAGCTCGCGGGACAGCCCCGGGGCGCCGATATGGCCCACCATCACGGAAGGCACGCCGTGTTCGATCAGCTCGCGGTACACGCGTCCATACGACTCATCCCACGCCGCGTAGTCCAGGGTGTTGAAGCTCGCGGTCACGTGCTGGTCGCGCTCATCCACGCCGTCGCCCGGAAAGTGCTTGATCGCACAGGCGACGTTCGATTCGGTGATGCCATCGATGAACCGCTTCGCGCGCTCGATCACGAGATCGGCATCCGACCCGAAGCTGCGGGTCGCCACCACGGAGTTGCGCCAGTTCATGTGGATGTCGACGACCGGCGCGAACGCCCAGTTGCAGCCGACCGCCGCGGCCTCGAGACCGGCGATCCGGCCCATCTCATAGGCGATCTCGGCATCGGGGTGCGACCCGGCCTGCAGATGCGTGCACACCAGCGTGCCGTCATCCGCGCTTCCGAAGCCGCCCATCTCGGGGTTGGAGGCCACCAGCAGGGGCACCGGTGAGCGCTCCTGCAGGAATCTCACGTGCGCCTGGATCTCGGGCGAGTCCGCACCCCGGTAGCGCACGGCACCGACGTGGTACTGATCGACGATCCGCTGGAGGTAGCCCTCGTCGAAAGACACGTCGAGGTTCACGAACAGCTGGCCGACCTTCTCCTCGAGCGTCATCCCCGCGATCGTGGAGCGCACCCAGGCGATGCCGGCTGGATCGAGGTGGAAGGGTCTCGCAGACAGATCGACCATTGGTGCCCCCGGGGTTCGGCAGCCGGCGGTGGCCGCATCCCGATTGTCGCAGATGTGGCAATCGATTGCCAGTCCTGCGCCCGATCCTGTGGCCGCCAGGGCATGATGGGCGTGTGGTCTTCCTTCTCGCGCAACCGGGTGCGGTGCATTCGTGACGTCCAACGTGCAACCGAATGCCGCCGGAGCGGCCAGTCCGGGGCAGGACCGGCGCCCCACGATCTACGACGTCGCCCGCCTGGCGGAGGTCAACCCTTCGACGGTCTCCCGGGCGCTGAGCAATCCGGGCCGCGTCAGTGCGAAGACCGAGAAGCGCGTCCTCGAGGCCGCTCGAACACTGAACTTCCAGGTCAATCCGGCGGCGCGTGCCCTGCAGACCGGCCGCACGAGCAACATCGGCCTGCTCGTCGCGGACATCACCAATCCCGTCTTCTTCAACCTCGCCCGCGGAGCGGAACGGGCGGCGGCGCAGCGCGGCTACACGCTGGTGATCGCCGAGTCGCAGGAGTCCGGCAGTCGCGAGGGTGAGGCTGCCGAGCGCATGCTCCGCGCGGTCGACGGCATCGTGCTGGTCTCGAGCCGACTGAGCGACGAAGAGATTCTTTCCCTCTCGCGCCGCACACCGGTGGTCGTCCTCAATCGCGTGGTCGAGGGCGTACCAGGGACCGTCCCGGACATCGCGACCGGGATCGATCAGGCCGTCGCGCATCTGGCTTCGCTGGGGCACCGCCGCGTCGCCCACCTTCCCGGCCCCGAGCGATCGTGGATGACGGCCGCCCGGCGCGCGGCACTGCACGAGTCCGCCGGTCGTCGCGGGATGGACGTGCACGTGCTGGCCGCTCGCGATCCCACGCGAGCGGGCGGCGCAGCTTCGCTGCCGTCGCTGCTCGCGTCGGGCGATACGGCCGTGATGACGTACAACGACCTGATGGCGATCGGCCTGTTGGCGGCGTGCGGGGAGGCCGGCATACACGTTCCGCGGCGGTTGAGCATCATCGGCTTCGACGACATCTTCGGCTCCGACTTCACCTCGCCGACACTGACCACGATCCGCACCCCGCTCGACCGCATGGGCGAGAACGCGGTGCTGAACATCCTCGACCGCCTGGCAGGAACAGCGGAACCGGAGCCGGCCGGGGAGCTCGAGACCCAGCTGGTGATCCGGCGCTCAACCGGACCGGCCGGGTGAGCGCGGCGAGATCGCAGCAAGGATGCCATCCATCGTCCGGGCGACCTCGACCGTCTCTGCGCGCCCGTGCCAGGGGTGCTCCACGAGACCGTCCTCCAGCGCTTCCATGACCGCGGCCAGCATCGGCCGGTACCCGTGCCAGCGTGAGCGGGTAGATACCGCGATCGCGCAGCACGCTCCCGCCCTGCGCAGGCGTGAGCACCCGACCGCGTGCTTGGAAGCGGGTGCCGAAGCTCGCGCGGACGCTGTTCACCGAACCGAGCCGGAGCCCCCATCCGGGCAGGGCGTGATGCCCCGCCCGGGTGGAGCGGCCTCAGCGAACCGTCTTGACCTTGAAGATGATCAGCGCCGCCCCGACGAGGGCCAACGCGCCACCGAGCAGGTACAGCAGCGTGTAGTTCTTGACCCCCTCGGCGGCACCGATCGTGATGATCGCAGCCGCGAGGATCGGAGCGAAGGCGCTCGGGATCTTCTGGGCGAACTGCACGACTGCCATGTAGCGGCCGGCCTCGGCTCGCTCGGGCAGGATCGCCATGACGATCGCCTGGTCGACGGCGCCGAAGGCGGCGAGGGCGAGGTTCATCAAGACCGCACCGACGATGAGGGTGGGCACCGAGTACGCGGTCGCTTCGACGATCGCCCCGGCGGCGAACAGCCCGGCACCGATTCCGACGAAGAGCTTGCGTCGGCCGAGTTTGTCAGACAGCCAGCCGCCGCCGATTGCTCCCACGACCGCCGCGACGATGCCGAGCAGCCCGATGATCGCCACCAGCCCGGCGATCTCGGAGATGGGCAGGCCAAGTCGCTGCGAATAGAAGAAGGTCCCGAATGCGGTGTTGAAGTAGAGGCCCACGAAGAAGATGAAGCGCCCCAGCCAGTTCCACCCGAAGTCGGGGTACTTGCGCGGGTCGAACACGAACGCCCCGAAGACCTTCTTCAGCGAGATCTTGTCGCTGGGCAGGTCCATGTAGCGGGAGTCGGCGTCCTTGCCGAAGAACACGAAGAACAGAGCCAGGATCGTGCCGACGATCCCGGGGAGCACGAAGACGAGGAACTGACTGACGTTGACGACGGAGTAGACGACCCCGATGCCGACGATGGCCGCCACCTGAGCGGCGACACCGGTCATGGCCGACACTCTGCCGCGCTGCGAATCGGGCAGCTGGTCGGCCTGGATGAACAGCACCGTCGCTGCGGCGTTAGCCCAGCCGAGCATCCCGATCGTCCAGCCGAGGATCATGAGCGGAACGTTCGGGGAAACACCGATGATCGCGAGCCCGGTCATCCCGACGACGATGCCGCCGAGGATGAAGGGCTTGCGTCGTCCGATACGACTGCGTGTGCGGTCGCTCCAGATGCCGATCAGGGGCGAGGTGAGGATGAACACGGTCTGCGCGATGCCCGTGGCATAGCCGAGGATCTCCTCGTGGCCGGGAGCGAGCTCCTGGATGCGCAGCGCCAAAGAGTAGGTCAACGGGACGATGAAGGCCATCGCGGCACCGAAGTTGAGCAGGACGAGCCAGAGGATGAAGCTCTTGCTGACGCGCTCGGTCGGCCCGTTGTCCGTGGCGACGGTCGTCGTCAACGGCCCTGCCGCGGGGCCGGCGGTGATCGGCCGGCCGGCGGCGACGGCAAGGGTGATGCGCTCCGATTCGTCCTCGGTGAGGTCGTCGTTGGCGTTCATGTGGGACTCCTTTGTCAATTGTGGATGTTCGTGGCGGGTGGAGGGAGAGGTGTCAGTCGGCCGTGCCGGGCTTGCGCCCGTCCAGGCCGCGCCAGCGTTCGCGGAGGGCATGCGCGGCGGCCTTCGGCTTGCGATCGCGGGTGAACACGCCCTTCTTATTGCCCTCGACGCGGTGGATGCCGTTGGAAGTGGCGAAGTCGGCGAAGTTCCAGACCTGCTCGCCGACGAACTGCGGAAAGCGGTCGAAGACCCGATGGTTCATCGCGAGATAGTCGCGCTGGTACTCCTCGGTCCACGCCGCGTCCCAGATGGAGTGCACGCCGGGCTGCGTGTCGGCGCCGTACTCGGTCATCAGGATCGGCTTGCCGGTGCGCTCGACCCAGCCCTGGATGTCGCCCTGCAGGTACATCTCGGCGAGCGCCAGATCGCCGGTGGCGATGTACCACCCGTAGTAGCGATTCATGCTGACGACGTCGAACAGGTCGATGATCCTGTCGTTCTGGAACGTCGCGAACATCACGAGCGAGTAGGTGACCGGCCGCGTGGGGTCCAGCTCGCGTGTGAGCTGGACGAGCGGCTCGAAGTACTCGTACGCGCCGTCCTCATTCGAGGCCGGCTCGTTCGCAATGCACCACATGACCACGCACGGGTGGTTCTTGTCTCGGGCGATGAGTTCCCGCAGGTGCTGCGCGTGCGCGCTCTGCGTCTGGGCGTTGGCGTACTGGTCCGAGAAGGTGGGGAACGGGGGGATGCCGGACATCCCGCCCGCGACTCCCATGTTCAGGCCGACGGCCGCCGTCTCGTCGATGACCACGATGCCGTGCCGGTCGGCGAATTCGAGCACTTCCTCCGCGTACGGGTAATGGGACGTGCGGAACGAGTTGGCGCCGATCCAATCCATGAGCTGGAAGTCGTGGACCATGAACGCGTCGTCATGCCCCTTTCCGCGCACCGGCGCGTCCTCGTGCTTGCCGAAGCCGGTGAAGTAGAACGCCTCGCCGTTGATGAGGAACTCGTGACCGTGCACCTGGACGGTGCGGACGCCGACGGGGATCGGGTAGCTGTCCACGACCTGGCCGTCCGCCATGATCTCCACGGTCAGGTCGTAGAGATACGCCGCACCCGGCCGCCACAGGGTCACGTCGGGAACGGAGAGGACGCCGGTGCTGCCCGAGCCTTCGACGACGACGGCGCCGGACGCATCGGCCAGCCGCACACGGATGTCTGCGGTATCCGTCGCCTCGACTCGGTACTGGACCGAGCCCTCCGAGCCGCTGAAAGCGGTCACGACAGTGACGTCGGAGATGTGCAGCTTCGGCCGGCTGTAGAGCCAGACGGATCGCGCGAGGCCGGCGTAGTTGTAGAAGTCGTGGAAGTAGGTCTGCCGGCGCTTGCCGTCCATCCCGACCTCGATCTTCCCCGGCGGGACCGTCTCGTTGGTCAGCTCGCCGCTCACCCCGACCGTGAGGCGAAAGGATCCCCCGGGCCGGACGATGTCCGTGAGGTCGACGTCGAAGGGCGTATAGCCTCCGACGTGTTCGCCGACGAGCCGGTCGTCGACGTAGACCCGTGCCGCGTGCGTCGCCGCGTCGAAGCGCAGCAGGATCTGATCGTCCGCCCACCCCCGTGGCACACGCACCTCGCGCTGGTAGTAGACCCAGCCGACGTGGTCGCGGATCTCGGGGTCGGCGAACAGATCGTTGTAGCTGGCCGGCACTGCCGCTTCCAGCGGCGTGTCCAGTTTCGTCAGCCACGGCTGCTCCGACAGGCGGCTGTCGATGCCGAAGCGCCAGACACCGTCCAGGTTGACCAGCTCGCGGGTGGGGGTGGATTGGGGCTTGAGCATCGGTTGCCTTTTCTCGGGTGCCGGGTCAGATGGTCTGGCCGGCGTCGGCCAGAAGGGTGCTGCCGGTCATGATCATCGACATGTCGCTCGCGCAGAACAGCACCACTCGAGCGATGTCATCGGGCGTTCCCAGCCGACCGATCAGGCTGTGGTTCATGACGGGGACGGTCGCCGGGTCGACGCCGGCCGCCTCCATCGCTGCCGCGCCGGCGGCCATGTTGCCTTCCGTAGGCACGAAGGTGGGGGCGACACCGAGCACACGGATGCCGAGCGGAGCGAACTCCAGGGCCATCTGCTTGGTCATCCCGCGGACGGCGTGCTTGGAGCCGACGTAGGCCGACAGTCCGGGTGCGGTGCCCTGGAAGCCCGCGGTGGAGACGATGTTGACAATGACTCCGGAGCCGCCCGGCGCCATCCGGCGAGCTGCTTCACGTGAGCCGTTGAAGACGCCCCGCGCGTTGACGGCGAAGACGCTCTCCCACGCGGCGTCCTCGGTCTCGAGCACCGGGATGCTGGGGAAAACACCCGCGTTGTTGATCCACAGGTCCAGGCCCGCGAGATCCTCGATGACCGAATCGGTCGCCGCGCGCACCGAGGCGGCATCCGTCACGTCCATAGGCACGCCCACGGCCTTGACGGCGAATCGACGTGCGATGTCGGATGCCGCCGCCCGAGCAAGTTCATGGTCGATGTCCGCGATCGCCACGTCGGCACCGGCTTCAGCCAGCCGCAGTGCGATCGCCTTGCCCAGGCCTCGAGCGCCGCCGGTGACCAGAGCGCGGCGACCGGCCAGCGACAGCAGGTCGCGCACCTGCACCTCGGCGACGTCGGCGAAGGGAAAACTCATGCGAGCACCTCGGCCGGCATCGCGTTGTGCTGTGCGATCCGGCCCAGCCACGCCAGGCTCGGCTTGGGCGTGCGCTCGAACGTCTCGCGATCGATGGCGATGAGCCCGAATGTCGGCTCCCAGTGGCCCCACTCGAAGTTGTCCAGCAGCGACCAGTGCAGGTACCCGCGCACATCGATGCCCTCGGCGATCGTCTCGAGCAGGCCTTCCAGAGCTGCGGCGGTGTAGCGGATCCGCTCCGTGTCGTCCTCCGTCGCGATACCGTTCTCGGTGATGAGGATCGGAACGCCCTCGGTCACCTCCGTCGCGTGACGCACCGCCATCGCAAGCGAGTCGGGCCGGAAAGTGGTGCCGACGAGCGTGTTGTCGGGGAGCTGCGGGTGCGGGACCAGCCCGTTCGCATCGACCTGCTGACTGGAGTACGCCTGCACCCCCGCCCAGTCATCCCCGCGGCTGCCCTCCCAGAAGATGTCCTCCTTGCCGTAGCGGATCTCGAGGAGCTTCTCCTGGCCACCGGGTGCGGCGGTGAGGGCGCCGGCGGCGATGGTCCAGCCGACCTTCGCGTCGGTGCGCGCGCGAACGACCTCTCGCGCGGCGTGGTGGATCTCGACGAACGTGCGGCTGATGGCGGGATCGGCGTACGCGAGGAAATCGTTGCGCGCCGCCTGCTGACTCTCTTCATCGCTGGTGTGCTCGGCTTCGACGGTGGGGCTCTGCCACTGACCGCCCGACTGCGCCATCCTCGCCATCGCGGTCATGATCGCCGCCTGCATGTTGGGCTCGTTCATGGTGGCGACCCATTCGACTCCATCGAGGATCGTGCAGGCCTGCTCCACGTAGCGGACGAACAGCTCCGTCGCGTCAGGTCCCGACCATCCGCCTGCCTCGGCGAACCACTGCGGTGTGGTGAAGTGCTGCAGGGTCACGACGGGGGTGATGCCGCGATCCAGGCACGCGTCGATGACGCGACGGTAGTGCGCGAGCTCGGCGCGGGAGAAGTGTCCGCGGATCGGCTCGATGCGTGCCCACTCCAGGCTGAATCGGTACGACGTGAGACCGGCATCGGCGAGGAGCTGGATGTCCTCGGCATAGCGGTGGTAGCTGTCGCAGGCGTCGCCGGACAGCTCCATCCCGGGCGTGACCTGTTCGCGGGCCCACCAGTCGCTGTTGACGTTGTTGCCTTCGATCTGGTGCCCGGCCGTGGCCGCGCCCCAGAGGAATCCGTCCGGAAAAGTGCTCATCTCGGTCCTATCGATTCGTGTGGTGGCGTCAGAGCGCCGGGGTGAGGTGGGGGGTCGCGTGAGGCAGGGGCCGGCGTCCGGAGAACGCCCCGGGTCCGGCTTCGTGACTCGTGCCGTCCGGAAAGACGATCCGAGCGCGGGTCGCTGCCGGCACGTCCGCAGCGATGTGCAGCTCGTCGCCGTCGATGCGCCATTCCACGCGGATGGGCCCCTGCGGGCCGTCGTGCATGCCGCGGGCCCAGGTGAGCGAACCGCCGAGCACCGGCTCGACGACCACGGATTCCCACGCCACCGACCCTGGGGCCTGGCGCAGTCCGAGAACGTGGGTGTGGAGAAAACGCACGACCGCGCCCTTGCTGTAGTGATTCAGCGACTCGTGGGCGACTCCGGATTCGTCGATTCCCTCCCAGTCCTCCCAGATCGTGGTGGCGCCCCGGTCGATCATGTTCAGCCACGACGGAGCAGTCCTCTGGAGCAGCAGTTCGTACGCGACATCCGCATGGCCGGTGTCGGCGAGCACCGGGAGCAGGTCCCCCGTGGACAGGAAACCCGTTCTCAGGTGCGTGCCGGCCGAGCGGATGAGCTCGACCAGGCGCCGGGCGGCGGCATTCCGCAGCGGCTCGGGAACGAGATCGAAGGAGAGGGATCGCACGTAAGACGCCTGAGAATCGGTTGCGGTCGTCCCATCGGGGCGGAGGTAGGCCGCCTGCCACGCGGAGCGGATCCGTTCGGCGATATCCGTGTAGCGAGCGGCGAGCTCGTCGTGGCCGAGCACCGCGGCGATGCGGGCAAGAGTGGAGGTCGACCGATACAGGTAGGCGGTGCCGACCTCGCCCTTGTCCGCCATGAACCACGTCATGGGGTCGTCCTTGACAGGGTCGATCGGCGTCCCGTCGGCGCGCTTCTCCCGCGGCTCGGTCCACTCACCCCAGTGGAACGTGCCGTCCCACAGGTAGTCCTCGAACGGCTCCGGATGCGGGTGCCTCCGAGCCCTGGCGTGGTGGCGTTCGGTCCGGGCCTTCTCCAGCGCCCACTGCACCCAGCGCACCATGGCTTCCCAGTTCTCGGCGAGCACCTCGGCGTCGCCCGAGGACTCGTACAGCTCCCACGGCACGGCCACGATCGCGTCGCCCCAACCGGCCGAGCCGGTCATCATTGCGAACTGGTCATCGAGGTGGTGCTTGATGCGCCGGCCGTCGGGCGAGAAGTTGGCGATGCGGCCGTCGTCCAGCTGGTCATCGCGCACCGAGCGCAGCCACTTGCGGCTGAAACCCCGCACGTCGTACAGCCTCGTGGCGGTCGGCGCGAAGATCTGGTAGTCGCCGGTCCACGCCAGGCGCTCCCGCGTCGGGCAGTCGGTCGGCACGTCTACGGCGTTGCCGCGGAAGCTCCAGTCCGCGATCTGGTGCAGACGATTGAGATCCTCGTCGCTGCACGCGAAAGTGCCCACGCGCGCCAGGTCGGTGTGCACGATCTGCATCGTGATCGACGCGGCATCGAACGGTGCGCCGCGACGAGTCACGCGCACGAACTGGAACCCGTGCACCGTGTGGCGGGGTTCGAACACGTCCGCAGCCTCACCGGCGGTGACTTCGTCGTGCTGCCGGAAGACGACGGGAGGTTGGCCCGGACGCGTGGAGTCCAGGTGCGCCGTGTCGATGTCGCCGTTCGATCCGAGGTGCTCGCCGTAGTCCAGTGTCGTCACTGTGCCGAGCGGTCCGAGCTCGGTGAGACGCACCCACCCGGATGCGTTCTGACCGAAGTCCACGATCCAGACGCCTTCGCCCACCGCGTGCACCGATCGCGGCGCGCGCGCCTCGATGACCCGGACCGGCGGAGCGGGCGACCACTCGATGGGGGGAGCATCGACCGCGCCGACGATGACCGCGACGTCGTCGGAGGCGGGCCGAGTGAAGTCCACGCTCTGCCCGTCCATCAGGTCGGCACGCATGATGCGGGAGGCGCTGCTGGTCCAGCCGGCATCCGTGCCGATGACCCGCCGCGATCCGTCGGCGTGATGGACGTGGACCTCGAGTCGCACCGCCAGCTCGTCGCCCCACTCCGCCGGAATGCGGAAGGCGCCGACGTTACCTCGATACCAGCCGTCGGACAGCTCGATCTCGATGCGGTTTGCCCCCGGAACGAGCGCGTCGGTGACATCGGCCGCCTGGGCGTACAGCGTCCGATCGTAGGAAGTCGAGCCGGGCGACAATTCCGTGCGGCCGATGCGTTCGCCGTTGACGGTCGCGGTGTAGATTCCGAGCGCGGTCGCATAGAGCCGGGCGGACGCCACCGGGGCGTCCAGGTGGAAGTCACCGCGCAGCAGGTGGGCCGGACGATCGGCGCGACCGGCATCCGGTGTCGGGACCGGCGAGATCCACGCGGCGGTCCAATCTTCGTCGCGCAGACCTGCCTCGAACGCGGCCCACTTCGACCAGTCGGACTTGCCGACGCCTTGGATGCAGCGCACGCGCCATGACACCCGCTGCCCGCTGGAGAGTTCGGCCCACGGCCAGCTGACGAAGCGGTGCAGAGATGTCGAATGGATGCCGGGGGCGGGCGCACCGTCGATCGAGGCTTCGACCTCGAACACGGGACGAACGCCCGCGGGGTCGAACTTCCAGGAAAGACGGGGCATTGCGCCGGTGACGGGGAACTGGTCACCTCCGCTGTCCACGGTCAGCTCGAACGGAGCGCGCATCAGAGTCCTTCGATGGGTGGGACCTTGGCGAAACTCTGTCAGGGCCAAAAGTAACCATCATGGTTACTTTTGTCCTACTGTAACCACTGTGGTTACTTTTGGCAAGCGTTCCATTCGAAAAACTGCGATACGTTCGGTGCTGGAATGATCGACTTCAGCCAGGGACTCTCGTGACGGGCATTGTCGCGGGCGGGACGAACCCGCCCACCGGCAAGAGAACGCGCGGCCAGTCCGCCTCGACACCGGCCAGGCGGGCGGAGATCATCCGCGCCGCGTCCGCGAGCATCGCGGAGCATGGGTTCGAACGGGCGTCCTTGCGCGACATCGCCGCGCGCGCGAACGTGACTCACGCGGCCCTGCTGCGCCACTTCCCCAGTAAAGACGCGCTTCTGCTCGCCGCCCTCGCCCAACGGGACGAGGACGACGAGGAGTTCGCCCGACGGATCATGGTCGCTCGCGTGCCGGCGGAGGAAGTGCTCAGCACAGTGCTGCGGGAGGAGTTCGCACACCCGGAGCAGCAACGCAACTGGATGTCGATCGCCGTCGCAGCGACCAATCCCGAGCATCCCGCACACGACTTCTTCATCCAGCGTCGTGAGCGCCTTCGGGCCCACGTGTCCAGTGGGCGGCTGGGCACTGCGCACGACAGCGAGGAACTCAGCGCCGACGAGAAGGTCACCATGGTGATGGCCATGATCGACGGGCTGCGCATTCAGGCTCTGCTGGATCCGGAACGCGACACCCTGCCGCTGCTCGAGACGTTCATGCGGCTCATCGCGACACCCCGATCCGACTGATCAGGATCACCTGTCGTTCTCCTCGAGCCAGGCGACGGATTCGGCGATGCCGTCGAAGACGTCCTCGGCATAGTCGTCGAATTCGATGATCCGCAGTGCGTGCGGAGCCGCGGCGAGCACGGCTTTCAGATCCATGTCGCCCCGGCCGGCCGGAGTCTGGTCATCGACGGCATCCAGAGGCCCGTCCTTGACGTGCAGGAACTGAACACGGTCGCCGAGGCGCCGCAGCAGCTCCGGGGTGTCCACTCCCCCGACGGTCGACCAGAAGACGTCGATCTCCAGCACGACCTCCGGAGACAGGCGTTCCACGAAGTGCTCGAAGACCGGCCGCCCCTCAGAGCGGTTCGAGAACTCCCAATCGTGATTGTGATAGCCGAAACCGAGACCTGCCGCCGATGCCGCGGCCTGCAGCTCGTTCACGCGGTCGGCGAGTCTGTAGGCGTCCTCAACGCTCAGCCACCGGGCACTCGGAACTCCCGGATCGATGACCGTGCCGACCCCGAGCCGCGCCGCCGCGTCGAAAGCCGGACACGCGTCGTGGGAGTCGATCACCGCCAGGTGGCCGGAGGGCGCGGTGATGGAGAAGGAGGCGAACGCACGCGCGTACTCGTCGGCTCGGTCGATGAAGCCGTACGGCTCCACCTTCGTGAAGCCCATCTGCGCCAAGCGTGCGACGGTGCCGTCCAGATCGCTCTTGATCGCATCCCGCACGGAATACAGCTGCACCGACGCGGTCACACGGCGCGCGTCGTGAGACGGCGATCCGTGGCTGTCTGCTTCTGCGGTCATCGTGGTCCTCCTGGGCACGTAGCGGTCTGTTCGGCGAGATTCCCTCGCGGCATCGTCGGGAAAGCAGTCCCTTGACAACAGCGAGTGTTCACCCCTCGCCTGCCGCAGTCTGGCCCTCGGGGTCGTTCGGTGCCACACTGACCATCGCCGCCGTTCGCGTGCGACAGCTGCGCCTCGTGGCAACAGCGGCAGAGCCGGAGAGAATCGACGACATGTGCAGCGACCCCTCGTGAAGCGAACGAGAGCCGCCGGACTCGTGCCCATCCTGGGATGGATCCGCTCCTACGACCGACGCTGGCTGCGCGGCGACGTGATCGCCGGACTGACGGTCGCGGCGTTGATCGTCCCGAAGAATCTGGGCTACGCCGGCATCGCCGGTGTGCCCCTGCAGAACGGCCTGTATGCCGCCGCCGCGGGAGCGATCCTCTACGGGATCTTCGGGAGCAGCCGGCAGATCTCGATGGGCCCGAGCTCGGGACTGGCCGCCGTAGCGGCGAGCGCGGTGCTCGTCACCGGGCTGACCAGCGAAGGCGATGTCGCGTCGTTCGTCGCCGGGATCACCCTCGCCTCCGGCATCCTGTTCCTCCTCCTGTTCGTGCTGAAGATGGGGTGGATCGCGCAGTTCCTCTCGCGGGCCGTCGTGACGGGGTTCCTCTTCGGAGCAGCCATCGACGTGGTGATCTCCGAGCTGCCCAAACTGACCGGAACGTCCGCCGACGGCTCGAACTCCTTCCAAGAGCTCTGGTCGTGGATCGGCTCACTCGCCGAGTCGGATCCGGCCACGGTGGTCGTCGGCCTCGTGTCGCTCGCCGTCGTCTTCGGCCTGCGGCGGATCGCGCCGCGCGTCCCGGGCGCCCTGGTACTGGTGGTGGGCGGTTTGGTCGCCTCGTGGCTCTTCGATCTCGGCGAGCGCGGCGTGGCCCTGGTCGGCGATGTCCCGCGCGGCCTCCCCACGTTCACGCTTCCGAACCCGGGACTGATGTGGGAGCACGCCGGCACGGTGGCAGTCGCCGCCATCGCTCTGGTGATGATCGGCTTCTCGCAGACCGCGGGAGACGCCCGGACCTTCGCCGCGAAGCACCGCTACCAGGTGGACATCGATCAGGAGTCGGTGGCTCAGGGGCTTGCGAACACGGGAGCGGGGCTGTTCCAGGGGATGCCGGTCTCGACGAGCCTGTCGGCGAGCTCGCTCAACGACCGCTCCGGAGCGCGCACCGGACTGGCCTCGCTCACCTCGGGCTTCACGGTGCTGCTGACCCTCCTGTTCCTCGCCCCGCTGTTCTCGGGGCTGCCCAAGCCGGTCCTGGCCGCACTCATCATCGAGGCGGTCGTCATGGGGATGATCAACATCCCCGAGATGCGGCGGCTGGCTCGGGTGCAGCCGTTCGACTTCTGGGTCGCGATCGCCGCGATCGTCAGCACGCTCGCGTTCGGAGTCCTCGCCGGCGTGGTGATCGGCATCGGCCTGTCCCTCCTCTGGCTCATCGCGGTGACCACTCACCCCTACATTGCCACGATGGCCCGCAAGCCCCGCACCGACGTCTTCCGCGATGTCCTCGACCACCCCGACGGCGAGGTGACCCCCGGGGTGGTGGTCATTCGCATGGACGGCGGCCTGTTCTTCGCGACGTCGGATGCGCTCGAAGACCGCCTGCGGACGATCATCCACGAGACGCCGGGGCTGAAGGCGGTCGTGCTCGACTGCGGCGGAATCAACTTCGTCGATTCACAGGGTTCGGCGAAGATGAACGACCTCGTCACGCTGGCGCGTGATTCCTCGATCACGCTGCGCCTCGCCCGTGTCAAGGCGGCCGTCAGCGCCGTCCTCGCCCGAGACGGCGTTCTGGAGCGCATCGGCCCGGAGAACATCCACGGCAACGTCTCGACCGCCGTGCGCGCGCACCTCGACGCGGACCGGGCGCCGAAGTCCGACCCGACCGATCCCGCAGGCTAGGGGCCTTCGGACTCCGACGGCTCCGGCGACGGAGTCGCTTCGGACTGGCCCTGCTGAAGGTCGGAGATCGCCTGCTGGAACGCGGCGATGGTTGCGGCATCCACCGTTCCCGTCGGCTCGACGCCCAGTTCGACCTGGAACGCCTGCACGGCCTCGGTCAGGGCAGGCGTCCACACTCCATCGACCGGCCCGTCCCAGAACCCGGCGAGCTTGAGTGTCTGCTGCAGCGCCGCCGTCGTCGCAATGGATTCCTGAGCGGCGGCGCCACCCAGGGCGAGCAGCTCTGCCTGCAGCGCTTCGGCGGTCGCCTTGTCGACGGTGCCGGTGACCGAGAGTCCGTTCGCTCGCTGCAGCTCTTCCACCGCGGCGACCGTCGCCGGCCCGTACACCCCGTCGACGGCTTCTGCGTAGTAGCCCGCTGCCGCCAGATCCTGCTGCAGCGCCGTCGTGTACGCGACCACCGCCGCCGCGGCCTGCTCCTGCTGCTCGTCCGGGATGCAGCCGGTCTCGGCGAACAGCCTCAGCCAGGCCATTTCGAGGGCGACGGCCGCACTGTTGAACTGTTCGGACGCGTCGGCCAAAGATGTCTCGTCGGTGATCGCCGCCTGCGCATCGGCGAACTCCGCCTCCGCCTGAGTGACCCGGTCGATCGTCGCCGCCGCGGCGAGCGGCGAAGGCGAGGGCGAGGCCGCGGGTTCCGCCGGCGCCTCGGTGCTTCCCGCTTCCGCTTGCTGCAGGGCAGCCTGCGCGTCGGCGAGGTCCTGCTGCGCCGTGGCGACCGACTGCTGCGCGTCTGCGGCGGCGGCAGCGCTGTCCCGCGCGTCCGCGCCCGGATCGGCGAGGTCAGCACCCGCGGACTTCACGTCGCCCACGGTCGGTGCGGTGCTGGTCAGGATGTCGCCGTACTGGTCCAGCGCCAGGATGTAGGCCTTGCTTGCGTCGCAGAAGTCTGCCGATGCCGTGGTGAAATCGGTCTGCGCCTCCGTCAGCGCCTTCTCCTTCGCACTCACCTGCGCCTGGGCCCGCTCGACGGGGGTGAGTCCCTCGCTGCAGCCTGCCAGCGAGAGGGCGGCCACCGAGACCAGTGCGACGGTGACGGTGCGCACACGCACGGATCGTACGGAGGAGTGGTTCATGG
This sequence comes from uncultured Microbacterium sp., assembly GCF_963524805.1. Lineage (GTDB taxonomy): Bacteria > Actinomycetota > Actinomycetes > Actinomycetales > Microbacteriaceae > Microbacterium. The sequence continues at coordinate 264,639 of NZ_CAURGG010000003.1, read as the reverse complement.
GGGCCTCCCAGTCGCGGCGGGGGTCGCCGACCGGCGACGCGGGATCTCGGCGACGGCGGGAACGAACGCGGCAGCTGCGACCTCGCGTCACGCTATCGCTGCGCCGACTTCCCGCCCATCACCCGCGACGAGTGATCTGCGCCGGGCCGACATGGGATCATCGCGCTCGTCTTGCAGGGCGACGGTCGGCGCCCGGGACGGACTTCTGCGGATCAGGGAGCGTTCGTGTTGGCCGCCGGCGATCGGCTCTCCGCACTCCAGGAGGCGAGGAGCTTCAGTCGCTCGGCGGAGGGCGAGCCGGGCTCCGCGGTGTAGATCAGCAGGACGTGGCCGGGTTCGGCCGTGATCGCGAGCTCTTCGTACGCGAGGGTCAGCTCGCCCACGACCGGGTGATGGAAGCGCTTCGTTCCGGCGCCGTGGGTGCGAACGTCATGGGCCGCCCACAGGGTGCGGAAGATCTCGCTGCGCGTGGACAGTTCCCCGACGAGTTCCTGAAGGCCCTTGTCGTGCGGGTCGCGGCCGGCCTCGGCGCGCATGATCGCGACGCACATCTGCGCGAACCTCTCCCAGTCGGGATAGAAGTCGCGCGCCGCCGGGTCGAGGAACTGGAAGCGGGCGAGATTGGGGGTGCGGCCGCCGTCACGGATCACCGGAGAGTAGAACGCACGGCCCAGGTCGTTGACCGCGAGCAGGTCCTGGCGCTGGTCGCGCACGAATGCGACGCCGTCGGTGATCGAGGACAGCGCCCACTGCAGACTGTGCCTGGGTGCGGCCGGTCTGCCGGCGCGACGGCGCGGGCGACCGCTCGTCGGGACGCCGTCCGCCGCGCGAGCGAGATCCAGAAGGTGTGCGCGCTCGGTCTCATCCAGTTGCAGGGCGCGCGAGACGGCGTCCAGCACCGACGCCGATGCGCCGGCGACAGCCCCGCGCTCGAGTTTCGAGTAGTACTCCACGCTCACTCCGGCGAGGGTGGCCACCTCGCTGCGTCGCAGGCCCGCCACCCGCCGGTTGCCGCCTACGGTGAGGCCGACCGCGTCGGGGGTGACCCGTGCGCGACGCGTCATGAGGAATTCGCGCACCTCTGCTCGGTTGTCCATGCCCTTCAGGCTAGGACCGTCGTGGTCCCGGTGGGAGTCCCTGCCAGGACACCCCTCGCAGTCCACCGGCGCGATCGGTCGGCGACGAAGGGTGCCCTTCCGGTACACCTCTCACCAGGGACTCCCCCGAGGTGAGGGATGCCGCGAAGCTGGTGTCATGCCCGATCCGTCGCACGCCGCTCCGTCGCTGGTTCGCCGCGCCCTTCCGACTCTGCTACTGCTGCTGACCGTGTTCGGCCCGATCTCGATGGACCTGTACCTCCCCGCGCTTCCGGCCCTCACGGCCGATCTCGCCGCAGCAACCTCGGTCGCGCAGCTGACCGTCACCGCGTGCCTCATCGGCCTCGCCGCGGGGCAGCTGCTCGCCGGGCCGTTGTCGGACCGGTTCGGGCGCCGCGGCATCCTGCTGGGCGGCATCGTGGCCTACATCGCGACCTCCGCGCTCTGCGCGATCAGTCCCACCATGGAGGTGCTGATCGCGGCGAGGTTCGTGCAGGGCCTCGCGGGCGGTGTCGGCATCGTGATCGCGCAGGCGGCCGGGCGTGACATCTACACGGGCGGGGCGCTGATCCGCTTCTACGGGCGCCTCACGGTCGTCGGTGGCTTCGCCGCGATCGTCGGCCCGCTCTTGGGCGGGCTGCTGAACTCCTTTACCGACTGGCGCGGGCTGTTCGTCTTCCTCGCGCTGATCGGCGCCGGCATCCTCATCGTGACGCTGCTCGTGTTCCGCGAGACCCTTCCTGTCGCGAAGCGCACGCGCGGAGGCTTCGGCCAGACCCTCCGCGACTACCGGACCTTGCTGTCGGATCGGGTGTTCGTCGGTGCGGTGCTCAATCAGGGGTTCCTGTACGCGGCCCTGTTCGCCTACCTGGCCGGGTCGACGTTCGTGCTGCAGGACGTCTACGGCCTCTCGCCGCTCGGCTACGCACTCGCGTTCGGCCTGAACTCCGCCGGTTTCATGACCTTCGGGTACCTCGCCGGCCGCGCTGCCGAGCGGTGGAGCATCCCCGGCACACTGGCTGTCGGCATCCTGATCGCCGGAATCGGCGCCCTGGGTCTGCTCGCGTCGGGGATCACGGTCCTGCCGCTGTGGGTCGTCGTCGTGTCGCTGTTCCTCCTGGCCGCCGGCGTCGCCATCTCGTCGCCGCCCGCCACCACGCTCGCGCTCGTCGAGTACCCGCAGATGGCCGGCACCGCCTCGTCGCTCCTCGGCATGGTGCGATTCGGCTTCGGCGGTGTGGCCGCACCCCTCGTGGGCGTCGCGGGGGCGCTCAGCATCCTTCCTCTCGGCCTGGTCACCACCACGGCCGTGCTGCTGGCCGGCGCCGCTTTCCTCCTCCTGGCCCGACGGGCCACTCCCGCGTCCACCGCCGCCCCGGCGAGGGACGTTCTCCCTGTCAGTTCCGGCAAGTAAGGACACCATCATGCGTCAGGTCACCATGTACGCCCCCGGCGACGTCCGCGTCGAAGACCGCGATGACCCCGTCATCCTCGAGCCCACCGATGCCATCATCCGCTTGGCGGCATCGTGCATCTGCGGCTCCGACCTCTGGCCCTATCGGGGCGCCGAGCCCCTGTTCGCCACACCGCAGCCGATGGGCCACGAGTATGTCGGTGTCGTCACCGAGATCGGTTCCGCGGTGAAGAACGTGAAGGTCGGGGACTTCGTCGTCGGCTCCTTCGTCGCCTCCGACAACACCTGCGAGATCTGCCAGGCGGGCTACCAGTCCCGGTGCGTGCACAACGTGATGATGGGCGGCATCGGCACGCAGTCCGAGTTCGCACGGATCCCCCTCGCCGACGGCACGCTGGTCGCGACACCCGGGCTGCCGGACGCCGACCTGATCCCCTCGCTTCTGGCTGCGTCGGACGTGCTGGGCACCGGCTGGTTCGCCGCCGTCGCCGCTGAGGCAGGACCCGGCAAGACGGTCGCCGTCGTCGGTGACGGCGCGGTGGGGCTGCTCGGCATCCTCGCCGCACGCGAGCTCGGGGCCGAGCGGATCATCGCGATGTCCCGCCACGCCGACCGCCAGGCGCTCGCCCGCGACTTCGGCGCGACCGACATCGTGGAAGAGCGGGGGGATGCCGGTGTCGCCAGGATCAAGGAGCTCACGGGCGGCCTCGGCGCACACTCGGTGATCGAAGCCGTCGGCACCCAGGAATCGATGGAGCAGGCCATCCGCGCCACCCGTCCCGGCGGCCACATCGGCTACGTCGGCGTCTCGCACGATGTCTCGCTGGACGGGCTCGAGCTGTTCTTCTCGGGTGTGCACCTGCACGGCGGACCCGCGCCGGTCCGCAGATTCCTGCCGGACCTGATCCAGCTGATCTGGGACCGCAAGATCAACCCCGGGGTCGTCTTCGATCTCACCCTTCCGCTGGAGGATGCCGCCGCCGGCTACACCGCGATGGACGAGCGCCGTGCCACCAAAGTCCTGCTGACGGTCTGAACGGAGACGCCATGAACATCGAACCCACCGCGCCCACGGTCAAGAACCCGCCCGAGCAGTTCGCCGGCGACGTGTGGGTCGACGTCATCGCGGCACCGCACGAGCCCGACCAGCGCATGACGGTGGCCGTCGTCCGGTTCGCGCCGGGGGCGCGCACCGCCTGGCATTCGCACGCACGCGGGCAGTACCTCCGCGTCACGCAGGGTGTCGCCCGGTTCGGGCACCGGGACGGCACCGTCATCGATGTCCATCCCGGCGAGACCCTCTACACGCCGCCCCGCGAGGACCACTGGCATGCGGCGGCGAACGGCTGCTTCATGGAGCACATCGCCATGTTCGAGTCCGGCGACGACCCGGCAACCACGACCACGTGGAAAGAGCACATCACGGATGCCCAATTCGTCGGCATCCCGCCCACGACGGGCGCCGCCGACCCGGAGTGAGGAAGACGGTGGGAACACCCATGTCCGAGATCAGAATCACCCTCACCGTCAATGAGACGAGCGTCACGGGGGTTCTGCGCAACAATGCGGCGACGGCCTCGTTGCTGGCGCAGTTGCCCCTCGAACTCTCCTTCCGGGATTTCGGCGGCCAGGAGAAGATCGCGGGGCTTCCCGAACCGCTCGCGCTGGAGGGGATGCCCTCGGGCAGCGGCGCCGAGCCGGGGATGATCGGCTATTACGCCCCCGACCAGGCTCTTGTCCTCTACTACGACACGGTCGGGTACTACGACGGCATCATCCCGCTCGGTACGTTCGACGACGTTGCCACGGTGCAAGACTCACCGACCTTCACCGGCACTCTGGCCGAGGACTGACCGCTCCTAGGGTGGCAGGTATGACAACTCAGAAGCGCATTCTCGGCATCGCGGGGCTCGAAGTCTCTGCGATCGGACTCGGCTGCATGAGCATGACCGGCGGCTACAGTGGCCGCCCCGATCGCAATCGGATGATCGACGTGCTTCGAGCCGCAGTCGAGAAGGGCGTCACGTTCTTCGACACTGCGGAGATCTACGGTCCGCATGCCAACGAGGAACTCGTCGGGGAGGCCCTGCAGCCCGTGCGCGACGCGGTGGTCATCGCCACGAAGTACGCAGAGGACATCGATCCGAACCGACGTACACCCCGGGGTCGGATGCTGATGCCCGGTGAGCTGCGGAACGCGGTCGAAGGATCGCTGCGCCGGCTGCGCACCGATCGCATCGACCTGTATTACCAGCATCGGGTCAACCCCGAGGCTCCCATCGAAGACTTCGCCGGCGCGGTCAGAGAGCTGATGGATGCCGGCAAGGTCGGAGGCTGGGGCCTCTCGGAGGCTGCCGCCACGACGATCGAGCGCGCCAACGCGGTCACCCCGGTCACCGCGGTGCAGAGCGAGTACTCGCTGTGGTGGCGGCGCCCCGAGGAAGCGGTGCTCGCCGTGTGCGAGGCGCACGGCATCGGATTCGTCCCCTTCAGCCCGCTCGGCAAGGGGTTTCTCACCGGGACCATCGACGACTCCACCAGCTTCGAGGAGGGGAACGACCTGCGCACGCAGATCCCCCGCTTCGCCCCGGAGGTGCGGGCCCACAACCTGGGGCTGATCAGCATCGTCAAGGAGGTGGCAGCCGCACACGGCGCGACGCCCGGTCAGGTCGCGCTTGCCTGGCTCCTCGCTCAGCGCCCCTGGATCGTTCCGATCCCGGGAACGACGAAGCTGCACCGCGTCGAGGAGAACCTCGCCGCGGCGGACCTGACCCTGTCGGAGCAGGACCTCGCCCGGCTGACCGAGGCTTCCGACGACGCCGAGATCCAAGGTGGACGCTACCCGGACTTCCTCGAAGCCCAAACCGACCTCTGAGCACGACGCCACCACCTCATCGCGGCCGAGGAATGCGGCGGTGATCGCGATCTCGTTCCATCCGTTGAGGCGCGGGCTCCGAATGACGAATAGCGGCTGCTGAATGCTGCCGCCGCGGCTGACATGCCGCCAGACGAAGGAGTCCATCCCATGAAGATCGCAAAAGCAGCCGTCGCCACACTGGCGGGACTGGGGCTGCTCTTAGGAACCGCAGGAGCGGCATCCGCCGCTCACGACGACAACCCATCCGCCAAGGTCGCGAGCTACAGCTACGGCCTCAATTCGATCCAGCCCTCCAACGTACCCGGCGGGCAGGCAACCGGAACGACCCGCATCAAGGCGCTTCCGAACGGCAAGCTGGTGGTCACCGTCGAAGCGTGGGGCCTGGCTCCGAACCTTCCCCACGCCATGCATCTGCACGGCGTTCCGGGTCCGGTCGCAGACATGGCCTGCCCGGGACCCGATGCGGCGGGCGCGGACGGCATCGTGACCGTTCTCGATGGTGTTCCCTTCTACGGCGGCATCCTCACCTCGCTCACGTCGAACGGTGACGTCTCACCCAGCAGCGCGCTGGCTCTCGATCGCTTCGCCGTTGCGGACGCGACCGGGCACCTCTACTACCAGCGCACGCTGACCAGCATTGAGGGCTACACGGATGCCGGAACGGTGCAGGTCGTCGTGCACGGCATCGACTTCGACGGTAACGGCCAGTACGCGTTCAACCCGGCCGACCAGTTCGCCAGCCGGTCGTCTTCGCTGAGCGCAGCAATTCCCCTCGAGGCGACGGTGCCCGTGCTCTGCGGCGGCATCGCCAACTGAAAGTGATCCATCCTGCGACGAGATCGGCCTTCTGAGCAGGACATGAGTCGATAGGGCTGGCGCGACACATCGCGCCAGCCCTATCCGTGCGTCTTGGCGCACGGTCGTTCCGCGTCGTGCAGCAGGGCAAGCGAGCTGCCCGCGAGCGCCCAGCGGCTGGCGGAGTTCTGCTGTGACGTCAGGGCGCGGAGAGTCGTGCGGCGTCCTGCCGGCCGAGGGTCCCTGCAGTCGCTCTCAGTTGTGCTCGACCCAGCAGACCAGAACCGCCGTCGCGATCCCGTACGCAGCCTGGGACCGAGTGGTGGTCTTCTCGGCGCCGAGCGTGGCCGGTAGCGCGGTCGCGTCCACCAGCAGTGTCTTGCCGTCCCGCAGGAATGCAACGATTCCCTCGCCGGTGGAGAAGGACCGCACGCCGAGGCTCAGCGTTCCCTCGATGGTCGCGGCGTTGTCCGTGCTGTCCTGCAGGGTCGCGAAGTACTCTTCCCCTTCTGCTTCATCCGTGGCGTCGTGCACGGAGAGCACCAGAGGCTGGCCGTCGATCTCGTAGGTGCAGGTGAACATGGGCTCTTCCCACGACGACGACGGAGAAACCTTGTTTCCCAGTTCGAGGATGTTGGCGACCGCTGTCACCACTTCTCCGGCGCAGATCATCTGCGCTGCGGCCGAAGGTCCGTACTCGTTCTCGTGATCAGCTTCGTGGTCTTCATGCTCGGAACCGGACATCGTCGTCCCATCCGCCATGACGTGAGCTGACTCCGGATTCGTGCCCGACGGGGTCTGGGGTGCGGTGCCCGCACAGCCGGTCAGCAGGAGCGTGGCGACCGCTGTAGAAGCGAGCCATCTTCGGTTTTGCATGCGTGGTCTCCAATTGTGTGATTCAGCTCGGGCCGCGAGCCTCGCTTAGACGGCGAGATCGTTCAGCCCTAGAGCCTGACCGAGCGTGAGGTGCTCCCTCTGGAGATGACGGTTCCACTCAGAGCGCGCGGAGCATCGCGTTGATCACGATCCGAAAGTTATTCGTAGCCCTGCCCGGGACGGATGGCGTCGATCTGGACCAGGAGGCGACGACTGAACCCCATCAGCTTGTTTACCTCGTCGACCGCGTGCTGCCGTCCGTCGGCGTCCGCATCAATGCCGGGAAGGTGAGAAGTGCGATCACTGCTGCCAGCCCAGCGGCGGCAGCCGCAGCCAGGTTCGCGGCTTGGAGTCCGGCATCCGCCGCCGCCAGAGATGTTCCGCCTGCCTGCAGCACCGCTGCTCGTCTCGCAGCGTCCAGTGCGCCGAAGACTGCGATTCCGATGGCTCCTCCCAACTGCGCTGTCGCGGAGGCGAGGCCCGAGCTGACTCCGGAGTTCCGGGCGGCGATGCCCTCCGATATGACGAGCGTGGTCGGGGTGAAGCTGAACGCGACGCCTGCGGCAGCGATCACGAGCGCCGGCAGCACGCGCAGCAGATACGAGTCACCGTTGTCGACGGTGGCGAAGATGAGGTGAGCGAGGGCGAGCAGCACAAGTCCGATGAGCGCCACCCGCTGGTATCCCAGCCTGTTGAGAGCCCTCGGCAGGATGGTGATGCTGATCAGGAACCCGGCCACGGATGTCGGGAGCATGGCGAGGCCGGCCAGAGCCGGACCGTACTCGAGCACCTGCTGCAGCAGCAGGGCGACCAGCACGAAGCAGGCGATGCGAGCGGCGCCGCCGAGCAGGTTCACCGCGATTCCACCGCTCACGCGGGTGTCGCGGAGCACGTCGGTGGGCAGAACCGGGTCGGCAGCTCGTCGTTCGGCCAGGACGAACCCGGTAACGCACGCCACAGCGAGGATTGCCGCACCGACGACCTCTATGGAGACGAGTCCGCGATGCGGTGCGGACAGCACGCCGAAGACGACGGCCACGGCCGCGCCGGTGAGCAGGGACGCACCGGCGGCATCGAATGGTCGCCGGGTTGTCGCCTTCTCGGCAGGGAGGAGTATCCATCCCGCTACTCCGACAGCTGCCGCGACGGCACCCGTGACGAAAAGAACGCTCTGCCAGGAGAACGCCGCCGTCAGAATGCCGCCCAGGGTCACGCCGGCAGCTCCACCGACGGTGGAAGCGGCGCCCCAACCACTCATCGCCCGAGCCCTTCCAAGGCCTGTGAACCGGGCCAAGATCACCGACATGGCGGCGGGGCTCAGCATCGCCGCGCCCGCGCCCTGAATCAGCCGGGCGCAGATGAGGATCGGCTCGGTCGTGGCAAGACCGCCGAGAAGCGAGCCCAGGACCAGCACACCGGCTCCGAGGAGGAACATCCGGCGTCGCCCGAAGACGTCCGCTGCGCGTCCCGAGATGAGGAGCAGACCGCCGAATGTCAGGAAGTAGGCGTTGAGCACCCAGGCTGTTCCCACCGGTGTCAGCCCGAGGTCGGTCGCAATGGAGGGCAGCGCCACATTCAGGATGCTGGAGTCAAGCATCACGACGAACTGCGCCGCGACCAGGGTGATCACGAGCGGCGATGCCCAGCGGCGTGGTGTCATGATGATCGATTCTCGCCGATCGCCACATGGGGGGCGCTGGTCGCAATCAGAAGCGGTCCCGCAGTGCGCGTTCCCGGCCGTAGACGACCATCACCGCGAGGATGACGAAGCCGTACAGCGTGCGCGCTTCCCCTTCTGTGAATCCCTCGCCGATCAGGATCGTCGAAAGCACGGTCAACAGCAGTGCGCCGATGACGGTTCGGCCGTAGCTGCCGTGAACGCTGCCGAATGTGGTGCCGCCGATGAGAACGGCGGCGAGTCCGGTGAAGAGATAGGGCTCGCCGATCGACACCGAGGAGCCTGCGGAGAAGGCGGCGATGAAGACACCGGCGACCGCGCTGACGGCGCCGTTGACGGCGAAGGCGCTGACCCACACCCGCCGTGTCCGGATCCGCGTCAATGCCGCTGCTCGCGGGTTGGCACCCGTCGCGTACAGCCGTCGTCCTGCCGGCGTCCGGGCAAGGAAGAGGCTGATGATGATCGTCGCCAAGATCCAGATGACGACGATCGGTGGGATGGGGAGGCCGAATGTGGTCGCCGTCACGCGGGTCAGATCGCGAAGCTCCTGCGGGGGTGCGGAGAGGAACTGGCCACCGGATATGAACAGCGTGCCGCCGGCCAGGATCGCTCCGAGCCCGAGCGTGACGACCAGAGGCTGAACTCCGAGGCGGTGGCACACGTAGCCGGCCAGAGCCGCCGTTCCCCCGCACACGACAACGGCGAAAAGTATGGCCAGGCCCAGGGGCCATCCGGCGCCCCCCGCAAGGTTGGCCGCCGCGAAGGCGCCGACGGTGATGTAACCGGGAACGGCGAGGTCGAGTCCTCCCAGTAGGACCACGAGTGTCTGCCCGATCGTCGCGATCCCGAGGAGTGCGGCGAGCACCAGAACCGAGGCGATCGCGGTGGGGTTCGCGAGACCGGGGATCCGGATGAGTGCCCAGATGATGAGGACCACGAGGGCGACGCCCTGCAGCAGCGGGAACTCGGTGATCAGGCGACGCAGTCGCGGTCGGGGCGACGGCCGGCTCTCGGTGGCGACGATGTCGGTCATGTTGTCCTCCGGTTCTGCGACAAGACCGTCGCTCCGACGATCACGCCGACCAGCAGCACGACGCCGTACATGAGTTGGATCAGATTCGACTGCACTCCCCACGCGGTGAGCACCTCCTGCAGAAGGAAGATCGCGGTGGCCCCCAGCGCTGTGCCGAGCATGCCGCCTCGCCCCCCGCCGAGCGGCGTCCCACCGAGGACCACCGCGGCGAGACCGATGAGCGCGTACACCGTCGAAAGGGAGGGTTCCGAGGATTGGATGAGCGCGGTCAGGGCCAGGCCTCCGAGCGAGGCGATCAATCCACCGAGCGCGTAGGCGATCACGCGGACCCGCACGACGGGGACACCGGAGCCGAACGCGGACAGCTCGTCGTCTCCGACGGCGAGGAGGTTACGGACGTATGCGGTCCGTCGCAGGACCCACCACAGCAGCGCCACGGGGATGAGCAGCAACAGGGCGCCGGGGAATCCGCCGATCGTGCCGGCGAGCGCCGCCGTCCAGCTGTCGTCGACGGCAGCGGGCCGCGGTGCGATCACGAGCGCACCGCCGACGAAGACGAAGAGAGTGCCGGTGGTGGCCACGACGGGGTGCAGCCGCACCACGGCGACGAGCAGTCCGTTCGCCAGCCCGGCTGCAAGCCCCACCAGAAGGATGATCGGCACGGACGCGCCGATCGTGCCGAGTCCCGCCGGTACCAGCACTGCCACGAAGAGGCAGTTGATGAAGGTCACAAGCGGGCCGATCGACACATCGATCCCTCCGGACAGCACCGACGGCGTCGACGCCAATCCGACCAGGATGAACGGGGCGAGCGTGGCGAGCAGCGCAGGCCAGCGAGCTGGATTCGCGATCTGCGGCGCCGCGACGATGTTGAGGATGAGGAGGATGATCACCAGTGCGAGGGCGAGTGCGTACGGGCGCCGCCGCAGGCCTGCGAGAGCGCGTCTCATGCTGCAGCCCCCTCTTGCCCGAAGTATGCCGCCGCCAGCCGCTGGCGCGACAGCTCTGAACGAGTGAGCTCCTGCGATACGGCGAGGTCGCGGAACACCACCACACGATCCATCAGCTCGATCAGCTCGTCCATCTCGCTGGAGAGCATCACCACGGCGAGCCCCTCCCGGCAGAGCCGGTCGAGCAGGACATACAGTTCCCGCTTGGTACCGAGATCGACTCCGCGGGTGGGGTCATTCAGCAGGAGAACCCTCGGATTGCTGGCCAGCCAGCGGCTCATGACCACCTTCTGCTGGTTGCCGCCGGACAGGGTGGAGATCGGATCGCGATCGGAGCGCATCCGCACGCGGAGATCGTTGCTGTACGCCTCGAACCTCTGCGAGGAGCGTCGGGGCGACCACCACCCCGCCGTGCTGTCGCTCGATAGCGTCGGCAGGGCGAAGTTCTCGCGGATGCTGAGGTCGTTGAACAGCGATTCCCCGCGGCGCTCGCGCGGCAGATAGGCGATGCGCAGCTTCTCTGCGCGGGAGGCCGACATGCTTTCGAAATCTGCCCCGGGCTGGTCCACCAGAACGGTGCCGATCCCCTTCTGAAGCCCGGCCAGACGGCGCAGAAATGACTCTTGCCCGTGCCCTTCGAGCCCGGCGAGGCCCACCAGCTCCCCCGCTCGCAATTCGAAGTCGATGGCGGCACGTCCCTCTGCCAGGCGCACGCCGTCCGCACGCAGGATGAGCTCGCCGGGCTGCTGTGTCACGCGCGCAGAGGCCACGAGTGGCTCCGCGCCCGTCATGAGGCCGAGCAGGCGCGCCGGGTCGGCATCCACCCGATCCACGGTGGCGACCGTCGAACCCGACCTGAGCACCGTCACGACATCGGAGATCTCAGTGATCTCATCCATGCGGTGCGAGATGAACAAGACGCTCGTCCCTTCGGCAGTAAGGCGGCGAACGCACCCGAAGAGCCGGTCTCGCGTCGCGATATCCAATGACGCCGTCGATTCGTCGAGGATCAGGACCCTAGGCTCAGCGACGAGGGCCCGCGCGATGCATACCGCCTGACGATCAGAGAGGGACAACGAGGCGGCAGGAGCGTCGAGGTCGAGCTGACGCCCGAGCAATTCCACCAACAGCTCATCCGCACGGGCACGCCTGTGAGCGCGGCCGCCGCGCACGGAGAACACGCCGTCGCTTCCCAGCCACACGTTGTCCAGCACCGATTGAGCACCAGCGGTGAGCACCTCCTGGAACACCGGGGCGATGCCGGCTCGTCGTGCCTGGTCGGGGCTGCGAAAATCCACCGCCTGCCCGTCGAGCAGCAGCTGGCCGTCATCAGGCCGGTAGATCCCGCCGAGCACTTTGACCAGGGTGCTCTTTCCCGAGCCGTTTTCGCCGAGGAGCGTGTGCACCTGCCCGGGCAGCACGGTGAGATCTGCCCGAGCGACAGCCCGGGTGGCGCCGAAAGATTTGGTGATGGCGGTGATGGACAACCTGGGTGCGTCGGCCAATTCGTCTCCTCATTGAGCCCGTCCTCGGTGACGGTTCTTTCGATACTAGACGTTTCGAACAGAATCGGCTAGCTTCACACCAGGTCGCACAGCGACCGGACTCAAGGAGGAGTGATGACTACACAGCCAAAACTGCGCGGCCCGAGAAGTCGAGCGGCGCTGGGGGTGATCTCCGCATTCGCGGTGATCGCGCTCGCAGGATGCACCGGCGGAGGCACCGTCGCCGGCGCTTCAGCGAAGCCCGATGCGACGGAGGCAACGGGGGCGACCGGGGAATGCGGTTCCGTTCCTGACCTGGGGGCGAACGATCCGGATGGAGTGCTCGAGGAGTTCCCCGACCTCGCCGCCTACTACAACGGGTTCCCCTACGAGGTGAAGCCCTCCCCGTGGGCCGACTGGAGTCCCGACCACAGCGGGCCGTACACAGCGGGGATCGTGATGAACCCTTTGAGCAACCCCTTCCAGACCAACCTGCATGACGGTCTCGTGAGCGCGCTCGACGAGGCGGGCATCGAGATCGTCGCCGACCTCGCTCCCCCGACCCAGCAGGACGTGCCCGTGCAACTGCAGCAGTTCCAGCAGGTGCTGGCTCAGAAGCCGGACATCATCTTCTTCGGACCGATCGCCGCCGATGCCGCCGTGGAGCTGGTGGATGCCGCGGGCGAGGCGGGCATACCCGTGGTGTCCATGCACAACGCCACAGACAGCGAATACGCGGTGAGCGTCGGCATGAACAATGTCCTCATCGCGATGGACCTGGGCGCATCTGCACTGGATGCGATCGGTGGCGAGGGGACAGTGCTGCAGGTGCACGGAGTCCCCGGCATCGCGCAGGACAACGATGCCACCGCCGGGTTCGAGGCCGTGATGGAGCTGTGCCCGGATGTGCAGGAGGTCGCCGAGGTCAGCGGCTTCTACCAGAACTCCGTCGCTCAGCAGGCCGTGATCCAGTTCCTGGCGACCACTCCGGCGGGCGTCGACGCCGTGTTCCAGTCCGGTGTCATGGGCCTGGGCATCCTGCAGGCGTTCGAGCAGTCCGGCCGCGAACCGGCCGTCATCACGGACGGCGGCAGCTCCAACGGCACGGTGGCCTACGCGAAGGAGAATCCGGACTACCCGTTCTTCGGCAACAACACGCCGGGATTCCATATGGGAGAGACCTTCGGCGAGGTGGGACGGCGAATCCTCGCCGGCCAGGGCCCGAAGATCAACCAGTTCGTGGTGATGCCCCAGCTGATCACGCAGGAGAACATCGACGAGGTCTACGAGGACGGCATGAGCCTCACCGACCCCAGCGACGCCGTGGGGGACGCCGACGTGTACTTCCCGAAGGAGCACCTGGACGAGCTGTTCAACAACCCCGAGAACGAGCTGCAGTGATGTCGTGAGGGCGACGCTGTGAAAGAGGACCGGGGCCGTCAGGCCCCGGTCCTCTTCTTCCACGTGCAGGGGTCAGACCTGCAACTCGGTGATCCCGGCGAAGTCCGCCGGCAGCATGCGGAGTTCTTGCCGTATCCGAACGATCGTCTGCAGGCCGATGGTGCTCGGCGCGATCGTGCGCGGCCGTGCCGCCCAGGCTGAGGCAGCAGCGAAGGCCGGAAAACCCTGGGCGATCAGCAGATCCGCCCCCGCAGCATCCGTCATGCCGTTCGAGATCTCCACCGCTTCGCGCAGCACGTCGAGGTACGCAGCCACTTCCTCGGCCTTGTCCGTCCGGGCGCGACGAGACGCGACCAGACCCTGCCCCGGATAGTCCGGATATCGTGCGTTGACCGATTCGAGGGCGATCAGCCCGCCCGCCAGCCCCATCGCGTCAAACGGCGGTCCGAGAAGCGTGGCATCGGCATCGCCGTTCAGCAGCGCATCCAGCCGTTCTTTCACTCCGCCGACCTCTACGAGCACGGGTGCCGCGCCGGAGCCGGTCAGCAGCGCCATCGCCGCGAGCGAGAAGCCGTTGCGCGACGCGTCGACGGCCAGGCGCGCGCCCTCGAGCGCCGCGAGCGACGGAAAGTCGGCGCGGGCGAACAGGGTCAGCGGCGTGGTCTGCTCCATCTGGGCGATCACGCCGACATCCGCCCCCGATCGGTTCCAGACGATGAGGTTGTCGACGGATGTCACCGCCAGATCGATGTCGCCCTCCCGGAATCCTGAGAGCTGCTCGGCGCTGCCTGTGGTGCGGAACGCCTCCAGGTGCACTCCTGCGCGGCTGAGAATTCCTGCGTGCTCGGCGACCGCGAGCGGCACCGGAATCACGAACTGACTCTGACGCAACGTCATGACAGCCTCTCCACGATCATCCCCATGCCCTGGCCGCCGCCCACGCACAGGGTGAGCAGCCCGATCGATTGATCACGCGCACGCAGCCCGTTGAGCAGCGTGGCCAGCATACGTATGCCTGTGGCACCGAAGGGGTGGCCCAGAGCGATCGCCCCTCCGAACGGGTTGACACGGTCCGGGTCCAGGTCGAGTTGCCGCACGGTCGGCACCACCTGTGCGGCAAAAGCCTCGTTGAGCTCGACGATGTCGATGTCACCGAGCGTCATGCCGGTGCGGCGCAGGACGGTCCGCGTCGCCTCGATCGGGCCGAGCCCCATGACCTCGGGCGAGAGGGCGGTAGCACTGGAGCCGAGTATCCGAGCCAACGGGGTGATTCCCAGCTGGGCTGCGCGGGCAGCGCTCATCACGATGGCCGCCGATGCGCCGTCGTTGAGCGGGCTGGAGTTGCCCGCCGTCACGGTGCCTCCGGCGAGGAAGGCCGGTGCAAGGCCCGACAGTGCTTCCGAGGTGGTGGTCGGTCGAGGCCCATCGTCCGTGTCGACGGTGGACCCGTCTGAGCGTCGATAGGGCGTGATCTCTCTCGCGAAGAAGCCCGAGTCGATCGCACGAGCCGCCCTCAGCTGAGACTGGAGCGCCCAGGAGTCCTGCTCGGCTCGCGATGTGGAGGTCGTTCTTGCGACGAACTCGGCCGTCATGCCCATGGGGATGTAGACGTCGGGCATCAGCCCGGCATCGCGGGGGTCCGACCAGGGCTGCTGGGTCCGGAAACGGTCCTCCGCTCGCTCCTGCGCTTCGTCGAATGCCGGATGCCGGCTCTGGTCTCGCTGTTGGGCCGACGACACGGACTCCATGCCGCCCACGAGCACCGCGTCGGCATCCCCCGCGCGGACGGCGTTCGCCGCCATCCGCAGCGCTTGCACCGACGAGGCGCAGAAGCGATTGACGGTCACCGCCGGAAGACTGTCCAGACCGGCCAAGACCGCGACCCGGCGCGCGGGGTTCTCGTTCTGGGCGCCCTCGGGCACGGCGCAGCCGAGATAGAAATCATCGAGGTCTCGGGCCGGAAGCGCCGGAACATCCTCCAGGGCCGCCCGGACCACGGAGACCGCGAGGTCCTCGGGTCGCTCAGCGGCGAGCGAGCCCTTCCGCGCGCGGCCGATGGGGCCTCGGCGGACCGAGACGACAACGGCGTCTCGGTCCGCCAGTGCTGAGGGGGTCACCGGTCGTTGTGCGCCCTCAGCGCCGCTTCAGCAAGCTCGGCCTCTGTGCCCGGGACAACGCCCTGCTCTGTCGAGGTCGGGGCCGCTGCCGGCGGCGATGCTTCCAGCATCGACGCCGGAAGGGTGGCGTTGCGGAACATGTCGTTGGGTCCCTGGTCGATCCGCCAGACGTTGGGCTTCCAGTCGGGGATGTAATTGCGGTAGCCGCCCGAGTTGAGTTCGATGCGCAGGCCACTGGGGTCGCGGAAGTAGAGGAAGTTCTGCTCGCCGATTCCGTGGAATCCGGGACCGTACTCGATCGGGACGCCGTTCTCGGTGAGGACGTCGGCGGCCTCGGTCACCTGCTCGGTGGTGTCCACCCAGAACGCGTAGTGATGGATGCGGCCCGACACCTCTGAGGCGTCCAGCAGGATGCCGAGGTCATGCGACTTCTCATTCGTCGTGATGACGCCGAAGAACAGGATCTCGGGCTGAGGGAGCTGCGCATATGCCATGATCCGGAACCCGAGGACGTCCCGGTACCACTCGGCGAAACCCTTGATGTCACGTGAGGCGATCGTGACGTGATCGAGCTGGCGGGGCGCGACGCCGACGGTGGATCGCTTCGCCGGGCGGTCGGGGTACGTCGAGGCGTCCTCGCCCTCTGCCTTGTAGTGCTCGACGTCCCAGAAGAGCTGCATGGTGTGGCCGAAGGGTCCGGTGAACTCATACGAGCGCCCGATGCCGTCAGCCGGCTCGAGCCACGAGCCGGCGTGCTCGGTGGCCTCGACACGCGCCACGGCCTGGTCGAGGTCTTCTGCGGAGTTGGTGCGCCATGCCATGCGCACGAGGCCGGAATCATCGCCCGGGCGAAGGACCACACTGTAGGCGTAGTAGTCGCCCCAGCACCGCAGGAACACGCGCCCCCCGTCCCGTGAGACGACCTTCATGCCGAGCTTGTCGGTGTAGAACTTCACCGACTCTTCGACGTCGGTGGCATAGACCTCGACGTGCGCGAGGTGTGACAGGTACTTGCTCATGATCTCTCTTTCTCCGATATCAGGCCGCGCGGGTTCGCGCGATGCTCTTGCTCAGGGCGGCAACCGGCTCGATGAGAAGTTCCAGTTGCTCGGCCGACGACGCCACGCCGTACACGTACCGGTCGGGGCGGACCAGGACCGCTTCGCCTCCGGACGCCTCCAGCAGCGCCGGCACGCCGGGCTCGTTCTCATCCAGGATCAGCACGAGGTCATCCCCGAGTGCCTCGAAAACGTCCTGCGCGATGGAGCCGAGCAGCTCAGCCCGCCCCGCGAGGAGGAACCTGTCACCGATCCGGTCGTCGAAGCGGCCCTCCGGCACGCTGGGCTGCACCGCCCGCTGACCGGCGAGATGGCCACCGGAGTGGAAGCCGGAGCCGAGCGGCGGCGGCGGCGCCACGGCCGCTTCGGGGTGATCCCGAAGGAATTGATCCCGTCCGGCGGCGACCTTTTCGTCAGTGGTCTGCAGGGTGTCCGACATCCGCGTCGCCGCCTCCACCCATGCACGGGAGTGCGCTTTCCGCTCGGACTCGTACGTGTCGAGGATCGATTCGTCAGCACCTTGCAGGACGAGCGCGAGCTTCCACGACAGGTTCGCCGTATCGCGGATGCCCGAGCAGAGTCCCTGTCCGAAAAGCGGAGGCAGAAGGTGCGCGGCATCGCCGGCCAGGAAGATGCGCCCGTGCCTCCACGTGTCCACGAGGCACGAGCGGAACGTGTACACCGCGGTGCGCTCGGTTGCGAAGTTGTCCGGTCGCATGACACCATCGCTCTCGCGAGCGATCCATTCGGGAGAGCCCACCTCGCTGATGTCATCCGAGGGGAGCACTTTGAACTCCATTCGGCGTCGCATGCCCGGCAGCGCCGCCCAGAGTCGCGGGCGTGAAAAGTGTCCGAAGAAGAGCATGCTGTCGGGGATGTCGGGCTCCTCCAGGAAGGTGCCGTCCACCACAAGCCACGGGTTGTTGGGTCCCAGCTCCTCGTACTTCAGCCCGAGGGCGTGGCGGACGAACGACTGTGCGCCGTCCGCACCGACGAGGTAGTTCGCCGTGAAGTCCCGCTGATTGCCGTCCGGGTCGACCGTGCGTGCGGTGACGGTCTCGCCGCTCTGGGTGATCTCGGTCACTTCGTGGCCGCCGAGGAGCGTGATCCCGTCGAGGTTGGTCAGCGAGGAGCGGAGGATGCCGTCGAGGTCGGGCTGGTGGAACATGATGTCGCTCAGCCACCCTTCCGGTCCCGGGTAACCGGTGGGGAAGGCGAGCAGCACCTCTCCCGCCTCATTGACCATCTTGTAATTGCGCATCGGCTCGGACTGGCCGAACACCGCGTCGCCCAGGCCGATGGACTGGAGGGTCCTGAGCGTCTCGCCGTCGAAGTGCACCGCGCGCGGCTTCGGCCACACGTCGAGCTCTTTCTCCAGTCCGATCGCCGTCACGCCGCGATGCCCCAGAAGGGCCAGAAGAGTCTCCCCGACGGGGCCTCCCCCGACTACGATGACCTGTGCGTCAACCATCTTTCGCTCCTTTGCGATCCGGCAGCGCCGGTCTTCTGTATTTGTGAGTGGGTATCAAACGGCAGCGCCGGGCAGAGCCCGGTGCCGGTACCACGGCGGCGTCTGGCCGCGGGGTCCGCGGACGGTCTGTCGCTGGGTGCCCAGACCGGTGATGGTCGCCTCCAGCTCGTCGCCGTCTTGAAGGAATCTGCCCCAATGCGATCCGTTCCCGGCAGGAGAGCCGGTGATCAGCATGTCGCCAGGCCTCAGTTCCACGAACGAGGAGATGTATGAGATCAACTCCGGGATGCCGAACAGCATGTCGTCCGAGGTCTGATCCTGCTTCACCTCTCCGTTCAGAGAGAACTGAATGCGAAGCGCTGTCGGGTCTTCGACGAACCGGGCGGGGACCAGCACGGGGCCGGTGGGATAGAAGGTGGGATGGTTCTTCGACCGGAACCAGTCCGTGCCCATCATCGGAATGTCGGGGCGAGGCACGAGGGTCCGAAGCGTCAGGTCGTTGCAGATCGTGTAGCCGGCCACATGCGACATGGCATCTTCGAGAGGCACCTGGTAGGCGGCGGTCCTGATGACCACACCGAGCTCCAACTCCCAGTCAGCTTGCGCGCCGACCTCCGGCAGACGCACCTCGTCGAACGCGCCACTCATCGCGGAGGGCAATCCGATCCATACGTACGGGTCGCCGTGTGCCGCGCGTGCGTCGGCCTCCGCCGCAGCTTCGACCGCCAGTTCCTCCTTGGTCGCGTCGGACCGGCCGAGCCCGTGGGCGACCGAGAGCTGGATGATGTGGGTGCGGTAGTTGGCGCCGGCCGCGATCAGGTTTCCGGCTGGCTGCACGGGCGGTCGCACGTCCAGCTCGTCCATCGTCCAGGATTCCCGCTCGCGAAGACCACCTGATGCGATGACGGCGGCGATCGTGTCGAGGTGGCGGTCCCACTCGGCGAACATGTCGCGTGTGTCGGCGGCATCCACGATTCCGCGCAGGTCGTACACCCGCTCGTCGGCGACCAGGCCGGGGAAGATGACGCCGGAGACGGCGAAGCTTCCGACCGAGAAGGTCGGGGTTGCAGCGGCCATGTTCGCTCCTTCGCGTGTCACCGTAGTCCGATCGCTCACGATAGTACCCGAAACGTATCGTTTCGTATAGTCAGGCACGCATCGCCAGGCTGGACGAGGAGCACTAAGAGGCGACTCCGCGAAGCGCCATGCTGACGATCGACTGCGCGAAGCTGTCGTCGAGAGGACCGTCCTTGAAGAGAAGCCGCTGGTATACCGGCGCGTAGACCAGGCTCGCGACGAGATTCGGATCGGCCGTCGGGTCGATGGCCCCCTCGTCCATACCCCGCTGAACCAGCGCGATGGCGGCGTCGCGCCGATCGTCCCAGAAGCGACGGTGCAGTTCCTCGAGGGTTTCGGCGGAATACTGGCTCTCTGCGATCAGCTGGGCGATCACCGCGCCATCCATGCCGGCGTATTGGCGCACCACCGAAGAGAGGTGGTCCACCAGCGCCTCGCGGAACGGCAGATCGGTGCGCACCACCGTGCGCGGAAGGTACTCCACCACGAACGCGTCGATGACCACAGCGGCCTTGCTGTCCCACCAACGGTAGATCGTGGTCTTGCTGACGCCGGCGCGCTTGGCGATCGCTTCGATGGTGAGGCGCTGCACCGTCGTTCCCGGCTCCTGTGCGCCCTTGACGCCCAGCAGTTCCAGGGTTGCCTGCAGGATGGCCTGACGGCTGTCCTCGCTTCGTGCGACCATCTGGCTCAACTTCCGATGTCGTGATCTCTCTGCGGCTCGTCCATCCTCGCGGATCGACGACGTAGATACCGTACGACACGGGCCGCCCTGAATGCGCCGGCGCCGACTTCTGCGCGCTCATCGCCGAACACCTGACTGCGAGAGCAGCCCTTCCCAGTCCAGCACCGGGACCTGACCCTGGGCGAGCAGAGCCCGCGCCTGACGATGCACACGCGGAGCATTCAGCGTCTCCACTGCCGTGACCCGCTCGTCCCGCGTGCGCGCAATCACCACGCGACCGTCATGGTGCGCTTCGACGACCGCGTCATCGTCGGGTGCGGCGATGCCGACTATCTGGAGGTTCTGGTTCGCCTGATGACTCCAGAACCACGGCACAGCCGCGTATCCCGTCTCGCCGGTTCCGGTGAGCACGTGGGCGAGGTGGCGCGCCTGGTCGACGGCGTTCTGAACCGACTCCAGCCGGATATGACCGAAGACGTGGGGGTGCGGAAAACTGACGCAGTCACCGATCGCGTAGATGGAAGGATCGGAGGTTCGCAGGCTGGAATCGACCACGATGCCGTTGACCACATCGAGCCCAGCTTCGGCTGCGATCTCGATGTTGGGCTGGGCGCCGACCGAGACGATGACGACGTCCGCCGGCAGAATCGTTCCGTCGTCCAGCTCGACGCCGCTGACAGCTCCGTCTCGGTCGACGAGTCTTCGAACGCCGGTGTCGACCAGGATCCTGGTCCCCTCGTCGGCATGCCTCGCGGCCAGCTCGCGTGCCATCGGCGCGCTGAGGGATCGTTGCAGAAGCTCCGCCGCCCGCTCGACGACGACAACCCGTGTGGACTTGGCCGCGGACGACGCGATCTCCAACCCGAGGAACCCACCCCCGAGCACAACGACGTCGCGCGCCTTGCCGAGTGAGCGGCGCAGAGCAGCGGCATCCACGCGCGTGCGCAGCAGGTGCACATCGAGCAGATCGGAACCATCGAGGACGAGAGAGCGGGGACGGGATCCTGTCGCGATGACCGCGATGTCGTAGGACACGTGGGAGCCGTCGTCGAGGTGAAGCCGCCGCGCGGGGCGATCGATCGCTGCCACCGTCGCGCCAGGGCGATAGCCGATGCCATCACGCTCGAGCAGGGCACGCGTGCGGGTGATCAGCCCGTCCTCGTCGACACTGCCGGACAGGTAGTCCTTCGAGAGGGGCGGCCGCTGGTAGAGGTCTCCCCCTTCACTGTCGACGAGCTCGATCGCGCCCTCCCAGCCGGTCGTCCGCAAGGTCGTCGCCAGCGTCGCCCCGGCCTGGCCGGCGCCGATGATCGCAACACTGCGATGCACATCGGGAGGATCGGACGCCATGTCACACCTGGCGTTCCGGAAGCCGCACGGTGATGCTCTCGAAGTGCAGACCGGCCTTCAGCTGGCATCCCAGTCGACTCTCCGATTGCCGCGGAGAGGCGGTGCATTCCAGCATTTCGTCCTCGTCCTCGCTGAGGTCGGGAAGATCGGCCGGCGCATCCTCGACGTAGACATGGCACGTGGCGCACATCGCCTGCCCCCCGCACTCGCCGACGATGCCGTCGATCCCGTTCTGCAGAGCGGCGCGCATGACAGAGGTGCCCTCGGCGACCGACACCGACTCGCGTTCGCCGTCTCGATGGACGTAGGTGACCGTGGACATCGTGCTCCTGCTTCGTCGAAGGACCAGCGGGTTCATGCCGGCTCAGCCATGGTGCGCGCTGTCCGAATCCCATGTAAAGCGGATATATCCATGCTGATATCCCGGCTCAGTCGGAATTGCCTTATCCTGACCGGATGGATCCCCTCCGCGCTGATGCTCCGGGCTATGCCGCACCGTTCACTCTTCGTCAGCTCGAGTGCTTCGTCGCCGTGGCCGAGTCCGGCTCCATCGCCCGGGCCGCCGACGTTCTCAGAGCATCCGACTCGGCCGTCTCGGACGCACTCACGGCGATGGAGAAGACGCTCGGCTGTCGCCTGTTCGACCGTCGTCGATCCCGGGGGGCGACGTTGACCTCGGACGGGCTGGCGATCCTCTCGATCGCGCACCGGATGCTCTCGGATGCCGAAGAGCTCTCCGCCGCAGTGGGCAATGACGCCTCCGCGCTCATGGGACCGGTGCGGGTGGGCGCGGTGGACACCCTCGCACCGGTCATCATCCCGCGGCTCATCGAGCGCATGCGCACGGATCATCCCGCGCTCCGGGTGGATTTCCGCACCGGCGACCAGCCGAGCATGATCGATGCACTCGAGCGCGCGGAACTGGACCTCGTCATCACCTTCGACATCGACGTGCCGCCGGAACTGCGGCGCCGCTCGCTCTGGTCCACCCACGCGTGCGTCGTGGTCGCGGCCGACCACCCGCTCGCCGACCGAGGGAGCATCGGACTCGATGAAGTGGCGGACGAGCCGATGGTGCTGCTGGACATCTTCTCGAGTCGTGTCCACACGCTGGAGCTCATGTCGAGCAGATCCATCACTCCTCGGATCGCCTATCGCACCGACAACTACGAACTGTGCAGATCTCTCGTCGCTCGCGGACTCGGCTACACGCTGCTGATGCGGCGAGCGATCAGAAGCCAGACGTGGGATGGGGCCGGCGTCACCTCGCTCGAGATCGACCCTTCCCCGAGGGATGTGGAGATCCTGGCGGTCTGGACGAACCGAGGACATCCCCCGCGCGTAGCCGCCGTCGTCGAGGCAGCCGCGGCCGTCGGAGACACCGTCCTGATGCGGTAGCGAGCCCTGCGCCAACGAGGCGCAACCGGATTAGTTGCGCGGGAAAATCCGCTTTCCCCGGACTTGTCCTGATGCGATGCTACCCAGAGACCGTCGAGTGAGAGTGCTCGGCCGATGCGAGGGAGCATTCACATGAACGACGAGACGACCGATGCTCTGGTCCTGGACCCTCCCGTCGCCGACTGGTTCGACCCGGCCGAGATGATGCGCGACCCGTATCCCGCCTATGACCGATTCCGAGAGCTGGGCGACGTGGTGCACGCCCCGCGCGTCGGACGCTACTTCCTGACCACGCACGCCGCGGTCACGGGAGCCGAGCAGCAGCCCCAGCTTTTCTCCTCGTACTCCGAAACGAACCTGACGATGATGCGGGCGCTGGGGGGACGTCCGATGCTCCGAAAGGACGATCCCGAGCACTCGACGGAACGAAGCGCGATCAACCCGACCCTCCGCCCCAGGCAGGTCAGCACGCTCTGGTCGCCACGGTTCGCTCAGACCGTGGAGACCTGGCTTGATCGCCTGGAAGACATCGGGAGGGGCGCGGACCTGAATCGCGACTTCGCAGCCCCCGTCGCCAGCCAGAACCTCATCGACCTGCTCGGCTTCCCGCTCGACACTGATGTGCGGGACATGCATCGCTGGTCGACGGACTACATCGCCGGCATCGGCAACCTTCTGGACGACCCGCAGATCTGGGAACGCTGCGAGCAGAGTCAGCGCGAGGTGAACGCCGTGCTGGACGAGCTCCTTCCTCGGCTCCACCGCGAGCCCGACGGGTCCGTCACGTCGCATCTGCTGCAGGTGGGCCTACCTGAGAAGAGTGTCCGGGCGAACGTGCATCTGACAATCTCAGGTGGCATGAACGAGCCACAGCACATGATCACCAACATGGTGTGGGCGCTGTGCCGGCATGAAGACCAGCTCGATCTCGTCCGGACGGGGCAAGTGGAGTGGGGCGCTGTCTTCGAGGAGGCCGTTCGATGGCTTTCACCGATCGGGATGCTGCCCCGCGAAGCCACAGCCGACATCGACTGGCAGGGATACAAGATCCCCCAGGGTGCGAATGTCGGGCTGCTGTTGGCGTGCGCCAACCGCGACGCGGCCGTGTTCGATGACCCCGACCGCTTCGACGTTCGCCGTCACGCACGCGGGCACGTGGGGTTCGGCGCCGGCGTTCACATGTGCGCGGGTCGCTGGGCCGCGAAAGAGGCGGTCGGCGAGCTGGCGGTCCCACGCCTGTTCGAACGCTTTCCCGGGCTGCGCATCGACGACACGCGTGCGACCGACTGGGACGGCTGGGTCTTCCGCGGCATCACCTCGCTGCCCGTCACCTGGTGATCACCCGACCGCGTGCCGGGAGCGCGCGAACTCGGCCAGGTCCTGGAGGAGTGACGGATCATCGATGGCGCCGAGATCGGCCACGTCCTCGAGGGCCGCACCCTGCAGCAGCCTCTTGACGGGCACCTCCAGCTTCTTACCGGTGCGCGTGTGCGGAATGCCCCGAACGAAGATCACCTCGTCCGGGAGGTAGCGCGCGGAGAGATTCGAGCGAATGGCGGACGTGATCGCCGCTCGCGCCCGACCGGGATCGGCCTCGTCCGTGAGGGCGACGAACAGCGGCATGTAGTAGTCGGTGCCGATCTCTGCGCCGACGACCAGCGCTTCACGCACCTCGGGGACCTGCTCCACGGCGGCGTAGATGTCCGCTGAGCCCAACCGCAGTCCGTTGCGGTTCAAGGTCGAGTCGGATCGTCCGAGGATGAGGATGCCGTGCTCGTCGAACTGTATGTAGTCGCCGTGTCGCCACACTGCGGGGTAGGTGGAGAAATAGCTGGCCTGGTAACGCGTGCCATCGTCGTCACCCCAGAAGAACAGTGGCATCGACGGCATCGCCTCGGTCACCACGAGCTCCCCCTGACCGGTGGCCGGACGACCGCGTTCGTCCCAGGACTCCACACGCACTCCGAGCGCCGGCGCTTGGATGTAGCCGACACGCACCGGAAGTGTCGGCGCTCCTCCGACGAAGATCGAAGCGATGTCGGTTCCGCCGCTCATCGAGCTGAGCCAGACATCCCCGACACACCGGTAGACCCAGCGGAACCCATCGGCCGACAGCGGAGAGCCGGTCACTTGGACGGCCCGCAACGCAGCGAGGTCATGGTCGCGTAAGGGCACGAGATCTGCTTTCAGACACGAGTGCACGAAACCCGCCCCGATGCCCAGAGCCGCGACGCGTTCGGCGGCGACGACCTCCCACACCCGGTCCAGAGACGGGTAGGTGGGATTCCCGTCCATCAGCACCGGCGTCGCTCCGACGCCGAGCGCTGAGACGAGCGAGTTCCACAGCACCCAACTGGTGGAGGCCACGTTGAGGTAGCGATCGCCCGGCCGCAGGTCGGAATGCAGGGAGAGCAGCTTCAGCATCTCCAAGAGTGCACCGCCATGCCCGTGCACGATGCCCTTGGGCTTGCCGGTCGTTCCCGACGAAAACATGACCCACAGCGGATGAGCGAACGGGACCTCAGCGAATTCCAGATCTGCCGGCGAGGACACCGCCTCGTGCCATGGCGCGCCAAGGGCCGCCGTGAAAGGAGGATCCGTGTCAGTGTGGGCGGTCACCCACACGACGTCGGTCACGCTCGGCAGAGCGGCGAAGATCTCGCCGAGATCGCCGGTACGGTCGCGGTCGCGTCCGCCGAGACGGTACCCGGGCACGGCCACCACGATCTTCGGCTCCAGCTGTGCGAAGCGGGACACGATCGCCCCGGCGCCGAACTCGGGCGCGCAAACCGACCACACCGCTCCGATGGCGGCCGCGCCCAGGAACGCGATGACGGTCTCGATCACGTTCGGGAGGATGCCGACCACGCGATCGCCCTCGCCGATCCCGCGCTCGCGAAGGAAGCGGGAGAAGGCTCCGACCTGCGCGCGCAGGTCGGACCACGTCATCTCCGTTCTGGCGCCGTCCTCCGCCACCGCGATCAACGCTGCTCCTGCGCGGTCCTGCTCCAGCAGGTGCCGTGCGAAATTCACGGTGCGTCCGGGGAACCACCGGGTCTGCGGCATGGGGTCCTCCGTGCGGACCTGATCGCCGGCGCCTCCCAGCGCCACCCCCGAGAACTCGGCGAACTCCGACCAGAACCTGCTCACGTCGTCGACCGACCACTGCCACAGCTCGTCGTAGTCGCCCACCGGCAGGGCATGACCTCGCGATCGCAGAAACCCGATCAGTCGGCTGACGCCCGTCGCGCCGACGAGCGCATCGTCCAGCCGCCAGATCAACCCGCCATCCGGAGCATCGGCATCGACGATCATCGCATCTCCGCAGAGGCGGCATTCGTCGTGCGCCGCGCCGCGATCTGCTCCGGGGAGAGCGGCGGGGTTCCGATCAGGACGAAGAGCATCCTCGAGGATCGATCGGTCCGGTTGGACCACGAATGATTCGTCGCACGCTGGATCACGACGTCCCCCGGACCGAGTGTCGCCTCACCGGCATCCACGAGCAGAGTGATCTCGCCCTCGAGGACGATCGCGTAATCCAGCGAGTCGGTGCGATGGAACCAGAAGTGCCGATCTTCGCTGTCCACGGCTGCCGCGTGCCGCTCCGCGTGGCCGTCGATATCGGTGAAGACCACGTCTGCCGCGCGCTCGGGGTACGCCGAGTCCGGCGGGAAATCCGCGATCCGCATGATCGTCTCACCGGGACCGGGGAAGGATGCCACGCGGGCGTCGGCCGAGGCAGGATCGGCGTCGCTGACGTGGTCGATCACACCGTCAGGCGTCCACCACGGTACGGTCGCTCCGAAGCCGGGCACCGCATCCGACGACCAGTCGTTGGGCGCCGCGCCATCGGAGAGGATCACCGCTCGTCCGGCATCGTCGTGGCCGGTCACGACGCGACGGACGGCTTTGCGATCGGTCATGCTCCTGTCTCCGCGTGAGGGTTGTGCTTCGGCTCCGGCCACCACGGGATGTGCTCGCTTTCGGTGGCGATGTGCGAGCGCAGTGTTCCGACTTTCTCCAGTTCGAGCTCCAGCACGTCCCCGCGATTCAGGGTCCGCTGAAGCTCTACTCCCGCGCCGAAGGCCATGGTCCCCGAACCGATGACGTCGCCGGGCTGCAGCCTGTCCGCGATGGAGACGTACGCGATCAGTTCGGAGGGCGTGTACACGAAGTCCTCGACGACGGTGTCGGACCACACTTCTCCGTTGACCCGGACCTGCCCGCGAAGACCTTCGATCGCTCCGACCTCATCAAGCGTGGTGACCCACGGCCCGATGCCGTAGGCGAAGTCCTTGCTCTTCTGAGGGCCCATGCCGATGCCGAACTCCACAGCCTGCACATCGCGGGCGCTGAAGTCGTTGAAGATCGTGATTCCGAAGACATGGTCGAGCGCGTCTTCGGGTGCCAGGTTGCGGCCAGGCGCGCCGATCACGTAGCCGATCTCGAGCTCATAGTCGAGCGCCTCGGTGTAGGAGGGGTAGGGGATCACCTCGTCATGGCCGTACAGGACGCCGTTGGAGCCTTTGAAATAACCCGGTCGGACATAGATGCTGGGGTTCGGTGGAGTCTTCATCACATTCGCGAAGAAGTTGGTGATGTGCCCCTCGAAAGTGAGACCGTCACGGATCACGGGTGCATCCACGGCCGCTCGCCAGTGGACGTCGGCCAATCCGGTGGAGGCGTCATCCGCGGCAGCAAGCGCGAGCTCGATCGATTCGCGGAACCTCGGTCCGCTGCCGATCGCCGCGGCAAGGCTGCTCGGGAAGGTGGCCAGGGCGATTCGACGGGCTGCTTCGGGAGTCGCCGACCGGCGTTGCTCCACCAGCGCGAATGCCCGGGCCAAATCGATCACCCGGTCGTTCTCCGGCTCCACGGCCACGAGGCGGATGGTCTCACCATCCGGTGTGGGGACTGCGATGCGTCCAATTTTCGTCATGTCTCTGCCCTCCTTTGGGTGGACCCGATACTATACGAAACGTGCAGTATCGCTACTATGTGATCAGCAGACACTCGCGGATGGGCAGCAACGAGGCGATCCACCTGGGCGAGTGGCAAGGGAGCGACAATGGGTTTCGCCGCCGCATCCTCACATCGGCTCCCGCTCTTCTTGACGGACGCGGACGTCGAGAAGCTGGCCCATTGGCCCACAGCGATCGCCGCGATCCGTTCGGCGTACGCGGATTCGATGAAGGGTCAGCCGACGCCCGGACGGATCTTCGCTCAGACAGCTGATGAGTGGATCCGGATCATGCCGTCGATTCCTGCCAGCGGCCGGCTCTTCGGATCGAAGTCGATCGCCGGCTCCTTCCATGACGGCCTGACGGTGAGCTACCTCATCTCACTGTTCGACAAGCGGACCGCGGAGTTGGTGGCGCTCGTGGACGGCAACCGCGTCACAGGGCTGCGCACCGCCGCAACCACGGCCGTCGCCGCCGCGCTCATCGCACCGCGACGTGCACTGGTCGTCGGCGTGATCGGCTCCGGCTTCGAGGCTCGCTCGCACCTCAGCGCTTTGTCGCACGAACTCGCCTTCAGCGACATCCGTATCTTCAGTCCGACGCCGGGCAACCGGGAGGAACTGGCGGCCGACGTGCTGGCGAGCGGAACGAGCGCCCGCGCGGTCGACTCGGCGCACGAAGCGGTTGCCGGTGCCGACCTTGTCCTGTGTGCCGCCAGATCGCGGGACGAGTCACCGACAGTCCGGTCGGAATGGGTCGCTGAGAACGCCGCCATCATCTCCATCGGATCGACCACGCCCGCTCAGAGAGAGCTTCCGATCGAGCTGATCGGCCGCGCTGCGCTCATCGTGGCCGACAGCGTCGAAGAGGTGATGCACGGCAGCGGTGACATGATCGCCGCCCGGGAGTCCGGACTGGACATCGCATCGGTGACGGTGTCGCTCGCATCGGCGGTCGGGGCGGGAAAGCCGCTCCCCTCCGAGGGCATCCGCATCTACAAGTCCACCGGTTCGGGCCTGCAGGATGTCGTCGTGGCCGAGGCGCTCTACGAAAGCGCCCGATCGGCCGGCGTGGGCACCCTGCTGCCCGTCGGCATCGTCACGAACCGCAAATAGAAGAGGCGCAATCATGGTCGACTATTCGAAGACAGACGCACGGGCTTGGGCGCGGCAGAACTTCGTCGGCACCGTGGCGGTGACCCATCCCTCGTTCGCACCGGACTTTTCCGGGATCAACGAGGACGGCATCCGCCATGACGTCCTCAAGCTGAAGGAACTGGGGTTCGCCGGCACTCTGCTGGTCGCCGAAGTGAACATCACCCCGGACGAGAACGCCCGCATCACCGCGATCGCCCGCGAGGCGGCCGGACCCGACTTCGCCCTGTTCTTCCATGCGACCTTCGCCACGCTGGAACAGAACATTCTTGCCGCCGATCTGGCCGCAGCTGCCGGCGCGGACCGGGCGCTGCTCGCCTATCCCGGATCGTTCTGGCCCACCGGCTACGACGAGGTCTTCCACTACACGAAGGCCTTCACCGACAACACCGATCTGGCCACCATGCTGTTTCCGCTCCCCGCGTGGGGATTCGAGCGGATCCACCCGGCCGGCATGAGCGTCGAATTCGTACGCCGGGTGCTGGATGCCATGCCGAGCATCGTCGCCATCAAATCCGAACAGGGCTACCCCGGAATCCCCGGCGTGATGGAGATGTACCACCACTTTCGTGAGGAGGTCGTCATCTCGTGCCCCATCGAAGCCGAGACGATCCCCCTGATGTCGGTCCTGGACTTCCAGTTCTCCGGAACGAGCAACACCAACTGGATGAGCGACTACTACCCCAGAGCTTTCGAACTCGCACGTCGCGGAAAGTGGGAAGACGCGATGGCGCTGTACTGGCAGGTGCACCCTGCTCGCCTCGCGAACTCCGCAGTCTCGGCGACGTCGACACCAGGCACGTCTGCGATCAACAGGACGCAGTGGAAGTATCAGGAGTGGCTTGCCGGCTTCAACGGCGGCGCTCTGCGCGCCCCGGCCCCGCGGTTGCCCGACCGATTCATGAAGCAACTCAGAGCAGCGCTGGTCGCGTCCGGACTGCCGGTCACCGAGTCCCCCGACGAGGACTTCGTCCTCGGCAGAGTCCGCTCCTGACAGAGGGTTGCTACTTGTCGCTCGACGCGCGTACGTCGAAGTCCTTATTGCGGGTCAACTCCAGATACGGAAACCGCTCCACCGTCGCCCGAACCCGCTTGACCCGGTTCCCGTAGTCGCCCCAGTGAACGAGGACTTCGTTGCCGATATGAGATTCCTCCAGATCGATCACCGTTTGGGAGATGAGCTGCCGGTAGTAGTAGCTGTAGACGACGGCGGACGAAACACCGATCGCCCGCCCGTCAGCGGTTGTCACGAGATCGGCGTGTCCACCCGCAGGCTGCTGAGGAGTCACGGGGAACTCGAACACCTTGTATGGCTCTCCCTGCTCGAACTGCGAAGCGAACACCTCCAGCACGTCTTCCGCATTCCAGCGCAGGATCACCGTCTTGCGTTTCGGATTCGCGATTTCGCCTTCGAACGCTTCTCGGCCGACGAAGTCGTGGTTGAGCTTCCCCATCCACGACCAGTTGACTTCGTGTGGTGATCGCAGTCGCGACCTCACGTCAGCAGGGTCGATGCTTCCGGTGAGGGGAGCGTCCAGCAGTCTCCCTACCGAACTCTCCCTTACCGCAGGGTCGAAGAGCATCGACGGCAGCCACGTGACGCCGAGCTGAGGAAACCCGCCTTCAGTGTGGTTGACGGCATACGTGCGCCAACCCAGTCGAGTGATCCCCAGGGGCTTGCCGGCTTCATATACGGCGTCGTAGACGCTCGCGCTGGCTTCCAGTGGGCCCCGGATTTCATAGGCAAGGGTGCCGGCCATGCCGATCCTGGACAGTTCGAGTTCCATCACGAGATCGACACCAGGAATGGATACCCGAACGGCGTCAAGGAACCTGAGATCCCGGACTCCCTCACCCAGCAGCTGGACCAGCACGTCAAGCGACTTTGGTCCGGCCACCTGGAGGATGAAGATGTCGTTCACCGTCATCTGCACGTCGAAGTCGAGGCGGCGCATCTGGAAGAGCGGCCACGGCGGACCCGCGATCATCCGGAACGACTCCCGGTCGCGAACAGCCAGCGCATGGCTGGCGATCACACCCTGCTCATCCAACATGACCAGGTGCTTGGATCTTCCGACGGACCAGTTGTAGACGTCATTGATACTGATCTTGGAGAGAAACGCCTGGGCATCGGGACCGGTGAAGACGTACTCGATCGGGCCCACGAGATTGGCCGCGAGATAGACCCCCTCTTTCCAGGACATCGACTCTTGCTGCCAGCCGTCGCCCTCCCATACGCGCAAGTGGCCCCAGATGGGCGCGTAGCTCTTGATGCCCGGATACGCGGGCACCGCTCCGATGCTGGGCAGCGCCAACGGGTCCTCGAGCGGCATGCGTTCTCCTTCCCCAGCGTGAAGTCAGACGACGCGCCGCATGAGGCGCCCTGTTCCCCGGACCAGTGCGACGATGCGCTCGCCCTCACGGACCGTGATGTCCGCTACGACGCGCCGCTCATCCCAATAGATGACGTGCGCATCCGCTTCCAGTTCATCGCCGACGAGCGCGGGCGAGAGATACGAAATAGACGCGTCGACGGTCGCTGTGCCCTCGAGCACCGAATTGGCGGCGCACGCGAAGGCTTGGTCGGCCAACGCGAAGATGAAGCCGCCTTGTGCGACGCCGTGCCCGTTGGCCATGTCGGGTGTCACTCGTTGTCGCACCTTCGCGTGACCGCCGCTCGCTTCGCTCGCGACGACGCCCAGGCGAAGTGCGCTGCGGTCAGCTTCGAGCATGCTGTGGACGTACCGGCTGATCGTCATCGACGGCACCTCATCCTCAATGTCCCCAACCGACGGCCACTGCCGCACGGTCTAATCCGAATCGTACCGTATCGTATCGCGAGAATGAGCGCGATCGTTCCGTCCGCGCCGAGCTCAACTCTTCTGATTCGAATCACAGGCGAATCAGACGACAGGGGGAACAGAAAAAGGGCCGAGAACCGGCCCTTTTCCCAATCACTGTCTCAACACAGTGTGCGCCCGAAGAGACTCGAACTCCCAACCTTCTGATCCGTAGTCAGATGCTCTATCCATTGAGCTACGGGCGCATGGCCGCCCTTGCGAGCAGGCCAGCGTCCAGAATACCCCACGCTCGTGCGCAGGCCGAATCGAGGCTCAATCCGCCACGGGCACCACGGGATCGGCATCCAGCGCCCGCAGCTGACGCACCAGGGCGACGCGACGGTAGGACGTGTCCAGCAGCTCCTCCAACAGATCCCAGGGGCCGGATGCCGCTTCCACGCGAATGGCCAGCCACCCGTAGGCGCCCTCGTAGGGCGGCACGAAGACGTCGTCCCGCTCGAGAAGGGCTTCGCGCTCGAGCGGATCGGGGATGAACAGCACCGACGCGGACTCGCCGGATCCGACGATCGCGAA
Organism: uncultured Microbacterium sp.; assembly: GCF_963524805.1. Lineage (GTDB taxonomy): Bacteria > Actinomycetota > Actinomycetes > Actinomycetales > Microbacteriaceae > Microbacterium. The sequence continues at coordinate 232,388 of NZ_CAURGG010000003.1, read as the reverse complement.
CTGCGGCTTGCCGGCGCGAAAGGTGCAGCGCCCGTGTGCGATGGCCTCGACCGCTTCGGGGTACCGCATGCAGAGCTGCCGCACCCGCTGCACGAGCGGATGATCAGGCGGGAACCTCATCGGATGCGGCTGCCGGTCCACGAGGCTCCTACTCCGCCGCCGACTCCGGGGCGAACTCGGCAGCGTGCCGCATGCCACCATCGTTGAGCTTGCGCCGGTGCGCCGAGAGCCGAGGCAGGTCGACCAGTCGCAGTGCCTGCATGCGCGCACCGCGCATCATCTCGTAGTCGGGATCGACATCGGGACGCATGCCCTCGACCCGCAGGCGGCGCTGCAGATTGGCCTCGACATCGCCCCACGCCGCATCGCGCGCCTGCTCGACGAGCTCGGCGACGGCCTCCGGATCGGCAGCGCGAACCCGCAGCTCTTTCGCGACCCGTTCGTACTGCTTCTCGCGCTTGCGCAGATTGCGCATATCCCGGTCGCGGTAGTCGTGGGTTCCGTCGGAATCCGTGAACTTGCCCCAGGCGCGCTTGCGCTGCTTTCGCGTGAGCGCCGCCGCCTCCTCCTGCTCGACAGCGAGCTCGATCAGGGTCTGCTGGGCGAAAGGCGCGAGCTGGGCGGGATCGAAGGACTCATCGTGAGCGATCGTCTCGACGAGGATGTGGTTGCGCACGGTCAGGCGCGCAGCCGCGGATGCGATCGAGACACCCTCGGCGACGGCATCCGAGGTCTTCCCCATCCGCGCCACCTCCCCTGCAACGAGAGTACCGGCCGCGGGTGCGCCGCGTCGGCGACCATGGTTCCGCCGCGGTGACGCGCCCGGAAACGACGGACGTCCCGTGCTCGCAAGCACGGGACGTCCGTTGACAGCTCAGTGGGCTCAGATGCCCTTGGTGCGGAACTTCTGGACGAGTCCGCACTCGAACGGGTCGGCCGCGGCCAGACCCACGTCGTTGAGGTAGCGGATGACGATGCCGTACGACTTGATCAGCGTCGTCTCGGTGTACGGGACCCCGAGGGTCTTGCAGTGCTCGATCACGATGTCGCGGGCCTGCGAGAGGTGCGGGCGCGGCATGCTCGGAAAGAGGTGGTGCTCGATCTGGTAGTTCAAGCCGCCCATGAGCGTCGTGGCCCACCAGCCGCCGGAGACGTTGCGCGAGGTGCGGACCTGCTTGGTGAAGAAGTCGAGCTTCGCATCGGCGTCGATGATCGGCATGCCCTTGTGGTTCGGCGCGAACGCGGCACCCATGTAGACGCCGAAGACGGCCATCTGCACACCGATGAAGGCGAAGGCCATGCCGAGCGGCAGGAAGAGGAAGACCGGGGTGAGCACGAGCACGAAGCGCAGCGTCAGCAGGGCGATCTCGGTCCAGCGGGACTTGACCGGCTGACGGAAGTTGAGCACGTGGCGGAACGCGAGGAAGTGCAGGTTCAGGCCCTCGAGCGTGAGGAGCGGGAAGAACAGCCATCCCTGGCGCCGGGTGATCAGGCTCATCGGGCCGCTGACCTTCTCGGCATCCACTTCGAGGAAGCGGATCGTGTCGACCTCGATGTCGGGGTCCTTGCTGACCCGGTTGGGGTTGGCGTGGTGGCGGGTGTGCTTCGAGCCCCACCAGTCGCGGCTCATGCCGACGATGCCGTTGCCGAGGATCAGTCCGAGCGTGTCGTTGGCGCGTCCGGACTTGAGGATCGTGCGGTGCGCGGCCTCGTGCGAGAGGAATGCGACCTGCGTGAACAGGATGCCGAGGGCCGCAGCGATCAGCAGCTGGAACCAGCTGTCACCCAGCAGGATGAAGCCGGTGATCGCTCCACCGAAACCGAGCGCGATCGCGGTGCCGACGGCGATGTAGAACCACGGCGTGCGCTCCAGCAGTCCGGTTTCGCGGACCACCTGCGAGACCTTTGTGTAGGCCTGGGTGATGGGCGGGAAGCTCTCTTTGCGCGCGTACGTCTGGCGGACGCGTCCAAGAGTGGACTCGGGTGCGGAGACTGCAGTGATTGCGGCACCTGCCTTATCGGAGCGTTCTCGGGAGAACGGGCGAAAGAGAAAGGCGGCTGCCGATCGTCTGAGGCCCACCCTACGCGGTGGTACATACGGGGGCCGGAATGTGATAGCAGTCTCATCATGTGTCGGGCGGATGCACAGCGAGCCCACCCACAGGGGACGCTCAACCGGCCGTGCTAGCGTTGATCTCGGCGGATTCTTCCGCCCAGCGTCGTTGTCACGCTTCGCGGCTTCTTTGCCGCGGTTCTTTTCACACGGCGAACCGATGCGCGAACCCGCGCCGTCGCCCTCTTCACGCCCGTTCTGCGGCGTGCCTTCCTGAAAGCACCACTATGTCTACTTTCCTCGACCTCGGCGTGCCCGCGCCGCTGGCCACCGTTCTCGCCCGTGAGGGCAAGACCGAAGCCTTCCCGATCCAGCGCGACACGCTGCCCGACTCCCTCGCCGGCCGTGACGTGCTCGGCCGCGGCCGCACCGGCAGCGGCAAGACCATCGCCTTCGCACTCCCCCTCGTGGCGCGCCTGTCCGGCGCCTTCGCCTCGGGCCGCACGCCCGGCCGCCCCCGCGGCCTCGTGCTCGCCCCGACGCGTGAGCTCGCGACGCAGATCGCCGCGACCATCCAGCCCCTCGCGGCGGCATCCGGCCTCACCGTCACCACGATCTTCGGCGGCGTGAGCCAGAAGCCGCAGGAGTCGGCGCTGCGGGCCGGTGTCGACATCGTCGTGGCCTGCCCGGGCCGCCTCGAAGACCTCATGAAGCAGGGCCACGTGCGCCTGGACCGCGTCGAGATCACCGTGCTCGACGAGGCCGACCACATGGCCGACCTCGGGTTCCTGCCCGGCGTGACCCGCATCCTCGCCGCGACCCCGCAGGGCGGACAGCGCATGCTGTTCAGCGCCACGCTGGACCGCGGCGTCGACGGCCTGGTGCGCAAGTTCCTGCGCGACGAGGTCCGCCACGAGATCGACGACCAGAGCGTCCCGCAGGGCGAGATGACGCACCGCGTCTTCCTCGTGAGCGACGACGAGAAGTCAGACCTCGTCAAGCACCTCGCGTCCGGCCGCGGTCGCCGCATCCTGTTCACCCGCACGAAGCACCAGGCCAAGAAGCTCGCGAAGGTCCTGACCGCCGCCGGCATCCCTGCCGTTGATCTGCACGGAAACCTCTCGCAGCCGGCACGTGAGCGCAACCTCGCCGCGTTCGGCGCCGACCCCGCCAAGGGCGGCGTGCGCGTGCTCGTGGCGACCGACGTCGCGGCGCGCGGCGTGCATGTCGACGAGGTGGAGCTGGTCGTGCACGTGGACCCGCCCATGGAGCACAAGGCGTACCTGCACCGCTCGGGCCGCACCGCCCGTGCCGGCGCGGCGGGCACCGTCGTGACCGTCACGATCCCCTCGCAGCGGCGCGATGTCGCCGACCTCCTGCGCAAGGCGGGCATCACCGCTCCGCTCGAGCAGGTCGGCGCCGAGTCGGCTCCGATCACCGAGCTGGTCGGCGAGCGCGCCGAGTACGTCAAGCCCGCGCCCGTGCAGGCTGTGCAGCAGCAGCGTCCCTCCAAGCCGCGCACCGCTCAGGCGTCGCAGGGCGGCCGGGGCGGCCAGGCTCAGGGCAACGGTCGCGGCCGGGGCAACGCGTCCGGCTCGACCGGCCGCGGCAGCGCCGCCGGTTCGGCACGGGGCGGCGACCGCAGCGCCGCCGCCACGTCCGGCGGATCGCGTCCCATGTACTCCACGGGCACCGGTCAGCCCTCGCACGCGCACAACCCGCGCCCGGCGCAGGCCCGCCCGACCGGTTCGCGTCGCGCCCAGCACAGCGGCACACGCTCCGGCGGTCCCCGCGGCTGAGCTGCAGCATCCGACGAAACGGCCCGAGGCGATCGCCTCGGGCCGTTTCTCGTCGTGCGGACTACGCCTTGACGGGCTTGGAGTAGGTGGCGTCGCCGAAGCCGAGGATGAAGTAGCCGATGAACGCGATCAGCCATAGCAGGAAGAAGGACCAGACAGCGCTCTTGCCGAACGCGGCACCGAGCTTGATGGCCACGACGATCGAGAAGACGACGTTGACGATCGGGATCAGGTAGAGCAGCGACCACCAGCCCGAAAGACCGGCGATCTTCACGAGGATCACGATGTTCACGATCGGGATCAGGGCCAGGACGCCGGGCCACCCGGCCTTCTTGAAGACCATCCACAGCGCGATGGCGATCAGGACGTACCAGAGGAACGACAGGATGCCCGTGGTGACGTTGAAGAGCGATTCGTTGAGGTTCGCGGCGATGGGGTTGACGTCGGCGAGCACCGAACTGATGGCGAGATTCATGCGGCTCATCCTAGGGGCGCGTCACGACCCGGCCTGAGATCTACGACAGCTTCGCGATGACCGCGGCGACGCGCCGAGCACGCGTTTCGGGGGCCTTCGCTCCCTCGACCCCGGTGGCGTGAGCCTTCTGCTGGCTCGGCGGGAGCTTGTCGAACGCCTCCCGTAGTCCCGCGGCAGCCAGCGCCTCGGCCAGGTCGTCGGGGACAGCGACCGTGCGCGGCTCCGTGTCGAGCGTCAGATCGACGGTGATCGTCTCGCCGCCTTTCAGCCCCGTCGCCGCGCGCTTGTCCGAGCTGAACGCGATCAGCGAGCGGCCGCCCATCGGCGCGACCGCGCTGCGGTACGAGAAGTCCTCGCCGCCGTTGGCGCCGACGACCGTGACGTTGACGAGGGGCCGCTTGCCACCGCCGAGCTCGTCGAGGACGCCCGGCGGAACCAGGATGCCGGTGTTGTTGCCGACGAGCAGAAGAGTGGTCTCGAATCGCATGGCTCCGAGTGTGCCAGATGCACCGGGCAAACCGATCCGGTGCCGCCTCCGAAGACTCTTCAGACGCGGCACCGGCCGCGCACAAACAGGAGGTCGCACATGCGCTCGTCACCGAACCGCCTCGTCGCCACGATCTTCGGCGCGGTCTACATCCTCGTCGGACTTCTCGGCTTCGCCGTCACCGGCGGCGTCGGCTTCATCGCGACCGAGGGCGGACTGCTCCTCGGCATCTTCGAGGTGAATCCCCTGCACAACATCGCTCACCTGCTGATCGGCGCAGCGCTGCTCATCGCGGGCCTCGTGTCGGCCCGCGCGGCAAAGACCGTCAACATCGTCGTCGGAGCGACCTATCTCCTGCTCGGCATCGTCGGGTTCTTCCTGGTCGGGAGCGCGCTGAACATCCTCGCCCTGAACACGTTCGACCACTTCCTGCACCTCGCGAGCGCTCTCGTGCTCCTGGGCGTCGGAATCGCTGCTGAGCGCGGCACCCGCACCGAACTGTCCGGCCGCACGGCCTGACGTGTACGGAGAGCCGAGATGAACACCTTGACAGCAGCACGCGCGATCGCACCACACGAGACGGAGGTCGGCGGCCAGGGGGGCCTCGCCGACGCGCCGTCGTGGCCCGCGGTCGCGGCGTGGGGCGGAGGACTCGTTCAGCTCGCTCTCGGCGCCGGCGCGATCACGGCCGCTGAAGGAGGACTCGCCATTCGGGTGGTGGGGATGCTCCTGGCCCTGATCGGCGCCGCCGCGATCGGCTGGGGAGCCGCGACGCTCGCCCGAGGACGCCTGATCGTCCCGCGGCTGAGCATCGCAGGCTCCCTGGCCGGCATTCTCACGGCCACCGTCGCGATGTCGCTGGACCCGACTCGGGTGAGCGTCTTCGCGGTCGCGGCCGGGACGATCCTGCTGGTCGCCGTCGCCTTCGGCTGCGCACGCACCCTGCGCGGGGACCGTTCACGCGCACGCGGAACGGATGCCGGCCGCGGCCGGCTCGTCGGGCTCGTTGTGGCCGCGGTCCTGGTCGCCGGGGTCGTCACCCCCGCGCTGGCTGCGACCGAGGCCGGGCAGCACGCCGTGCCGCACGGCGAGATGGTCGAGCCGGGCCACCACCACTGACCGGCTCTCGCCCGTACGCGAGGTCACCCGCTTTTCGCGAGGTCATCCGGCAGTACTGCGTGCACCGTGTGATCTCGCGCGCAAACAGTGATCTCGTGCATCAGCCGATCGCGGAGATGCGCCAGGATGCCGTGGCCGACGCGCCCGGCTCGAGCACGATCAGACCGGCGTCGTAGTCGTAGCGGTCCGCGTTGAAGGCGTCGGGGGCGCAGGTCATCGGCTCGACCGCGAGGCCGGTGCGATGCCCGGGCTTGCCGATGCCCTTGTCGGAGGTGTGCACCTGCACCCAGGGGCATGCGGCATCCCAGGTGATCTCCACGCCGGCGTCGCCGTCCGTCACCCGCACGACGGCGCGGCCGTCCGCACCCCGCGAGAGCGCGGTGTACGCGTGATCGAGTTCGACCGCGCCGATCTGCCGCGCCTCGCGGAAGTCGAAGCGCTCCGGGTCGTCGCCGTCCACCGGAGCCAGCCCGATCGGAATCAGCCGGTCCGGGGTCACCTGGAGCACCTCGGCCGCCGGCAGGTCCAGCGTCCAGTCGTCGACATGCCCGGGCCCGGCCACCAGATACGGGTGCGGGCCGGTGCCCCAGGGCGCGGCATCCGGACTCTCGTTCGTCGCCGTGACGGTCTGCGTGAGCCCGTCGGCACCGAGCGCGAAGGTCGTCTCGACGCGGATGCGCCACGGATACCCGGTCTGCGGCTGGATCGTCGCGGTCAGCGTGACGTGGCTGGACTCCTTGTCGATGGGCTCGTAGTCGAGCCACGCCGCCAGCCCGTGGAGGGCGTGATGACGCGCCGGCTCCGTCAGCGGCACCTGCCGCTCGACGCCCGCGAAGACGTACGTGCCGTCGACGACGCGGTTCGGCCAGGGAGCAAGGGTCGCGCCCCGGTAGGACGGGCGCACCTCGTCGGCATCGAACGGCACGGTGAGATCGCGCCCGCCGTGGGTGAACGAGCGCAGGGAAGCCCCGACGCTCGAGATGACGGCTTCGTAGTCGCCCGCGCGCAGCGCGTGCTGAGTGCCGGAAAGGAGGGTGCGCATAAGAGAGGTGTGCTTTCGAGGGGTCAGAGGCCCTGGGCCAGTCGATAGTATGCCTGGTTCCAGCGCAGCTCGCTCTGGAATCCGCGCACCGTCGTGGCGTCGTCGATCACGACGAGCTCGGTGCGGGCGATCTCGGCGAAGTCGCGGAACACCTCGATGCCGACGGCTGTCGTCATCACCGTGTGGTGTGCCGCGCCGGCGGCCAGCCAGCAGGAGGCGCTCGTGGCGAAGTCGGGCTGGGGCTTCCAGATCGCGCGGCCGACCGGCAGCTTGGGCAGGTCCGGCGCCTCGACGTTCTCGACCACGTTGGCGACCAGGCGGAACCTGTCGCGCATGTCGCTCATCGCCACCACGAGCGCGGGGCCCGGGTCGGCGGTGAAGACCAGCCGCACGGGGTCTTCCTTGCCGCCGATGCCGAGTGGGTGCACTTCCAGGCGCGGCTTGGCGGTCGTGAGCGACGGCGACACCTCGAGCATGTGCGCACCGAGGATCCGTTCGCTTCCGGGCACCAGGTCGTAGGTGTAGTCCTCCATGAGGCTGGCGCCGCCGGGAAGGCCCGAGCCCATGACGTTCGCGACCCGCACGAGGATCGCGGTCTTCCAGTCCCCCTCGGCTCCGAAGCCGTACCCCTCGGCCATCAGGCGCTGGACGGCGAGCCCGGGCAGCTGCTTCAGCGCACCCAGGTCCTCGAAGCTCGTCGTGAAGGCGCCGAAGCCGCCCTCCTCGAGGAAGGAGCGCAGGCCCAGCTCGATCGCCGCGCCATCCCGCAGCGACTGGTGCCGGTCGCCCCCGATGCGCAATTCAGGCTGGACGTCGTACAGATCCTCGTATTCCGCGACGAGCGCGTCGATGTGGGCGCTCTCAGCCTGAGTTACGGCATCCGTGAGCTCGTTGACGCCCCACGTGTTCACCTGCACGCCGAAGCGCAGCTCGGCTTCGGTCTTGTCCCCCTCGGTCACGGCGACGTAGCGCATGTTGTCACCGAAGCGGGCGAGCTTGAGGGTGCGGGATGCCGCCCATCCGGCGGCAGCCCGCTGCCAGTCCTCGACCTGCTGGCGCACCACCGGGTTCGAGACGTGACCGACGACGGTCTTGCGGGCCACGCCGAGGCGGGTCTGGATGTACCCGAACTCGCGGTCGCCGTGCGCGGCCTGGTTGAGGTTCATGAAGTCGAAGTCGATGTCCGCCCAGGGCAGCTCGACGTTGGCCTGCGTGTGCAGGTGCAGCAACGGCTTCTGCAGCGCGTCGAGGCCGGCGATCCACATCTTGGCCGGACTGAAGGTGTGCATCCACGCGATCACGCCGATCACGTCGTCACGGGCGTTCACCTCGAGTGCGAGGCGCCGGATCGAGTCGGAGTCCTTGAGCACGGGCTTCCACACGATCGTGACCGGCAGCCCGTCCAGGCCGGCTGCGACCGCCTGGGACTGGTCGGCGACCTGACGCAGGGTCTCCTCCCCGTAGAGGTTCTGACTGCCGGTGACGAACCAGACCTCGTAGCGGTCGAGCGTGGTGGACAGCGGGGTGCGGGTCATGGAGTCTCCAAAGGTCGGTGACGGGTTTCCATGTCCCGAATCTCGCCGCTGTCAGCAGGGGAAAGCGGTGAATTCCGGGACACGAAGCGGAAAGAGTGGGACACGAGAGTCAGGGATCAGAGGGCTTCGACGGCCGCGCGCTCGACGGCGAGGCCGGCACGGTAGCGGTCGAGGTAGGCGGCGAAGCCGGCGACGTCGCCCGCCTCGGGGTCGACGACGTGGATGCCGGCATCCACGAAGACGCGATCACCGAGGTAGCCGGCCAGATCGGTGTCGGAGGCGTGCGCGAGGTAGGACGCGAGCACGGCGATGCCCCACGCTCCGCCCTCGGACGCGGTGTCACCGACTGCGACGGGGGCGTTCAGCGCGCCGGCGAGGAAGCGCTGTGCGACGCCGGCGGTGCGGAACATCCCTCCGTGGGCGAACATGCGCTCGAGCTGCACACCCTCGTCGTCCAGGACCCGCATGCCGAGCGCCAGCGTCGCGAAGACCCCGTACAGCTGCGCGCGCGCGAAGTTGCCGAGCGTGAGTCGGCTGTCGGGGGTGCGCACGAAGAGGGGCCGCCCCTCGTCCAGACCGGCGATGGGCTCGCCCGCGAGGTGGTTGTAGGCGAGCAGGCCGCCGGCATCCGCCTCGCCCTGCAGCGCCTCGCGGAAGAGCACGTCGAAGGCGGCATCGGCATCGAGCGGACTTCCGGCCGCGGCGGAGAACCGCCCGAAAAGCCCCGCCCACGCCGCCAGCTCGCTCGCGCCGTTGTTGCAGTGCACCATCGCCACCGGGTCTCCGGCAGGAGTCGTGACCAGGTCCAGTTCGTGGTGCACCTGGGCGAGCGGGCGCTCGAGCACGACCATCGCGAAGATGCTGGTGCCGGCGCTCACGTTGCCGGTGCGCGGCGCGACGGCGTTGGTCGCGACCATGCCGGTGCCGGCATCGCCCTCGGGGGGACAGAACGGGATGCCGGGCCGCAGCGCTCCGGTCGGATCCAGCAGTGCGGCGCCCTCGGGGGTCAGCTCCCCTGCCGGCCGGCCCGCGACCAGCACCTCGGGGAGCAGCTCCCGCACACCGCCCGGCACACGGGCGCCGACCAGGCCGTCGTAGCGGGCCACCAGTTCGGCGTCGTAGTCGCTGGTCGCCGGGTCGATCGGGAACATCCCCGAAGCGTCGCCGACGCCCAGCACCGAGCGGCCCGTGAGCTGCCGGTGCACGTAGCCCGCGAGCGTGGTGAGCGACCGGATCTCGGGCACGTGCGGTTCGCCGTCGATCACGGCCTGATGCAGGTGCGCGATCGACCAGCGCAACGGGATGTTGACGCCGAACAGCTCGCTGAGCTCGGCCGACGCCGCCCCCGTCGTCGTGTTGCGCCACGTGCGGAAGGGCGCGAGCAGCTGGTCGTCGGCGTCGAAGGCGAGGTAGCCGTGCATCATCGCCGAGATGCCGATCGCGCCGGTGGTCTCCAGTCCGACCCCGTGTCGCCGCTGGATATCCGCCGCCAGGTCCGCGTACGCCGCGCGGACGCCCAGCCAGACATCGTCGAGCGAATACGTCCACACCCGGTCCTCGAAGCGGTTCTCCCACTCGTGCGCGCCGACCGCGATCACCGTGGCGACATCATCGATCAGGCACGCTTTGATGCGCGTGGAGCCGAGCTCGATCCCGAGCGAGGTGCCCCCGCCGAGGATCGCCTCACGGGCGGCATCAGCGGTCGGACTGTTCACGGTGGTCTCCTCGTCGAGTGACGTGTTCGATGCATGTTACCGGTAACATCCGTGTCGGCCAACCCTCGCTTTCGCGAGCGCGCCAGATCAGCGCAAGGGGAGCCCCCGCCGGGCGCGGGAAGCCGATGCCCCGGCGAGCCTGCAGCGGCTATCGCGCCGGCGCGGACGAGGCCCGCCGAAGGAGCGCCGGGGCGGCGGGCGCGGCGGGCGGGTCCAGCCCGAGCACCGCGGCGATGCATCGGGCGGCCTCGCCGGCGATGTCGAGCCGGACCGTGGTCAGGGCGGGCCGATAGAACGCGGCATCCGGGTTGTCGTCCACTCCCACGACGCTCATCCGTGCAGGCACCGCGATTCCCTGATCGGCGAGTCCGGCGATCAGCCCGAGTGCCATCTGGTCGTTGGCGGCGAAGACCGCCGTGGGGCCGCCCTCACGTGCGGCCCGGGCGACCGCGGCCGCTGCCGCGAAGCCCGATGCCGCGCTCCAGTCTCCGCGCCACACGCCCGCCGGCCGCAGGCCCCGAGCGGCGAGTGCCGCATCGAAACCCTCGGCACGCGCGAGCGCCTCGAACCAGTCGTCGGGCCCCGCGAGGTGGCCGATCCGCTCGTGTCCGAGCTCGGCGAGGTGCGCGACCGCGAGAGACGCCGCGTCCCGCTGCAGGGCGTCATCGTCCGCGCCATGCAGGCCGATGACCGGAAGATTCGGGGCGGCACCGGTTAGCGCCGTCATCGTGCGGGCATGCGGGGCGAGCACTACGACGCCGTCGACTCCCTGAGCCTGCAGGTGCTGCACGGCCTCGACGACCGCCGACTCGTCCGCCGCGTCCGCGTACGCCGCCGTCACCCATCGTCCCGCCGCGCGGGCTGCCGCCTCGAGCGCGATCACGCCGGTGGCCGGGCCGTACATCGCGGCATCGGAGACCAGGATGCCGATGGTGCGCGTCCGGCGGGTGCCGAGGGCGCGGGCGGCGTTGTTGACGCGGTAGTCCAGCGCCTGCATGGCGTCGAGCACGCGCTGTCGCGTGTCATCCCGGATGCCGGGGTGGTCATTGAGGACCCGCGAGACCGTCTGCGTGGAGACCCCGGCGGCGCGGGCGACCTCCCGCACGCCGATGCGGCCGGCGGGGCGCGCGCGCAAGTCGTCGTGCATGACCGTCAGGCTACTGCGCAACCTGCGTTCGAGAACGCACACCAGGGTCCGGACAGCTGAATGTGATCGCTCACTGCGGCCACACCCCGCGGTGCCGAGCGAGAGTGGTCGCGAGCCTACGCCGCCTGCGTTACCGAAATGTTACCGCTCACATCTTGTGGAGATGTGGAATGTGAAGGCTAACATTCAGTCACGACACGGGCATCCGTGAAGAAGACCGGCAGCGGTGCCGGAACCCGAACGAGGAGGTTTGGCGGATATGAACAAGAAGATCCTCGCCGGCGGTGCCCTGCTGGCAGCGTTGGCACTGGTGGCGACCGGCTGTGCCGGAACGAGTGGCGACGGCGACTCCGGCGATGCGGGTGGTGACGGCCCCATCACGGTCGGCTTCGCCCAGACCGGGTCGGAGTCGGGATGGCGCAGCGCCAATACCGAGTCGATGAAGACGGCCTTCTCGACCGAGAACGGATTCGAGCTCACGTTCAACGCGGCCGACAACGACACCGCAGCGCAGATCGCCGCGGTTCGCGACTTCATCAACCAGGGCGTCGACGCGATCGTCATCGCTCCGATCGTCGAAGACGGCTGGGACGACGTGCTGCAGGAAGCGGCGGATGCCGGCATCCCGGTGGTGCTCGAGGACCGCACGGTCTCGGCATCCGACGACCTCTTCGCCAGCTGGGTGGGCCTGGACTTCAAGAAGGAGGGCGTCACGGCGGGCACGTGGGCGGCCGAGACGTTCGGTGACACGGCCACGAAGATGGTGGTGCTCGAGGGCACCACCGGATCCGCGCCGGCGAACGACCGCGCCGCGGGCTTCGACGAGGCGATCGCCGACACGGCCATCGAGAAGATCGACTCCCAGACGGGTGACTTCACCCGCGACGGCGGCAAGACCGTCATGGAGGGCTTCCTCCAGAAGTACGGCGTCGACGGCATCGACCTGGTCTACGCGCACAACGACGACATGGCACTCGGCGCGATCGAGGCCATCGAGGCAGCCGGCGCGGTGCCGGGCGTGGACATCCAGATCGTGTCGATCGACGCGGTCAAGGACGGCATGCAGGCCCTCGTGGACGGCAAGATCAACTACATCGTCGAGTGCAACCCGCTTCTGGGCGAACTCGCCGCCGGGCTGGTCAAGGACGTCCTGGCCGGCAGCGACGTCGAGAAGAAGGTCTACGTCGAGGACCAGTCCTTTACGCAGGAAGAGGCCGCCAAGGTCATCGACTCGCGGCTGTACTGAGCACATCACACCTCACCCCGACCGATCCTGTAACAAGGTAGGTCAGAGCACTCGCCGGGGGGCCGCCCAGGTCCCCCGGCGATGTGCCCACGATGAAGCTCGGGAAGGCAGCTGAATCACCATGTCCGCGGACACCGCAGTCCTGCCGGTCGTCGAAATGACCGGGATCACCATCCGCTTCCCCGGCGTCCTGGCGCTGGATGCCGTCGACTTCTCGCTTCGCCCCGGCGAGGTGCACGCTCTCATGGGCGAGAACGGCGCCGGCAAATCGACCCTCATCAAGGCCCTCACCGGCGTCTACCCGGTGGATGCCGGAACCATCCTGGTGAGCGGGCAGGAGCGCAGCTTCGGCAGCACCGCCGACGCCCAGAGCGCCGGCATCTCGACCGTCTACCAAGAGGTCAACCTCTGCGCGAACCTCTCCGTCGGCGAGAACGTGATGCTGGGGCACGAGCCCCGGCGTGCGGGCCGCATCGACTGGAAGAGCGCGCACGCGCAGGCCGCTCGGCACCTGCAGAGCCTCGGTCTGTCGATCGACACGCGCTCGATGCTCTCGAGCCACTCGATCGCGATCCAGCAGCTCGTGGCCATCGGCCGGGCGATGGTGCTCGACGCCAAGGTGCTCATCCTCGACGAGCCGACCTCGAGCCTGGACCGCGGCGAGGTGGAACAGCTCTTCACCGTCATCCGCGACCTGCGCGACCGCGGCGTCGCGATCCTCTTCGTCAGTCACTTCCTCGATCAGATCTACGAGATCTCCGACCGCATCACGGTGCTGCGCAACGGCCAGCTCGTCGGGGAGTACCTCGTCGGCGACCTGCCCCGCGGCGAGCTGGTGACCAAGATGATCGGGCGCGAGCTCGATGAGCTCGCCGCCCTCGCATCCGTCGCCGACCGGGTGATCGACCGCAGCGGCGCACCCGTCCTGCGCGCCACCGGCATCGGACGACGAGGAGTGCTCGAGCCCGCCGACATCGACGTCTTCGAGGGCGAGGTCGTCGGCATCGCCGGCCTGCTCGGCTCGGGGCGCACCGAACTGGTCAGGCTGCTGTACGGCGCCGACCGGGCCGAGAGCGGACAGATCGAGGTGAACGGCAAGCCCGCCAAGCACGCGTCTCCGCGCCAGGCGATCGAGAACCGCATCGCCTTCTCGTCGGAGGACCGCCGGGCTGAGGGCATCATCGCCGACCTCACCGTCGCCGAGAACATCGTGCTCGGCATCCAGGCACGAAGAGGCGCCCTGCGCAAGATCGGCAAAACCGAAGCGGATGCCGTCGTGAAGGAGTACATGGCCGCTCTCGGAGTGCGGCCCGGCGACCCCGGCATGCTCGCCGGCAACCTGTCGGGCGGCAACCAGCAGAAGGTGCTGCTCGCCCGGTGGCTGGCCACAGCGCCCGAACTCATCGTGCTCGACGAGCCGACCCGCGGGATCGATGTCGGCGCGAAGGCCGACATCCAGCGCAAGGTCGCGGAGCTGAGCGCGAACGGCCTGTCCGTCGTATTCATCTCCTCCGAGCTGGAAGAGGTGCTCCGGCTCGCGCAGCGCGTGATCGTCATGCGCGACCGCCGCAAGATCGGCGAGCTCGACTCGAGCGGTGCGACCATCGAGGGTCTCATCGACTACATCGCCAACGAGGGACAGGAGAGCGCAGCATGAGAACGATCGTCCGCCACCGGCTGTTCTGGCCGGCCGTCGCGCTGCTCACCCTGATCGCGATCAACACGATCGCCCGCCCGCAGTTCATCCTCATCACGATCCGCAACGGCGAGCTCTACGGCGCGCTGATCGACATCCTCCGCAACAGCGCGCCGCTCATGCTCGTCGCGCTCGGCATGACGATCGTGATCGCCACGCGGGGCATCGACCTCTCGGTCGGCGCGATCATGGCCGTCTCGGGCGCGGTCGCCCTGACGATCATCGACGGATCGCCCGAACCCGGGAGCCTCGGCACCGTCCTGGTGGCGCTCGTGGTCGCGCTCGTGGTCGCGCTCGTGCTCGGGGTGTGGAACGGCTTCCTGGTCGCCGTCGTCGGCATCCAGCCCATCATCGCCACTCTGGTGCTGATGCTCGCCGGGCGCGGTGTCGCACTGCTGATCACGGAGGGCTTCATCACGACGGTCAACAGCGGCCCGTACGAGTTCATCGCCACGGGCTACCTCGTGGGACTGCCCTTCGCGCTGCTGATCTCGATCGCCGCGATCGCCGTGATCTCGCTCGTCGAGCGACGCACGGCGCTCGGCGTGCTCACCGAAGCGGTCGGCATCAACCCTGAGGCCAGTCGTCTGGCCGGCGTCCGCGCGCGGGGCATCGTGTTCAGCGCCTACGTCGCGAGCGGCCTGCTGGCCGGCATCGCGGGCATCATCTACAGCTCCAACATCCGGGCGGCGGATGCGAACGCCGCCGGCCTGTTCATAGAGCTCTATGCGATCCTCGCCGTCGTGCTGGGCGGAACCTCGCTCATGGGCGGCAAGTTCACGATCGCCGGCACGGTGATCGGAGTGCTCACGATTCAGACACTGGAGGCCACCATCCTGTTCCTCGGGGTTCCCTCGGCCCAGAGCCCGGTCTTCTTCGCCCTCGTCGTGATCGTCGTGGTGCTCGTGCAGTCCCCGCGCCTGCACGGCTGGGCCCGGTCTGCGATCCGCAGCGCGCGGTCGCGCTCGGCATCCGATACCGGCAACCGAGCGGAGGTCGCGTCATGACCAAGAGCATCGACGTGGCGCCCCGCCGCCCCACGCAGACGCCGTCGCGCTACGCGACCTTCATGAGCCGGCGGGCGTCGCTCATGCCGACCTTCGCCGCCGTGGCGATCCTGATCGTGCTGCTGATCAGCGCGCAGGCGCGGTTCCCGAAGTTCCTCAGCCCCGGCAACATGTCGGCGCTCCTGCTCGACAACGCCTACCTGGTGGTGCTCGCGGTGGGCCTGACGTTCGTGATCCTGACGGGCGGCATCGACCTGTCGGTCGGGTCCGTCATGGCCTTCACCGGCATCCTCGGGGCGAGCCTGCTCGCCCAGGGCACCCCGGCGATCATCGCGGTGCCGGTCATGCTCATCGCGGGCGCACTGATCGGCCTGCTCATCGGGGTGCTGGTGCACTACTTCAACGTGCAGCCGTTCATCGCCTCGCTGGCGGGACTGTTCCTGGCCCGGGGACTCGCGTTCGTCGTGAGCCTGTCCTCGATCCGCGTCGAGGACCCGGCTGTGCTGTGGCTGCAGCGCACTCGGTTCCACCTCGGCGGCTGGTACATCACCCCGACCGGGATCATCGCGCTGCTGGCCGTGGCGATCGCGTTCGCCGTGCTGATGTGGACGCGATTCGGCCGGACGGTGTACGCGATCGGCGGCGGCGAGCAGTCTGCGCGTCTGATGGGCCTGAACGTCGCGCGCACCAAGATCGCGGTCTACGTCATCAGCGGCGTCTGCGGCGGCCTTGCCGGTCTGCTCCTCACCGCGTATTCGGGGGCGGGCTACCCCCGCAACGGCATCGGCACCGAGCTGGATGCGATCGCGGCCGTTGTGATCGGCGGCACCCTGCTGACCGGTGGCACCGGGTACGTCCTCGGGTCGCTGATCGGCGTGCTCGTCTACGGCACGATCAAGAAGGTCATCTCGTTCATGGGCGCCGAGCAGGCGTGGACGCAGATCATCATCGGCGCGCTGCTGCTGCTGTTCATCGTCGTGCAGCGCGTGATCGTCACCCGCTCGCAGGGACGAAGATAGCCGCCCGCGGGCGAAGGCAGGAGAGATCACGCCCGAGCTGAGCGGCCGCGCGCGCTTCCGACAGGATAATGGCCTGATGGAGGAGCCGCGGCCGCTGCTGCAACTGACCGGAGCCACGGTGCGGTTCGGCGCGGAAGCCGCGATCGACGGCGTCGCGTTCCGCATGTTCCCCGGCGAGGTGCACTCGCTGATGGGAGAGAACGGCGCCGGCAAGTCGACGCTGATCAAGGCGATCACCGGCGCGATCCCGCTGGATGCGGGCGTTCTGCGGATCGGCGACGACGTCGTCCGGTTCCGGACTCCCCACGATGCCCAGGCGGCCGGCATCAGCACGGTCTACCAGGAGATCGATCTGCTGCCGAACCTCACCGTGGCGGAGAACATCTGCCTCGGCCGCGAGCCCCGCCGGTTCGGTGCGATCGATTGGGGCGCGATGCGCGAGCGCGCCCGAGCGGTGCTGACCGACCTCGGGCTCGACATCGATCCCGCCTCGGTCCTGGGCACGCACTCGCTCGCCGTGCAGCAGCTCATCGCGATCGCGCGGGCGATCTCGACCGACGTGCGGGTGCTCGTGCTCGACGAGCCGACCTCGAGCCTCGACGTCGACGAGGTGGCCGAGCTGTTCCGCGTCATGCGCGACCTCACCCAGCGCGGCGTCGCCATCCTGTTCGTCTCACACTTCCTCGAGCAGGTCTACGAGATCTGCGATCGCATCACCGTTCTGCGCGGCGGCCGCCTCGTGGGCGAGTACGTGCCCTCCGAGCTGCTGCGCATCGACCTCGTGCAGAAGATGCTCGGACGCAGCGCCGCCGAGCTGGGCACCCGGGCCCGCTCCGAACCGGCGCCGCCCGAGGCGACGCCCGTGATCCAGGGCACGGACATCACCCGAGCCCCCGGCATCCACGGCGCCACGGTGGGACTGGCGGAGGGCGAAGTGCTGGGCCTCGCGGGGCTGCTGGGCTCGGGCCGCACCGAGCTGGCGCGGGCGATGTCGGGGATCGACAGATTGGATGCCGGGATCATCACGATCAGCGGACAGCCGGTCGATCTGACCAGCCCTCGCCGGGCCATCTCGCTCGGGGTCGTCTACTCCTCGGAGAACCGGCGCACCGAGGGCATCATCAGCGAGCTCAGCGTGCAGGAGAACATCACGCTCGCCCTGCAGGCCGAGCGCGGCATCTTCCGGCGGATGCGGCCGCAGCGGCGCAGGGAACTGGCGATGAGCTGGATCGAAGCCCTCGACATCCGCCCGGCCGATCCCGACCGCCGCGCGGGAACGCTGTCGGGCGGCAACCAGCAGAAAGTGCTGCTCGCCCGGCTGCTCGCGCTCTCGCCGCGCATCATCGTGCTCGACGAGCCGACCCGCGGAATCGATGTCGGCGCCAAGGTCGAGATCCAGAATCTGGTGGGCGAGCTGGCGGACAACGGACTGTCGGTCGTGTTCATCTCCGCCGAGCTGGAGGAGGTGCTCCGCGTCGCGAACCGGGTCGCCGTCCTGCGCTCCGGCCGCGTCGTGGAGACGCTCCCCTCCGAGTCCCTCACGGTCGATTCCCTCATGGCCCTGGTCGCCCAGCCGGACGAATACAGCGAAGTCGCTTCGCTCGCGGCATCCGATCCGTCGGACGGACGCACCGAGTGAGTGAGGACAAGTCCGCGCGCGCGGCGAACATCTTCGACGTGGCGCGCCTGGCGGGCGTATCGCACCAGACCGTGTCGCGCGTTCTCAACGATCTTCCGAACGTGCGCCCGGCGACGCGAGAGCGGGTCGAGCACGCGATCGCGCAGCTGCGCTACAGCCCCTCCCCCGCCGCGCGCGCGCTCGTCACCCGCCGCACACGCACGATCGGACTCGTGGCACCGGGGGTCTCGGACTTCGGTCCGACCTCGATCGCGATGCACTTCAACTTCGCCGCCCGATCGGAGCGGTACAACGTCGAGACCGTCAGCGCGCTCGACCCCGACCCGGAGGGCGTGCGCGCCCTGATCGAGGGGCTGCTGCGCCAGCGGGTCGACGCGATCGTGCTGATCGTCGTCGACGTCGGAGTGCTCGAGGTCGTCCGGGGACTGGATCTGAGCATCCCGGTCGTCGCCGCGGCCTCGACGGGCAGGCGGAGCCCGCTGATCGTGTCGATCGACCAGTATCGCGGGGCCCGCGCGGCGGTGCGACACCTCGCGGAGCTCGGGCACACGCGCATCCTGCATCTGGCCGGCTCCTCGCGCGCCCCCGATGCGCTCGAGCGCGTCCGCGGCTGGCGGGACGAACTCGCGGCCCGTCAGCTCGAGACGATCGAGCCGGTCTTCGGGGACTGGTCGGCTGCGAGCGGACACCGCCTCGGGGCCGACCTGGACATCCCGCCGGGCACGGGGATCTTCGCGGCGAACGACCTCATGGCGATCGGCCTGCTCTCGGCGCTTCGCGAGCGGGGGCTGCGCGTGCCCGAAGACGTGAGCGTCGTCGGTTTCGACGACGTGCCCGAGGCTGCGTACATGTTCCCGCCGCTGACGACGATCCGCCAGGACTTCGCGGCGCTCGGCGAACTCATCATGCAGAAGGTGCTGGTCGCGGTCGAAGAGCCCGACAGTGTGACGGAGGACACTCCCCTGCCCACGCACCTGATCGTGCGTCAGTCGACGGGCGCTCCGGGAAGTTACCGGTAACATCGGCGTATGATCCGCCTCCCGTTCAACGACGACTGGACCGTGGGGCCGAAACTGGGCGCCTTCGAAACGCCCGATGCCGGCACGGCTGCGCGAGCGGTGACCCTTCCGCACGACGCGCAGCGCGACCTGCCGCGCACCGCCGACAGCGACCAGGGCGTGCACGCGGGGTACCACCCGGGCGGCGTCTTCGAGTACGCGAAGTCCTTCGACGTGCCCGCCGACTGGCGTGCGAAGACCGTGGTGGTCGAGTTCGAGGGCGTCTATCGCGACGCCGTGGTCTTCGTGAACGGCGAGTTCGCCGCCCACCAGGCCAACGGCTACGCGGCCTTCGCCGTCACCCTCGACCCGTACCTGCGCTTCGGCGAGCTCAACCGCATCACCGTCGAAGCCCGCGTCCACAAGGACAGCCGATGGTACACGGGCGCCGGCATCTACCGCCCCGTGCACCTGATCATCGCCGACCCCACCCACATCGCACTCGACGGCACCGCGATCACCACGCCCGACATCGACCCCGAGCGCGCCGTGATCTCGATCGCGACGGTCGTCGAGAATGCGGCCCGCCACACCTCGCTCACGCGCCTGAGCTGGAGCGTCCTCGGCCCGGACGGCACCGAGGTCGCCTCCGCCTCTGCGCCGGTCACCGTGCTGCCGGGCGCGTCGGCGACAGCCCGGATGCGAGTGAGCGTGCCCGACCCCCGGCCCTGGCACCCCGACTCGCCGGCCCTGTACTCCGTGCACGCGACCCTCGCCCAGCTCGACGGAACGGTGATCGACGAGGAGACGACGACCTTCGGCATCCGTCGCCTGCAGCTGGATCCGCTGCACGGTCTGCGCATCAACGGTGAGACTGTGAAGCTGCGCGGCGCGTGCGTGCACCACGACAACGGCCCGCTGGGTGCGGCGACGATCGGCGCCGCCGAAGACCGCCGGGTGCGGCTGCTGAAGGCCGCCGGCTTCAACGCCCTGCGCAGCGCCCACAATCCGATGAGCCGCGCGATGCTCGACGCCTGCGACCGGCACGGCGTGCTCGTGATGGACGAGCTGACCGACGTCTGGACTCGGTCCAAGACCGCCTTCGACTCCTCGCTCACCTTCGCCGAGCGCTGGCGGGACGACGTCGCCGCGCTGGTCGTGAAGGACCGCAATCACCCGAGCGTCATCATGTACTCGATCGGCAACGAGATCCTCGAGCTCGCGACCCCGATCGGCGCCGGCTGGGGCCGCGCGCTCGCGGAGGAGTTCCGCGCCCGGGATGACACGCGCTATGTGACCAACGGCATCAACGGCATCATCGCAAACCTCGAGCACATGAAGGACGCCATGGACGAGGCGATGGCCTCGGACCCGAACACCATGATGGCGGAGATGGGCGAGCAGATGTCGCTCATGAATGCCTCGAGCCTGGTCACCGAGTCGACCGAGGAATCGGCATCCGTCCTGGACGTCGTCGGATTCAACTACGCCGACTCGCGCTACGCCCTCGACGCCGAGCTGTTCCCGCATCGGGTCATCGTGGGGTCCGAGACCTTCCCCGCGCGCATCGACACCATGTGGGACCTCGTGACGCGGATGCCGCACGTGATCGGCGATTTCACCTGGACCGGCTGGGATTACATCGGAGAGGCCGGCATCGGCCGGGTCGATTACACCGATGTCGAGGGGTACGCGCCGACCGGCACGTCCGGTCCCTACCCCTACGTGCTCGCCGAAACCGGTGACATCGATATCACCGGCTACCGGCGCACGATCTCGTACTACCGCGAGATCGTGTTCGGTCTGCGCTCGGCGCCGTACATCGCGGTGCACAGACCGCAGCACCACGGGCGGCCGACCGCGCTGACCCCCTGGTCGTGGGACGACGCGGTCGCGAGCTGGACCTGGGCGGTCGAGCCGGGGTCGCCGGTGCGGGTGGACGTGTACAGCGATGCGGACGAGGTCGAGCTGCAGCGCGACGGCGCGAGGGTGGCGGTGGCGCCCGTGGGAACCCACAAGCCCTTCATCGCCCGTTTCGAGACGGAGTACCGCCCCGGCGAGCTCGTCGCGATCGCCCGCCGCGACGGCATCGAGACCGGTCGTCACACGCTGCGGACCGCGGGGACCCCGCAGCTGGCGCTGTCGGCAGAACGCACCGCGATCGCGGCCGACCCCGATGACCTCGCCTTCGTCGAGATCGTGCTGGCGGATGCCGCCGGCACGACGGTCGTGGATGCCGACCGTGTCGTGAGCGTCGAGATCGATGGCCCGGCAATCCTGGCCGGCCTGGGCACCGGGCGTGCGCGGACGGAGGAGTCCTTCGGGGCGACCCGGGTCACCACGTACGACGGTCGGGCTCTGGCCGTGGTCCGCCCGACGGGCGCCGGGTCGATCACCGTCACGGTGAGCGGGGACGGCGTCGAGGCAGCACGCCTGACGATCACCGCCGGCTGATCGGGCGACCACGCCGGAGGAGATACGCAGACCGGAGGACCGTTCTCGCCGGTTCGATCCTCCCCTTTGCGCATCTCCTCCGCTCCACGTGCCGCGCGCCCGTGACAGGCTGGAACCATGCGCATCGCACTCACCGGCTCGACCGGCAAACTCGGCTCCGTCGTCCTTCGCGAACTGAGGGATGCCGGACACGAGGTCACGGGCCTGGACATCGTCGGCCGCCGCGAGCCGGGATTCCTGCAGGTCGATCTCGCCGATTACGGCCAAGTGACCGACGCCCTGGGCGGGGTCGATCGCAGCGACGTGTTCGACGCGGTCGTGCACCTGGGCGCGGTGCCGGCACCGGGCATCCGCACCGACGTCGCCACCTTCCACAACAACATGACCAGCACGTTCAATGTGTTCTGGGCGGCCGTCCGCCTCGGCATCCGTCGCATCGTGTACGCGTCGAGCGAGACCGTTCTGGGTCTGCCGTTCGACGTGCCGCCGCCCTACATCCCGGTCGACGAGGAGTACGCGGCGCGTCCCGAGAGCGTCTATTCGATCGTCAAGGTGCTCGAGGAGCAGCTCGCGACCGAACTCGTGCGCTGGCATCCCGACCTGTCGATCACCGCGCTGCGGTTCTCGAACGTCATGGTGCCCGAGGACTACGCCGAATTCCCGTCCTTCGACGCCGACGCGCGGGCGCGCAAGTGGAACCTGTGGGGCTACATCGATGCCCGCGACGGCGCGCAGGCGATCGAGCGCGCGCTCCAGGTGGCGCCGCCCGGGTTCGACCGGTTCATCATCGCCGCGGCCGACACCGTGATGTCACGACCGAATGCGGAACTGGTCGCCGAAGTGTTCCCGGACGTACCGCTCTCGGCCGAGTTCGGCCCGAACGACACGCTGCTCTCGATCGCCAAGGCGCGTCGGCTGCTCGGGTACGAGCCGCAGCACTCCTGGCGCGACCACCTCTAGCGGTCCCGGCTAGCGCGACAGCTGCGCCCCGAGCCACCCCTGCGCGCTGGTGAACAGCTGCTCGGCCATCGGGGTGTCCGTCGCCCAGGCCTCGAAGCCGTGCGGAGCGGCGCGGATGATCTCGAGGGTGACCTCTACGCCGGCCGCCTGGAGGCGCCGTGCGTACTCCACGTCTTCGTCGTGGAACAGCTCGATGTCGGAGGCGTAGATCCAGGTCGAGGGAAGGCCCGTGAGGTCCTCGCGTCGGGAGGCGGCCGCGTAGGGCGGGAGCGTCGCACCGCCCAGTGCGTCGCCGAGGTAGGACCTCCAGCCCACGAGGTTCGACCTGTTGTTCCACACCCAGTGGTCGGTGGCATCGTGCGTGCGATCGGCCGCGGTGCGGTCATCCAGCATGGGACAGAACAGCCACTGCGCCGCCACGTGAGCACCTTCGTCGTGCAACCGTTGTACGAGGCAGGCCGCGAGTCCGCCGCCGGCGCTCTGCCCGCCGACGGCGACGCGCTCGAGATCGATGCCGAGATCCTCCGCATGCGCGACGAGCCACGTCCAGCCGGCGTGCACGTCATCGATCGCCGCCGGGAACCGATGCTTCGGCGCGAGCCGGTAGTCGACTGAGACCACGGTGACGCCGAGGCGTGCCGCGGTTTCACCGCACAGCGCGTCGTCCATCGTGGCAGTGCCCATGACCATGCCCCCGCCGTGAATCCAGAGCAGAGCCGCCCCGGTGGATCGGTCGGGCGTGTGGATGCGCAGGCTCACCCCGTCGTCGCGAACGACCCGGCGGGTGACGCCGTCGGTGCGCCTGCCCGGCAGAAGACGCCACATCGGGCCGTTGAGCAGACGGAGGACGAAGGCGTTCTCCAGGTTCAGTTTCGGGCTGCGCTGCAGAGGACGGCGCAGAGTGGGGTCGACCAGCTCGATGTCCAACGACTCTCCTTCGGATCGCGGCAGACCTCCTGCCGCCGGAGCGGCTACAGGGCGCTGATGCGCTTCTTCAGTTCCGCGGCCTTCTCGGCGGGGAACTGACTCGCGGCCATCGCCAGGACCGTGTTGGCCGGCATCCCCTTCACCATTCCGAGCATCGGGTGACCGGGCAGCTCCGGTACGACCTCCACGATGATCGCCCGTGCCTGCGGATCATCCAGCAGCTGGCCGAGAGTGGTGACGTCGAGATCGAATCTGCCGGGCATGGCGCGCTCCTTCGTGGGACGGGAGGGGTCAGATCAGGATGTCACGTCTCGCGCGAGCGGCGGGCGGCGAGCTCGGCCACATCGCGCCAGCATGCCACGACCGTGTCGGCGATCTGGTCGGGCGTCTGTGCGACGTCGACGGCGAAGCCGGCCTCGTCGGGCTGCAGGCGCTCGAGCGCGACCAGCTGCGAGCCCAGCAGCGTCGCCGGCATGAAGTGGGCCGCACGGGCGCCGATCCGCTCGGCGAGCAGCTCGGGCGATCCGTCCAGCAGCGCGAAGCACACGTCTCCTCCGCGCTCGCGGAGCACGTCGCGGTAGGCGCGCTTGAGGGCCGAGCAGGCGACGACGACGGTCTGACCCGACGCCGTGCGCCGCCCGATCTCGTCGCCCACCGCGGCCAGCCACGGACGGCGGTCCTCGTCGGTGAGCGGAGCCCCGGCGGCCATCTTGGCCACGTTGGATGCCGGGTGGAAGTCATCGGCGTCGAGGAAGAGCGCGCCCGCACGCGCGGCCACCGCCGCCGCGACCGTGGACTTGCCGGAACCTGATACGCCCATCACCACCAGAGCCGACGTCTGCTCTTCTGTCACGGCTGCCCCCTCTTGCGGTGTCCCTCGAGCGTATCCGTCGCTGCGTCGCAGGCTGTCAAGCCCTCCCCCGGCGCGTGCTCGCGAACGTAGCCTCGCAGGACGTTCAAGGGAGGAACCTCATGGTCCGCGCACTCGCGCTCAACTGCACGCTCAAGCCCTCGCCCGCCGCATCCAGCACCGAGCTGCTCGCCGATCAGGTGCTCGCCGAGATGGCCGAGCGCGGCGTCGATGCCGAGCAGATCCGCGTCGTGGACTTCGACGTGAGGCCCGGCGTGGAGGCCGACATGGGCGACGGCGACCAGTGGCCGCAGATCCGCGCGAAGATCCTGGACGCCGACATCCTGGTGCTCGCCACGCCGACGTGGATGGGACACCTCTCCAGCGTCGCGGCCCGCGTGCTCGAGCGCCTGGATGCCGAGCTGTCCGAGACCGACGAGGCAGGGAATCCTGTCGTGCAGGGCAAAGTGGCCGTCGCCGTGGTCGTCGGCAACGAGGACGGGGCTCACAAGATCACCGCCGACCTCTACCAGGCGCTCAACGACGTGGGTTTCAGCATCCCGTCCCAGGGCGGGACGTACTGGAACGGCGAGGCGATGCACACCGTGGACTATCAGGACCTCGATGAGACTCCCGAAGAAGTCGCCGGCGCGACGGCCGGGGCCGCCCGCAACGCGGTGCACCTCGCCACGCTGCTGAAGGCGAACCCGTACCCGGGCGAGTGACCGCTTCGCTCAGGTGCGGGCGGCGGAAGGTGTGCGGTTCTCGGCGCTGACCATCCAGGCGAACTGCTCGAGCTTCTCGATGATCGCGTGCAGGATGTCGGCGCTCGTCGGGTCCTCCTCGTCGACGTCGTCGTGCACGCCGCGGATCGTGGCGACGGTGCCGTCGAGGCGGACCGTGATGAGATCGACGGTCTCGGACGTGTCGATCTCGCCCTGCGGGTATTCCGGCAGAGTCGTGGTCTCGGCCACGATGTCGCTGCGGCCGTCGGGCACGGCGTGGAGCGCGCGCATGCGCTCGGCGACGGTGTCGCTGAACTCGCGAGCGGCCTCGATGATCTCGTCGAGGATGCGGTGGGTGTCGCGGAAGTTGCGGCCCACGACGTTCCAGTGAGCCTGCTTGCCCTGCATCTGGAGCTCGAGCAGGTCGACGAGCACGGACTGCATGTTCTGGCCGAGCTCCTTCGAGGCGACGAACCCCTTCTCGGCGTTCTGGCGGCGGGTGGTCTTCGCGCCGGTGCCGCCCGGGGCGGAGCGCTGGGACGAACGGGTGGCGGGCTTGTCGGTTGTGGCCATGATCCGACGGTAGTTCTGACGCGGCGCCGCCGGCAGGCCCTTGACAAGGGCTTCGGGTGCCGAAAGCCCGGCCGGTGATCGGACACGCCGTGAACCGGCATCCGTCATCGGGGTGTCGACATGACGGACCGGGCTTTCCGCAGACCCGCTCAGGGATGCAGGGCGTCGGCGACCGAATCCCACCACGCGGCCGCCGCCGAGCGGTGAGCGGGCAACCGCGTCCGCGCCTCGCGGGCGACGCGCTCTCGGTCCTGCAGCAGGGCGAGCAGACGTGGGATGCCGGCGGTATCGGCCTCCGAGATGGGAACTGTCGCCTCCTGTCCCCACTGCGCGAGGGCACCGCGCTGCTTCACGGCGGTGTAGTCGTCGGTCACCAGGCCCAGCACCGGCACGCCGGCCGGCGCGGCGAAGACGGCGGGGTGATACCGACCGGTGATCAGCAGGTCGGCGGAACGGGCGAGGGATGCCGCCGCCGCGACGTCTCCGGTCGGCACCACGGCCGTCGCGGTGCGCATCCGCCCCCGCACCTCGTCGTGGAGCACCGCATCACCGCGCGGCGCGGCTCCGGTCATCGGCCCGAAGTGGGCGTGGAAGCGCACCGGGCCGCCGGTGGCGTCGGCCGCGGCATCCACGAGTGCGGCGACGCGCTCCACCGTCTCCGCACGCGGAGCACGTCCGAGCGACAGCGAGAGACTCACGAGCACCCCGCCGGGCTCGCCCGCGGCATCCCGAGGTGCGATCTCACCCGCAGGCAAGCCGACGAACGATGCGTCGTCGACGCCGAGGCGAGCCGCGACGCCCAGTTCGGTCGCCAGCCGGTGGGTGGTCGCCTCCCGGACGCTCACACGTCGGGCCGACTGCAGCAGCCGCGTGACGAGCTCGCGATCGCGCCCCCGCAGATCGGGACCGAGCGTCTGCCCCGACACGGCCAGGGACCGGCCGAGCCGCGCCGCCACACCGGCGAGCGCCGCCCGTTCGTAGACGTGCAGAGGCCAGGTCGAGGCGAGGTTCCCGCCGCCGGCGATCAGCACCCCGTCGGCCTCCGCCACCGCGGCCACAACGGCACGGGCGCTGTCATCGCTCGAGAGGGTGTCGGCGCCGTCGGCGAACGCGAGCACGGCCGCCAGACGCCGCTCCGAAGCCGGGCGGTCCAGTCCGTCGAAGCGGATCCGTGGCACCGCGTCGATGCCGTAGCGGCTCGCGGTCTCGTCGGGAGCGGAGGAGACGGCGACCAGCGATGCTCCCCGCGCGGCGAGTTCGTCGCGCGCGGCCTGGAACATCGCCTCGTCGCCGATGTGCATCATGTCATCGATCACGCCCACATCGCCCAGGGCCACCACGCGCATGGAAAAATCTCCTCAGACTAGGGTCGATGACCCGTTCACGCTAGCCCACCGCGACGGCCGTCTCGGAGGACTACGATCGAGGGCCCGCCGAACCTCGCCGGCGGCGGATGACAGGACCAGACATGGGCGTGCAGACAGCGCTGGATGCGGTGCGCGATGCGCCCGGAATCGTGGAGGCCATCCGCCTCGCCGACGACCTCGCGTTCGAGGCCGGCAGGGATCCGGGAGTGCGCACGCTCCGTGTGCTCGCGACCGCGCTGAACGGCGACGACGACGTCGCGGCGATCGCGGGGGTGCACGCGCTGGCGCAGGTCTTCGACGAGCAGGCGGCGCGGATGCTGACCGCTCTGCTGTCGGACCGTCGGCCGTCCATCCGCGAGCATGCCGCGTGGGCGCTGAGCTCCGTGCTCCCGCGCGCCGATGCGATGGGACGGCTGATCGGGCAGGTCGCCGCCGGCGGCTTCACGGGCATGCTCGCCCAGCGCACACTCGAGACGTGGTCCTCCGCCACCGCCGAGATGCTCGCGGTCAGTGTCGAGAGCGCGCTCCTGGGCACCCGGGATCCGGCAGCACGGGCGCGCCTGACCGAGACCCTCGGGCTCGTGCGCGCCGAGATCGCGACCCGACCGCTTCTGGAGCTCGCCGCCGACGCGCGTGAGCACGAGGAGGTCCGCGTCGCGGCCGTCTCTGCGCTCGGCCAGCGCCGCTCCGCGGCGGGCGCCGCGGAACTGCTCGAAGAGCTCGTATCGGGTGAGGGCCGATTGGCCGAAGTCGCCCGCCTCGCCCTGATCGACCTCGACGCCGTCGACCACCTGCACGTGCCGCGGGCGAACGGGCTGACGATCGCACAGCTGTTCCTGCACGCCGACATCGACCCGTCGCTCGCGTCCGTCGGCGCGGGCGACAACGGAGGAATCGCGACGCTGCTCGTGCGGCTGGGCGATGCGCTGGTGGCCGACCCGACCACCGGCGTCGAGCGCGTCATCACGCTCTCGCGCGGCCCCGTCGCGCAGGCCGCCGAAGATCTGCTCGAGATCGGCGCGGCGACCTCCGGCCACGTGTACGGCCGCGTGCCGCTCCTGGCCGACCCGGTCCCGTCGGCCGCGGCCTGGCCGCTGCGCGTCACCGCGCGTCGCGGCATCCGTCGCATCCTGCGCGCCGCGGGACCCGTCGATCTGCTGCACCTGAGGATGGCCGACGTGGGCAGCGTCGCCGCCGCCGATGTCGCCCGTGAGCTCGGCATCCCGACCGTCTTCACCGTCGCACCCGACCCGCATGCCGTCATCCGTTCGCTCGATCGCTCCGGGGCGCTCACCCGCGAGCGCTTCGGCCAGGTCGACCTCGCGGAGCACTTCTGGTACCGGGCGCGACTGGTCACCCGGCTCGCCTCGAACGCCGCGCACACCGTGCTGTTCCCTCGTCCCGACCTCCAGCGCGACATGTCCCAGCTCGTCGGCATCGACATCACGTCGCATCCCGAGCGCCACACGATCGTCGCGGAGGGCGTCGACCTCGCCGTCGTCGACCGTGCCGTCCACGCGGCGCGCGAGCACGCCGAAGGTGCCGCCGCCTCTCCGGCGATCGCGGACCTGCGCGACCTGATCTCTCAGCTGCCGCCCGAGCGGCGCGGTCTGCCGCTCGTGGTGAGCCTCGGTCGCCTGCACCGCGTCAAGGGCATGGCGACCCTCGTGGAGGCATGGGCCTCCGGCGCGCTGCGCGAGCGGGCGAATCTGCTCATCATCGGCGGAGACCTGGAGCATCCTTCCCTCGACGAGCGCGAGCAGCTCGATCGCATCGATGCGGCGGTGCCCGCCGAGCGGCGCGCGGACGAGGGTCTTCTGCTCGCCGGCCATCGGCCGAACGACGTGGCCGCGTTCTGGCTGGCGGCTGCGCGCTTCGGCCTGCCCGGGCTGACCGCCGCCGGGGGCGTGTACGTGTGCGCGAGCGTCAAGGAGGAGTTCGGCATCGCACTGCTGGAGGCGATGGCCACCGGGCTCATGGTGGTCGCACCCGACGGCGGAGGACCGGCGACCTATGTGGAGGACGGCGTCACCGGGGTGCTCACGCAGACGTGGGATGCCGCGCGGCTGGAATCCGGCGTCGTCGCGGCTCTGGGCGTCGCGGCGACCCCCGACGCTGCTCGCGCCGAGGCGGCGCACGACATGGTGCGCACGAGCTTCACGATCCAGGCGATGGCCACGGCCCTCGGCCCGGTGTATCGGGGCGTCGCCGCCGAAGAGCAGGAGCTCCTGCGCGCGACGAGCACGATGAGCACCGCGGTCGACGGCGCCGCGCGCGCGTGAGAGCGACGCCATGACGCTGCTGGTCATCAGTCCCGACTACGCGTCGCACCTGCTGCCGCTCGCCACGCTGGCCACGGCGTGGCGCGACGCCGGCGAGCGGGTCGTCGTCGCCACAGGACCTGCGACCGATCCGATCGTGCGCGAGTTCGGCCTCGAGCGCTATGACCTGCCCCTGGGGCGCGGCAGCAACGCCCGTGTGATCCGCGCCGAGGAGCAGCCCGAGGACGAGTCCGACTCGCTGCGCGGCTTCTTCGACGCCACGCGGCGGGGCATGGTCGCCACCCTGCGCTATCAGGCGGCCGAGCGTCTCACCGACCTGATGTGGGATCCGGTGGATGCCGGACGCCGCACGCTCGCCGCCGTCGCAGCCGTCCGGCCGGACGCGATCATCGTCGATCACCTGGCCTTCAGCGCGCGGCTGGCACTGCAGGCAGCCGGCATCCGGTATGCCGATGTGGTTCTCGGGCACCCGAGCGCCCTGCCGGTGGTCGGCGAGGTCTACGGCTACCCGCCTTTCTGGCCTGCCGCCTTCGCTCCGGACATCGCCGAGCTCGCAGACCTCCGTGCCCTCTGCGACGAGGTGTCGGCACGCTTCACCGCCGAGTGGAACCGCACCGCCCTCGCGGTGAATCCCGCGGCGGCGCCGACGGAGGACGCATTCGGCGAGCACGGTGACCTGGTGCTCTACAACTACCCCTCCGCCCTCGCCGAGGGCGATGGCCGATCGCTGCCACCGCACGCCTTCCTCGGGTCCACCCGACGCGTCGAACCGGCCGACGAGCAGGTCGAGGCATGGATGGCCGGGGCGGGCGAGTTCGCGTATGTCAGCTTCGGCAGCTTCCTGTCCGTGCGCGCGGACGTGCTGCGTCGCGTCGCCGAGGCCCTCGTGCGGATCGGCCTGCCGGCCGCGATCGCCACCGGCTCGACCGCGCCCGAGGAGCTCGGGCCCATCCCCGAGGAGTGGCTCGTACGTGACTACCTCCCGCAGGTGCGGCTGCTCTCGAGCGCACGCCTGGGCGTGACGCACGGCGGCAACAACTCCGTCACCGAATCGGTCGGGCAGGGCGTGCCCCTGCTGGTCCTGCCGTTCTCGACGGATCAGTTCGCCGGCGCCGCCGCGATCGAGCGGCTCGGCATCGGCCGCGCGCTCGATCCGAACAGCGCGACGGTCGACGAGCTCGCCGCCGCACTGGCCGAGGTGCGCGATCTCGCGGGGTCGCCGACCCTGCGGGCGATCGCACACGAGCAGGCCGAGCGCCCCGGCCCCGCGATCGCCTACGAGCTGCTGAGCACCCGCGACCCGGCGACGAGCTGAGTCATCGCCACGACGTCGCCCTCGGCGTCGCGGTAGCGCTGCATCAGCGCGGCGTTCGCCTCGTAGCGGGCTCCGGCGCGCTCTTCGGCGGCGTGGTGCAGGGCGTACACCCGGCCTTCGTGACGCACGGGCGGCTGCCCGAGCAGCTCGCCGTGGGCGAGGTACCACGCCGCGTCCTCGAAACCCCAACCGCGGAACCGCTCGTCCTGGCCGCCGTGACCGGCCCACGTGCGCGGCGTGGTCACGTAGACCCCGGAGCAGGCGCCCAGCACCAGGTCGTGCGCGCACTCATCGGCCGGCATCCCGCCGCGCAACTGTGCGTCACCCGTGCGGCCGAGCCACCGGTACTCGGTGTACGGCAGGTGCACCAGGCCGCCCGTGCGCGCAGCCTCCACGGCCGCCCGCAGAGGCGCCGGCTCGGGCAGTGTATCGGCATCGCACACCACGACGACCTCGTCCGGATCGGCCATCGCGACGCCGAGGTTGCGGCACGCCGCGAGCACGAAGACATCGTCCTCGGTGTCGACCGTCCGCACCTGGAACTCGGGCAGATATCGGGCGTACCACTCGAGCACGAAATCGAACGCGGGCACCCGCGAGGGGGCCGGGCGCCAGGGCACGATGACGGTCACGGGACCGGGCGAGGGGGGCATGCGTCCAGCGTACGTGTGAAAGGATTTGCGGATGCCGATCACGACTCCCGCCCTCCTCGTCCACACCGCCGGACAAGCGTTCGAACGCGGCACGGTGCAGCGCCGCGACGTCGGAGCGAACGACGTGCTGATCGACATCGCGTACGCCGGCATCTGCCACTCGGACATCCACCAGGCCCGTGAGGAGTGGGGACGCGCGATCTTCCCGATGGTGCCGGGCCACGAGATCGCCGGGATCGTCACTGAGGTCGGCGTGGACGTCACGAAGCATTCCGTCGGAGATCGCGTCGGCATCGGCTGCTTCGTGGACTCATGCCGCGAGTGCGAGAACTGCCTGGCCGGCGAGGAGCAGTTCTGCCTCACGGGCAACGTCGCCACCTACAACGGGCGCCAGTACGACGGCAGCGAGACCTACGGCGGATACTCGACCCGGATCGTCGCGGACGAGAATTACGTCCTGCACATCCCCGACGGCATCCCGCTCGACACTGCGGCTCCCCTGCTGTGCGCCGGCATCACGACCTATTCGCCTCTGCGGCACTGGGGCGCCGGACCCGGCAAGCGCGTCGCCGTGATCGGAATGGGCGGGCTCGGGCACATGGCCGTGCAGATCGCGCACGCCATGGGCGCGCACGTGACGGTGCTCTCGCGCACGCTCGCGAAGAAGGACGAGGGTCTCGCCCTCGGCGCCGACGAGTACTTCGCCACCGAGGATCCCGACGCCCTCAGGTCGCTGCGCGGACGCTTCGACCTGATCATCAACACCGTCTCCGCCGACATCCCGGTCGACCGGTACCTGGCGACGCTGCGCCTGGACGGCGCACTCGTGTTCGTTGGGCTGCCCGAGAACCCCCAGCAGTTCCGGGTGTTCTCGCTGACCGGCGCGCGCCGTTCCCTTGCCGGATCGAACATCGGCGGCATCCGCGAGACGCAGGAGATGCTCGATTTCTGCGCCGAGCACGGCATCGCCTCGGTGATCGAGACGATCGGCGCCGACGAGGTCACCGACGCGTACGACCGCGTGGTGCGCGGCGACGTGCGCTACCGCTTCGTGATCGACACGGCGACGATTCCGCAGGCCTGAGCGTCGGCCGCCGCTAGGCGCGCAGCGCGAGCGTGAACGGCAGCACGGCCGTCGCTCCCGCACGGCGCAGCTCGCGCGCGGCGACCGTCAGCGTCCACCTGCTGTCGGCCAGGTCATCGACCAGCAGCACCGGACCCTCGGGGATCTGGAGGCCGGACGCGTCGAACCGGTCCCAGAGCCCCGCCAGCCGGAAGACGCTGTTGCCGCCGGGCTCCCCGCTCGGGCCGCCGCCTCGTGTGGGCAGCGTGCCGAGGAAGGGGAGCCGCCCGGCGTCGGCCAGCCCGCTCGCGAGCGAACCGATCAGCTGCGGACGACGGCGCGAGGGGATCGCCAGGACGGATGCCGGGCGCTCGGCCCACGGCCAGTCGGCGAGCACCCGGATGGCGGCATCCCGCAATGCGTCCGAGAGGGGCGCGTCCGGGGCGCCGCCCTCGAACAGCGTGCGCAGCGCCCCGCCCCAGCCGAGGTCGGTCAGTCGGGCGAGCGCGCGTCCCTCGTCCGCGCGTTCGCTGAGGGGGATGTTGCCTTTGAGCGGGATGCCGAGCCGGTCGGCTCCGGTCGGCCACTGCGCCCGCGGCTCGATCGGCACGCCGACCCGCGCGAGCGACACGTCGGCGGATTCTGCTGCGCGGTCCGCGACGTCGGTGGGATACCACGCGCCCGCGCAGTTGTCGCAGCGTCCGCAGGGCGCGGCCGTGTCGTCGTCGAGCGTGCGCTGCAGGAACTCCATGCGGCAGCCGCTGGTGCTCTCGTAGTCGAGCATGTGCTGCTGCTCGACCCGGCGTGCGGTCGCGATCCGCTCGTAGCGCTCGGCGTCGTAGGTCCACGGCCGCCCGGTGGAGACCCAGCCGCCGCGGACGCGGTGGACGGCCCCGTCGACGTCGAGCACCTTCAGCAGCAGCTCCAGCGGCGTCCGGCGGATGTCGACCAGGGCCTCGAGAGCGGGCGTCGAGAGCGGCCGGTCGCCAAGCTCGGCGATCACGCGCTCGGCGCGGTCCTGCGTGGGCATGGACGCGGTCGCGAAGTACCGCCAGATGTCGGGGTCCTCGGTCCCCGGCAGCAGCAGGACATCGGCGTTGTCGGTCGCTCGCCCGGCGCGCCCCACCTGCTGGTAGTAGGCCACGGGCGAGGACGGTGCGCCGATGTGCACGACGAACCCGAGGTCGGGCTTGTCGAAGCCCATGCCCAGCGCGCTCGTCGCGACGAGCGCCTTGACGCGGTTGCCCTTGAGCAGGGCTTCGGACTCCTCGCGCTCGGCGGCATCGGTCTGACCGGTGTACGCGCGGACGTCGTGACCCGCGTCGCGAAGCAGCCGCGCGACGTCCTGAGCGCCGCTCACCGTGAGGCTGTAGATGATGCCCGAGCCCGGCAGGTCGCCGAGGTGCGTCAGCAGCCACGCCAGGCGTGCGCGAGCGTCGGGGAGCCGCAGTACGCCGAGGCGCAGCGACGCCCGGGCGAGCGGCCCGCGGATCGTCACGACCTCCACGCCTCCGCCGGCGAGCTGTTCGGCGACGTCGGTGACCACGCGGCTGTTCGCGGTGGCCGTGGTGGCGAGAATGGGCACGCCGGCGGGCATGCCGCCGATCAGCTCGCCCAGGCGACGGTAGTCGGGGCGGAAGTCGTGGCCCCAGTCGCTGATGCAGTGCGCCTCGTCGACCACCAGCATCCCCATCCGCTCGACCAGCGCGGGCAGCTGCTCGTCGCGGAAGGCGGGATTGTTGAGGCGCTCGGGCGAGAGGAGCAGCACGTCGACATCGTCGTCGCGCAGGCGATCGAGCACCTCCGTCCACTCGTGCGCATTCGTGGAGTTGATGGCGACCGCCCGCACTCCGGCCCGTTCGGCGGCCGCGATCTGGTCGCGCATGAGCGCCAGCAGCGGCGAGACCAGCACCGTCGGCCCCGATCCGCGACGACGCAGCAGGAGGGTCGCCACGAAGTACACGGCCGACTTGCCCCACCCGGTGCGCTGCACCACGAGGGCGCGGCTGCGGTCGTCCACGAGCGCCTGGATCGCCTCGAACTGGCCCTCATGGAAATCAACACCGTGGGAATCGGCGTCGCCGCGGCCGACGAGCCTCCGGAGGATCTCGAGGGCTGCCGCGCGGGTGTCGTCGCTCATCCGCTCGAGTCTGTCAGCACCCACCGACGGTGACCACGCAGGGGCGATATCACCCGTTGTGCATGACGACCTTCGGATGCCGCCTGCCTAGCGTGAGGACCGAGCCGCAGACGGCTCATCCACAGAGGAAGGTGTTCCATGGCCGAGAACGAACTGGACGGATACGGGCCCGTCGACTTTCTGGTCGTCGAGTTTCCGGCGGGCGCGTCGAGTTTCACGGGTGAGATCGCCGAGGAGATCGTCCGGCTGGTCGATGCCGGCACGATCCAGGTGATCGACATGATCGTCATCGCGAAGGATGCCGACGGCAACCTCGACGCGGTCGAGATCTCCGACACCGAAGACCTCGGACCTCTCACATCCATCGAGGCGGGGCTCGCAGGTCTTCTCGCCGAGGACGACGTCGCCTACCTCGCCGCCGAGATGTCTCCGGGCAGCGTGGCCGGTGTGCTGGTCTACAAGAACCTCTGGGCGGCGCCGTTCGCCGCGGCTGCCCGCCGGGCCGGCGGTGTGGTCATCGCCGACGGACGCGTCGCACCCGAAGACGTGGTCGCAGCCTTCGCTGCGGCTGCGGAACTCGAGGCAGAGCTCGACGAAGCGATCGACGAAGCCATCGAAGAGGAGATCGATGCGGAGATCGCGGCAGAGGAATCGGCCGAGAACAAGGGCTGATCAAGACCTCGCACTGAGCCGTGCCCGCAGCCCGGGGGGACTGCGCGGCACGGCTCAGTCGTGCGAGCTGCGGCTGAGCGCGACGTACACCGTGTTGGATGATGTTCCCCCGGTGAGCGGGTTCGCGAAATCGACGACGTGCGCGGCCGGGTCGTCGAAGACGCCTCGGAGCGTCTGCAGGAACTCGTCGTCCGGCGGGTCGTCCGACCACAGCGCGAACACCCCGTCGCGGCGCAGATGGCGGTCCAGCGCTCTCAGGCCGTCCGCCGCGTACAGATCGGCGTGCGTCGGATCCAGCTGGTGCCGGGGCGAGTGGTCGACGTCGAGCAGGATCGCGTCGTAGTCGCCGCCACCGGATGCCGGCGGTCGGCGCATCAGCGCGAAGAAGTCATCGTGCACCAGCGTGGTGCGCGCGTCCCCGACGAGCGCTGCCGAGACGGGCAGCAGCTCCCGCTCGTGCCAGTCGATGACCGCCGGCAGCGCATCGACGACCGTGAGCGTCCGCACCCGGCCCTCCCGCAGCGCGGCGACGGCCGTGTAGCCGAGCCCGAGGCCGCCGACGAGGACGTCGAGCTGCTCTCCCGCCGCGGCGGCGAGACCGCGCACGGCCAGCTCCTCCTCGGCGACGGTGAACAGACTCGACATGAGGTACTCCTCGCCGAGCTTCACCTCGTAGATCAGCTCGCCGGTGGCGGGCTCGGTGCGCCGTCGCAGGGTGAGGTCGCCCATCCGGGTCGGCTGCCAGTCGAGTTCTTCGAACCGCGCGATCACGTGGCCGCCTCTCCGTCGGTGCTCACCCTACCCACTGCCGCCGTGCACCAGACTCTCTGGAGGAGTCCGGAGGAGGACAGCATGGCGGAGTCGATCACCACGGACTCGACGTCCACGCAGCGTACGCACCGCTACCTCCGGCTCGCGATCGGCGGCACGGTCGTGGTCATCTTCGTCGCCGTTCTGGCGGCCGTTCCGGCCGTCGGCTGGCTCGCGTCGGTCAGCGACTACTTCTACTCCCCCGCGCGCAACGCCTTCGTCGGAGCCCTGCTCGCGGCATCCGCGGCCCTGCTGGCCCTCTCTGGTCGAGGTGCCGAGCGGACGATCCTCGATGCCGCGGCCCTGTTCGCGCCGCTGATAGCGCTGGTGCCGACGGTCGTCGGCCTGGGTTCGCCCACTCACCCCGGCCTGGCCTGTGCACCGTGCGTCCCGCCGGAGTTCGAGGCCGACGTCGCCAACGGCGTGACGACGTATCTCGTGGTCCTCGCCGGCGTGATCGGCCTGGGGTACGTGCTGTCGCGCGCCGGTCAGGTGCGCCGCGCGCGGTTCTCGCTGGTGCTCGGCGCCGCGGTCTTCGTCCTCGTCCTGGTCCTCGCGCTCGCCCTTCCGGACCTGCTGCTGGATGGGGGACACTTCGTCGCGACCATTCTCTTCTTCGGGCTCATCGCGGCCGACGCTGTCCTCAACGCGTTCTGGCGCACCAGCAGCCAGGCGCCGCCCACCTGGCTGCGGATCGTGTACATCGGGATCGCGGTGGTGCTCGTGCTGGATCTCGCGCTGCTGATCTTCACGACCGTCGTGCTGTGGGATGCCGAGACGAAGGTCTTCCCGTGGATCCTCGTCGGCGAGGCCGTCGCACTCCTCATGTTCCTGGCCTTCTGGTGGCTGCAGACCTGGCAGCGGTGGAACGAGGGCGATCCCGCCTCGCTTCTGCCGATGGGCGGCCGGCTGCCCCCGCTGCGACGTCAGGCGTCGGTCGAACGATAGATCCGCGCTTCCCACGGCTCGAGGACGCCGGTGGATGCCGCGGCTTCGGGAAGATTGGTCAGCACCAGTTCATCGCCGCCGAGGCCGCACGGCGCGGCGTCATCCGACAGGTTCGCCACGACCAGCAGGCGCGTGCCCGTGAGCACGCGCTCGTAGGCGAAGAGGGCAGGGTCCTCGGGCAGCAGCATCCGGAAATCCCCGTGCACGACCACAGGATCCTCGTGGCGCAGTGCGATCACGCGGCGGTAGTACGCGAACACCGAGCCCGGGTCGTGCGTCTGGGTCGCCGCGTTCACGCGGTCGTGATTCGGATTCACGCCGATCCACGGTGTTGCGGACGTGAAGCCCGCACCCGGCTCGGCGCTCCACTGCATGGGCGTGCGCGCATTGTCGCGACCCATCGCCCGCAGGGCATCGAGCACGGCCCCGGGCTCTTGACCCTGCAGCTGCACGGCGGCGGCGTAGTGGTTGATCGACTCGATGTCGCGCAGGGCGCTGATGTCGTCGAAAGGGAGGTTCGTCATTCCGAGCTCTTCGCCCTGGTAGACGTAGGGCGTTCCGCGCTGCAGATGCAGCACGGTCGCCAGGGCTGTGGCCGAGGCGTACCAGTGCTCGCGGTCGTTGCCCCAGCGCGAGACGATGCGCGGCTGATCGTGGTTGTTCCAGTACAGGCTGTTCCAGCCGTTCTCGGCCAGGGCGTCCTGCCAGCGCGCGAACGATCGCTTGAGGTCGCGCAGGTCGAGCTTCCCGACGTTCCACTTGCCGCCGCGGTGGTCGAGTCCGACGTGTTCGAACTGGAAGATCATGCTCAGCTGACCGCTGCGGTCATCGGTCAGGCGGGCAGCGAGCTCGGGGGTCGCGTCGGGCATCTCGCCGACCGTCAGGTAGTCGGCGGGGCGGGGATCGAAGACCTGCATCTTCATCTCGGCGAGGTACTCCTGGAGCCGGGGACCGCTGACGAAGAACGGCATGCCGTCGCCGAAGCCGGTGGTCAGCACCGCCCCGTCGGGAAGGGCGGGGTCCTTCGAGATGAAGTTGATGACGTCCATGCGGAAGCCGTCGACGCCCCGGTCGAGCCAGCGGTTCATCATGTCGAAGACCGCGCGACGCACGATCGGGTTCTCCCAGTTCAGATCGGGCTGCTTCCGCGAGAAGAGGTGCAGGTAGTACTGGCCGCGAGCCGGCTCCCACTCCCACGCCGAGCCGGAGAAGAACGAGCCCCAGTTGTTCGGCTCGGCCCCCGGCTCCCCGCCGACGGTGCCGGGTCGCGGGTCGCGCCAGATGTACCAGTCGGCGTGCTCGGCATCGCGGGCGGTGCGCGAATCGACAAACCACGCGTGCTCGTCCGAGGTGTGGTTGACCACCAGATCCATCACGAGCCGCATCCCGCGCTCGTGCAGCTGCGCGATCAGCTCGTCGACATCGGCGAGCGTGCCGAACGTCGGATCGATGTCCTCGTAGTCGCTGATGTCGTACCCGTTGTCATCCTGCGGTGACCGGTAGACCGGCGAGAGCCACACCACGTCGACCCCGAGGTCGTGCAGATAGTCCAGCCGCGAGATGACGCCCGGGATGTCGCCGATGCCGTCACCGTCGGAATCCTGGAAGCTGCGGGGGTAGACCTGGTACACGACAGCGGAGCGCCACCACTCCTGGCCCGGTCGACTGTGAGACATGGCGACCAGCCTGGCACGCGCGGCAGCCGGGTCGCCAGGCGACCACACGTGCTGACCCGATCATCGATGTGCCGATACGATCGAGAGGACGATTGGATCGAGGTCGCGATGTACGTACTGTTCGTTCTGTACCTGGTGCTGTTCCTCGCGGGGTTCTTCCTGTTCGGCGCGGCCTTCACCGCCACGGCGTTCCAGGGACTGATCTTCACCGCCGGCATCCTGGCCATCTCGCTCGCCGTCGCGCTCCTGTTCCACACGACGCGACGCACCTGATCGGCGCGACACGGGCATGAGCACGCGGGGATGAATACCGCCGCCCGCCCGTGGGTGCTGCACGTCGATCTCGACC
Source organism: uncultured Microbacterium sp. (assembly GCF_963524805.1). Taxonomy (GTDB): domain Bacteria; phylum Actinomycetota; class Actinomycetes; order Actinomycetales; family Microbacteriaceae; genus Microbacterium. The sequence goes on along the minus strand of NZ_CAURGG010000003.1, from coordinate 193,647 downwards.
AGTTCATCGCGGCGGTCGAGGTTCTGCGTCGGCCCGAGCTCGCCGGCAAGCCGGTGATCGTGGGCGGCCGGGGTGACCCGACCGAACGGGCCGTCGTGTCCACGGCATCGTACGAAGCGCGCGAATTCGGCGTGGGGTCGGGCATGCCCCTGCGGATCGCCGCTCGCAAGGTGCCCGATGCCGTCATCCTGCCCGTGGATCACGAGGCCTACAACGCCGCGTCCGCAGAGGTGATGGCGACGCTGCGTGCGCAGCCGGATGCCGTCGTGCAGGTACTCGGCTGGGATGAGGCCTTCGTCGGGATCGACACCAATGACCCGGAGGCGTACGCCCGGGCGACTCAGCGGGCGGTGCTGGAGCGCACGCGGCTGCACTGCAGCGTCGGCATCGGCGACACCCTCGTGCGCGCGAAGGTCGCGACGGGGTTCGGCAAGCCGCGCGGGGTCTTCCGGCTCACTGCCGAGAACTGGCTCGAGGTGATGGGCGCGCACCCGACGATCGACCTCTGGGGCGTCGGCACCAAGATCTCCCGACGGCTCGCCGGCCTCGGCATCCACACCATCGCCGAGCTCGCAGGCGCGCCGGAGGAGGGCCTGGTCGCCGAGTTCGGGCCGCGGATGGGCCTGTGGTACCGGCAGCTGGGGCGGGGAGAGGGCGCGAGCGTCGTGGATGACACCCCGTGGGTCGCGCGCGGCCACGGGCGGGAGACGACCTTCCAGGAGAACATCGTCGACCCCGCCGCGATCGCACAGGCCGCCCGGGATCTGCTCGATCAGGTGCTCGAGGACGTCGCGGCCGAAGGGAGGCCCGTGGTCGGGCTGGGGCTGAAGGTGCGGTATGCGCCCTTCTTCACCAAGACCTTCACGAAGAAGATCGCTTCGACATCTGATCGGGAGGTCGTGGTCGCCAAGGCGATGGAGCTGGTCGCGAAGATCGAGCCGGACCGGCCGCTGCGGCTGCTCGGGATGCGCGCCGAGATGGCGATGCCCGACGATGCGCGAGAAGGACACTCGCCGACTCGCAGCGGCTGGTGAGCCCGCAACGGCGGGTTGTCAAGCCCTTGTCGTAGCGGCCGTACCGACGTGTGATGGAGGAACGAGTCGCGCAGACCACGAGTGGCGCGACCATGAACGAAGGAGACGATCATGGGTATGGACGACAAGATCAAGAACGCTGCTCAGGACCTCACCGGCAAGGGCAAGGAAGCCGTCGGCAAGGCCACTGACAACGAGCGACTCGAAGCCGAGGGCGACCGCGACCAGGCGGCGGCCGACATGAAGAAGGCCGGCGAGAACGTCAAGGACGCCTTCCGCTGAAGATTCGCCAGCGTCAACGCGCGGAGCGGTCGGAACCTGCGGGTTCCGGCCGCTTCGCCGTGTTGCGGCGCGGATCAGAGCAGGTAGGCGTCGACGAGCAGGGGTCCGCGGATCTCGCGGAGCGCATCGATCAGCCGCTCCATTCCCCGGCGTCCGAACGATGAGAGCTGCAGATCGTGCGGGCCGAGCTTCTCGAGCTTGCCCGTGCGGATGCGCACCACCTCCCATCGCGCGGAGCGCAGCATCCGGTCCTTCCGTCGATCCGCGTCCTCGCGCTTTCCGACGTGCTCCAGCCCGAAGCGCCCGGTGCTGTCGTACTCGATCGCGATCCGCAGCTCCGGCAGCAGGATGTCCGGCCACACCTCGACGTGGTCGAAGAACGGCCGGCTCACCCGCACGGCGTTGTACCCGGGGCTGACCCCGAGCCGGGCGAACACGTCGGCACGCAGCTGGGCTTCGACCGCGGATGCCGGACGAGGCGCGCATTCGCTGACGAACGGCTCGCCCACGGGCAGCGACGGCGTCTTCGGGCACAGGTCTCGAGCGGCCTTCGGGCGCGTGCGGGCCTGGCCGGCGGGCGCGATGCGCGGCGGCTTGGCCATGACGGCGCAGTCCGGGCACCACGCCGAGCGGCGCCTCTCCCGCCCGGGGCGCGCACGCTGCTCGGCCGGCGTCGCGACGAACGTGTGGCCGAGCTCGCACTGCCAAAGCAGCAGCACGTCGGCAGCCGGAGGCACCTGGGTGAGGGTAATGCCGGCATTGAGGTCGGGATGGTACTGCCGGATGAGCATCGGAAACGGCGCCCACGCCTCCCGGTAGGTGCCGACCGGATACGGCACCTCGACTCCCCGCGAGAACTGCCGACGTGCCCACCACGCCTCGACCCGCTCCGCCATGACAGGCACGGTACCGGCGGGCACCCCCACCGGTTCGCGGCGATCTATTACAACGTCGTAAAGATTTTCTTTACAACGTCGTAAATGATCGCTAGGTTGACCTCGTCGAGAGCCGTCCGGCGCTCGCCGCCGTTCAAGGAGGAACAGTGAGAAGAGTTTCGAGATTGGGTGAGCAGCCCAGTGCGCTGGAGGATTCGAAAGGTGCCGCCGTTCATCGACGGTTTCTCAAACCACTGAGCGTGATGGTGCTTGCACTCGCCATGGTGGTCGGCACGTCGGCGGTCGCTGCGCAAGCCGACGAGGTGGATCTCACCCCGGGACCGACGGTGGTCGCGGACCCGAACTCGCCGACGGGCTACACGGGGCACTTCGTGTATTACAACCCGACGGCGACAAGTGTGCGATTCGTCGCCGACATCCTGCTGAGGGACTGGGACAACCCCACCAGCACCACGATCTACCAGCCTTCGCAGTACCGACCCGGTCTCATGCGCGGCGGCGGAGCCTACGACGTCCAGATGACCAACGTCGGCAACGGCTACTGGGTGCACGACGTGCCGCTGGCCGCCGGCGTCAACCAGTACTGGTTCTACGTGAACAACAACACCAATCAGTGGATCGCCGACCCGGCCAACGCACCCATCTACCCCCCGGACGGTCTGACCGGGAATGCCCGGCGCGCCTTCAACGCGGTCTACGTGCCCTACGACGCCGAGAAGCAGAACTACGCTCCTCTGGCCGAGCGGGTGATCGCGAACCCGCGTGAAGACTCCGCGAAAGGCACGTGGAGCTACGTTCCCATCCAGATCGGCGCGGCCACGCGCACGCTGGGTGTCTACCTTCCTCCGGGATACGACCCGAACAGGGCTGAGCCGTACAAGACGATCTACCTTCAGCACGGCAGCGGCCAGGACCAATCCGACTGGCTGAACATCGGCTCCGTGCCCATCATCATGGACAACCTCCTGCAGGACGGCCTCACCGAACCGGCGGTCATCGTCACGACGAACTCCGCCTACCTCGGCCCGGCCAACCAGGGCTACCCGAACATCACCAATGTGATCGTGCCGTTCGTCGAGAGCAACTACAACGTCTCCACGAACCGCCTGGACCGCGCGTGGGCGGGACTGTCGATGGGAGCGTCGATCACCTCCGGCATCATCAACAACAATCCGCTCCGATTCGGCTACTACGGGGTATGGAGCTTCAACGCCGGAATCAACCGGACGACACCGAATCTCAACCAGGCCTACATCCACATCGGGTGCGGTGTGTGGGACAACCTCAACCTGTGCGCGACACCGACCGCCCTGAGCAATCTGGACGGCTACGCCAACTACAAGAACACCCGCATCGCGGGCGGGCATGACTTCAATGCCTGGCCGCAGCTGTTCGCGATCTTCGCGAAGGACTACGTGTGGCAGCGCGGAGCGTTCGTCAACAGTGCTCCGGTGTGGAACGCGGGCGGCGAGACGCAGTCGGTTGATGAGAATCGCCCGCTGGCATTCAGCGTCGCAGCAACCGACCCGGAGGGTGACGCGGTGACCTACAGCGTCGGCGCGCTTCCGGTCGGAGCGAGCTTCGATGCCGCCACCGCGACGCTCTCGTGGACTCCGGGCTACCGGCAGTCCGGTCAGTACACGATCACCTTCACTGCCAGTGACGGCGATCGCTCGTACAGCTTGTCGTCCACAAAGGATGTCGTCATCACCGTGCGTGATGTGACTGTCACTGAGCAGCTCACCGCGCTCAAGTCAGCGATCACCGGCCTGAGTGTCCCCGGAGGCGTCAAGAACGCGTTGACCGTGAAGCTGGACCAGTCGGCCAAGCTGCTGGCGAAGGCGCAGACGGCCCAAGCCGTCGGCATCCTTTCGACGGACTTCGTCGGTCAGGTCAATAGCTTGGTGGCCGAGGGGAAGCTGAGTGCGGCCGACGCGGCGGCCCTGATCCTGGCAGCCCAGGAGACGATCGCGAACATCACCGCGCAGTAGTCCCCACCGCGAGCGGGGCTGTCGACAGGCGTCATCTGCCGACAGCCCCGCTCTGACGTGCCGGCGCCGGAATCATATCCTCGCGGGCGGCTCGGCCTTACGCGCGGCCGGCTCCCAGCGCAGCAGGTCGCCCGGCTGGCACTCGAGCGCCGCGCACAGCGCGTCGAGCGTGCTGAACCGCACGGCCTTCGCGCGGCCGTTCTTGAGCACGGCGAGATTGGCCGGCGAGATGCCGATGAGATCCGCCAGTGTTCCCACTGCCATCTTCCGCCTGGCGAGCATCACATCGATGTCGACGACGATCGCCATCAGATGACCTCGCGCAACTCGGATCGCAGCCGCTCCGCTTCGCGCTCGCGGGCGACAGCCTGCGAGAGGAGCAGCCGCAGGACGAGGACGATCAGCGCCACACCGCCGATGATCAGCGCGGCACCGCAGATCAGTCCGACGATTCCCGGAGCGACATCGCCGGGTGCCAGCAGCACCGCGAGCGCGAACGTCAGAACGGCAGCGCTCGCGATCGCGACGATGATCACGTCGACGTAGCGGAACGCGGCATCGGAGAAGACGGACCCGCGCCGCACCATCGCCAGCAGCGGCCAGACGCAGACCGCGCTGACCTGCAGTGTGAGCACGCCGAGCACGAGGATGACGACGAAGATCGTGCGCAGCACCGGAGGCGCACCATCGAGGTCTCGCCAGATCACCGGCATCATCCAGAGCTGGACGAACAGCGTTCCCGCCAGCGTCAGCACGATCACGACGCGCAGGGCGTTGATCAGCAGGGCATTCATCACGACTCCTTGTTGTCAATCGTGAGAAATCTATCGAATATCGATAGTTATGACAAGTGCGCGCACGAAAGTGGCCCGGAGTGTCGCTTCACGCGCGCTCAGGCGCCCGGTGCTGCCACCTTCGTCTCGAGCCTCAGCGCTTCGGCCGGCGGGGCTGGTCCAAGCCGAGGCGGATGCGGGTGTGTTTGCGTTCGATCACGATGAACAGGGCGCCCACGACCCAGAGTGGCACCTGGGTGAGGAAGGCGATCCGGAACGCATCGAGGGTGAACGTCGCCGGCGTTCCGGCGCCCTGGACGTCGAGGGCGAGACCGATCAGGAAGATCGCGATCAGCCCGGCCAGGAACCCGCCTGAGTTGGTGATGCCGGTTGCGGTGCTCAGACGGTGGCTCGGATTGTGCGTGCGCGCGTGGTCGAACGCGATCATGGATGCCGGTCCCCCGGTCGCGAGCGCTATCACGAGCGCGAACAGCAGCCACAGGGGGGCAGGTGCCGGCCACGCGATCACGACGAGCCAGGCGATCATCTGCACCGCGACGGTGGGCAGCACCAGCGCGTGCGAGCGGCGGTGCGGCATCCGGCTCGACAGCATCCCCATGACCGGGCCGATGGCGATGCTCGAGAGCACCAGCACCGTGGTGATCGCCGCAGCCTCGGCCTGGGTGCGACCCTCGCCCGAGGTGAGGAACGGGATCCCCCAGAGCATGATGAACGCGGTGCCGGCGAACGGCGTGGTGAAGTGCGACCAGAAGGCCAGCCGCGTGCCCGGATGCGACCACGCCGCGCGGATGCCCACCCGCGTGTCGACGGCGGAGGTCACGACGCGGATCGCCCCCGTATCGGTATCGACAGAGACGTCCGACTCGCGGTCGGGCGGGTGGTTTCGCACCACGGCGAACACCAGGACCGCAAACAGCACTCCGAGCCCCGCGACGCTGCCGAATGCGATCGACCACGATGTGGCGTGCAGCAGCGCGGCCAGGGGGATGATGGCCACGAGCTGGCCCAGCTGGCCCAGGATGCCGGTGGTCTGGACCATCACCGGTGCGCGCTGCGCCGGAAACCAGGTCGCGATGAGCCGGAGCACGCTGGGGAACACGGCGGCATCCCCGGCGCCGAGCAGCATGCGCGCGGCGATCGCGATGCCCACGTTGGGCGAGATCGCCATGACCAGCTGAGCGACAGCCATCAGGATCATGCCGATCGTGATGATGGGGCGTGCCCCATAGCGGTCGAGCCACACTCCCACCGGGATCTGCATGAACCCGTAGACCCCCAGCTGCAGCACCGCGAACATCGACAGCGTCGACGCGTCGGCGCTGAACCGGTCGGCGGCCTCCACTCCGACCGCCGCGAGCGAGGTGCGATTGGTGATCGCCAGCACGTAGCCGGCGGCCGCGACGCCCCAGATCAGCCACGCGCGCCACGACGGGGCTTGCCTCGTCACGTCGCGCACGCTTCCAGGCTACGTGGGCGGCGGGAATACTGATGTCGTGATCGAACTCACGGCAGTGCACGGCGACATCACTGGACAGCACGTCGATGCGATCGTCAACGCCGCGAACAACCGCATGCGCGGCGGCGGCGGTGTCGACGGAGCGATCCACCGCGCCGCCGGCCCGCGCCTGCTGCAGGAATGCATCGAGCGGTTTCCCGAGGGCTTGGCCACCGGTGACGCCGGCTGGACGACCGGCGCCGACCTTCCCGCGCGGTGGGTGATCCACACGGTCGGCCCCAACTACAACGCGGGCGAACGCGACCGGAACCTGCTGGTGTCGTGCTATCGCCGCGCGCTCGAGGTCGCCGACGAGCTGGGGGTGCGCCGGATGGGCTTCCCCCTCATCAGCGCAGGCATCTACGGCTGGCCGCTGCCGGACGCGATCGAGGTGGCGGTGGACACGATCGCCCGCACACCGACGCGGGTCGACGAGGTCCGCATCGTCGCGCTCGGCGAGGCGATGTATGAGCGGGTGTGCGACATCATCGACGCGCGCTTCCCTTCCGCATAGATCAGGGCAGCCTCAGCCCGTCCATCCCGCCGTCGACCGCGAGCAGCGTTCCCGTCGTGGACGCGGAAAGCGGGGATGCGAGGTAGACGATCGCGTGCGCGACCTCTGCCGCGCTGACGAGGCGCCCCATCGGCTGGCGAGCGCGCAGAGCGGATGCCGCGGCATCCGGATCGTCGGCGGCATCCAGCAGCCGTCCCACCCAGGGGGTGTCGGCCGTGCCCGGCGTGACGGCGTTGACCCGGATCCCCTCACGGACGTGATCGGCGGCCATGGCGAGCGTGAGGGCAGAGACCGCTCCCTTGCTCGCGGCGTAGATCGCGCGGTTCGGAACGCCGACCGCGGCGACGACGGACGACGTGTTGACGACAGCGGCCCGGCGGGACCGCCGCAGGTGCGGCAGGGCGGCGCGGGTCACGCGGGCGATGCCGACGACGTTCACGTCCAGCACCCGGTGCCACTCGTCGTCATCCCCGGCGGACACGTCGCCGACCGCGCCGATGCCCGCGTTGTTGATCACGATGTCGATGCCGCCGAAGTGCGTCGCGACGGCCGCCACGGCGGCGTCCACTTGAATCGGATCGGTGACGTCGCAGACGACCGCGAACATCTCGTCCGGCAGGTTTGTGACGTCGCGATCGAGCACGGCGACCCTCGCGCCACGGCCGGCGAGCAGCGCCGCCGTCGCCGCGCCGATGCCGCTCGCCCCGCCCGTCACGATTGCGACAGCACCGGTGAATTCCGTGCCATCGAACTCAGCGCCGTCGAATCCGCTCATGCCAGCCTCCTCAGTGCGACTCGCGCGTCACCGCGTCGCCGCTCGATCCGACCAGGAAGTCCAGGTCCGCGCCGGTGTCGGCCTGCATCACATGGTCGACGTACAACTTCGTCCAGCCGCGCACCGGGGCGGCGTAGGCAGCCTCGGTCGCGGCGTCGGGGCGCCGAGCCCGCAGCTCGTCATCGGTGAGTGCGACGCTCAGGCGACGGTTCTCGACGTCCACCGTGATCACATCGCCAGTCCTCACCAGGCCGAGCGGCCCGCCCGCCGCAGCCTCGGGCGCGACGTGCAGGATGACTGTGCCGTACGCGGTGCCGCTCATGCGCGCGTCGCTGATGCGCACCATGTCGCGGACCCCCTGCTCGAGCAGTTTCCGCGGCAGCGGCATGTTGCCCACTTCCGGCATGCCGGGATAGCCCTTCGGCCCGCAGCCGCGCAGGACGAGCACCGAGTCGGCCGTGACCTCGAGATCCGGATCGTCGATGCGCGCGCGCATGTCCTCGACCGAGTCGAACACGACAGCCGTCCCGACGTGCTGGAGCAGGGCCGGCGTCGCCGCGGCGGGCTTGATGATCGCCCCGCCCGGGGCGAGGTTGCCGCGCAGCACCGCGATGCCGGCATCCGCCATCAGCGGAGTCTCGCGCGGGAAGATCACCGTCTGGTCGTACACCGGCCGGTCGACGAGGTAGTCCACGAGCGGCGCGCCCGTGACGGTGATCGGGTCGGGGTGCAGCAGGTCCTTCACCTGGCTCAGCAGCGCGAGCGCGCCGCCCGCCCGGTAGAGGTCGTCCATCAGGTACAGACCGCTCGGCTGCAGATTGGCCATCACGGGAACGCCGGCTCCCGCCGCGTCGAAGTCGTCCAGCGTGAGCCCGAGCCCCAGCCGGCCGGCGATCGCGAGGAGGTGCACGACGGAGTTCGTCGATCCGCCGACGGCGGCGACCGCGACGATCGCGTTGAGGAAGGCGTCCTTGGTCATGATGTCGCTGGGCTTGCGGTCGGCGGCGACCATCTCGACGATGAGCCGCCCCGTCTCGTGCGACAGCGACAGCAGGCGCGCATCCGCGGCGGGTGTGCCCGCGAAGCCCGGAATCGTCATGCCGAGCGCTTCGGCCGCGACCGCCATCGTCGAGGCGGTGCCCATCGTGTTGCAGTGGCCCCTGCCGCGGATCATCGACTGCTCGGACTCCAGGAACTGGGCGCCGGTGATCGTGCCGGCGCGGGCCTCCTCACTCAAGCGCCAGACGTCGGTGCCGCAGCCGAGCGCCTGTCCGCGGAAGTGGCCGGTCATCATCGGACCGCCCGGCACGACGACGGCGGGGATGTCGACGGATGCCGCTGCCATCAGCAGCGCCGGAATCGTCTTGTCGCAGCCGCCCAGCAGCACCAGGCCGTCGATGGGGTTCGCGCGGAACATCTCCTCCATCGCCATCGCCGCCATGTTGCGCCAGAGCATCGCCGTCGGTCTGACCTGCGTCTCGCCGAGGGAGACGACGGGCAGGTTGTACGGCACGCCCCCGGCCGCCCAGACGCCCTGCTTCACACTCTCGGCGACCTCATTGAGATGCATGTTGCAGGGGGTGAGATCCGACGCGGTGTTGGCGATCGCGATCTGCGGCTTGGCGCCGTCCACAGCGTCTTCGGGCAGCCCGCGGCGCATCCACGCGCGATGGATGTACGCGTTGCGATCGGCGCCGACGTACCAGTCGGCGCTGCGGAGACGATTCACCGGCGAACCTTGCTTTCCTGTTGACGCGCTTTCCATCAGTTCGAATGCCGCGCTAACATTCTGAATCATGCCACAGGGAATCATCTCGACCCAAGGACTCGCGTCGTGACCGTCTTCCCGGCCCGTCCGGCCACGGGCCCCGAGTACGAATTGGGCGAGGGCATCCTGTGGGACGACCGCGCCGAGCGGGTGAGATGGGTGGACATCTGGAAGGGCCGGGTTCTCTCCGGCGCACTGCACGACGGTCGTCTCACCGACATCACCTCGGTCGAACTCGGCGAGACCGGGGGCGCGGTGGGGTTGGCCGAGGACGGCGGACTGCTCATCGCGGCCGCACGCAGATTGGCGACGATCTCCGTCGACGGCGCGGTCTCGTTCGGCCCCGACCTGCTCGGCGACCGGGCAGACGTGCGCCTCAACGACGGCGCCGTCGACCCTCAGGGCAGGTTCCTCGTGGGCACGCTCGCTCTGGGCGACGAGACCGGCGAGGAAGTGCTCCTGCGTGTCGGGGCGGATGGCGCGGTCGAAAGCCTGCGCAGCGGCCTCCGGCTGTCCAACGGCATCGCCTTCTCCCCCGACGGCGGCACGATCTACCACGTCGACACCCTGGCCAACACGGTGTCGCGTCACTCCTACCGTCCCGGACCGTTCGACCACGACGAGCCCTGGGTGCCGATCCTCCATGACCTGCCCTCCTCACCGGACGGCCTGACGGTCGACAGCGAGGGGATGCTGTGGGTCGCGCAGTGGGGCGGGTCGAGCGTCCGCCGTCACGCGCCGACCGGCGAACTGCTCGACATCGTCACCGTGGACGCGACCCAGGTCTCCTGCCCGGCATTCGTCGGGCCGGATCTCGGCACACTCGCCATCACGACCGCGCAGGAGGGTCTCGAGAACTGGACGGACCAGTCGGGTGCGATCTTCTTCGCCGACACCGGAGTCACAGGCATGCCGGAGCCGCGGTGGCGCGGGAGCACCGCCTCGCCGGTCTGGCAAGAGAGAGCAGCGCACGCATGAGACTCATCCGGCTGGGACCTGCCGGCGCCGAGACCCCGGGCGCGCTCGTGGACGACGACTCCTTCGTCGACCTCTCGGATGTCGTCGGAGATTTCGACGAGCGGTTCTTCACCTCGGGCGCCCTCGCGGGCCTCGCCGATGTCGTGGCCGACCGAGTCGCTGCCGGCCGCACCGAACCGGTCGGTGATCGCCGTTTCGGAGCACCGATCGCCCGCCCCCACCAGATCCTCTGCATCGGGCTGAACTATCGCGACCACGCCGCCGAGACCGGTCAGGCAGTACCCGTCGAGCCCATCCTGTTCACCAAGTCGCCGAACACGCTCATCGGCCCGAACGACGACGTGCAGATCCCCCGCGGCTCCGTCAAGACCGACTGGGAGGTGGAACTGGGCATCGTGATCGGCCGCCGGTCGTCGTACCTGGCCGATGAGACCGAAGCGGCGGCATCCATCGCCGGCTACGTCCTGGTCAACGACATCAGTGAGCGCGAATGGCAGATCGAGCGCGGGGGGCAGTGGTCCAAGGGCAAGTCGGCGCCGACCTTCAACCCGGCGGGCCCCTACCTCGTGACACCCGACGAGGTCGGCGACGTCTTCGATCTCGACATGCGCCTGGAGATCGACGGTGCGGTGCGGCAGGACGGCTCGACGTCGACCATGATCTTCGGCCCGGCGTTCATCGTGCACTACCTCAGTCAGTTCCTGACGCTCGAACCCGGCGACCTCATCAACACCGGCACGCCCCCGGGCGTCGGCCTGGGCATGACTCCCCCGCAGTATCTGCAGGGGGGCGAGACGATGACCCTCAGCATCACGCGCCTGGGCACCCAGACGCAGCGCGTCCTGCCGGACCCGGCCGCAGCCCGCTGATGCGTGCACTGGTCGTCACCGCGTCTCGCCGGGCGTCGGTGCTCGACGTGCCCGATCCGGTGCCGGCGGCGGGCGAGCTGCTCGTGGATGTGGAGCGGGTCGGCATCTGCGGCACGGACGTCGAGCTCTACACGGGCGAGATGGCTTACATCGATCAGGGCCACAGCCACTTTCCGCTGCGGCTCGGCCACGAATGGACCGGCCGGGTGGCGGCGGTGGGCCATGCCGCGGACGACGGGTGGCTCGGCAGGCGCATCACCGGCGACACGATGCTCGGATGCGGGCACTGCGCGTTCTGCCGGGCGGGAGCGCATCACGTGTGCCCCGAGCGCTTCGAGGTCGGAATCCGCGACGGCTGGCCCGGCGCCCTGGCCGAGAAGGTGCTGATTCCGGCCCGGTTCGCGTACGAGATCCCCGAGCACGTCAGCGTGACCGCTGCGGCCCTCGTGGAACCGGGCGGCAACGCGCTGCGCGCGGCCCGGGCGGCGAACAGCAGCCCGCGCGCGGAGGTGCTTGTGCTCGGTTCGGGCACGATCGGTCTGCTGGCTGCGCAGTTCGCCCTGGCCGCCGGCGCCGACGTGCACATCGGTGGGGTTCGCGAGGGATCACTCGCTCTCGCACGCTCACTCGGGGTGGCGCACACCTGGCAGCTTGACGAGCTCGCGGAATCGGCGTCCGACCGGTTCGACGCCGTCATCGAGGCCACGAGCAATCCCGCGATGCCGGCGCTGTCGGTGCGGCTGACCAAACCCGCAGGCCGTGTGGTCTACATCGGACTCTCGTCCACCTCGAGCTTGGTCGACTCGCGGGACATCGCGCTGAAGGACATCACCGCGGTCGGCATCCTCTCCGCATCCCCCGGCCTGGCCGGCGCGATCGCGCACTTCGCCGACGGGACGGTGGTGCCCGATGCGATCGTCAGCGAGGTGATCGCCCTCGAGGAGGTGCCCTCCCGGCTGGAGGGCCGACGCGGAGCGGATGCCGGGCCCGGACCGAAGGTGCACGTCGACCCCCGGCAGGCGGAGCGGAGCGGGTCGTGACCGATCGGCCGGGGGACGTCGGGGCGGCCTCCCCGGAGAGGCGCGTCGGCGCGGACCGGGTCATCGCCGTCCTCACCGAACTGGCGGACCACCCCCTCGGGGTCACTCTCGACGAACTGGCCGGCACGCTGCACAGCTCCAAGCCCACCGTGCACCGGGCGCTGGCGACGCTGCGCCGGGCGGGCCTGGCCGATATGACCGGCCGTGGCGTCTATGTCCTCGGCGACGAGTACCTCCGCCTCGCCTTCCGCAACCTCGACGGCAGACCCGAGACGGCCCGCATCCAGCCCCTGCTCGAGCAGCTCGCCGGGGAGTACGGCGAGACCGCGCACTACGCCGTGCTCTCGGGTCGCGACATCGTGTATCGCGCGAAGATGGATCCGCCGCAGGGCGCTGTCCGCCTCACCTCGGTGATCGGAGGACGCAACCCCGCCTACCGCACAGCCGTGGGAAAGGTGCTGCTGAGCACGAAGCTGCTCGACGCTCACCAGGTCGCGAACTGGCTGGGAGACGTGCCGCTCGAGCAGAAGACGGCGCACACCATCACCACCCCCGAGAAGCTGATCGCCGAACTGCGGGCCACGCGCCTGCGAGGCTTCGGCGTCGACGACCAGGAGAACGAGATGGGGATCAACTGCCTCGCGATCCCCGTTCATCTGGACGGCGCGGTGAACCCCTCGGGCGCCGTCAGCATCAGCGCGGTGCGCTTCCGGTGCCCGCTGGATCGTCTCGTGGATGCCGTGCCGGCGATCCGGCAGACGATCAGGGAGCGGCTGGGGTCGGGCGCGCTGGGCTGACGACCGCGGGCGGCGCGGCTCAGTCGGGGAACGCGATCGATCGCAGCAGCTCGGTGAGCCTCCGCCGATCGCCCGCGCCCAGAGAGCGGTGCAGCTCCTCCTCGGCGTGGCGCGCAGAGGCCTGAGCCTGCGCGAAGACGGCGCGACCCTTCGCTGTGGCCGTCACGACGTTCGCGCGCCGATCCGCCGGATCGACCTCTCTGATCAGGAGGCCCTTGACCTGCAGGTCGTCCACGAGGGCGACGACCTGGCTCGGATCGAGGCGGAGGAACTCCGCCAGTTCCCGCTGGGAAGGGCGCGAGTCGCCCGCGGCGAGGGCGAGAACGGAGTACGACCGCACCTTGAGGTCATGCTCCGCGAGTGCCGCGTTGCCGGCCGCGAGCGACAGGGCGTTCGCGCGGGCCAGCAGAAAGCTCAGATCGTCGGCCAGCGCCGGACGCGGCGCCGCCCGGCGGCCCGTGTCGGCAACGTCGACTTCGCTCTGCATGAGGCAGAGCATAGCAAGAAGGTGAAGTGACCAATGATTGACTTTCTCAATGAATCCGGATACAACTGCAGGAGACACGAAGGAGTTCTGCATGTCCTCGAATGACTCGCCCCTGAGCGGCAAGGTCGCCATCGTCACCGGCTCCGGTCGCGGGTTGGGCCTCGCGTACGCCGCGGAACTGGCCCGGCAGGGCGCCGCCGTCGTGATCAACGACGTGGATGCGGCCACCGCCGCCGACGCTGTGGCGAGCATCGAAGCGGCGGGCGGCCGCGCGGTCGCGGTGGTGGCGCCGGTGGGTCCGACCGAGACTGCTCGGCAGCTCGTCGCCGCCGCGGCCGAGAACTTCGGGCGCCTGGACATCCTGGTGACCAATGCCGGCGTCCTGCGCGACACCGTGCTGTGGAAGATGAGCGACGACGACTTCGACACGGTCATCAACGTGCACCTGCGCGGGACGTTCACGTGCGTCCGCGAAGCCGCGACCTACATGCGCGAGAACGAGATCGCCGGACGCATCATCTGCATCGGCTCCCCCACCGGCCAGCGCGGCAACTTCGGCCAGACCAATTACGCCGCCGCCAAGGCCGGCATCGTCGGCATGGTGCGCACGTGGGCGCTCGAGCTCAAGCGCGCGGGCATCACCGCGAACGCCGTCATCCCCGTGGCGGCCACCGCGATGACCGCGACCGTGCCGTACTTCGCCGCCGCCGTCGAGGCCGACGAGAAGGGCGAGCCGATGCCGGCGTTCTTCCGCCACGATCTCGGCTTCGGAACGTCGGAGGACGTCGCCGGACTCATCGCCTACCTGGCCTCGGATGCCGCCGCCGGCATCACCGGGCAGGCCCTCGGAGTGGGCGGAGACCGGCTGCAGGTGTGGTCGCATCCCGATGCGGTGGCCACCGGGTACCGCAAGGGCGGCTGGACCTTCGACGCGCTGGAGTCCGGCTTCATCGAGGAGTTCGCCGAATCCCTGCAGGGCGTCGGTGAGAAGTTCCCGCCGCTTCCCGAGGGCCTGCAGCGCCCCGCCGCGGGCGCCTGAGCCGCGGCATCCGGAACCGCACCATGAGCCGCTACGAGCCCGCGATCGATGTCGATGCGATCGACGCGGTGGACATGCACGTCCACATCGAGCTCGACGATCACGGCCACTCGTCACTGCCACCCCAGCTCGTCGAGGCGGCCAGCAGGTACTTCAGCGCCGACGGGCCCCGGCCCCACCTCGACAGCGTCGCCGTCTACTATCGCGAGCGTCGCATGGCGGCTGTCGTGTTCACCGTGGACGCGACGACGCGCCTCGGTCATCCCGCCATCTCGAGTCGCGAGATCGCGGAGGGCGCCGCGCGCAACAGCGACGTGCTGATCCCGTTCGGCTCGGTCGACCCGCTCAGCGAAACGGCGGTGGATGCCGCCCGCCGACTGGCCGAGGAGGCCGGGGTGCGCGGATTCAAGTTCCACCCCACGGTGCAGGGCTTCGACCCGAGCCACGAGCAGCACTATCCGCTGTACGAAGCGATTCAGGATCTGGGCGTTCCCGCCCTCTTCCACACCGGCCAGACCGGCATCGGAGCCGGGTTGCCCGGAGGGTACGGCCTGCGGCTGGGACTGTCGAACCCCATCCTGCTCGACCCGGTGGCGGCCGACTTCCCCGACCTGCAGATCATCATGGCGCACCCGTCCGTGCCGTGGCAGGACGAGGCGCTGTCGGTCGCGACGCACAAGCACAACACCTGGATCGACCTGTCGGGGTGGAGCCCGAAGTACTTCCCCGAGTCGCTCGTGCGTGCGGCCAACTCGTACCTGAAGGACCGCGTGCTGTTCGGCTCGGACTTCCCGCTGCTCACGCCCGACCGGTGGCTGCGCGACGTGGAGCAGACCGCCCTGAAACCCGGCGTCCTCCCTGCGATCCTGAAAGCCAACGCCCTCCGACTGCTCGGCCTCGGCCCGACCAGCGACCGTCCCCTCGAAGGAGCATCATGACCACGACCATCCCCTATACCGAGGTGGCCGGCCTGGCCGGCACCGATCTGGGCTTCACCGACTGGCGCGAAATCACCCAGGAGCAGGTGAACACGTTCGCCGATGCGACCGGCGATCACCAGTGGATCCACGTCGATCCCGAACGCGCCAAGAGCGGCCCCTTCGGCGGTCCGATCGCTCACGGCTTCCTGACCCTGTCGCTCGCGGTCACCTTCTGGACGGAGCTGCTCGAGGTCGACGACGTCGCGACCAAGGTCAACTACGGGCTGGACAAGGTGCGCTTCGTCTCCCCCGTGCCCGTCGGTGCGCGCGTGCGGATGAATGCGGTGGTGGCGGAGGTGACCGAGGTGGTGGGCGGCTATCAGCTCGCCGTCGACCAGACGATCGAGATCGAGGGCGGCACGAAGCCCGCCGTCGTCGCACGCGGGCTCTACCGCTTCTACGCCTGAGTCGATACTCGTTCACACCTCGACGGAGAGGCGAAGATGGACCACCCCGGTGTGGGAACGTGGCTGCGCAAGCGCCGCGCGAAGACCCCAGACAAGGCCGCGCTGATCTACGGCGAGGGTGCCGTCATGACGTACCGGCAGCTGGCGGACCTCTCCGACGCCGTCTCTGGGATGCTGCTCTCTCACGGTGTCGGCGAGGGCGACACTGTCGCCTACCTCGGCGAGAACAGCCCGGAGTTCCTCGCGACCCTGTTCGGCTGCGCTCAGATCGGCGTCGTCTTCGTCCCCGTCAACACGCGTCTGGCACCGCCGGAGATCCTGCACGTGCTCGCCGACAGCAGGGCGCGGGCGCTCATCCACGACCGGGATTTCGGAGACCGTCTCGCTCCGCTGATCTCGGCGGTCGGCATCCGCACCGTCGTGGAGACCGATGACCTCGCAGTGCTGCCCCCTCTTGACCCGGCCACTGCTCCGCTCGATGTCCCACCTGACCACCCGGCGGCGGTGATATACACCTCCGGCACGACGGGGCGTGCGAAGGGAGCGGTGCTCACCCACCGCAACCTCACCTGGGTGGCGCTGAACTGCATCATCGACTACGACGTCGTCTCCACGGACGTGGCGCTGATGATCTCGCCGCTCTTCCATGTCGCCTCGCTCGGCATGGGCGCGCTGCCGGTGCTCCTCAAGGGCGGCACGATCGTCCTCGAGAAGGGCTTCGAGCCCGGACGCGCGCTGAGCCTGATCGCCGAGCACGGGGTGACGATGCTCAGCGGCGTCCCCACGACCTATCAGCTGCTGGCCGATCATCCCGACTGGCACTCCACCGATCTGTCCACGCTCGCGACGCTCACCTGCGGCGGCTCGGCCGTGCCGACTCGCATCCTCAACGCCTACGAGGAGCGCGGACTGCACTTCTCCCAGGGGTACGGGATGACCGAGACCTCGCCCGGCGCGACCTCCCTCGCCGCGGCGATGACGCGATCGAAGCAGGGCAGCGTGGGCCTGCCGCACTTCTTCACCGACGTGCGCATCGCCACGGATGACGGCTCCCCCGCGGCGTCGGGCACCGTCGGCGAGATCCAGATCATCGGGCCGAACGTCTTCCCCGGCTACCTCAACCTGCCGGAGTCGACCGCAGAGGCGTTCACCGACGACGGATGGTTCCGCTCCGGCGACCTCGGCTACCTCGATGAGGACGGCTACCTCTTCATCTCGGATCGGCTCAAGGACATGATCATCTCGGGCGGCGAGAACATCTATCCCGCCGAGGTCGAGAACCTGATCAGCGACCTCGATGGCGTGACCGGGGTCGCCGTCATCGGCGTGCCCGACGAGCAGTGGGGCGAAGTGCCGTGGGCGGTGATCACCGTGCGGGATGCCGCTCCCCTGGATCTCGGGACGGTGCGCGCCCACCTCGACGGACGCCTCGCCCGGTACAAGCTGCCCAAGAACCTGGTCATCGTGGACGAGCTGCCCCGCACCGCTTCGGGCAAGGTCCGAAAGACGGAGCTGCGCTCGCGGTTCGCGCGGGACTCCTCATGACCGAGCCTCCGGCGCCGCAGCTGCGGTTCCTCGCGACGATCGAGGTCGATGTCGGGGCCGTGCACACGATCGGGGCCACCGACGGCGGCGTCCGCCGGGTCGTGCCGATCCTCGGCGGATCGGTGAGCGGGCCTGAGCTCAACGGCTCGGTCCTGCCGATGGGCGAGGACTTCCAGGTGCTGCGGTCCGAGACCGTCAGCGAGCTGCACGCCCGCTACGTGATCCGCACCGACCGCGACGAGCTGATCACCGTGGACAACCACGCGCTCCGGGCCGCCGATCCCGACGTCCTGGCACGCCTGAATCGGGGTGAGCAGGTCGACCCCGCCGACGTCTACTTCCGGTGCGTTCCCCGCATGCAGGGGTCAGGACGTTGGTCGTGGCTGTCGGAGCGGGTGCTCATCGGAACGGGAGAACGCCGGCCGCAGACGGTGATCATCCGCGTCTACGTCGTCGACTGAGGTGGCTCGTCATCGGGCGACCGCCTCCGCGTCCACGACGATGCGGCCGGCGACGACCGTCAGCAGGACGACGGCTTCGCCAAGGCTTTCGGGTGTCACGGTGCGGGGATCGCGGTCGAGCACCGTGATGTCCGCCGCGGCCCCGATGTGCAGGACGCCCCCGGTCTGTCCGATCGTGCGGTAGGGCTCGACGGTCAGACCGCGCAGCGCCTCCATCGCATCGAGTGCCTGATCGGGGTTGATCGGCGCCGCGTCCGCGTCACCGTGCGGCCGGCGCAGCTGCGCGTCCGCGAGGATGCCGACCGCATCGCTCGGGGCGACCGGCCAGTCCGATCCCAGAGCGAGGGGTATCCCCGCCCGGACGAGATCCTGCGTGCGGAAGCCGCGCTGCGCGCGCTCCGCGCCGAGTCTCTTCGACCAGTTGTCGCTCCCGTCCGCACGAGTGAAGAGCGTGCAGTGCGTGGGCTGCATGCTCGCGGTCGCCCGGGACGACACGAACACCGCGAGCGCGGCATCCGTCATCGTTTCGATGTGCTCGATCCGGTGGGTCGCCGTCGGCTCAGCCAGAGCATCGATCGCCCGCACGACGAAGTCGATGCCCGCGTCTCCGATCGCGTGCGTCGTCGTCGGGATGCCGCGCCGGTCCAGTTCGCCGAGCGCGTGGCGGTACTGGTCGGGGTCCAACCACAGCGATGCCGTCGACTCGCCGAGGCAGTCGGGTTCGTGCAACCAGGCGGTTCCATTGTCGATCGTGCCGTCGATCATCATCTTCACGCCCTCGACGACCCAGCGGCGTCCGCGCACCCCCTGCAGCGCGGCCAGCCGGGAGACCTCTTCGAAGGGCGCGCCCGGAACGAACCAGGGCGACATCCGCAGGCGGATCGGAAGGTCGCGCGTGGACTCGATCGTCTGCAGCAGCTCGATCGCGTCCGGGGCGAGATCCTGCACCTGCCCGGAGGTGAAGCCCGCGCGCGCCATGTGCAGGAGCACGTCGTAGAGCGCCTCGGCGCGGCTGTCGAAGCTCAGCGGAGGCAGGACGGCTTCGACGAGATGGATGGCCTGAATCTCGAGGAGGTAGCCGGTGGGGCGGCCCGCCTCGTCGGTGACCACCCGCGACCCGTCGGTGAACTCCTCGCCGCCCTCGACGCCCGCCAGCGCGAGCGCCGCGGAGGAGGCCAGCGCCGCGTGGGCATCGAAGAAGCGGACGAATGCCGGGCGGGGGCCCGCGACATCATCGAGGACGGCGTTGGAGACCGGGTCGTCGCCGAAGACGTTGGGGTCGAGTCCCCAGCCGAGGAGCCACTCCCCCTTCGCCGAGCCGCTCGCCTCCGCCCGCAGCGACTCCTCGACCTCGGCGAGCGTGCGGCATCGGGAGAGATCTGCCCCTCGGGTCAGGTCGATGCCGAACACGGGGTGGATGTGGCTGTCGACGAAGCCCGGGAGGATGACCGCACCCGGCAGCTCGATCACTCGGGTGGCTTCGCCGATGTACGGCTCGAGGGCGCTGCGGGTGCCCAGCGCCACCACTTCGCCGTCGGCGATCGCGACGCCCTCCGGATCTGCCGCCGCGGCATCCGACGCCATCGTCACCACCGCGCCCAGCAGGACGATGTCGGCGGCGCGTTCGGGGGTCACCGGACCTCCACCGGCTCGTTGACGATCGACTCCGGGTCGGCGCCGCCGATCCGCGCGAACACCTCGGGCTTGCGCGCGCGGAGGTAGAGCGCGTACGCCGCACCGGCGATCAGCACGACGGGGACCACCGCGAGGATGACCGCGTTGATCGCGGGGCCGGCAGCCGTCAGGTAGTCGATGGTGATGACCAGGATGGTCAGCAGGACGGCCATTGCCACGACCGAGACGATCGCGGCCGGAAGGACGTACCAGCGGCGCGCGAGCTGGGGGTTGCGGAGGATGAAGATGACCACCGAGATCGAGGCCAGCAGCTGCAGGGCGATGATGCCGTAGACACCCGGCGAGTTGACCAGGATGACCAGCTGGGTGAGCGGGTCCATGCCTGCGACTCCGAAGGCGATGACGACGGCCACCGCCACGATGCTCTGGATCAGGCCGGCGACCCACGGGGCGCCCATCCGGTTGGTCCGGTGGAAGAAGGCGGGGAGGATCCCGTCACGCGACAGCGCGAAGCTGTAGCGGTTGATCGCATTGTGGAACGCGAGCTGGCCGGCGAAGATGCTCGTCACGATCAGCACGAACATCACCGACACGCCCCACTCCCCGACGTAGGCGCCCATCGCGGTGAAGAAGAACGCGGCCGGGTCTTCGGCGATCACACCCTGCACGGCGCTGTCCCCGAACGCCTGGATCACCAGCCACAGCGTGCCCGTATAGAAGATCGCCAGAAACGCGACGGCGATGTACGTGGCGCGCGGGATCGACCGCTCGGGGTCGCGGGTCTCGCTGCGGTACAGCACCGTGGACTCGAAGCCCATGAAGGCGGCGAAGCCGAAGCCGAGGATGGCGAACATGCTCGGCGTGAAGATGTTCTCGGGAGCGAAGGTGCCGAATTCGAGCTGGCCGGAACGCTGCGTCAGGATCGCTGCAGCGAGCACCACGAGCAAGGCGGTCTCCAGGACCAGCAGCACACCGAGCACCTTGGCCCCGACATCCACGCCGACGGCGGCCAGGCCGAACACGAGGACCGCGCCGATCACCGCGAGGATCCACCACTGCACATCGATGCCGAAGACCACGGCGAACATGCCCTGCGCCATCACGCCGAACAGGCCCCACAGTCCGATCTGCAGCAGGTTGTACGAGATCCACGCCAGAAAGCCCGCCGCAAGGCCGACGACCCTGCCGAGCCCGACGGAGATATACGTGTAGAAGCCGCCCATCGGCTTGAGGTTTCGTGCCATGAACAGGAAGCCGATGGCGAAGATGGCCAGCACCACACCGGCGACGGCGTACACGATCGGCGCGGACACGCCGCCGATGAGCACCGCGAGAGGGCCGATGCCGGCGAGCACGCTCAGTGGTGCAGCGGCCGAGACCACGAGGAAGACGACCCCCCAGGTGCCGAGAGCGGCTTTCTTGAGCGTTCCGGTGGGCTCCTCCTTGAGGAGCGACGAGTCGAGGGTCATGGCACATCCTTCAGTCGGGTGGGTTGACCAACGGGACACGCCTGCGGGTCGTTGGTGGACAGTGTGCCCCAGATCGTGCGGTTGCGCAATCGATTGTGCAGAATCCGTTCTCCAGCACCCTAGGATCGGAGAGGAGGTACGCATGCCATCGACGCCGATCGCGACGCTTCAGGACGTCGCCGATCTCTCCGGCGTCTCCCGGGGGACCGCGTCTCGTGCGCTCACCGGAAAGGGCCGGGTCTCCACCGAGACGAGATCCCGTGTTCTCGAGGCCGCACGAAGCCTTCGGTACTCCACCAACAGCGGCGCCCGCAATCTCCGCCGCGCCCGGGCGGGCTCGATCGGGCTCTGGCTCCCCGGCGGGATGAACTTCATGGAGTACTACATGAACTTCGCTGTCGGGGTCGTGGAGAGCACGCAGGACAGGGAGCTGACGGTCTCGCTCATTCCCGCTGACTTTCCGGCCGCCAAGGCGAGGAGCCTTCACGTCGACGGGTTCGTGATGACGGACGTGATCAACGGCGACGACCTCGCCCGCGCGATCCTCGAAAGCGGTCGGCCCGTCGTGGTCTCCGAACTCGTGCCCCCCGGTATGCCCGAGCCCACCGCGATCGTGGCGGCCGATCACCGCACGGCGATGAGCCGGCTTCTGGATCGGCTGCGCGAGGGCGGCGCGACCTCGATTGCGGTGGTCCGGCCGAACGTGGACCAGATGTGGGTGCAGATCGCCGCCCAGGCCGCCCTCGAGTGGAGCGCCGGCCAGGACGTCCCCGTGACCTTCCTCGACCTCGACGGCGTGCCGTCGGCAGAAGAGCTGCACCGGATGATCCAGGGGCTGCGGGCGACACATCCGGACGTCGACGCGATCGTCTGCCTGCCCGAGGGCCTGGGTGTCGGCATCCTCTCGACATTGCGCGAGCTCGGGCACGCCGTTCCCGACGACATACAGCTGGTCTCGTACACCGACAGCGCGACCCTGCCCATCGTCCAGCCGCCCATCTCCGCGCTGGACCTTCGCGCGAAGGACGCCGGGATGCGGGCGGGCCAGGTTCTGATCTCGCTTCTGGAGGGCGACCGCGGCGAGGAGCAGACCGTCGAGTGGTTCGACCTGATCTATCGCGAGCGGTCATCGACCCGTTCGTGATTCGCAGGCTATTCCGCCGGGATCGGTCTGAGCCGACGTGAGAGCGGGGCACCGCGGTCGGTGCCCCGCTGCGTTCGTCAAGCCCGGGCGGCCTTGCGCGGCTTCATGAAGGTGCTCGGCTCGCGCTTCTCGCGCTTCGCCGCGCGCTTTTCCTTGATGGACATCTTCGCGGTCTTCTTCATGTCGCGTTCATGCCCCGTCTTACCGGACATCGGTTCTCGCTTCCCCTTGTTGGCTGGCGGTGAATGTCCGACCATAGCCATCTTCTTGAGGAAGTCAATTCGGGACGCCTGACCTGGGATTTTCCACGCCGACTTGCCTTTTCTGCGGCCTCGGCTATGGTGTTGGCCATGACCCGGATCCTCTGTCTCGCCCCCTCGGAGCGTCGTCTCGACGCCTCCGTGGTGACGTGCGCAGCGGACATCGCCGGCGCCCGGCACGAGGTTCTTCCGCCCCGGCGTTCCGCGGCAGGTGGCCGGCTGATCCGTGCCACCTCGCGCGCTGCACCCCCGTAGACCCTTCCTCCCGAAGGGGTATTCCGGTCAACCAGCGCGTCGCATCTGCGGCGCGTTTCTCTTTTTCCAGGAGCCGTCATGACGCACACCTCCCACACCGTCCAGGACCCGAACGTCGACACCACCCGCCAGCTGCTCGAGCAGCAACTCGAGGAGCGCCTCGACATACTCGCCGAACTCGCCCCTCGAGCACTGCCGAGCGTCGACCCGGTCGCCTACCAGACCGCAGCGTCGAACCGTGTGGTGGTCGAACAGATCACCGCCGCACTGAATCGGCTGAGCGCAGGAACCTACGGCCGCTGCACCCGGTGTGGAGGCCAGATCGCTCCCGCACGACTCGAGGTCCTGCCGCACGCTGCCGCATGCATCGAATGTCAAAGCCATGCCGACGCCGCCTGACACGAGGCAGTCCGGCCCACTCCAGCGACGCACATCCCGAACGTGACGAAGGCGCCACAGAAACGAGGTTGACATGAAACCCGTCATGTACGGACGCATCGAGCTTGTCCGCGTCGATGACGACTGCTGGCGCCTGTGCGACGGCACACTTCCTGAGAACGATCCGACACGCGTCATCGCACTGGCAGAGATCGAGGACGACCGCGTGACAGTCCTGTGGTTGCAGAAGCGGAACAAGCGAAGTACGTTCTCCACTTTCGAGCACGCACTCTGCGCCGCCGAGAGGTTCATCTGCGATGCCGAGCGCAGGCGGCCGGGGCGTCCCGTCAATATCCCGCACTTTCCTCCGCTTCGGCGCGCTGTCGGGTGAGTCCCGAGGATCGTTCACGCGCAAGCTCACGGGCGTGCTTTGGCGGCTGACCCGTTCGGGTTCGCCCCGGTGAAGCTTGTTGCGGCGGTCTCTGCGAGCGCCTCTGCGATCGGCGTAGCGGTCCAGCCGAAGCGCTCTTCGAAGTCGCGCGCGTGGATGATGAAGGGAGCCTCGTACTCATAGAGCATCTCGCGACTCGCGCGCACCAAGGGGTTCAGCATCCCGACAGCCGTCATGGCGACTCCGCGGAGAGCTTGGATCTTTGCCGCTCCGGGTTGACCCGCCGCGGTCCACAGCGTGTCGCACAGGTCGCGCTGCGTGATCGGTCCTGTGGCCGGAAGGATCCATGCGCGGCCGTACGCGTCGTCGGCGAGCGCGACATCCGCCATTGCGCGGGCGACGTCCGGCACGTAGCCGAACGAGTGCGGCTGGTCCACACGTCCGAACACCTGCATCGGCTTGCCGGCTCGCGCTCGATCGGTGAGGAGCCTCCGGGTCAACGGATAGGCCGCGCCGATGTAATTCGACGGCCGCGCAAGCGCCAGCTGCACCCTCCCCGCACGATGGGCGGCGAGGGCATCGTCCGCCATGGCTTTGCGCAGCTGGCCTTTTCTTGAGCACGGCGTCTCGGGCGTCGCGTCGGTGATCACGCCGCGGTCGCCGCCGCCATAGGCGTACAGGTTGTCGGCGAGCACCAGCCGAGCGCCCGCCTTCTCCGTCGCCTCCAGCACAGCTGCCTGCAGCAGAGGAAATTCTTGGATCCAGCGCGTGTAAGCGGGCTGACTCGTTTGCAGCACGACGGTGGCGCCCGCGATCGCCTGGGCCAGGCGAGGCGCATCGCGCGCGTCCGCCCTCACGTACTCCACGCCTTGCGGAAGGGGTTCGCGGAGTTCGCTGCGCGAGATCACGCGGCACTCGAGGCCGCGACGGGTGAACTCGCCGGCAAGGCTCGTGCCGAGCGTGCCGGCACCGATAATGGCAATGGTCATCAGATTCTCCTTCACTTAACGCTGTTAATCGGTGGCCGTACGTCGTAATCGAGCACTCCGAGCCGTCTCATTTCAGAGCGTCGAGGAGAGCATTCACGAGGGTGCGCGCCCGAGTGAGAACCTCGGCGGGCTCGAACAGATCGATCTGATCCCGGAATGCCAGCGCAAGCGCCACGACGCCGTGCAGTACGGACCACACGCCTGCGGCCACGTCCCGTGGATCAGCGCGGCGCAGGTCTCCCGTATCCATTGCCGCATTCACCACACCCACCAGGCCTTGGAAGGATGCCGGATCGCCGGGCGCGGCGATGGCCCACTCCTTCGGCCGTACGAACATGACGTCGTACAGCATGGGATTCGCCAGCGCGAATTGCACGTACGCATCGGAACTGGCAGAGATGCCCTGAAGGGGTGTGACGGCCGAGCGTGCCGCTGCTTCAAGACTCGCGCCGAACTCATCGAAGCCGCTGCTGCATACCGCGAGCATCAGCGCGTCCTTGCCATCGAAATGCAGGTAGATGGTCGTGGCCGAGTAGCCGATCGCAGTGGCGATCTGGCGCATCGACAGACCGTCCACGCCCCGTTCCTCGAACAAGCGCGTCGCGGCAGTGAGGATCGCGGTGCGAACGTCGGTCGTTCCCGAGTCAGGACGTCGAGGGGCCATAGCGACAATCTACATAACACCGTTAAGTCCCGCAAGTTCCCAAGGGTGACGTGTCCGGACGGCTTGGCGTGACAACACCCTCATGGTGCATGGGGTGCAGCGAGATGTATCCGGGGTACAGGCCGGTACGGTCGGATGTCGCAGCCGATCGCTACTGTGGCGTCACGTTTCGCGTGATGGTGAACAGGAGAGCTCATGGCCGAATCGATCAGCGCCAAGCAATTTCACGACGAGCAGGGAACGGCTGGGTGGCACGTTCTGTACGGGGGTGCGCAGACAGTCTTTCCGACAGGCTCGTTCGCGACGGGAGTGGAGTTCATCCGACGCATCGCATCGGCGACTCTTTCGGTGGGCCGCGAGCCCGACATTGACCTGCGACCCGAAGCCGTGGTCGTGCGTACCGCGTCAACGCCGCGCGGACGACTGGACACCGCCGATGTCGAACTGGTCCGACGCGTCTCGGCCATCGCAGCGGATCTCGGGCTCACACCCGACCCGTCGCAGCTCCACACCATTCAGATCGCCATCGCCGAAGCGGAGGGGGTAAGCACGCGCGATTTCTGGCTCGCGGCGCTGGGCTATGAGTCGCTCGGCGGATTCGTCGTCGACCCGCTGCGACGCGGACCGCGAATGTGGTTCGACGAGATCTCCTCGCCGGGACGCGGCCGCACCCACATCGATGTAGCCGTACCGAGTGACCGTGCGGAGGCGCGTGTAGCCGCAGTGCTGCAAGCAGGGGGGCGGCTCGCGGATGACTCCCACGCACCAGAGTGGTGGACCTTCGCGTCGCCCGATAACCACGGTGTCGACATCGCCGCGTGGGGAGATGTCGACGACGGGGCGTGACCGCCTGTCCACCCAAGCAAGCGACAGCAGCCCGAGAGCCGGCGTCCTCGGCCGCAAGCTGTGGGGGTCCCCACGCCGGCACCGTTGAGCTCTCCTCACCCGGCGGCTGTCAGCAGATCATCGACGATCGTCTCGATGAGCGGGCGGGGGCGTCGCTATTTCAGCGGCTAAGCGCCAGTCAGGGTGCCTCGAGACCAAGATTCATTGAATTGCGCTGGACTTCCGGCGCGAGCGCGGCTGAGCGAGGTGACCGCCTCACGGTTTCCTGCCTCTCGCGGGTCGGTTGTACGGCAGGGACGTAGTCGCGGTCACGGGACCGACAGCTCACGGATGATGAGTCCGCGGAAGGTGGCCTGTCCTTCGTGGGCGTACAGGCGGATCCGGTTGTCGCCCTCAACCGGGAACACCCGGTGGGAGTGAACGACGCGGCCGTCTCCGACGAAGAGCTCCACGCTTGTGCGATCCACGAGGATTCGGACGCTGAGCCGACCTGTCGAAGGGTCGATCGGGGTCTGCGACTCGCCGCCGGTGGGATTGATCGTCGGGCGCCGATTGACATACGTGAACGGACCCCGCAAGAACGCACCCGCAGCGACGTGGCGGCCTCCACCGGGAGCGCGGCACACCTCGAAGCCGAGATTGGCCGGAGGGGCTGCGGGATCCCACACCACTTCGCACGACAGGTCATAGGCGAGCGAGCGGACGTCGAGATCGCGGGTGCCGGCGACCGTGACGTCGCCGAGTCGGTGCGTCTTGTTCGCGTAGCGCTCGAGTGCCGCTGTCGGTGTGGAGGCAAGGTAGTACTCGGCACCGCCGCGTTTGAGCCGCAGGTCGCGAACGATCATGTCGTCGCCGTTGTAGCCGTCGGTCGCGAGCGTCGGGGTGTTATGCGGGTAGTCCCAGAAGTTCGCCCAGCCGATCGCGCGGCGCAAGGTGGCATCCTCAGCGCCGGAAGCGCTGTGGTGCGGGTACGTCACGGCACCGTAGAAATCGAACCCGTAGTCCAGCCACTGAGGCTCGCCGTGATCCGGGGCGAATGACGCACCGTCGAACGACCCCGTCCAATAGGCATAGGTCGCAGGAAGGCCTCGCCCCTTGCCGTTCGCGCTGACGCCGAGGATCCATTGGGATGTGCCGTCGTCCGCCGTCATACGGAAGATGTCAGGGCATTCGAGCACCCCAATGTCGGTCCGCACGAACTCGCCGACCCGCTGCCATGAGCGCAGGTCCGCCGAGACGTAGAACCCGAGCTTCTGCCCCTCCGCGTTAGCCATGAACCAGCGGCCGCGGTCGACGTCCCAGATCACCTTGGGGTCACGGAAATCCGGCACCCCCGGGTTCGGCAGCACCGGCGACTCCCCGCCTGGGCGGAAGGAGCGGCCGCGGTCCGTCGAGTACCAGAGGTACTGCGCCTGCTTGCCGTGGGGCGCTTGCGTCACAAGCGCTATGACCGCACCTGCCCCATACCCGGCGGTGTCGTTCTCGTCGACGACCAGGCATCCCGACCAGCAGTCGCCGTTCCCGTTAGTGAACTTGGGGATCGCGACTCCCCGGTCCTGGAACGTTACATGGTCGCGGGTCGTCGTGCGACGCCACGCGGTGCCCCCGCCGCCGTCGATGTAGTCGGCGTTGTACAGGTAGTAGTAGTGATACTCCCCATCGAGGTAGATGGGGCGCTGCGGGTCATTCTTCCAGTTGTCCGGAACGCTGACGTGATAAACGGGACGCATGCGCGTACGTCCTCTCGGGTTCGCGGCTGATGCGGACGCGGAAGTTGCGGCGGCGGCGGCCGAGGACGCGGGGGTCGCAGTTGTCAGCGCGAGAGTGCTGCCGAGTGCTGCAGCTCCGGCTCCAGTGAGGAGTGACCGGCGTGATACCGACTCTGAGTCTTCCATCGGTACCTTCCATTTCAGAGGCAGCGTTGGCGCTGCCATTCCGTTGCGTTGAGTGGTCAGTCGACGGATGCCACGCGCCAGGCACGCAGCGTGGCCTCAGCTCCATCGAGGTCGACCGTGATGCGCCGCGCATCCGGGCGGGTCGGGTAGGCGCGCGCCGCGAGAGGAACTCCGTTCGCGAAGGCTTCCAGAGCGGAGTGGTCGACGAGAACGCGCAGACGCATCGTGTCGCCGTCGAGCGGGACGCGCCCCGAGAGCGGTGTGGCATCAGTGCTTTGATCGAGACTCGACCGGCTCCTGTCGAGTGAGAAGTCCACACCGTCGTCGACACGGTACAGGCGGTAGGTGGTGCGCTCCTCACCGTCATCAGTGGCGAGCACGGCGAGTTCGATTGAAGCGCCCGGCCGCAGAGTGGCAACAAGCTCCAGGTCGAGCTGGTCGCCGCCGATTCCGGCGGCATCCGCGTCGGCCGCGTCCCCGTCGAACAGGAGATCCGTACGCAGGGCATCGACCTCCGGCGCGGGCGCCTGGTGCAGCGACCCGTCCGCCCGCGCAGTCACAACGCGGGGCAGCGACATCACCCCGGACCAGCCAGCCGCGACGGCCGCGGCATCCGTCCGCCCTTCCTGCATCCAGCCGAACATGAGCCGTCTGTGGGACTCGTCGAGCATCGACTGCGGGGCGTAGAAGAATCGTCCCCCCAGGTCTAGCCGGTGAAGTGCGTGCGCCTCGAACTGATCGCGGCGGTAGTGGCCCGACCAGTACAGGGGGTGGAGTGTCACGCCGTTGTCCCACGCGGAGAACGCGAGCACATCCACATGGCCGACACGGAAGAGGTCGATGCACTCCCACATCGTCCCGGTCCAGTCGGATGCCGCGCGCGGCCGGTCAGCGGCCTCGCCGAGCAGCAGCGGCCCGACGTATCGCCACGCGCGCAGATCGTCGGACTCGTAAAGCAGAGCGGCACCGCCTACGCCGCGAAGGCCGCTTCCGATGATCTGACGCCATCGGCCGCTCGTGCCGTCCGTTCCCTCCTCGCGCCACACGCAGTGATCCCGGAAGGCGACAACATCGAGGTCCTCGGGTGGTGCCAGGATGACCGGGTTCGAGGGTTCCTTCGTCCATTCGACGAGGTCGTCGGACCCGGTCGCGAGGCACGGCAGCTCTATCTCGCCATGGCGTCCCGAATAGACGAGCGTCGGCACTCCCCCGTCGTCGACCAGCACGCCTGACCAGCAGCCGTCGACGTCGGGCCCGTCGCCGGGCTCCAGCGCGATCGGCAGGTGCTCCCAGTGGATGAGGTCGGTGCTGCGTGCATGGCCCCAGTGGATGCGGTCGTGGACCGCGGCAAACGGATTGTGCTGATAGAAGAGGTGGTACCAGCCGTCCCGCTGCGTGAGTCCGTTGGGGTCGTTCAACCAGCCTGCCGGTGCGACGAAGTGGAACCCCGGACGGTGTGGGTCCCGCGCAGCTCGGTCCGCGAGATCATCAGCTGCCACGTCGGGCTGGGCAGTGGTGTGGCTGGTCATGCGGCGTCGTTCTCCAGGTCGTCTGCGGCTTGTTCCAGCGCGGTTCCGGGTGCATCCGCGGGCGGTGCGTACAGCCCGCAGCGCACCCAGTGCTGAGGCGTCTCGCTCAGCCGGTGGAACACCGGCTTCTCCGCCGAGCACGGCTCGGCTGTCTGTCCCGACCACCGGCACTCCGTCGGCTCCAAGACCTCGCGACGCAGCTGCGCTCGCTCCACGGCATCGAACGGCTCGGTGCGTTTCGGGTCAGGCACCGCAGAGATGAGAAGTCGCGTGTACGGATGCGCGGGTTGTGCGAGCAATTCCATCGCGTCTCCGCCCTCGACGAATTCGCCGGCGAACATCACGACGATGCGGTCGGCGAGATAGCGCGCCGACGCCAGGTCATGCGTGATGTACAGCATCGAGATGCCCTGCTCCTCGCACAGGTTGCGCATGAGGTTGAGCACGCCGATCCGCACCGACACGTCGAGCATCGACGTCGGCTCGTCGGCGAGAAGGAGGCGAGGATTGACCGCGAGCGCGCGGGCGATGGCGATGCGCTGCCGCTGACCGCCCGACAGCTCGTGCGGGTAGCGGTCGAGCATCTCTTCGGGAAGCCCCACCTTCGCCATGAGCCGGCGCTTGGCCTGCTCGATCGCGGCACGGCCGGAGGCGGCGCCGTGGATGCGCAGGGGACGCTCGAGGAAGTGCCCGATCCGGTGGACCGGATTCAGCGAGCCGAAGGGATCCTGGAAGATCATCTGCACCGCCGAGCGATACTCGCGCGTCGCACGCCG
Organism: uncultured Microbacterium sp.; assembly: GCF_963524805.1. Classification (GTDB taxonomy): domain Bacteria; phylum Actinomycetota; class Actinomycetes; order Actinomycetales; family Microbacteriaceae; genus Microbacterium. Next base: position 163,264 of record NZ_CAURGG010000003.1, on the reverse strand, counting down.
CTTCGAGGTGGCGATGACGTCTTCGCCCTCGAACAAAAACGTCCCTGCGGTCGGCTGCTCGAGCCGCGCGATACAGCGGGCGAGCGTGGACTTGCCGCTTCCCGACTCGCCGACGAGGGCCACGATCTCGCCGTGCGCGATGTCGAGGTCGACCCCGCCGAGCGCGCGGACCTGCTTGCGGGAGAACGACCCGCCGATCGTGAAGGTCTTCTGCAGTCCCCGCGTGGAGAGCACCGGGGTGTCGTGTTCGGTCATGCGATGGCCTCCGTGATCAGGTCGGCGTCGGTGCTGGGCGCGACCCAGTGGGTCGGTGTCACCGCTTGCAGGTCGGGAATATCGCGGAACCGCACGCCCTCGCCGAGGCCCCGCAGGCGAGTGCGCGGACCCGTCATGGGAGGGAACGCGTTCATCAGGGCGCGGGTATACGGATGCTTCGGGGCGTCGAAGATCTCTTTCGACGGCGCGGTCTCGACGAAGCGGCCGGCGTACATGATCGCCATCCGGTCGGAGAGCTCGACCATCAGCGAAATGTCGTGCGTGATGAAGAGGATCGCGAATCCCAGCTCCTGCTGCAGATCCTTGATCTGCGCCATGATCTCCTGCTGGACGACGACGTCCAGCGCCGTCGTGGGCTCGTCCATGATCAACAGCGGCGGTCGCAGGGCCGTCGCCATCGCGATGACGACGCGCTGCCGCATCCCACCCGAGAGCTGATGGGGGTAGGACCGCAGGCGGTCCCGCGGAATGCCCACGAGATCGAGCAGTTCACCCGCCCGAGCCATCGCCGTCTTCTTCGACACGCCCTCGTGAGTGGTGAAGATATCGGCGATCTGGTCGCCGATCGTCAGCACAGGATTCAGCGAGTTCATCGCACTCTGGAAGACCATGGCCACCTGACGCCAGCGGAAGTCCCGCAGTTGCTCGGCGCTCAAGGCCAGCACGTCCGTCCCCGCGAATCGGATGGAGCCTCCGGCGATGACGGCGGGGTCGCGCAGCAGGCGCAGGATCGCGTTGGCGACCGTCGACTTTCCGCAGCCGGACTCGCCGGCCAAGCCGAACACCTCACGTTCGGCGATCGAGAAGGTGACGCGGTCGACCGCGCGCACCGTGCGGGCCTCGGTCACGTATTCGACGCTGAGGTCTTCGACCTCGAGCAAGGGGGTGCTCATCGCTTCTGCTCCTTCTGTGGGGCTGCGGCCTGCGCTGAGCTGTTCTTCGCGGACGCCGCCACCCGCGTGGGCTCATCGGGGGTGGTGCGCCGACGGGGCCGGCGCAGGCGTGGGTTCGTCGTCTCGTCGACGCCGTAGTTGACCAGGGCGAGCGCGAATGCGACGAGCGCGATGCAGACGCCGGGCGGCACGAACACCCACCAGGCGCCGGTCAGCAGCGCACCGTCGTTGCTCGCCCAGTAGAGGTTCGTTCCCCAGCTGACGGTGCTGATGTCACCGAGGCCCAGGAACTCCAGACCCGCCTGGGCGCCGATCCCGAAGATGACGCACGCGAGGAAGGTGCTCATGACGATCGAGGCCATGTTCGGCAGCATCTCTCGGAACATGATGCGCAGGCCGCTCTCACCGGTCACCTGCGAGGCACCGACGAAATCTTTGCCGCGGATCGACATCGCCTGCGACCGGAGCACGCGGGCGGAACCTGCCCATCCGGTGATGACGAGCACCAGGATGACGGTGCCGAGGCCCTGTGGCAGGAACGCCGCGAGAATCACGAGCAGCGGCAGGCCGGGCAGGAGCAGGAACACGTTGGTCACGAGCGAGAGCAGGTTGTCGACCCAGCGTCCGAGATAGGCGGATGCGAGACCGACCAGGAGGCCGACGAGCATGGCCAGGATGCCGACCGCGAAGCCGACGAACAGCGACGAGCGCGAACCCCAGATATTGAGGGCGAGGACGTCCTGCCCCTTCGCCGTGGTGCCGAGCCAGTGCTCGAGCGAGGGTGGCTGGGAACCCATGCCGGTGATGAGGTTGGGGTCGCCGGGCGAGATGACCGGCGCGAAGATCGCAATGAGCGCGAAGAGGATGAGGATCACGACTCCGGCGACCGCTTTGGCGTTGCCCATGACCCCCCGAAGGAGCCCTCCGCCGCCGCGCTTGCGGGGCGGGGGCGGTGCGAGCTGGGGCTGTCCATCAGCGCCGGGCGCCGTGCCGAGATCGAGCTCGGCCATCGCCTGAGGATTCTGTGCGAGTGACATCACGCGCTCCGTTCAGCTCACGCGCACGCGCGGGTCGAGCCGCACGTACACGATGTCCACGAGGAAGTTGGCGATCAGCACGAAGGTCGTGATCGTCACGAAGATCCCCTGCATGAGGGGGTAGTCGAGGTTCTGCACAGCGGAGAGCAGCGTGTAGCCGATCCCCGGATATGCGAAGACGACCTCGGTGAGCAGTGCGCCGCCGACGAGGAAGCCGAGCGACATCCCGAACGCGGTGACCGACGGCAGCAGCGCGTTGCGCGCCGCGTAGCTGGTGCGGATGCGGTTGGAACGCAGGCCCTTTGCCTCGGCCATGACGATGTAGTCCTCGGCGTTCGTGGCGATCATCGTGTTGCGCATCCCCAGCATCCAGCCGCCGATCGAGACCAGGACGATCGAGGTGGCCGGCAGGACGAGGTGATAGGCGACGTCGGCGATGAACGCCAGGGAGAACTCGGGAGTCATGCCCACTCCGAAGGCGTGTCGCACCGGGAACCACCCGAGCACCACCCCGAACACATACAGCAGTCCCATCGCGAGCCAGAAGTACGGGAACGAGCCGATGAAGATCAGGATGGGCGGGACGTACGAGTCGAGGACTCCGCCGCGGCGCCACGCCGCGAGGATGCCGAGAACGTTGCCGATGACCACCGCGATGATCAGCGACACGAGGCCCAGGAGAAGTGTCCAGCCGATCACGCTGCCGATGACGTCGATCACCGGCGTCGGGAACCTCGAGATCGAGAAGCCGAGATTGCCGCTGAAGAGCTGGCCGAGGTAGCGCAGGTACTGCTCCCACAGCGGGGCATCGCTGAGCCCGAATGACTCTCTGAGCGCCTCGATCTGGTCGGGGCGGAGCTGACCCTGCAGGCGCGCAACCATGCGCGACACCGGGTCTCCCGGCATGAAGCGCGGAAGGAAGAAGTTGAGGGTGATCGACACCCAGAACGCGACGAGATAGAACCCGAAGCGTCGCAGCATGTATCCCATGGTGTGACTCCTGGTTCGTCCTGCTGCGCCGCGTCCGCGACGCAGCAGGACGAACCGTTTCTCAGTCGGCGGTGACTGGCTCGAGGGTGGTGAGGACCAGGACCGTCGTCCGCGAGCGCGTGGACAGCGTCGCGTAAGGGTTCTCCTCGGTAGGCCAGCCGGTGAACCGCTCGTTGCTCGCCGCGCCCCACTCAGGGCCTGGGAACAGGGGCGCAAGCGGCGCTTCCTCTGCAAACAGCGCCTGCAGCTGGTTCGCGGCGTCGTGCTGCGCCGCCTCATCGGGTGCTGCCGCGAACTGCGCGAGCAGTGCGTCTGCTTCCGGGCTGCCGTAACGGTGGTAGTTGTCGAACGTCTGCTCGCCGACCGGCTTGACTGTCTCGGTTCCCATCACGCCGCGATAGAACTGGTAAGGCGTCGGGGCGTTGGCGCTCCAGACGATGCCCGAATCGAACGTGCCGTTCTCGTACCCCGCGACCACGTCGCCCCAGTCCTTCGCGGCGACGGTGACCGTCACACCGAGCTCGGCGAGGTTCTGTGAGATCACGTTGCCGACCGAGACCCAGTCGCTCGAGGTCGAGCCGACCGAGAAGTCGAACGCGAAGGGCGTGCCGTCGGGAAGCACCCGCTTGCCGTCTGCACCGAGGGTGATGCCCGCGTCATCGAGCAGCTTCCCCGCGCCCTCCAGGTCACGGGCCGTCCACGTGCACGCTTCCACGACCGTGTCGTCGCGCCACGTGTCATACGAGCCGCTCAGACCGGTGCAGTCGGCGGGAGTGGTGTAGCCCTGCATCCCGATCTCGGTGACCTGCTCGCGATCGACGGCCATGGAGAGTGCCTTGCGCACGTCCGGGTCGTCGAACGGTGCCTTGGTGGTGTTGAACTGCCAGTTGATCATCGAACCCGTGGGCGGGAACCAGTAGAACCGGTTGTCGGGGTCCTTCGCGACGTAGGCGTCTTCGATGTTCGGGATGAACTGCGGCGCCCAGTCCACGTCGCCGTTGGCAGCGGCGAGGTTCGCACCATCGTTGCCGGCGAATGCCAGCATCCGGATGCCTTCGATCTGCTGCTTCTCGGGCTGCCAGTACTCGGGGTTCTTGCCCAGATCGAACGACTGGGCCTGGAAGCTCGTGACCTCGGTGTAGGGACCGGTGCCGACCGGCTCCTCGTTGGCGAATTTGGTCGTGTCCTCGACCTCGCTCCAGATGTGGGCCGGCGCGATGATCTGCTGCCCGATGTCGAGGAGCGCGGGCGAGAACGGCTGGTTGAAGTCGAACTGCACCGTGAGCGGGTCGACCGCGGTGACGGTCTCGATGTAGTCGAAGCCGCCGCGGATCTCGCGCTGCAGCTCGAACGAGAGCACGACGTCGTCGGCGGTGAACGGCTCGCCGTCCGACCACTTCACGCCCTCACGAAGCCGGTAGGTGATCCCCATGCTGTCGGGGGCGACTTCCCATTCCGTTGCGAGCCACGGGGTCGTTGAGCCGTCCGCCGGGTTGTAGACGAGCATCGATTCGTAGATCGCCTGCTGCGTCATAGGGAACTCGGGGTTCGAGAACGGGTTGAAGTTGCGGTCGAAGGTTCCCATGTCTTCGCGCGGGATGGTGAGCAGCTGGCTGCCGTCCAGCGAGTCGGCCGAGGTGCCTCCGCCGCCGCTGCAGCCCGAGAGCGCGAGCGCCGCCGTCGCTGCGAATGCCGCAGCGATGAGCACCGCTTTCCGGTGAACTGTCATGATGAGGGTGTTCCTTTCTTCTTCGTTGAAGCCGAAGGGGCTGCGCGCCGGCTGGGATGTCCAGTCACACCGACGCGCGTTCGAGGAGCGGGCAGTCGACCGTCACGGTTTCCGTGGCGGTCGATTGACCCGCGATGATGGCGGCGAGGAGTTCCACGCCTTTCGCGCCCATCGTTTCGAAGGGCAGCGCGACCGTCGTCAGTCCGGGTCTCAGGTAGGCCGCGATGAGCTCCTGATTGTCGAATCCGATGACGGCAACGTCGTGGGGGATGCGCAGTCCGCGCTCCTTGATTGCGTCGTACGCGCCCATCGCCATGCGGTCGTTCGCGCAGAAGAGCGCGGTGGGCGGGTCGGCGAGGTCGAGAAGGGCGGATGCCGCGGCATAACCGCCGTCGGCGGTCGCGTGGCCGGAGATCTCGAGGTTCTCGTCGGCCGAGAGCCCTGCGTCGTGCAGCGCCTCATGGAAGCCGATTCGTCGACCGACGGCTGCGGGGATGTCGGGGTCGAGATTGACGAAGCCGATGCGACGGTGCCCCGCCGCGAGGAGGCGCTCGGTCGCGCGGCGCCCGCCGGCGCGCTCGTCGGGAACCACCGCGGGAAAGCGGCCTTCCCTATCGAAGCAATTGACGAGCACCGTTGGCACCTCACGGGCGATCTCAGGAATCGTGACCGCGCGGTGCCACGTCGCCGCGTAAAGGAGACCCTCGACCCGCTGTTCCAGGAGGCGCTCGATGGCCGCCGTTTCGGCCACGGGGTCTGACTCAGTGGGCGCGATCAGCAAGTACTTCTCATCAACGAGCGCACGGTCCTGCGCCCCCTTGATGATGTCGACCGCGAACGGATTCGTGACGATCTCGGTAACGAGTCCGTATGAATCACTCCGCTGATTCGCGAGAGCCCGGGCGCCCGCGTTCGGCCGGTAACCCAGCTCGGCAGCGACGGCCAGAACGCGGGCCCTCGTCTCGTCAGCCAGCGCCACGGACTGCCGACCGTTCAGGATCAGAGAGACCGCCGTGCGGGAGACGCCCGCCTGAAGCGCAACGTCAGCCATCGTTACCGATCGGCGAGTCGTCTTCGACATGGGCAGTGCTTCCGTGGGGGAGATGAAACTAACGCGCGTTAGTTGATACCTGAGTAAGACTAACCCGCGTTAGGAAGCGCGTCAAGCAGCAATTTGGAAGCGCTGAAGCCCCGCGCAACGGCTGGAAGGCAGATTGCGCAGCAAGCGCCGTACCAGTCGGGTGTACTCAGCTTCGTGACTCGGATGCGGCGGCAGCCCACATGGTTTCGCTGTGTCGCCCCGTAAAGTCCGCGTCAGGGCGTCGGGTGTATCGTCGACGTTCTCGAAGTGAGCGTCGACAATGCGCGGGTGCAAGAGTGACTCCCGCCCGACCCCTCGCAATTGCGCCCGTCAGACTGCTCAATCTCCCTGAGCGGTTCGGTTGTCGACAAGACAATGGCCGGAGCGGCCGGGGCTTGAACAAAGGCACCACCTGTGCGGTCGCGTCGCTGCCCTTCAAGTGACCTCCGGGGTCACCTGGCGGTCACTCTTGCGAGCGCGTAGGCCTTGAGTCATCCAGATCAGGCGAAGAAGGAATAGCCACTGACCAGGCATTTTGTGGCGGAGACGGAGGGATTTGAACCCACACCCCGCGATCTTTCAACGCTGTGCAGCTCTGTCCTCAGCAGTGATTCGCGAAGGTCGACCTTTCATAGTTGTGCACGACCCGCCAGGGGTGGGACGCGATTCTTCTCACGCGTTTCCCACCCGAACCGCCCTGCGAGCGACGACTAGAAGACGGTACGGTCTCAGCTGACAGATCCCGCGACCTTCGAACAAGTCTCGACAGTCGCTCGAACCCCTCAATCGTGCCACCCTCCCGATGCCGTCGCCGTTCTTGGTTTCAACACATGTGCGTCCGAAGCGACTCGAACGCCCCAACCTCCAGATCGCCGTCGGAGGCTCTGAGAACCGACTCACACGTGTCCTCATGGATGCGGCTCCGCAGCCGCGCCTCGCAGGATGAGGTGACGCTCTACGACGACGTAACAAGGAGGTACAGAAGATGAATGTCACATACGATTTCTCCGGCAAAGTGGCGCTGGTCACAGGAGCGGCATCGGGGATGGGCCGAGTGAGCGCCCTTGCATTCGCTGCAGCGGGCGCCGCGGTCGCGGTCACCGATATCGATACGGCCGGCGGATTGGCGGTGACGAGAGAGATCACGGATGCCGGCGGCAAGGCACAGTTTTTCCAGGTGAACGTCACCGACCCCGACTCGGTCCAAGAAGGCGTTGCCCGGCTCGTGGGCGCGTTCGGCGGGCTCGACTTCGCTCACAACAACGCGGGCGCCGAGGGCCAGCACGGCAAGTTCCTCGAGCAGACGAAGGAGAATTTCGACAGGACTGTAGCCGTCAACTACACGTCGATCTTCCACTGCATGCAAGCCGAGATCCCGGCGATGCTCGAACGAGGTGGCGGCAGCATCGTAAACACCGCGTCCGCCGCTGGCATCATCGGCGGCTACGCCTTCGCGCCATACGGCGGAGCCAAGACCGGCGTCATCGGCCTCACCAAGCACGTTGCGCAAGAGATGGCTGAACACAACATCCGCATCAACTCGATCGCGCCAGGACCTATCAACACCCCGTTCATCGCGGACTTCCCGAAGCCCGTCCTCGATCGCTTGCTCACCGGAACTCCCATCGGTCGCCTGGGCGAGCCCGACGAGATCGCGCAGGCCGTCCTGTGGCTGTGCTCCGACGGGGCGTCATACGTCATCGGGACCGCCCTGTCCGTCGATGGCGGGACGGTCATCGGGGGCATGTCCACTCGAGCGGACGACCTCGGTCACTGAACCACCGCAACGCAGAGCGGCCCGGGCGATTCGACCGGGCCGCTCTGCGTTCGACTCATCGGTGAGCGCGAGGAATCTCGGCCGTGTCGAAGGTTTCGTTGCGGTACTTGCCGTCGTAGTAGGGGAAGCGCGCCACGGTGGCGCGGATCTCGAACTGCGGGTGGTCGACGTCCCCCCACAGCACTTTCACCTCGGTCCCCTCGATCGCGAACTCTCGATCGATCCAGGCCAGGGAAATCATCGTCCCGTAGTCGAACGACGGAGTGCGACCCGTGGCCAGCCCGACCTTCTTCCCGTCGACGAGCACGTAGTCGATGCGCATCCGACCCTTGGCGTAGTCCTCGATCGCGATGACGGGGTCGTTGCTCATGCGGTCGTAGATGATCGCGTCTTCGCCGCGGAACTGTGCCGAGTAGACCTCGCCGACGTCATCGGCGTTCCACTCAAGCGTGACGGCCGTGCGAGGAGGATTTTGCGAGATTCGCTGCAGCGCCGCCTTGCCGGGAAACTCGTGATCGAAGTTGACGAGGTAGCCCCAGCCGATGTCGTAGGGCGTGACGAACGCGTTGGCCTTGTCGTCGGCGGCACTTCCGTGCAAGCCCAGGTCGAAGGGGATGACCTGGTCCATGAATCCGGCTAATGCCGGACCGGAGTCGCGGTACGGCGGCAGGAAGTGGATGACCTGGTTCGGATATCCGCCGTTCGTGTGGTTGACGAGCGAGTAGTTCCAGAAGCCCTGCGGACGCCCGCCCACCTCTTCGACCGCGGTACGCAGCTGTTGATACGCATCGCGGGCCACACTCGAGGGACCGTGCACTTCATAGGCGAGGGCGCCAGACATGCCGAGGCGGTGAACGCGAGCGGTTGCACCGGCGAGCTGCACCTCCTTGTTCTGGCCGAACGTGAGGTCGTGCAGGTCGCTCCCGGTGACCTTTTCCATCACCTCGAGCGACTTTGGTCCGTCTATCTGGAAGAAGTACTCATCGATCACCCACGTGCCCTCGACGTTCATCCCGCTTCCACGCAGGTAGAAGTCGAGAACGGGTGCCAACCAGTAGGCCCGGAAGTGGTTCTCGGCGACCTTCATGAGAAGGCCATCGGCGAGGATGTAACCGTCGTCGTTGCAGATGAGCATGTGCTTCGACGACCCGTCCGGCATGAGACCGAAGTCCTTATTTGTGCCGACCGAATTGAGGAAGGGCACGGCATCCGGACCTGTGACGTCGTAAACGGGGCTGTTGTTAAGCACGAAGCCGAGTGATGCGGTTTCACGCGCAGCGAGCGACTCCTCGCGCGTCGTCGAGTACTCGGCCGGCAGCCAGCCGAAGCCGATGTTGGTCTGCACGTTAGAGCCGGCAAAGATGGGGCTGTCAGGGGCGAAGATCACCTGCCCGATCGGCGCTCCGGAGTTCGTTTCTGCCATGAGGCTTTCTCCTTACGTTCATTTCTCCCGGGTAAGCCCTGCAGCAGCGGCGCTGCGGACCGAGTCATGCATCGGGACCCCGAACGTGGACCACTACCCCGGGGTCAGCCTTGAGTCAAGCCTCGTCCAGCCCGTCCGCATGCGCATCCATGACCCCACTAGTGCCGGCGGGCACGTGCGAGTCCAGCCAGCGGATGACCGCGCCCGCAGCCTCGTCAGAGTTCTGCTCGAACATCAGTCCATGTCCGTTGCCGATGAGCCCGATGTCTTCCAAGGCGAGCAGTTCAACGCTCGCACCGCACTCGTCGCGCAGGAAGTCGCGCACGGCCACGGCCCCGCTCCGAAAGCGCGACGCCGAGCCGCTCACGACCACGATCGGCACGCCGCTGATTCCCGGCACACCGTTCTCGTCGGCGTCCCAGGTAAGGGCGGTGATGCCGGCGGCGAGAGAACCCACACCGGGGATCGTCGCAAATGGGGGTCCGGCGGGCTCGATCGCGACGATCACCCGGACGAGTTCCGGCCGCAGATGGGCGGCTGTCCAGACGCCGATCGAACCGAGCGAGTGCGACACGACGATCGCGGGACCGGTGAGATCGAGGAGTGCGGCGAGGCGCGCGGCATCGATGCGGTTCACCTCGGCGAGGTCGGTCAGCAGGGGCGAGTTGGCCGCGGTGAGCTGTGCGAGCTCCGCGCTATCGCTCCGACGGCTCCAGGGCCACTGCGTCTGACCGGTGGCGGCATCGGCCGCCGCGAAAAGAATGGCCGTCTGCTGCGCTGTGCCCTGGGCGCCGATCGGCCCGAATACCTGGGCCGTCTGCGCGGACCGACCGTGGCCCGGGCGGTCGACCACGTAGCACGCGAACCCGTCCGCGACGAATGCCCGCGCCCAGCCGGGCCTGCCGTCGGGAGTGGTGAGCCAGGCCGTTCCCTGCCCACCACCTCCGTGCACGAAGATCACCGGAAGTGGGCGTGCTCCCCGGGCCGGCGCCTCCCACTCCACCCACATGGGTCCGCGCTGGTGTGTACCGCCGTCGACCTCCATGCGGTCGCCCGCGATCCAGAAGCCGCCGCGACGCGTCGTGACCGCGGGGATGTCCGCGTCGTGCGGTGCGCCTTTGATCATCTCGCTCAATCTGGAAAGACGACGGTCGTGCGGCCATTGACGAATACGCGATTCTCCAAGTGATATCGCACGGCTTTGGCGAGAACGCGCCGCTCGATGTCGCGCCCCTTGCGCACCAGAGTGTCGGGCACATCGCGGTGGCTCACGGGCTCCACGTCCTGCGCGATGATCGGCCCCTCGTCGAGGTCGCCCGTCACGTAGTGGGCCGTCGCACCGATGACCTTCACCCCGCGTTCGTACGCCTGGTGGTAGGGCCGTGCTCCCTTGAACCCGGGCAGGAACGAGTGGTGGATGTTGATGCACCGGCCCGACAGTTCGACCGAGAACTCATCGCTCAGGATCTGCATGTAGCGGGCGAGCACGACCAGATCGACCTGCAGTTCCTCGATGAGCGCCGTGATGCGCTGCTCCTGCTCGCGCTTTCGATCGGGCGTGACGGGCAGGTGGAAGAAGGGCACTTCCCCGAGATTGAGGTTGCCGTATACCTCCCCCGGGTGGTTCGACACGACTCCCACGACGTCCATGGGCAGATCGCCGGTGCGCGCGCGATAGAGCAGGTCCGCGAGGCAGTGGTCGAGCTTCGAAGCGAGGATGAGCACGCGCTTACGGGTGGTCGATGCCTCGAGCGTGTACTCCGCGCCGAAGGGCGCAAGCACCTCGGCGAGCGAGCGTTCGAGCGCCGCGGTATCCGTCTCTGCCGTCGAGGCGAACTGCACACGCGAGAAGAATCGATCCGATATCGGGTCGTCGAACTGCTGCGATTCCTGGATCGTGTAGCCGAGCTCGAAGAGCGCTCCGCTCACTGCAGCAACGATCCCCGGCCGGTCCTCGCACGACAGCGCGAGAACCCAGGAATCCCCTACCTGGTTCACGGGGCGACCTCCCGGTAGCGGCGAGCCCATACTCCCGACTTACCGGGCTGCATGATGCCGTTCGGATCGATGGCGTCTTTGATGCGCTCGTTGAGCCGGAGGAGCGCATGGTCATTGAAGTCGAACTGCGCGGCAACCGCATCCATGTGCTGGAGGTTCGTTCGGTAGATCGGGTAGCCGCGCTGGCGCATGACTTCGAGCATCGCCGAGTAGTTCTCGTAGACCGCATCCGTCTGCGCTTCGTCGTGCGGATCGAAGAACATCGTGCTGATGTGGATGACGCTGCGCGGCGAGAGCATCAGGCCGGAGAAGAACCGCTCGCCGGTCCTCTCGTACAGTCCGCGCATGAGGTGCGCCGTCTCCACGACATCGGCGCCGCGCAGCGGACCCACCGGCGAGAAGTCGAGGTGAGCGGTGTCGGGGCCGTAGACGCTCTGGAAGAGGTCAAGGATGTCCATGTCGGGGATGCCAGCCATCACGCGGTCTTCGTGACCGGCGTGGCTCGTACGGTCGGCGCCGTCGTAGACCCTGCGGCGCAACGACACTCCCGGAACAGCACCGAACAGGCGCTCGCAGGCCGCCCAGTGCGCGTCCACGATCTCGGGACGGCCGTAGAGCGCGAACCGAACCAGCCACTGGTCCTGTTCGGGCGAGAAGCTCGGGTTGCCGTTGGCATCGAGTTCGACGCCGTGCAGCACGACCGGGTAGTTGGTCACCGTGCCATCGAGCATGAGCTCGCGCATCAGGTCGATGGATGCCGCGAGCGCTTCGTCGCCACGGAAGCTCAGCCAGCACGATGCGTAGGCCTCCGGTCGACGCTGCAGCCAGTAGCCCATCTGCGTGATAATGCCGAGGCCGGACGACTGGAACAGTCCCTGCAGTTGCGGGCCGAAGGCGTGCTTGTAGATGTGTGCGCTCTGGCTGCCGATCATGGCGCCCATACCCGTGCGCACGATCTCTCCCGTGGGGAGGACGACCTCGAGCCCGCAGATGTTCTCGGCGTGGTCACCGTAGGGGGTGTAGCCGCGACCGTACTCGCTGCTGTTGCCGACGACACTGCCCCAGCCGAGGTCGGGGATCGACGTCCAGAGGCGGCCGCCGGCCGCCTCCAGGGCGTCGAACAGGTCGAACCAACGAACGCCCGGTTCGACGACCGCGTAGGCCAGTTCGTCATTGACCTCCAGGACGCGGTTCATGTTGCGGAGGTTGACGATCACCGATCCGGGTACGCGCGGCGCGGGCCCACCGTAGGTGTTGTTCCGGCCCTGGCTGAATGTCCAGAGAGGGACGCCGTACTCGTTGGCGATCTTCACCACGGCCGAGACCTGCTCGGTCGTCGTCGGCATGACCACGGCCGAGGCATCCCACTGGTCGGACTCGCGATAGGTGAACGGATCCCGGAACTCGAGCAACTTGTCGAGATCGCTGATCACCGCGTCCTCGCCGAGGAGGTCGATGAAGGCGACCAGGGCCGTGTCGATATCGCCGATCGGGCGGGCTGGGGACTTTGTGTTGGACATACGGACGTGCTCCTTCGGGTGTATGTGTCTGCTGAGACTCTCGTTCGCGGACGGCACGGGTCGCATCCATGAGGTGCCTAGGGGCCGCCGGACGCGCGCCACTGGTGGGGCCACGGATGCGACACCGCGGCGTCGGCGCGCAACATGAGGGCACAACGAAAGGTGTGCAGATGCGCGAAATCTCTGGCCGCGTGGCGGTTATCACCGGTGGCGCCAGTGGCATCGGGCGCGCGATGGTCGATCGGTTCGCCGCGGAAGGAATGAAGGTCGTCCTCGCGGATGTCGAGCAGTCTGCCCTCGACCGGGCGGTCGCCGAGGTCCGTGCAACGGGAGCCGAGGCGATCGGGGTCCGCACCGACGTGGCGAAGGTCGACGACATCAAGGCGCTTGCGGAGCGCTCAGTATCCGAGTTCGGCGCCGTGCACGTGCTCTGCAACAACGCGGGCGTCGAGGGCGGCGCGTTGTTTTCGGAGATGTCGCTTCGCACATGGGAGTGGGTTTTCGACGTCAACTTTTGGGGTCCCCTGCACGGATGTCGGGTGTTCCTCCCGCTCCTGCGTCAGCAGGACGAGGCTCACATCGTCAACACCTCATCGCACGCCGCGTTCGCTACCGGCCTGCAGACCTTCCACGCGTACGTCGCGTCCAAGGCGGCCGTCTCGTCGATGACGGCGAATCTCGAGCGGGAGCTGAGCGAGACAGACCCGCACATCGGCGTGTCTCTCCTCGTGCCCGGACTCGTGAAGACCAGCATGAACAATTCCGAGCGCAACCGCCCAGTCGACGTTCCGGCGACCGATGCGGATCCCCTGCGCAAGAGCATCCACGAGAACATCGACCGCGCCACGGCCGAGGTCGGCATGTCGCCGGAGGATGTCGCGGCCCTCGCCCTCGACGGCATCCGCGAGCGCCGGTTCTACCTGCTGACCCACCCGACGATGACGCTGAGCGCGACGACCTCGCAGCTCGAGTGGATGCGCGGCGGACCGGCTCCGACACCGCCGGGCGAAGACGCCGTGCAGCGGAGAACCGCGGCCTCGTAACATGAGGTTCGACTACCGCTCGCTTCCAGGCGACGTCAGGTTCGGTGCCGGCATCGCCGCGGAGGCCGTCGAAGACGAGGTCACCCGCGGCGGATACCGCAACGCCATGGTCCTGTGCTCGTCTCGGGAGGCCCCGCGCGCCGCGGCCCTGACTGCCGGGCTCGGCGATCGTCTAGCCTGCACCTTTACGGGGGTGCGCCAGCACGTGCCGATCGACGTGGCCGAGGCCGCGAGATCGCTTGCGCATGCCTCGGGCGTCGACGTACTCATCAGCATCGGCGGCGGGTCGGCGACCGGCACGGCCAAGGCGGTTGCGCTCACGAGCGGTCTTCCGATCATCGCCGTCCCGACCACGTACTCGGGCTCCGAGATGACACCGGTGTGGGGCCTCACCACCGACTCCCGCAAAGAGACCGGCGTCGACCCCCGCGTGAAGCCCTCGACCGTGATCTACGACCCCGATCTCTTGGCCGACCTGCCCGACCCCACCGCGCTCACGTCGGCGGCCAACGCGATCGCGCACTGCGCCGAGGCGTTCTGGACCCCGCTGTCGAACCCGGTCCTTGCACTCGAGGCGACCGAGGGCATCCGTGTTCTCGCACGGGGCATGGACGCTCTCGTGACCGGGGCAGCGGCGCGCGACGACCTGCTGTACGGCGCCTTCCTCGGCGGGCTCGTGTTCGCGGGAGCGCGATCGGGCCTGCATCACAAGATCTGTCACATCGTCGGGGGCGCTTTCGACCTGCCCCATGCCCCCCTGCACGCCGTCATCCTTCCGCCCGTGCTCGAGTTCACCGCACCCGCGGCGCCCGAGGCTGCGGCCCGCATCGCCGGTGCGCTCGGCACGCAGGACGCGGTGGGCGGTCTGCGTGATCTCTATCGGCGGGCCGGTATTCCGCGCTCGCTGCAAGAGATCGGGATGCTGCCACACCATCTCGAACCCGCAATCGACCGGGTGGTCGCAGCGCTCCCAATCGCGCACGTCCGCACCGTGGACGCGGCGGCCGTCCGCCACATTCTCACCCGCGCATACGAGTGCTGAGTCCCCCGGTAAGGTCTGGTTCAGCGGGTCTGGTTCGGCAGGTGCGCGTCAGTCCTCGGCCAGCACGATGTCGAAGCGGACCTCGCTCCACGTCTCTTCGAGCGACCGCCCTTGCGGGCCGTTCGCGGTGGGCTCGCGCTCGACGAAGTCCAGAATGAGGCTTTCTTTCACGCCGAATACCGCGTCACTCTCGAGCCAGGGATCCCCCGCGACGAAGACGTGCGTGATCAGCTTCTCGTGCCCGTCGGCGGTGACCATGAAATGGATGTGGGCGGGGCGCATGGGCGACCGCCGGACCACCGCGAGCAGGTCGCCCACGGGACCGTCGTGCGGAATCGGATACGGGGCCGGTTGCACGGTCCAGAAAGAGAACTCGCCGTTGCTGTCCGTGGCGAGGTGTCCGCGTCCCGCGAACTCCGTCCCCACGACCTGCACGTCGTAGAAGCCCTCGTCATCGGCCGCCCAGACCTCGACACGAGCGCCGACCAGCGGCGTCCCGGTCGCCGAGGTGACGCTGCCGTGCACGTGGCACGGCCTGCCCGAGAGGCCCCGCGACAGGTCGTCTCCGTTCTCGAAGGCCGGCGCATCCGCGAGAAAGAAGGGTCCGAAGACCGTGGACTCCGTCGCCTCCGTGCGCGCGGGGCTGTTGACTCCCACGGTCATCATCGAGGCACCCAGCACGTCGGAGAGCAGGATGAACTCCTGCCGCCACTGGTCGGTGATGTCTCCTACGCGTGTGAGGAAGGCGATCGCCGCGTCCCACTCGTCCTGGGTCAGCCGCACATCCCTGATGAAGCCGTGCAGGTGACGGACGAGGCTTTCCATGACGAGCCGGAAACGGGGATCGTCGGACGACGAGAAGCTCGCGACGACTTCCTCGGTGAGTCTGCGCTCACGTTCGGCCTGCGCGAGCGCATCGGCCAGGCGGCTCATCGGGCTACCCGCATCGCCGACCGCGGGTGGCGGCCCGCGTGCCGAGGGGTGCCGGCAACTCGGACGCCGGAGTGTGTAAGGATCTGTGTGCCGTGCACTTCATGGAGCGGCAACAGGACCGCGTCGCTGGGGTCAGACATCTTCAGATCGTCGCTCCCGGTCGTGACTTGTCGCATCCATGAGCCCACCTGTACCCGCTGGAGCGCCATGACGACGAACGGATTCCCCGCCTCGCCGTCGATCGTCGACGCTACGTTTGCCGGCCGTCGTGACGAACTGCGAGAGTTGCACGCCTTGCTCTGGGACGGCCCCGACGCGGCAGGCGCCCTCGTGCTGCACGGCCCTCCGGGCATCGGCAAGACCGTGCTGCTGACGGAGCTCGCGTGCTCGGTGCCTCGCGTGCTGCACGGCCGCGACCTCGCCTCGCTTGTCCCGGAAGAAGGAACGCTGTCCGCGCTGGTCGCAGCACGCGACCAGCTGCTGCACGACGTCGGCGACCAACGCACTCTCGTCGTGGTGGACGATGCCGACGAGCTCGACCCCGCGCTCGCTCGCGTGCTCCTGTTCGTTGCTCGGCGGGTCTCGGGCACACCGCTCGGCTTCGTGTTCGTGAGCCATCGGCCGGGTGCTCTTTACGCCGACTCCGGTCTCGCGCTCTTTCGCCTCGGCGGACTCGACGACGACGCGGCCGCACTCGTCGCCTCCGAATCGGCACCGGTTCCCCTGAACACCGAGGCTCGCGCGGCGATCCTCGGTGTCTGCGACGGCAACCCCGGCTGGATCACCGAGGTCATTGCCGCGTGGAGCCAGGCAGAGCTGCAGGGGCGCGCGCGCCTGCCCTCCGTGGCCGCGCCGGCACGTCCAGCGCTCGAGTGGTGGGCGCCCGTGTTCGACGGCCTACCCGCCGCCACGCGGCACGCACTCCTGCTCCTCGCGGCGTGGGAGACCACGGATCTCGCCTCTCTCGCCCTCGATTCCGATGTCGCGCTCTCCGACCTCACCCCCGCCGAGCTGGCCGGCATCGTCGTCGTGAGCAACGAGCGCGTGCGTTTCGCCAGGCCTCTGCTGCGGTCCGTCACCTACTTCCGGGCTCCTCTCACCGACCGAGACGACGCGCACCTCCGCATCGCGGCCGTCCTCGACGCCCCGGGTGACGCCGACAGACGGGCATGGCACCGGGCGGCCGCGCAGCACTCACCCGACGAAGCCATCGCGGCAGCGCTGGAGCAGACGGTCGATCTCGCCCGGAGCAGGGGCGGCGCGAGCGGCGCGGCGCGCGCGTGGGAACGGGCCGCGGACATGAGCACCGCGCCCGCCGAGCAAGGCCGTCGGCTGGTCGCCGCGGCCTCGGCATACTGGCAGGCGGCACAGGGCGATCGCGCGACGGAGTTGCTCACGCGCGCCGACTCCCTGGTGACGGACCCCGCCGCCCGCGCCACCTCGGCGTTCGTCGCGGGAGCCATCGCGCTCGGCAGCGGGCACCCCGACGACGCCTTCTCGGTGCTCGTCTCGGGGGCCCGATCGGTCTCGCAGTCCGACCCCGAAATGGCGGTCAATCTGGCGTCGCGGGCGACGGGGATCGCCTGGTGGGCGGGGCTCGGCGACTGGTCGCAGAGCGCCATGAACCTTGTGCGTTCGTCGGTCGACGGCGACTCGCGGTTCGCGCGGTTCGCGCGCAGCACGTCGCCCGCGGGAATCGACATCCTCGCGCACCGCTTCGACACGGGTGGGCCCGCCCTGACCGCCGCTCTGACCGAAGCCGAAGAGTTCAGCGATCCGCGCTGGTTGCTCTACGCGAGCGAGTGCGCCGGACTGCTCGGCGACGACATCCGCGCCGTGACGCTGCAATCACGCGCGATCGAAGAGCTCCGTTCGTCCGGCAGCGCTCCCGAACTGCCGTTCGCACTCGAATTGCACGCCTACGTCAACGCCCTGCACGGGCGGCTCGATGCGAGCACGGCGGCGGCGCAGGAGGGTCTGCGCCTCGCCGAAGATGCACACGAAGAGTACGAGGGGTCGTTCCAGCTGGCGATGCTCGCGCACCTCGCAGCACTCCGGGGCGAGGCGGATTCCGCGCGGGACTTCGCGGATCGCGCGGTAGCCGCCGCTCCCGACGAGCGCTACCCGACCGCCCGGTGGGCCGTGGGCAGACTCGAGCTGAGCCTCGACCGCCCCGAGAGCGCGTACCGCGAACTCGCACCCCTCTTCGCCGCGGGCACCGGGCATCCGATCGTCTCTCTCTACGCCACGCCGGATCTGGTCGAGGCCGCCGTCGACACCGGCCACATCGATGCCGTGCAGGATGCCGTCGCGGCGTTCGAGGAATGGGCGACGCACGGCTCGCTCTGGGCGCAGGCGACGAGGTTCCGAGTGCGTGCCTTGCTCGCCGAGCCGGATGAGGCGGCCGCGTACTTCGAGCGTGCGCTCGACGACCCCGGATCGGCGCGTCGGCCCTTCGAGCACGCGAGGACGCATCTGCTGTTGGGTCGCCACCTGCGCCGGCTCCGCCGCCGCCTCGATTCACGCGATCATCTGCGGACGGCGCTGGCGTCGTTCACGTCCCTTGGGCTGGCGGCGTGGGCCGACCGCGCGCGTGCAGAGCTGCGAGCCAGCGGCGAAACCGTCGGGACCCACGAGGGCGGTCCGAGCGCCCAGCTCACTGCTCACGAGTCCCGTGTCGCCGCCCTCGTCGCCGACGGTTCTTCGAACCGCGAGGTGGCGCTCGAACTCCACCTCAGCCCCCGCACCGTCGAATACCATCTCGCCAAGGTGTACGTGAAGCTGGGAATCAGTTCGCGAGCGCAGCTCCCCGCCGCGCTGCGCCCGCCTCACTGAACTGAGCTCCAGGAGGCGGGCAGACGCTCAGATCGCGGCTGCGACCGCCATGTCCGACAGCCGCTGGAAGCGACGCACGTTGTCGGCCTCGCCCAGGATTCCGGCCGTCATGCACACGAACGTGAGGTCACGCTCTGGATCGATCCAGAACTGCGACGACCCTGCGCCGTAGCCGCCGAACGTGCCCGCCGACGCCATCGTTCCGAAGAAGGTCTGGTACAGCTGCGGACCGCGCAGCATGAAGCCGAGACCGATATTGGCCACCCACGGATCCCACTCCATCGCGGCGACGAGTTTGGCGTACCGATCGTTGAGCAGATCGCCGGTGTGATTGCGAGTGGCGAGTGCGATGGACGCCGGCGAGAGCACGCGATTACCGGCGAACTCCCCTCCCCGACGCAGCATCTCGCTGAATCTGAAGACGTCGTTCACCGTCGAGACGCAACCGACCCACGGCATCTCGGCTCCCTCGTACGCGGCCGCACCGGTGTCTTCCAGATCCTTCGGCGAGAAGAATCCGCCCGGCGGGAACTTCGCCACGACCGGGACGAGACGATCCGCCCACGCGGCGGGCGCCCCCATCGAGGTCTCGGTCATCCCGAGCGGATCGAGCAGCTCTTGCTGGAGGGTCTGCGTGAACGTGCGTCCGTCCCCGAGCGTGCGCCGCACGATCTCGCCCAAGAGAGCGTGTGACAGGCAGGGAGAATAGTTGACCCGCTCGCCGGGGGTGCCCACGAGGTCCATCTCGCAGATCGCTGCGATGGTGCGCGCCTGGTCGCCAGCCTCGAGAGGCGGCACGGGCCACGGCGTGGGCGACAGCGCCGCACGGTGTGTCATCAGGTGCTCGATGTTGACGCGGCTCTTGGCTCCCGTTCGGAAGCGGTCGGAGCCCGCGAACTCGGGAATGATGTCGACGACCTTGGTCGTGGGCGACACGAGTCCCCGATCGAATGCTTTGAGCACCAGCGCATTGGTGAACGCCTTCGTCATCGAGAAGATGCGGAACACGTCATGGACATGCGTGGGCCGCCCGCTCGACCGGTCGGCGTACCCGATGGCTCGGTGCAGGCCGACGTGACCGCCGCGCGCGACGAGGATCACCGCCCCGTCGTAGAGGCCGGATTCGACATCGGAATCGATCGAGGCTGCCAGTCGTTCGAGCGCGGCGGGATCGAGCCCCGCAACCGTGCTCACGCGATCACCAGCGGACGGGGAGAGAAGCTTCTTCGCATGCTTCGACTCTTCCCGCCGACGGGGCGGGCTCGCATCGATGGATCTACCAGTCGATGAGGGTGTCCTGCAGGGCGTCGGCGAGCGCAGACCGGGACGTGATCCCGAGCTTCGTGTATGCCTTGTGCAGGTGGTACTCGACGGTCTTGCGGCTGAGGAAGAGCCGCGCGGCGACCTCCTGATTGCTCGCACCGGCTACGACCAGGTCGGCGATCTGGCGCTCCCGCGGGGTGAGTCGCTGCTCCGAGCCACCGTCGCGCCGTCGCGTCGTCTGTCCGGATGCCAGGAGTTCCTGCCGCGCGCGCTCTGCCCACGGTTCGGCGCCGACCGTGTCGAACAGCTCCACGGCCCGCTCGAGGTGGGTGCGCGCGAGCACTCGCTGGCGGTCTCGTCGCAGGTACTCGCCGTAGAGCAGCCGAGTGCGCGCTTCCTCGAACGGCAACCCCGTATCGGCGACCGTCGCGACGGCCGCCTCGAAGTGGACGAGCGCTGCGTCGCCCTGAGCCGCCAGCGCCCGCAGACGGGGCACGACGGCGCGGGGCCAGCGCCCGCCGGATTCGGCCCACCGTTCGAACGAGGCGAGCGCCGGTGCCGCGAGCTCGGGTCGGCCCGTGCGCGTCGCCGCCTCGACGAGGTCGGGCGCCGCGAAGAGCGCGACCATCGGGTGGGCGTGCTCGGATCGGGGGTCGTCGATGGCCGCGAGTTGGGCGAGCGCTCCGGCCGGGTTGCCGAGCCCCAGTTCGAGCTGGCCCAGCGCCCAGAGCGCCGAGGCCGCCGCCGTTGGAAAGCGGTCGTGCTGCGCGATCCGCAGCACGTCCGAGACGCGCGTGCGGCACTCATCGACATTCCCCCGCAGCGCCGAGATATGAGCGAGGACCGATTGCTGTGTGGCGTCCGCCGCGATCGTCGCGTCGAGCGCCCCGGCCTGCTCCGCACGCTCGGCGGCGCCGCGCAGATTTCCCTGCCAGATGTCCACGGAAGCAGAACTCTGCAGTACCCACGGAAGTTCACCGAGTGAGTGCGCCGCTCGCAGCTCGGCGAGTGTGCGCTCGTGGAACGTCGCGGCCGCGCGGTCATCGCCCAGAAGGAGCGCGGCCTGCGCTGCGAGCACGGCGACCCGGGGTTCGCGCAGGCTCTCGGCCAGGCCGAGCGCGACCGTCAGTTCGTGTCCCGCCGCTTCGAGCTCGCCCGCGAAGCTGTGCGCTCCGCCCACGAGGACCGCGACGATGAACTCGGCGCTGGTCCCGCCGTCACGCGGAAAGGACTCTGCGATCGCCGCGACTTCCGCGGCGCGGTCGCGCCGGCCCGACCACCACGCCACCTCTGCGGCGCGCAAGAGAGCGGATGTCGCGATGACGGCGTCCTCGTCGACGGTGAGGCGCGCCGCAACCATGAAGGCTCGGTATGCCTCGGCCATGTCGCCCCCCGCGAAGGCGACAGAACCCTCCACCAGGCACGATCGAGCGCGCAGCCGGGGTCCCAGCCGCAGTCCGCGCAGCCGACGGGTCAGCTCACGGACGCGGTCGGCGCGTCCCGCGTGCCAGGCCGCCTCGGCCGCCACGACGAGCCGCCTCGACGCATCCGTCGACTCCACCGAGAGCCCGACTGAGCGCTCGAGGAGCTCGCTCGCCACATCGTGTTCACCGCGTACCGCCGCGACGGCGGCCGCGTCTTCGAGCTGGGCGGAAACACGCGTATCGGGACCGAGGGCGGCCGCCGCCGCGTGCACCGCCGCGCCGACGGAATCGCCCCGATCGGCGCAGAGCCCGCCGAGCGCGGTGTGCGCCGAGCGTCGCGACTCCGACGGCAACAACCGGTAGACCTCGTCCGCGGGTGAATCGGCAACGGCGAGCGCGAGGTCGAGCCGGGCATCCGCGTCGAGGTCGGCGATCAGACTCGGCGGCAGATCCCGTCGCGGCCAGCCGTCCAGTTCGGCGGGAACGACGGTGCCCCGCACGGCGACGATGACCGCGACGGGGAGGCTCGCCACGAGCCCCGGCAGCTCGCGCAGCACGGCGAGGGAGGCGGCATCAAGCAACTCGGCCTGGTCCACGAGCCACAGCGTGCCGGGTTCGCTGCGCGCGAGGAGTTCCGCAGCGAGCGCGGCGGGGTCAGCCCCGAGGCGGGCGATTGCAGGCATCATCGCGTGCAACCCGGCAAGAGCGATCGACGACTCCGAAGCCGCGGCAGATACGCGAACGACGCGCGACTGCGCCCCGATCTGTCCGGTCACGGCCGCTCCGTCCGCGCGCGTTATCACGAGCACTCCCCCGCTGCCGGCAGCGAGGCCGACCACGAGGTCGCTGAGACGTGCGTCCGTGCGCTCGCGCATCGCCGCCGCGCTGACTGCCGCGTACTCCATTGTGCTCGGTACACTAACCCATCCCGATCACGGGGACGGGTCACCGGTGAGGTCACCGATGCGACACCGGTGTCGAACAGCCGAAGCTTGCACCATGAGTACGTCGGACATTGTCGTCATCGGTGCCGGACCGGTCGGTGCACTTCTCGCCCTGGGTCTTGCTCAGCGCGGCTGCGAAGTCGTGCTGCTCGAAGCCGAACCGGACGTGGTGCCCTCGCCACGCGCGATGGTCTACTACTGGCACGTTCTCGAGGGTCTGGATCGACTCGGCGTCCTGGACGACATGGATGCGCGTGGGTTCCGCAATACCGCTTTCCTCCAGCGTGTGCTGTCGACGGGTCTCCAGGCCGACGTTCCGCTCGCGCCCGTCGCCGCCGTCTCGCGGTTTCCGTACAACATCCACTTGGGCCAGCACGAGCTCGTCCGGATCGCGCTCGAACACCTCCAGCGTCTGCCGAATGCCCACGTCGGGTTCGGAGCCAGAGTTGCCGAGGTCTCGGACGAGGGTGACCACGTCGTCATTCAGGCGGAGTCCGACAGCGGACGTGGCCAGTGGCGCGCGCGCTGGGTCGTCGGCGCCGACGGCGCCCGCAGCGTCGTGCGCCGCAGCGTCGGTCTCGGGTTCGACGGCACGACGTGGCCCGACCGGTTCGTCGCCACCAATCTCCGCTATCCGTTCGACGAACTGGGCGGGCTCGGCAACGCCAACATGATCTTCGACCCTGTCAACGGATGCGTGATCGCGCGCATCGACGACACGGGTCTTTATCGCTGGACCTGGAGCGAATCCGCGGAACTTCCCGAAGAGGGAGTGCGCGATCGTCTGCCCGGTCGACTCGCCGCGCTCGGCTTCGGCGACGTGCCGTACGAGGTCGTCGCCGTTGCGCCGTACCGGATGCATCAGCGCTCGGCGGATCGCATGAAGCAGGGTCGCGTGCTGCTCGTCGGCGACGCGGCTCACGCGACGAATCCGACAGGTGGGGTCGGGTTGACCTCGGGTGTGTACGACCTTCTCGCACTCATCGAGCCGCTCGCAGCGGTCGTCGGGAGCACGGACGACGAATCGGTGCTCGAGGAGTGGGCGCGCATCCGGCTCGACACGTTCCGCGACCAGGCGTCGCCCATGGCCTCGCGGACGAAGCACATGGTCTACGACGAAACAGACGTCGCCAAGCTCGAAGGCCTGGTCGGTGGCTCCGCGGACTTCAGCGATCCCGCGGCCACGCTCAAGCGCCTGACCGGCATGACGGTGTTGCGCAGCGCACTGCCCCGCCACCACAGCGACCTCGCATGAGCACTCTCTTCGTCGGACTCGGGATGATGGGCGCCCCGATGGTCCGACACCTCGCCGGCACCACCGACCTGCTGCTCTTCGACCTCAGCCCGGCGGCGCAGACGCTGGCCGGCGAGCTCGGGGCGACCGCCCTTCCCGCACTGTCGGCGATCCCGGACCATGTCGAGTCGGTCATCCTCATGCTCCCGAACAGCAGGATCATCGAATCGGTCCTGCTCGACGACGGTGTGCTCGAGAGGCTTGCACCCGGCTCGATCGTCATCGATATGAGCTCGTCGCTGCCCGCGAGCACGCGGGAGCTCGCGAACCGCGCATCCGCGCTGGGCGTCGACTTCGTAGATGCGCCAGTGTCGGGCGGAGTTGCGAAGGCTCGCACCGGCGAACTGGCAATCATGGCGGGTGGCGAGGCCCGGGCGGTCGAGCGTGCGGGCACGATCGTCGCCCCGATGTCGGCAGCGTTCATCCATGTGGGGCCCTCGGGGGCCGGGCACGCGGCGAAGGCACTCAACAACCTGCTGTCGGCGACGAACCTCGCCGCGATCGCCGAGGTGCTCGTTGTCGGAGCCCGGTTCGGCATCGACCCCGCCGTGCTCGTCGACGTGATCAACGCGTCGACCGGGCGCAGCCAGGCGAGCGAGGTCAAGTACCCGCAGCAGGTCCTCACGGGGGCCTACGCTTCGGGATTCGCCCTCGACCTCATGGTCAAGGACCTGCGCATCGCCCTGACGCTCGCCGACGACCTGGGGGTCGACTCCCCCGTCACGCGTGCCGCGACCGCGAGCACCGAATCCGCCTTGCACGATCTGGGCGGAGTCGGACTCGACCACACGCAAATCGCCGAATGGTACGAGAAGGCGCACGACGTACTGCTGCGCCCCCACGAAAGGAACTCATCATGACCGACGACGCCCAGCAGTACATCGACGACATGGTCACGAGCCGCGGCTACGTGCTCGACTATCACAAGGTCATGGCGAAGCAGGACTTCACCTTCCTGCAGGCGGCGAACGGCATCGTCAACGCCGCCTACCTGGACGAGCGTCTGCTCGACCGCGTGACCAAGGAACTCATCTTCATCTGCTGCCTCACGGTCATCCGTGCGCCCCGCGCACAGATCCAGGCGCACATCCGGGTCGCCCTTAAGCTCGGCGTCAGCGAACAGGCGATCCTCGAAGCCATCGAGATCACCCTGCCGGAGGCGGGAATCGTTGCCTTCCAGGACGGGTTCGAGGCGTGGCGCGAGGTCGTGGGAGCCGAGGGTCTCGAGCCGACGGTCGCCGGCTTCAACGGCTCGAGCACATAACTCTTCCGGGACCACGTCATGCCCGACGACCAGTACGAAGTTGTCATCGCGCGGCATGGAACGCGCACCGGAACGCGCAGCGAGGCGTTCCTGAACTACGCGCTCTACGACGAGCCGGATGCTCCATTCACCACGGACTACTACGTGTGGATCATCCGGAACGACCAGCGCACCATCATCGTCGACACGGGCTACGCGGCCGAGGCCGCCGCGAGGCGCGGCCGGGTCGTGTTGCACTCCCCGGCCGAGCTCCTCGAGCGCATCGGAGTAGACCCCGGCGCAGGGCATCCCGTGATCATCACGCACGCGCACTGGGATCACATCGGAAATCTCGACCTCTTCCCCGCATCGCAATTCTGGATCGCGCGCGCCGAATCGGATTTCTGGGCGCTGCCGACATCGCGAGCCCCCATGATTTCCCACTTCACCGAAGAACCAGAGCTGCAGCGGCTGGCGGAACTGCGAGCGCGCGGGCGCGTGACCGTCTTCGACGCCCAGGTCGAGATCGCTCCCGGGATCACCGTGATGCAGGTGGGCGGCCACACGCCTGGCCAATCCATGATTACCGTACGCACGAGTGTCGGCGTCGCACTCC
Source organism: uncultured Microbacterium sp. (assembly GCF_963524805.1). Classification (GTDB taxonomy): domain Bacteria; phylum Actinomycetota; class Actinomycetes; order Actinomycetales; family Microbacteriaceae; genus Microbacterium. The sequence continues at coordinate 137,903 of NZ_CAURGG010000003.1, read as the reverse complement.
TGACCTCTGACGCTGTGCACTTTCGAGAAGAGCTGCGCGACGAACGACCGTTCGTTTCGGTGACGGACCTGCCCGCGATGTACCAAGGATTCTGGACCGTCAAAGGCATGCTCGCGTCGGGGGCCGTGGACTTCATCGTCACGGGGCACGACCCGTCGGCGCTCGACGACGGCGAACTGCTGGAGCCAGACATCGCCGTGATCGGGAAGCTCCGCCAGACAGCGCCGCTCTACCATCGCCCGGGCGTCCCCAAACGCTCACGCTAGCCAGGGCCTCACGGCAGGGTGATCACGACCAACGCTTCGCAGCGGCCGGGAAGGGATCGTCCACCGGCCTGTTATTTGTTGACGGGCCCATCGGGTGGCCTGGCCTGTGAGAAAGCGAGTGAGAAAGAACGATCGAGGGGAAGGGCGCAGGTTCGAGAACGAATGCAGTCGAGCGCAGTCGTTGTGACCTCGGTGAGTATGGGTTCAGCGCCCACCGCGAGAGGGACGCTTCGCCCCTTCGCGGGGCTCGGTTCACCAAGCGCTCCACGAACGTCGGCAATCAAGCTCGCCGCTGCCAGCAACCGTCGCCTCACAGTGTTCAGCGAGGGCTGGTTCTCCTTCGGGCCAGCGAGGAAGTCGAGACCGAGGGGCACTATCCCTCGGTCCTTCTTCCCAAATTCTTCTCACCTCGGATCCGCGCGGACGAGATCCGCGGAATTCCGGGACTTGACCGGACCGAAAGGACGTGAAGAAGCCAGAATCCCTCCGTCTCCGAGAAGGCAGACTGCTCAGTGAGAAGACATGAAAATGATCGATTCGCTCAGAAACATTTCGATGCACACAGGCCGTCCGTCTCTGCACATCGAGGAAATGTCAGTGGCGGAGACGGAGGGATTTGAACCCCGATTCAACGCACCCGCACAGGCAGGATCCTGTGTGTTGGCGTTGATTCGTCGGAATTCGCGGCGCTATTCGTGAACGTTCAGGGCGCCTCGGAGGTGTTCAGCTGTTCGCAGATTCTTCGCACGCCTTGGTTGCTCGCGTGTTGGGTGAGGAGCGCATATCCAAACCGCTGGCTGCAGCGTCCTCGACGGCGAGTCAGCCTGTCAACGCAATAGTTCGGACGACTCGGTAGTGGGAAGCCGGTAGCCGTAACCTGCCGGAAGGCCTCGATTCATCCACTCTACGGAGAGTCGCCGCTGGAAGGCATATCCGAACCCGTGCGTACCATCCGCACGCACGGAACACATTGAACTGCTCCGCCGAGCTTCTTGACAGCGAGGGCACTAAGCGCACCGCGGCGCTTCAAGGTCATTCTGGGCGAGTGCCTTCCCCGAACCCCATCGGACGCCTCCGAGGATGACGTGACCGCGGTCATGATCGGCGATCGGATGGGGTGCGATGCTGATGGACGCCATCGCTGCGCGCTCCATCGACGTGCCGGGGAGGACACGTCCTCCAATCGAGGTCGTCGTAACGCGCCACTCCATCGGCAATCAGCTCGGCCAACTCGCTGTGACGTGCGGCCGTACTCTGCACCTCGGCGAAGTGCGCACGCTTCTCCTCGATTGTCAGCACCGATTGACTCAGGCCGGCCGTACTGAACTTCACCTCCACCCGTCCGCCCGCGAGCACCAAATCTCCCCGGGCGCCGCAGGTCGCGCACACGACATGGCTGGGCAAGATTTCGAAGACGCTGAGGTGGCACTGTGGACACAATCCCTCCGCTCCGGCGTACTGCGCAGCGTCATACGAACGGCCCGCTTGTTCTGCAACGGTGCTTCCGAGCCGAGCTGCACGCTCGAGCGCCTCCCCATCGAGGACGATGGAACCCGGACTCCCGGCGCCGGCGAATTGGACCTGGTCCACGACCGCAGCCTGCATGGACGCGGTGATCGTATGCATGAGCGGAAGTGCCAGCGACTTCCAGTGCTCAGGGAGGGATCCGCCGACCGTCATGAATCCCGCCACCCGTGGGCGCAGGACGCGTTCATCGACAGGAAAGTCGACCGCCAAGGGACGGCCTTCCGCGCGCAGCTTGAGGATCTCCTCCGTGAATGCGAAGTCAGCTTGCGGGCCGGAGATCTTGTCGCCGAGCAGGCGCAGCTTGCCAGGCAGGGTGCGGGAGTAGATGGGGCTTGAGACGATCAGTCCGTCGGACTCCATGAGCCGGTCCCAGAACCACTGCGCGTCATCCGACTGAGCGCCCGCACCCACCGACAGATCGAGGTCGTCGATCCGTACCATCTCAACGTCTGCTCCCGCACCTTTCGCCGCCTGCAGTGCTGCTTTCAGCAGGATGTCAGCGCTGCCCCGGTCGCTTGCGCCGGCCGTCACGCCCAGAATCCTCATCATGAGTTCATCCCTCCTGTAGTTTTCGAACCGTGCCGGCGAGAGTCCGAGTAATCAGACGAGCGTCCGTCCGCCATCGATGTACAGCACATGGCCCGTGATAAAGCCAGCGTGCCGCGACGAAAGGAACAGTGCGGGGCCGGACAGCTCGACCGGCGTGCCGAGCCTGCCCGCGGGGACGAGCGACTCGAGCTCTTCGCGCTTGCCCGGCTTGGCGAGATGCCCAGAGGTCAGCGGAGTCTCGATGTAGCCCGGAGCAAGGGCGTTCACCGTGACTCCAGCGGACGCCCATTCTCGGGCCATGACGCGCAGCAGCTGGTTGATGCCGCCCTTCGACGCGGCATACGGGCCGTGCGAGTGGTGGGCGAGCAGGCCCGACACGCTGGACAGTGCGAGCACGCGACCGGAGCCCTGGTCGACCATGTGCCGACCGGCCGCCTGAGCGAGGCCGAACAGGGATGACAGGTTCACCCGGAGGATGTTGTCCCACTCGTCTTCGGTGAAGTCGAGGATCGGGCGCCGGTCGTTGATGCCGACCGCGTGCAGCATGATGTCCAGGCCGCCGAGCTCCCGAACGACCTGCGCAACGACGCGCTCTCCCGCGCCCTGCTCGGTAAGATCCGCCTCGATCAGCATGGAGGGCACCGGCGCCGCATCGAGGGCGTTGCCGATCGCGTCGAGCGCTGCGCGGCTGCGGTCCACAACCGCGACGGATGCCCCGGCTGCCGCATACGCGAGCGCGCAGGCGCTCCCGATCCCGCCCGCACCTGCGATCAGCACACGAGAGCCGTGCAGCCCGAGCCAGGCCGTGTCGACCGCCGTTCGTGCTTCCTGGACGTTGTTCATTGGCAATGGCGTCTCCTCCTAACGCAGCGCATCCCTGGATGGGACGTCGCTGTGACCCGATGTGAACCGACACTTCGTTGTGCGAAAGTGGCTTTTACTGATGGAATAGCTTGGATGGTGACTCCCGAGCACCGTTTAACCCCGACTTCGGAGGACAAATGCGAGTCACTCACTACGGTCACGCTGCCTTGCTCGTGGAAACCGACGCCGGCGCCCGCCTGTTGTTCGACCCAGGGACGATGTCCTCGGGCTTGGAGGGTCTCACCGATCTGACGGCCATCATGATCACGCACGGCCACGACGATCATTACGACCCCACCGTCGTGGCCCGGTTGCTGGAAGAGAACCCGGATGCCGTCTTTCTGACGGACCCTGAGACCGCCCGTGATTCGGGCGCACGGCCGGTCGCGGCGGGCGATCACATCGTCCTTCCCGGTGCGACGATCGACGTTGTGGGTGGCGCGCACGCCTTCGTCTACGACCAGGTGCCGACGATCGCGAATGCTGGCTATCTCGTCGACGGCGGGGCCTTCTTCCACGGCGGTGACTCGTACGAGTTGCCGGGCGTTCCGGTGGACGTCCTCGCGGTTCCGATCAGTGGACCCTGGGTCAAGCTGGGCGAGTCGATCGGTTTCGCCAAGGCTGTCGCCCCGCGCGTCGTGGTGCCGATGCACGAGGGGGCCCTCGCGCACACCGGACAGGCGCACGGGATGCTGCGCGCCTTCCTCCCGGAGGCGACGACGATCTCGGTGCTTGACCCAGGGATCGCGACCCGGATCTAGCCGTGTGCCTCGTCGGCCAGAGGGTTGGTGTCCCACGACGACTCGATCCCTTCGATCAGCGAGACCATCGCGTCGTTCAATGGCGTCGGAACGTCGTACCGGCGGCCGGCCGCGGAGATGCCTCCATTGAGCACGTCCACTTCCGTTCGGCGGCGGGCGGTCACGTCCTGCAGCATGCTTGCGCGATGCCAGAACGCGTGCTGCACCGCGTCCTCGATCATCTCCTGGGGCTCGTCGCCGAACGAAATTCCCTGGACTCGCGCGACGGACTGCCCCTCGGCGATGAGTCCAGCGACCAGGGGGCGCAGCGACTCGCTCGAGCCGAGCTGGCCGATCGTCAGCCCGGTGATCGCTCCTACGGCGTTGGTGGCCGCGTTGAAGACGAGCTTGATCCACTGCGCAGTCCGTGAATCCGCGCTGGCGTGAGTCGGCATCCCGCCCTCGTTTAGCAACCGCGCAAGGAGTGCGACGTCCGCAAGAGGTGCCGGGCTCGCTTCGAAGGGCCCCAACCAGGTGTCCCCCGGTGCGTCGAAGCGGATGACGCCAGCGCCGGTGACAGCCCCCGCAACGAGCGTGGTGCCTCGGATCACACGCGACACGTGCCGCGCGATGATCTCCTCGTTGCCGACACCGTTCTGGACGCTCGCGACGGAACCGTCGACGAAGATGCCCGCCGCGGCGCTGATCGCGGCCTCGGTGAACGCGGATTTCGTGGCGACGATGCCGAGCTCGCAGGGCGGGATCGACCCGGCGTCGGTGCGCGCGTTCACCCTCGCGGTGAACTCGGTGCGCCCGGTGATGCGAATGCCATCCGCATTGATCGCATCCACCAGCTGCTTTGACGCGTCCAGCGCCCACACTTCGACGTCGGGCGCCGCTGCCAGGTGCGCGGCGAAAAGGCCGCCGATTGCGCCGCACCCGACGATGCAGACTCGTCGGCTCATGCGCCGAGCGCCGATCGCACGATTGCCGCAGCCGTTGCCGGCGCGACCCCGGCAACGCCGAGACCGCCGACGCACATCCCGTCCTCCCAGATCGGGGTGGCACCCGCAGTTGTCAGAAGCGGGAACGGCAGCGTGACGGCGATCCGATCGAGGTGACCGGCGAACTGCTCTCCGACCTCGTCACTCGGGAGCTGAAACGTGGCAGCGGTCGCCGCAGTCGCAGTGGCGAGGAACGTCGCAGACGTCGCGGTGCCGTCCATGCAGTCCTGCTGAACGGGGTCACCACGGTGATCGACAATCGACACGGCCACCCGGATGCCGCGCCCGCTGGCCTCCGCGATCACAGCATCCGCCAGCGCGATAGCCCAGTCGTGCTCGGTCTGCGCGCTGGCCCGTGGCGCCACTGCCATGCCGAGGCCTTCGTCGTCGACATCCGTCCACTCCCCGAAGGCGCGCCCCCATTTCTCGTAGTCGTCCCCGTGCTGTCCTACGTAGGGACGGTCGATCGCGTAGTGGATGACCAGATCTTCGGGATTCGCGGGACGCCCGTGCGCGATCAGCATCCGCTGCTCGATGCCCGCTGGGATGAATGGGCTGACCGTTGCGCCGGAGGCGGCGATGCCGCCTACGACGACATTGCCTTCGTGGAGCGGCATGCCACCGGCGCCGGGAAAGATCGCCTCCGGTGACGCCCCGACGAAACCCTTCTCCACGGGGGGTGAGACGAAGTTCATCCGCTTCAGATGCTCCGCGCTCGGGATCTGCTGTGTGGCCGAGATCCACGCCTTGGAACGGGCACGGGCCATTCCCCCGGCCCCACCGCGATCCATGCGGGATGCCGAGACGAGCGCACCGCTTGCCCCCACCACCGCGATCCCCCCCGCGAGGTGCAGTTGCTCCCCCTTGTCGATGGCGCGCTGAATGAGGGCGCGCGCGACGCTGAGGCTCACGTCTCCGGTCCGACCCTGATTCATGCGTCGACTCCGATCAGTTCTGCCTCGACCCGAGGCTTCGGTACGCGGAAGATCCGGTCCCTCAGCCGCTGGATCCGACCGGAGAGACCCTTCTCGCCGGCCAGCTCTGCGGCCACTCCGTCGGGGTTGCCGATGGCCGTGATCGCCAGCGCCACGCCCGCCACGATCATCTGGTACTGGCCGATGTGCAGGAACTTGTCGAGGAACGACACGAAGAGTCCGTCCGAGGCGAACATGAGTCCCGCGATCACAGCGCCGGCGATCCGGCCGATGCCGGCGACGTAGGCGATCGCGAGGACGCTCAATGACGCGAACACGGAGAACGCGGATGACGAAACTGTCCCCTGCTGATAGGCGATGAGGCCGCCGCCAAGGCCTGCGATGAACGAGGACAGCGCAAATGCGAACAGCTTGACGGGCGCCACGCGGATCCCGACGTAGGCGGCCGCGCGTTCGTTCGACCTGATGGCCACGAACATCCGGCCGGTCGCCGAGCTACGGAGGCGCGCCACGCAATAGCCCACGAAGACCACGACGAGCAGGACCAGCAGGCCGAAGACGATGCGCGGATAGTCCGCTCCGTCGGAGATGCCCAGGTTGATGCCGAAGAGGCTCGGCGGCTCCACCGTCCGTCCACCGAGGCCGCCGGTGAAGGGGACGATGCTGAAGACAAGAGCATCAATTGCGGCGGCGGCGGCGAGAGTGACGACAGCCAGACTCACTCCACGAACCCGGAGTGCCGGCAGGCCGATGATGATCCCCAGCGGCACCACCGCGAGAGCCGCCAGGAGCAGCGAGAAGGGGAAGGGGATTCCAACGCTTGTGCCTAAATGGCTCAAGGTGAACGCGCCAACCCCCACGAAGGACATCTGCGCGAGCGACACCTGGCCGATGTACCCGCTGAGGACGACCAGCGAGAGGCAGATCACAATGGTCGAGAGCGACGAGATGAATGCTGACCGCAACGATCCCTGGAGCAGCACGAGCACGACGACGCCCAGTGTGAAAAGGATGACCGAGCTGAGCACGGGCCGAGTAGGTCTGCCTAGCGACGGGTTGCGGGCGGCGAGCGCACCACCGCGCGTCCCCAATCGCGCGGTGGTGAGCGTCATCGTGATCAGGATGATGAGGAACGGCAGGCCGTCGGCCAGTCCCTGCTGCGGCAGCCAAGGGAAGATCACCTGCAGCTTGACGAGCAGCGACTGCACGACGCCGAGACCGAGTCCTGCCGCGGCGGTCCACCAGAACGACTGGAACCGCCCGATAAGCGCGGCACCCAGGGCCGGCACGACGAACAAGGTGTACGACGTCGGATCCAGCGAAGAGATGGGCGTGATGAGGATGCCTGAAACCGCCGCCAGGAAGCTGGCGATGACCCAGTTCCTCGCGGCGATGCCGGTAGGCGAGATGCCGATGAGCATGGCCCCGACCTCATTCTCGGCGCTGGCGCGTGTCGACAGCCCGAACCTGGTGTAGCGGTAGATCAGCATGAGAATCGCGGCGACCGCCACCACGATTCCGACCAGGACGAGCCGGTCGGAGGGGAAGGCGATTCCGGCGATGCGAATCGGCACCGACGGCAGCACTGCTCCGGCCGCGGACGAGGTGGTGCCGAAGTTCATAACGGCGATGCCCTCCAGCAGGAGCATCACGCCGACGGATGCGCAGACACGGGTGAGCGGGGAGGCACGCAGCAAAGGCCGGTAGACGAGGAGGAACAGGACCACCCCCAGGATCGTGCCGTAGACGACCGTGATCGCGAACGCGGGGAGGACGTCCATCCCCGCGTCCGCGATCACGATCTCGTGCGGAAGGATCACCCAGGGAAGCTGAAGGGTGCCCGTTGAGCGGAGATTGACGAACACATATGCGCAGAACATCGCGACGGCCCCGTGCGCGAAGTCGATCACGCCGGTGCTGCGGTATTTGAGCACCAGCCCGAGCCCGAGCAGGGCGTAGACCGAACCGGCGCCGAGACCGAGCAGCACGAAGAGCAGCAGGCTATCCATGTGCGTTCGTCACCTCCCTCATTTTCTGTGTGTAGGCGTCAGCTCAGTGAGCCGGCGTGTAGTACTCGGAGGGACTCAGCCACTCGTCGCTGACCAGCCCGGGAACGCTGTCCTTGACCTGCAGCATGTGCTGGTAGGCGTTGCAGATCGCCGTAGCGCCTGCCAGTTGCTCACCGTCGCAGGTGTAGGGGTGACCCAGGAAGTTCGTGTTGTCCGTCCCATCCCGGAATGCCGCGAGGATCGCCTCAGTTGTGAGGTCCTCAGGCGCAAAGTCGGCCAGAGCCGCCTGCAGGTTGATGATCGTCTGGAACCCCATCGCGGACAGGGAGTCGAGGTGCACATCGGCCGGTGCATACTTCTTCATCGCCGCGACATACAGATCCGCGTCCGCCGTACCGGAGTCGGCCTGGTCGACCGGGGCGGCGAAGTAGAGTCCTTCGGCTCCGCCGTTCGCCCCTTCGATCGCCGGCGGCGATGTGCAGGGATCGATTCCCAGCAGCTGCGCCTGGTTGCCCAGCTGCTTCAGCGAGCTGAGCACATTGGGACACGCCGCTGGTGTGTTCACGTAGATGACATCGGGGTTGGCGCCGACCGCGGTGGCAACCGCTGACGAGACGTCGGATGCGGTCGGCGGAATCGGCACGGGCGTGATGTCGGTGATTCCAGCCGCCTTCATGGTCGGGATGATCACGCCTTCGGCGGTGGATGTGCCCTGCGTGTCGGAGGTGTAGATGACGGCAGCCGACTTCGCGCCAAGTTCCTGGGCGGCGAAGATCGACGCAACAGCGTTGTCCGCCGTGGAGATGCTCGAAAAGAGCACGGCATTCGGACTGTTCTGCTCCACCGGCGTGAACGGGATCCCACCGATGTACGCCAGGTCGGCGGTCTCCCAGATGGGCATTGCGCCAGGGGACCCGATATCGGCTCCGCCCACGATCGCAACCGGCTCCTGATCCAGGATCTGGTTCGCGCAGCGCTGCGAGGTGGCCGGCGCGCCGTCCGTTTCACAGGTGACGAGCTTGATCGGCTGACCATTGATACCGCCAAGGTAGGCATTTACGTACTCGACGGCAGCCTGCTGCGCCGCGAGCACCTCGGGGAAGGTCACCGGACCGGATGCCAAGTCAAGCGTTCCGAACACGATCGGGTCGCCGGACGCGGCGTTCGGAGTGCCGAGGGGGTCGGCAGCCTCGGTCGATTCCGTGGGGGTGCCGGTCGATCCGCCCGCGCAACCGGTGAGCGCGAGCCCGAAACACGCCACAGTGGCTACGAGCACTCCGGTGCGCAGCCTCATCTTCTTGTCCATGTCACTCCTTCTTTGCAGTTCCTGGTGATGGTGCACCCCACTCGTCGAGCGGGATTCTTCGGCGGTGGGAGTCGCCGAAAGCTATGACGTTGCCTCGATGTCGTCGTCGTCTGTCCGGTCGGCCGACAGCTGCTCCTCAGCAGCGAGGTCGCCGAAGTACGAGGCCGCAATGAGGTCCTGGTCCTTGCGCAGAGCTGCCGCGGCGCCTTCCAGCACGATGCGGCCGTGGGCGAGGACATACGCGCGGGCGGCGACATCCAGCGCCAGCGACACATGCTGCTCGACGACCAGGACCGCAGCACCCAAGGTCGATGCGACGTCGCGGAGCACCGGCAGCAACCGCTCGACGACCACCGGCGCCAGGCCGAGGCTCATCTCATCCACGATAAGCACCTGCGGGCTGCCCACGAGTGCGCGGCCGACGGCGAGCATCTGCTGCTCTCCCCCGGACAGGAGCCCCGCTTTGCGGTTGAGGCACTTCTTGAGCTCCGGCAGAAGCTGGAGGATGTCGTCTTCGCTCTTTCTGACGGCACCTCTTGGCGCCGCCACGGTGAGGTTCTCACGCGTGGTGAGATCGAGGAACAGCGACCGATCCTCCGGTACGAGGGCGATTCCCTGAAGCGCCAGCTTGTGCGGCTTCAGCCCGGAGATCTCCTCACCGGCGAGCCTCACCGAGCCTTCGATCGGCTTGACGAGACCAGCGATCGTCGAAAGGATCGTCGTCTTTCCTGCGCCGTTTGCTCCCAGGAGCGCGACGATCTCCCCACCGCTCACGGTGATGTTCACATCCCTGACCACGGGAAGGCCGTTGTAGCCGGCTGCAAGATCGATGACCTCGAGCATCGGAGGAGCCTCAGCCGTCATGGTGCGCCCCCAGGTATGCTTCGATGACTCGGCTGTCTTGTCGAATCTGCGCGGGGGTGCCGGCCGCGATGATCGCACCGAAATCGAGCACGATGATCCGGTCGCATGTGCCGAGCACGAGCTCCATGTCGTGGTCGATGAGCAGGACGCTCACGCCCTGCTCGGGAAGCGATCGCAGCCGTCGACCGAACGCAATGCTCTCATCGGTATCGAGCCCAGCCGCGGGCTCATCCATGAGCACCAGTCGCGGGCGCTTGGCCAGTGCACGCGCGACCCCTGTCAGTTTGCGCTGACCGTGGGAGAGTTCGCGCGGGTAGCGGTCTGCGACGTCGCCGAGATCGCAGAGTCCGCTCGCCCAGTCGACGGCATCCTCGCGCGTCTTCCTCGACGGCACGATCAAATCTCGGAACATGCTCCACAGAGTCGGCTGTTCTGCGGCGACCTGCAGGTTCTCCCGCACGGTCAGATCATCGAACAGCTCGACTGACTGGAATGTGCGCACCAGCCCATGGCGGGCCACGGCGTGCGGGGCGAGCCCGTCCAGTGAGGAGCCTTCGAAGGTGACCTGACCGCCGCGGTTCTTGATGGCCCCCGTCAGAGCATCGATGAGAGAGGACTTGCCGGCCCCGTTGGGGCCAATAAGACCCACGATCTCACCCTCGCCGACCTCCAGTGAGACGTCATCGACGGCGACCACGGCCCCATACGTCACCCGCAGGTCGACGACTTCCAGCAACTGCTCCAATGCAGGCTCTTCTCGATCTTGTTCACCAGGTGAAAGTGAGTTTTACTTAACGATAGGGTGACCATAGACCCGGGTTGCCGCACTGTCAATTCGGCCTGCGACAGGAAGGGGACCGCATGCCGGTCATCGATCACACGGCGCGAGTATTCTCCGAGGCCGCCCGCGTGCAGCAGCGGCTGTGGAGCAGCGATTCGGAAGGTTGGGCGCTCTTCAGTGAGCCGCACACGCGTCCTCTTTTCGAGGCGGTGCTCGCTGCCGCCGGGCTGGCTCCCGGTGATCGGCTCCTGGACATCGCATGCGGTACGGGGCTGCTGCTGAGGATCGCGGCCGATCTTGGTATCACGGTGAGTGGCCTCGATATCTCGCCGTCGATGCTCGCCATCGCCCAGCGACACGTTCCCGCCGGAGACTTCCACTTATCAGACCTGCAGAAGCTGCCGTTCGCCGACGCTTCCTTCCAGGCGGCTACGGCGGTCAACGCGTTCCAGTTCGCCGTCGATCCGGTCGCCGCGATCGCGGAGGCTGCGCGCGTGCTCGTCCCCGGCGGTCGGCTGGTGTGCGGCATGTTCGCCGAGCCTGAGCTATCGGAATCGACCGCGGTCCACCTCGCCATGTCGGCCTTGAGCCCCGCGGCTCGAGACCGCGACCATCGCCCGTACGCCCTCGCGGGCCGCGGCCAGTTGGACGACGCGCTCTCGGACAGCGGGCTTGTTCTCGTCGGCGATGGTGAGGTCGAATGCGTGTGGGCGTACCAGGGCATCGACGATGCGATTCGCGGACTGATCGGCTCCGCGGGCGGGGTGCGGGCCGTCGAGGACGCCGGGCGGCCAGCAGTCGTGGAAACTCTGACAGCAGCACTGGGACCTTTCACCGACGCCCGAACCGGCCGGATCGCCATGCGTAACCAGTTCCGCTGGGTCGCAGCGCAGAAGGATGCGAATCAATGACCGCTCGAGGACTCCATCACATCGGATACTGGGTCGATGATCTGCAGGTGGCCGTCGGCCAGGCGGAACGGCTGCTCGGCATCGGTCCGTTCCGCATCGCGGAGCACATCGATATGGGCCACTTCCGCTTTCGCGGTGAGCCGGCCGTCCTCGACCACTCGGCCGCATTCGCCCAGTGGGGGCCGGTCCTCCTCGAGCTGAACCAGGCCCACCGCATCGAACCCCACGCCCTGCGCGCAGCCCTCGATGTCCGCGCCGGCGCGGTAAGCCATACCTCGTGGTGGGTGGACGACCTCGACCATGAGCGGGCACACATGGAGCTCAACGGATGTGCACTTCTCACCACAGCGGCAGGCGGGGCGACTGCTGACTGGTTCGATGGCGGACCGCTATTCGGGCACCCTATCGAGATCCACCAACCCACACAGATGGTGCGAGAGATGTGGGACTCGCTGCGGGCCGACTGACCGCCGTCCGCTGAGGAGATCAGGCGGAGAAGGCGAGGAGTCCTTCTGACGGGTGATGGGGCGATCGGGAGTCGGGTTGGTGAGACGGGTGAAACCCGACGAGATCAGAGAGTTCGCGTGCAAGTCGACGCGCTTGCACCAACCCTCGAAGAGGCAAGATCGGCTCCGCGAAAAGGCCGTGTCTTCGAGATCAAACTGGTCGGGCGACGAGGATGCGTGTGTGTCAGAAAGCAGACGACCCCGCAGCATCGCGGACCTCGCGCCAGACTCAGGCTTCCACGAGTGGCACCGGCAGCAGCCGGTCGCGTCACTCCCCTACGCACGCGCCTAGCTCACCGGCTGGGTCAGCTGGCCTCGGCCCTGCTTAACGTTTCCCGTGTTCTCAAGCTGCCAGCGGGGTAATCGTTGAACGTCGGCGCCAGGTGGGAGGAGTCCACGGCGGCCGGAGTGCCTTTCGCTGCGCGCTCGCACTCCGCTTCCAGCCGTGCGTGGAAGTCGCGGTTCTTCGTGTCGTCTTGCACATGCCCTGCCGCAACGAGCCATCCAGCGGCGCCCGGGAGATTGGCGTCGGTTCTGGGGCCGAAGGCTTCCGGCGTCTCGGCATCACCGCCCGCCCCTGCGCATCAATGAATTCACGGACCGCGGCGTCGACCACGTCCTTCTTCGAGCGCTTCAGAAAGTGTGCAGCGTTGGAAACGAGACGATCAGTCTCGACGTCAACCTTGATGGGTGCGGTGGTAGCCATGGTCATGCGCCCTTCTATCGGGTAGCAAGTACCAGAGTTACCTGGGCCCTCCGGCGCTGTGGACGCCACCCGGCGCCAGCTAACGACGCGGATTGAACGAGTCGACCGGCAGCCATGCGGTTGCCGAGGGATCGAACCCCTCCGCGCCCGAACCCGCATCATCGGCCAGAACTAAGCCCTGACCTGGGCCTACATAGGAAGCCGCGAGGCGAGAAGGCAGAACTGAGTCACCTACGGTGCGAACAAGAAGCGTTCGCGAAGTGTTCGCAGATCGAGCCTTGGTGCAAGACAATTGCTCCTTGACCTGGGCTTTTCTTGGCGGAGACGGAGGGATTTGAACCCTCGGACCCCGTGAGGGGTCTCCACCTTAGCAGGGTGGTGCACTAGGCCGAACTATGCGACGTCTCCAGGCATCCCGCCGCAGAAGCGGCACGATGCGCCCAGCAATCATAACCGCTTCGGCCCGAGGGCAACGAACCCGCTACTGATCCCCCGCGCGAGTGCAGGTGACCTGAGCGGCGGTCGTGCCGGTGATCTCCGTCGGCAGTTCCACCCGAGTCTCCGGCGCGCTCGACTCCGACGGCGCCGGAGTCGCCGATCCCGGATCCGCCGCTTCACCCGTGACGTCGACCCCGGAGCCCTGGCTGGCTTCACCCGTGAGGGTGATCGGCTGGTTGGCGGCGAGCGCCGCGAACAGCGGGGCGGCGGCATCCCGCAATGGAAGGACGTTGATGAAATCCGATCTGTACTCGGTCGGGTACTGCACGAACACGATGTCCTCATAGGGCACATCCTTGGCGGCCATGGCGATCTGCACCATGCGCGTCGGGTTCGCCAGCTCCGAGCTCAGCACGAGCTGCGGCGGATCGCTGCGCGTGAGGCCGACGGCGGTCGTCGCGAAGTTCAGCAGCACGGCGGGGTTGGACAGCAGCGCGTCGGATTTCAGCTTGCGCACGAGCGAAGACATGAACTGCTGCTGGTTCGAGATGCGCCCGAGGTCCGAGCCGTCCCCGATGCCGTGGCGGATGCGCAGGAACTGCAGCGCCTCGACACCCTGCAGCGTGTGCGTGCCGGAGGTGAGCGAGAGCCCGGTGTGCGGATCGCTGATGTCACCGTCCACGCACACGTCGACGCCGCCGATCGCGTCGGACATGTCGATCACTCCGGTCCAGCGGATGGCTCCGGCGAACTGGATGTCCTCCCCCGTCAGCTCCTCGATGGTCAGCACGGTGCAGGCAAGACCGCCGTATTCATACGACGCGTTCAGGGGCTGCGAGCTCATCGCCGAGTAGGAGCCGCCCTCGCCGTCGGGGCAGGACGGAATCGGCACGAGCATGTCGCGGGGAAAGGAGACGACCGTGACGCGACGGGGCTGATCGCTGATGTGCACGAGCATGGTGACGTCGTTGCGCTCCCCGGGCGCATCATCCGGATCGGCGCAGCGCGGGAACAGCGCGACGTCCTGCCCTTCGCACGAGTCCGAGCCCACGAGCAGCAGGTTCACCCCGCCCTCGATCTCGCCGATCGACGGGGGCAGGGCCGCCCCCGCGAGGTCGACCGAGTTCTCGCCGATCGCCGAGAACGTGTCCCACACCGCGTACGCAGCCACTCCGGCCGCACTCACTCCGACGACGGCGAGGACAACGGCGAAGATCGAGAGGGCGCGCATCACCGGATGCCGGTCCTTGCGGACCGCGTGGCGGGCGAGCGGGGTCTTGCCCGGGGTCGAGCCGGGCGTGCGAGAAGTCACTGAGCTCAGCCGGAGACGTTCCCGGCCGAGCAGGTGTTCTGCGCGGCGCTCTGTCCCGGAATGTCCAGTTCGGCCGCGGTCTCGCCGGGAGCATCCGACGCCCCGGGCGTCGCCGCCGGGTCGGGCGTCGCCGGGTCGGTCGGCGCGGGGTCGACGGTGATGACGCCGCCACCGGCATTCGGGTCGCTCGTGAGCACGAGCGGCTGGTTCGCGGCCAGCGCCGCCCACAACTGGTCGGCCGAGTCGTAGTCGGGGACCACGCGGTTCGGATCCGACGGGTCCTCGATGACGGGGTACTGGACGAACACGATCTCGTCGAACGGCACGCTCTTGACGGCGAGCGCGATCTGCACGAGCGTCAGCGGGTTGGTGAGGCTCTTGCTCGGCGTCGTGTTGTCGACCGCGGTCGTGGCGAGCTTCAGCAGGGTCGCGGGGTTCGTGAGCACCTCTTCGCTGACGAGCTTGCGCGCCAGGCGGGACATGTACTGCTGCTGGTTGCTGATGCGCGCCAGATCCGAGCCGTTCTCGAGGCCGTGACGCGTCCGCAGGAACTGCAGCGCCTCCATGCCCTGAACGGTGCGGTTTCCGGCCGGCCAGTCGATGCCGGTGTAGAAGTCCTTGATGCCGCCGTTGCCGATGCAGACTTCCACGCCGCCGATCGCGTCAGTGATGTTGATGACGCCGCCGAAGTTGACCTTGGCCGCGAACGGTATGTTCAGTCCGCTCAGCTGCGAGACGGTCTTCACGACGCAGTTGAGGCCGCCCTCTTCGAAGACGGAGTTGATCTGCTGCTTGCTCGCACCACCGGTCTCGGAGCCGTCCTCAGCGGTGCACGACGGGACCGGAGCCATGAGGTCGCGCGGGAAGGAGATGACGGTGACCCGACGCGGCGCATCGGAGATGTGCACGAGCAGGTTGACGTCATTCAGCTCGCCGACCGAGTCCGCGCCGGTGCAGCGGTCGCCGAAGTACGCCGCGAACTCGGGCAGGCATTCATCCGTGCCGGCCACGACGAGGTTGACGCCGCCCTCGATTGCGCCGATGTCAGGCGGGACGGCCTCCTGGCCCTCGAGGTCCACCGCATCGGCGGTGAAGCTCGCGGTGATGTCGTATGCGGCATATGCGGCGACGCCGGCACTCGAGACCAGGCCGACGGCGACGATGATGCCCAGGACCTTGAGCAGGAAGGCGAGTGGATGCGGCGACTTCAGCTCACCGTGACGCGCGACGGTGCGGCGGCCACGGTGTGCGGGCTTGGTCGACGGGCTCACTCGGTCCTCTCAGGTGTCTCTGGATACGAGCTCGAGAGCACACCCACGACGAAGCGGAGGGTGTGGGATTCGAACCCACGGGACATTGCTGCCCACTGGTTTTCAAGACCAGGTCCATCGGCCGCTCGGACAACCCTCCCGGAAGACACCGCTTGTGGCGGACATCCCCCGAACAGGCGTCGAGTCTATCCGACGGCACTGCTGCCCCATTCTTCCAGCAGCGCCTGAGCAGGTTCTGTACGGCGTGCGCCGTGTCAGCGCATCCGCGTCACAGCGCGCGCAGGACCGCCGCCACCCCGCCGGCCTCGACCGATGTGGTGACCTCGCCGGCGGCATCCCGCACCTCCTGCGGGCCCTGCTCCATCGCGACGGCGCGTCCGCCGTTCTCGAGCGCCCAGCGGAACATGCCGACATCGTTGCGGCCGTCGCCCATGACGAGAACGTGAGCGGGGTCGACGCCCAGCCACTCGCGGACGCGCTCGAGGGCAGTGCCCTTGTCCACGCCCTGCGGCGCGATGTCCAGCCATGCCGTCCAGCCGACCGCGTACGAGACCTCGTTGAGTCCGATGCGCTCGACCAGCTCGACGAAGTCGTCCTCGGTGTCTCCGGGCGAGACCACGACGATGCGGCACACCGGCGTCGAGCTGAGCTCATCGAACGGCACGCGGGACGCGTTCGCCAGGTTCCAGTCGCCGAGATGCTCGGTGAAGAGGCGATGGCCATCGGCGAGCTCCACCATGTACTTCGCGTCGGGCAGGTGCTCGCGCAGGAGCGTGAGCACCTCGGTCGGGTCGAACGTCTCGGTGAAGAACCTCCCGTACTCGAGGCCCTCGCCCTCGCGCCGGCGCAGGATGACGGCACCGTTGGAGCACACGACGAACTGCGGCGACATGCCGAGCGCGCGAAGGATGTCCTCCGTGCCCTCCCAGCTGCGGCCGGTGGCGAGCATGAGCTCGTGGCCGTCGCGTTGTGCGCGATCGACGGCTTCGACGACGCCCGGGCTGAGCGTCTCGTCCTCGAGCAGCACGGTTCCGTCGATGTCGAGCACGATGAGCAGCCGCTCGGTCGTGGTGGTCGGGTCCTCGGTGTCGCGCGCGATGTCCTCGACGATCTCGGCCGCCTCGGCGGGCGGGACGACCTCGATGGATCCGGTCTCGGGCAGGCGGCCTTCCGTCACGCGGTCGGCTCCATGATCTCCAGGCCGCCGAGGTACGGGCGCAGCACCTCCGGCACGACGACGGACCCGTCGGCGCGCTGATGCGTCTCGAGCATCGCGACGATCCAGCGCGTCGTGGCGAGGGTGCCGTTCAGTGTCGCGACGGGCTGCGTCCTGCCCGCACCCGCACCGCCGTCCTCGGCGGGGGGACGGTGGCGGATGCTGAGCCGCCGCGCCTGGTACGTCGTGCAGTTCGAGGTCGAGGTGAGCTCGCGGTACGCGCCCTGCGTCGGCACCCATGCCTCGACGTCGTACTTGCGTGCGGCACTGGAGCCGAGGTCGCCCGCCGCCACGTCGATCACCCGGTAGCTCAGGCCCAGGCTCTGCAGCATCTGCTCCTGCATCTCGACCAGGCGCAGGTGCTCGGCCTCGGCGTCCTCCGGCGTCGTGTACACGAACATCTCGAGCTTGTTGAACTGGTGCACCCGGATGATGCCGCGGGTGTCCTTGCCGTACGAGCCGGCCTCGCGGCGGTAGCACGTCGACCAGCCGGCGTAGCGCTTCGCACCGCTGGACAGGTCGATGATCTCGTCCATGTGGTAGCCCGCCAGGGGCACCTCGCTCGTGCCGACGAGGTAGAGGTCGTCCTCTTCGAGGTGGTAGATCTCATCGGCATGCTGCCCGAGGAAGCCGGTGCCCCGCATCACCTCGGGCCGCACGAGCGTCGGCGGGATCAGCGGGATGAAACCCGCCTGCAGGGCGCGGTCGAGGGCGAGCATCATGAGGGCGAACTCGAGCCGTGCGCCGATGCCCTTCAGGAAGTAGAACCGGCTGCCCGACACCTTCGTGCCGCGCTCCATGTCGATCGCGTCGAGCAGCTCGCCCAGTTCGAGGTGATCGCGGGGCTCGAAGTCGAACGTCGGGATCTCGCCGTGGGTGCGCAGCGTGACGAAGTTGTCTTCGCCGCCCGCCGGAACGCCCTCGATGACGATGTTCTCGATGCGAGCGAGGGCAGCGTCGGCCGCCTCCTCGGCGGCCGTCACGGCGTGCTGCGCCGCCTTGACCTGGTCGCTCAGAGCCTTCGCCTCGGTCACCAGGGCGGCCTTCTCGTCCTTCGGCGCCTGTGCGACGCGCTTGCCGTGGGCGTTCTGCCGTGCTCGCAGCTCCTCGAAGGCGGTGATCGCCGCGCGGCGGTCGCGGTCTGCGGTCAGCGCATCATCCACCGTGCTCGTGGACTCTCCGCGCGCCTCCTGCGAGCGCTTGACCAGCTCGGGATTCTCGCGCAGGACAGTCAGATCGATCACCCGATAAGTCTAGTCAGCGGCATCCCTCCGGCTCCTCGGCCGCCGTCGCAGCCCGGGACGCCGGCATCCGCGAGCCGATCGCGACACGGCTATCGTGTGACCATGACCGAGGCCGCTGCACCCCGCCATGCAGCGCTGGTCTACAACCCCATCAAGGTGGATGCCCCCACCCTGCGCGCCCTGGTCGCCCGGCTGTCCGCCGCCGCCGGCTGGGCAGCGCCGTCGTTCCACGAGACCACGGTCGAGGATCTGGGCGCCGGCGTGACCCGTCAGGCGCTCGAGGCGGGCGCGGCGGCCGTGCTCGTCGCGGGCGGCGACGGCACGGTGCGCGCCGTGGTGGAGTCGATGAGCGGCACCGGCGTGCCGCTGACGATAATCCCGAGCGGCACGGGCAACCTGCTCGCCCGCAACCTGCTGCTGCCGTTGACGGATCCCGCGACCATGGTGCAGGCGACCTTCTCCGGCGATCAGCTCGCCGTGGACGTCGGATTCGCCGCCATCCGGCGGGCGGACGGCACCAGCGAGGAACGCGCGTTCGTCGTGATGGGCGGCATGGGCCTGGACGCGGCGATGATCGCGAACACGAACGGCGTGCTGAAGAAGCGGGTCGGCTGGATCGCCTATGTGGACGGCGCCGCGCGGTCCCTGGCGAACGCCAAGCCGTTTCGCATCATGTACCAGGTGGCCGGCCGCCGCCTGCACTCGGCGCGGGTGCAGAGCATCCTCATCGCCAACTGCGGTTCGCTTCCGGCGGGGCTCGAGCTCATCCCCTCGGCATCCGTGTCCGACGGCGAGCTGGACATCGCGATCTTCCAGCCCAAGAACGCCCTGGGCTGGGTGCTGGTGTGGCGACGCGTCGCGTGGGACAACAGCTTCCTGC
The DNA here is from genome assembly GCF_963524805.1 of uncultured Microbacterium sp. Taxonomy (GTDB): domain Bacteria; phylum Actinomycetota; class Actinomycetes; order Actinomycetales; family Microbacteriaceae; genus Microbacterium. The sequence goes on along the minus strand of NZ_CAURGG010000003.1, from coordinate 118,574 downwards.
GCCGCTTCCGGGCAGGCCGTCAGGTGCTGGCTCTGCGGACGGAGGACAACTCGGTGCTGTACGCGCGCGGCACGGGCCTGGACGTTGCGACGGATCCGGCCCAGCCGGTGCAGCTGGACGGCGACCAGTTCGGCCAGGCGATCCGCCTGCGGTGCCGGGTCGTCGCGGGCGGCGTGACGGTGATGCTGCCGAAGGGACACGACACCGCGCGCCTCTGAGTCGCGACCGCGGTCAGGTGCCGGGCGTGGACGCGTCGGGCGCGACCACTCCGGCGACGGCGGTGAACAGCGGGTTGGCGATGTTGCTGTTGTCCGGGGCTCCGGTCGAAGGGTCGAACGCGTCGTCGGCGTACGTGGCGGCGATGGCGATCGTGACGTCCTCCGAGGGCAGGTACGCGCTGACCCCCGCGAAGCCGTGATACTGCGGGTTCTGCAGCAGCCAGTCTCCGGACAGGACGATGCCGAGCCCGTAGGTGTAGAACTCGTTCTGCACGAAGCAGGTGTTCGGGCAGGCGTCGAGCTTCGTCGTCTTTCCGCGCAGCGTCGGCGCGGTCATCTTCTCGAACGACTCGGCGCTGACCAGGTCTCCCCGGCCGATCGCCTGCAGGGTCGTCGCCATGTCGGTGATGTCGGTGTTCTGAATCGAGCCCGGCCCGAGCGACCACGACGGGTTCCAGTACGTCGAGTCCTCGATGTACGGCAGACCCTCGGCGACCTGGAGGTATTCACGGCGCTCACTGTCGAACGCGTGCAGCACGGGCTGCAGGATCTCCGGCGTACCGGGGTCGGCCGTCTGCTCCATGCCGAGCGGTTCGAAGATGCGCTCCTGAATGCTCTCGATCATCGGCTTTCCGGTGATCTTCTCGAGTGCGAGGGCGAGCAGCACGTAGTTCGTGTGGGCGTAGCCCCAGTTCGTGCCCGGCTCGAACAGCAGCGGCCGGCTCGTGCCGAACGTGTAGAGCTCCTCCGGAGTCCACTGCCGGAACGGATCCCGATTGAAGTCGTCGAGGAACGTCGCATCCTGGACGTAGTCGGCGTAGCCGGACGTCATCTGCGACAGCTGTCCGAGCGTGACCCGATCGGCGTTCGGCACGTCGGGCATCCACGTGGCGAGCTTGTCGTCCAGGGTCACGGTTCCCTCGTCGACGAGCTGCAGGAGCACCGTGGAGACCATCGGGATGGAGACCGCTCCGCTGCGGAAGTGCATATCCGTCGTGGCGGGCACGCCGCTCATCGACTCGCCCCACGCCTGCATCAGGACGACCTCGTCGCCGCGCAGGACCCGGACGATCGCCGCGCGCACGTAATGCTTCTCCATCGCGTCCTCGACGGCGGCCTGGATCGCGGCGACTTCGGCCGGATCTGCAGCCGGGCCCCCGGCATCCGCCGTCAGCGTCGGGGTCGGTGTCGGTGTCGGCGCCGGATCGGGGGCGGTGCAGCCCAGAAGCAGCAGCGCGACCGCCATCGAGGCGACACCGCCGATGGACCTCGCCCGAGTCCGCCGCGCACCGCCCATGACGCCCCTGTCCCCCGCTGTCGATCCCCCGGCGCGCCCAGACTATGCCCGCGCGCGACCCGCCCACAGTGGCTCGTCAATCCGGTTCGATCGGAGCCCGGCCGCCGCAGCCGCGGTTACGATCCGAGGGTGACCTCGCCCTCGATCGTCTGGTTCCGCGACGACCTCCGGCTCGCGGACAATCCGGCCCTGCGCGCCGCCGTCGATCGAGGCGAGCCGATCATCGCGCTGTACGTCCTCGACGAGGAGTCCGACGGCATCCGGCCGCTCGGCGGGGCGGCGAAGTGGTGGCTGCACGGCTCGCTGGCCTCGCTTGGCGAGCGCGTGTCCGAACGGGGCGGCACGCTGATCCTGCGGCGCGGGCCGGCGGGCCGGGTCGCGCGCGAGGTCGTCTCGGAGTCCGGCGCCGGCGCGGTCTTCTGGAACCGCCGCTACGGCGGCGCCGAGCGCGGGGTGGATGCGGAGCTCAAGGTGGGACTGCGGGATGACGGCCTGAGCGTGGAGTCGTTCGCCGCCTCCCTGCTGTTCGAACCGTGGACCGTGCAGACCGGCGGCGGTACGCCGTACTCGGTCTTCACGCCGTTCTGGCGCGCATGCCAGGCGATGCCCACACCGCGCGCCCCGCTGGCCGAACCGCGCACGATCTCCGGCCCGGCATCCACCCCGAAAAGCGACGACCTCGACGATTGGATGCTGCTGCCCAACGCGCCTGATTGGGCGGGGGGCCTGCGCGAGACGTGGGAGCCCGGCGAACCGGCGGCACGCGCGCGACTGCGCGAGTTCCTCGCCGACGATCTGACCGACTACGACCGCACGCGCGACGAGCCCTCGGCCGGCGCGACGTCTGCTCTGTCGCCGCGGCTGCGGTGGGGCGAGATCAGTCCGTACACCGTGTGGCACGAGACGGTCGCCTCCGGCAGGGACGCCGGACGGTTCCTCTCCGAGATCGGATGGCGGGAGTTCGCCGCCCACGTGCTGTTCCACCACCCCGATCTCGCGACGAAGAACCTGCGCCCCGAGTTCGACGCCTTCCCCTGGCCCCGGCTGAATCGGTCGCGCCTCGAGGCCTGGCAGCAGGGGCGCACCGGAATCCCGCTCGTCGATGCGGGCATGCGGGAGCTCTGGCACACCGGGGCGATGCACAACCGCATCCGCATGGTGACGGCATCCTTCCTCATCAAGAATCTGCTGATCGACTGGCGCCATGGGGAGCAGTGGTTCTGGGACACGCTGGTGGATGCCGACGGCGCGAGCAACCCGTTCAACTGGCAGTGGGTCGCCGGTTCGGGCGCAGACGCGGCGCCGTACTTCCGGGTGTTCAATCCCGAGCTTCAGGCGAAGAAGTTCGATCCGCACGCGGAGTACATCCGCCGGTGGGCACCCGAATACCGCCCGGACTCGGGCGAGCTCGCGCCGCAGCCGATCGTCGATCTCGGCGAGACGCGCAAGGCCGCTCTGGCCGCGTACGAGCAGATGCGGCGCACCTCGCGCTGACGGTGTCGTGGGCCGGGTGCCGCGGAATCAGGATGAACAGGCCTCAACCGCGCCATTTGAGCTCCGGGAGGTCGTTTCGTCCTGAGAGCGCCACGCTGATCGGGCGGAGGTGATCGGGCCACGGGCATCAGCCACGGGCATCGGGCGGAGGTGATCGGGCGGAATAGACGCGGTGGTCACCCGGGTTGATCCTGGGGATGTCTTCTTCGTCCGCCCTGCCCGCTCTGTCCGTCCTCGATCTCGTGCCCGTGCGCACCGCGCAGACCAGCGCGCAGGCGGTCGCCTCGTCGCTCGCGCTCGTGGCGCGGACCGACGAGCTCGGCTACCGGCGGTACTGGTTCGCCGAGCACCACAACATGCCGGCGGTCGCCTCGACCACTCCCCCGGTGCTGATCGCCGCGGCCGCGGCGCGCAGCACCCGCATCCGCGTCGGATCGGGCGGCGTGATGCTGCCGAACCATTCCCCGCTCGTGGTCGCCGAGCAGTTCGCGGCGCTCGAGGCTCTCGCGCCCGGCCGCATCGACCTCGGCATCGGACGCGCACCGGGCAGCGACCCGGTGATCACCCAGTTGCTGCGGATGTCGGGCACCACCTCCGATGTGGAGCGGTTCCCCGAGCACATCCGCGACATCCTCTCGCTCGTCTCGCGCGAGGGGGCCACCGTGCGGTACACGAGCGGCGGCACGTACGACGTACATGCGACCCCGGCCGCCGAGGGCGCTCCCGAGGTGTGGCTGCTGGGCTCGAGCGACTACTCGGCACAGCTGGCGGCATCCCTCGGCCTGCCCTACGTGTTCGCGAACCACTTCTCGGGTGAGGGGCTCGATCGTGCGCTCGACCTGTATCGCGGAGGGTACTCACCGTCGCCCGAGCACCCCGAGCCGCAGACGTTCCTCACGATCAACGCCGTCGCCGCGCCCACCGCGGAAGAGGCCGAGGCTCGTGCGATCCCGCAGCTGCGCATGATGGCGCGCCTGCGCACCGGCAAGGCCCTCACCGCGCTCGAGACGGTCGAGCAGGCGCGCGCCGCCCTCGTGGTCGAGGCCGACGCGCAGGCCGAGTCGATCATGGCGTCGGCGCGCAGTCGCTGGCTGGTCGGCACCGGACCGGAGGTGCAGGCTCAGGTGACCGAGTTCGCGTCGCGGTACGGCGTCGACGAGGTCATGATCTCGCCGGTGGCGGGAGCGTTCGACGGCGAGCCGATGGATGCCGCGCTCGCCCGCGTGCAGACGCTCGAACTGCTCGCCGCCTGACCGATCACCAGGCGATCAGCTGACGCGGCGTGATCTCGATGACCACGCTGTAGCGCACGGCCATCTCGGCCAGCGTCATCTTCAGGCCCGCCAGGCCGCTGCGGTACTTTTCGGCGTACTCGTCGCCGATCTCATCGAGCCACTCGGCGGCCGGCCTCGGCGACAGCGTCGCCGTGCCGCGCAGCACGGTCAGCTGCTCGTGGTCCTCACCGGCTTCGAGGTGCAGCACGACGCGCCCGTCGGCGCGCAGATTGCGCACCTTGGCGGTCGCCGGTTCGCTGAAGATCAGTGCCCGCCCGTCTCGCCAGAGGAACCAGACCGGCACGGCGTGCGGAAAGCCGTCGCGTCCGGTCGTGCCGATCCACGCGATCTGCTCGGATGCCAGCCGGGCGAGGGCCCGCGCATGCACATCGTTCGCGGGGTCGAACGCGAACGGGGCCTCACTGATCGGCATCGGCTCAGGCCTCCGGCTCGCCGCTGACCAGACCGCGCAGCCAGTCGCGCGCCTCGACGAACACGTCGTCCGAGTAGCGCTCCGGGTAGCGGACGATGGCCCGGTCCGCGCGCGGGTACGAGCCCAGGAACACGACCTTCGGGCTGAATCTGCGCAGGCCCAGAAGCGCATCGGCCATGCGCTCGTCCTCGACGTGCCCGTCGGCGTCGATCACGAATCGGTACCGCCCCAGTGCGTCCCCGATCGGGCGCGAGGCCAGCAGCGACAGGTTGATGCCGCGCGTGGCGAACTGCTCGAGCATCTCGAGCAGGGCGCCGGGGTGGTCCTCGGGCAGCTCGGCGATGAGCGAGGTCTTGTCGGCGCCGGTCGGCGAGGGGGGCGCAACGGTGCGGGCGACGAGCACGAAGCGGGTGACCGCCTCGGCGTTGTCGCCGATCTTCTCGGCGAGCAGGTCGAGGTCGTGATGCTCGAGGATGCCGGGCGGCGAGATGGCGGCATCCGCATCGCTCGTGCCGTCGAGCAGGCCGACCGCGCTGGCGACATTGCTGGATGCCGGGATGTGCGCGTGGGCGGGCAGATTCTCGGTCAGCCACTGCAGGCACTGCGCGTAGGCGACCGGGTGGGCGGCGATGAGCGACACGTCTTCGAGCGTCGTGCCGGGACGCGCGACGAGCACGAACTCCACGGGGACGAGGTACTCCCCGACGATGCGCAGGCCCGGCATCGTGGCGAGGGCATCCTGCGCGGTCGAGACCCCGCCGTCGATCGAGTTCTCGATCGCGATCATGGCGGCATCCGACCTGCCCTCGACGACGTCGGCGAGCGCTTCGCCGACGTTGCGCACCGACCGCCAGATCTGGTTGCGCGCCTCGGGAACCTGAGCGAGGGCGGCCTCGGTGAAGGTTCCGGCCGGGCCCAGGTAGCTGTACGTGCGTCGCGCGGGCATCTCGGCGGTCTCCGTTGTCACGGGTGTCAGCCTATCCGCGTGCCGAACTCAGGCTGAGCGCTCGCGCCCGGCCACCGCCTCCGCGGGATTGCGGGAGTACGCTCGGGCGGCATCGGCGTTCAGCCTGAGTTCGGCATCGAGCGGGGCCCGGCGGGTGGCCCTCGAAGCGGTCATGCGGTATGCGACCGGGCTCGGCGATCACGTGCGGCGGAGGCGGAACTGTCGCGCACCGGTGCGGAACAGGCAGACTAGGCGCATGACTCGCGCAGGACAGCCCGCTGAAGCATCCGATCTGATCGACGTCGATGAGCTGATCAACGCCTACTACGACCGAAAGCCGGATGCCGCCATCCCCGAGCAGCGCGTGGCGTTCGGCACGAGCGGCCACCGCGGCTCGTCGCTGAGCACGAGCTTCAACGAGGACCACATCCTCGCCACCACCCAGGCGATCGTCGACTACCGCAACGCCCAGGGCATCGCCGGGCCGCTGTTCCTCGGCCGCGACACGCACGGGTTGTCGCTGCCCGCCGAGCGCAGCGCGATCGAGGTGCTCGTCGCGAACGGCATCGACGTGCGCGTCGATGCCCGCGACTCGTGGGTGCCGACGCCCGCGCTCAGTCACGCGATCCTCGCCTACAACCGCGGGCGGGCGCTGGATGACCCGGGCCGCTCGGACGGCATCGTCGTCACCCCGAGCCACAACCCGCCCCGCGACGGCGGCTTCAAGTACAACCCGCCGAACGGCGGGCCGGCCGACACCGACGCCACCGGCTGGATCGCCGACCGCGCCAACGAGCTGATCGCCGGCGGGCTGGAGGGCGTTCACCGCACGCCGTTCAAGGACATCGACGCCGACGCGCTCGGCGAGTACGACTTCCGCGAGGCGTACGTGCGCGACCTCGAGAACATCATCGACATCGCCGCGATCAAGAAGGCCGGGGTACGCATCGGCGCCGATCCGCTCGGCGGCGCGTCCGTGGAGTACTGGGCGCTGATCGCGGAGCATTACGGCCTCGACCTCACGGTCGTGAACCCCGACGTCGATCCCACCTGGCGGTTCATGACGCTGGACTGGGACGAGAAGATCCGGATGGATCCCTCCTCGCCGTCGGCGATGGCCTCGCTCGTCGCGAAGCGGCACGACTACGACATCCTCACCGGGAACGACGCGGATGCCGACCGCCACGGCATCGTCACCCCCGACGCCGGGCTCATGAACCCCAATCACTACCTCGCGGTCGCGATCGACTACCTCTACGCGCACCGTCCCGGCTGGCCCGCCGACTCGGCCGTCGGCAAGACCCTGGTGAGCTCGATGATCATCGACCGCGTCGCCGAGTCGCTCGGGCGAACCCTCCTGGAGGTGCCGGTCGGGTTCAAGTGGTTCGTGCCCGGTCTGCTCGACGGCTCGGTCGCCTTCGGCGGCGAGGAGTCGGCGGGCGCGTCGTTCCTGCGGTTCGACGGCACGGTCTGGACGACCGACAAGGACGGCATCCTGCTGTGCCTGCTGGCCGCGGAGATCCTCGCCGTCACGGGCAAGACGCCCTCGCAGCGGTATTCCGAGCTCGAGGACACGTTCGGCTCCTCGGCATACCAGCGCGTGGATGCCGCGGCATCCCCCGCTCAGAAGGCGCAGCTCGCGAAGCTCGCGCCCGAAGCGGTCACGGCGACCGAGCTGGCCGGCGAGCCGATCGTCGCGAAGCTCTCGCACGCGCCGGGCAACGGAGCGGCCATCGGCGGCCTGAAGGTCGTGACCGAGCATGCGTGGTTCGCCGCGCGCCCCTCCGGCACCGAGGACGTGTACAAGCTGTACGCCGAGTCCCTGCGTGGCGAGGAGCACTTGCGCGAAGTGCAGGAAGAAGCGCGCGCGGTCGTCGCGGCGGCGCTCGGCGACGCCTGAGCCGGCGTCAGCGCGGCGCGGGAGCGGTGGTCGACCCGCGCACGACCAGAGACGTCGCCAGGTCGAGCCGGGTCGAGTCGACCGGCACGCCGTCGCGCAGTCTGAGCACGAGGCGGGTCGCCTCCTCGGCCATCGCCCGCACCGGCTGGCGGATGGTCGTGAGCGGCGGACTGGTCAGCTCGGCGAGCGGGATGTCGTCGTAGCCCACGACGGAGAGGTCGCGGGGGACCTCGAGCCCGCGACGGTTCGCCGCGCGGATCACGCCCAGCGCCTGGAGGTCGCTGCCCGCAACGATCGCGGTCGGCGGCTCGTCCGCCCCCAGCAGCGCCTCACCCTGGCGCTCGCCGGTGCGCTCCCGGAAGTCGCCGTGGCGGACGCGACCGGCCGGCACGGAAAGGTCGGCCGACCGCATCGCCGAGCGGAATCCGTCCAGACGCGCCTGTGCGGCCATGACGTCGCGCGGGCCCGCGATCGCCGCGATCGCGCGATGGCCGAGGTCGATGAGGTGCCGGGTCGCCAGCACCCCGCCGTGCCAGTTCGCCGAGCCGATCGCCGGAACCCCCGGCGCGGGATCGCCGCTCGGGTCGAGGATGACGAACGGGATGCCGCGCGCCCGCAGCTTGCGACGACCGGCGGGCGGCAGCCCGGCGAAGACGAGCACCACGGCCGCCGGCCGGCGCCGCAGGACGTCGGTGAGCCATTCGGCCGCGGGCGCGTGGCGGTCGCCGTTGACCGAGAGCGAGATGGTCAGGTCCGCCTCGGCGGCCACCTCGCGGACACCCTCGATGACCTCCAGCGACCAGTTCGGATCGAGCCGGTGCAGGACGACCTCGATGAAGTCGCTGCGACTGGTGCCGCGCCGGGCGTATCCACGCCGCTGGAGCTGAGCTTCGACGCGGGCACGCGTCGGGGCGGCGACATCGCCCCGGCCGTTCAGGACCTTCGAGATCGTCGTGACGGACACTCCGGTCTCGGCCGCGATCGTCGCCAGAGTCACCCGTTTCGGATCAGCCATGTGGTCTCGGGTGTCTCGACGTCAGGCGAGCGTCATCGCGGTCCACGAGACCGGCGGCAGGGTGATGGTCACGGTGCCGTCGTGCAGTCGTGCCGATTCGTTGCGACGAAGACCGACGCGCTCGGGGTTCTCCAGAGTGTTCGACGCGTGGATGTCCTCATCCCAGAGCGACTCGACGGATCCGAGCTGGACATCGCCGAGCAGGCGCACGTCGATGTCGAGCGTCACCTCCTCCTCGAGGCTCCGGTTCACCAGGAAGACCGACGCCTCGCCGCTCTCCGCGTCGATCGTCGCCACGGCGTCGACCACCGGCACCGCTCCGTACTGCGCGGTCTCGTAGGTCGGGCAGTCCAGCTTCAGCTCGAGGGTGACCCCTCGGGCGAGGCGCGACGTGACCGCGAACGGGAAGAACGTCGTCTGACGCCACGCCGCCCCGCCCGGCTCGGTCATGATCGGTGCGATGACGTTGACCAGCTGAGCGAGGGATGCCGCCGTCACGCGATCGGCGTGGCGGATCAGCGAGATCATCAGGTCGCCGAAGACGACGGCATCCACCACGGAGTAGACGTCCTCGAGCAGGCGGGGCGCGACCGGCCACTCGTCGACGGCGGTGATGCGATCGACGTCGTTGTAACGGGACTGGTACCAGACGTTCCACTCGTCGAAGGAGATGTTGACCGTCTTGTCGCTGCCGCGCACCGCTTTGACATGGTCGGCGGTCGCCACGACGGATTCGATGAAGCGGTCCATGTTCACCGCCGAGGCGAGGAAGCTGCCGTAGTCGCCCCCGACCGGCTCGTAGTAGGCGTGGCAGGAGATGAAGTCGACGTCGTCATAGGTCTGCTCGAGGACCACGCGCTCCCACGTTCCGAAGGTCGGCATCTGCGCCCCGGAGCTGCCGCACACGACGAGCTCGAGGTCGGGGTCGATCTGACGCATGGCGCGTGCCGTCTTGGACGCGAGCTCGGCATAGCCGCTCGCCGTGCCGTGCCCGAGCTGCCACGGTCCGTCCATCTCGTTGCCCAGGCACCACATGCGCACGTTGTGCGGCTCGGCGGTGCCGTTGGCGACGCGCTGGTCGGACAGGCTCGTGCCGGAGCGGATGTTGGCGTACTCGAGCACGTCGAGGGCCTCCTGCACCCCCCGAGTGCCGAGGTTGACGGCATACATGAGCTCGCTGCCGACCTTGTTCAGCCAGATCGCGAACTCGTCGAGACCGACGTGGTTGGTCTCGGTGGAGTGCCACGCCAGGTCCAGGCGCCGGGGGCGCTCGTCGATCGGACCGATGCCGTCCTCCCACCGATATCCCGAGACGAAGTTGCCCCCGGGGTAGCGGATCGTCGTGACACCCAGTTCGCGGACGAGATCGATCACGTCCGTCCGGTACCCGTGCTCGTCCGCGGTGGGGTGTCCCGGCTCGTGGATGCCGTCGTAGACGCAGCGTCCCAGGTGCTCGACGAACGAGCCGAAGAGGCGGCGGTTGATGGGCCCGACGGCGAAGTGCGGGTCGATGACGAGTCGTGCGGTGATCATGCTTCTCTTCTTGAGTCGATCGCGGATGGGGCGGTCACGGGTTACTTGAGGCTTCCGATGGCGAGCCCGCCTCGCCAATAGCGCTGGAGCGTGAGGAACGCGATGATCAGCGGGATCACCGAGACCAGTGAGCCGAGGATGATGATGCTCCACAGGCTCTGTCCGCCCGCGGCGCCATAGGTCGAGGCAGTGGAGTTCCACAGCCCGATCCCCACGGTCACCGGGAAGAGCCGGTTGTCCGACAGCATGACGAGCGGCAGGAAGTAGTTGTTCCAGGACTGGACGATCGACAGCAGCAGCACGGTCACGATCGCCGGGCGCAGCAGCGGCAGCGCCACCGTGAAGAACGTGCGGAACTCACCTGCACCGTCGACGCGGGCGGCATCCAGCAACTCGTCGGGAACCGCATCACGTGCGTAGACGTTCATCAAGTAGACGCCGAACGGGTTCAGCAGCGTCGGGAAGATGACCGCCCAGATCGTGTTCGTCCAGCCCACCCCCGCGAACAGCACGAAGGTCGGGATCACGAGCGCCGTCGTGGGCACCATGACCGCCCCCAGCAGGATCGCGAACGAGAAGCGCCGGCCGGCGAAGCTGTACTTCGCAAGTCCGTAGCCGGCCAGTACCGCCAGCGCCGTCGCACCGACGCCGCCGACGAGCGCGTACAGCGCCGAGTTGGCCAGCCAGCGCGCGTAGATGCCCCCGCTGTAGGTGAACAGGTCGATGAAGTTCTGCACGTAATTGATGTCATCGGCGAACCAGAGCGAGCTGCCGCCGCCGAACAGGCCCGCCGCGCTCTTCGAGCTGTTGACGATCAGCCACCAGAACGGGATGAGGAAGTACAGCACGAGCAGCCCGAGCACGATGTTCAGAGGCACGCGGCCGGGCTGGCGCGGCATCGTGCGGCGCTCGAGGCCTCTGCGTGACGAGCGCCGTTCGTCGGTGCGCTCGATGGGTGTGACGCTCATGAGGTGAAGCTCCCTCGCTTGCGGGTCGCGAACAGGAAGATGTAGACGCACACGAACACCACGGCGCCCAGGGCGAACGAGATCGTCGCGCCGTAGTTGTAGTTCGCGAGCGAGAACGCCTGCTGATACGCATACATGTTGGGGGTGAAGTCGTTCGGGATCGCACCGGCGGCCAGCTGCTGGAGGATCTGCGGCTCGTTGAAGAACTGCAGTGTTCCGATCAGGGCGAAGACGAGGATCAGCAGGAGTGCGGGCGTCAGGAGCGGGATCTTGATCCGCAGGATGATCTGCCACTGCGACGCGCCGTCGATGCGAGCAGCCTCGTAGAGCGTCGGGTCGATGCCCTGCAGCGCCGCATAGATGATGATCATGTAGTAGCCCGCCCACTGCCACGTCACGATGTTGAGCAGGCCGTAGAAGATCAGGCTGGAGCTGAGGAAGTCGGGCGGCTGCTGCCCGAGGGACTCGAAGATCTCGGCGAGGGGGCCGAAGTTGTCGCTGTAGAGGAAGCCCCACATGAGCGCGCCGATCACGGTCGGGATCGCGTACGGCAGGAAGATCATGAGCCGCGAGAAGCGGGCGTACCTCGTGATCAGGATGTCGAGGATGAGCGCGATCGCCAGCGAGACGGCCATCTGCAGCGGGATCAGCACCAGCGAGAACCTCACGACGAACCAGACGCCGTCCAGAAACGACGGGTCGGTGAAGGCTTTGAGGTAGTTGCCGAACAGCACGAACTTCGTGCCGCCGATCAGCGACTTCTGGAACATGCTCAGGTAGAGCGCGTAGAAGATCGGGAGCACGAGGAGTGCGAGGAAGACGATGCCGAACGGGCCGACGAAGAGCCAGCCCATCAGGTTCTGACGGGCTGATGTCGACCGGCGGCGCTTCGTCGGGATGGCGACGTTTTCGAGCGTGGTGGTCATGATTTCTCCAGGTCTGTGAGGGGAAGGACCGGGGGTCGGACCGCGCGGACGCGGACCGACCCCCGGCTCAGATCACTCGACGACGGTGAATCCCTGCTCCTCGGCGTACGCCACCACGTCAGCCTGAAGGGCGTCCGCCGCTTCGGAGCCGGTCGCCGAGCCATCGATGATGGCGGCGATCTGGTTCGTCAGGGCGGAGTAGTAGTACTGTCCGAGCGGCGTGTAGGTCATGCCGGTGTAGGCGTCGGCCGCCGGCACATACACCTCCTTGTTGGCCTGCTGACCACTGAAGAACGGGACCTCGTAGTCCTGGAACTCGGACGAGGAGAGCACGTTCGTGTTCAGCGGGAAGATGATCTGCTGCTGCCAGCCTTCATCCAGCGATGCCGGGTCGGCGTAGACGCCGAAGGCGACCTTGGCGGCCAGTTCGGGGTCCGACGCCTGGCTGCTCACCACGAAGGCAGAGCCGCCCCAGTTGATCGAGACCGGGTTGGCCGGATCCCACTGCGGCATGGGGGCGGCGCCCCACACACCGGCGTCCGCACCCTCGCCGACGCCCGCACCCTGGAGGTATCCCGGAGCCCATGCGGCGGACAGGTACGTGGCGTAGTCGCCGCCGATCACGCCCGCGATGTACTCGGGGGTGAACTGGTCCTCCGTGCCGACGAGCCCCTTGTCGACGAGGCCGTCCCAGTAGTCCAGGACCTCCTTGATCTCGGGACTGTTCAGGTTGATCCCGATCTCGCCCTCGTTCGCCGGGTCGTACGTGAACGGCTCGGCGCCGTTGCCGTAGAAGTACGCCGTCGTCGTGGCGGGCTGGTTCGCCGCGAAGCTCGCGAACACCGGTCCTCCCGCATCCTTCAGCGCCTGCGCGGTGGTCTCGAGCTCGTCCCACGTCGTCGGCGCCGTGAGGCCGTACTGCTCGAAGATGTCGGTGCGGTAGATCATGCCCATGGGGCCGCCGTCGACCGGAGCGCCGTAGACCGCGTCGCCGACCGAGACGTCCTTCCAGGCGCCTTCGCTGAAGTTGTCCTTGACATCCGCGTAGCCGAGGTCGCTGAGGTCGACCAGCGCGTCCTGCACCTGGAAGGTGGGGATGCGGTCTGCCTCGACCATCATCACGTCGGGGGCGCCGCTTCCCGCCGAGACCGCGGTCTGGAACTTGTCGTAGGCGTCGCCTCCCGCGCCGGCGTTCGTCCAGCAGACCTGGACGTCGTCGCTGGCCTCGTTGAAGTTGTCGACGACCGTCTCCATGTTGGGGTACCACGCCCACATCGTCACCACGGGCAGGTCGGTCTTGGTGATCTTGTTGGTGCAGTTCGTCGCGTCGTTTCCGCCGCCGCCGCCGTCCGCGTCACTTCCGCCACCGGCGGAACATGACACGAGTGCACTCGCGAGTGCGAGTGTGGCTGCTGCAGCGATGACCGGTGTCGTCTTCACTGTGATTTCCTTTCGGATGCTGGACATCTTCGTCAAAGCGCCCACGACCCGCGCGTCGCCTTCGCGATGGAAGGGGTTCGGGCCCGTCCGTCGTGGGAAGTTCGGCGCAGTTCGTGTTTGCAACGTTGTACATTCAACGTTGTATAGCGACTATTCCGGATGCCGTCCCACGTGTCAAGAGGATCCCGAAAACTTCCTGCCGAAAGGTCGGCAGCATGCAACCGCCGCCCTCGCCGGAAGGCGGTGGCGGCGGTGCGGGCGCGGGATTCAGTACGTGACGGGTGCGTCGCCGAGTTCGGCGAGGAGCCTGCTCATCGCTGCGTACGCCGCGTCGCGGTGCGCCACCAGGGCCGGCAGCTGCTCGGGCGGCGTCGCCAGGAATCCGCGCCCGCTCTTGACGCCCAGCGCTCCGTCCGCGACGCGCTCGGAGAGCGCCTCCGGAGCCGAGAAGCGGTCCGGATATCCCTCCGACAGGGAGCGGTAGCAGAAGGCGTAGACGTCGAGTCCTGCCATGTCCGCGATCGCGAACGGACCGAAGAACGGGAGCCGGTAGCCGAAGGTCGTCCGGGTGATCGTGTCGACGGCTTCGGCACTGGCGACGCCCTCCTCCACCAGGCGCGCCGCCTCACTGAACAGCGCGTACTGCAGCCGGTTGAGGACGAAGCCGGTGACATCGGCCACCTCGACCCCGAGCTTTCCCGACTCCGCGAGCAGCGCGATCACCTCCGCGGCGGCCCCGGCACGGGTGGTCGCATGCGGGATGACCTCCACGCCCGGAATGAACGGCGCCGGATTGCTGAAATGCACGCCGAGGAATCGCTCCGGTGCCACGACGGCCTCGGCAAGCGTCGCGATCGAGATCGTGGAGGTGTTGCTGCCGATGAGGGCGTCCGGGCGGGCCGCGGCGCTCACGCGCGCGAGCGTCTCGTGCTTGAGCGCGAGGATCTCGGGAACCGCCTCCTCGATGAAATCCGCATCGCCGACCGCGTCCTCGATCGAGGCGGCCGCCGAGACGTTCGCGGCGATGCGCTCAGGCGCGTCCTCGGGGAACAGCCCGCGCGAGGCGTAGTCGGCAGCCTCGGCGAGGATGCGCTCGCGGCTGCGTGCGGCGTGCTCGGCGCTGACATCCGCGAGGCGCACGCTTCTGCCTGCGAGGGCCAGCACCTGTGCGATGCCGCCGCCCATGTATCCGGAACCGACGACGGCGATCCGATGGATCATCTCTTCTCCTCTGCTTGGACCTTCGTACCGTGTGCGGCAGGATCGTGTGCGGCGGGATCGTGTGCCGCGACGGTCTGGACGATGAGCGCGAACGACACCGCCCCCGGGTCCGCATGCCCGATGCTGCGCTCTGCGAGCGGCCGCGCCCTGCCCTTGCGCGGCGTCAGCTCTGCGGTGGCGTCGGCCGCGGCGGTGGCGACGGCGGCGGCATCCCGCATCGCCTCGCGGATGCCGGCGCCGAACTCGACGCGACGGCGGAACTCCTCGTCGTACGGGATGAGCGCGTCCAGCAGCGTCTTGTCGCCGAGGGCGGCACCACCCAGCTCCGCCATCCGGGTGCGGCCGGCGTGGATCGCCTCGGCGATCGCCGGCGCGCTCGGCTCGGATGCCGACAGCGCGTCGCCCATGGCCTCGAGCGCCGCTCCCCACAGGGCTCCGGATGTGCCGCCGGCGCGGTCTGCCCATGCCGATCCGGCGCGCCGAAGCTGCTCGCCGACGCCGAGACTGGCATCGGTGTCCGCGGTGGCCGCCACCGCCGCGTCGATTCCCCGCACCATGCCCACGCCGTGGTCGCCGTCGCCGGCGATCGCGTCGAGGTCTCCGAGGTCGTCGGCGCGCGCAGCGACGGCGTCTCGCACTTCCCGGAACAGCTGCGTCGCCAACGCGGCGGCTTCGCGTGAGGCAGGTGAGGCGTTCCCGCGCGGCGAAGGCAGCGGCGCAGGCTCCGCGGCCTTCTCGTCCGCCGGCTCCCCCGGCTCCTCTTCCCGCGCGATGCCTCCGCGGGTGAAGGCGGGAGCCGCGGCGGGGGCATTCCACAGCCGCTCCAGCTCGTCGTCGATCCACAGCAGCGTCACCGAGACGCCGCCCATGTCCAGGCTCGTGACCAGTTCGCCGCACAGCGGGCTGACGACGGCGATGCCCCGGGCTTCGAGCAGGTCGGTGAGGTGGCGGTACAGGACGAAGAGCTCTTCGTACTTGACGGTGCCCAGTCCGTTCACGATCAGCACGACTCGGTCATCCGCGCCCTCGGGCCGCTCGGCGAGCAGCGGTTCGAGCAGCGTGCGGGCGAGCTCGGGAGCTGCCTCGAGCGGCACATCGCGCACCCCGGGCTCGCCGTGGATGCCGAGCCCGACCGACATCATGCCCTCCGGCACGGTGAACAGCGGTGCGCCGGCGCCGGGCAGGGTGCAGCCGGCGAAGGCCACTCCGAGCGTCCGGGTGCGGTTGTTGGCGTGGCGGGCGATCCGCTCCACCTCGTCGAGGTCAGCGCCCTCTTCCGCGGCGGCCCCCGCGATGCGGAAGACGCACAGGTCACCGGCGATCCCCCGCCGGCTGTCGATCGCATCGGCGGGGCCGCTGGCGATGTCATCGGTCACCAGCACCGTGCGCACGTCGATGCCCGACTCGCGCAGTTCGCGCTCGGCGGCACCGAAGTGGATCACATCGCCGGCGTAGTTTCCGAAGCTGAACAGGATGCCGCCACCGGCCTCGATCGCGCGCCCGACGCCGACCGCCTGGCGCGTCGACGGTGAGGAGAAGATGTTGCCGCACACCGCACCGGCAGCGACTCCGATGCCGACGAGGCCGGCGAACGCGGGGTAGTGACCCGAGCCACCGCCCACAATGACCGCGACCTTGCCGCTCGCGAGCGGTCGGGCGCGGACGATGCCTCCCTCGACCCGGCGCACGATCTGCCGGTGGGCGCGTGCGAATCCCTCCAGGGCGTCGTCGACGAACGCCTCGGGGTCGCCCACGATGCGGGTCATCGCTCCGACTCCGCGGGCGCTGCGAACTGCTGCCTGACCAGGCTCGGTGCGGCGACGTAATCCCGGCGCGGCAGAATGCGGCTGCGCAGATAGTCGCGGTTGGCCGCGCTCATGCTCAGTCCGTCGCCGCCGTAGTGCTCGGTGCAGATCACGCCCTGGAACCCGCCGTCGATCGCCCACCGGACCGCCGAGCGGTAGTCGATCAGGCCGCTCTCGAGGTAGGTCGGGCTCGTGGCGATTACGCCCGTGGCGGCATCCTCGTCACGCGTGTAGTTCTTCACATGCCAGTAGTTCGCATACGGCAGCGTCTGCCGGGCGACCTCGCGCCAGTCCTCGATCGGCTCGTGCAGCCGGATCAGGTTGCCGAAGTCCGGGTTGAGCCCGACGACGTCCATGCCGATCTCCTCGACGAGCCGCACCGCGGAGGACCCGCTTCCCAGATAGGTGTGCTCGTACATCTCGAGCGAGAGGAGCACGCCGACCTCCTGCGCATGTCGGCCCAGCTCGCGGAAGCGCCGGACGGCGAGGTCCCACGTGGCCGGGTCGTCGGTCGGGTCGCGGTGCCCGGGCGCGGTCCAGAACCACAGCTGCGTGCGCTGCTGCGG
This sequence comes from uncultured Microbacterium sp., assembly GCF_963524805.1. Classification (GTDB taxonomy): domain Bacteria; phylum Actinomycetota; class Actinomycetes; order Actinomycetales; family Microbacteriaceae; genus Microbacterium. The sequence continues at coordinate 101,538 of NZ_CAURGG010000003.1, read as the reverse complement.
GGTCAGGGGTCGATGCAGGCCGACCGAGACGACGCCCACGCCCCACTCCGCCGCCAGATCGAGGCAGCGATGGCTGTACGCGAGGCTCTCGAGGCCGGTCCGCTCGTCGATCACGCTGCGCCGGATCACGGAGAGGGATGCCGCCGCCAGGGTCTCGCGCTGGATGCACTCCCTCATCGCCGCGCGCTGGGCCGGGGACAGGTCGCCGAAGGCGACCCACGTGTCGGTGAGGTCGATCGCATCGAACCCCGCGTCGCGCACGGTGCCGAACACGTGCGACCACTGCGCCTCGACGCCGTCGTCGCGTTCGGCGCCGTGCGACGGCATCGGGTCGAACGGCAGCAGCGAGGCCGCGATCGGCCAGGTCTCGGCAGTGAGAGCCATCGAGCAGTCCTCCCGGTTCACGTATCGTGCACGATACACGATCGCGCAGTACGGAAGTCGGTTGCCCGTCAGCGGAATCGGTCAGAGCGCGGTGGCGAGCTCGCCGAGCGACCGCGTCGTCACGCCGTCGAGATGCGCGTGCATCGCCGCGGCCGCCGCGCGCGCATCTCCGGACTCGATCGCGTCACGCACGGCAGCGTGCTCGGCGATCGTCGCGTCCGCGTCGGTCACCCCGCGCCCCGAGAACAGGCGGAACCGCTGGAACTGTCCGCCGAGCGCCTCGTAGGACTGCATGATGAACCGGTTTCCGGTGCCGGCGACGACGGCATGGTGGAACCGACGATCCGCTTCGTAGTACTCGCGGAACGACTCGTAGCTGCTCCCCCGCGGAGCCTTGGCGAGATCCTCGACGGCGGCATCCAAGGCGGCGACCGTTCCCGCCCGCGGTGTGGCCGAGGCGGCGCGTGCGGCCGCGCCCGGCTCGATGAGCAGGCGGGCCTCCATCAGATCCCGCAGCTCGGACGCCTGCAGAGCCGGCGCCACCCGGTATCCGCGCATCGCCATCCTCCGGATCAGCCCCGTCGCCTCGAGTCTGGCCAGTGCTTCGCGCACCGGGCTGGTCGAAACCCCGAACTCCCGCGCGAGCGCATCGATGCTGAGCGGCTCCTCCGGCGCGACGTGACCGTCCACGATCAGCACGACGAGCTGGTCGTAGACGTCGTCCACGACCAGGCGCGGCCGGATGACGCCCGGCCGCGGCAACCGTCCGGAATCCGTCATCATCTGGTCATGGTACCGGCGAGCCCGCGACACGATCGTGGGAGCGCTCTCGCCCTTTCTGCCACCGGTCGGTGCAACGCTAAGCTGGCCCGAGCGTTCAACACGGCGCGAAGCGACCGGGAGGGGGCGCGATGAATGCGACGATGCATGACGTCGCCCGCGTCGCAGGCGTGTCCATCAAGACGGTCTCGAACGTCATCAACGACTATCCGCACGTGAGGACGACGACGCGCGACCGGGTTCTGGTGGCGATCAAGGAACTCGGCTACCAGCCCAATCTCTCGGCGCGCGGCCTCCGGTCCGGCAAGACGGGCGTGATCGGCCTGGCGATCCCCTCGGTGCGCGAGGCGTACTTCGCCGAGCTCGCCGACTCGATCATCGTGGCCGCCGAGAAGCGGGGGCTGGGCGTCGTCGTCGACCAGACCAACCAGATCCGCGAGCACGAGCTCGACGTGATCGCCGGTCGCCGTCTGCGCCTGACCGACGGGATCGTCTTCAGCCCCGTCACGATCGATGAGACGGATGCCGACCTGCTGAATGTGCCGTTCCCGCTGGTGATCCTCGGCGAGAGCATCTTCGGCGGGCCGACCGACCACGTGACGATGCACAACGTGTCCTCGGCGCGGGCCGCGGTCGAGCACCTGGTTGGCCTCGGCAGGCGCAGGATCGCCGTCATCGGCGCCGTGGATGACGAAGAGGCGAACGCCTTCGGATCCGCGACGCTCCGCGTGCGCGGGTACCATCAGGCGCTGCAGGCGGCGGGGATCCCCGAGGACCCGGCGCTGGTCCGGCCCGCGGGACTGTGGCACTACGACACCGGCGCGGCTGCGACCCGTGCGCTCGTGGCGTCCGGCACCGAGTTCGACGGTCTCTTCGCGCTCAACGACACCCTCGCGATCGGAGCACTGCGCGCGCTCGGCGAGACAGGCGTCCGCGTTCCGGAGGACGTGGCGGTCATCGGCTTCGACAACATCGATGCGACGAGGTATTCGATCCCGTCGCTGTCCAGCGTCGATCCCGGCCGGGACGTCATCGCCGAACTGGCGGTGAGCATGCTCGTCGAGCGGATCGCGGAGAAGGGCGAACGGATGCCGCCCCGACGCATCAAGCCGGACTTCCACATCGTGGGGCGGGAGTCGACCGGGTTTCCCTATGTCGCCGATGTCACGGACCTCGCCGCCGAGTCGCTGACCCTCTGAGCCACTCGCGTATGGCGGGCCGGCACGCGACAGCGTGACACCGCCGCCGAGATCGGCGACGGTGTCACGCTTCCCTGTCGGGCGCGTCAGCCCTCGTACAAGCGGGGCAGGAAGTCGATCAGCGCCTTCTGCCAGACGTCCCAGCTGTGCGGACCGGGGATGATCGGAGCGAACTCGTGCTCGATCCCGCGGTCGTTCAGCGCGCTGATGAGGCTCAGCGTGTTCGGGTAGGTGAAGTCCTGGATGTCACCCGAGTAGATGCGCAGGAGCTTCGTGCCCTCGTTGATCGCCGCCACGTCGGCGCTCGCCGGCGGGTTGGTGAACGCCGACATCGCCCCGATGTAGGCGAACTGACCGGGCATCGTGTACAGCGTGCTCAACGCCGCCGCCGACCCCATCGACAGTCCCGCGAGGGCTCGATCTTCGGGCGCGCTGCTGACGTTGTACTGCGCCTCCGCGGCCACGGTGATGCGCTGGGTGATCTCGTTGGGGAAGTTCACGCCGTTGCCGTTGGCCATCACCACCACCATGGGAACGATGTTCCCCTTGGCGTAGTGGTTGTCCAGGATCTGGGCGGCGAAGCCGACCTCGATCCAGTCCGTCCACGTCTGTCCGCCACCGTGCTGGAGGTAGAAGACCGGGTAGGCCTCAGCGCGATCCGGGTCGTAATCCGGGGGCGTCCACACGTAGGCCGAGCGAGTGGGGTTTCCGTTCGCACTGCTGGTGTACTCCATGATCTCGACGGCGCCGCGAGCCTCGGGGGCGACGGGTGTGGTGTACTCGCCACGGAGCGTCTCATCGCCGGGCACCTGGAACGTGCTCCAGTTGGGCTCGGAGAGCACCGTCGTCGGGTTGGCCTGGTCCTTGCGGTCCGCACCTTCGAGGACGAACTTGTAGTAGTACGAGCCCGCCTCGACCGGCATCGTCAGGCGCCAGCGCCCGTCGTCCTGCTTGGTCATGCGCGTGCGCGGCCAGCTGCCGGAGGGACCGAAGTTGCCCCACACCGTGACGTTGTTCGCGTTCGCGAACTCCGTGCCGGTCTCGAAGGTCACGACACCGTTCTCATCGATCCAGGGCGTCGGCGTGGTGCCGGGAGCCGGGAGCGAGTGCGGCGCGAGCGGAAGGTGGCCCTCGCTGGGACCCGTGTCACCCGAAGCCCGGAAGACGCGCTGCGCGAAGTCGTGCAGGCTCTTCTGCCACGTGTCCCACGTGCCGCCGGTCTCGGGGTCGGAGCCGTCCGACTGGAAGTCGACGCCCGCGGCGCCGAGCTTGTCGGCGAGGTTCACCGTCGCGTTGTAGTTCGGGTCGGTGACGTTGCCGACGTACAGACGGATCATGTCGGTCGCGTCGTTGATCTGCTTCGCCTTGCCCTTGCTGATCTTCCCGCTGCCGTTGCCGAGGTCGCCCTCGAGGTCGGCCGAGAACGAGCCGACGTTCGAGAACTCCTTCGTGGCGTCGACCAGCAGGCTGAGAGCCTGGTCAGCCCCGCGCCCGATACCGGCGATCGCGCGGTCTTCGGCGTCGCGGGAGACGTTGAACGCATCCTCGGAGGCCGGGAGCAGGTTCTTGACGACCTCGCTGCGGATGTCATCGACCTCGCCGTCGCCCATCACGACGACCATGGGCTCGGCTTCTCCACCGAGCGTCAGGTTGTCGAGGATCTGCTGCAGCCGCCCGAGCTCCACCCACTCGCGGTAGCTCTGGCCCTCGTCCTGCAGGAGGTAGAGCACCGGGTACGGCTCGGCACGGTTCTGGTCGTAGCCCGGCGGCGTCCACACCAGCGCCGAGCGCTCGGCCCCCGTGACGGAGCTGTCGTAGGCGAGGGTCTCGAGGCTGCCGCCGCTCTCCGCGTCCGCGAGCCACTCGGCGCCCGGACCGTCGACGAACAGAGTGTTCCACGTGGGCTTGGAGGTGACCTCCTGCGGACTGGCGGGGTTGCGGAAGGCGATCGCATCCTGGTTCCAGGCCGGGCGAGCGGAGTACTGGTAGTAGTAGAGGCCCGGCTCGAGGGGCCCGAGCGTGGTCGTCCAGTTGCCTCCGCCGGAACCCATGTTCAGGGTCGTCCATGTCTTGCCCGGTGCGAAGTTGCCCTCGACCGCCACGACCGACCCGGTGATGCCGGTGGCCGGCTGGATGGCTGCGTTCGGCACGGTGAACCGGTAGACGTCACCCACCGCATTGTTCTGCACCTCGGCGACCCAGGGGTCCTCCTCGGCAGCGGCCGGCTGCGCGGCGATGAGCGAGCCCGCCCCCACCGCGAAGGCCGTCGCCAGCGCGGCCCACTTCCGTCGGGACCCACGCCACGCGCGTGTCTCGTGTTGAACCGTTGTCATCGTTGATCCTCTCTTTCGCACACTGCCGCGTATGCGTGAACCAGAACGCCGCCCGGTCGAACGGCTAGGGGGATGACCGCACCGGCGCCGCAATCCATCGGATTTACAACGTCGTAATCTGCGCTCGCCCCCATGCTGTGCCAGTCCTTCGCCGCGTGTCAAGGAAAATCTTCTAACGTTGTAATTCCCGATCGGCGAATCGCGGAGGATGCCGCGCGCCAGACCGATTCTTCGGAGATCAGCCCCGGGAAGCGCGGGCGAGGACAGCGCCCGCCTCGCGAAGCCACCGCTCCGGTGCGCTTCTGGCGGCGTCTTCACCGCCGGCCAGGTGGCTCAGCGACACGACCGCCGCGAACGCCGAGGTGTCGGCATCCGGCGCGATCCGTCCCGCGACGAGCACGACCGGCACGTCCGCCGCGGCGGCGAGCGCGGCGACATGCGTCGGCGCCTTGCCGGCGGCGGACTGGCCGTCGAACGATCCCTCGCCGGTCACGACGACGGATGCCGCGGACAGTGCCTCCGGCAGGTCGATGAGCTCCGCCACCTCGGCGGCCCCCGGAACCAGCCGGGCGCCCCAGGCCAGCAGCCCGAAGCCGACACCGCCCGCCGCCCCCGAGCCGGGCAGTTCCGGGTCGGCAGGCAGCAGCGCCGCCACGCGCCGCAGCCCCGCCTCCGCTGCGGAGATCTCGGCGGCATCCATCCCCTTCTGCGGCCCGAAGACCGCGGCGGATCCCCGCGCGCCCAGCAGCGGGTTCGACACGTCGCTGAGGACGAGCACCCCACCCGGGGGCGGCTGTCGCAGATCGGACAGGTCCGCGGTCGCGACGGCGGCCGGGCCCCGAGCGCCGTGCGAGATGGCGTGACCCTCGGCATCCGCGAACCGGGCGCCCAGGGCGGTGAGCATACCGGTCCCGCCGTCGGTGGATGCGCTGCTTCCGATACCCAGGACCAGCTGCGACACACCGGCGTCGAGCGCGGCGGCGATCGCCTCGCCGAAGCCCACGGAGTGCGCATCGAGCGGCCGCAGGCGGGATCCGAGCAGCTCGATGCCGGAGGTGGACGCGAGCTCGATGACCGCCGTGCCGTGCGGAGTCGCGGCGGTGGGGGGAAGCAGGAGCCAGGATGCCGCGACCGGGCGTCCGTGCGGACCGGTCACGGTCACCGGCATCCGGCTGCTCCCCGGAACGGCCGCCGCGAAGGCGGCGAGGGTCCCTTCACCTCCGTCGGCCATCGGCCGCGCGATGAGGTCTGCCGTCGGGTCGACGCTGCGCCACCCCGCGGCGAGCTCCGCGGCGGCGTCCGCAGCGCCGATCGATCCTTTGAAGCTGTCGGGGGCCAGAACGACCCTCATCGGCGCGCCGAGCTCTCACGGACGACGAGGCGCGTCGGAACGACGTCGGTCTTCGGGGAGCCGCCGTCGATCGCGTCGATGAGCGCGTCGACGGCTCGCTCGCCCAACGCATCGAAGTCCTGCCGCACGGTGGTGAGCGGGGGCAGGTACTCGGCAGCGTCGGCGATGTCGTCGAATCCGACGACCGAGACGTCCGACGGGACGCGCCTGCCGGCATCGGCGAGCGCGCGCAGCAGGCCGAGCGCCATCTGGTCGTTCGCGACGAACACGGCGGTGACGTCGGGGCGGGAAGCGAGCGCCGCACCCGCAGAGTGCCCCGATGCCGCCGTCCAATCCCCCCGGAACAACGGAGGCACGACCAGCCCGGCACCCTCCAGCGCTGCGCGCCAGCCGCGCTCGCGCTCCGCCGAGGCGTAGGAATCCTCGGGGCCGGCCAGGTGCCACACCGTCGCATGGCCGAGCCCGATGAGGTGGTCGGTCGCCGCAACGGCGCCGGCCTCGTGGTCGGACTGCAGCACGACGAAGCGCTCGTCCGGCGGTGAGTCGACGACTACGAGGGCAAGACCGGCCGGCCCATCGGTCCGGCGGGCGGTTGCGGTCGCCTCGTTCAGCACGATGGCGCCGTCCACGCCCTGGTCGCGGAGGCGCTCGAACGCCTGCGCCAGACCTTCGGCATCCCCCGCGGTCACGACAGTCAGGGCATACCCTCGGGGAGCCGCCGCGTCTGCGACCGCCTGCAGCATCCGGGAGTTCCCGACGCTCGCGAGGGTCGACACCACCAGCCCGATCGTGTGCGTGCGCCCGGTGCGCAGCGCACGGGCAGCCCGGTGAGGGCGATAGCCGAGCTGAGCCATGGCGTCCTCGACGCGGGCCCGCGTTGCGGGGTCGACGCGCGGACTGTCGTTGACGACGCGCGAGACGGTCTGCCCGGACACCCCGGCGCGCTGCGCGACATCGGCCATCGACACCCGCTTGTTCGCGGGCGCGGGCCGCAGCGGGCGCCGCGCGGTGCCTGCCGCGTCGCCCTCAAGACGCTCGAGGGCTTTCATCTCCGCATCGACGTCGTCGCTCATCCGCACCTCCCGTGCACAACGCAGGACAGAGCTTCCGTGTTGACGATAACACAACCCCTGCGGTACCGTGTTGACGTGAACACACCTGCATTGCGCACGGGGGAACCGCTCGGCGCCGGCGTCGTCAAGCGCACCGCACGGCTCGCGGACGGCCGCGAGCTCATGTACTTCGACGATCCCGACACGACCCTCGGACCGGAACGCCGCATCGACGCGCGCATCCTCGACCCGCGCGCGGAGACCGCGACCATGCGCCGCGACGTGCTGACCGGCGACTGGATCTCCGTCGCCGCGGGCCGCCAGAACCGCGCCTTCCTCCCCCCGGCCGAGCTCGACCCCCTCGCGCCGCAGGCCCCGACGAATCCGTCCGAAATCCCCTCCCGCTATGACGTCGCCGTCTTCGAGAACCGGTCGCCGTCCTTCGGCCCGGCGCTGGCGGAGGCCACGGGCGACGCGCCTGCGGGGATCGACCCGCCGACGAGTCTGGACGACCTGGACACTCCGGGCCTGGGCCGAACCCGCACGAGCGTCGGCCGCTGCGAGGTCGTCTGCTTCAGCCCGGAGCACTCCGGCTCGTTCGGCACGCTCACCCCGACCCGCGCCCGCACGGTGATCGAGGCGTGGGCCGACCGTTCGGCCGCCCTGTCCGCCCTGCCCGGCATCCAGCAGGTCTTCCCTTTCGAGAACCGCGGCGAGGCGATCGGAGTCACCCTCGCCCACCCGCACGGTCAGATCTACGCGTATCCGTACGTGACGCCCCGCACGCGCCGTCTGCTGGAAGCCGTCGACCGCGAAGGCAGCGACCTGTTCGCCCGCATCCTCGCCTTCGAGCAGGACTCCGAGCGGGTGCTGCTGCGCGGCGAGCACTGGACCGCGTTCGTGCCCTTCGCCGCGCGCTGGCCGCTCGAGGTGCACCTCATGCCGCATCGCCATGTGACCGACATCGCCGGAACGACGGATGCCGAACGGGACGAGCTCGCGCCGCTCTACCTCCGGCTCCTGCGCGGCGTCGACGCGCTGTACGACTCCCCCACGCCCTACATCGCCGCCTGGCACCAGGCGCCGGTCAATGCGGGGCGCGACTCCGTGCGACTGCGGCTCGAGCTCACCTCGCCCCGCCGGGCCGCTGACAAGCTCAAGTACCTCGCCGGCTCCGAGGCGGCGATGGGCGCGTGGATCGGCGACGTCCCGCCTGAGACCGCGGCTGCGAAGCTGCGCGAGGCGATCGAATCCGTCCCGGAGGTGACCCTGTGACCGGAGCCGCAGAGCTCTTCGAGAGCACCGCGAACGGCGCTCCGGCCGGCATCTGGTCGGCCCCCGGACGCGTCAACCTCATCGGCGAGCACACCGACTACAACGACGGCTTCGTCCTGCCCTTCGCGATCCAGCAGCGCACGCACGTGGCGCTCGGCACACGCGAGGATGGCCGCATCCGGGTGGTCTCGACCTTCGACGCGGATGCGGTCGAGGTCGGTCTCGCCGAACTCGAGGCCCTGTTCCCCGCGCGCCGCTCCGACGTGCCCGAGTGGGCGACGTATCCCCTCGGGGTCGCATGGGCGCTCCTGCGCGCGACCGGCACCGACCCGGCGAGCGTGACGGGCGTGGACCTCGCGATCGCCTCGGACGTGCCGATCGGAGCGGGTCTGTCCTCCTCCGCCGCGATCGAGGGCGCCGTCGCCGCAGCGCTCAACGACACGTGGCGCCTGGGCCTGGACCGTGTGGCGCTCGCGCAGGTCGGGCGCACAGCCGAGAACGAGGCGGTCGGGGCCCCGACGGGCATCATGGACCAGATGGCGTCGATGCTCGGCCGGGCCGACGCGGCGATCTTCCTCGACTGCCGTTCCCTCGAGGCATCGGTCATCGATCTCGGATTCGCGGATGCCGGACTGCAGCTGGTCGTGATCGACACGGGCGTGAAGCACTCCCACGCGACCGGCGGCTACGGCGAGCGCCGGGCGTCGTGCGAGCGCGGCGCCGCGATCATGGGAGTGCCCGCGCTGCGGGACGTCTCTGTCGCCGACCTTCCCCGAGCCGAACAGCTCATGGACGACGAGACCTTCCGCCGCGTCCGCCACATCGTCACCGAGAACCAGCGCGTGCTCGACACGGTCACGGCCCTTCGCGAACACGGCCCGAGGTCGATCGGCGACCTGCTCCTCGCCTCGCACGCCTCCATGCGCGATGATTTCGAGATCTCGGTCGCCGAGCTCGACACCGCGGTCGAGGCGGCGATGGCGGCCGGCGCCGTCGGCGCCCGCATGACCGGCGGCGGTTTCGGGGGCGCGGCGATCGCGCTCGTCGCCCACGCCGACGTGCGGAGGGTGATGGATGCCGCGGCCGCCGCGTTCGCCGCATCCGGGTTCGCCGCCCCGACGATGTTCACCGTCGTTCCGTCGGCGGGCGCCGGGCGGGAGGCCTAACCGCTCCCGGCAGGACCCGCAAGCCCTGGCCCTGCCACGGGTCGGCACGTAGCGTCGGGGGCGAGTCGGGGCACCCAACGCCTCGACCGGAGGGAGCGAAGGTGGCATTCATCACAGTCGGCACCGAGAATTCAGCCGAGGTAAAGCTCTTCTACACCGACCAGGGCAAGGGTCAGACGGTCGTCCTGATTCACGGCTTTCCGCTCGATGCGGAGTCGTGGGGCAAGCAGCAGGCTGCACTCCTGGAGGCGGGATACCGGGTCATCGCGTACGACCGGCGGGGCTTCGGGCAGTCGAGCAAGACCCGAGCCGGGTCGGACTACGACACGTTCGCGGACGATCTGGGCGCTCTCATGCACACGCTCGACCTCGAGAAGGTCGTGCTCGTCGGCTTCTCGATGGGCACGGGAGAAGTCGCCCGGTATTTCACCCGCTACGGCAGCGAGCGCGTCGCCAAGGCAGCCTTCCTCGGCTCTCTCGAGCCGTTCCTGCTGAAGAACGACGACAATCCGGACGGTGCCGGGCCGCAGGAGTTCTTCGACGGCATCGCCGCATCGGTACGCGAGGATCGGTACGCGTTCTTGACCGGGTTCTTCAAAGACTTCTACAACCTCGACGAGAACCTCGGCTCGCGCATCTCGCAGGAGGCGGTCGACGCGAGCGTTGCCACGGCCAACCGGGCCGGCAACGCGGCGATCGCTGCCGCGCCGCTCACCTGGCCCACGGACTTCCGTGAGGACATCGAGAAGGTGGACGTCCCGGCGCTCATCGTGCACGGCACCGCCGACAACATCCTTCCGATCGATGCGACCGCGCGCCGGTTCAAGGACCTGCTGCCGGACGCGACCTACGTCGAGATCGACGGCGCCCCGCACGGGATGCTGTGGACGCACGCGGCCGAGGTCAATTCCGCGCTCCTGGAGTTCCTCGACTCCTAGCCCCGCCGACCGCGAGACTGCATCGGGTGGTCGAGACTGCAGGGTTTACCCGCAGTCTCGACCACCCGTTGCAGTCTCGCGGGTCAGTAGAGGGTCAGTCGTGCTCGGGGCGAAGCAGCCGCAGGCCCGCGACGGCCAGCGGCACCACGAGCACGATGATCGCGACCACGATCGCGCCGATGCCGATGGCCTGGTTCTGCGGTTCCCCGCTCAGCCGGCCGACCGCGAGCCACGACAGACCCCACGCCAGCGCGATCCCCGGGGCGACGCGCCAGCCGCTCGCCCACGCGATGCCCAGTCCGATCACGGCCACGACCGCGAGCACGGCCAGGCCGATGGCGGATGCGGCATCCGCCCACGACTCCGGAACCACGCCGGTGAGCCAGGCCGCTGTGTTCGCGACCGTCGCGAGCGTCACCCAGCCGAGGTGCAGGCCGGTCACGCCGTCGATCAGGAGAGCATCGACCCAGCCGCCGCGAGGAACACGGGTGCGCACGGAGATGCGGAACGTGATGCACAGCGCGATCAGCAGCAGCACGATCACCACGACCGTCCACACGATGGTGAGCAGCTGCGCGGCGACCAGCCACAGCCCGTTGAGCACGATGGTCAGCGCGATCCACCATCCGATCGCCCGCTGGCGCTCCGACGCACGCTGGCTCGGAAGCGCCTGCCAGATGACGTATGCCGCCAGGCCCAGGTAGATGACCGACCAGATGCTGAACGCGGGACCCGCGGGAGCCAGGTACGAGCCCTGCTCGGAGAGCTGCCCGCCCTGGGAGTTCTCGACCTCGGTGCCGCCCAGGCCGCCCACACCCACCAGCACTGCGACCAGCGTGAACCCGAGCGAGGAGATCACCGCGATCTGCCGCGCGATGTCTCTACCGGTGGATGCCGTGGCATTCGTCTTCGTGTTGCGCGAGGTATCGGTCACACTGCCACGGTACGTGCCGCGGGCCGCCCCGGGGCGGGGTTGACACGAATCGGCCCGGCCGGGACGCCGGCGATGGCATCATGGCGCCATGACCCGCGACTGGACTCCCCTGGCCCTCATCTACCTGCTGCTGGCGGTTGCGGGACTCATCGGCACCTGGACCTTCAACGTCCTCGCCATCGTGCAGATGGCCGATTTCCTCGGTGACCTGTCGAGCAGCGGACCGGCGGTGTCCTCGATCACGGTCGACCTGCTCGTCGTCGCCGTGGCGGGAAGCGTCTTCATCATCGTCGAGGCGCGGCGCTTGCGGATGCGCTTCGGCTGGCTGTACGTCGTCGGGGCGGGACTGACCGCGTTCGCCTTCACGTTCCCGCTGTTCCTCGCCATGCGCGAGCGGCGGCTCACGCGGGTCGCCCGGGCGGCATCCTGACCGCGTCCGGCCCCGGCGGCCGATTACCCTGAAGAGTCGAACCCGAGGAGCCGTTCCGTGACGCAGCAGCCAGACCCGATCGTCACCATCGCGCCCGGCCGGGTGCGCGGATTCTGGCGCGACGGCTCGGCCGCGTTCCTCGGCATCCCCTTCGCCCAGCCGCCCACCGGCGAGCTGCGCTTCGCCGCGCCCGTCCCGCCGGATCCGTGGGACGGGGTTCGGGATGCGCTCGCGTACGGGGCGACCGCCAAGCGCGACAAGCCCGGCGAGAAGACCCTGATCCCGGAACCCGCCGTGCCGGGCGAATCGACGCTGAACGTCAACGTGTTCACGCCCGAGCCGGGGAGAACGGACGCCGCGCTGCCGGTGCTCGTGTACATCCACGGCGGCGGCTACACCGAGGGCTCCCCCGCCAGCCCGTGGTACGACGGCGCCTCCTTCAACCGCGACGGCGTCGTGACCGTCTCGCTCTCGTACCGCTTGGGGTTCGACGGCTTCGGTCACATTCCCGGGGCGCCGAGCAACCGCGGCGTGCGCGACTGGCTGGCCGGCCTCGAGTGGGTGCGCGAGAACATCCAAGCCTTCGGCGGCGATCCCGGCCGCGTCACGATCGCCGGGCAGTCCGCCGGCGGCGGTGCGGTGCTGACGCTGCTCGGGATGCCGGCAGCCCAGGGTCTCTTCCACGGGGTCTGGGCACTGTCGCCGGCGCTCGCCGACGTGCCCGCCGAGCTGGCGCGCACGCTCTCGGCCAAGGTGGCGAACCTCGCCGGCGTCACTCCGACGCGCGAGGGCTTCGCCTCCGTCGCCGAATCGACCCTCCTCCAGTACCAGGAGGCCGCGGCCAAGCCCGACTCGAAGGATCCGCTCGCGGCCATCCACGCGCTCTTGATCGACGGCCTGATCTGGGGCCCGATGATCGATGGCGACCTCATCGTCCGGCCCACGGTCGATTCGCTCGGCGCGGGCATCGGCGCCGGCATCCCGCTGGTGCTCGGCACCACCGACGATGAGTTCACGATGGCCACCGAGGGCGTGAAGAACAAGGTGCGGCTCGTGCCGTCGGCACTCGCGCTGCGCGCACTGCGGGTCGGCGGCTCGACACGGACGGCGTACTTGGCGGCCAACAGCGCCCAGCGGCGCAAGGGCACCGCCGCCGTCCTCGGCCGCTATGTCAGCGACGTGGTCTTCCGCTCGGGTGTCGTGCGCGTGGCCGACGCGCGGGCGGGCGAGGACACATGGGTCTACCGGTTCTCGTGGCCCTCGCCGGTGATCGGCTGGGCCTGCCACTGCCTCGACGTGCCGTTCTGGTTCGACTGCCTCGGCGCCGAGGGCGTGCCCGAGCTCGCCGGCGAGCACCCGCCGCGCGCGCTGGCCGATGCGGTGCACGGCTCGGCGGCCGCTTTCGTCCGCGACGGCGCCCCCGGCTGGCCGTCGTGGTCCGCGGCATCCGGAATCACGCGCGTGTTCGGCGGCGACCCTTCACGACCGGACGTGATGGCCGACGGGTACGCGAGCGTGCGCGCCCTGGTCTGACCGCCCGGGTCAGGCCAGCGCGGGGATGACGTCCCGCTCGAACAGCTCCATGCCCGAGCGGTCGTAAGCCGCCTCGGGGAAGTAGTGGATCGCATAGCCGAGGCCGTGCTCGGCGCGCTCGGCGAGGCGCTCGGCGACCTGCTCCGCGGTTCCGAAGCCCGGTGACGACACGTAGTCGGCTTCGATCGCCGCCGCCCGCTCGTCCCCGACGTGCGGGCGCAGGCGGGCGATCACGGCGGCGAGCCGATCGGCCGCCTCGGCCTCGGTCGCTCCGACGATCGTGTTGAAGTTCGAGGACCGCGTGATGGTGTCGAAGTCCCGCCCGAGCGCGTCGCAGTGTCCGCGCAGGATCTCGCTCTTGCGATCGAACTCCTCCAGGGAACCGGCGAAGTTCGTGTACGACGCGCGCTTGGCGGCGATCTTCAGCGTGACCTTCTCGCCGCCGCCGGCGATCCACAGCGGGATGCCGCCCTCCTGCAGCGGCAGGGGACGGACGATCGCGCCGTCGACCTGGTAGTAGGTGCCGTCGAGGGTCGCTGAACCGGTGGTCCATGCCTGGTGCATGATCTCGACCCCCTCGCGCAGACGCCCCAACCGGTCCTTGATCGCGGGGAAGCCGTAGCCGTACGCGCGCCACTCGTGCTCGTACCAGCCTCCGCCGATGCCCATCTCGGCGCGGCCGCCCGAGATCAGGTCGACGGTCGCGGCGACCTTGGCGAGGTACGCCGGATTGCGGTAGCCCATCGACGTGCACATCTGGCCGAGACGGATGCGGCTCGTCGATGCGGCGAACGCCGCCATGAGCGTCCACGCCTCGTGGGTGGCCTCTTCCGTGGGCAGCGGCACCGTGTGGAAGTGGTCGTAGACCCACAGGGATTCCCACGGTCCGGCATCCGCTCGCTGCGCGAGCGTGCTCATCGCGGACCACTGCTCTGCGGGGTCGATGCCGACCAGATCGAGTCGCCAGCCTTGGGGGATGAAGGTTCCGAATCGCATCGGTCCAGACTATGGTCGTCCCGCCTGCACCGGCTCCTCCCACGGGATCCGGTGGTTGTAGAGCCAGTCGTTGCGGGTGTCCTCGGACGCCTTCGCGAGGAACTTCGGCATCATCCAGTCGCGGATCGCGATGCCGATCCTCGACTTCGTCACCCGCTTCTGCCCATCGATCCGGCGGGCGTATCTCACGACGGCCTCCGCGCGGGGCTGCCGCTGTCGCTGGTACTCCGCGAATGCCGCCGCGCGGTCGGGCAGATCGCGCACGCACTTGGCCAGGGTGATCGCGTCCTCGAGCGCGAGCGACGCGCCCTGACCCGAACTCGGTGACGTCGCATGCACGGCGTCGCCGATCGCGACGACCCGGCCGCGGCTCCAGCTCCCCACCCCGGACAGGTCGAAGATCGGGTAGGCGCCGATGTCGCCCTGCACGTTCTGCAGGATCTGCGGCACCGGGAACGGGTCGTCGCTGTGCAGGTCGCGGAGCCTGGTGAGCCAGTCCGCGCTCGGCACGTCGCGCAGCGACCCCCGCTCGGGCTGCGGTGCGGTCATGTTCGCGAACCAGTAGACCTCGCCGTCCTCGCGCACCAGGTACCCGAAGAACGAGCGCGCGCCGAAGACGAAGTACTGCGTGTCCGGTGTGGCCGCCAGTCCAGCGACCCGTGCGAAGCCGCCCGTGCCGACGAGGCCGCTGTACCGCGGCCGTGGAGCACCCGGGTCGATGTAGCGCCGCGTGGCCGACCCGATCCCGTCGGCCCCGATGAGGATGTCGCCCTCGGCCACCGCGCCGTCCGAGAACGTCGCCCGCACGCCGGCGGAGGTCTCATCGATGGAGACGAGCCGAGCGCCGAAGGTGACGGGAACGCCGGTCGCCTCAGCCGCCTCGCGGATCACCGTGTGCAGCCGGCCGCGACGGACGATCACGCTGCCGCGCTCCGGGTCACCGGCCGGGCCGTTCGGCACCGCACCGAGCTCCCGGCCGGTTCCGCTCCGCATGACCATGCGCGACGCCCTATGAGCGTCGGTCAGGAGACGATCGCGGATGCCGAGCTCGGCGAGCACGGAAAGACCGTTCGTGGCGACATTGAGGAAGAGGCCCTCGTACGGGTCCGGCTCCGCTTCGGCCTCATAGACGTGGACGTCCCACCCCGCGCGCTGGAGGAACATGGCGGCGGCCGGGCCGGCCACGCCGGCGCCGATGACGAGTGCTCGTGGCATTTGGTATCCTTGATCCTGCCGAGACTCTCTACTCTAGAGTCTCTCTTAATTAGAGAGAATACCGCCGATGCCGAGGAAGTCAAGTCGCGAGACCGCGATCGAGCGCATGGCCGAAGTGATGCGGGAGTTCATGGCGCGAGCTGTGCTGTTCCAAGACGCGGTGGCCCGCCACGGCGGCATCAACAGCACGGACATGCAGGCGGTCAGCCTGCTCATGAGCGAGGGCCCGGCGACCCCGGGTGAGCTCGCCGAGCGCACCGGTCTGACAGCGGGGGGTGCGATCACCTCGGTCGTCGATCGGCTCGAACGCGCGGGCTACGTCACGCGGGAGCGGGATGCCGCCGATCGCCGCAAGGTGATCGTCACGGCGAATGTCGACGCCGTACTGCAGAAGGTCGGGCCGATCTACGGACGTGTCGGGCAGCGGTGGGCCGACTACCTCGCGACCCTCACCGATGAGCAGATCGAGTTCGCGAACGAGTTGTTCACCCGCGCGGCCGAGGTCAATCGCCTCGAGATCGAGCGCCTGCGCGAGGCCGATCCAGGCCGCAGCTGAGTTCAGCCGAGGAAGGTGGCGTGCGGCATCCGGGTCCGCATCACGGCGACCGCCTCGGGATTCGCGTCGACGAGCACCGCGTGGCGGCCGAGCGCCGACGCGACCGCGCCGGTCGTGCCGCTGCCGGCGAAGAGGTCGAGCACGCGGTCGCCCGGGCGGCTGGATGCCTGCACGATCCGGCGCAGCACCCCTTCGGGCTTCTGGGTCGGATAGCCGGTCTTCTCGCGTCCGGTCGTGGGAACGATCGTGTGCCACCACACGTCCGTCGGCAGCTTTCCGCGGGCGGCCTTCTCGGCCGTGACCAGTCCCGGCGCCATGTACGGCTCGCGGTCGACGGCTTCGGAGTCGAACCAGTACGCGTCGGGGTTCTTCACGTACACGAGGATCGTGTCGTGCTTGGTCGGCCAGCGCTTGCGGGTCTTCGCGCCGTAGTCGTAGGCCCAGATCAGCTCGTTGAGGAATCGGCTGCGACCGAACAGTGCGTCCATCAGGACCTTGGCGTAGTGGGCCTCGCGGTAGTCCAAGTGAACGTAGAGCGTGCCGTCGTCGGCGAGCAGCCGCCACGCCTCGACCAGACGCGGCTCGAGGAACCCCCAGTAATCGTCGAACCGGTCGTCGTAGGTGCGCAGATCACCGCGCAGGCGCTCGTACTCGCGCCCGTGGAAGCCGCGCCGGACGACGGCGGGGCTCACCTGCTCCCCGGCCGACGATGCCGAATTCAGGCTGGATGCGCCGGCGGGATCAGCCGGCGTCCGGAATTGCGGCGGATCACCGTCTGGTCCGGCGGGCTCAGCCTGAATTCGGCTCGACGAGCGCGCGGTCTCGAGCGCCTTGCCCTGCACGCGGCCGGTGTTGAACGGCGGATCCAGGTAGATCAGGGTGAACGATCCGTCCGCGAAGCCCGCGGCGACGGCGAGGTTGTCCCCAGCGTGGATCTCGACCGACCCCGGCAGGGCGCCCTCGGTCACGGAACCCGGTAGAGCCACGGATCGGTCGCGAACTTCGACGCCACCAGCGCCTCGGCCTCGGCGTACTCCTCGTCGGTGATCGTGCCGGGCACGGCGCCGTAGAGCTTCGTGAACGTGTCGATGAACCGCTCGATGATCGCCTCGCGGGGCAGGCCGGTCTGGCGGCGCAGCGGGTCGACGCGCTTGGCGGCGGAGGTGGTCCCCTTGTCGCTGAGCTTCTCGCGGCCGATCCGCAGCACCTCGGTCATCACCTGGCCGTCCATGTCGTAGCTGAGGGTCGCGTGGTGCAGCACTCCCCCGTTGGCCAGCCGCTTCTGGGCGGCACCGCCGATCTTGCCCTGGGGCGAGGCGATGTCGTTCAGCGGCTGATAGGTCGCCTCGACCCCGAGCGAACGCAGCGCCTGCAGCACCCAGTCGTCGAGGAACGCGTACGAATCCGCGAAGGTCATTCCCGCGACGAGGGATGCCGGCACATAGAGCGAATAGGTGACGATCGAGTTCGCGCCCATCATCATGGCGCCACCGCCCGAGATCCTGCGGACGACATCGTAGCCGTGCCGGGCGGCACCCTCCGGGTCCACCTCGTTGCGGTACGACTGGAAGGACCCGATCACGACGGCCGATTCATCCCACTCCCACAGGCGCAGGGTCGGGCGCCGCCGGCCGTCGCCCACGCGCGTGGTCAGCACTTCATCCAGCGCCAGGTTCAGGCGGGGTGAGACCGGCCGGTCGTGCACGACCTCCCAGTCGAAGTCCCGCCAGCCCGGGGCGGTGATGAGTGCGCGACGAACGGCGGTCCCCACCGCTTCGGGCGTGAAGCCGAGCAGCTGCGCCCCCTCGGGAAGCGCCGCGCGCACCGCGGCCGCGATGGCGGCGGCATCCGTCTCGATCGGCAGCCCGTTGACGGCGGCGTCGATGTCATCCAGCGCCGTGTCGGGCTCGAGGAAGAAATCACCCGCCAGCCGGAACTCGGCGATCCTGCCGTCGCGCTCTTCGAGGTCGACGACGACCAGCTTGCCTCCGGGCACCTTGTATTCGCCGTGCATGCGCCCAGCGTATCCGGCGCGGGCGCGGGGCCCGGCGGCTCAGCCCGCGACGAGCATGTGCAGCGCCGCCGGCGACAGCGCGTGCTCGATCGCCAGCATGCTCGCCCCGCGCACCCCGGCGTCTTCGGCGGCCCAGGACTGCACGATCGAGAGGTGCTCGGTCGCCAGCGGCGTGGATCGGGTGTACACCACCTCCCGGACACCGGCGATGAGGTGCTCGCCCACGCGTGCCATGGATCCGCCGATCGCGATCACCGACGGGTTCATCAGGCTCACGCATGCCGTGAGCACCTCGCCGATGTCGCGGCCGGCCTGTCGGACCGCCTGGATCGCGTCGATGTTGCCGCGTTTGATGAGGTCGACGACGTCGTTGCCGTCCGCAGCCTCGACGCCCTGCGCGCGCAGCGCCCGGGCGATCGCCGGTCCGGAGGCGAGTGCTTCGAGGCAGCCGCGGTTGCCGCACGCGCACTGCACGTCCGATCCGCGCGCGACGCGCACGTGGCCGATGTCGCCCGCGACGCCCTCCGCTCCGCGCAGGAGCTGACCTCCGGAGATGACCCCCGCGCCGATGCCCGTGGCGACCTTGACGAACATGAGGTGCTCGGTGCTCGGCCAAGCGGCCGACCGCTCACCCAGAGCCATGATGTTGACATCGTTGTCCACGAGGACCGGTGCCGGCAGGTGCTGACCGACCCACGCCGGAATGTCGAACCGGTCCCATCCGGGCATGATCGGCGGGTTGATCGGGCGGCCGCTGGAGAACTCGACGGGCCCCGGCACACCGACGCCGATGGCCGCGACATCGGCCGCGGTTCGACCGGACTCGGCCAGCAGGGCGAGAGCGGTCTCGAGGGTCCACGTCAGAACCGGAACGGGTCCGAGGGTGATATCCAGCGGCGCGATCCGCTCGGCGAGGATCGTGCCGCCCAGATCGCTCACGGCTACGGTGGCGTGCGATGCGCCGATGTCCGCGGCGATCACCACTCGCGCACCGGGATTCAGGGCGAACTGCGACGGCGGGCGACCACCGGTAGAGGCCGCGCCGGCGACCGGGGCGACCAGTCCCAACCGCATGAGCTCATCGACGCGCATCGCGATCGTGGAGCGGGCCATGCCGGTGGATTTGGCCAGCTCCGCGCGGGTGCGCGGCACGCCGTCGCGCAGCATCTGGAACAGCTCCGTCACGCCGATGCCGGCGGAATTCGCTTCGACTCCCATTGACGGTCCCGTCACTCACACGGCGAGGTCTGCCGGGATCCCGATGCGCGGCGCTGCGACCCGCTGGGCATCTCAGGTTCCCCGGGCAGCCGGGTCAGGATTCTCGCCCGACCGGCTTGGCGAACCGCTGCTGGAGCAGAACGGCGACGACGATGATGACGCCCTTCGCGACCGCCTGCACGGATGAGGAGAGGTTGTTCTGAACGAAGACGTTCGTCAGCGTCGCGAAGATCAGCACGCCGAAGACGGTGCCCGTGATCGTGCCGCGACCGCCGACGAGCAGGGTGCCGCCGACGACGACGGCGGCGATCGCATCGAGCTCGTACAGCTGTCCGTGCGTCGAGCTTCCGGCGGTGGTGCGGCCGAGGATCATGACCGCCGCGATGCCGGCGCTCAGCCCGGTGAGTGCGTAGAGCCACATCGTGTGGCGCTTGACGTTGATGCCGGCGAGGCGCGCGGCCTCGCGGTTGCCGCCGATCGCGACGGTGCGGCGCCCGAACGTGGTGCGGTTCAGCAGCACCCAGCCGAGCGCGGCGACGATCGCGAAGATCCAGATCAGGATGTCGATCCCGAGGAAGTCCGAGTTCATGAAGCTGATGAAGCCCCGGTCTCCGACGATGAGCGTGCGACGCTCGGCGAGGATCTCGGCGAGCCCGCGCGCGGCGACCAGCATCGCCAGGGTCGCCATGAACGCCACGACGTTGCCGTAGGCGATCACGACGCCGTTGATGAGGCCGGCTCCGAGCCCCACCGCGAGCGCGATCACGACCATGACGATCCAGTGCGTCTGGTCTGCCAGGTCCTGGATCGCCGCGAGGGTCGCCACGATCGACGCGAGGCCCATGACCGAGCCGACCGACAGGTCGATGCCGCCGGCGATGATCACGAGGGTCATGCCGATGCTGATGACGCCGATGATGGAGGCCTGGCGCAGGATCACCAGCGCGTTGCTGAACGTGGTGAAACTCTCACCCGCCGTGAGGGCTCCGACGATCACGAGCACCACGAGGGCGAGCACCAGTCCGAGATTGCGGCCGACCGAGCCGGACATCACCTTCTGCAGGCCGGACTTCTCGGATCGCGGGGAGGGCATGCCGGCAGGCGGCGGTGCCTCGGACGACGAGGCGACGGCACCCGAAGTGCCGACATCGGTCTGCTCGCTCATGCGGCGGTTCCTTTCATGACGAGATCGAGCACGCCGTGCTCGTCGATCTCTGACGCGGGGAGGGTCTCGATCACTCGGCCGTCCGAGATGACCAGAACGGTGTCGGCAAGGCCGAGCACCTCTTCGATCTCACTGGAGACGATCACGACGGCGTTGCCGGCGGCGGAGAGGCGTCGGATGAGTGCATAGATCTCGGCGCGCGCACCGACGTCGACGCCGCGGGTGGGCTCGTCCAGCAGCAGCACGCGGGTGCCGTGCACCAGCCAGCGTGCGAGCAGGATCTTCTGCTGGTTGCCGCCGGAGAGAGTGCGCGCGGCTCGATCGGGATTGGCGGGGCGCAGCTCGAGCGCCTCGATCTGCTCGGCGGCGACACGCCGCTCCGTCCGTTCGTCGAGGAAGCCGCCCTTGGCGAACCGGCCCATCGACGACAGGGTGACATTGACGAAGATCGGCTCGTCCAGGACGAGTCCCTGGCTCTTGCGCTCCTCGGGCGAAAGTCCCACACCGGCCCGCACGGCCGCGACGACCGAGCCGCGCCGCAGCGCCTTGCCGCCCACGCTCACGCTCCCGGCCGTCGACTTGCGCGCCCCGTAGACGGTTTCGACGATCTCGGAGCGCCCCGAGCCGACCAGTCCCGCGAGCCCCACGATCTCACCGGCGCGCACGGTGAAGGACACGTCGGCGAACACGCCGGCCAGCCCGAGCCCGTCGACCTCGAGGACCACCGGCGCATCGGGGGCGACGGGAACGGCCGGCGGGAAGACGTTCTCGACCGTGCGACCGGTCATCAGGCGGATCAGCTCGCTCGTGGGAGTGTCGGCGACCGGGATGCCGGACGCCATCGACCGGCCGTCCTTGAGGACGGTGATGCGGTCGCCGATCTGACGGATCTCCTCCAGCCGGTGCGTGATGTAGACCACCGCGATGCCCTCGGCGGTCAGCTCCTTCACGACGTGGAACAGGTTCTTGACCTCTTCGGTGTCCAGGACGGCGGAGGGCTCGTCCATGATCATCAGCTTGATGTCGTGCGAGAGTGCGCGCGCCATGCTGACGATCTGCTTGTTGGCCGCGCTGAGCTGCCCCACTTCGGTGTGGGGCGAGAGGTTCTCGTGTCCCAGCCGGCGCAGCAGTTCCCTGGTCTGCCGCGCCGCCTCGGACCGCTTCGTGAACCCGCCGCGCGCGAGTTCGTGGCCCAGGAAGATGTTCTCGGCGATGCTCAAGCCGTCCACGACGTCCAGTTCCTGGTACATCGTGGCGATGCCCAGCTCGAGCGCGGCCTCGGGTGTGGCGATCTCGACCGTCTGCCCGAGCCACTCGATCGAGCCGCCGTCCGGCCGGTGAACACCGGCGAGCGTCTTGATGAGGGTCGACTTGCCCGCGCCGTTCTGGCCGAGCACGCAGTGCACCTCGCCCGCCCGGACGTCGAGATCGACGCCGCGCAGCGCCTGGACTCCCGCGAAACTCTTCGTGATGCCACGAACGTCGAGTAACGCCGAATGCTGGTCACCTTTGATCACCCCAGGACCATAACACGCTGTCGCAGGCGGATTCGAGAGGTTCGCGCGCGCCCGCGCCATCGCAGAATCGGCGTGAAATGATGCGGAAAGTCAACGAAGATCACCTTTTGCCATCGTTGCAACAAAAGGTGCCACTTCTTCGTGTCGTTCTGTTACGGTGGCACCGTCAGTCTGGGGACTGGGCGCGCGAGCGCCGCGGCCGATCGGGATCTGGCTCTGCATTCACATTCAAGGAGGAATCAATGCGTTCATCACGCACTGCGCGTCACCGGGCCATCGGCGCCGGTCTGGCCGCGATGACAGCCATCGCGCTGCTGGCCGGCTGCACCGCCGGTTCGCCCGAGGGAGAAGAGGACGTCGTCGACCAGGGGACGACGACGGAGGAGAACGAGGCCAGCGGCGACACCGTCGTCATCGGCTTCTCGGGACCGGCCGCCGACCACGGCTGGCTCGGCGCCATCAACTCCGGCGCCATCGCCGCGGCCGAGAGCTTCCCCGACGTCGAGCTGCAGCTCGCAGAGGGCACGAACGACGTCAACGCGCAGATCGCCGCGGTCGAGACGTTCATCAACGACGGTGTCGACGCGATCGTGCTGCTGCCCAGCGACGGCGCGGCGCTGACCGAGGTCGCGACCAAGGCCATGGAGGCCGGCATCCCGGTCATCAACGTCGACCGCGAGTTCTCCAGCCCGTTCGCCGCGCGCGCCACCGTGCTCGGCGACAACTACGGCATGGGCGTCAGCGCCGGTACGTACATCTGCGAACAGCTCGGGGACAACCCCGACGCCGTGGTCGCCGAGATCGCCGGCATCGACTCGCTGCCGCTCACGCAGGACCGCTCCGCGGGATTCGCGGACGCGCTCGATGACTGCGGTCTGGAGGTCTCGGCCCGGGTGGCCGCCGACTTCACCGTCCAGGGCGGCGAGGCCGCGGCATCTCAGCTGCTGTCGGCCAACCCGAAGATCGATGCGCTGTGGAACCACGATGACGACCAGGGCATCGGGGTCCTCGCGGCGATCGACGCCGCGGGCCGCGACGAGTTCTTCATGGTCGGCGGCGCCGGCTCGAAGAACGCGATGGAGGCCATCGAGGCCGACGACAGCGTGCTGAAGGCGACGATCATCTACCCGTCGACCCAGGCCGCCGACGGCATCGCGCTGGCACGTCTGATCGCTCAGGGCAAGACGATGAGCGACCTCATCACGCCGGGTGTCGCGAACCGCATCGTGCTGGACGCGCCCGTGGTCACGAAGGAGAACGTCGACCAGTACATCGGTCTGGCATTCGAATCCTGATCCACGCACGCTGAATCACACGGGAGGGGACGTCCGCGACACGCGGATGTCCCCTCCTGCGCACCACCCTCCCCCCGCTTTCGAACCCTCCACGCAGGACCAGTGACGGAGTACCAGTGACCGAGAACCTCCGCGTCGCCATGATCGGCTACGGCTTCATGGGCGCCGCCCACTCGCAGGGGTGGCGCGTCGCCCCCCGCTTCTTCGACCTTCCCGCCGATCCGACGATGGCCGTCGTCGTCGGCCGCAATCCCGACGCCGTGAGCGCCGCGGCCCGAAAATGGGGCTGGGACGAGGCCGCCACCGACTGGCGCGAGGTGATCGCCCGCGATGACATCGACGTGGTCGACATCGTGACCCCCGGCGACACCCACGCCGAGATCGCCATCGCTGCGCTCGAGGCCGGCAAGCACGTCCTGTGCGAGAAGCCCCTCGCGAACTCGGTCGCCGAGGCGGAGGCGATGACGGATGCCGCCGCCCGTGCCGCAGAGAAGGGCGTGCGCTCGATGGTGGGCTTCACCTACCGTCGCGTGCCCGCAGCGACCTTCGCACGCGACCTCGTGGCGGCAGGCCGGCTGGGAGAGATCCGGCAGGTGCGGGCGGCGTACCGGCAGGACTGGCTGATGGATGCCGAGGCACCGCTGACCTGGCGGATGCAGAAGGACCGCGCCGGCTCCGGATCCCTCGGCGACATCGGCGCGCACGCAATCGACCTCTCGGAGTACATCACCGGCCTGCGTCTGGGAAGCGTCTCGGGAATCCTCGACACGATCGTCGCCGAACGGCCGCTGCTGGCGGAAGGGGTGGGTCTGTCGGGTACTGCCTCGAGCGAGCGCGGCGCGGTGACGGTCGATGACATCGCCCTGTTCGCCGGCCGCTACGGCGGCTCCGGCACGGGGTATGCGCCGCTGGGCACCTTCGAGGCCACCCGCTTCGCCACCGGACGCAAGAACGCTCTCACGGTCGAGGTGTCCGGGTCGCTCGGCGCGATCGCGTTCAACCTCGAGCGGATGAACGAGCTCGAGTTCTACGACGCCATGCTGCCGGCGACGGAGCAGGGGTTTCGCACCATCCTCGTCACCGAGCACGACCACCCGTACCTCGCGCCGTGGTGGCCGCCCGGGCACATGCTCGGCTACGAGCACGGCTTCTCCCATCAGGTCGTCGACTTCGTCACGGCGATCGCCGACGGCAGCCAGCCGGAGCCCTCCTTCGCCGACGGCCTGCACATCCAGCGCGTCCTCGACGCCGTCGAGCGCAGCTCCCAGGACGGCAGCGCCTGGACCTCCACCGACTGACCCCGACCTCCACGAACCCGAAGGGAACACTGCAATGACGCGACCGATCACCCTCTTCACCGGCCAGTGGGCCGACCTGCCGCTGGAAGAGGTCGCACGCCTCGCAGCCGACTGGGGCTACGACGGCCTCGAGATCGCGTGCTGGGGCGACCACCTCGACCCGTGGCGCTGGGACGACGACGAGTACGTGCAGGGCAAGCTCGATCTGCTCGAGCGCCACGGCCTGAAGGTCTGGGCGATCTCGAACCACCTGAAGGGGCAGGCGGTGTGCGATGACCCGATCGACCAACGGCATCGCGACATCGTCAGCGACCAGGTCTGGGGCGACGGCGACCCGGAGGGCGTGCGGCAGCGCGCGGCCGAGGAGATGAAGAACACCGCGCGCATCGCGGCGAAGCTGGGCGTGAAGACAGTGGTCGGCTTCACGGGATCGAGCATCTGGAAGTACGTGGCGATGTTCCCGCCCGTGTCGCAGGCGATGGTGGATGCCGGCTACCAGGACTTCGCCGACCGCTGGAACCCGATCCTCGACGTCTTCGACGAGGTCGGCGTGCGCTTCGCCCACGAGGTGCACCCGAGCGAGATCGCCTACGACTACTGGACGACGGTTCGCACGCTCGAGGCGATCGGACACCGCCCGGCCTTCGGACTGAACTGGGATCCGTCGCACTTCATGTGGCAGGAGCTGAACCCGGTGGACTTCATCCTCGAGTTCAAGGACCTGATCTACCACGTGGACTGCAAGGACGTGAAGCTCAATCTCGGAAACGGCCGCAACGGGCGCCTGGGCTCGCACCTCGCCTGGGCCGACCTGCACCGAGGGTGGGACTTCGTCTCCACCGGTCGCGGCGACGTGCCGTGGGAGGCCTCCTTCCGCGCACTGAACAGCATCGGCTACGACGGCCCGATCTCGGTGGAGTGGGAGGACGCCGGCATGGACCGCCTGCTGGGGGCGCCCGAGGCGCTGGAGTTCGTCAAGCGCAACGCCTTCGCGGCTCCCGAGGCCGCCTTCGACGCCGCCTTCAGCTCGCGCTGAAAGCCGGGAACGACAAGCGGGGCCGGATGCAGCATCCGGCCCCGCTTTCGGCTGTTGCGATCAGTCCGACGTGCAGGGCTTTCCGTCGACCGTGAAAAGCCACGGCTCGGTGGCACCGCCCTTCGCGGTCACGACGACCGATGACGCCTTCGAGGTGATCGAGACCACCTGCCCGTCCTGAGACGCCGCGCCGCGGGCCGCTCCCGAGACCCGCTGGTCATCGCGCCAGGTGAATCCGAGGGTCCACGGACTCGTGGGGGCGCTCACGCTCACCGTCGCGGCGAACGCCTTGCCCTTGCCCTTCGCATCCCACACGACGTGGCACGTCTGCGCAGGAAGCGGCGGCACCGCGTTCTCGATCAGCTCACGCGCCTGCTCGGGGAACCAGGCGCCCGCCGCCGGGTCTTCCATTCCCCGCTCCGGATCCTCGGGCCCACCGGTGCCGCGGTAGCACTTTCCGTCGGACTCCCCAGGGACCTTGATCCACAGGTGCGCGTCGACCAGCGGCGTGCCGGTGTCGGTGGTCGGCTGCTCGCCCAGGCCGCGTCCCGGCGGGTTGCACCAGTCCTCGGCATCCGAATAGACGCCGGCGGGCGCCTGCCACGGTCCCTGCCCGTTGCGGCTCGTGTCGATCACGAAGCCCGTGGTCGGCTCGGTGTCGCCGAGGAGCGTGGCGTAGCGCTCATCGATGCCGCCCGTATTCAGTGCCGGATCGGCTGCGTCGGAACTCCACTCGCCCGCGCTGGAGAGCGCAACGCCCGTCCAGTTGTTGGAAGGACCGCCGTTCCAGTACTGGTTGGCGCATTCGTCGGGCGACGTGCCCAGCTCGGTCACGGCGGTGATGCAGGACGAGATCCACGTGCCGAAGTACGTGAGGTTGGACGTGAACTGATAGTTCGAGACGTTGAGGAAGAACCCGTCGGCGCGCTGCACGCCGGCCTTGACCAGGCGGTCGGTGATGTCACCGACGTTGAGCCATCCCGAGTGCACGCCGTCGAGGTACACCGACGTGGACGGAAGCGTCCCCAGTGCGTCCACGGCGTAGTTCAGCTGCTCGTAGCGATCGCTCGCCGCGGTGGCCGCGTCGAGCTCGGCCGGCTGGCACCACTCGGGCGTGCCGTCCAGGGCGGTGTTCCACGGGATGATGCCCAGTCCGTCGGGCTCGAGGATCACCGTCGCGGGTCGGTCGCCGATCCCGGCGACCAATCCGTCGATCCACGCCTCGTACGCAGCCGTATCGGCCGCACCGCCGGCGGAGTACTGCGCGCAGTCCCGGGAGGGCAGGTTGTAGGCCACGAGCACCGGCATGGCCTCGACGGATGCCGCGGCATCCACGTATGCATCGGCAGCGGCCTGCACTTCGGCCGGCGTTCCCTTCGTGAACCACTGGGCGGACGGAACGCTGCCCAGCAGCTGCGCATCGTAGCGCGGTTG
This sequence comes from uncultured Microbacterium sp., assembly GCF_963524805.1. GTDB lineage: Bacteria > Actinomycetota > Actinomycetes > Actinomycetales > Microbacteriaceae > Microbacterium. The sequence continues at coordinate 74,419 of NZ_CAURGG010000003.1, read as the reverse complement.
GCCGGACAGCGCTTGACCCGCCTCGGGGGTCGTGCTGTAGGGATTGACGAACAGATCGGATCCGGGCAGGTCGGGCTCGGCGGCCTGCGCGGCACCGAGAGGGATGGCAAGCGCAGCGACGATCGCGGCGGCGGATGCCAGCGCGATGCGGCCGATGCCACGTCGGGGGGACCGTGAATTCATACTCGAGTGCTTCCTTTGGTCGTCGATGACCGAGACCGACGACATCGTCGGCCTGGAGCGAGTGCCGGGGGGTTTGCTATGGGAGCGCTCCCATGCACGTCACTTCTGCCAGGATGCCGCGGGAGCGCTCCCAGGTCAAGAGTCGAGACCGACCGTGCTTCTCGGGCTGTCAGTCCCGCATGGGCAGGCGCGCATCCAGCCACGCGACCAGATCTGCGCGCACCTTGTCCGAGGTGAGTTCGTTGAAGATCTCGTGGCGCGCGTCCGGATACACGTAGGTGGTCACGTCGGTGAGCCCGGCACGCGTGCGGTAGGAATCGGCGAGTCGGTGCACGCTGCGCGGTCCGCCCACGGCGTCATCGCGTCCGACCATGAGGAGGATCGGAACGTCGCCGGCGAGTTCGCGCAGCTTCCGGCGCGGCTTTCCCATCATCTGCAGCTGGCCGAACAGGCCGAACGTCTTGCCCATCGGCACCGTGGTGCACAGCGGATCCGCGATGAACCCGCGCACGACCTCGCCGTCCGCGGACAGCCACTCCATTCCGGTGGCATCGGGAGCCTTCCACCGCTCGTTGAGATCCCCGAGGTTGCCCGATCCGAGCTGTCGGTACACCGTCGCGCTCAGCACCACCATGTCGTAGGCATCGGGATGCCGGTTCAGCAGCATCTGTGCGATGAAGGAGCCCCAGGAGTGGCCGAACAGCACCAGAGGCTGGTCGGGATTCTCCTTGCGGATGATCTCGGTGAACATCCAGACGGCATCGACGGCCGCGGGCACGCCGCCGGGCCCGAGCTTGCCGAGCTGCGATCGATCACCCTGATGCTGCCGCATTCCCGTTCGCCCGTGTCCGCGATGATCGTCGGCGTACACGGTGAATCCTGCAGCCGTCAGCGCCCCGATCAGCACCTCGTAGCGGCCCGCGTGCTCCCCATAGCCATGGCACAGTTGCACCACGCCGCGAGGGGTCGTCTGGGCGGGGTGGACGTCGTAGACGATCGCGATGCCATGTGCATCGGTGAACTCGGGCATGGGGCGAGTATAGGTTCCGGGAGGGGGCGGCTCGGATCGCTAGACAAACTAGCCAAACCCCCGTTCGCTAGATAGGCTAGCGATATGACGGAATCCTCTTCCCGCCGGTGGCTCGGCCTGGTCTTCATCAGCCTGGGCGTGGCCTTGATCATCGTCGACTCGACGATCGTCAACGTGGCAGTGCCGTCGATCGTCGAGGACCTGGGCATCTCCTCGACGCAGGTGCAGTGGGTGCAGGAGGCCTACACCCTGGTCTTCGCCTCGCTCCTGCTGCTGTTCGGCAGCCTCGCCGACAAGTTCGGTCGGCGTCGCATGCTGCTGATCGGCATCGTGGTGTTCACGATCGCATCGGTTCTGGCAGCCTTCGCCCCCACCGGAGACCTGCTCATCCTCGCCCGGCTGATCCAGGGCGTCGGCGGCGCGATGGTCCTTCCCACCACGCTCTCGCTCATCAACGCGACCTTCCGTGGACGGGAACGCGGCATCGCGTTCGCCGTGTGGGGATCCACGATCGGCGGCATGGTCGCGGTCGGGCCGCTCCTGGGCGGCTGGCTGACGACGGCGTTCTCGTGGCGGTGGGCTTTCGGCATCAACGTGCCCCTGGGCATCATCATCTTCATCGGCGTGCTGCTGACCGTCACGGAGTCGCGCGAAGCGCGGTACGGCAAGATCGACTTCCTGGGGGCGGCGCTCTCGGTGCTCATCTTCGGTCCCCTCGTCTTCGGACTGATCGAAGGCCGTACATACGGCTGGTGGCTCACCGACACCGCGATGCAGATCGGCGGCTTCACCTGGCCCTTCGAGCTGTCCCCCGTGCCGGTCGCCTTCGCCGTCTCGGCCCTGGCGCTCGTCGCGTTCATCGCGTGGGAGCGGCGCCGCAAGCGCCGCGGCGACTCGGTTCTGCTGGAGTTCTCGCTGCTGCGGATCGGGTCCTTCCGCAACGGCAACATCGCGGCGATGGTCGTCTCGCTCGGCGAGTTCGGCATCATCCTGACGCTGCCGCTCTGGCTGCAGTTCGTCCTCGGCTTCGACGCGCTGCAGACCGGTTTCCTGCTGCTCGCGCTCGCGATCGGCTCCTTCACCGCGAGCGGATTCGCCGGCGCGACATCCGGCCGTATCTCGGCGATCACGATCGTGCGCGTGGGCATCGTCGCCGAGATCGTCGGCGTCGCCGCCATCGGGTTCATCATCGGACCCGAGGCCGTCTGGGGCTGGCTCATTCCGGCGCTGTTCGTCTACGGCTTCGGCGTCGGTCTGGCCACCGCCCAGCTGACCGGGGTCGTGCTGCAGGATGTCCCGGTCGAGATGTCGGGACAGGGATCGGGCACGCAGTCCACCGCCCGCCAGGTCGGGTCGGCGCTGGGCGTCGCGATCCTCGGCACCATCCTGTTCACCAGCACCGCCGGCATCCTGACCTCGCAGCTCGAGGATCTGAACGTTCCCGCGGACCAGGCCGACAAGGTGGTCAGCGCGGTGGTCGACTCGGCCGGCGGCGCGATCCTCGGGCTGGAGGCGAACCCGCAGACGGCGCAGATCGCGGATGCCGCCAAGTCGGCGTTCTCGGCCGGCACACGTCTGTCCGCCTTCGCGGCGGCCGGATTCCTCGTGATCGGACTAGCCGCGACGTTCTCGCTCGGAAGCGGCCGCAGGCCCGAGGAGGACACCGCACCGGAGGCCTCGGGCGAGGGCGACCCGACTTTACTTAGCAAGGGTAATGAACTAAGCTAAGGATCGATGACCGACACCGCAGAATTCCCCCAGGACCTCTCCCGTGAGGCTTCCGACCTGCGAATCGCCACGTTCCGCCTCGCCCGGCGCATGCGCACCCAGCGCGCTGTCGACTCGATGAGCGATGGGCAGTTCGCGGTGCTCGCCGGCCTCTTCGTCCACGGCCCGCACACCCTGACCGAACTCGCGGACCGCGAGCGCGTGTCGTCCCCGGCGATGAACCGGACGGTGAACTGCCTGCAGGAAGCCGGGTACATCACCCGCAGCGCCGACGAGAGCGACGGCCGCAAGGTCGTGATCGACCTCACCGACGGCGGTCGCGCCGTCGTCGATGAGACCGCGCGTCGGCGTGACGCGTGGGTCGAGGAGGCGCTCGCGGAGATCGAGCCCGGCGAGCGCGAGACGCTCGCGAAAGCCGCCGCGATCATGCAGAGGATGGTGGCGCGATGAGCGGCTCGGCCATGTTCCGCTCGTTCTCGGTGTTCAACTACCGGGTGTGGTTCATCGGTGCGCTCGTCTCGAACATCGGCGCGTGGATGCAGGCGACCGCTCAGAACTGGGTCGTGCTCACTGAGCTCACCGACAACGACGCCGCCGCGATGGGCGTGACGATGGCGCTGCAGTTCGCGCCCCCGCTGCTGCTGGTGGGTGTGACCGGCTGGGTCGCCGACCGCTTCGAGCGGCGCAAGCTCCTCATGGTCACGCAGGGCATCCTGCTGCTGCTGGCGATCGCGCTCGGTGTCATGATCCTCACCGGCATGATGACGCTGATGATGATGTACGGCTTCGCTCTCGCGCTCGGCGTGGTCACCGCCTTCGACAATCCCGCGCGACAGGCCTTCGTCTCCGACGTGGTCAGCCGCGATAACGCCTCCAACGCGGTGGCCTTGAACGCGGCATCCTTCAACGGCGCCCGCATGATCGGACCGGCCGTCGCCGGCGTTCTCATCGTGGCCGTCGGCACCGGCTGGGTGTTCCTGGTGAACGCTGTCACGTTCTTCGGCATGATCATCGCGCTCATGCTCATCCGCCCGAACGAGCTCATGCCGCGGGTCTCGCAGACCGGCGCCTCGCGGCTGGCCGACGGCTTCCGCTACGTCGGGCGTCGACCGGATCTGATCGTGATCTTCGCGATGGTGTTCCTCGTGGGCGCCTTCGGCATGAACTTCCCGATCTTCGCCTCGACGATGGCGCTGGAGTTCGGCCGCGACGCCGACGGGTTCGGCCTGCTCAGCTCGATCCTCGCGATCGGGTCGCTCGCCGGCGCGCTGCTGGCGGCGCGCCGCGACCGGGCACGTCTTCGGGTGGTCGTCGGAGGGACGCTGCTGTTCGCGGTCGCGGCCGCCGTGTCCTCGGTGATGCCCGGGTACTGGGCATATGCCGCAACGCTCATGTTCACCGGCTTCGCCGTGGTCACGATGCTCACGACGGCCAACGGGTACGTGCAGACGACGACCGATCCGGCCCTGCGCGGACGCGTCTTGGCGCTGTACATGGCGATCCTCATGGGCGGCACCCCGATCGGCGCGCCGATCGTCGGCTGGGTCGCCGCGCAGTTCGGACCCCGCATGGCGATCCTGGTCGGGGCCGCCGCCGCGCTGGTGGCCTTCGCGATCGGCTCGATCTGGCTCCTGGCCTCCGGGCGCGTGAAGCGCGACGAGTCGCGGCGCTTCCGCCTCACGATCGACGAGACCCTGCCGATCAGCGTGGTCGCGCCGGCGCCCGAGGAGTTCTCGGATCAGGTGGCCTCGACCACGCCGATCCGGCTGCCGCAGACCTCACGCGACGCCGAGCCCCTGCGCCGCGCGGGCTGACCCCCTTCCTTCGGCGCCGAACCCACCCCTTCGCCGGCAACCCCCGCGCTCCCGTAGACGGCAAGGGATGGGTTGGCGGTGGACGCAGGGGTTCGGCGGCCGTCGCGGCTCCTCCCCAGCGGCATGAGTTCGCGGATGGGTCCACAGCCACGACGAGGGCATGGTGGCGGTTCGCCGGCGGACTGCATCCTCGAACCCATGACTCCCGATGACGCACGCTCGCTGATCCATACGACGGCTTCGCTCGAGGCGATCGGAGTGCCGGCGTCCCGCGTGCGCGCCATGGCTGCCGCCGGTGACCTCGTCGTCGTCCACCGCGGTCGGTACGTTCGATGGGACGATTGGGATGCCGCTTTCCCCGAGTCGCGGCACCTCCTCACGGTGGTCGCCGCCGACTCCGTGCGCCGGTCCGAGGGCAGTCCGTTCGCCTTCGCTTCCGCCGCCGTCGTGCACGGCCTTCCCCTGTTCCGGCACCGTGCGGGGGCGCCTCACATCTGCTAAGGACACGCCGACGGCGTCGTTCGCAACGCCGGGGCCCTGCGCCGTCATCAGATCGAAATACCCGAGACGGACCGCGTCCTGGTGGGCGGCATCCTGGTCACTTCGCTCGAACGCACCGTCTACGACATGATCCGCACGGCCTCACGCGAGACGGCCGTCGCCTGCATCGATGCCGCCATTCGTTCGATCGCGAGCGATCGAAGCGGCCGCGAATACGACGAGGACGCCGCCGACGCCTGGGCCGCTCGTCTTCACGATCGCATCCGACGCCACCCGGGAGCTCGCGGCATCCGGCAGGCTCGCTGGGTTGCCGACTTCGCCGATGGAAAGGCCCAATTGCCGGGCGAGAGCATCAGCCGGCTCTACCTGACAGATCTGGGTTTCCGCCGACCGCGTCTGCAGGTTCCGTTCGGCGGCCCCAACGGGGTGACCTATCGCATCGACTTCGGACTCGACGACGTCCGGGCGTGGGGGGAATTCGACGGAACCGGGAAGTACTTCGATCCCGTGATGCTGAGAAGCGGCTCCTCCCGTGAAGCCCTCCTTGCGGAGAAGGAGCGGGAGGACTGGATCCGCGGGCGCAGCCAGTGGCGCTTCGCCCGCTGGGGCTCACCGCACATCTCCTCGGCCGCGGCCCTGGGCACGCGCCTGCGATCGTTCGGAATCACTCCGCCGCGATGACGGGTGATGCGTCCAACCCACACGTTCGCCGCGAACCCACGCGTTCTCGCGCGATGGAATGCATGGGGTCGCGGGCGAAGCATGGGTTCGCGTACAAGCGGAGGGTCAGCGCACGCCCACGCGCTCGAGGTGCGCGTTCACGAAACGCCCCTCCGGGTCGAGCCGCTCGAAGACCGCGCGCGCATCGCCCAGACGCGGATGCACGCGGGCCATCGCGTCCGCGTCGAACAGGTGCAGCTTGCCCCAGTGCGGTCTCGCACCGAACGGCGCGAGCGCCTGCTCGATGAGGGGGAGCACCGCGCGGACCCCGGCGTCGTCGTTGTGCCACGTGAAGTGGATCGCGAGGAAGTCGCGCTGGTACGCACCGCTCAGCCAGAGATCATCGGATGCCGCCGTCCGCAGCTCGCTGACGAACAGAACGGGCTGGATCTGGGGTGCGAGCTCGCGCACCGCGCGCAGGGCCGCGGGAGCGTCGGAGCGGGCCACGAAGTATTCGCTCTGGATCTCGTCGCCGAAGGACGGCTTGCCCTCCAGCCGGAAGTGGGGCAGGCGCGCGAGCCACGGACCGGGGACGCCGCCGAGCTCGGTGAGGTCCGGCAGCCCCTCGAGCGGGTTGGCCCCGATGACGCGCGAGCCGTTCAAAAGGGCGTCGGGGACCGGATCGTCGTCGGCGTCCAGCCGGGTCTTGACCCACACGTCTCCCAGCAGATCGGGCTCCCACCTCGTGAACACCGACACGCTGTAGCCGGCGCCGGTGATCTCGTCGAACTGCTCGAGCGCGGCATCCCACGACACCTCCTTGTAGACGTCCTGGCGTGCCCGATAGGTCGGCTGCACCGCGAGGGTGAGCGAGACGAGGACCCCGAACGCGCCGAGCCCGACGGCCAGCGCGTCGAAGTCGGGCTCGCCCTGGCTGACCTCGTGCACCTGCGCATCGGCGCCGACGTAGCGGATGCCGCGCACGGCGCTCGTGAGGACGCCGTTCGTGTTGCCCGATCCGTGGGTGGCGGTGGCCGTCGCCCCGCCCACCGAGATGTGCGGGAGTGACCCGAGGTTGTGCAGCGCATACCCGCGCTCGTCGAGCCACAGCGCCAGCACGCCGTAGCGGGTGCCGGCGGCGACCGTGACCGTGCCGGCCTCGGTGTCCAGCGCGAACCCGCCGGTGAGCCCGGCCAGATCCAGCAGGGTGCCGGTCGTGTCGGGCAGGTCGGTGAAGGAATGGCGCGTGCCCATCGCGTGCACCGGTCCCCCGCCGGCGATCACCCGCTGCACCTCGTCGACCGTCGAGGCGGTGACGATCCGCGGCGCGGTGTACTCATGCGTTCCTGCCCAGTTGCGCGTCACCTGCCCCACCCTAATGCGCGGGGAAAGGCGCCCGCCCGAGACCTAGACTTCGGAAGGGGCGGCTCACCCGGAGCCGCGCGCCGACCAAGCCGGAGGATGCCCATGGACCCCGTGGAGTCCGCGCCCGAGCTCGTGGTCGTCGGGGCGATCAACGTCGACCTGATCGCCCGGGTCGCGCGCGCCCCCGGTCGCGGCGAGACCGTCGCCGACGGCGAGCTCACCCGGCAGCCGGGCGGGAAGGGCGCCAACCAGGCCGTCGCCGCGGCTCGCCTGGGTGCCCGCGTGAGGATGATCGGCGCCGTCGGCACCGACGCGCTCGGAGAGTACCTGCGCGATGCGGTCTCGTCCGCGGGCGTCGACGTCGCCGGCATCCAGACCGCCGACGGTGATTCCGGAACCGCGCTCATCGTCGTCGATGACGACGGCGAGAACTCGATCGTCGTCTGCCCCGAGGCGAACCTGCGCATCGATCCCGACTGCGTCTCGGTTGCCGCGGGCAGCGCGATCCTCGCGCAGCTCGAGGTGGCTGACGCGGTCGTGGAGAGCGCCATCGCCCAGACCAGCGGCTTCGTCGCGATCAACGCCGCCCCCGCACGGCCGTTCAGCGCGTCGATCCTCGAGCGCGCGGATCTGTTCATCGTCAACGAGCACGAGTACGAGCTCCTGCCGGCCCTCCGCGATGCCCGGCTGGTCGCGGTCACCCTCGGCGCTGACGGGGCCCGGCTGCTGCGGCGCGGCACGATCATCGCGAGCGCGTCCAGCCGCCCCGCCCGGGTGCGCAATTCGGTCGGCGCGGGAGACGCGTTCTCGGCGGCGCTCACGCTCGGGCTGCTGCGCGGCGACGAACCTGCCGTCGCGCTCGCTCGCGCGTGCGAGGTCGGCGCCGCGGCCGTCGAGGACGACCGATCCCAGCCCGCGCTGTCGGCTCTCGACGAGTACGCGGTCGGCACGCACGAGAACCGCTGAGCGAGCCGGACCCCGCAACGACGATGGCGGGTGGGCGAATCCGCCCACCCGCCATCCTCGTGGAACTGCCTACTCGAGTGCGAACAGCGTGTAGGTCTCGGCGTTCGCGGCGTTGATGACCACGCAGTCGATGGACTGCTTCTCGTCCTCGCCGGTCTCACCGTCGGTGATGAACGCGTCGGCCTGCTGCACGGCCAGCTGGGAGATCAGCACGGCCGGCTGCAGTCCGGTGGCCAGCAGCTTGCCGTCCTTGATCGCGGCCACCGCGTCCGGGCTGCCGTCGAAGCCGGCGATGATGACCTTGCCGGTGAGGCCGGCGGCCTCCACGGCGGCCACGGCACCGAGGGCCATGGTGTCGTTGCCCGCGATGATGCCCTGGATGTCGGGATCGCGCTGAAGCAGCGTCTCGATCTTCGTGAACGCCTCGTCCTGGCTCCAGTTCGCCGTCTCCTGCGCGACCGAGGTGAGGTTCGGGTACTGCGAGATGACGCTCGCGTAGGCCTCGGAGCGCACACCGGCGTTCGTGTCCGACTCCTTGCCGGTCAGCTCGATGTACTTCCCTCCGTCGGGCAGCGCCGCGACGAACTCCTCGGCCACCGCCGCTGCGCCCTGCGCGTTGTTCGCGACGATCTGCGACTTGGCGATTCCGGTTTCATTGATCTCGCGGTCGATGAGGAAGACCGGGATGCCGGCATCCGTCGCCTTCTGCACGGGCCCGATGGATGCGTCGGCGCCGGCGTTGTCGAGGATGATCGCCTTGGCGCCGTTGCTGATGGCGGCGTCGATGAGCTCGCTCTGCTTGTTCGGGTCGTCATCGTGCGAGGACACCGAGGTCTCGTACCCGAGGCTCTCCGCCTCTGCCTTCGCCGCGTCGGCCTCGGCCTTGAAGAACGGGTTGTCCGGCGAGGGGGTGATGATCGCGATGAGCCCGCCGGCCTCGGCGGCGCCGTCGTCGGTCGTGCCCGCCGGCTCGTCGGTTCCGCCGGATGCGCATCCGGCGAGGCTCACGGCAAGGAGGGTCGCCGCAGCAGCGGCGATGATCCTGCGTCGCATGGTTACACCTTTCGATTGAGTGCTATCTCTTGGTCATGCCCACCGGGCGGCGGGCAAGCTGTGGGGCCCTATCCGGGTATCGGCGCCGGATCGTCGGCAGCCTGCTTGTTGGCCGCGGCGAGCGCGGCGTTCTTGGAGCGCTTGACCCTCTGCTGGGCCTGATCGAGCATCACGGCGAGGATGATGACGGCGCCCTTGATCGTGATCTGCCAGAAGGTCGAGACGCCCAGCAGCACGAGGCCGTCGCTGAGGAAGCCGATCACGAAGGCGCCGATGAGCACGCCCCTCACGTTCCCGCGCCCGCCGGTCAGCGCCGCTCCGCCGATGACGACGGCGGCGATCGCGTTGAGCTCGAACGTCTCGCCCAGCTGGGGGGCGGCGCTGGTGAGCTCGGAGCTGATGATGAGGCCGGTCGTGGCCGCGCAGAAGCCGCTGATCATGTAGACGCGCAGGTTGACCTTGCGCACCGGCACCCCCGACAGCGCCGCCGCCCGCTCGTTTCCTCCCGCGGCGTAGACCCAGCGGCCGAAGGGCGTCTTCTTGAGCACGAACGCGGCCACGATCGCGAAGATGACCATGATCCAGATGGCGGTCGGGATGCCGAGGATCCGGCCCCCGCCGATGAGCAGGAATCCCTGATTGCCGAGTTCCTCGCTGCCGCCGAGCCGTGGGTAGGTCGTGCCGCTGGACATGAGCAGAGCCGCGCCGCGGGCGATGTAGAGCATGCCCAGCGTGGCGATGAAGGGCGCGACGTTGAACCGGGTGACGAGCACGCCGTTGACGAAGCCGACCAGCAGGCCGACGCTGAGCGACGCGGCCACCACGACCCAGACCTGCGGATACAGGACGATGTCGAAGAGGCTCAGCTGCCACCCCTGCAGCAGTGTTCCCGCGACGACGCCGGACAGGCCGACGGTCGAGCCGACGGACAGGTCGATGCCGCCCTTGAGGATCACGAACAGCATGCCCAGCGCGAGGATCGCGTTGTAGGCGACGTGCTTGGTCATGGTGACGAGGTTGGCGAAGTTGAGGAACGAATCCGAGAGGAGCGCGAAGACGATGACCAGGACGATCAGCGCGATGAACGCACGCCCTTCGAGCAGCAGCGAGAGGATGTCGACGTCGCGTCCGAAGCGGCTCTTCTTCGGCGGCCCCGGGACGAGCTTCGCGTCGGGAGCGGTGCTGGTTGAGAGGTTCATTCGTCTTCGCTCCTGGAGAGTTCGTCTTCGGTGGCCTCGCCGGATGCCACCATGAGGTCTTCGCGGGTCGCGCCCGCAGAGTCGAGGATGCGGATGATCCGCCCCTTCGACATCACGACGATGCGGTTGGAGACCGAGAGCGCCTCGCTCACCTCGGAGGTCGCGAACAGCACGGCGAGCCCGCGTCGCGCCTCCCTGGCCATGAGGCCGAAGATCTCGGCCTTCGCCCCGACGTCGATGCCGCGCGACGGCTCGTCGAGCAGGATCACGCGCGGCTTGGTCAGGAGGATCTTGCCGATGACGACCTTCTGCTGATTGCCGCCGGAGAGCGAGGTGATGGACGCGTCTGCGCTCGAGGTCTTCACACGGACGTCGGCGATCTCCTGGTCGACGGCTTCCCGCTCGGCGCGCTTTCCGATCCACAGACCCCGCACGTACGAGAGCAGGCTCGCGAGCGAGCTGTTCTCGCCCACGCTCATCGTCTGCACCAGGCCGTCGCGCTGGCGGTCCTCGGGCACCAGGGCGAGTCCCATCCCGATGCGCTCCGCGACCGACTCCCGGGTCAGGGTGCGTCCGTGGATCTGCACCGAGCCCTGCTGCAGGGGGACGCGGCCGGCGAGCGACTCGAGCAGCTCGGTGCGACCGGCGCCCATGAGGCCGTACAGGCACACGATCTCACCCTCGCGGACGTCGAGGTCGAACCCGTTGACGGCCAGGCGTGCTGGATTGGACGGATCGGCGATGGTCACTCCTCGAAGGCTGAGGGCGACGTCACCGAAGGTGTCCAGCAGATCGGGCACCAGATCGTCGGCAGCGCGCCCGACCATGTTCGAGATGACCCACTCGATGTCGATCTCGCTGCGATCACCGGTCGCGACCAGTGCTCCGTCGCGGAAGACGACGGCGTGGTCGGCGATCTCGAGTGCCTCCTCCAGGTGGTGCGAGATGTAGACGATCGCGACTCCGGCCGCCGTGAGCTCGCGGATGAGCGAGAAGAGGACCTCGACCTCGTTGCCGCTGAGCGCGGATGTCGGCTCGTCCATGATGAGCACCCGGGCTTCGCCGGCCAGTGCCCGGGCGATCTCGACGACCTGCTGCTGCCCCAGGCGCAGGTCGCCGACGAGGGTCCGGGGATCGAGGTCCTCCGCGAGGCGCGCCATCAACTCGCGGCTGCGGGCGGCCTCCGCGCGCTCGTCGACGACGAGGCCGCCGCGGACGATCTCGCGCCCCATGAAGATGTTGTCGGTGATGCTGAGGTTGGGGCAGAGGCTCAGCTCCTGGTGGATGATCGCGATGCCGCGCTGGGAGGCATCGACGGTCCCGGTGAGCTCGAGCGGTTCGCCGTCGAGTTCGAGCACCCCGCTGGTCGGGGTCTCCACGCCGGAGAGGATCTTCATGAGCGTGGACTTGCCGGCGCCGTTCTCGCCGAACAGCACCGTGACGGCGCCGCGGCGGATGTCGAAGTCGACGCCCTTGAGGGCCTGGGTCGGTCCGTAGATCTTGGTGATCCCTCGGGCGCGCATCACGACCGAGTCGCGCTCGATGCCGACGGCCGAGCTCACTGCTCCACCTCGAAGACGATCGGCACCACCGAGACGAGCGCCGGGTTCACGCGCGTGTAGGCGCCGACGACGTGAACCGTCTTGCCCTCCAGCTGTGCCGGGTCGACACCCGAGAGCGCGTCGGCGCGCACCCGGTTGTTGAACTCGGTGGCGACCTCCTGGAACTCCAGCTGGTTGGTGAACTCGTTGAAGGACACGGTTCCGGTCACATCGCGCAGCGCGGTTCCGTTGATGGCCGGACCGATCTGCACCTGCACGGTGACTCCGGCGGGAACCCCCTCGACCGTGACGGGCAGGATCGACCCGTTGGGCGCCCCGGCGACCCCGGTGAATTCGACCGGGAAGCTGTAGGCGCTGCCGGCGCCGGGGGTCTGGCCGAACTCGGCCTCGTCGGCCCCGTTCTCGAGGTCGCCGAGCAGAGTCGCCAGATCGACGGCCTCGGTCTGGATCTGCGGCACGATCTCGCTGTCGAAGCGGGCGTCCGCGTATTCCACCGGGTCGAAGCGTCCGACACCCTCGGCCGCTTCGGCGTCCTCGATCGTCACGACCTTCGTGCTGAGCACGGCGGCCACCAGCACCACCAGGGCCACCCCGACCGCGATCATCCACGGCCGGATCAGCCGCCTCTTCACGGGCGTCGCGGGCATGCGTTGCTCCCTTGCAGTTTCATGTCGGTCGACCGGTTGACCAATTCAGGGAGACATTAGCCTCCGGATGCCGTTCCCACAAGCGCCGACCACGAAGTGCCCAAACCGTTACCCACGCCCGATGGGCTAGCATTCCGCGAGCCGGCTCGAGATCGCGTCGGCCATGTCACCGTCGATCGGAGTGCGCTCATGCTGAAAGGGATCGATCCGCTGCTCAGCGGCGAACTCCTGAAGATCCTGGACGAGATGGGGCATGGCGATCAGCTGCTGCTGGTCGATCGCAACTACCCCGCGGCCTCGTCCGGCCGGCCCGTCGTGCGACTGGGCGAGGTGGGAGTCGTCCGCGCGATGACGGCGATCCTCAGCGTGCTGCCGCTCGACGAATTCGTCGCGCATCCGCTCGAGAGGATGGAGGTGGACGGCGATCCGGCGCGCACGACACCGCAGCAGGATGCGGTCCTGGAGGCGGCTCGCGCGTCCCACCCCGCGCCGATCGAGTGGGGCGTGGTGCCCCGCCTGGACTTCTACGAGCGCTCGCGCGGCGCGTACGCGGTCGTGCACACGCTCGAGCCCGAGCCGTGGGGCTGTTTCATCCTCACGAAGGGCGTGGTCTTCCCCCGCTGAGACGGCTCAGGACGCCGACGAGGCGTCGGCCGTCAGACGCGCGGATGCGGTCGCCATGTGCACGGCCATGGCGGAGGCGGCGGCATCCTCATCGCGCTCCACCAGGGCGACGTGCACCGCGTCATGCTCGGCGATCGCCACGCGGGCTTCGGCTTCGTCGTGCACGGCGCGGTCGGCGTAGACCTGCAGCAGCGACCGGACCACGTGCAGCTGGTCGATGAGCACCCGATTGCCGGCCGCCTCGGCCAGGCTGTGGTGGAACTCGAGGTCCGCCTTGGCGAACGCCGAGAGGTCCTCGACCGTTTCGCGCATGTCTTCCACGCGTCTCGCGATGATCTCCAGATCGGATGCCGTCGCCCGGGTCGCCGCGAGTCGGGCGACGTAGATCTCCAGGCCCGACCGCAGCTCGAGCAGCTCCGTCGTGTGGCGCTCGCCGATGAGCAGCCCCCACCGCAGGGTCTGCGGCAGCAGCTCGCTCGCGGTGCCCCGCAGGTAGGTGCCCGATCCCGGACGTACGTCGACGATGCCGAGGATCTCGAGTGCGGCGAGCGCTTCGCGCACCGCGGAGCGCCCCACCCCCAGCGAAGCGGCGAGGTGACGCTCCGGTGGAAGTCGCGTGCCTGCCTGGATCGACCCGCTCGTGAACAGATCCATCAGCCGGCGCGCCACCTCGGACACGGGAGTGCCGCTCGGCAGCACCCCCAGCGAGGCCGAGATCTCCGCGGAGCGGTCGTCGGGATAGGCGGGCATGCGAACAACCTAGCGCCAGATCTGTGAAATGGTACTTGCGATTGGTCAACCGGTTTGCCAAAATAGTTAGAGCCGAGATCGGTGCCGATGCGGGCACCGACGATCCCCAGGAGTCACCGTGGACAACACCCCCGTCATGACCGGCGTCGCCGCGCCCGTCGCCAGACGGGCCGGCAGCGACGCGATCGTGGCCCGGCCATGACGGTCTCGGCGATACTGATGGACATCCTCGCGCGCACCGACCGTGCGGCCGTGACGGCGGCCGGCCCGGCAGCGACGGAAGAGGCCGATGTGAAGGCGCCCCGCCCGTGACCAGACTCTGGAACGACCCTGCAGATTTCGCCGACGAGATGATCGCCGGCTTCGTCGCGGCGAACGAGCGCTCGGTCCGCCGGGTGCCCGGCGGCGTGGTCCGCAGCACGGTCGTCCCCGATGGCCAGGTCGCCGTCGTGATCGGCGGCGGGTCTGGCCACTATCCGGCGTTCGGGGGGCTCGTCGGCCAAGGGCTCGCGCACGGGGCGGCGATGGGCAACCTGTTCGCATCGCCCTCGACGCAGCAGATCCACGCCGTCGCGAAGGCGGCGCACAGCGGCGGCGGCGTCTTCTTCTCCTACGGCAATTACGCCGGTGACGTCCTGAACTTCGACGCCGCCCAGGAGAAGCTTCGCGCCGAGGGCATCGCCTGCGAGACCGTCACGGTCACCGACGACATCTTCAGCGCCTCACCCGCCGAGAAGCACAAGCGGCGCGGCATCGCCGGCGACCTGACGGTGTTCCGCGTCGCGGCCGCCGCCGCGGAGGCTGGCTACGACCTCGACGGCGTGACCGGGATCGCCCGGCGGGCCAACGAGCGCACCCGCTCGTTCGGCGTCGCGTTCTCCGGCTGCACGCTGCCGGGGGCCGAGCAGCCGCTGTTCTCGGTGCCCGAGGGTCGCATGGCGATCGGGCTCGGCATCCACGGCGAACCCGGTATCGACGAGACCGACATCCCCACCGCCGACGGACTGGCGCAGCTTCTCGTCTCCCGCCTGCTCGAAGAGGTGCCCGAGGGCCTCGAGGTCGCGGGAGCCCGGGTGGTGCCGATCCTGAACGGCCTCGGCTCGCTCAAGTACGAGGAGATGTTCGTCATCTACCGCCGCATCGCCGAACTGCTCCGTGATGCGGGCATCGAACCGGTCGACCCGCACGTCGGCGAGTACTGCACGAGCTTCGACATGGCCGGCACCTCGCTCACCCTCTTCTGGCTCGACGAGGAGCTCGAGCAGCTCTGGGACACTCCGGTGGACACCCCGGCCTATCGCCGCGGATCGGTCGTGACGGCCGCGCGAGCGGATGCCGGCGCGGACGCATCGCTCGAGGCCATCGCGATCCCGCCCTCCGATGAGGCGTCGCGCGCGGTCGCCGTCACGGTCGCCGCGGCCGTCGAGACGATCGCGGTCACGATCGATGCGCACGTGGACGAACTCGGCAGGCTCGATGCGATCGCGGGCGACGGCGACCACGGCATCGGCATGCAGCGCGGTTCCCATGCCGCACGCGACGCGGCCGCTGCGGCCCGCGAGGCCGGCGCCGGCGCGCA
The DNA here is from genome assembly GCF_963524805.1 of uncultured Microbacterium sp. GTDB lineage: Bacteria > Actinomycetota > Actinomycetes > Actinomycetales > Microbacteriaceae > Microbacterium. The sequence goes on along the minus strand of NZ_CAURGG010000003.1, from coordinate 58,758 downwards.
GGCCGTGCTCGCCCGCGCGGCCGATGCATGGTCCGACCGGGCCGGCGGCACCTCCGGCGCCCTGTGGGGATTGATCCTCGCCGCCCTCGCCGACAGGCTCGGCGATCAGGGCTCACCGACGGCGGCGGATGTCGCACAGGGAGTCGCCGCCGGAGTGCAGAGCGTGATGACGTACGGCAAGGCCGAGGTCGGCGACAAGACGCTCGTCGACGCGCTCGTCCCCTTCAGCGGCGAGCTGACCCGGGCGATCGACGCCGGCGCCGGCCTCGCGGCAGCGTGGACGACAGCAGCGGATGCCGCCACCCGGGCCGCGGCATCCACCGCAGACCTGCTCCCCCGCATGGGCCGCGCCCGTGCGCACGGACAGAACAGCGTGGGCACCCCCGACCCGGGAGCCCACTCGCTCGCCCTCATCGCGACGGCCGTCGGCGCCGTCCTCGAAAGGAACTGACATGACTTCTCCCGAACCGCTGCGGATCGTGATCGGCAGCGACGATGCCGGATTCGACTACAAGGAGATCCTCAAGCGCGATCTCGAGCAGAGCGCGGGCGTCGCCTCGCTGGTGGACGTCGGTGTGGATGCCGACGGTCACACGGCCTATCCGCGCGTGGCGATCGCCGCCGCTGAGCTCGTCGCGGCCGGAGAAGCCGACCGCGCGCTGCTGATCTGCGGCACCGGTCTGGGCGTCGCGATCGCGGCGAACAAGGTCGCCGGCATCCGCGCCGTCACCGCGCACGACAGCTACTCGGTCGAGCGCGGCGTGCTCTCCAACGATGCCCAGGTGCTCACGATGGGGCAGCGCGTGGTGGGCATCGAGCTCGCCCGCCGGCTGGTGCGCGAGTGGCTGACGTACCGCTTCGACCCCGCATCGGCATCCGCTGAGAAGGTGGCCGTGATCGGTCAGTACGAGAGCACCGGCAGCTGCTGATGAGCGACCACGAAGATCGCAGGATCGCACCGACCTCGCAGGATTCCGCCGGAAACCTGCGCAGTTCGTTCGATTCTGCGACCTTCGTGCCCGCCGAGATCACCGTGGGCGTGAGCCTGAAGACCTACTTCGGCCACGAGCGGGCGGGCCTGTGGTTCGCCGAGGTCGCGGCGGCGGCCGGGGCGCATCCTGCCGTGGCCTCCGGAGCGGTGCGCTTCTTCGTGATCCCGACCTATCTGCAGATCCCCGCGGCCCTCGCGGCCTTCGCCGGCACGCCGGTCCAGATCGGGGCTCAGGATGTCTCCGCGTACGACGCCGGGGCGTTCACGGGCGAGATCGCGGCTTCGGAGCTCGCCGAGATCGGCGTGACCGTCGCGGAGATCGGCCACGCGGAGCGCCGCCGGCTCCTGAGCGAGACCGATGCGACCACCGCCGCGAAGGCCGCGGCCGCGCTGAGACAGGGCCTCACGCCCGTGCTGTGCATCGGCGAGCCGGAGCGCCTCGACGCGGGGGATGCCGCGCGCTCGGTCGTCGCGCAGCTCGCGGCGAACCTCGCGGGTGCGCCCGCGGGTCCCGTCATCGTCGCCTACGAACCGGTCTGGGCGATCGGCGCACCCTCACCCGCTCCGGTCCCCCACATCAGCACCGTCACCAGCGCGGTGCGCGCCGCGCTCGCCGCGGACCCCGGCCGTGCCGGCAGCGCGGTGATCTACGGCGGCTCGGCCGGCCCCGGGCTGCTCACCGAGCTCGGCGACGCCGCCGACGGCCTGTTCCTGGGGCGCTTCGCGCACGACCCCGCTGCCCTGGCGGCCGTCCTCGACGAAGCCGGCGTCCTCGCCCAGCGAACTCCGGGGAGCGCCGCATGATCGGGCTGGGCACGTACGCGTTCTTCTGGCAGCACTCCGAGAGGATCCGCGATCACGGCCTCGAGCCGCTGACCCTCATCGGTGCGTTCGAGGCCACTCGGCAACTCGACGTCGACCTCTTCCAGATCTGCGATTACGCGCCGCTCGAACGCATGACGGACGCGGAACTGAGGGACGCCGCATCCGCCGCGCGCGACCTCGGGCTCACGATCGAACTGGGCACGAAGGGCATCGAGCCGGCGCACCTTGCCCGATTCCTGACGCTCGCCGAGCTCTTCGACGCTCGCCTCGTGCGCGGCATGCTCTACGGCCCGGACTCGCGGCCGACCCTCGGTGAGGCCGAGATGCACCTGCGCGAGGCCCTTCCCGCGTACGAAGCAGCCGATGTCACCCTGGCGCTGGAGACCTACGAACAGGTCGCGACGACAGACCTCGTCGCGCTGGTCGACTCGTTCGGCAGCCGGCATCTGGGTATCTGCCTCGATCCCGGCAACGTGGTCGCCCGCCTCGAACGCCCCCGGGACGCTGTGGAGCTCGCCGCGCCCCTGGTCGCGAACGTGCACGTCAAGGACTTCGCCTTCGCACGCCAGGACGGCTGGGTGGGCTTCACCTACTCGGGCGCCCCCATGGGCACCGGCCTGCACGACTACCCCCACCTGCTCGAAACGGTCCGGCCGCGCGAGCGCGGCATCAACGAGATCGTCGAGCACTGGCTGCCCTGGCAGCGCGATGCCGACACCACCATCCGCACCGAGCGGGACTGGACCCGCACCACCATCGAGTACCTACGCAGCACCGCTTAAAGACAGAAGGAGCACCCTGTGAGCCACGAAATCTACAGAATCGCCGTGATCGGCGCCGGCGGCAAGATGGGCATGCGCGTCTCGAACAACCTGGCCAAGACGGCGCACGCTGTGGCCTACGTCGAGAATTCCCCCGCCGGCGCCCAGCGCACCCTCGACGCCGGGCGCGAGCTGACGGATGCCGCCGCCGCGGTCGCCGACGCCGACATCGTCGTGTTCGCCGTCCCCGACCTGGCGCTGGCGTCGGTCACGGCCGATCTCGTGCCGCAGATGAAGTCCGGTGCGATCGCACTCACTCTCGACCCCGCTGCGGCCTACGCCGGCCTGCTCACCGACCGCGACGACGTCGTGCGCGCCGTCGCACACCCGTGCCATCCGTCGATCTTCCTCCAGCGCCAGACGCCGGAAGAGTGGGCCGACACGTTCGGCGGCATCGCCGCGCCGCAGGACGCGATCGCCGCCGTCGAGTCGGACGACCCGGCGAAGGCCGCCACGGTCGAGGCGACGGTGCGGGCGATCTACGCGCCGATCCTCGACGTGCACTTCGTCACGATCAAGCAGCTCGCCCAGCTGGAGCCCACGCTCGTCGAGACCGTCGCCTGCATGATCGGCGCGCTGTTGAACGAAGCGCTGAACGAGACCATCCACACGATGGGCGTCCCGGAGGCCGCGGCTCGCAGCATCCTCTACGGCCACACCCAGGTGGCCCTGGCCAACGGCCTGCGCGGCGACAACCCGTTCAGTGACGCGTGCCTGATCGCGATGGACTACGGCCGCGAGAGCATCATCAAGGACGACTGGAAGAAGATCTTCCGCGACGACGAGCTCGACAAGAACCTCGCGCGGATGCTGCACCTCGACCACATCGAGCGTTGATCATGAGCAGACTCGAGGGCAAGACCGCGCTGGTCACGGGCGCGGGCACGGGCATCGGATACGCCGTCGCCGCGCGCTTCGCGCGGGAGGGGGCACGCGTGGTGGTCGCCGACCGCGATGCGGCGGCGGCGGACCGCGCCGTCTCCGAGATCGGCGCGTCCGCTCGCGCGGCCATCATGGACATCTCGGACGAGCCGTCGGTCGAGGCCGCCTTCGGCCTGCTCGCCGCGGAGGGCTGGGCGCCCGACGTCGTCGTCGCGAACGCCGGGGTTCAGCTGTTCGGTTCTGACGCCCCGGCGGCCGACCTCGACCTCGATGTCTGGCGGCGCACCGTCGACATCAATCTCACCGGAACCTTCCTCACCGTCAAGCACGCGCTGCGGACGATGCTCGCGACCGGGACGCGCGGGTCGATCATCCTCACCGGCAGCCCCACCGGGCTCAACGGCGAGGGCCGCGACTTCACCGCCTACAGCGCGTCGAAGGCCGGCATCCACGGTCTCGCGCGCACCGTCGCGGCGGCATATGCCGATCGCGGCATCCGCGTCAACACCGTCGTCCCCGGGTATACCGAGACGTCGCTCGTGACCGCGATCTCGTCCGACCCGGAGTCCCGCGCGGCGATCATCGGACGCATCCCGCTCGGCCGTGCGGGCGCGCCCGCCGACGTCGAGGGCATCATGGTGTTCCTCGCCAGCGACGACGCCGACTTCGCCACGGGAGCACTGTTCGCGGTCGACGGAGGCATGACGACCCTGTGACTGGCATGCTTCGATCATGACCTGGTCCACCGAGCAGCAGGAGTGGCGCAGCGGTCCGTGGTCGCTCGCGGTGCGCGGGGACGAGTTCGCCGACATCGCGTTCGACGGGGCTCCGGTGCTCAGATCCGTGCGGGCCGTCGTGCGGGATCGCAATTGGGACACGGCGCCGCTCGTGGTGGACCGCGTCCGCGACTCCGGTGCGACGCTGACCCTGCACGTGCACTCCGGCGCGCTGGGCTCGAGCTTCCGCGGCGTCGTCCGGGTCGAGGCGCGCCACACCCGGCTCGTCGTGATCGCCGACCTCGAATCCGAGCACGACTTCGCCTCGAACCGCACGGGACTGGTGGTGCTGCACCCTCCGCAGCTCGCGAGCGCCGCGCTGAGGGTCGCGCACACCGACGGAACGCTCGAAGAGTCGTCGTTCCCGGCGGCCATCAGCCCGCATCAGCCCGTGCGGGACATCGCCGCGCTGAGCTGGCTGCACTCGGGTCTGGAGGTCTCCGTCGGCTTCGCCGGCGACGTCTTCGAGATGGAGGATCAGCGCAACTGGTCGGATGCGTCCTACAAGACCTACAGCCGGCCGCTCGCGATCCCCTTCCCGTATGCGATCGCGGCGGGAGAGCGTGTGCGCCAGAGCGTCCAGATCGACGTGCGCGCCGTCACGGCTTCCGCCTCCCCGACCGACACCGACCGGATCAGCCTGCAGGACGGCGGCGCGGTCGTCCTGATCGGACTCGGCGCGGCGACCGGACCCGATCCGGCCCCGCCGGCACCGGCCGAGGGACCGCGAACGCTCCTGGTCGAGCTGGACCTGCGGACACCGAACTGGCGCGCGGCGCTCGAGCGCGCGGCGAGCGGGAAGTCACCGCTGGACGTGAGGCTCATCGGCACGCCGACGACTCTGCCTCGCGAGCTCGCCGCGTCGCTTGCCGCAGCGGCCGGCCTCACGGACATCGTGCGGGTCGGGGTCTTCGATGCCGACCTGCATGTCACGGATGCCGCCCTGCTCGCCGCCGTCCGCGACGTCGTGGCCGCCGCCGATCTGCACGTTCCGGTCATCGCGGGCTCCCGCGCCCACTTCACCGAGCTCAACCGCGAGTGGCACACGATCCCGCACGACGCGGACGGCATCGCCTTCAGCTCGACACCGCTGTTCCACTCGCTCGACACGCGGCAGCTCATCGAGTCCGTCGCGGTGCAGCGCACGATCGCGCGTCAGGCCGTCGGGCTCGCCGCGGGGCTTCCCGTGCACATCGGACCGGTGACGCTGCGGCCCCGCTTCAACGACGTCGCGACCACGCCCCCGACGCTGCCGAGCCGCTCGGATCTGTCGGAGGGCTACGGCGCGGAGTTCACGGGCGCCGTCGACACTCGGCAGCGGGCGCCCGAGCTGGCGGCGTGGACCGTCGCGAGCGCTGCCGCCCTGGCGGTGCCGGGCGTGGCGAGCATCGCGTACTTCGAGGAGTGGGGAGACCGCGGCATCCGCTCGGCCTCGGGCGCGCCGTTCCCCGTCGCCGCCGCCGTCGAGGCGCTCACCGCGCTGGCCGAGCCTGGCGCGGCGCTGCTGTGGGGGGACAGCCCCGACGGGCTCATCTGGGCGGTGGGTGCACGAACGGCCGATAGGGATGTCCTGCTCGTCGCGAATCTGGACGGTGTGCCGCGCGAGCTGACCGTCTCCGTCGGAGAGCACGCGCCGGTCGTCCGGGTCGACCCGCTGTCGTTCGGCCGCGTCGCGCTGCCCCGCTGACCCGGGCATCCGCCACGTCCCGCGCGCGATAACACGCGCTCCGAAATCATGCAAGGGCCGCTCGCGAGTTTGTGATCGGGCCCCTGAGCGTTCACGCTGGAACAAGAGCGCGTGATCTCGGCCACCTTCGTCCGGCCGGACCGCTCGGGCCTCGTTCCCCGAAGAACGACCCACACCGCCGGTGCCGAGACGCACCCACCTCCGAGCGAGAGCCGGCACGCCCCGTGCCTCCGCGCTGTCGCGCCGTCCCCGACCCGTACGTCCGTCACGACCCCCTGCGGCGTGACCACGTCAGAACCCGGAGCCCCTGTGGCCGCTGCACATCAGAACGACACCCCCACCCGCCGGAGGGCAGACGAATGACCACCCTCACCGACCGCCTGTACCGCGGACCCCGCCGCACCGACGCCGAACCCCTGGCGCGGGCGACCGAGAACAAGGCCGCCCAGTCCCCCACCCTCAGCCTGTTCGTCCTCGTGGCGACGGTCGGCGTTCTGGCCTACACGCTGTTCCTGTTCAATCCCGAGAACCGGGGCGACTGGCTGCCCTATTCGCTGGTGATCGTCGCCGAGGTCGTGCTCGTCTCGCAGGCGCTCGTATCGATGTGGACGATCCTCGCCGGCGGCCAGGATCCCCGCGGTTTCACCTTCCATCACGCGCAGGAGCGCCTCTACGACGGCGGCCTGGCCGACCGGCGCGGCGTGGCGGACTCCGCCGAGCGCTGGCCGATGTTCATCGGCGAGAAGCAGATCTCCGTCGACGTCTTCATCACCGTCTACGGCGAGGACATCGCCAAGATCCGTGAGACGACGGCGGCGGCCATCGCCTTGCGCGGCGAGCACACCACCTGGATCCTCGACGACGGCCGATCGGACGAGGTGCGCGATCTCGCCGCCGAGCTCGGGGCCAACTACGTGCGCCGGCTGTCCGGCAACGGCGCGAAGGCCGGCAACATCAACCACGCGCTCACCCTCGCCAAGGGCGAGTACTTCGCGATCTTCGACGCGGACTTCGTCCCCAAGCCGGACTTCCTCTACGAGACCGTGCCGTTCTTCATCGACGACGATGTGGCCTTCGTCCAGACCCCGCAGGCCTACGGCAACATGGACAACCTCGTCTCGCGCGGCGCCGGGTTCATGCAGTCGGTCTTCTACCGATTCATCCAGCCCGGCCGCAACCGGTTCAACGCGGCGTTCTGCGTCGGCACCAACGTCATCTTCCGCAGGTCCGCGATCGAGGACATCGGCGGAATGAACACCGACTCGAAGTCTGAGGACGTGTGGACCTCGCTCGAGCTGCACGAACGCGGATGGCGCTCGGTGTACATCCCGGTGACCCTCGCCGTCGGTGATGCTCCCGAGACGGTCGAGGACTACACGAAGCAGCAGATGCGGTGGGCATCAGGCGGATTCGAGATCCTCATGCAGCGCAACCCGCTCAGCCCGCGCACGCGACTCTCGCTCGATCAGCGTCTGCAGTACACCGTCACCGCCACGCACTACTTCGCCGGGATCACCCCGTTCCTGCTGCTGATGGTGCCGCCCATGGAGATCTTCTTCGACCTGCATCCCGTGGACCTCACCGTTACCCCGCTCACGTGGTTCCTGTTCTACGCGGGCTTCTACGGTCTCCAGATGCTGCTGGCGTTCCACACGATGGGCTCGTTCCGCATCGAGACGCTGGTCCTGGCGACCGTGTCGTTCCCCATCTACATCGCCGCCCTGCTCAACGTCTTCTCGGGGCGAGAGCAGAAGTGGCACGTGACGGGCGGAAGCGGCAAGCGCTCCTCGCCCTTCAACTTCATGATCCCCCAGGTCATGGTCTTCACCTTCCTGCTGCTGACCTCCGTCGTCGCGATCGGCAAGGACCTCGGGCATCAGAACCTCACCCTCGCCACCGCGTGGAATGTCACGAACACGATCGTGATCGGCGTGTTCATCGCCGCCGCCTTCCGCGAGTCGCACCGCGCGAAGGCAGCGGACCGACGCCAGCGCGTCCGCCTGTCCACGCCGACACCCGTCGAGCGCACCACCGCGGCCGTCCGGCCCGCAGCGCCCACGCTCGAACCCCAGCTCGCGTTCGCCACGCGTCGCTCACGCCGCTCTACCGACCTGCGCACCGACCGCAGCCGTCCGGCACCGGCATCCGAACTCACGACTCTCCACGACCTCTCCGAAGGGCGCACCGCATGACCTGGATCAATCGCCTCAAACTCCTCGCCGGCCTGCTGGTCGTGCTCGTCGCCGTCGCCGCGGCCACCATCGTCCTCAACCAGCGGGAGAGTCAGGGCGCGTCCTCCTCCGCCTCCATCCAGGCGCTGTCGTATTCGATCGGCTCCGACTACCCCGGCACGGTCGTCGAGCAGACCGTCTCGCAGGGCGACGAGGTGGAAAAGGGCCAGCCGCTGATGACGATCCAGAGTCCGGCGCTCACCCAGGCGCTCAGCAGCGAGACGATCAGCGTCCCGGCGAGCACGGCCTACACCGTGACGGATGACGGGATGCTGTCGCTGCTAGCCACCGAGAGCGGAGTCATCTCGAAGGTCGACGCCGGCGTGGGCGGCTTCGTCGCCGCCGGACAGCCGCTGGCGACGATCGACCGAGGCGAGGGCATGTTCGTCAGCGCCGAGTTCCGGCTCGAGCCGTACAACTTCGCCCGCGTCAAGAAGGGTGCTCGGGTCGAGCTGATCCTGCCCGACCACTCGCGCGTGAACGGCGAAGTCACCGACATCCGTGTGAGCACCGTGGATGGCCAGGCGGACGCCGACCTCACGATCGCCAGCAGCGATCTCGTGATGGGCGGCGCCGGGGGCCTCATCGCCTCGGGCACCCCGGTCACCGCGATCCTGCACCTCACCGAGGAGGGCCCGCTGGCCGGTGTCAAGAGCGCCTTCCAGCAGTTCCTCGAGCAGATCGGAGTCTGATGCGAGCCCGCCCGGTCGTCACCGCCGCTCTGCTCGGCGCCCTCCTGCTCTCGGCGAGCGCATGCACCGCGCAGCCGGCGGCAGCACCGAGCGGAGGCTCGGTGTTCGCCGATGATGCCGTCGCCGACACCGTCGCGCAGCTGCCGCACGAGTCGGTCGCTCCCCCGCCGCGCATGCGGCTCGCGGAGGGGCTGATTCCGCCGGCCAACCGGTGGTTCTCGGGCCTCGTCTTCGGCGACGAGCCGCAGCCGGTCTTCCCCCTGCCGCTGGCATTCGGGATCACCGGTGCCGGGTTCGAGTTCGGAGTGCCACCGGTGCAGACCGGCCCCGATACGATCGCCGCCGGCGCGAGCGCCGATGTGTCCGTCGCCTTCCCCTCCTCGGTCACTTCGACCGTGGTGGCGTATGACGACGCCTCGGTCACGATCGAGCTGACGGATGCCGCCGGCACCGCGTTCGGCACCGTCATCGTGGCCGAGGGTTCGCCGCTCGTGACGTTCACCGCTCAGGCGCAGACGACCCTGACCCTCGCCACAGCCCCGGCTCCGGCATCCACGAACGGCGTCTTCCGCACGACCATCGCCGGTCGCGAGTACGGCATGGTCGGCGACGCGGCGGTGGACGGCAGTGCGCTGAGCGTGCAGGACGGCGACACCGTCACCTGGTTCGCGGTACCGGACGGCGGCACGGTCGACGAGCTTGCTTCGTCGGTCGTCGCGGTCACCGGCGTCACGGCCGCCTCGGCCGTCTCCGCCGACACGGCGACGACCTCGCTCTCGTACGCGACCGACGGATCGGGCGACACGCTGATCGCCGCCCTCCCGCACCAGTACGACGCGCTCCAGGCTCCGGATGACGACGCCTGCGACCTCGGCACCTACGAGTCCGTCTACGGCACGATGCACCTGTGCGCCGGGCAGGAGCTCCGCTGGACAGCGGCGGCCGTCGAGCCTGCCGGCGCCCTCGACCTGGGCGGCGTCGAGGACGCCACCCTCGAGCAGATCCGCGCGCAGCTGGCGGAGGACGTCACGATGCCCGAGGAGCTGCCCGAGGACACCTACTTCGGCGGCAAGGCGCTGTATCGGCTGGCGAACCTGCTGCAGCTGGCCACGGATCTCGGCGACGAGGACTCCGCCGACACCGCGCGAACGCGCCTGGTCGACGCGCTCACCGACTGGACGACCGCGGACCGCTGCGAATCGGAGTCGACGCGCTGCTTCGTGTACGACCCCGAGGTCAGGGGAATCGTCGGCAAGGTCGCGTCGTTCGGGTCTGACGAGTTCAACGACCACCACTTCCACTACGGCTATCTGCTGTACGCGGCGGCGATCGCGGTGCAGGACGACCCGTCCCTGCAGACGCGGCTGCAGCCCGTGATGGACCTGGTCGCCGCCGACCTGGCGACCGACGGCGGCAGCTCGTTCTTCCCCGATCAGCGCGCCTTCGACGCGTACGCCGGACATTCGTGGGCCTCGGGCTACGTCCCGTTCCGCGACGGCAACAACCAGGAGTCCAGCTCCGAAGCCGTCGCCGCCTGGAACGGGCTGGCCCTCTGGGCCGACGTGACCGGCAACGATCCGCTCGCGGACGAAGCGCGCTGGATGCTCGCGAACGAAGCGGCCACCGCTCAGGCGTACTGGCTGGGGTTCGATCGGGACCAGGGCGTGTACCAGGACTACGACCACTCGATCGTCGCCTTGAACTGGGGCAGCAAACGCGACTACTCGACCTGGTTCAGTGCGGAGCCGGCCGCCAAGCTCGGCATCCAATTGATCCCGATGTCGCCCGCGTCGGCCTACCTCGCCGGCGATCGCGAGCGGATCACCGAGAACCTCGACGAGGGCGCCGCGCAGGGCTACGACGTGCAGTTCGGTGACTACATGCTCATGTACGCCGCGCTGCGGGGTCCGGATGCCGCCGCCGATGCGCTCGCGCAGGCACAGCAGCCGGGACTGCCGATCGATGACGCGAACTCTCGCAGCTACCTCATCGCATTCCTCGCGAGCGAGGCCGAGAGGTAGGCCCGGTCGTCCCGGGCGTGACGGCTGCGTCAGCGCTTCGGCGTCCAGCCGGGCGGCAGCGGTGCGTCCAGGCCGGCGCGCTCACGGTCGGCGGCCGCTGACCAGCCCTGCGCGGCATCCGTCCCGTCGAAGCCTCCGCGCGCCAGGCGAAGCCCGACGTCCTCATGCTGGGTGCGCGGCGGCCCGCCGCGACGCGTCGACGCCCGGACGCTCCAGGCGTCATCCGCCCAGCCGCCCCCGCGGAAGACGCGGTACGCGTCGTACCGGGCGGGATCAAGCAGGTCCCAGCACCACTCCCAGACGTTTCCGAGGGTGTCGAACAGCCCGTTGAGATTGGGAAGCCTGCCGCCGACGTCCTGCGGCGAGGTGAGACCGTCCGCACTGGTCCACGCGATCTCCGCGAGCGGGCCGTACTGCGGCGCCGTCGAGCCCGCGCGGCAGGCGAATTCCCATTCCGCTTCCGTCGGCAGCCGGAAGCCGTCGGCATCCACCTGCCAGGTCACGTCCTCGCCGTCGAATGTGTACGCCGGGTCCAGACCCTCCCACTCCGACGCCGCGTTGCACAGCCGGATCGCGCGCAGCCAGCTGATCTCGGTCGCCGGCCGGCGCGGATGAGGCGCCGGCTCGCCGATGAGCTCGGCCACCTGCTCCTGCGTGAGCGGGTACACGCCGATCTCGAACGGCTCCAGCTCGACGCTCCACCGCCGCTTCCGGCGCGCATCGTGCAGTTGCACCATTCCCGCGCCGATGCGGCTCATCTCGATCTCGGACACCGGGGAAGTATGCCACGGCCAGGACAGTGCTCCGCTCGGTTGGCGGGCTTCGTCGGATGCCGCTGCCGAAGCGCCCGTTTGCGCCAACCGGCCGCGGCTACCCCGCGGGAGCGCCGGAGACCGCAGCGGTGGAGGCGCGCACCACGAGCTCGGGTTCGAACACCACGTGCTGGGCGGCCGAATCCGGGTCCTCGATCTCGGCGAGCAGGATGCGCAGGGCCGTCTCGCCCATCAGCTGACTGGGCTGACGCACCGACGACAGCGGCACGACGGCTGCCGCGGCGAAGTCGATGTCGTCGAACCCGATGATCGCCACCTCCTCCGGCACCCGCACTCCGGCTCCCGCCAGCCCCTGCAGCACGCCGATCGCGACCAGGTCGTTCGCTGCGAAGACCGCGTCGGGGCGGTCGGCGCGCGGACGGGCAGCGATCGCCTGACCCGTCGCGCGTCCGTCGGCGACGCTCGCCGCGGCCGTCGGCACGCTTTCGAACGACACACCGGAAGCGCCGGCCACGGCCCGCCGCGCTCCGCTCTCGCGGTCGACGATCTGCCGGATGTCGAACGGTCCGCCGGTGAACAGGATGCGGCGCCGCCCCGCGCGGATCAGGTGATCGGCCGCGAGCCAGCCCCCCTTCTCGTCATCGACGCTCACCGAGCTGAACAGGTCGTCCTCGCTGCGGCGGTCGACGAGCACCGTCGGCGTCCCGCGCTCGCGCAGGCGCCGCAGCTGCGACCCGACCTCCCGGTAGGGCGAGATCAGGATGCCGCGCACCCGCTGCTCCTCGAACAGGTCGAGGTACCCGGCCTCGCGGTCGACGTCCTCGTCGCTGTTGCCCAGGATCACCGCGAGTCCGTGGCGGGCGGCTTCGCTCTCGGCCCCGCGGGCGAGATCGGTGAAGAACGGGTTGCGCACATCCAGCACGACGAGGCCGACCGTGGAGCTGCGGCCGACACGCAGCTGACGAGCGGCGTCGTTGCGTACGTAGCCCAGCTCCTCGATCGCCTCGCGGACGCGGCGGACGGCATCCGGCGACACCTTCTCGCGGTGGTTGAGCACGTTCGAGACCGTCCCGACCGACACCCCTGCCCGCTCGGCGACGTCCCGGATGTTGGCGCTCATCGGGGCTGGAAACCCAGCGTGCTGGCCCGCGCGACGAGCTCCGGCTTGAAGACCCGGTGCCGGGAGGCGACCGAGCTGTCCTCCATCACGTCGAACAGCAGATCGACCACCGCCACCCCGAATCCCTCGTGCCGGCCCCGGACGGTGCTGAGCGGGATGATGGACGCCTCCGCGAACTCGGTGTCGTCGTAGCCGACCAGGGCGAGGTCCTCGGGTACCCGGACGCCGTCGGACACCAGCGTCTGCAGCATCCCGAGAGCCAGCAGGTCATTCACGGCGAAGACGCCGTCGGGCCGCTGGTCGACGGCTCTGCCGAGCAGGGCCGAGGCCACCTCGCGGCCGCCGCGGATCGTGCGGTCGGGCTGATTGATGACTTCGAGGGTCACCCCTTCTCCGTGCGCGCTCACCGCTTCGCTGGCGCCGGCGAGCCGGTCGGCGACCTGGGGGATGCCGAGCGGACCGCCGACGAACGCGATGCGGCGGCATCCCACGGTCAGCAGGTGCTCCATCGCCTGACGACCCCCGTCGACGTCATCCAGCGACACCGACGCCTGGTCGTGGGAACGCGCAGCCTGTCCGACGAGCACCGACGGCGTGCCCCGGCTGCGCACAGCCGCCAGACGGTCCTCGATCGGAAGGTGCGACGAGACGATCAGCCCGCGCACCTGATGCTGCTCGAAGACACGCAGATACGCGTCCTCGCGCTCCTTGCTGCGGTGGGAGTTCGCGAGGAACACGCTGACCCCGAAGTCCGACGCCCGCCGCTCCACGCTCTCGGCGATCTCGGCGAAGTAGGGGTTGCTCACGTCGGGCGCGATGTAGCCGATCACGGTGCTGATGCCCATGCGCAGCTGGCGCCCGGCATTGCTGGGGACGAACCCGAGCGTCTCGATCGCCGCACGGATGCGATCGGCCTTCTCGGCCGAGACCTTATCGGGGTGGTTCAGGTAGTGCGAGACCGTGCCGACGGCGACGCCGGCGTGCGCGGCGACCTCGCGAATCCCGACTCTGGCCATGCCTCATCCCCTCGCGCCGTCGCGTGCGCCCGGAACGCGCATTGAACAGAACTGTACAACACGTCCGGATGCCGCTCGCTGGCGTATCGGAACGTTTCAATGTCAGACTGTCTGAGCCGACCCGATCACCCGAGGAGCAATGATGCTGGAGCGCTGGAAGCGCCTGCTCGAAGAGGACATCCACCACAGCTGCGAGCAGATGATGCGCGAGCCGGCCGGAATCCTGGCGCACCCGTACACCGTGCCGAGCACGCCCGACTCGCCGTACTACTCCTCGGCACTGTGGGACTGGGATTCCTGGTTCATCAGCGCGGTCCTGGGCCAGGTCGAGGCGGACACCGATCGCAAGGGGCACTTCTTCTCGTACGAAGAGGGCTGCATCCTCAACTTCCTCGAGCACACCGACGCCGACGGCGTCATGCCGATCCAGCTCAAGCCGGAGGGCGCCCTGACCCACCGGGATGCCGGCCGGACGGGCGAATTCTCCGAGAACATGCACAAGCCGGTGCTCGCGCAGCACGCCGCGATGCTCGCACAGCGCCGGGGAGACGCGAGCTGGCTCGGCCCGCGCATCGACACGCTGGGGCGCTTCCTGCAGCGCTACCTCGAAAGCCACGTGCACGAGGAGACGGGGCTCGCCTACTGGCAGACCGACTTCGCCGTGGGCGTGGACAACGACCCGTCGGTGTACTACCGGCCGGAGAAGAGCACGGCCTCGATCTACCTCAACTGCCTGCTGTACCGCGAGCTGCTCGCCTACGGCTATCTGCTCGAGGAGGCGGGTCGCCAGGTCGAGGCCAATCGCTGGCGCGGGCGTGCGCAGAATCTCGCGGATGCGGTGAACACCCACTGCTGGGACGAACGGGACGGCACGTTCTACAGTGTCGATCTGAACCTTCGGCCCATCGACGAAGACGACTGGCTGCACAGCGGCGCCCCGCGCAGGTGGTCGACGCTTCTGCTGCGCATCGACAGCTGGTCGAGCTTCCTGCCGCTGTGGGCGGGCTTCGCCTCGCACGAACAAGCCGAGCGGATGCGGGAGCGCTACCGCGATCCGCGCACCTTCAGCGCCACGTACGGCGTTCGGACCCTCTCCCGCCTCGAGAAGATGTACGACCTGCGGGCCTCGAACAATCCGTCGAACTGGCTCGGACCGATCTGGGGGATCAGCAACTATCTGGTCTTCCGCGGACTGCTCAAGTACGGCTTCACCGATGATGCGCGGGAGCTCGCCGAGAAGACGGTGCGCTTGTTCGGGCAGGACATGGACGCGAACGGCTGCCTGCACGAGTACTACCATCCCGACAGCGGCGAGCCGATCGTGACCAAGGGTTTTCAGAACTGGAACTTCCTCGTGCTGAACATGATCGCCCACCTCGACGGCCGGCCGATGGTCACCGAGTACTGACGGATGTCGTTGCAGGGCGTTACCGAATTGTGACGTTTCAATGTGCTTGACAGCCGCCCGACCGCTGATCTAGCATTCCCAATTGAAACGTCTCAATGATGACGTCACTTTCAAGGAGGAAATGTGTCCACAGCAACAGCGCGGCGTCTTCGCAAGCCGCTCGTCAGCGCCCTCGCCCTGGCCGGTGCCGGCGTGCTCGTCCTCGCCGGCTGCTCCGGCGGCGGCGACAGTGGCGGCGGATCCGGTGACAACCCGACGACCTTCGAGTTCCTCAAGAACGCGGAGAACACCACCACCGAGCCCATCCTGCAGGCCCTCGCCGACGACGTCTGCTCCGCGGAGCAGGAGGCGGCCCCGCTCGAGATCAACTCCATCCCCCAGGCCGACCTCGATGCACAGGTGCAGCTGCTGGCCACGCAGGACGGACTTCCGCCGACGTTCTCCGCCGGTGGAAACCCGGCCGAGGGCGCGAAGCTCTGGGAAGCCGGCTACCTGGTCGACTTCGACGAGGCACTGACCGACCTGGGCGTTCGCGACAAGGTGTCGGACGGAGCCGTCTCCACGATCGAGAAGCTCTACGGCGGCGCGTTCAACTTCCTGCCGTACCAGTACAACATCGAGGGCATCTTCTACAACAAGGCGATCTTCGAGGAGAACGGCTGGGCCGTGCCCGAGACCTGGGACGATCTCCTGACCGTCGCCGGTGAGGCCAAGGCCGCAGGACTGACCGCCTTCGCCGCCTCGGGTGAGCAGGGCTGGCCCCTGACCCGGCTCGTCAGCGGCTACATCTTCCGCTCCCTCGGCCCCGACGCGATGCAGGCGGTCGCCGACGGCGATGCAAAGCTGACCGACCCGGAGTACGTCGCGGCGGCGCAGCAGATCGCGGATCTGGGAGCACAGGGCTACTTCGGCGACAATGTCGCGTCGCTGGACTACGACGCCGCCACCAACGAGTTCCTCACCGGCAAGGCCGCGATGATCTACATGGGCAGCTGGCTGCTGGGCAACATCAACAGCGATGCGAACCAGATCGGAGCCGACAACGTCGGATTCATGCCCTTCCCGGCGGTCGACGGCGGCGCCGGCTCGATCGACGAGTACCCCTCGAACGTCGGCCTTCCGGCCACCTTCAACGCCAAGACGTACGCGGCGGACAACAACGTCGGCGCCTGGCTGAAGTGCATCACCGAGAACTACGGCAACGAGGCGCTCAAGCAGGGCCAGATCACCGGCTTCGTGGCCGATGACACGAGCATCGAGCTGCCGGCGATCTCGCAGACCATCAAGGAGACGATCGACACGTCCAGCGACAGCGTGCTCTGGTTCGAGGCGCTCTTCAACGCCAAGGCGAGCTCGGTGTCCTCGACGAATGCAGCGCTGCTGGTGACCGGGCAGATGACGCCCGAGGACTTCATGACAGCTGTGCAGGACGCTCTCGACCAGGGTTGATCCCTGCGCCCCGGTGCAGGCGGGCACACCGCCTGCACCGGGGCCACATCCCTCTCCGTCCGGAGTTCCCGCTCAAGCTCTCGAAAGGGCGCCACCCATGAAGTCCGTCCTCGGCGACCGCAAGGCGATCACCCTCCTGCTGACCCCCGCGCTGCTGGTCTACACCCTGATCATCCTGGTTCCGGTGGCCTGGTCGTTCGGCCTGACCTTCTTCAGCGGCAGCGCCCTCGAAGGATTCGAGTTCGTCGGGCTGGAAAACTTCTCCCGCCTGTTCTCGGACCCCTACGTCTGGGATGCGTTCTGGTTCACGATCAAATACGCCCTGCTGGTGACCCTGTTCCAGGTCGTGCTGGGCTACGGCCTCGCGCTGCTGTACAACTTCGTGCTGCGCAAATCCTCCGTGCTCGTGCGGACGCTGGTCTTCTTCCCCGTCGTGCTGCCGACCGTGGCGATCGCCCTGCTGTATCAGAAGCTGTTCCAGTCGGCGCCCGTCGACGGCCTGGTCAACGAGCTCCTCGTCAACGTCGGGCTCTCGTCCGTGGACTGGCTCGGGGCGGGCACGACCGCGTTCGTGGTCATCGTCATCATGGACGTCTGGAGATCGGTCGGCTTCTACGGCGTGCTGGTGTTCTCCGGACTTCTGGACATCCCCGACGAGATCATCGAATCCGCCCGGATCGACGGAGCCAAATCCTTCAAGCTCCTGCGCCACATCGTGCTCCCGATGTCGCTGCCGATCCTGTTCGCCTCCTTCATCTTCAGCATCAACGGCACCATCAAGGTGTTCGACTCCGTGTTCGCCCTGACCGGCGGAGGCCCCGGCAACTCGACGACTCCCCTGACGCTGTACATGTACCGCACGGCGTTCCAGTTCAGCGACTACGGCTACGGCTCGACGATCGCTCTGCTGCTGACCGTCATGTGCCTGGTCGTCACCCTCGTCATCTTCCGATCGTCGCGTCGCGACCTGAGCGTCTGAAACGGGCTCCGACATGACCACGACACTCGAGACCACCGCGGTCCACACCCAGCGGGCCGTGATCTCGCACTCCGGCGGACCGGGAGCGGCATTCGTGCGCTTCCTCAAGCGGATCCCCGCCTGGCTGACGATCGCCTTCCTCATCATCGTCACGGCGTATCCGCTGTTCTGGATGTTCATCAACTCGCTGAAATCCAACAGCGACTTCCTGAACAATCCGTCGTACGCCTTCCCCGAAGTCTGGCAGTGGTCCAACTACCCGCTCGCGTGGGAGACCGGCAACCTCGCCACGACGATCTCCAACTCGATCATCGTCACCGTGCCCTCCCTGTTCTTCATCGTGATCCTCGGCACGGCGGCGGGCTTCGCCCTCGAGATCCTCGTGTTCAAGGGTCGAGCCGCGGTCCTGCTGCTCTTCCTCGCGGGCATCATGATCCCCGGTCAGATGATCGTGCTCCCCCTGTTCACGGCGTTCTTCAAGGTCGGCATCACCGGCACGTACCTGCCGATGATCCTGATCTACACGGCGGCCGGGCTGCCGCTGACCGTCTTCATGATGGCCACGTACTTCCGGGCCATCCCCCGCGAGATCTTCGAGGCCTCCACGCTCGACGGCGCCTCGATGATCCGCGCGTTCTTCTCCATCGGGCTGCCCATGATGCGAAACGCCGTGCTCACGGTCGCGATCGTGCAGTTCTTCCTCATCTGGAACGACCTGCTCATCGCGCTCATCTTCGGCGGCAAGAAGTCCCTCAACACGATCCAGGTCGGCCTGCTGAACTTCTCCGGCGAGTACGGCGCCATCAACTACGGACCGCTGTTCGCCGCCATCTGCATCACATCCGGCGGCATCCTGATCCTGTATCTGTTCCTGAACCAGCAGATCATGAAGGGTCTCGCGGCCGGAGCGGTCAAGGGCTGATGCTCGGGCACCACCCGCGGCACGCCGCCGGCGCGTCAGCGCCAGTCGTGAACAGCCGTGAAGCCGAGCGCGCTCTGGATCTTCCTGGTCGACATGAGCGACTCGTACTCGCCGAGATCGTCGGCGACCGGCGTGCCGGGGAACCAGCGTGCGGCCAGCTCGCGGGACGGGATGCCGGAGCCGGAGCCCGGCGCGGCGACGTTGTACACCTCGAAGCCGGGCTGCGCGCCGGCCAGCGCCAGACTCACCGCCGCCGCACCGTCGCGGGCGTCGATCCAGGAGCCGACGAGGTCGCGCCGGTAATCAGGGTCGTCCGCCCGAGCGAAGGTCGCGTAGCCGTCGGGCGCGACGACGTTCGTGAAGCGCAGTGCGGTGATGGCGGAATCGGGATGCCAGCCGGCGAGCTGAGCGGCCATCGACTCCTCGACGACCTTTCCCAGGCCGTAGGTGTTGAAGGCCCGGGTGTAGGTCTCGTCGACGGGCAGAGCGGGCGGGGCGACATCGAACGGAAAGCCCATCGCGGTGATGCTGGATGCCAGCACGATGTTGCGGATCCCCGCGCGATGCGCGGCGAAGAGCACGTGGTACGAGGCGGACAGGTTGTTCTCGAACGTCGTCACATCCGGAACGAGTCCGTTGACCGGGATCGCCGCCAGGTGCACGACCGCCTCGAAGCCGTCGTGGCGCGCCGTGACACCGAGGAGCGCATCGAGGGTCTGGCCGTAGTCCGAGAGGTCGACGCGGGTGAATCCGTCGCCGGGCGCGCCGGTGAGGTCGAATCCCCGCACGTCGTGTCCGTCGGCCCGAAGCCGCTCGACCGTGGCGCGGCCGAGGGTTCCGCTGCTGCCGGTCACCACTATGCGCATGAGAGAGCCTCCGTGCTCGAGTCCCGTGGATCGATGCGTCGCCGCCTCGACGGCGGTCGCGCCGCCCAATTGAAACGTCACAATATCACCCGGCGAACGCCGTCACCGACCTGCGCCGTCTTCGCTGAGACGTCCCCCGCAACAGAGAGCGTCCAATGAACGCCACCGTGTCCTCCGCCGTGCCGAGCCTCACCGTCTCGGCCGTCCGATTCGAGCACCATCGCGAAGCGCTCGGCATCGGCGAGTCCCGCCCGCGGCTGTCGTGGGTCGTCGAGTCGGCCGCCCCCGGCTGGAGGCAGACCGGCTACCGGGTCGACATCGAGACCGAGACCGCAACCGAGTCCTTCGAGGTGGAGTCCGCCGACCAGGTTCTCGTGCCCTGGCCTGCCCCCGCCCTCACATCTCGCGGTCGCGCGCTCGTTCGGGTGGCGCTGCGGGGTCAAGACGGCACCTGGAGCGGACCGGCGCCCTGGGCGGCCGTCGAGACCGGCCTGCTCGACCCGTCGGACTGGGTGGCCCGACCCGTCGGGCCGCTCTGGAACGAGAACCCGAGCTCGGACCTTCGCCGGCCGGCGCTCGTACGACGTGATTTCCCGGTGCGGCCGGGACTCGCGCGAGCCCGGCTCTACGCCACGGCGCACGGCGTGTATCAGGCCGAGATCAACGGCCGCAGAGTCGGTGACGACGTCCTCTCCCCCGGCTGGACCGTCTACCGCGAGCGGCTGCGCTACCTGACCTACGACGTCACCGATCTGCTGGCCGAAGGCGACAACGCCATCGGAGCGTGGCTCGGCGACGGCTGGTACCGCGGACGCCTGGGCTGGCGCGGGGGCTTTCGCAACCTCTTCGGCGACGATCAATCCTTCCTCGGCCAGCTCGAGCTGACCTACGCCGACGGCAGCCGCGACGTCGTCGCGACCGACACGTCCTGGCGAGCCGGGCAGAGCCCGATCATCGCCTCCGGGATCTACGACGGCGAGATCTACGACGCCCGTCAGGAGCACGCCGGCTGGTCATCTGCGGGATTCGACGATGCCGCGTGGGGCCGGGTGCAGGAGCGCCGGCGCGACGCCGCGACCCTCGTCGCGCCCACCGCCCCTCCCGTGCGCGTCACCGAACACGTCCACCCGGTCGCGGTCTTGACCACGCCGAGCGGGCGGCGCGTCATCGATTTCGGCCAGAACCTGGTCGGCGTGGTGCGCCTGCGCGGCTCGGCGCCGGCCGGGGCGACCGTCACGATCCGCACGGCCGAGGTCCTCCAGGACGGCGAGCTGTACACGAGGCCTCTGCGCGAGGCCCGCTCGACCGACCGCTACACCTTCGCCGGGCGCGAGGGGGGCGAGGAGTGGGAGCCCCGCTTCACGTTCCACGGCTTCCGCTACGCGCAGATCGACGGATGGACCGGCGACCTCGACGCCGACGTCGCCCGCGGCGCACTCGTGGCCCGCGTGCTGCACACCGATCTCGAGCGCACGGGCTGGTTCGGCTCGTCCGATCCGCTGCTGAACAAGCTGCACGAGAACATCGTCTGGGGCATGCGGGGCAATTTCGTCGACATCCCCACCGACTGCCCGCAGCGGGATGAGCGACTGGGCTGGACCGGAGACATTCAGGTGTTCGCCCCCACCGCCTCTTCGCTGTTCGACTGCTCGGGGATGCTGACGGGGTGGCTCCGCGACCTGTCGGCCGAGCAGCTCCCCGACGGGACGGTGCCCTGGTTCGTCCCCGTCATCCCGGCCGACACGATGTGGACGCCGCAGCGGCCGGGCGCCGCGTGGGGGGATGCCGCCACCGTGGTCCCGTGGACGCTGTACGAGCGGTTCGGCGACATCGGCGTGCTGCGTGCGCAGTTCGACAGCGCCCGCGCGTGGGTGGACCTTCAGGCGGAGATCGCCGGCAAGTCCCGCCTGTGGGATACCGGATTCCAGCTCGGCGACTGGCTGGACCCGGCCGCCCCGCCGCAGGATCCCGCCGACGCACGGACGGATCGGTATCTCGTCGCGAGCGCCTACTTCGCGCACTCGGCCCGGCTCGTGGCCCGGATGGCGGCGGTGCTGAAGGAGCAGCACCTGACCGAGCAGTACGGCCGGCTGGCGGACGAGGCGCAGGCCGCGTTCGTGCAGCGCTACGTCTCGCCCGACGGTCGCATGAGCTCCGATGCGCAGACCGCGTACGCCCTGGCACTGCGGTTCGAGCTCCTCCCGGCACACCTTCACGCTCCCGCCGCGTCCCGGCTGGCCGAACTCGTCCGAGCCGAGGGCAACCGCATCGCGACGGGATTCGTCGGTACGCCGCTGGTGACCGACGCCCTGAGCGCGAACGGCCGGCTGGACGCCGCGTACGATCTGCTGCTCGAGGAGGAATGTCCCTCGTGGCTGTATCAGGTCAAGATGGGAGCGACGACGATCTGGGAGCGCTGGGACGCGATGCTTCCCGACGGCCGGGTCAACTCGGGAACCATGACCTCTTTCAACCACTACGCGCTCGGCGCGGTCGGCGACTGGATGCACCGCGTGGTCGCGGGCCTGGCCCCCGACGCCCCCGGATATCGACGCATCCGCTTCGCCCCCCGTCCGGGTGGGGGTCTCACGGGCGCCGAGGCGCGTCACACCACGCCGTACGGCACGGCGTCGGTGTCCTGGCGGATCGGAGAAGGCGCCCTGACCGTGCGGATGCATGTGCCGGTCGGCGCCACCGGCATCATCGATCTCGAGGGCCGGCCGGCCGAAGAGGTGGGGCACGGCACGCACGAACGAGTGGTGTCCATCGCGAAGGTGCTGGATCCCGCATGACCCGCATCGCCTTCCTCCACACCGGCGCGGTCGTGATCGCTCCCGTGATCGAACAGGCACGGACGGCCCTGCCTGCCGCGACCTTCGTCAACTACCTCGATGATCGGATCGTCGCCGACCTCGGCGACCCTCAGCGCGCGGCATCCGTTCCCGAGCGCGTCGAAGCGCTCGCCCACGCCGCCCGCAGCGGCGGAGCCGACGTGATCATGCTGACGTGCTCGTCGATCTCCCAGTTGGCCGCTCCCACCGCCGCAGCCGTCGGCATCCCGGTGCTGCGCATCGACGAGGCGATGGCGGATGCGGCCACCGCGGCAGGCGAGCGCATCGCGGTGCTCGCCACGCTGCCGACGACGCTCGCGCCGACCGTCGGTCTGCTGAACGAGCGCGCCGACCTCGCGGGACGGCATCCCGTGATCGTCGAAGAGGTGGTCGAGGGTGCCTTCGCCGCGGTCGTCGCCGGTGACCGCGCCACCCACGACCGCCTGGTCGCGGAGGCGATCGACCGTCTCGGCGCGGACGCCGACGTCGTGGTGCTCGCCCAGGCGTCGATGGCGAGCGCGGCGGCGGCAGCCCACGTGTCGGTGCCCGTGCTGACCAGCATCGCGCCGGGGATCGACCGGCTGCGCGCCTTCGTCAGCGCACTGCCGACCGCGGATCAGGCCGGCGAGAGGAGTCCGAGGACATGAGCACCGCCACCACGACCGCTCCGCTGCGCGCGCTGCGGGCCGGAGAAGCCCGCTGGGCGCGAGGATTCTGGGGCGCGATCGACGAGCGCACCCGGTCCCGGACCATTCCGCTCATGTGGGACTCGCTGCGCGATCCGAGCATCAGCGCGGGCCTGCAGAACTTCCGCGTCGCCGCCGGCCTCGAGCCCGGGCGCCACGAGGGGCCTCCCTTCATGGACGGCGACTTCTACAAGTGGATGGAGGCGGCCGTCTCCCAGTTGGAGAAGGATGCCGACCCCACCCTCGCAGCGACCGTCGAAGAGCTCGCGACGCTCATCGCCTCGGTCCAGCGCGAGGACGGCTATCTGCACACGCCGACCCTGATCGCCGCCCGCAATCACGAGGATGCGATCGCCCTGGCGGATCGCTTCCACTTCGAGACGTACAACCTGGGCCACCTCATCACGCTCGGCGTGCGCCATCACGAGGTGACCGGATCGACCGTCCTGCTCGACGTCGCACAGCGAGCGGCGTCGTTCCTGGAGGGTCTGGCCGCCGACGAGCCGGTCGAGCTGGCCCGGAGCGCGATCTGCCCCTCGCACTACATGGCGGTCATCGAGCTGTACCGCGCCACGGGCGAGGAGCGGTACCTCCGCCTCGCCGAGGCTTTCGTGCGCGTTCGCGACGACTTCGCGGGCGGAGACGACAACCAGGACCGGATTCCCGTCCGAGCCCAGACGTCGGTCGCCGGGCACGCCGTGCGTGCGAACTACCTGTATGCCGGACTGGCGGACCTCGTCGCCGAGGGCGGCGACGAGGAGCTCGGCGCGGTGCTGCAGAGCCTGTGGCAGGAGGTCGTGGACACGAAGCTGTACGTGACCGGGGCATGCGGCGCGCTCTACGACGGCGCTTCTCCGGACGGCCATCCGTGGCAGGAGGACATCAGCCGCGTCCACCAGGCGTACGGCCGGGCCTACCAGCTGCCGCACACCACCGCCCACGGCGAGTCCTGCGCGAACATCGGCATGATCCTGTGGAGCGAGCGGATGCTGGCCCTCACCGGCGACGCACGATACGCCGATGTCATCGAGCAGATCGCCTTCAACGCGTTCCTGGCCGGAATCAGTCTCGACGGCTCGGAGTACTTCTACACGAATGCCCTGCGCCAGGTGCGCGATCTGCCTTGGCAGCTGCGGCGCCCCGGCGACACCGGACAGCACCCTGTTCCGCCCCCTCCGCCGTCGGATCAGCGGCTGCGCGAGAGCTACCTCAGCTGCTTCTGCTGCCCGCCGAACACGGCCCGCACCCTTGCCCGGTTCCACGAGCGGGCGGCATCCGTCTCGGAGGAGGGGCTCTACGTCCACCTCTACGGCGGCAGCGATCTGCGCGCCGAAAGCTCCGACGGCCGCGTGCTCGCCCTGCGCGAGGAGAGCGACTACCCGTGGGACGGACGGATCGCCTTCACCATCACCGAGGCTGAGGGCGGCGGCATGCCGCTGCGCCTGCGCGTGCCGAGGTGGGCTTCGGATGCCGCGCTCACGGTGAACGGCGAGCGCGTCGGCACTGCGGACGCCGGCTCCTATGCCCTGCTCGATCGCGCATTCGCGGTGGGAGACACCGTTGTGCTCGACCTGCCGATGCCGGTGCGCGTGCTGCGGGCGCACCGCCTCGCCGAGGAGGCGACCAATCAGGTGGCCGTGCAGCGGGGGCCTGTCGTGTACTGCCTGGAGAGCGCCGACCTGCCGGACGACGTTCTGATGGAGCAGGCGGCACTGCGCCGTGGCGCCGCGTTCCGGCCGGTCGAGGCCGAGATCGCCGGCCATCGGGTCGTGACCCTCGAGACCGACATCGCGGTGCTGCCGGCACCCGACCCCGACGCCCTGTACGCCGAGGTCGGCGACGGTGCCGTGCGGACGGCATCCGTCCGGCTCGTGCCCTATTTCGCCTGGGGCAACCGCGGTGCCGGCGAGATGTCGGTGTGGCTGCCGTTCGCGTGGTGATCTGATGCCCGGCCACGTGATCGCGACGTACGTCATCGAGACGTCCCTTCCGCTGGATCAGGCGGCAGAGACACTCGCGGGCGAGCAGTCGACGGGGACCTTCGTCCGGGTCGAGCGGGAGTCCGACCAGGTTCGGGCTCGCTTCGCCGCACAGGTCGAGAGCCTCGAGGAGATCGCCCTGACGGGCGGCAGCGCCCTGCCGGGAACCGTGGGCGAGCCCGCGCAGCGCCGTCGAGCCGTGCTGCGCCTGCGCTTTCCGCTGGACAACTTCGGACCCTCCATCCCCAACCTGCAGGCGGCCGTGGCGGGCAACCTCTTCGAGCTCAAGGAGCTCGCGGCCGTGAAGCTCGTCGATCTCGACCTGCCCATCGACTTCGCCCATCGCTACGGCGGCCCTCGATTCGGCATCGCCGGGACGCGGCAGCTCATGGGCGCGCAGACCGGAGCGATGATCGGCACGATCGTGAAGCCGAGCATCGGGCTCTCCCCCGCCGAGCTCGCGGACGTGGTCGGCGAGCTCGCGGCGGCCGGCGTCGATTTCATCAAGGACGACGAGCTGCAGGGCAACGGGCCGTCCGCCCCGCTGGCCGAGCGCGTCGCCGCGGTCATGCCGGTGCTGCGCTCGCACGCCGAGCGCGCCGGACGCATGCCGATGTACGCGTTCAACATCACCGACGACATCGACCTGCTCGAGCGCAATCACGATCTCGTCGTGGACGCGGGCGGCACGTGCGTCATGGTGTGCATCAACATGGTGGGGCTGGCCGGCCTGGCGCACGTGCGTCGGTTCGCGCGCGTTCCGATCCACGGGCATCGCGCGATGTTCGGCTCGATCAGCAGATCCCCGCAGCTGGGCTTCTCATTCCGCGCCTGGCAGAAGCTCGCACGACTGTGCGGCGCGGATCACCTGCACACCAACGGCATCTCCAACAAGTTCTACGAGTCCGACGACGAGGTGCTGGCTGCGATCGCGGCGGTGCGCACCCCCCTGGCGGACACGAAGCCGACGGTGCCGGTGCTCTCGTCCGGACAGTGGGCGGGCCTCGCGCACGCCACGTACGCCGCGGTGGGCACGAGCGATCTGCTGGTGCTCGCGGGAGGCGGCATCCACGGTCATCCCGACGGCGCCGCCGCCGGCGTCGAGAGCATGCGCGCCGCCTGGTCCTCCGCCGAGGCGGGCGGGTCGGTGCGCGAGGCGCTGGCGTCCTCGTCGGCCCTGCGCAGGGCGGTCGAGGCGTTCGGACCCGCTCGTGAGTGAGCCGGCGAGCGGCGTCGAGGTCGCCTACTACGGCGACGACGTGACGGGCAGCGTCGATGTCCTCCTCCAGTTCACCCGTCTCGGCCGGCGCGGCCGGCTTTTCGTCGGAGTGCCGGATGCGGCGTCGCTGGCGGTCGCCGCCGAGGAGAACGAGATCGTCGGCATCGCCGGCATCTCCCGGTCTCTGCGCACGGAGGACATCGACGCCGAGGTGCGGCCGGCCCTGGAGGCGCTGAAGAGGCTGCAGCCGCGGATCGTGCAGTACAAGGCCTGCTCGACCGCGGATTCCTCCCCGGCGATCGGCAGCATCGGGCGGGTGATCGAGATCGGTCGCGACGTCTTCGCGAGCGGCGCCGTGCCGATGCTCTTCGCCCAGCCGGATTTCGGCCGGTACACCGTCTTCACCCACCACTTTGCCGCGGACGCGGGGGTGGTGTACCGCCTGGACCGCCAGCCGACGATGTCGACGCATCCGTCCACCCCCATGGGCGAGTCCGACCTCGCGGTGCATCTGGGCCTGCAGACGAGCCTGCCGATCGGAGCGCTGCCGTTCACGTCGTACTCGTCGGCCGAGGACATCGCCTCTGCCCTGCGCGACACGCGCGCGGCGGCGGTCGTCCTGGACGCGCTGGATGACGCGCATCTGTCGATGCTCGGCGATGCCATCCGCCTGCACTCCCGCGACGCGGCACCCCTGTTCGCGATCGGCTCGGGTGGCCTCAGCCGGGCCCTCGGTCTGAGCCGCACCGCCCCGGTCGACAGCGCGCCCGACGCGGCGCCCGCGGCGAGCGGGCGCGCTGTTCTGGCGGTCTCCGGCAGCCGCTCGCAGCAGACGCGGCGGCAGATGGATGCCGCAGCCCGCGCGGGATGGATCGTGCGGCCGCTGCCGCTCGGCCCGGGCGACGGCGACGGCGCTTCGGCCATCGCCTCCGTGGTGGCGGAACTGCGGGCGGGGCGCAGCGTCGCCCTCACGTCGGACGATGCCCCCCACGGCGGCGCGGACCCGCTCGCCGCGATCGCCCGGGCCGGCGCGGAGGTCATCCGCGCCGCCGTGACCTCGGGGGCGACCGACCGGGTGGTCGTGTGCGGCGGAGACACGTCCGGCCGAGTGGTCCGGATGCTCGGAATCGAGTCCGTGTCGATCGTCGCGCACCCTCCCGGGAACGTCGTCGTGCTCCGTGCGCACGCATCCGCGCCCGGCATGGACGGCGTCGAGCTCGTGCTCAAAGGGGGCCAGATGGGTCGCATCGACCTCCTCGAGGACCTGCGCACGGGCAGGACTGCACCCCTGGCAGAGGTATCGCTTGACGGCGACTAGCGGCGGCGGTATCGTGATTGAATCGATTCATTGTCGATCGCAGCACGCTGACGTGCCTCCCCAGACGCTTCCCCTCTCATTCACCGAAGAAAGTGACGAACCGTGAGCCTCCTCTCCCCCGATGTCCAGCAGACCCTCGCGGCGCAGGCGATCGAGCTCCCCTCGTGGGCGTTCGGCAACTCCGGCACCCGCTTCCGCGTGTGGACCACGCAGGGCACGCCTCGGGATCCGTTCGAGAAGATCGCGGACGCCGCCGAGGTCAACCGGCTGACGGGGCTGGCGCCGAGCGTCGCCCTGCACATCCCGTGGGACAAGGTCGAGGACTACGACGTGCTGAGGCAGCACGCCGAAGACCTCGGGGTGCAGCTGGGCACGATCAACTCCAACACCTTCCAGGACGAGGACTACAAGTTCGGCGCGCTCACGCACGAGGACGAGCGCATCCGTCGCAAGGCGATCGACCACCACCTCGAGTGCATCGACGTGATGGACGCGACAGGTTCGCGCGATCTCAAGATCTGGCTCGCCGAGGGCTCGAACTACCCCGGCCAGACCGACATGCGCGCCCGCCAGGACCGGCTCAACGACTCGCTCCGGGCCATCTACGAGCGGCTGACCGGCGATCAGCGCCTGGTGCTGGAGTACAAGTTCTTCGAGCCGTCGTTCTACCACACCGATGTTCCCGACTGGGGCACCTCCTACGCGCAGGTGGCGACCCTCGGAGACCGCGCGATGGTGTGCCTGGACACCGGGCACCACGCACCGGGGACCAACATCGAGTTCATCGTGATGCAGCTGCTGCGCCTCGGAAAGCTCGGCTCGTTCGACTTCAACTCGCGCTTCTACGCCGACGACGACCTCATCGTGGGTGCGGCCGACCCGTTCCAGCTCTTCCGCATCATCGTCGAGGTCATCCGCGGCGGCGGGCTGAACAACCCCGACGTCGCGTTCATGCTCGACCAGTGCCACAACATCGAGGCGAAGATCCCGGGCCAGATCCGCTCGGTGCTCAACGTGCAGGAGATGACCGCGCGCGCGCTGCTGCTCGATTCGTCAGCGCTGGCTGCCGCGCAGTCGGCGAACGACGTGCTCGCCGCCAACGCGGTGTTCATGGATGCGTTCTACACCGATGTGCGGCCGGCCCTGGCCGAGTGGCGGGAGTCGCGGGGGCTCCCCGCCGACCCGATGGCCGCGTTCGCGGCATCCGGCTACCAGCAGAAGATCGAGGCCGAGCGCGTCGGCGGCACCCAGGCGGGCTGGGGCGCGTGAGCGAGCCGTACGCGGCCGCGGACGGGCTCGTCCGCGTCTATCCCGCCGACCAACCGTCGGGAGTCGGCCTGGTCTGGGTGCACGGCGGCGGCTTCGCCGGCGGAGACCTCGACATGCCCGAGGCCGACTGGGTGTCGCGGGCCTTCGCCGCGCGCGGCGTCACGGTTCTCAGCGTGGACTACTCCCTCGCTCCGACGCCGCAGATGATGGCCGACCTGTTCGACGTGCCGGTGAAAGAGGGTGTGCACTACCCGGTGGCCTCGGACGAGGTCATCGCCGCGTTCCGCTGGGCCGTCGCAGCCGACCTGGTCACCGGCGCGTGGGCTCTCGGGGGCGCCAGCGCCGGCGCCAACCTCGCCACCGGCGCCACGCTGCGCCTTCTCGAGGACGGTGGTCCGGTGCCGGCGCTCGTCTTCCTCGCCTACCCGACACTGCTCGCGGTGCAGCCGGAACCGGATGCCGCACTCCGCGCCGCACTCGACGCCGACGCTCAGGCCGACACGTTCGGGGCCGAGGTCGTTCGCGGAATGTACGAGAACTACCTGGGCGGCCCGGTCGACGGCGCACCCCTCCCCGCGATTCCGGGGCTGGCGAGCGCTGATGACCTCGCGGCATTCCCGCCGACCCTCATGATCAACGACGAGGCGGATGAGCTCCGCGTCTCCGGCGAGGTGTTCGCCGCCACCCTGGCCGCGGCCGGCCGCGACATCGTGGTGGTCACCGAGCCGGGCACCCGGCACGGCCACCTGAATCGTCCCGAAGAGGCCGCCGCGACGGCATCCATCGATCGCGTCGTCGCCCGGCTCGCCGCCCTCTCCCCCGTTCGTCCGTCGTGAACGCACGCTCCGAGCACCAAAATCCGTGCACAGACGACGGACGAACCATGCCCCAGAACCCCCTCACCGAAGGATCGACCTCGTGACGAACCCCACCGCCGCCGAACTCATCGCGCGCTCGAACCGCCTCGGGTCCGACCCGAAGAACACGAACTA
This sequence comes from uncultured Microbacterium sp., assembly GCF_963524805.1. GTDB lineage: Bacteria > Actinomycetota > Actinomycetes > Actinomycetales > Microbacteriaceae > Microbacterium. Next base: position 29,005 of record NZ_CAURGG010000003.1, on the reverse strand, counting down.
CGCCGGCGGCAACACCTCCGCCAAGGGCAATGACACCGACCCGGTCACCGGTGAGCCGGTCGAGCTGCTGTGGGTCAAGGGCTCGGGCGGCGACCTGGGCACCCTCACCGAGGCGGGCCTGGCCGTCCTGCGGCTGGACCGCATGCGGGCCCTCGTCGACGTGTACCCGGGCGTGGACCGCGAGGACGAGATGGTGGCCGCGTTCGACTACTGCCTGCACGGCAAGGGCGGCGCGGCGCCGTCGATCGACACGGCGATGCACGGACTCGTGGATGCCGCACACGTCGACCACCTGCATCCCGACTCCGGCATCGCGATCGCGACCGCGGCGGACGGCGAGGAGCTGACCCCGAAGATCTTCGGCGACAAGGTGGTCTGGGTGCCGTGGCGCCGCCCCGGTTTCCAGTTGGGCCTGGACATCGCCGCGATCAAGGCCGCGAACCCGGACGCGATCGGCTGCATCCTGGGCGGACACGGCATCACGGCGTGGGGCGATACGTCCGAGGAGGCCGAGCAGAACTCCACATGGATCATCGACACCGCGGCCGAATACATCGAGAAGCACGGCACGGCGAACCCTTTCGGTGGAGCTCTGCCCGGCTTCGAGGCGCTGCCGGATGCCGACCGACGGGCACGCGCCGCTGCTCTCGCGCCGACCATCCGCGGTCTCGCCTCGACCGACAAGCCCATGGTCGGCCACTTCACCGATGACCCCCGCGTGCTGGAGTTCCTCGCTTCGGCCAACGCGCCCCGCCTGGCGGAGCTGGGCACGAGCTGCCCGGATCACTTCCTGCGCACCAAGGTCAAGCCGATGCTGCTCGACCTGCCCGCCGACGCGTCGCTCGAAGAGGCGATCGCGAGGCTGAAAGAGCTGCACGAGGCCTACCGCGCCGTCTACCAGGCCTATTACGACGCGCACGCGACCGCCGAGTCCCCCGCGATCCGCGGCGCCGACCCGCTCATCGTACTGGTTCCCGGCGTCGGAATGTTCAGCTTCGGCGCCAACAAGCAGACCGCCCGCGTCGCCGGAGAGTTCTACCTCAACGCGATCAACGTGATGCGCGGCGCCGAGGCGCTGTCGACCTACACGCCGATCTCGGATGCCGAGAAGTTCCGCATCGAGTACTGGGCGCTCGAAGAGGCCAAGCTGCAGCGGATGCCCACGCCGAAGACGCACCAGGGGCGCATCGCGTTCGTCACGGGCGCGGCATCCGGAATCGGCAAGGCGATCGCGACCCGCCTGGCCGCCGAGGGCGCGTGCGTCGTGGTCGCCGACCTCGACCTCGAGAAGGCGCAGGCCGCTGCGGGCGAGCTCGGCGGCACCGACGTCGCGATCGGCGTCGCGGCGAACGTCGCCGACGCCGAGGGCGTACAGGCGGCGATCGACGCGACACTGCTCGCGTTCGGCGGCATCGACCTGGTCGTCAACAACGCCGGACTCTCACTATCGAAGCCGCTGCTGGAGACGACCGAGAGGGACTGGGACCTGCAGCACGACGTCATGGCGAAGGGCTCGTTCCTGGTCTCGAAGGCCGCCGCGAAGGCGCTCATCGAGCAGGGCATGGGCGGCGATGTGATCTACATCTCGTCGAAGAACTCCGTCTTCGCCGGACCCAACAACATCGCCTACTCCGCCACCAAGGCCGACCAGGCCCACCAGGTGCGCCTGCTCGCCGTCGAGCTCGGCGAGTACGGGGTGCGCGTGAACGGCATCAACCCCGACGGCGTGGTGCGCGGCTCGGGCATCTTCGCGTCGGGCTGGGGCGCGAACCGCGCCGCGACGTACGGCGTGGACGAGCAGGATCTCGGCAAGTTCTACGCGCAGCGCACGATCCTCAAGCGCGAGGTCGTGCCCGAGAACGTCGCCGATGCGGTGTACGTGCTCACCGGCCCCGAACTCACCCGCACGACCGGCCTGCACATCCCGGTGGACTCCGGCGTGGCAGCCGCGTTCCTGCGATGAACCGCCGTCGCGCTCCGGGTGCGCGAGATCACTTCGCGCTCACGAGATCACACGCCGCGCCCGCTGGCGACGTGTGCGCTCGTGAACACCGGGTGATCTCGCGAGAGGGAGTGGCGCGATGAGCGCCGTCGCGGTCGCGGCGGTCGACCTGGGGGCGACCTCCGGGCGCGTCATGATCGGACACGTCGGGCCCGACACGCTCGAGACCACCGCCGTCGCGCGATTCCCCAACGAGCCGGTGCGCACCCCCGACGGGCTGCACTGGAACATCCTGGGCCTGTACGGGGCTGCGACGAACGGCCTGCGCGACGCCTTCCGCGCCGAGCCGGGAATCCGCAGCATCGGCGTGGACTCGTGGGCCGTCGACTACTGCCTGCTGCGGGACGGCCGGCTGCTCGGCAACCCGTTCCACTACCGCGATGCCAGGACCGAGAGCGGCGTCGCGACTGTGCACGAGCGGATGCCGCATCCCGAGCTCTACGCCCGCAACGGGCTGCAGTTCCTCCCGTTCAACACGGCGTACCAGCTCGCCGCCGAGCCGGAGGATCTCCTGCGATTCGCCGACACGGCGCTCCTGATCCCCGACCTGTTCGGCTTCTGGCTCACCGGCCAGGCCCGCGCCGAGCAGACGAACGCGTCCACGACCGGTCTGCTCACTCCCCGTGGCGGCTGGGACGAGGAGCTCATCGCCACGCTGGGACTGCCGCGCGGCATCCTTCCGCCGCTCATCGCGCCCGGCGAGCGACTCGGCGCGCTGCTGCCCGAGGTCGCGGCATCCATCGGCGCGCAGGCCGACGTCGGCGTGACCGCGGTCGGCTCGCACGACACCGCCTCGGCCGTGCTCGCCGTGCCGATGCGGGCGGATGCCGCCGCCTACATCTCCTGCGGAACGTGGGGCCTGGTCGGCGTCGAAGTGGAGCGCCCCGTGCTGACCGCCGAGGCCCTCGACGCCCACTTCACGAACGAGGGCGGAGTGGACGGCCGCGTCCGGCTGCTGAGCAACATCATGGGCCTCTGGGTGCTGAGCGAGACAGTTCGCACCTGGGAGCGCGCCGGCCACCCGATCGATCTGCCGACCCTGCTGGACGCGGCCGAAGAGGTCTCCGAGGCCGCCCCGGTCTTCGATGTCAACGACCCCCGCTTCCTGCGCCCCGGCGACATGCCCGCCCGCATCGACGCGTGGTGCGCCGAGCACGGCATCGCACCGCCGCGCACCCGGGCGGAGTACGCCCGCAGCATCGTCGAGTCGCTGGCGCAGGCCTTCGCGGATGCCGCGCACGCAGCCGGTCGCGTCGGCGGGATCGACGTGCGCACAGTGCACATCGTGGGAGGCGGCGCGCTCAACGAACTGCTGTGCCAGCGCACCGCCGACCGGGCCGGGATGCCGGTGCTCGCCGGGCCGGTGGAGGCGACGGCGCTGGGCAACGTGCTCATCCAGGCGCGCGCGCTCGGAGCGGTCACCGGTTCGCTCGACGCACTGCGCGACCTCGTCGCCCGCACCCACGCGCCGCGCCGGTACGAGCCGCGCGCCTGACCCGCCGGACACCCGAAGTAGGGTGTGCGACATGGGCCTGAAACGTCTCGACGCGAACCAGCCGCCGGAGCGCTTCTACCGGGGCGGCGCGAAGATCGACCGTTTCCGCGGCACGGCGAAGGGACCCGACTTCCGCCCCGAGGACTGGGTCGGATCGACCACGACGCTCGCCGGAGAGCAGCGGCTGGGGCTCAGCCGGCTGCGCGACGGACGCCTGCTCGCCGACGCGATCGCGGCGGACCCGATCGCGTGGCTCGGCGCGGAGCATGTCGGCGCCTTCGGACCCTCGACGATGCTGCTGGTCAAGCTGCTGGATGCCGGGCAGCGCCTCCCCGTTCACGCCCACCCCGACGACGCCTTCAGCGCCGCGCACCTGCATCGGCCGTTCGGCAAGGCGGAGGCCTGGTACATCCTCGACGGCGGAATCGTGCACCTGGGTCTGCGGCGCGACATCGACCGCCACGCGCTGGCGGAACTGGTCCGATGGCAGGACACGACGGCGCTTCTCGGCCTGCTGCACGAGCGCGAAGTCGAGCCGGGCGATGTCGTCTACGTGCCGCCCGGCGAGCTGCACGCCGTCGGAGCGCGGGTGTTCCTGCTCGAGCTGCAGCAGCCGGAGGACCTCTCGATCCTGCTCGAATGGCACGGTTTCGCCCTCGACGGAGTGCGGGACGGTCACCTGGGACTCGGCTTCGATCTCGCGCTCCGGGCGGTGAACACCCGGGAGCGTTCCCCCGCGGAGCTCGACGCCTGGATCCTCCCGGCCGCCGAGGGCCTCAGCATCCTGCCGCCGGAATCGGCGCCGTACTTCCGGCTGGACCGGCACGTCGTGGAGGGGTCCGTGTCGATCGAGCCGGGGTTCGCGATCATGGTCGTCGAGGACGGCGAGGTGAAGCTGTCGACGGCGGCCCGCAGCACGAAGCGGGCGAAGCGGGGCAGCACGATCGCGGCGCCGCACGCCGAGGGCCCGATCACCGCGACCGGATCCGGGACCCTGCTCGTCTGCCGGCCGCCGCGTCCCTGACGCGGAGGTGCTCCGGGCGCGAGCGTCGGAGATTCGCGCGTGCGTCGGAGGATGAGCCGCCGATCCTCCGACTTCCGGTGGAACCTCCGACCTTCGGATGCCGGGCGCTCACGCCTCTCTCGTGATCGCCCCTCGATACGGCGCTGCGCGCCTACTCGGGAACCGCCGACGTTCTCACGCTTCGCGTGTGATCGTCACCTTCACGTGCAGCTGCGACTTGAACGGGCCTGCGTACACGCCGCGCAGCGGCGGCACGTCGTTGTAGTCGCGACCGCGCCCCACGAGGACGTGGCGGTCGCCGATGTCGATGTTGTTGGTCGGGTCGAAGCCCTGCCAGTCACCGGCGAACCACTCCACCCACGCGTGCGACTCACCGGTGACCGCCACCCCGACGTCCGCATCCGGTCGCGGATGCAGGTAGCCCGAGACGTAGCGGGCCGGGATGCCGACCTCGCGCAGCGCGCCGAGCGTGACGTGCGCGATGTCCTGGCAGACGCCCTTGCGCGCCTCCCAGGCTTCGGCGGCCGTGGAATGCACGCCGGTGATGCCGTGCATGTACTCCACGGCGTTGCCGATCGCCATCGAGATCTCGTGCGCGGCGACGCCCGGCCGATCGTGCTGGGCGGCGATCGAGCGGGCGATGTCGGCGACCTCGGGGTGCGGGCGCGTGCGCGCGCTCTGTCCGAGCTGTTCCACGGTGTCGATCGACCGCGAGGTCTCGGTGCGCAGCTGGTCCCAGGTGATGTCGGGGTGCGCCATCGGTCGCGGGCGCACCTCGACGAGTGAACGCGCCGAGATCGTGAGCGACGCGTGCGGCGAGAGCACATCGAACGATGCGACCCGGGTGCCGAAGTAGTCGACGTAGTGGTTGACCGACGCCGACGGTTCGATCTCGAGCGAGGAGCTCAGCACGAACTGGCTGTCGGTGGAGTTCGGCAGCATCCGCGCCTCGTTGTACGAGGCCGACACGTCGCCCTGATACGTGAAGCCCGTCTGATGTTCGATCCGGAGCCGCTTCATGAGATCTCTCCGATCCAGCTCGGCTCGGCCTGCGTCGGGAAGAAGCGCGCCTTGATCGCTTCGGATGCCTCGCGAGTCACCTTCTGCACGCTCTCCATGTGCTCCGGAAGCTCGTTCAGGATCTCGCTGACCGGCCGGTACTCCAGGTCGTTGCGGATCCGGCCCAGTGCCCGCAGGACTGTGTTCGAGTGCCCGACGCGGTCGGCCCGGGGGTCGATCGCGCTCATGCAGTCCTCCGCCCGCGAGATCGAGTAGATGATCGAGCGCGGGAACAGGCGGTCCAGCAGCAGGAACTCGGCGGCGTTCTTGGCGCTGGGCATGCCGCGATACGTCCGCAGATAGGCCTCGTATGCGCCGCACGAGCGCAGGATCGTCGTCCACGACGGCCCGGACGCCTGGGTGAGCGACCGGGTGGCGAGCAGCCGCGCCGTCATGTCGGCGCGCTCGATGCTGCGACCGAGCGTGAAGAACTGCCAGGCTTCGTCCCGGCTCGTCGAGGAGTCCACGATGCCCACGGCGAGCGCGGAGCGCTCACGGACCCACTGGAAGAAGCCGTGCACCTTGTCGGTCTGGAGGCGCCGCGGCATCCGGGAATTGGTCGTGTTGAGCGTCTCCCACAGTTCCGTCGAGACGATCTCGCGAGCCCGGCGGGCGTTCTCGCGCGCCGCGGTGAGTGCGTACGCGATGGATGCCGGATTCCCCCGGTCCACGGCGAGCTTGGCGAGCACGTCCTCGCGACGGACCACCTCGCCGGGCCCGGGCGGCACGGACCCCATCACGAGCAGGAGCGAGCGGCACGCGGTGTCCTCGTCGATCCAGGGGTCTTCGAGCAGCAGCTGCAGATGGACGTCGAGGATACGGGCGGTCCCGTCGGCGCGCTCGATGTACCGCCCGATCCAGAAGAGCGATTCGGCGATGCGGCTCAGCATGCGCGGGACCCCCCCGATTCGCCGAGCCCGTCTGTCGCCCGCGAACCCATGGCCTCCGTGGGGCGGGAACGCGTGGGTTCGCGCGGAACGCGTGGGTTCGGCGCCGAGATCGGAGCCGCGAGCGCCTGCTGCTGCTGCTGCTCCTGCTGCTCGTTGCGATCGCGCGGGCGGTCCTGCGGCGAATGCGTCGGGGGAGGCTGGCCGTCGTAGATGATCGGGATCGCGGCCGTGACCGTGGCTGCCTGATCGGCCACGAGACCGGCCAGGCCGTTGCCCTGCCCGTACTCGACGTGCGAGGGGGCCGAGCCGCCGACGATCCAGGTGTCCTTCGAGCCGCCGCCCTGGCTGGAGTTGACCACCAGCTGCCCCTCCGGCAGCGCGACCCGGGTCAGTCCGCCCGGAAGCACCCAGACGTCCTCGCCGTCGTTCACCGCGAACGGGCGCAGATCGGCGTGCCGCGGCCGCATCCCGTCCTCGACCAGAGTGGGGATCGTCGAGAGCATGACGACCGGCTGCGCGATCCACCCGCGCGGGTCGGCGAGCAGGCGCTTGCGCAGCTGCTCGAGTTCGGCCGGCGAGGCATCCGGGCCGACGACGAGCCCCTTGCCGCCCGAGCCGTCGACCGGCTTGACGACCAGTTCGGGGAGGCGGTCGAGCACTTCTTCGAGGGCGCCCGGATCCTCCAGGCGCCACGTGTCGACGTTCTTGAGGATCGGCTCTTCGGCGAGGTAGTAGCGGATGAGGTCGGGCACGTACGTGTACAGCAGCTTGTCGTCGGCGACGCCGTTGCCCACCGCGTTGGCGATCGTCACGTTGCCCAGCCGTGCGGCGAGCATCAGGCCGGGCGCGCCCAGCATCGAGTCGGCGCGGAACTGCAGCGGGTCCAGGAACTCGTCGTCGACCCGGCGGTAGATCACATCGACCCGCTGGGGTCCGCGGGTCGTGCGCATGAACACCTTGCCGCCCACGCACAGCAGGTCGCGGCCCTCCACGAGTTCGACACCCATCAGACGGGCCAGGAGCGTGTGCTCGAAGTACGCGGAGTTGTAGACGCCCGGCGTGAGCACGACCACATTCGGATCGTCGATGCCGGCGGGTGCGGAGGCGCGCAGCGCGGCGAGCAGCTTGTTCGGGTAGTCGCCCACGGGGCGCACACGCATCGACACGAACAGTTCGGGAAGGGTCTGGGCCATCACTCGGCGGTTCGAGATCACATAGCTGACGCCGGAGGGCACGCGCACGTTGTCCTCGAGCACGCGCATCTCGCCGTGCTCGTCCCGGATCAGGTCGATGCCGGACACCTGGATGCGCACGCCGTTCGCGCTGTGGATCCCGGCAGCCTGGCGGTAGAAGTACTGCGACGATGCGATCAGCCCCGCCGGCAGGATGCCGTCGCGCACGCAGTGCTGCCGCCCGTACGCGTCGTCGAGGAACGCCTCCAGCGCCCGCACCCGCTGCTTGACGCCGGACTCGACGTGCGACCACTCGTCGAATTCGATGACCCGAGGAACGGCATCCAGCGGGAAGGGTCGTTCCTCGCCCGCGAAGTCGAAGGTCACGCCCTGCGCGAGATACGAGCTGGCGAGGGATTCGGTGCGGCCGCGCAGCTCGTCCTGGGTCATCTGGGCGAGTGCCTGATAGAGCTCGCGATACGCGTCGCGCGACTCCGCCGCCTCGCCGGGAGAGTCGGGGCTGCCGAACATCTCGTCGAAGGCGGGGATGCCCGACGCCGTCTTGCGGGGCGCCAGCGTGGAGCCGTAGCCGTCGAAGAGATCACCCATGCGACGACTCTAGTCCGGGGCGTGTTGCCCGCATGTTTCGCACGGAGGGTGCCCGCGGCGGCCGGAAGGCGCGCGTTCGGGCGTCACCGTTTCGTCACCTCGCGCACGGCTCGCCACCCCGCCCCGGACGTAAGCTCATCCCGTGACGCGCGCGACGAGGGGGACGCGGCTGGCAGCGGCGGGAGCCGGCGTAGCCGCAGCGGTGCTCGGCGCGGGAGTGGGCGAGCTGACGGCGGCGCTGATCGCACCGGGTGCCAGTCCGTTCGCCGCGATCGGATCGGCACTGATCGACTTCGCCCCCGCGTGGGCGAAGGAGACCGCCATCGCGCTGTTCGGCACGAACGACAAGATCGCGCTGCTCATCGGCATCGGCATCGTGCTGGTGGCTGTCGCTGCGGCGGCCGGTCTCGTCGAGCTCAGGTGGCCGCCCTTCGGGCTGGCGATCATGATCGCATTCGGCGGCGTCGGCGTGCTGGCGGCGATGACCCGCGCGAATGCGGGCCAGTTCGACTGGGTGCCGTCGCTGCTGGCCGGCATCCTGGCCGCGGTCGCCCTCAACATGCTCATCGCCCGCCTGCCGGCCCGCGCCCGCACGCCGGTCGCGGCGCAGTCGGGTCCGGATGCCGCTCCCCCGGTCGCTGGCGCACCCGAGCGCGCGGTCGCGCGCCGCACCTTTCTGGCCTGGACCCTCGGCACCGCCGCGGTGGGCGTCCTCGCCACAGTCGGGTCGTCACTGGCCCGCGCGGGCAGCCAGGCGGTCGCCGTCGTGCGCGACGCGCTGAAGCTGCCGGCAGCGGCGACGCCCGCCGCCCCGGTCCCCGCGGGCGCCGAACTGGGCATCACCGGACTCGACCCCGTCGTCACGCCGAACGATCGGTTCTACCGGATCGACACCGCGCTCATCGTCCCGCAGGTCGATCCCGCCGACTGGAGCCTGCGCATCCACGGCATGGTCGAGAACGAGGTGACCATCACGTGGGACGAGCTGCTCGCGCTGCCGCTGGAGGAGAGCTACACCACGCTCGCCTGCGTCTCGAACCCCGTCGGCGGCGACCTGATCGGCAACGCGCTGTGGCTGGGCTATCCGATCCGGGATCTGCTCGCGCGCGCCGTTCCGACCGCTGACGCCGACATGGTGCTTTCGACCTCGATCGACGGGTTCACGGCGAGCTCCCCGATCGAAGCGCTCACCGACGGCCGCAACGCGATCCTCGCGGTGGGCATGAACGGCGAGCCCCTCCCGGCCGAGCACGGGTTCCCGGTGCGGATGGTGGTGCCGGGCCTGTACGGCTACGTCTCGGCGACCAAGTGGGTCACCGAACTCGAGGTGACCCGGTTCGACGCGGTCACCGCCTACTGGACAACCCGCGGGTGGTCCGAGCGCGGCCCGATCAAGCTGCAGTCCCGCATCGACGTGCCCAAGCGGCAGCAGGGCATGAAGGCCGGCGAGTCCGTCATCGCGGGCGTCGCTTGGCAGCAGCACGTCGGCGTGTCAACCGTCGAGGTGCAGATCGACGAGGGCGACTGGCAGCAGGCGACGCTGGCGACGGCGATCTCGGATGACACGTGGGTGCAGTGGAGCATCCCGTGGACGGCCACGGTCGGCGACCACCTGATCCGCTGCCGGGCCACCAGCGCCACCGGCGAGGTGCAGACCGAAGAGGTATCGCGCACCGATCCCGACGGCGCGACCGGCTGGCACGAGCGCTTCATCACCGTCTTCGCGTGACCAGCAGCACCGCCGAACCCACCCGTTGCGCGCGAGTCCATACGTTCTCACGCCCGCGGGCGCATGGGTTCGCGCCGAACGGATGGGTTCGGCGAGAAGCGGGCCTGGCTCAGTCGCCGAGCACCAGCTTCAGCTGCTCGACGGCCCAGTCGAGCTCCGTGCCGCGGATCACGAGCGGCGGCGCGATGCGGATCGTCTGCCCGTGGGTGTCCTTCACGAGCACGCCCCGACCGAGCAGCTTCTCGGCGGTCTGGCGACCCGTGCCGCGTGCGGGGTCGATGTCGACCCCCGCCCACAGTCCCGCGATGCGCACGGCGGTGACGCCGTGGCCGATGAGCTCGACCAGCTTCGCCTCGAGGTGCTCGCCGAGGGCGGCGGCGCGACGCTGGAACTCGCCGGTGGAGAGCATCTCGACGACGCGGGTGCCGACGGCGGCGGCCAGCGGGTTGCCGCCGAACGTCGAGCCGTGCTCGCCGGGGCGGATCACCCCGAGCACGTCGCGGTTCGCCACGACGGCGGAGAGGGGCAGGATGCCGCCGCCCAGCGCCTTGCCGAGAAGATAGACGTCCGGAACCACGGACTCGCGGTCGCACGCGAAGGTCTCGCCGACCCGGCCGAGGCCGGACTGGATCTCATCGGCGATCATCAGGACGTTGTGTCGTTCGGTGATCTCGCGAACCGCGCGCAAGTAGCCCTCGGGCGGGATCACGACCCCGGCCTCGCCCTGGATGGGCTCCAGCAGCACGGCGGCCGTGTTCTGGTCGATCGCGGCTTCGAGGGCCGCGGCATCCCCGAACGGCACCGTGACGAACCCCGGCGCGTACGGACCGAAGTCGTCGCGGGACTGCGCGTCGTCGCTGAAGCCGACGATCGTCGTGGTGCGTCCGTGGAAGTTCTCGGAGGCGACGATGATCTTCGCCTGATCGGCGGCGATGCCCTTCACCCGGTAGCCCCACGCACGCGCGACCTTGATGCCGGTCTCGACGGCTTCGGCGCCCGTGTTCATCGGCAGGACGAGGTCCTTGCCGCACAGCTGCGCGAGCGCCGCGGCGAAGACACCCAGCTGGTCGTTGTGGTACGCCCGACTGGTGAGCGTGAGGCGGCCGAGCTGCTCCTGCGCCGCGGCGAGGATCGCGGGATGCCCGTGGCCGAAGTTGAGAGCGGAGTACGCAGCCAGCAGGTCGAGGTACCGCTTGCCCTCGACGTCGGTGACCCACGCGCCCTCGCCCTTGGCGATCACGACGGGCAGGGGGTGATAGTTGTGGGCGACGTGCTGCTCTTCGGCCTCGATGATCGCCGAGGTGCTCGCGTCGAGGATGAGGGGAACGGTCATGATCCGCCCCCGCGCAGTTCGAGGGTGCAGCACTTGATCCCGCCGCCGCCGAGCAGCAGCTCGGACAGGTCGACCATGATCGGGTTGTAGCCGCGCTCGCGCAGCTGCTTCTCGAAGCCGCCGGCCCGCGGCGAGATGATGACGTTGAAGCCGTCGCTGGCCGAGTTGAGACCGAAGACGGCGCCGTCCTCATCCGAGACGTGGATCGCGTCGGGGAACCGCTCGGCCAGGATCGCCTGACTGCGCTCGTCGAACGCCGACGGCAGGTAGGCGATGTTGGCGCGCTCGGGGCCGCCGTTCTCGACGCCCTGCACCGGGTCGAGCACCGCGAGCGCGGTGTCGAGGTGGTAGAAGCGCGGGTCGGTGAGGGTGAGCGAGATGACCTCGCGGCCGAAGACCTGCCCGATCTCGCGGTGGCTGTCGCCGGTCGAGCGGAATCCGGTGCCGGCGAGGATCACATCGCCCACGAGCAGGAAGTCACCCTCGCCCTCGTTCACCTCGACGGGCTCGCGGGTGTCGAACCCGGCGGAGCGGAACCAGTCGATGAAGGGGCCGGCTTCACCGGCGCGCTCCTTGAACCGGAACTTCGGGCCGTAGGCGATGCCGTCGATCACGAACCCGCCGTTGGCGGTGTAGACCATGTCGGGAAGGCCCTCGATGGGATCGATGAGCTCGATGTCGTGGCCCAGGCCGACGTAGGTGTCGTAGAGGTCCTGCCACTGGCGCACGGCGGTCGCGGTGTCGGTCGGGTTGGCCGGAACCATCCACGGGTTGATCGTGTAGCTGACCGTGAAGTGCTCGGGACGGCACATGAGGTAGCGGCGGTGGTGAGCGGTGCGGACCGGGATGCCGGTCGTGGCGGCAGCCGGCACGGAGTTCTGCGTCGCGGTGTTCTGCGTCATGGTGTGCTCCTGGAGAGAGGGGCGGCGGACGCTGTCCTAGGGGCCCGGCGGCCCTTCGACTCGCGGCGATCGCAGTGACCGCAACGGGGAAGGGTGCGACTCGGGCACGCCGCTTTCATTCTCGCACAGCGACATCAGCGGTAACGTAGTTGACCTGCGACAACCACCGTCCGTCGTTCCGCGCTTCACAATCTCTCGAGGTCAGATGTCCGACGTCACCACGGCGACAGGTCGCCATCGCGCACAGCGCGCAGAACCGGTCATGACGCACCGCATGATCATGTTCGTGATCTTCGGCCTCATGGCCGGCATGTTCCTCTCCGCGCTGGATCAGACGGTCGTCGGGACGGCGATCCGCACGATCGGCGACGACCTGAACGGCCTGAGCCAGCAGGCGTGGGTCACCACGGCCTACCTGATCGTCTCGACGATCTCGACGCCCATCTACGGCAAGCTCTCCGACATCTTCGGTCGGCGGCCGCTGTTCATCTTCGCCATCGTCGTGTTCATGATCGGCTCGATTCTCGCGAGCTTCTCGACGTCGATGATCCAGCTGGCGATGTTCCGCGCGATCCAGGGACTCGGTGCCGGCGGTCTGATGTCGATGCCGCTCGCGATCATGGGCGACATCCTCGCGCCGCGCGAGCGCGCCAAGTATCAGGGGTACTTCCTCGCCGTCTTCGGCATCTCGAGCGTGATCGGCCCCCTCGTGGGGGGCCTGTTCGCGGGCGCCGATCAGATCCTCGGGATCGCCGGGTGGCGCTGGGTCTTCCTCATCAACGTGCCGATCGGGCTCGTCGCGCTGGGCATCGTCCTGCGCTTCCTGCACATTCCGCGGCATCCCGGCCACTCCGTGCGCATCGACTGGTGGGGCGCGTCACTGGTGGTCGTCGCCCTGGTGCCGCTGCTGCTGGTCGCCGAGCTCGGACGCGAGTGGGGCTGGGGGTCGCCGCTCGCGATCTTCTGCTACGTCGTCGGCGTTCTCGGCATCGTCGGGTTCATCATCGCCGAGACGCTCATGAAGGACGATGCGCTCATCCCCCTGAAGCTCTTCCGCTCGTCGACCTTCTCGATGGCGACGGTGATCGGCGTGTTCGTCGGCTTCGGCATGTTCGGCGCGATGCTGACCCTGCCCCTCTACCTGCAGCTCGTGCTCGGATCCACCCCGACCGAGAGCGGCTTCCAGATGCTGCCGATGATCCTCGGGCTGATGATCGCCTCGATCGGCAGCGGTCAGATCATCGCGCGCACCGGTCGCTACCGAATGTTCCCGATCCTGGGCACGGCATTCATGTCGCTCGGCTTCTTCTGGCTCACGTTCCTGCAGTACGACAGGTCGTACTGGTTCGTCGCCGGCGCGATGCTGCTGATCGGTCTGGGCCTCGGCCAGCTCATGCAGACCCTCACGATCGCGAGCCAGAACTCGGTCGGCATCCGCGACATGGGCGTCGCCACGAGCTCCTCGACGTTCTTCCGCCAGATCGGCGGCACGCTCGGCACGGCGGTCCTGCTCTCGCTGATGTTCACGGTCCTGCCCGGCAATGTGCAGACGTCTTTCGCCGACACCGAGACCCTGACCGGCTCGCTCGACGCGGCCTTGGACCCCGCCGTGGCGCGAGCGCCCGAAAACGCCGCGATCATGGAGCAGATCTACGACCCGATCGTCACGCAGCTCACGACGGCGACCACGACGCAGATCGAGGACGGACTGACGCAGGCAGCGGATGCCGCGACTCAGGCGGTCGCGGACGGCGTCGCGGCCGGCCAGATCCCCGCCGCGGCGCAGGAATCGGCGACCACCGCGGCCGTGGCCCAGGCTCAGGCCGAGGCGGCGACCCAGATCGAGCAGAAGATCCCGGTCGCCCGCATCGCCGATGACGGCGCGGTGACCCTCGACTTCTCCGACCCTGCGCAGCGCGCCGCCTACGTCGAGACCGTCGTTCCCGCGATCGAGGACGAGTTCGCCTCGGGCGGCGGAACCTCGTCGATGGATTCGGCGGCGCTGGATGACACATCGTTCCTCACCGGCGCCGACCCCGCCCTGACCAAGCCGATCCTGGTGGCCTTCAACGCTTCGGCGGTCCTGGTCTACTGGGTGGCGATGTGGGTCGTGATCATCGCATTCGTGCTGTCGCTGTTCTTCAAGACTCCGCCGCTGCGCGAGAAGTCGGCGCTGCAGGAGGCCGCCGACGACGCGGCCGACGACGAGCTGATGCGCGCGACGAAGGCGGCCGACACCGCGGGGGTGCTGGTTCAGCCCTGATCGGTTCGCTCGTCCGCCACGACGACGACCTTGCCGACGGTGTGGCCGGCGTCCACGTGCGCCAGTGCGTCGCCCGCCTCTGCCAGCGCGAAGGTCCGCTCAATGGCGGGTGCGAGCCGACCGGATGCCGCCAGCTCGAGCAGCTGGACGGTGACGGCCGGCCGCGACACGGCCGTGATGGGCCGGAAGGCGCGTCCTGACCGCGCGGCGAACAGCGCCCGCACGATGCGCGGCAGCGGGCCGAGCACGCGCCCGCCCTCACCGCCGACGAGGGCGACGGAGCCGCCGGGCCGGAGCAGTTCCCGCAGCAGCCGCAGCGGCGGCTCCCCCGCGATGTCGACGACGGCGTCGAACGTGCCGGTCGGCAGGTCGTCGAGTCCGGTCGTCCGGTAGTCGAACGTGCGGGTCGCCCCCAGACGCCGTACCGTCTCCTCGGCCCGCGCACCGCACGTGGCCCACACCTCGGCGCCCCGCTCGACAGCCAGTTGCACGGTGAACGTGCCGACACCGCCACCGGCCCCGATCACGAGCACGCGTGATCCCGTGCCCACGCGGCAGCGATCGAGGATCGTCATCGCCGTGTTGCCCGCGACCGGCAGAGCGGCGGCGTCCGCCGACGTCACCGCGGCCGGAATGAGCGACAGTCGCGTGACCGGCACCGCGACGTACTCGGCGAGCGCATTCTCGTACGCACCGACCACGCGATCGCCGATGGCGAAGCCTGCGGCAGCCGGTCCCAGGGCGACGATCGTGCCGGCCAGATCCATGCCGCGCCCGGCGACGCGAGGGCGTCGCAGTCCGAAGAAGAGCCGCACCATGCGCGGGTCGCCCCGCATCAGGTGGATGTCACCCGAGTTGATGGAGGAGGCCTCGAAGCGGAGGAGAGCCTCGCCGCGCCGAGGCTCGGGAACGGGCACCATCTCGGCGACGACCGTGTCGGGTCCGCCGTACCGATGCTGGCGCCACGAGATCATGGTCCGGAGGGTCGTGTCGGCGGTCATGGAAGTTCTCCTCCGGGGTAGTGGAACACGTCGTCGAGACCGGCCCCGAAGACGCGGGCGATCTGGAAGGCGAGTTCGAGCGAGGGCGAGTAGCGCTCCTGCTCGATCGCGATCACGGTCTGGCGGGTCACGCCGATGCGGCGCGCGAGTTCGGCCTGCGTGATGCCGGCGCTTTCGCGCAGGGCGCGGATGCGGTTGGTCACCCGCGTGGGCTTGACCATCAGATCAGGCCGCGGCGGTAGGCGATGACGCTGGCCACGCCGCCGGCGAACGCGGAGAGCGCGAAGCCGAAGTACATCGTGTTCGCGATCCAGAACCAGTCGGCCTCGAACGCGCACAGGACGAGCACCCCGAGTCCGGCGATCACCAGGAACGCCTGCCCGACTCGGCCGCCCATGCGGGCGATGTCGCGATCCCGCTGGTCGGACTTGCCGACGCCGTCGCGTTCCCGCATGCCGGCGAGGATCCCCCACAGGATGCTGACCACGATCGACGCGACGATGCTCAGTCCGATCGTCCACAGCATGATCGGCCACCAGACCACCTCGGTGAGCGGGCCGTCACCGGCCTGCTGCAGCACGACGATCACGTACACCGTCATGGCGATCGCGCTCACGATCAGACCGACCCACGTGTTGCGCTCTTCGTAGACCATTTCTCGCTCCGATGTATGAAATGTTTGACATCATCACGGTAGAGCGCCGGCCGCGGCATGTCAAATATTCTTTACTTTGGCGATCGCGCGCGTTGCTGTCAGTGTGGGGGGATGGCCCGCCGCACCGCTGACGACACTCGCCGCCTCATCCTCGAGACCGGCATCCAGATGCTTCTCGAGCGCGGCGCGACGGCGGGAGTGCAGCACATCCGCCTGCAGGAGGTGCTCCGGTCGGTCGGTCTGACCACGGGCGCGGCCTACCGCATCTGGGCGGACCAGTCGGATTTCCACCGCGACCTCGCTGTGGAGATGGTCGGCATGCGCTTCGCTCCGCCGGTCACGAGCGCCGCGATCGCGATCCAGGAAGTGCTCGACGACTCGGACGGGACCCTGGATGACGTCGCGCGCGTGGCGGCGCTGGATTTCGTCACGTATGCGTCCAAGTTCCATCTGGAGCCGGAATCCCGCGACTCCCACGCGTTCATCACGGCCCTGGCCCTGCGGACGGCCGCCGGCGCGTGGCCGGAGCTGCGCGTCGCGAGCGCCGAGCGCCACCAGGGATCGATCGATGCGTTCGCGGCGTTCTACGCCGCGCTGCTGGCCCGTTACGGACGCCGAATGCGTGCGCCGCTGACCATCGTGGAATTCACCGAGGCGATGGCCGCGCTCGGCGAGGGCTTCGCGGTGCGGGCGGCACAGGGACTGGATCACCCGGTGTTCGACCTTCCGGAGGGCGGCGAGCTGCCCGCCGGGGAATGGACGCTGTTCGGCCTCGGCATCCGCGGCCTCGTCGAGGGGTTCACGGTCCCCATCGACGCCGCCGAGGCGTAGACGAGCCCGGGCGTCCCCCGGCCGCGCGGCAGAGCCACCGGCGGCCGGGGTCGCTGATCCCCCAGCAGAAGGACGCCGCATCTGACCCGAATCAGACCGCAGCGTCCTGTCCCCTCATCCATCGTCGGCGGTGAGCGCACCGAAGACCAGAAAGATAACTTCTTTCTCTTCGCTGGGTCTTCCGCGTCAGACGCTGACCTGCGGCGTTCGGCCGCCTCGACGCTGCGCGTCGCGGCCGTTCGCCGCACGTGACCGAAGATGAACCCCGCTGTCAGATGACCGACTGGCTCCAGTCATCCGGGTTGCCGAAACGGTGCGCGGTGATCGTGATGGACTGCTCGTGCAGGAAGGGCAGCAGCTCGATGCGCCCCGCCGTGGTGACCTCGTTCGGGTACACCGCCAGATCGGGGTCGCCGCCCACGGCCTCGGCCAGCGCGCGGTGCAGTACTGCGACCGATTCCGGCGGGCCGACCAGACGCGCGCGCGGCGGCCGCGAAGGCGCGGCGTCATCGCGAGCGGTCATCCGCTCGAGCCACTGCTGGTCGGTCTCGACGAACACCGCGACGCCCTGGTCGCTGAGCGCGCGCCGCACCGCACCGGGTAGGCCGACCGGCGCGCTCAGGGTGAAATCCGACCCGCCCCGGATGCCGGCCACCACGACGCGCAGCAGCGCCTGCCAGGTCGCATCCCCGGATGCCCGCACCGCCACATCGACCGGGCGGTAGCGGAACAGATTGCGCTCGACCCCGAGGTGCGAGACATCGCGCACCTGTCCGAACTCGCGGTCCCACGCGAGCGCGTCCGAGAGCGCACCGCGCCGCAGCCACTCGAAGGCGTCGTAGTCCAGCGACGGCTGCGCCGCCTCGATCACGCCGGTGATGCGCGAGTCGAGCCCGCGCAGGTGCAGCGTGGCCGACGACGCCGACCCGGCGGACGGACGCCACGCCCCCAGGCCGATCAGATAGTTCGGGCCGCCGGCCTTCGTCCCGGCACCGACAGATGAGCGCTTCCACCCGCCGAACGGCTGCCGCTGCACGATCGCACCCGTGATCCCGCGGTTGACATAGAGGTTGCCGGCCTGCACGCCGTCGAGCCAGGTCTCGAGATCCTGCGGATTCTGCGTGTACAGGCCGGCCGTCAGGCCGTACGCCACCGCGTTCTGCAGTTCGAGCGCGTGCGAGAGCGAGTGCGCGTGCATGACGCCCAGCACCGGGCCGAAGAACTCCTCGCGGTGGAAGCGCGACCCCGGCTGCACGCCGGTGCGGATGCCGGGCGTCCAGAACCGGCCCTCGTACTCGGTCCCGAAGTCGCGCTGCGTCGGCTCGACCAGCCACTTCTCGCCCTCGTCGAGGGTCGTCAGCGCCCAGGCGAGCTTGCCCTGCGGCTGCTCGATCACGGGGCCCACCTCGGCCATCGGGTCGCTGGGCGGCCCGACGCGCAGCGAGGTGGCGGCATCCACCAGCTGCCGTGCGAAACGCCGCGAGCGCCCGACGGGACCGACGAGGATGGCCAACGACGCCGCGGAGCACTTCTGCCCGGCGTGCCCGAACGCGCTCTTGACGAGGTCGGATGCCGCCAGATCGAGATCGGCGGAGGGCATCACGATCATCGCGTTCTTGCCGCTCGTCTCAGCGAGCAGGGGCAGCTCGGGCCGCCACGACCGGAACAGCGCGGCCGTCTCCCACGATCCGGTGAGGATCACACGGTCCACGTCGGAGTGCGCGATGAGGCGCTGCCCTAGATCGCCCTCGTCGATGTCCACCAGCGCGAGCAGCTCACGCGGCACGCCCGCATCCCACAGCGCTTCGGCGAGCACCGCCGCGCAGCGACGCGCCTGCGGAGCCGGCTTGAAGACGACACCCGAGCCCGCGGCGAGCGCGGCCAGCACACCCCCGGCGGGGATCGCGACGGGGAAGTTCCACGGCGGCGTCACGACGGTCAGCTTCGAGGGGACGAACACCGCCCCGCTCACGCTGTCGAGCTCGCGCGCGGTCGCGGCGTAGTAGTTCGCGAAGTCGACGGCCTCGCTCACTTCGACGTCGGCCTCGGCGAACACCTTGCCGGTCTCGGAGGCGGCGACCTCGATCAGGTCGCCGCGGCGTCCCTCGAGCGCCTGCCCCGCGGCCTGAAGCACGGCAGCGCGTTCGGCCGCCGGGAGGGCGCCCCAGCTCTCGGCCGCTGCGCGCACCCGCGACACGATCTCCTCGAGCGCCTCCCCGTCGGTGACGAGGGCGGCCGCGATCGTGTCGTCACCGACGGTGGAACCCTCGATGCGATCCAGGATGCCGCGACTCCAGTCGCGGTTCGCCGGGAGCGATGGGTCGGTGTCGGCGGCGTTGCGGAAGCCCGGAGCTCCCACGGCGCGCTCATCGGCCTGGCGCGACGCGAACACGGCAGTCTCGACGAAGCCGTGCCCGCCGAACATGACCTCGGAGCCGACCGGCTCCAGGGGTGCCGTGTCGCCGGCGGCGTCGGACGCAGCCGCCGAGCGAGCGATGCCGAGCACCGCCTGCGTCAAACCGTCGGGACCGATCGACTCCGCGCCGGCCTCCACGGCGCCGTCCGACCGGACGGTCTCACCCTCGGCGTTCGCGGCGTGACCGGACGGGCCGGGCACGGCCGTGCGGTCCTGGCTGCGATTCGGTCCGATCGGCAGCGTCTCGTCGTGCGCGCGCGCAATGGACGCGACGAACCGATCGCGCTCACGGTCGAACAGCTCAGGCTCGTCGGCCAGCTCGAACGCCGCCGAGAGGAAGTTCTCGCTGGACGCGTTCTCTTCGAGCCGGCGCACCAGGTAGCTGATCGCGACGTCGAACTCGTCGGGGCGGACCACCGGCACATAGAGCAGCACGTGCCCCACCTCCCGTGCCACCGCCTCGACCTGGCCCTGCGCCATGCCCAGCAGCATCTCGAACTCGACATCGTCACGGACACCCCGCTCGGCCGCCAGCAGCCAGGCGTAGGCGATGTCGAACAGGTTGTGGCCGGCGACGCCGATCCGCACCGCGGTGGTGCGGTCCGGCTGCAGTGCGGACTCCAGGCAGCGCAGGTAGTTCGCGTCCGAGTCCAGCTTGCTGCCGTAGGTGGCCGGCGGCCAGTCGTGCATGGCGGCATCCACCCGCTCCATCGCGAGGTTCGCCCCCTTCACGAGCCGCACCTTGATGCGGGCGCCGCCGGCCGCGACCCGCTGCCGGGCCCACGCGGTGAGCTGCGCGAGGGCTGGCTGGGCGTCGGGCAGGTAGGCCTGCAGCACGATGCCGGCCTCGAGCTGCTGCAGTCGCGGGTCTTCGAGGAGGCGCGTGAAGACCGCGATCGTCAGATCGAGGTCGCGGTACTCCTCCATGTCGAGGTTGATGAAGGTGCCGTCGCCCGCCGCGGTGACGTACAGCGGCAGGAGGCGTTCGATGACCTTGTCGACCACCTCGTCGAATGCCCACATCGAGATGTGGCTCGCGATCGCCGACACCTTCACCGAGACGTAGTCGACGTCGGGGCGACGGATGAGGTCGTGGATGCCGTCCAGCCGGCGCAGCGCCTCCTGCTCGCCGAGCACGGCCTCGCCCAGCAGATTGAGGTTGAGCTTGGCGCCGCCCTCGCGGATCTTCGCGATCGCCGGCCCCAGCTTGTCGGGGCGGGCGTCCACCACGAGGTGCCCCACCATCTCGCGCAGCACGCGCCGGGCGATCGGCACCACCGGGGACGGCAGCACGGGCGCGACCGCACCGCCGAGCTGCACGGCGCCGCGCAGGTACCAGGGCAGGAATCTGGGCACGAGCGGAGCGACGCGACTGAGATTGGATGCCGCCGCCGACAGGCTCTCGGGACGCATGACGCCGTCGACGAAGCCGATCGTGAAGGGGAGCCCGTTCGGGTCCTTGAGCACGCCCGCCAACCGCGCGGCCGACGCATCGACCTCGGCACTGGCGCTCTCGGTCACCCAGCGCCGGGCGAGGTCGATCGCCTTGTCGGCCAGGGTGTCCACGGGCGCGGCGGAGGGCACGGGTGCGGTAGTCATGACTCCAGCATGCGGCATTGGACTCTTCAGCAAAAGCGACCATCTATGATCGGTATTCATCGGTTCTGCCGATGAATACCGTCACGCGCGAGGAGGTGCCGTGTTCGAGTTGCGCCGACTGCGTCTGCTGCACGAGCTCGCGCTGCGCGGCACCCTCGCCTCCGTCGCCGAAGCCCTCTCCTACAGCCCGTCGACGAT
This sequence comes from uncultured Microbacterium sp., assembly GCF_963524805.1. GTDB lineage: Bacteria > Actinomycetota > Actinomycetes > Actinomycetales > Microbacteriaceae > Microbacterium. Next base: position 7,827 of record NZ_CAURGG010000003.1, on the reverse strand, counting down.
CTCCCAGCAGCTCGCGCAGCTCGAGAAGGACGCCGGAGTGCCGCTGATGATCCCGGACGGGCGCAGGCTCAGGCTCACGGAGCACGGCGTCGCTCTGGCCGCACACGCCGCCCGCGCGCTTGAGCTCGAGGAGCAGATCCGCGGCGAACTCGAGTCGCTCCAGCCCGGTATCGCTCCGGTCCGGGTCGCCGTGCTGCAGACCGCGGCGCAGGCGATCCTGCCGAATGCACTGACGCTGCTGGCCGGCCGCGAGCCGGGATTGCGCGTGGAGATCGCTGAGGTTCCGCCCGAGGAGGGACTGTTCGAGCTGTCCGCGCGAGGATTCGACCTCGTGATCGCGGAGCAGTACCCGGGGCACACGCGTGCTCATGTGAGGGGGCTCGAGCGCGAGACGCTCGGAAGCGACCCGATCCGGCTGGCGCTGCCGCCCGCCGATCGAGCCCGGCAGTTGTCGGACCTCGAGGACCGCGCCTGGGTGATGGAGCCCCCGGGCACGGCCGCCCGTCAATGGGCGCTCCAGCAGTGCCGCGCGGCCGGGTTCGAACCCGACGTCCGCTTCGAGATCGCCGACCTCACCGCACAGGTGCGCCTGATCGCCGCCGGCCGGGCGGTGGGCGTGCTGCCCGACCTCGTCTGGGCCGACATCGACCCGCCGGTGCGGCTGCTCGATCTGCCGGGACACCCGGTGCGGGAGATCTTCACCGCCGCCCGCGCGTCATCGGCATCGCGGACGGGCATCCGCGCGGTGCGCAATGCGCTGCAGGACGCCTTCGCAGAGCGGTCGGACACCCGCCGAGGGCACCGCACGACCTGATCGCGCGGTGCCTCGGCGGGATGCTGCGGGTGGTCAGGCGCGGTCGGTGGGCCGCACTTCGGAGCGGACGTTGCCGTTCTCGTCTCGGATCACCTCGGAGTCGGTGCGGACGGCATCGCGATCGGCGGCTGCCGCCTCGCGATCGTTGCGCTCGGCAGCCCGGTCGGCGGCCACATCGTTCGACTGCGTGCGGGAGGTCGCCGCGTCCGCGCGGGCCGGAGCCGGGGTGTAGCCGGCGGGAGCCGAGCGGTCGTCGCGGGTTTCGCCGGCGGTGACGTTCGGATCGAGCTCGTCGGCCTTGCGCAGCTTCTCCTCCTGCTCGGCGCGCAGAGCGGCGGCATCCGACTGGTGACCGTCGATCGTGCCGGCGACGCGCTCGGCCTCGATGCTGGCCTGCGCGGCGCGGGCCTTGGCCTGCTCGGCTTCGGCCGCCGCGCTCGCGGAGTCCGCCCGGGCCTGCGCGGCCTGCGCCTCGCGTTCGCGGGCGGCCATCTCGGTGCGGCGCGCATCTTCGCGCAGATCCTGCGCCTTGGCGTGCTGCGCCTCCAGCTTCCTCGCCGAGTTGCGGCGGGAGAGCATGACCGCCACGACGATGATGATCGCGACGACGATGATCGCGACGACGATCCAGATGAGTGTGGCAGTGTCCACGGCTCACTCCTTCGTTAGGGGGACCGCCCCTGGGGTGGCGATCACATCGTCGAGGCAACCGCACCGCGACGCGCGTCACAATGCCTTGCGCCGCCGCGGGTGTTGTGCTTAGCCGCGCCTAAAGTGAAATGATGACCACCCCCGGCGACGGCCCTGCGCCGACCACCCGCGCGCGGTTCGGATGGATCCGGGCGGCATCGGACCGGGTCCCGACCCGGTGGTTCGCGGGGATCGCCACGGGAATCTTCCTCGCGGGAACAGCCGCGTTCGGCGGTCTGGCGACCGCCGCCACCCCCGGGCCCACCACCCTGGAGGCGGGCGACGAGCACCGCAACGATCAGCTCGCGGTGACAATCCGCCGTGCCGTCCTCGTCGATGAGTTCCCCGAGGCGGGCGTGTTCGTCCAGGACGGGGAGCGCGTGCTCGCCCTGCTGATGGACGTGCAGAACACGTGGATCGAGCCGCTTCCGGCCTACCCCGGCAGCAGCGTGACGGAGTCCGTGACCGTCGAGGGGCTGCCGCTGGAGCCCGAGTCGGTCGCCCGGTACGACGACGCGACCCTCAGCCCCGCCCTGCAGCCCGGCGTCCCCGCGCAGATCGTCTTCGCCTGGGCGGTCGAGGCAAGCGCCTTCGAGGACGGCCAGGCGCTGACCGTGACGGTGAACGACATGACCCTCTACACGGGCTCCTTCGTCGCGAACGGTCAGTGGTGGACCGATCCCGTCGCCGCGGCGACGATCCCGATCGCGCTGGAAGACATCGGAGCGGGCGGATGAGGCGTGCAGCGGCGTGGGCCGTCGGCGCGGGCCTCGTGGCCGCCGCCTGGGGTGTCGCGGCACTGACGCCCGCCGACGACGCGTCCGAGGCGCCGTTCCCGGTGAGCGTGGCGGTCGGCGAGCGCGGGGAGGGCCGCAACGTCGCCATCACCGTCGAGGACATCCGGCGTGCGTCGAGCGTCAGCGCCCAGGACTGGTCGGCGGAAGGCAACTGGGTCGTGGTCGACCTGGATGCCGCGGCTGTCACCTCCGAACCCGGCACGACCCTGCGCCTGGCCACGCTCGAGACAGCCGGGCGCACCTTCAGCGCAAGCGAGCGACCGGAGTCCCTCGCCACGCAGCCGCTGGCGGTCGGCATCCCCCGCTCCGGCAGCGTCGCGTTCGAACTGCCGGACGACATCGAGGCCGGTGAGGCGGTCCTGACCTTCGGGCTGAGCAGTGATCCACGACTCGACTCGCTGATCGTCCTGCAGGTCGACCTGGACGAGATCGAGGTCCAGACGGATGCCGAGCTTCGGCCGACCGGTTGGGCGCAGCCATGACCGGCGGCTGGTGGCGGCGCAACGCTCTCTCACTCGCGGCGATCGCGGTGCTGCTGCCCGTCACTATCGGCGTGATCGCCGTGAACGAGTGGTCGGCGCATGACCTCGGTCACCCCACGAAACCGATCACCGTCGAGCCCGGCGACTCCACGACCTACGCCGGAGCCCGGATCGGTCCGGCCCAAGCCGGTTTCACCGATGCCGCGGGCGCGCCGTCCGGCACCCGGGTGGTCAGGGCGACGGTTCTGGTCACCCCGGGTGAGGAGCCGATCAGCTGCGTCTCGCCGACGCTGCGCGAAACGGGCGGCGCGGGCAGGCAGTGGATCGAGGCGTCGTTCGAGCTGGACCTCGAGAACGACCTCGACGCCAAGACGTCCTGCGACTCCGAACTGCCGATCCGCTACTCGCTGACGCTGAACTACCTCGTCCCGGACGATGCCGCCGGGCCGTTCGCGATCGAACTGTCGACCGCCGGCGCGCTGCCCCGCTTCGTGACCCTGGTCGTCGAGCCGTAGGGCACGAGGCGTCCGATCACCGCGTCATAGGCGCTGGCGACCAGCACGACGCGCAGCGGCTCGATCACGAGCGGCACGAACAGGAAGATCAACGGCGCGTTGACCATCCAGAATCCGCCGAGCTCCTGCGGGCCGATCACGCGGGTCACGCCGATCTCGAGCGCGGCATCCAGCCCCAGCAGGATCGTGAACAAGAGCACGTACGACCCGACCAGCACAGGTCCGGCGCGCCACATGAGCAGCAGCGCCCGCCCGATCGGCTGGAACCGGGCGATCACATCCGACCAGATGTCGCGCAGACGCGCCCGCAAGCGGGACGGCAGCGTGTTGAAACGCGCCTGCGCCCGGACCGCGACCCGACCCCCGAGCCGGGCCGACTGCGGTGCGACCGCCTGCCCGTAGATCACGCCGGCGATCGTGAGCCACGCGATCGGCAGCAGCACGATGCCGCCCACCTCGCCCAGAAGCCATTCGACCGCATCCCACACCCATGCCACGGGCGCGAGCTGCGCGCCCGCCCACTCGCGCAGGTCGCCGAGCCACACCAGTCCCTGACGGGTCTGCACCCAGGCGGCCACCTGATTCAGGGCGTCGCCGATGAGCGTCACCGACAGGTAGACCCACAGCACCTCGAGGTACACGGCGATCGCGGCGAACGCTTTCGGCAGCCGGCTGCGATAGCGCTTCCACAGCCACCGGCCGGCGAACGCCGCCACGATGATCGCGATCGTGATCGGGCCGAGACTCAGCTCGCCGGCGGCAGCATCGCCGGCGCGCTCCTGGCCGAGCAGGATCTCGTCGGCGATGAGGCCGGAGTTCACCTCGAGCACCCGGCTGAAGTAGTCAGCGGCATCCTCGCGCAGGTAGCCCCACGCCGCGTAGAACGCGACGAAAGGCAGGATGCCGGCCAGCAGGGCGTCCACGAACGCTCGGCGGCGCGCGGCACGCTGGGCGGGGATCGGTGCCAGAGCACCCAGCTCGACCATGCCGTCGCGCAGCACGAGCAGCATCGCCACGAGAGCGACCAGGCGCGACAGGATGGCGAGCGGAAAGAGCAGCGCCCCGCCGATCGCACTGTACGCTCCGACGAAGCCGGCCGCCTCGATGGCGACGTATCGGCCCAGCGTGCCGGCCAGATACAGCGCCAGCAGGGCCGGCCAGTGCCGCCAGAGCAGCTGCCCGGCGAGGCGCAGGACGGCGATCATCCGTCCACGCTAGCGGTCAGCCCCAGACGCTGGGCGCCGGCACTCTCGTCGACGGCAAGGCGGAGGATGCCGCCCACTCGGCCACCCACGGAGCGAGCTCGGGCAGGTTGTCGGGCCGGTGCAGGGCCTCGAAGAGCTCCTCGTGCGGAACGATTCCGCCGGAGCGGCGCAGAAACCGCGCACGCACGATCATCTCGGCGTACACCTCACCGTCCACGACCGCGCGGTGCATCAGATAGGCGGATTTGTCGTCGTGACCGAGCAGGCGCGACTCCACGGTGAAGCGCTGCCACAGCTCGAGCGACTTGCGGAAGGTGATCGTCTCGCTCGCGACGACGGCGTACCAGCCCTGGCGCTGGAAGACGTCCCAGATGCCGGTGCGGATCAGCAGGTCGAACCGGCCGAGGTCGAACAGCGATCCGTAGCGGCCGTTGTTCATGTGCCCGAGCAGGTCGATGTCGGTCGGAAGGGTGCGCACCGAGACACGACCGATCGCGGTCGGTTCGATCGTGCCGTTCCGGCGCAGCTGCAGCTTCGCGCGCCAGATCGTCAGAAGGGTTCGCCAGATCACGTTCACGAGGAGCGATCGTAGCCATCCACGAGCGATCCAGCCATTCCGTTGTCGTCTTCCGACAGCGCCGGGATGCCGCATCCACAGCCGTGTGAAGGCGGAATGTCAACCCGCGCCGTCGATTTCCCTCGCCGCAGAGCCGAGCGTAGAGTCGCCCCCATGGAAGCCGAACTGAAGACCGACATCGTCGTCCGTCCGGTCCGAGACGTCGATGCCGAAGCCCTCGGTCGCGTGCACGCGAGCTGCTGGCACGAGACGTACGACCACCTGATCAGCAAGGCCGCGCTCGAGAACGTCTCACCCAAGCGCCTGGCCGAACTGTGGACGCACTGGGCCGCACAGGGCCCCGAGTTCCGCATGAGCGCCGCGCTCGTCGGCGGCGAGATCGTCGGATTCGTCGGGTCAGGACCCGCGCGCGACCGTGACGCTCCGCGCCTGCGCGAGCTCTACTTCATCTACCTCCTGGACGCCTACCACGGCACCGGCATCGGCCAGCAGCTGTTCGACGCCGCGATCGACGAGACCGAGTCGGTCTACCTCTGGGTCGCCGAAGACAACCCGCGCGCACACCGCTTCTACGCCCGCAACGGCTTCCAGCTCGACGGCGCCTCGCACACCGAGCCCTTCCTCGGTGAGACGCTCACCGAGGTGCGGTTCGTCCGCTGACGCGACCGGCCGACTCGCCACGGCCTGACGTGCTGCAGATCTGGGCCCTCGAGGGCATTCCCGAGATCGCGCCCGGCGTGGATCTCGTCGAGGTGATCACGACCGCGGTGGGTGCGACTCTGCAGGATGGCGACATCCTCGTCGTGACATCCAAGATCGTCTCCAAGGCCGAAGGCCGCATGATCGCCGCCGACGACCGCGAAGACGCGATCACCGCCGAGACGGTCCGCATCGTCGCCTCGCGCACGTCCCCCACCGGTCACACCACCCGCATCGTCGAGAACAAGCTGGGCATCGTCTCGGCGGCCGCGGGTGTGGACGCATCCAACACCCCGCACGGCACGGTGCTGCTGCTTCCGGTCGATCCCGACGCCTCGGCGCGCGGCCTGGCCGCAGGGCTGCGCATCGTTCTGGGGGTCGAGGTCGGCGTCATCGTGTCGGACACGCTCGGACGCGCGTGGCGCGAGGGTCAGACCGACTCGGCGATCGGTGCCGCCGGAGTGCACGTGTTCGAGGATCTCCGCGGGGGGACGGATGCCGAGGGCCGGCCGCTGATCGTCACCATGCCGTGTGTCGCCGACGAGATCGCGGCAGCCGCCGACCTGGTCAAGGGCAAGGCCTCGCGCAGGCCCGTCGCGGTCGTGCGCGGACGCGCCGACCTGGTCGGCGATCTCGACCTGCCCGGTGCACGGTCGATCGTGCGCGATCCCGAGCGGGACATGTTCCGGCTCGGAGCGGACGAGGCCTACGCCGACGGGTACGCCGCGGGCGCGGCATCCGTCACCGGCCGCTGACCGCGCCGCACCTCGATACGGCGCTGCGCGCCTCCTCGGCAACCGTGTTCGGGACGGTCAGCGGCCGCTGACCGTCCCGAACAGCCGGGAGATCGGGGCCAGCACGAGCGGTCGCGCGGCGATCCAGCCGACCGTGATCACCCCGAGCGAGAGGGCGAAGATCCCGAAGCCGACCCAGTTGACGGCATCCTGCGACGCGTACATGTGGTTCAGGTTGCGAAGGGCGCCCGTCGCCAGGACGAGCGAGACGTGGGCGATGATGAACGCCACGAAGTAGAGCATCACCGGGAAGTGGATCGCCCGCGCCCACTCCACCGGGTATGCCCGGTTCAGGGCCTTCGCGTCCTTCGGCCAGATGCCGCTCATGCGCACGCCCGTCGCGATCGCGAGGGGCGCCGCGATGAACACCGTCGCGAAGTAGGCGAGCTGCTGCAGGGAGTTGTAGTTGACCCAGCCGTTCTCGGTCGGCCAATCCAGCGACACGTACTGCAGGGCCGCCGAGACGGCATTGGGGAACACGGCCCAGCTCGTGGGTACGATCTTCATCCACTGCCCCGTCGCGAACAGCAGCACCACGTAGATCACACCGTTCGTGATCCACAGGATGTCGAGGGACTGGTGCAGCCACAGGTTCAGGCTGATCTTGCGTCGGGAGTTGCCGCGGGGCGACCAGAACACGCTCGGGCGCTTCTCGGTGCGCACCTGCAGCCCCGAGCGGATGATCAGCACGATCAGGAACGTGTTGAAGAAGTGCTGCCAGCCCAGCCACGGAGGGATGCCGACCGGGGCGCCCTCGGGCAGCGGATACTCGCCCGGATACGCGGCGAGGAACTGCTGCAGCGGCTCGGTGCTGAGGAGGAACCGCACAGCCAGGACGGCCATGCCCGCGGCGAACAGAAGCCCGGCGCCGCCGACGACGACCGCGCCCGCCCACTCCAGGCGAGTCAGCGGCCCGATCCTGACGGGTTCGGGCCTCGGCTGCGGTGCCGTGCGCGCCGCCCGACCCGCCCACACCGTGCGGGTGAAGGGCAGCGGGACCGAAAGGTCGGTGCCCGGCGAAGGTGTCAGCTGCTGCCGGATCGCGGGCGCGGAGGCGGCCGATGCCGCCACCTCTGCCGGGACCGCGGGCTCGGGTGTCAGCTCCTGCCGGATCGGGGCCTCTGAGGCGCCAGGATCTACCACCTGTGCGGCAGCCGCGGCGCCCGCGGCGGGCACGAAGCCCGCGGGCGGCCAGGGGTCGCCACCGGCAACACGCGGAAGGCCGCGGCGCAGGGGTCGGGCCCCGTCGAGCGC
>NZ_CAURGG010000002.1:0-659568 GCF_963524805.1 uncultured Microbacterium sp. | reverse complement strand
CGACCGTGATCGTGCGGATCGACCACCACGACCTCGTCGCCGGGACCGGGTTCGCGACGATCGATGGGATCACCGCCCCGGTCTCGGCCGGGACTGCCCGGCGGATGGCCGCCGGGGGCGGGATCATCTCCTGCGTCCTCGGCGGCGACTCCCAGATCCTCGACTGGGGACGCACGAAGCGACTGTTCACCCCCACCCAACGGCTCGCCCTGGTCGAACGCGACGGCGGTTGCGCGATGTGCGGGGCGCCACCCGGACACACCAAAGCCCACCACATCCGCTGGTGGGCGCGGGACGCCGGACCCACCGACCTGCACAACGGGGTCCTGCTCTGCGAGTCCTGCCACCACCGCATCCACGACAACAACTGGGACATCCGCATCGACGGCACCGGCACCACCGCGAAAGTGTGGTTCATTCCCCCACCCCACGTCGACCCCACCCGAACCCCACGCCTCGGCGGACGCGCACGCTACGACTACGCCGCCTGAAGACCTGCCTGCGATCAGCGCCCGCACCCGGCCGCGCCGCGCCGCGCCACGACCGGCACCGATCGTCGACCCTACAGACGCTCGATGATCGTCGCGTTCGCCATCCCGCCGCCCTCGCACATCGTCTGCAGTCCGTACCGTCCGCCGGTCGCCTCCAGCGTCGCCAGCAGGGTGCCGAGCAGCCGGGTGCCCGACGACCCCAGCGCGTGACCGAGCGCGATGGCACCGCCCCATGCGTTCAGACGAGCAAGGTCGGCCCGCAGGTCGTGCGCCCACGCGAGCGGCACCGAGGCGAACGCCTCGTTCACCTCGTAGGCATCGAGGTCCTCGATCGTCAGTGCGCTGCGCTCGAGGATGCGCCGGGTCGCCGGAATCGGCCCCGTGAGCATGAACAGCGGATCGTCCCCCACGACGGCGAAGGCGTGGAACCGCGCGCGCGGCGTGAGCCCGAGCGCCAGAGCCTTCTCCTCGCTCATGATGAGCACCGCCGACGCGCCGTCGGTCAGGGGCGACGAGTTGCCCGGAGTGATGCGCCAGTCGAGCTCCGGAAAACGCGCGGCGAGCTCGTCCGTGCGAAACGCCGGCTGCAGGCCGCCGAGGCCGGCGATCGTGGTCGAGGCGCGAACCGTCTCGTCGGTGGTCACCACTGCGTCACCGGTCGCGACGGCGAGCAGCTGGGAGTCGAAGAGACCTCGGGATGCCGCATCCGTCGCTCGCAGGTGCGACTCGGCGGAGTAGGCGTCGAGCATGTCGCGGGACAGGCCCCACTTCTGGGCGATGAGCTCGGCCGAGACTCCCTGGTTGACCAGACCCTCGGGATAGCGCTCCTCGAGCAGGGGCGACCTCGAGGCTCCGGCGCGCGAGGATCCCAGCGGAACCCGGCTCATCGACTCCACGCCACCCGCGATGACGATGTCGTACGCGCCGGCGATCACGCCCTGCGCGGCGAAGTGGGCAGCCTGCTGGCTGGATCCGCACTGCCGGTCGATCGTCGTCGCGGGCACGGACTCGTCGAAGCCCGCCGCGAGCACGGCCTGGCGGGCCACGTTCATCGCCTGATCGCCCACCTGACTCACGCACCCCAGGAGGACATCGTCGACCTGGGCCGAATCGAGGCCGTTGCGTTCGAGCACAGACCGCAGTACGCCCGCGGCCAGATCGACCGGGTGCACGCCCGACAGCGCTCCCCCGGGCTTTCCCCGGCCGGACGGTGTGCGGACGACGTCGACGATGACGGCGGTGCGGGTCATGACTCAGCCTTCCGTGGACTCCGCGGGACGATCGAGCGTGGTGGCAGCATCCACCGCGGCATCCGGAACGTAGCCCTCGATGTGACGCTCATCGGGGCCGTTGTAGGCCGAGAGCGGACGGATGAGGGCGTTGGATGCCGTCTGCTCCATGATGTGGGCGGTCCACCCGGTTACCCGGGCGGCCACGAACAGCGGCGTGAAGGTCAGCGTGTCGAAGCCCATCAGGTTGTACGCCGGCCCCGAGGGATAGTCGAGGTTGGGGTAGATGCCCTTGCGGGAGACGAACTCCGACTCGAGCGTGTCGTAGAGCGCCGCGAGGTCGCGCGCGCTCTCCCCCTCGGCGGAATAGTGCTCGACGAGCGTGTCGAGCGCGGCCTTCATGGTCGGCACCCGCGAATCGCCGTGCTTGTACACGCGGTGGCCGAACCCCATGATCTTGCGCTTCTGCGCGAGAGCATCATCCAGCCACGGCCCCACGTTCGACGCGGTGCCGATCTCGTCGAAGATGTGCATGACAGCCTCGTTCGCACCTCCGTGCAGCGCCCCCTTCAACGCCCCGATGGCGCCGACGACGGCCGAGTACAGGTCGGCCATCGTGCTGGTGATCACGCGCGCGGTGAAGGTCGAGGCGTTGAACGAGTGCTCGGCGTACAGGATCATCGAGACGTTGAACGCGCGGGCGACGACCTCGTCGGGCTCCTCGGCGAAGGTCATCCAGAGGAAGTTCTGCGCGTAGTCGAGGTCCGGACGCGGGTCGATGATGCCCAGGCCGTGGCGCCGGCGCTGATCGTAGGCGACCATGGCGGGCAGCTTCGCGAACAGGCGGCGGGCCTTCGCGAGATCCGACTCTCGCGAGTTGTCGAACGCCGCGGGGTCCGACGCGCCGACGAGGGAGACCGCGGTGCGCAGCACGTCCATCGGGTGCGCGTCCAGCGGGATCAGGTCGATCGCCTCGCGCACGTTCTCGTCGAGCGTGCGGTTCGCGCGCTCTTCGGCGACCAGCCCGGCCAGCTGGTCATCGGTCGGCAGCTCTCCGTACCAGAGGAGGTAGGCGACGGCCTCGAAGGGCTGGGTCGCCGCCAGCTCCTGCACCGGATAACCCCGGTACAGCAGGCTGTTGGTCTCGGGATTGACCTTGGAGACTGCGGTGTAGTCGACGGTGACCCCCGCGAGGCCCTTCTTGATCTCGATGTCTGTCATGTCTCTTCTTCCTCGAGAGGTTCAGCGGGCGATGTGGAAGTTGAACACCGAAGTGTCGAAGTGGTTGTAATCCTCGTAGTCGATCAGGTCGTAGAGGTCGGCGCGGTGCTGCATCTCGCCGAGCTTCGAGGTGAGATGACCCTCGTCGATCAGCGTATCCAGCCCACGGCCCGCCGCGCCCATCGCAAGCCGCAGCAGGGATACCGGCCAGATGACCATGTTGACCCCCGCGCCGCGCAGCTGACCGACCGAGAACAGGTCGCTCTTGCCGAATTCGGTCATGTTGGCCAGGATCGGCACGTCGATCGCCGCCCGCACGGCGGCGAACTCCTCCAGGGTTCGCATGGCCTCGGGGAAGATCGCGTCGGCCCCGGCATCCACGAGGGCCTTCGCCCGGTCGATCGCCGCCTCAAGACCCTCGACCGCGCGGATGTCGGTGCGGGCCATGATCAGGAAGTTCGGGTCACGGCGGGCATCGACGGCCGCGCGGATGCGCTTGATCGCCGTGTCCTGGTCGACAACCGCCTTGCCGTCGAGGTGGCCGCAGCGCTTCGGGTTGATCTGATCCTCGATGTGCGTGCCCGCCAGACCCGCGTCTTCCAGCGTCTGGATCGTTCGGGCGACGTTCATCGGCTCGCCGAACCCGGTGTCGGCGTCGATGATCGCCGGCAGCTCGGTCATCCGGGCGATCTGCTGCCCTCGACCGGAGACCTCCGTGAGCGTGGTGAGACCGATGTCGGGCAGCCCCAGATCCGCGGCGAGCACGGCCCCCGAGATGTAGACGCCGTCGAAGCCCTTGCGCTCGATCAGCTTCGCGCTCAGCGGGTTGAACGCCCCCGGCATCCGCAGCAGCTCCCCCGAGGCGAGGCGCTCTCGGAACAGCCGGCGCTTCTCTGCCGGTGGGGTCTGCGCGTAGAGCATCAGAACAGCCCCTTCGGGGCCGGGGCGCCGGCCAGCACGCCGTGCGACGCGACGATCGTGAGCTGACCCACCTCTTCGGCTGTGAGCTCGGGCAGGCGCTGGGCGAGATCGAGGAAGCGCTCGATCTCGTCGGGGCTGAGCACCGGCTGGGCGAGGACGCGGAACTTGCGGATGTAGTCCTCGCGGGCGAACGGTCGAGCTCCCAGCGGGTGCGCGTCGGCGACGGCGATCTCGTCGACGAGCTCGGTGCCGTCGGTGAAGCGGATGACCACCCGGCCGCCGAAGGCCTTCTCGTTCGGGTCCTCCGAGTGGTAGCGCCGCGTCCACTCCTCGTCCTCGGCCGTCGTGACCTTGCGCCAGAGCGCGACGGTGTCCTCGCGGCCGGCACGCTCGGCAGCGTACGAGTCGACGTGGTGCCAGGTGCCGTCCTGCAGCGCGACGGTGAAGATGAACGGGATGGAGTGATCCAGCGTCTCGCGCGACGCGGTCGGGTCGTATTTCTGCGGGTCGTTCGCACCCGAGCCGATCACGTAGTGCGTGTGATGGCTCGTGTGCAGCACGATCGACTCGATGTCCTCCGCACTCCTCGGGCCCTGAGCCTGTCCCAGGGCGGGATGCTCGTTGTGCAGCTTGCGTGCGAGGTCGATCCACGCCTGGGCCTGGTACTCCGCCGAATGCTCCTTCGTGTACGAGTCGAGGATGCCGCGCTTGGGCTCACCGTCGCCGGGGAGCGGCACCTCGTAGGCCGCGTCCGGGCCGTCCAGCATCCAGGCGATCACGCCGTCTTCGCCTTCGTAGATCGGACTCGGCGACGTCTCCCCGCGCATGGCGCGGTCGACGGCTTCGACCGCCATCTTGCCGGCGAAGGCGGGGGCGTGCGCCTTCCACGTGGAGATCTCGCCTTTGCGGGACTGCCGCGTCGCGGTTGTCGTGTGCAGGGCCTGACCGACCGCCTGGTAGATGGTCTCCACCGGCAGTCCGAGCAGGGTCCCGATGCCCGCGGCCGCCGACGGGCCGAGGTGCGCGACGTGGTCGATCTTGTGCTTGTGCAGCGAGATGGCCCGCACGAGGTCGATCTGGATCTCGTACCCGGTGGCGATGCCGCGCACGAGGGCACGACCGTCGGAGCCCACGTGCTGCGCCACCGCGACGATCGGCGGGATGTTGTCTCCCGGGTGCGAGTACTCGGCCGCCAGGAACGTGTCGTGGTAGTCGAGTTCGCGCACCGCCACGCCGTTGGCCCACGCCGCCCATTCGGGGCTGGTGCGGCGTTCGATCGCGCAGCCGAAGATCGTCGCTCCCTTTCCGCTGACCGAGACGGCGTGATCCAGCGCCTGCTGACGCGCGGCGCTGACCGGCGCGCGGGTGAGGGATGCCGCGGCCACGGCGGCGTTGTCGATCACGCGGTTGATGATCATCTCGACCACGTCCGGATCGACCTCGACCGGATCGGCGGCGACCTCGGCGATCCGCCAGGCGAGCTGGCCCTCGCGGGCGAGGTGCTCGTCGCTGCGGTGGACGCGGAGGTGGTGGGTGACGGTCATGTCGTGCCTTTCGTGGGGACGGACGCGCCGACGGACGCGAGGATGGTGGTGAGGGCATTGTGCAGGTGCACGTGCGTGGCATGGGCGGCGAGGTCGGCATCGCGCTGCGAGATCGCGGCGGCGATCAGCCGGTGCTCCGCGACCGACGCCGTGAGCCGCTCGGGGATGTCGCGGGCCAGTCGCCGCACGCGCACCAGGTGCGTTCGGACCGTGCGCAGGGCGGAACTGAGGTAGTCGTTGCCGATCGAGGCGTCCAGCTGGGCATCGAAGCGTGCGATGAGCGCGTAGTAGGCATCCCGGCCCTCGTCGCCGTCGAGGGCGCCGCGCAGACTGGACGCGGCGAACTCGTCGGCGAGAGCCGCGAACGCCCCGGCGTCGCCGCGCTCGGCGGCCAATCTCGCGGCGGTCTCTTCCAGCGCTCTGCGCAGCTCGAACAGCGCGCGGATGTCGTGGACGTCGACGTCGGTCACGACGGTGACGCGCGGAGACTGCTGCTCGACGAGCCCGTCTGCCGCGAGCCGCCCGAGTGCTTCCCGCAGGGGCGTTCGACTCACCCCCAGCCGCGCCGCCTGATCGACCTCGCCGAGCACGGTGCCGGGCGCCAATGCGCCGGACTGGATCTGCTCGAGGAGCGTCGCGTACGCACGGTCGCTCGCCCGCATCTTCGCCTCCTCGTGGTGGTGCCTGACGACCATTGTATACAGAGGGCGATGCGTGCGCTCTGGCCATGCCGATATGGCCGTTCTAGGTATACATAAGTTCGCGAACCGTGATCTTGCAACACACCATTCACAAACTTCTGAAACCGGCGTACCGTGTGAGCCATGAACGCAGTCATCCACACGAGGGGTCTGACCAAGCACTACGGGCATGTCCACGCCCTCGACGGGCTGGACCTCGCGGTCGAGTCCGGGCAGGTGCACGGCTTCCTCGGTCCCAACGGTGCCGGCAAGTCCACGACCATCCGCGTCCTCCTCGGGCTCGCGCGCGCCACGGCCGGAGAGGCGACCGTCTTCGGGCAGGACCCATGGCGCTCGGCGGTCCCCCTGCACCGGCGCATCGCGTACGTTCCGGGCGATGTGAGCATCTGGCCCAATCTCTCGGGCGGTGAGTCGATCGACGTGCTCGCGCGCCTCCGGGGTGCCTCGAGGCACGACGCCGCGTACCGCGACGCGAAGACGCGCCTCATGGAGGTCTTCCAGTTCGATCCGCGCACGAAGGGACGTGCGTATTCGAAGGGCAACCGGCAGAAGGTCGCGCTGATCGCAGCGCTCGCCGTGCCCGCCGATCTGTACATCTTCGACGAGCCGACCAGTGGCCTCGACCCGCTCATGGAGGTGGTCTTCCGCCACGAGATGGCACGCATGAAGGATGCGGGGGCCACGGTTCTGCTCTCCAGCCACATCCTCTCGGAGGTGGAGCTGCTGTGCGATCGGGTCAGCATCATCCGCGCCGGCAAGGTCGTCGAGTCCGGGACGCTCGCGGAGCTGCGCCACCTCACGCGCACCGAGGTCTCGTTCGAGGCGACGGATGTCGCCGCGGCCGCCGGCATCGCCGGCGCCCACGATCCGTCGCTCGCCGACGGTCGGGCCCGCTTCACGATCGACAGCGATCAGGTCGCCGCGGCGCTTCCCGAGCTGGCGCGCCGCAACGTCACAGGGCTCCGGATCGAGCCGCCCTCGCTCGAGGAGCTGTTCCTCCGTCACTACGGGGACGCTCAGTACGCAGACGAGCACGCGGCGGCGGGGCGATGAACGTCTTCTCGACCCTTCTGCGCCAGCGACTGCGCCGCGATCGCTGGCAGCTGCTGATGTGGATCCTGGGAACCGCGCTCCTGGCGTACGTCACTTACGTCGGCGTCAGCGAAAGCTACGGAACGCAGCAGGATCGTGAGGCGCTGCTGGCGACGGCGATCGCCAATCCCGTCATCATGCTCTTCCGCGGTCTGCCCTCCGGCGCCGACGAGGGCGCGTTCATGCTGTTCCTGATCTTCCCGTTCCTCGCGATGCTCGCCGCCTTCATGAGCTCGTTCCTCGCGGTGCGGCACACCCGCATGGACGAGGAGCAGGGCCGAGCCGAGCTGGTCACCGCCACGCCGGCCGGCCGGGTCCAGCCGCTGCTCGCGACTGTGGTGCACGGACTTCTGGCGAATCTCGCCCTCGCCGTCCTGACGGCGCTGGCGCTGATCAGCACGGGGCTGGGGGTCAGCGGCTCGCTCGTCGCCGGCTTCGGCGCCGCCGCCGTGGGACTGTCGTTCCTGGGCGTGGGTCTGCTGTCCGGCCAGCTCATGCGCACATCGCGCGGCGCGAACTCACTCGCGGTCTGGGTGCTGCTGCTGAGCTTCCTGATCGCCGGTCTCGGCAACGCCCTCGGGACGCCGAGCCCGGATCTGCAGCGCATCGAGAGCTCGTGGCTCACGTGGCTCTCACCGTTCGGCTGGGGTGAGAACTCGCGGCCGTTCGCCGACGACAACGTGTGGCCCCTCGTGCTGTGCGCGGCCTTCGGTCTCGCCCTGGCGGGCGTCTCGGTCGCCCTGCAGTCCTCGCGCGACCTCGGTGCAAGTCTCGTGCCGGAGCGGCGCGGGCGCGCCGACGCCCCGGCCGGCCTCACCGGACCGACCGCGCTCGTGTGGCGCATGACCCGGGGATCGATCCTGGGCTGGGCGGTCGGCGGCCTGCTCACGGGCCTGCTGGCCACGAGCCTGGCGGGTGTCCTGGCCGACGTGGCCACGAAGCTGCCCTCGGTCGAGGCGATCCTCGCCTCGATCAGCGCAGATGCCAGCATCGCGCAGGGCGCAGTGGTGATCTTCTTCGAGGTGCTCGGCATCCTCGCCGCCTGCGCGGCCGTGCAGACCGTGTGCCGCGCTCGTCAGGACGAGGTCCACGGCACCGCGGAGGCGGTGCTCGCCACGCCCACCGGACGCGTCAGCTGGCTGGCCGGGTACGTCCTCGTGGGCTTCGCCGCCATCGCCGTGGTGGCCGCCGCCGGCGTCACCGGTGCCGCCCTCGGAATCGCCGGCCGCGGCGGCGACTGGTCGCTGATGGGCGATGCCGCCGTGGTCGCCGCGGGGCAGGTGGTCGCCGCATCCGTCTTCCTCGTGGTGACCGCGCTCGTCTTCGTGCTCGCACCGCGCCTGACGATCCCGCTGGGGTGGACGCTGGTGTTCCTGGCCATGGTGCTCGGCCTGTTCGGGCCGCTGTTCGGCTTTCCGGACTGGCTGGTGCACATCGCCCCCATCGCGATCGCCCCGACCGTGACCGGCGACGGGGTGGCCCTGCAGGGCCTGTGGTGGCTTCTTTTCGCGATCGCGGCGATCGCAGGCGCCGCCGCCGCGCTCATGCGCCGCCGCGAGCTGGCTCCGGCAGGATGAGGGTGATGGATCACGCGGGGACGGAACCGGCCGAGCAGGCGGCGGCGATGATGACGGCCGCCGGGATGCCGCGCATGCCTGCCCGGGTCATGATGGCGCTCGTCGGCTCGCCCGACGCCGGATACACCGCGGCCGAGCTCGCCGAGAGGCTCGGGGTCTCCGCGGCGGCGGTGTCGGGTGCCGTGCGCTACCTGCAGGCGATCCACATCATCCACCGGCTCCCCCATCACGGAGATCGCCGCGACCGCTACGACATCCGCGACGGCGGCTGGGACGTCGTGATCACGGCCAACATGCCCCTGTACGAACGGCTCGCCGACGTCGTGGACCGCATCGCCGATGACAACACCGCTGCGCCCCAGTCGGTCACGCGTGCGCGCGACATGTCCGAGTTCTTCCGGTTCCTCGCCCGGCGGATGCCGCAGCTGCTCGACGAGTGGCACGCCGAGAGGTCAGCGGACGGCGCTCCCGGCACGGGCCCGTCCTCGCCGCCCGTGTTGTAGGCCGGGACACGAGCGCGGGCCCGGGCCGCGCGCCGACCGCTCCCCGAGAGAGCTCACCCCGCCCACCCCGCCCTGCGGGGCGCACACCGCCGTACCCTGGAACCGTGGCAGAGGAGCCGTCGGGCACCGCCGCCGACGAGCAACGGGAGCTCGCGGCGCTGCGACGCCGCGCCTACGGACCGGATGCCGACATCTTCGGCGATCCGGATGCGCTGGCACGGCTCACCCAGCTCGAGGACCGGCTGCGGCTCGATCGCACGCCGGCCACCGCGCCCGACCTGATCGACGCTGCACCGACCGCCAACCTGCCGGCGGAAACGCCCGTCGCGGCCGCCACCGTCGTCGTCGAGAGCGGCGGGTCCCCCGCCCGCGCCCCGCGATGGCACGCGCGGCTGGTGACCGCGACGGCTGTCGTCGCCGTCGTCCTGGGTGTCGCAGCATGGACCGGCGCGACGACACCGGACGCCGCCCTGCCCTCAGGCGACGCGAAGGCGGCCGCCACCGCCACCGAGCGACGCGCCGTCGGGTACGAGAAGAGCTACGGCCTCTACCTGGACGGACTGCGCGCCGACGTCCTCGCCCTGCCCGGCGGCGGCGATGTGGCCGAGCGCCTGATCCGAGACCAGTTGCGGCCGTACGGCATCCTCTACGGTCGAACGGTCGGAGCCGGCCCCACTCTCGACAACCGGTTCTGCATGATCATCGCCGACCTCCCCGCCGCCTCGGTGACCTGCATCCCGGTCGAGAACGCCTACGCGAACCCGGTCACCGTGGTGCTGCCCGCGTGGTACTCCGACGCCGAGAGCGATGCGTTCACGGGGCTCGGCGAGCCGATCAGCTACACGCTCATGCCCGGCGGCAGCGTCATCGCGATCCCCGCCGACTCCGCGGCTGCGGCGGCCTCCGCCCCGGCGGAGACACCGTCCGTTCCGGAGGCGTCCGCGCCCACGCCGACGGCCGTTCCGCCGCCGGGCTTTCAGTGAGCTACCCGCCCGCTGCGGAGAGATGACGCTCGAGCGCGTCCAGCGCGGGACGCTGCCCCTTCACCAGGCGCTCACGCGCGGCATCCATCGTCGTCCACTCGACCCTGTCCACTTCGGGGAAGGACGCCGTGCGACCCGACCGCGGGGGCCACTCGAGCTCGAACTCGCCGAAGACGAGCCCCTCGAGCGAGAAATCCGATCCGTCCGCGACGAACACTGTCACGCGTTTTCCCGACGAGTAGGCGAACGTCCCGAGCTCGGCGTAGGGGCCGTCCGGGGCCGGCACGCCCAGCTCTTCGGCGAACTCGCGCCGTGCGGCATCTATCGCGGTCTCGGCGTCGGGGTCGTACTCGCCCTTGGGGATGGACCAGGCGGCATCGTCCTTGCCCAGCCAGTACGGACCGCCCATGTGGGCGATGAGCACACCGGCATCCTGCTGCTGCGATCTCAGTCGGTACAGCAGGATGCCGGCGCTCATCACGGGCATGAGGTGTCCGCACGGCCCTCAGCTCACGGACGCGACGCGGGCGAGACCGAGTAGGTCTGCTGCGCGTCGGTCACCGCGACGCCGCCCACGGCGTCGGCGATCGCCGACATGGTGTCGGCATCCAGCGTCACGCCCGAGGCGGCGACGTTGGAGGCGATCTGCTCTGGACGCGACGCGCCGACCAGCGCCGCGGCGACGTTCGGGTTCTGCAGCACCCACGCGATGGCCAGCTGCGGCATGGTGAGCCCGACCTCGTCGGCGATGGGCTTGAGGCGCTGGACGGCGGTCAGCACGTCGTCGTCCATGAAGCGCTTGATGAAGCCCGCGCCGCTCTTCTCGTCGGTCGCCCGGGACCCCGCCGGCAGCGGCTCACCGGGGAGGTACTTGCCGCTCAGCACGCCCTGCGCCATGGGCGACCACACGATCTGCGAGATGCCGAGCTCCTCCGACGCGGGGATCACCTTGTCTTCGATGACCCGCCACAGCAGCGAGTACTGGGGCTGGTTCGAGATCAGCTGGAAGTTGAGCTGCTTCGCGAGCGCGTGTCCCTCGCGCAGCTGCTCGGCGGTCCACTCGGAGACGCCGATGTAGAGCGCCTTGCCCTGCCGCACGACGTCGGCGAAGGCCTGGAAGGTCTCCTCGATCGGGGTCTCGTAGTCGTAGCGGTGGGCCTGGTAGAGCTCGACGTAGTCGGTGTCGAGCCGCTTGAGCGATCCGTTGATCGACTCCATGATGTGCTTGCGGCTCAGGCCGCTGTCGTTGGGACCCTTCGGACCGGTCGGCCAGTACACCTTCGTGAAGATCTCCAGCGACTCGCGTCGCTGACCGGCCAGCGCCTTGCCGAGGACGGTCTCGGCTTCCGTGTTGGCGTAGGCGTCGGCGGTGTCGAACGTGGTGATGCCGGCATCCAGCGCGGCATGGACCGTCGCGATCGCGTCGTCGTCTCCGACCTGTGAGGCGTGCGTCACCCAGTTGCCGTAGGTGATCTCCGAGATCTTCAGTCCGCTGTTGCCGAGGTATCGATAATTGACCATCCGTCAACGCTACCCGCGCCGATCGACCGGCGGGCGGGGCTTGACTCGCCCGTGGGCGAGCCGCGCGATCAGCTCTCGGGCTCGCGCCGGCGGAAGGCGCCGCTCAGGCTGCGCAGGAGCAGCAGCATCCCGCCCAGTCCGAGCACGCTCCCCAGGAACGAGAATGCACGCACTCCGTCGGTGATCTGCGGGCCGACGTCCGAGACGGCGAGGAAGAAGCCGGTCGCCACGAGCGCCACACCGACCACCGTCGCGGTCACCTCGCCGAGGATGGAATCCAGCCACCGGCGATCGTCCGCACTCTCGAGCGCGCGCACCCGGACCTGGAAGGTGCCGTCCTGCAGTGCCTGCGTGATGCCCTCGATCCGGCGCGGCAGGCGCCGCAGCTGCTCGGAGACGATGGCGCTCTGCGCCTGCAGCCCCAGGGCGATCATCTTCGGAGACGCGAGCTGCAGCGCGATGAGGGGGGCACGCGAGAGCCCGCGGCCGACCATGTCGTAGCCGGGAACGAGCCGGCGCAGCGATCCCTCCAGCGAGATGAGGGTGCGGAAGACCAGCAGCAGCGACGGCGGCATCGCGAGGCGATGCCGGCGCAGCACGTCGATCAGCGCCGTGAAGACGTTCTCGCCCACCTGCGCGTTGGCCACGCGCGTGAGGATCGCCCCGATGTCCCGCTGCAGAACTGCCTGCTCGACGCTTCCACCGGACATCGGGGCGCAGAGCAGCAGGACGATGTCGGTCGCGGACACGTCGTCGTCGTTGGCGATCGCGACCAGAAGCGGGGCGAGGAGGCGGCGGACGCTCCGCTCGAGGATGCCGATCGCGCCGAAGTCGATCAGCGTCACCGTTCCGTCCTCGGCGAGGATCAGGTTTCCGGCGTGCAGATCGGCGTGGAAGACCCCGCGCACCGCGATCTGCTCGAACACGGCGTCCACGACGCCGTTCACCACCGCCTCCGCCTGGGCGGGCGGCAGCGCATCGGGCGTGAGGCGGCTGAACGGGATGCCGTCCGCACGCTCGATCACCAGCATCCGCGATGTGGTGACGTCGTGATGAACGGTGGGCACGTTCAGGGCGGGGGCGTGCGATCGCTCGATCGCTCCGCGGATCATCTCGGTGTTCGCGGCCTCGACGCGGTAGTCGAGCTCCTCGCGCAGGGTGCGCGCGAACTCGGCGGCGAGCGCGCGGGCGCCGTAGTCGCGCGCCCATTCCGTCCGCCGCTCGGCGTCGGCCGCGAGTCGCTCCAGGATGTCGAGGTCGGTCGTCACCTGCGCCCGCGCGCGCGGCCGCTGGATCTTGATCACCACGCGCTCACCGTCCTTGAGCACCGCGGCGTGCACCTGGGCGACGGATGCCGCGGCCAGCGGCGTCTGATCGACCGAGGCGAACACCTCATCCAGTGGTCGCTGCAGCTCGTGGCGGATCGCCGCTTCCGCCTCGGACCAGGGGATGGGGGTGGAATCCATCTGCAGCGTCGAGAGGGCCTTGACCAGCTGCGGCGGCAGGACGTCCTCGCGGGACGAGAGCACCTGGCCCAGCTTGACGAACGTGACGCCGGCCTCGTTGAGTGCGCCGACCAGCGCCTCGGGCAGCTCGTCGGTGTAGCCGTTCGCACGGTTCTGGTACAGCCCGATGCCGTGCCGCGAGGCGATTACGACGATCTGCGCGTACCGCCGGGCCCGGTCCCGCCGCCGGATGGCATTGCGGATCACCACGATGGGATTGCGCAGCGGCCGCGTCGGCACGAGGAACTCGCTGACGACGATGACGACCACTACGACGGCGAACACCCAGCCGAGGATGAGGGCGACGATCGTTCCGGCGATCGGCCATGCGACGAGGAACTGCCCGTCCTCGTACACGTTGGACTGCTCCAGCATCCACAGCACCAGCGGAATGCTCAGCGAGAACACGACGACCGAGAACACCAGCGAGCGCAGCCAGCCGACGGGCGTATCGAGCAGCCGGCGCGAGACCCAGGTCGCGATCGCGGCGAACGCGAGGGCGACCAGAGCGAAGAGGAGCCAATTCGGCATGTGCCGATTCTGTCAGGCGGACCGCTCGCGCGCGGGAATCAGCCGCGAGCTCGCGTCAGTCTTCGGTGGGGGTGGCCGCCGCGGCGGCCTCGTCCTCGGTCGTCGCGACGAGCTGTCCGCAGGCCCCGTCGATCTCCTTGCCGCGGGTGTCGCGGAGCGTCGTGGGGATGCCGGCATCGTTGAGCCGGCGAACGAACTCGTTCTGCACGCTGACCTCGGACGCAGTCCAGATCGAACCGGGCGTCGGGTTGAGCGGGATCGGGTTGACGTGCACCCACCCGCGTCCGCGCGCGTTGAGCTTGTCGGCCAGAAGGTCGGCGCGCCAGCCGTGGTCGTTCATGTCCTTGATGAGCGCGTACTCGATCGAGACGCGGCGACCGGTCTTGTCGAAATAGTTCCGCGCGGCATCCAGCGCCTCGTCGACCTTCCAGCGCGAGTTGACGGGAATGAGCTCGTCGCGCAGGAGGTCGTCGGGTGCGTGCAACGACAGCGCGAACGTCACCGGGATGTCCTCATTCGCGAGCTTGGTGATCGCCGGCACGAGCCCGACCGTCGAGACGGTGATGCCGCGCGCACTCATCCCCAGGCCGTGCTGCTTGTCGGTCATCACCCGCACCGCCTGCATCACGCGGGCGTAGTTGGCCAGCGGCTCGCCCATGCCCATGAAGACGATGTTGCTCACGCGCTCCGCGGAATGGTCGTCGCGCTTCTTCCCGCCGAGACCGCCGGCGGTGATCAGGGCATTGGCGCGCACGATCTGCTCGATGATCTCGGCGGCCGACATGTTGCGGGTGAGGCCGGCCTGACCGGTCGCGCAGAACGGGCAGTTCATGCCGCACCCCGCCTGCGATGACACGCACAGCGTGATCCGGCCGGGGTAGCGCATCAGGACGGACTCGACCAGCGCGCCGTCGTGCAGCTTCCAGAGGAACTTGATCGTGTCACCGCGATCGGTCTCGAGCCGGCGCACCTCGGTCAGCAGCGGCGGCAGCATCCCGTGGACGAACTCTTCGCGTCCTTCGGCGGGCAGGTCGGTCATCGCCGCAGGATCGTGCGTCCAGTGCGTGAAGTAGTGCTTCTCGAGCTGCGTGGCCCGGAAGCCCGGCAGGCCCAGCTCCTTCACCTTGGCCACGCGCTCATCGGGCGTGAGGTCGGCCAGGTGAACGGGCGGCTTGCCGCGCTTGGGGGAGGCGAACTGCAGCAGGGGGCGCCCCTCGGCGTCCTTCTTCTGCTGCCAGCCTTCGGTCTTGGGGCGCACCTGTCGCACGGGCGTTCCCTCGGGCCGAATCGTCATGCTCTCAGGGTAGGGGACGAACCTGCGTGGACCCCGGCCGGAACGTGTGCACACCCGCCCGCACCCGCGCCCGCCGGAGTAGCGTGGGGCGAGGGGACGGTGACGATGGATGCCGCGGCTCGCGCCGAACTGGACGCGCTGCGCCGGCGCGCGTACGGCCCCTCCCCCGACATCGCCGACGATCCCGCCGCGCTGGCGCGGCTGGCCGCGCTCGAGGATCTGGCGCTCCCGCCGATGCCCGTGGCGCCGCCGAGATCCGCTGATGCGGTGCCGCAGTCGCGGGGGGCGGCCGGGCAGGATTCTCCGGATGCGGGAGGGGATGCCGCGGGCACGGGCGCCCGGACTGCCGACCGTGCCGGGGACGCCCGCGTCGTGGACGTCGTTCCCGTCCGGCGCGGCCGCCGAGGCTGGCACACAGCGCTGGTCGCCGCGGTCGCCGTCGTCGGGCTCGTGCTCGGCGGCACAGCGGCGTCGCAGATGCGGGCGGTGCCGGCATCCGACACGGTCGCGACCGGCGCCGCCGGCGGCATCCCGCAGAGTGTCCGCGAGGCACTCGCCTTCATCGAGGATCCGCAGTCCGATGTGCTGATCCAGGTGCGCATCGACGGGTCGTTCGGCGACTACGTCGACATCACCGCGACCGAGATGCCGCTGTTCCCCGTCGAGGGGCCGATGACCTGGGTGGAGCCGCTCGGGGACTACTACGGCTGGAGACTGTGGATCGGCGGGGCGCAGGGTGCCGACGGCACGGAGAACTGCCTGCTGCTGGACGGCGACGGCACGATGCGCGCCGACTGCATGCCCACCGACCTCAAGGCGCAGGGGGCGATGCTGATCACCGTGCCCTACGCCGGGATCGCCGCAGACGAGCGCCCGCCGCAGATGAGCGCCGCCCAGAGCCTCGGGTTCTGGTGGGGGCCGGACGGCATCGTCACGATGCTGCTCGGGCCGACTGCGCCCGACCCCGCCTCCGCATCGTCGCGTGCCGACACCGCGCGCCCCAAGACCCAGGAGTCCGTCGACGCGACGGTCATCCCGGTGCTGATCGACGCGGACACCGGTCGGTTCGTCGACCTTTCGGCGATCGCCGACGCGCCGGACCTGCCGGCCAGCGCCGAGATGACCTGGGCGCAGCCGCTCGGCGAGCACTTCGGCTGGAACCTGTGGATCGGCAGCGCCCCGAGCAGGCGCGGCGACCAGTTCTGCATCCTGCTCACCGACGGCGCGCTCACCCGATCTCGATGCGCATCGGGCGAATGGGATGCCGAAGGCGACCTGACCGTGGTGCTGCCCTCCGCACTGATCCCCGCGCAGGATCGGCCGGCGGGGATGACGGGGAGCCAGAGCGTCGCCTTCGTGTGGGACCGGGGCGGCACCGTCACGGTGCGGGTGCAGCCGGGCTGATGGCGGCGCCGCAGCGCCGGGGGCTCGGGCCGCGCGGGCCCGTCCGACGCGGCATCCCACTATCGTTACCCTGTGGTTCCGACCGAGAGTCTGCTCGCCTTCGTGCTCGCCGCGGTCGTGCTCATCGTGATCCCCGGGCCGAGCGTGCTGTTCACGATCGGTCGCACGCTGGCCCTCGGCCGCGTCGGAGGACTCTTGAGCGTGCTCGGCAACGCGCTGGGCCTGCTGCCGGTGATCGGCCTGGTCGCGCTCGGGGTCGGCGGCATCGTCGCGCGCTCGGTCGTGCTGTTCACGATCGTGAAGGTCGCCGGAGCGCTGTATCTGATGTTCCTCGGCGTCCAGGCGATCCGGCACCGCAATCGCGCGGCCGAGGCGGCGATGTCGGGGGCGCTGCCGCGCTCGCACTGGCGGCAGCTGGGCGAGGGGTTCGTGGTCGGCATCACGAACCCGAAGACGATCGCCTTCTTCGTGGCGGTGCTCCCCCAGTTCGTCGACCTCGAGTCCGGGTCGGTGCCGCTGCAGATGATCGAGCTGGGCCTGGTCTTCTTCGTGATCGCCCTGATCTCCGACGCGGTCTGGGCCCTCGCCGCGGCAGGGGCGCGGACCTGGTTCGGCAAGTCGCCGAAGCGCATCGCCGCCCTCTCGGCCACGGGCGGCGGGCTCATGATCGGGCTCGGCGGCATCCTGCTGCTCACGGGCAACAAGCACTGACCCTGACCGCGGCGCTAGAGGAAGATGTCGGGGAAGAGCCGCTCGTCCGGCGTGCCCGCGACGGCGGCGTAGCGCGAGAAGTCGGTGATGCCGGCATCCGCCAGCACGTCCTCGACGATGAGGCTCTGACCCGTGTACTCCCGCGACGGGCGCGTCAGCACCTCGTACGCCGCGTCGGCGTAGATCTCGGGCGTGCGGCTGGCTGCCATCACCAGGTCTCCACCGAGGAGGTTCTGCACCGCCGCGGTGGCGATCGTCGTGCGCGGCCACAGGGTGTTGGCCGCGATGCCCTCCGTGGCGAACTCCGCCGCGAAGCCGAGGGTGACCATCGTCATCCCGTACTTGGCGAGCGTGTAGCCCGTGTGCGCGCCGAGCCACTTCGGGTCGAGGTTCAGCGGCGGCGAGAGCGAGAGGATGTGCGGGTTCTCCGCGTCCCTCAGGATCGGCACCGCGGCCTGCGACAGCATGAACGTGCCGCGGACATTGACGTCCTGCATGAGGTCGTACTTCTTCGCGGCGAGGGAGAGCGACGGCGAGAGGTCGATGACGCTCGCGTTGTTGACGATGATGTCGATGCCGCCGAACTCGCCCTGCGTCTTGAGCACGGCCTCGGTGATGTCGTCGTCGTTGCGGACGTCGCCGACGATGGGCAGCGCGTTGCCGCCCGCCGCGCGGATCTGGTCGGCAGCGGAATGCACCGTGCCTTCGAGGCGGGGGTGGGGCGAGTCCGTCTTGGCCAGCAGCGCGATGTTCGCGCCGTCGGCCGCGGCGCGCAGGGCGATCGCGAGCCCGATGCCGCGGCTGCCGCCGGACATGAGGATGGTCTTGCCGGCCAGGGTGGTCATGCGGTCTCCTTCGGGGCAGCGTGCTTGCGGGATGCCGCGGCGAAAGCGGCCACGCGCAGCTTCGACTCCTCGGTGTCGAAGCGGGCGCCGATCGTCCTGGCCTCGTCGGCCAGGTTCTCGGTGAAGGTGCGGTCCGCCCCCTGACGGACCAGACGCTTGGCCTGCCCGAAGGCGACCGTGGCGTTCTCGAGCCAGAACCGCGCGACCTCCTCGGCGCGACCGGCGACCTCCTCGGGCCCGACGACCTCGGCCACCAGCCCCCAGTCGAGTGCTTCGGCGGCGCTGAGGGTGCGGTCCTGCAGCAGCAGCTGCAGCGCGCGGCGCTGGCCGATCGCGGCGGGCAGCAGCGTCGAGACGCCGAGGTCGGGGGTCAGGCCGATGTTCGCGTACCTGCTCACGAACTTCGCGTGTTCGGACGCGACGATGTAGTCCGCGCTGAGCATGAGCCCGAGCCCGCCGCCCGCGACCGCGCCCTGCACCGCAGCGATGATCGGCTTGTCCGAGAGCGCCCAGGTGCGGATGCCGTCGTGGATCACATGGGCCGTCGCGGTCACCGCTTCACCGCCCGCTCCGGAGGTCGCCATGGCGACGACATCTCCTCCGGCGCAGAAGGCCGGGCCGGCGGCATCCAGGATCACGGCCCCGACCGACGTGTCGGAGGTGACCTCGTGCGCGATGTCGCGCCAGAGGGTCCCCATCTCGAAGTCCATCGCGTTGAGGGATGCCGGACGATTGAACGTCACGCGCGCGAGCGCGCCGTCGCGGGTGACGAGGATCGAATCGCTCATGGTTCTCCTTGCCTATCTCGGCGCCATGCGGATCGCGCCGTCGAGCCGGATCGTCTCGCCGTTGAGGTAGCCGTTGCGCACCACTTCGAGCACGAGCGAGGCGTACTCGTCGGGCCGGCCGAGGCGGGCGGGGTAGGGCACCTGCTCGCCGAGGGAGTCCTGCGCGGCCTGCGGCAGGCCCGCCAGCATGGGAGTCTCCATGATGCCCGGGGCGATCGTGACGACCCGGATGCCGTAGCGGGCGAGCTCGCGCGCGATCGGCAGGGTCATCGCGTGCACGCCGCCCTTGCTCGCCGAGTATGCGGGCTGGCCGATCTGCCCGTCGAAGGCGGCGACGCTCGCGGTGTTGACGATCACGCCGCGGTCGCCGCTCTCACCGTCGGGCTGCGTGCGCGCCATCACCGACGACGCCTGGGCGATGACGTTGTAGGTGCCGATCAGGTTGACCCGGATGATCCGCTCGAACGCGTCCAGCGGCGACGGCTCGCCCTCGCGGTCGAGCACCTTGGCCGGCGGAGCGATGCCGGCGCAGTTCACGACGACGCGCAGGGGGCCGGATGCCGCGGCGACGCACACCGCATCGGCCACCTGCTCGGGGCTGGTGACGTCGGCGGCGGCGAACGTGCCGCCGAGTTCGGCGGCGGCATCCGGTCCGGCCGAGGTCGGCAGGTCGATGATCGTGACAGCGGCGCCGGCGGCGGCCAAGCGGCGGGCGGTGGCCAGGCCGAGACCGCTCGCGCCGCCGGTCACGAGGGCGGAAGCGCCTGCGATGTCCATGTGCTCTCCTTCGAACGTGCGACTGCATCCCACTCTAGGCGGCACTGAGTTCCACCGTGAACCCGGGAGTCGGCGGGGTCCTCCTGTCGTCGCGGCCACCCGCCGGATGCCGTACTCAGGCTACCCACGTGGGCTGCGGCGGCGAAGGTGCGGAAAATCGCGGGCGGCCGCCGGCCCTCTGCGCAAACAGCCTGAATTCGGCATCGGTGTCAGAGAGGTCCTGAGGGCACCCGGCACGACAATGGACCCATGTGGATCCCCACCGAGCCGGTCGCGGTGCCCGACCCGGTGCGCGAGCTCGCCCGCGGGGCGGCGCTCGAGCCCGTCTGGGTCAACGAACTCGGAGGCGTCACCTTCGCCGCGGATGACGGCCGGTACATCAAGTTCGGGCCGCGCAACGCCGAGACCACGTTCGCCGGGGAGGCGGAACGTCTCGCATGGGCCCGCCCGTTCGCTGCCGTCCCTGTTGTGCTCGAGGTCGGTGGCGACCGGACGCACGAGTGGCTCGTGACCGCCGCCCTTCCCGGCGAGACCGCCGTCGCACCGCGGTGGGTCGCCGATCCGGCCACCGCCGTGCGCGCGATCGGCGAGGGCCTCCGCGCTCTGCACGACGCTCTGCCCGTGGCGCAGTGCCCGTTCGAGTGGAGCGTGTCCTCACGGTTCGCGAATGCGCATGGCCGCGGCATCCGCATTCCCGAGGAGCTTCGCGACCCTCCTGCGGTCGAGAGGCTCGTCGTCTGCCACGGCGACGCGTGCTGCCCGAACACCCTCATCGGCCCGGACGGCCGGTGGACCGCCCACGTCGACCTCGGCGCGCTGGGGGTGGCCGACCGATGGGCCGACATCGCGGTCGCGGCGATGAGCACAGGGTGGAATTACGGCCCGGGCTGGGAGGACCCGCTCATCCAGGCATACGGCGTGGACCCCGACCGCGAACGGCTCGCGTACTACCGGCGGCTGTGGGATGCGACCTGATCCTCAGGCCGGCCCGAGGATGAAGTTCCACGTACCGGCCGCCAGCGCGGCGGCCACCGCGATCGCGGCGATCGCAGCTCCGATCAGGATCAGCACCCATTCGGCGGCGCCGAACGTCGACGGGCGAGCCCACGTGCGCGGCAGCGACGAGCCGAAGCCCCGAGCCTCCATGGCGGTCGCGAGCTTCGCGCCGCGACGGATCGAGAGCACGAGCAGCGCGAACGCCATACCGAGGAATCGGCGCATGCGGCCGCGATCGGCCACACCTCGAGCGCGGCGCGCGAGCTCGAGGGCCCGCCAGTCCTCGAGGAAGAGCCCCACCATCCGCAGCCCCGCCAGTGCCCCGAGCACGAAGCGCGCCGGCAGCCGCAGGATCTGCCCGAGACCGTCGGCCAGATCCGTCGGGTCGACCGTCGCGAACAGCACGACCGAGGGCAGGGCGATCGCCAGCACCCGCAGCGTCGTCGCCAGCGCCAGCTCGAGCGACCCGTCGCTCACGCGCACGGCGAGCCACTCCACGTACACCTCGCCCGAGGTGCGTCCGTACAGTGCGATCGTGAGGCCGGTGAGCGGCGCCAGCACCCACACCAGCCACGTACGGGCCCAGAACTCCCGCCAGCCGAGCCCCGCGAACGGCATGAGCAGCAGCTCGAGCGCCAGTGCGACGGCGGCCGAGACCACGTCCAGCGTCAGGACGAGCGGAACGGTGATGAGGACCGCGGCGGCGAGCTTCGCGACCGGATTGATCCGGGCGACGACACCGGTGTGCGCCCGCGCGTCGACGAGCGTCATGCGAGCGCCATCTCGTACCGGTCTGCGTGCAGAGCCGTCACGACGTCCAGGTCGTGGGTGACCACGACGATCGCCGAGCCCTGGTCGCGCAGCGTCGCGAGCAGACCGACGAGCTCGGCCCACGTGCGGGCGTCCTGACCGAACGTCGGTTCGTCCAGCACCAGCATGCGCGGCCGCGTCGCCAGCGCCGCCGCCACGGTCAGGCGCCGCTTCTCACCCCCCGACAGCGTGAACGGATTGGCGCGGGCCAGCCGGTCCAGCCGCAGGCGCACGAGCAGGTCGTCCACCCGCTCGGCCATCTCCCCCGCCCCGAGCCCCAGGGCGGTCGGCCCCACCTCCAGCTCTTCGCGCACCGTGCGCGCCAGCAGCTGGTGCTCCGGGTCCTGGAACACCGTGCCGATGCGGGTGAGCAGCTCGCGGGAGCGCCACCGGATCGGCGACGGTCCGGCCCCGCCGGCGAGAGCGGGCTCAGCGACGAGTTCACCGGATGCCGCCGGCAGCAGTCCCGCGAGGGTCAGGCCGAGTGTCGATTTCCCTGCGCCGTTCGGTCCGGTGATGGCAAGCGCTGCGCCTTCGCGCACGTCCAGGTCGATGCCTGCCGCGACCGGCGTGCCGCGGACGCGCTCAACGGCCAGACCGCGGGCGCGCAGCAGCGCCGGGCCAGGAGCGTGCTGGGGCGCGGGGGGAAGCGCGGGCGGGATGCCGGGGACCCAGACTCCGCGGCGGGCAAGCTCCGGCCCCTCGGCGCCGAGCACCGCGTCGGGCGTGCCGTCGGCGATCACGCCTCCCTCGCCGAGCACGATCACGCGGGTCACGAGCGGAAGCCACACCTCGACGCGGTGCTCGACGACGACGAAGGTGGAGCCCTGTGCGTCGAGCAGGCTCGCGACGGCTTCACGCACTTCGCGCACGCCCGCGGGATCGAGGTTCGCGGTCGGTTCATCCAGCAGCACGAGGCCCGGTCGCATCGCGATCAGCCCGGCCAGCGCGAGCCGCTGCTTCTGCCCGCCCGAGAGGGCGCTCGTCGACCGATCGAGCGCGACGTCGAGGCCGACGCGGTCGAGCGCGTCGCGGACGCGGGACCAGATCTCCTCGCGCGGAACGCCGAGGTTCTCGCAGCCGAAAGCGACATCGTCACCGACGCGGGCGAGGATCACCTGCGCGTCGGGATCCTGCAGCACGAGCCCGGCGCGACCGCGGGCCGCCGCGGGCGGCATCCCGTCGATCGTCAGCTCACCGCCGGCGTCGCCCTCGTCCGCGCCGCCCAGCACGCCGGCCAGCGCGTGCAGCAGGGTCGACTTGCCCGAGCCGGAGGCACCCAGCAGCAGCACCCGTTCCCCCTGCTCGATGCGCAGCGAGACATCGCGCAGCGCCCAGTCGGTCCTGCTCGCGTGGCGCCAGCCCCACCCGCGCGCCTCGACGGTCGCCGGTCCCGGCGCGGTGCCGCTCACCGGCTACACGCGGGCGCGCATCTCGCGTCCCGACCCGAAGCGGTCGAGAGCGCCGGTGGCGGCGAGCCCGCGCGCGAGCAGCCACGACAGCGCGCCGGCGATGACCGCGCCCGACACCGAGGTGCTGATGAGGTACACCACCACGAAGGTGACATCGGCACCGGCGTACCAGAGGAGGAGGTTGTTGAGGCCGCCCGCCAGCGCCGCCCCGACACCCGCGAGCATCGCGACCGGCA
This sequence comes from uncultured Microbacterium sp., assembly GCF_963524805.1. Lineage (GTDB taxonomy): Bacteria > Actinomycetota > Actinomycetes > Actinomycetales > Microbacteriaceae > Microbacterium. The sequence goes on along the minus strand of NZ_CAURGG010000002.1, from coordinate 636,476 downwards.
GGTTCCACCGGCGGTAGAAGAACAGCAGGAAGACGAGCTCTGCGCCGAGTCCCTGCACGAGGCCCGCCTCCAGGGTCAGCACCGCGCCCCAGGTGTTGCCCACAAGGATCAGTGCGGAAACGGCCGCGGCGAGCAGTTCGGTGTAGACGGCCGCGCCGGGCTTGCGGATGATGAGCGCGCCCAGCACTCCCGCGAACAGCCAGGGTCCGTCGAGCAGCCCCTGCAGCCCGGGCAGCAACGGCTCGAGCAGCGCGCTCGGCCCGCGGTAGGCGACGTTCCAGGCCAGGAAGATCAGGCCCGACGCGACGCCGATCACGCTGGCGACGACGATGTCGACGACCCGCCACCGACGCGTCCCGGGGGACGACGGTGCGGGGGTGGACAGGGACGTGGAAACGCTCACGGCGGATCTCCTTCCTGCGCTGGCATGACCCAGATCAGGTTCGACGGTCGAAGCGTTTTCGCTTCCTCTCAGCCCGGCACACCGGACTCCCGTGTTGACCAGATGATTATAGCCCCGCCCAGACGGGGTATTTTGGGCTCATGAGCCCGGATGACGCGGTCGCACCTGCGCCCACGCGGCGCGCGCGGACGCGTGTCGTGTCATCCACCGACGTCGTGTCATCCACCGACGCCGTGTCATCCACCGACGCCGACGGTCTCGAGTCCGCACCCCGCGAGTCCGTCACGTTCGATGTCGGGGCGGCGATCGTGCAGGCCTCGGCTTCCGGCGCTGCCTCCACGGCGACTCCGGCGCCGGCCGTCGGCGCCTCGACGGCCGGCGTGGTCGGCGCCGTGGCGACCGGCACGTCTGTCCTGCCCACGACGACGCTTCCCCGCACCCGCCCCTCGGGCTCGCCGCGGGTCGCGATGGCGTGGGTCGATGAGGACCGCATCGCGCACACCGGCCCTGCGACGCGGAATCTGGATGCCGCGGCATCCCCGTATCTGCCCGTCGGTCCCGAGCTGCTGAGCAACCCGCCCCGTCGTTCGCCGTTGCGCGCCGGGGTGCTGGTGCCGATCGTCATCATCGCGCTGCTGATCGGCGCATATTCGGCCACGACCCTGCTCTGGCCGCTGCACGCCATCCCGCCGACGGTCGAGGGAGTGCAGGTCGATCCGATCGCCGCCGCGCCCGCAGCCCTCACCTGGCCCGGCGTGGGGAGCGCTTCGGTCTCGGTGGCCGGGATCGACGGCGTCGTGGCCTCGTCGGGCGACGCCGCACAGATCGCCAGCATCACCAAGCTGGTCACCGCTCTGCTCGTGCTCGAGGAGATGCCCCTCGCCCCGGGCGAGCAGGGACCGGAGTTCCGCTTCACCTCCCGCGACGAATCCCAGTACTGGGACTATCTGGGCAACAACGAGTCCGCGCTCGATGTCCCGGTCGGGGGCACCCTGACGCAGTACCAGCTGCTCGAGGGCATGCTCGTCGGCTCGGCCAACAACTACGCCGACCGACTGGCGGGAAATCTGTGGCCGACGGATGCCGTCTTCGCCAGCGCGGCGAACGCCTGGCTCGCCGCGCACGGGGTGCCCGGGGTTACCGTCGTGGAGCCGACCGGCCTCGATTCGCGTAATCAGGCCAGTCCCGAAGCGCTCATCACGCTGGCGAAGAAGGCGATGGCGGAACCCGTGATCGCCGAGATCGTCGCGAAGCAGACCGTCGAGCTGCCCGGCGCCGGCGTCGTGACGAACACGAACGGACTGCTCGCCGATCCCGGCGTCGTCGGGATCAAGACGGGCTCCCTCGACTCGTACAATCTGCTCTCCGCGAAGGACCTCGTCGTCGGGGAGACCCCGGTGCGCGTCTACAGTGCCGTTCTCGGCCAGCCCGATGACGCCGCGCGGCTCGCGGCCTCGCGCACGCTCTACTCCGAGGTCGAAGCAGCCCTGCAGCCGCTGCCCTCCGTCACGGCCGGGACCGTCGTGGGCCGTGTCAGCACGCGCTGGGGTGAGGAGGTCGCCATCGTTGCCGAGGACGATGCCGATGTGATCCTCTGGAACGGCGGAGCCGGCGCGGTCACGACCGACTTCTCGCTGGGCGACGCGCGGGACAAGGGCGCGGATGTCGGCACCCTGTCGGTGGCCGGCCCTCTCGACTCCGCCAGCACGACCCTCGAACTGGCGGCGGACATCGACCCGCCCTCGGCATGGTGGCGCCTGACCCACCCCTTGGACCTGTTCGGTCTCAACTGACCTCGGCAGCCTCGCGCCGCCGGTAGTTCTGCACGAGGATCAGGATGCTGACCCCGAGCACCCACACGGGGAAGATCAGGGTGGCCCACAGGCTCAACGACGTCACGAACAGCAGCACGATCGCCGTGGCATAGGTCACGAAGGCCAGCCACCGGGGCATCACGCCGGTGCGCAGCCACATCGTCGCCAGGGAGATCAGCATCACTCCCGCCATCCGCAGCGCATAGATGTTGCTGACCTGCAGCATGACGGCGCGGCCGAAGGTCGTCATCTCGCTGCGGCTCTGCTCGTCGGTGATCAGCGGCGCACTGGCGACGATGCCTCCCGCGATCGCCGAGGAGACGAAGACCATGGCCAGGAACAGCAGCCCGCTGCCGATGAAGACCGAGGAGAAGAGCTGGTCCTCGGAGTCCTTGAACCGGTCGCGCACGACGCCCATGAACCAGAGGAACGCGATGCCCGAGAAGGGCACCAGGCCGAGACCGATGCCGAGGCGCGTGGTCATGCCGCCGTTCGTCCAATCCGTGTCGGAAGCGAGCGTTTCGGGCAGCGAGGAGCGCAGCAGCGCCAGCGCGGTGGTGAACAGCACGGCGAACAGGACACCCGCGAGGGCTGCTGCGCGGGGTGAGCTGAGGGGACGCCGCACCGGCGGATCTGCGTGGGCCATCGTGACATCCCTTTCGGGTGATCTTTCGCATTCGCGACCCCGCCAGTATTCCGCCTCGGCCGGCCGGGCGGCAGACTGTGGCCAGGACGCGCCGACCGCCCTGCTCGCGGGCGGCGACGAGCGACAGGGGGAACCCATGACCGACGACGCCATGACCGCAACGCTGACACCCCCGGCTCCTTCGGATTTCGAGGGCCGCCGTGAGTTCGGGCGAGCGGCTCGAGTGGCCACTCCGCGCACGAGTCACGCGACGTGGGAACCGCCCGAGGATCGCATCGATCCGGTCACGCTGCTGGAAGAGCAGGCCACCTCGCGCGTCGCGGACCTGGTCCCCATCCGGCACGGCCGGATGATGGTCTCCCCCTTCACCTTCTACCGCGGCGCCGCGCTGCTGATGGCGGCCGACCTCGCCCGCACCCCGAGCAGCGGTCTGATCGTCCAGCTCTGCGGCGACGCCCACCTGTCGAACTTCGGCCTGTTCGCCAGCGCCGAGCGGCATCTGGTCTTCGACATCAACGATTTCGACGAGACGCACCCCGGCCCGTTCGAGTGGGACCTCAAGCGGCTCGTGGCGAGCCTCGAGATCGCCGGCCGATACCGGGGGTTCGCCGACGAGGAGCGCCGGGCGATCAATCTCGCGGCCGCGCGCGGCTATCGGGAGCGGATGCTGCGGGCCGCGGAATCCGGAGTGCTGGAGGCCTGGTACGACCACCTCGACGTCGACCGGGTGCAGACCTGGCTGCAGAGCGAGCGCGAGGAGGAGCGCGCCGAGAAGCGGCAGATCAAGAACTTCGAGGCCGTCGTCGCAAAGGCTCGCACACGTGACAGCATGCAGGCGTTCTCCAAGCTCGTCTCCACCGAGGACGGGCGGATGCGCATCATCGCGGACGCGCCGCTCATCGTGCCCGTCGAGGACCTCTTCCCCGACGGCATCGGCGCGCAGGACACCGTCAGCGGCATGCAGGCGATTCTGGCGGGGTACCGCAGCACCCTGATCACGGCCAACCACCCGCTCGCGGAGTTCTCGTACGTGCACATGGCCCGCAAGGTCGTCGGCGTCGGCAGCGTCGGCACGCGGGCGTGGATCGTGCTCATGCGCGGCCGCGACGAGCAGGATCCGCTGTTCCTGCAGGCCAAGGAGGCCCAGGCGTCCGTCCTCGAGCGGTTCCTTCAGCCCTGCGAGTACGAGAATCAGGGCGAGCGGGTCGTGCGCGGTCAGCGCCTCATGCAGGGCTCCAGCGACATCTTCCTGGGGTGGCAGCGGGTGCGAGGCGAGGGCGACGTGGAGCGGGACTTCTACATGCGCCAGCTGCGCGACTGGAAGGGCTCCTTGGATGCCGAGAAGGTGGTGCCGCGCGGAATGATGCTCTACGCGCGCATCTGCGGAGAGACGCTGGCCCGCGCCCACGCGCGTGCCGGTGACCGGGTCGAGATCGCGGCGTACCTGGGCAAGTCGGACGTGTTCGATGAGGCCATGGCCGATTTCGCCGCGCTGTACGCCGACCAGAACGACGCCGACTACGCCGCGTTCATCGCGGCGATCGATAGCGGTCGGCTGGAGGCTCTGCAAGGCTTGTAGGCATGGAGAACAAGCCGGTCGCCGCCCCCATCGCCGCTCAGCACGCCGCCGCCCTCGCAGCGCTGCCCTTCACCGACACGCAGGACTTCGAGGACGCGGATCGCGGGTTCATCGCCGCGCTCGAGCCGGCCGTGATCCGGCGTCCCGATGGGCACCTCGTCTGGGACAACGACAGCTACGCGTTCCTGACGGGGGATGCCCCGGCATCCGTCCACCCCAGCCTGTGGCGGCAGTCCCAGCTCGTGGCCAAGCAGGGCCTGTACGAGGTGGTGGAGGGCATCTATCAGGTGCGGGGCCTGGACCTGTCGAACGTGACGTTCGTCGAAGGCGACACGGGCGTCATCGTGATCGACCCGCTCATCTCCACCGAGACCGCCGCCGCGGCACTGGCTTTGTATCGGGCGCACCGAGGGGAGCGCACCGTGGTGGCGGTGATCCACACGCACAGTCACATCGACCACTTCGGCGGCGTGTTCGGAGTCACCAGCGCCGAGGATGCGGCATCCGGAAAAGTGCAGATCATCGCCCCGGAGGGCTTCGTCGAGCACGCCGTATCCGAGAACGTGTACGCCGGGACGGCGATGTCGCGCCGCGCGGGGTACATGTACGGCGCCGCGCTCGCTCGTGGTCCGCAGGGACAGGTCGGAGCAGGCCTCGGGCAGACGACCTCGAGCGGCGAGGTCGGCATGATCGTGCCGACGCACATCATCCGCACCACCGGCGAGACCCACACGGTCGACGGCGTCGAGATCGAGTTCCAGATGGCACCCGGCACCGAGGCTCCCTCGGAGATGCACTTCTACTTCCCGCGGTACCGTGCCCTGTGCATGGCGGAGAACGCCACCCATACTTTGCACAACCTGCTCACCCTGCGCGGCGCGCTCGTGCGCGACCCGCATGTCTGGTCGCAGTACCTGACCGAGGCCATCGACACCTTCGCCGACCGCAGCGACGTCGCCTTCGCCTCGCACCACTGGCCCACGTGGTCGTCGGAACGCGTGGGCAGCTACCTCGCGACTCAGCGCGACCTGTACGCGTACCTGCACGACCAGACGCTCCGGCTGATCAACCAGGGCTATCAGGGCGCGGAGATCGCGGAGATGATCCAGCTGCCCCCGGCGCTGGAGAAGTCGTGGAGCACGCACGGGTACTACGGATCGGTCAGCCACAACGTCAAGGCGATCTACCAGCGGTACATGGGCTGGTTCGACGGCAATCCGGCGCGGCTCTGGCCGCATCCGCCCGCCGAGCAGGCGCAGCGCTACGTCGCTGCCATCGGCGGCATCGACCGGGTCGTCGAGGTGGCCCGCACAGCCTTCGACGAGGGCGACTTCCGCTGGGCGGCGACTCTGCTCGACCACGCGATCTTCACCGACGAGCGCCACGCCGGGGCGCGCGAACTGTACGCCGACACGCTCGAGCAGCTGGGCTACGGCGCCGAGAACGGCACGTGGCGCAATTTCTTCCTCTCCGGCGTGACCGAGCTGCGCGACGGCAATTTCGGCACGCCGACGGCCACGTCGGCGCCCGCGATCCTCGCGCAGCTGACGCCCGAGCAGCTGCTCGACGCGATCGCGATCTCGGTGGACGGGCCGAAGGCCTGGGATCTGGACCTGTCGATCAACCTCACCTTCACCGATCTCGGCCAGAACTACCGCGTCACGCTGCGCAACGGTGTGCTGATCTACCGCCGCGCACACGCTGATCCGGATGCCGCAGCATCCGTCTCGGTCGCCAAGATGCGCCTGCTCGCTCTGATGGCGGGAGACCGCGACTCACCGGGCGTGGACGTCACCGGCGACACGACTCAGCTGGCCGCGCTGCTCGGCGTGCTCCAGCAGGGGAATCCCGGGTTCGACATCGTCACGCCCTGAGCCGCGGCGTCGCTCAGAAGCGGATCGGGAAGGTGAACAGCACCACCAGCCCCACGAGCGCGATCGCGCCGGCGAGGCCGAGCACGATGCGCGAGGCCACCAGCGAGATGCCCCGCTGAGCGATCGCGGCCAGGAAGAGCACGAGCGCGAACAGCACGGTCATGAGCGAGTAGGCGTCGCCCTTGTCGTTGAAATCCAGTGCCTTCGCCTGCAGCTCGTTGGCCTTCTTGGTGCTCTCGGCCGCCTGCTCGGTGCCGGGGGGCACGTACTCGTCCATCACGAACGGTCCGCGCTCCTGCATCCCATCGGCCTGCCACGCGTCGAAGGCGACGGTCAGTTCCGGCGAGAACCGCGCCTCGATGTACTCCGCCAGCGAGGGGTCGTCGTCCGCACCGGCGAGGACCCACTGGGTGAAGACGGAGATGTCGATCATGCGAGCATCGCGCGCTTCGCTCTCGTCGTCGGATGCCTGGATGCGCGCGGCCGACGCCTCGCTGAACGCGACGGAGGAATCCCCGCCCCACTTCGTCGACTGGAAGCCGCACCACGCCGTAAGCACGGCCACGAGCGCGAGGAGGATCACGGCGACCAGTTCGTGCGCCGGACTGTGGTTCCGCGCCGCCGGGGCCGATTCATCCATGATCGCTAGGGTAATGGGCAGGCCGCGTCGAGACGGCGCGGGAGGAGGACCCCATGGGCCACGTCATCGGAGCGATACTCCCCCTGGCGATCGGGATCGCCATCAGCCCGATCCCCATCATCGCCGCGATCCTGATGCTGCTCTCGCCGAAGGCGAAGGGCACGAGCGTCGGCTTCCTCCTCGGCTGGATCATCGGAATCCTCGTCGCCGTCACGGTCTTCACCCTGCTGTCGTCCGTGCTCCCGGACGCGGACTCGGACGAGTCGAAGCCCCTTCAGGGCGTCATTCAGATCGTGCTCGGCGTGGCGCTCCTGTTCCTCGCGCTGCGCCAGTGGCGCTCGCGGCCCCAGCCCGGCATGAACGCGGTGCTGCCCAAGTGGATGTCGGCCATCGACACGATGACCGCCGGCAAAGGCTTCGGTCTGGGATTCCTGCTCGCGGCCGTCAACCCGAAGAACCTCCTGCTGGGGGCCGCGGCCGGGGTGGCGATCGGCGGCGCCGGACTTGCGGCAGGCCCGGCAGCCGTGGTGATCGGAGTCTTCACCCTGATCGCGGCCGCGTCCGTGGCCATCCCCGTGATCGCCTACCTGGTGGCATCGAAGAGCATGACCGGTCCACTCGAATCCCTGCGCCGCTGGCTCGTGCACAACAACTCCACGGTGATGGCGGTGCTGCTGCTGGTGATCGGCTTCGTGCTGATCGGCAAGGGGATCGCCGCCTTCTGAGCCACCGCGACCCGGCCGTCAGGGTGCGGCGACCTCTTCGCTCTCCTGGATGGTCAGGTCACGGTCCGCGGCCTGCTCGAACTGCGACTGGTACAGCCGCCAGTACGCGCCCTGCGCCGCGATGAGCTCCTCGTGGGTGCCCTTCTCGACGATGTCGCCGTGCTCCATGACGAGGATCAGGTCGGCATCGCGGATCGTGGAGAGCCGGTGCGCGATCACGAAGGACGTGCGTCCCTCGCGCAGCGCCGCCATCGCGTGCTGGAGCAGCAGCTCCGTGCGGGTGTCGACCGAGGAGGTCGCCTCGTCGAGGATCAGCACCGACGGCTGCGCGACGAAGGCGCGCGCGATCGTGATGAGCTGCTTCTCGCCGGCGGAGACGTTCGAGGCCTCTTCGTCCAGGATCGTGTCGTAGCCCTCGGGAAGCGAGTGCACGAACCGGTCCACGCGCGTCGCGGTGGCGGCATCCACGATCTCCGCGTCGGTGGCCGACTCGCGGCCGTACCGGATGTTCTCGCGGATCGTCCCGGCGAACAGCCACGGGTCCTGCAGCACCATGCCGGTGCGCGAGCGCACGTCATTGCGGGTCAATTCGGCGATGTCCTGCCCGTCGAGCAGGATGCGACCGCCGTCGAGCTCGTAGAAGCGCATGATGAGGTTCACCAGCGTCGTCTTGCCCGCGCCGGTCGGACCCACGATCGCGACGGTCTGGCCGGGCTCCACCCGGAAGGACAGGTCCGTGATGAGCGGGTGATCGGGCGAGTAGGAGAACCGGACGTTCTGGAACTCGATGACGCCCTCGCCGTCGACCGGCTTCGGCGCATCGGGCGAATCGGGGTCCTGCTCCTCGGCATCCAGCAGCTCGAACACGCGCTCGGCGGACGCGGTGCCCGACTGGATCACCGCGGCCATGCCGCCCAGCTGCGACAGCGGCTGGGTGAACTGCTGCGAGTACTGGATGAACGCCTGCACGTCGCCGAGCCGCAGCTGTCCGTTGGCCACCATCAGGCCGCCGAGGACGGCGATGCCGACGTAGGTGAGGTTTCCGACGAACATCATGCCGGGCATGATGATGCCCGAGAGGAACTGCGCCCGGAAGCTCGCCTCGTACAGCTCCTCGTTCTCGATCTGGAACTTCTCCCGCGAGTCCGCCTCGCGGCCGAAGACCTTGACCAGCGCGTGGCCGGAGAAGGACTCCTCGACGCGGGCGTTGAGCCGGCCGACCTTCTTCCACTGCGTGCCGAACGCCTTCTGGGAGCGCGGGCCGATCACGCCGAAGATGACGGCCATGAGCGGCAGCGAGATCAGGGCGACCAGCGCCAGCTGCCACGAGATCGAGAACATCATGATGAGCACGCCGATGACGGTCAGCACCGAGGTCACGACGCTCGAGAGGGACTGCTGCATCGTCTGGGTGATGTTGTCGATGTCGTTCGTCACGCGCGAGATCAGCTCGCCGCGCTGGACCTTGTCGAAGTACGACAGAGGCAGGCGGTTGATCTTCGTCTCGACCGACTCGCGCAGGCGCCACATCGTTCGCACCATGATGATGTTGATGACGTAGCCCTGGATCCAGCTGAGGAACGACGAGGCGACGTAGATCGCGAGCACCGTGACGATCACGACGCGCAGGGCGTCGAAATCGACGCCGGTGCCGACCGTGAAGTCGTTCATCGCGCCGATCATGTTCGCAAGGTCGGTCTGACCGGCGGCGTTCAGGGCCTTGACGACGACCGACTGCGGCGTTCCGTCGGGGAATTGTGCCGACAGCGCGTTCGATGCGACGCCCTCGAAGATGATGTTGGTCGCCTCGCCGAGGATCTTGGGGGCGATGACGGCCAGGAACACGCCGATCGCGCCGAGGATCGACACGAAGACGAACGCGACGGCGTGGGGCTTGAGGAGACCGATCAGACGGCCGAAGCTCTTGCCGAAGTCGGCCGCCTTGCCGGGCTTGACGCTGTCCCAGTCGCCCGAGGTCTGGCGGGCCTGCTCGGCGAGCTCGAGCTCGAGGCGCTCTTCCTCGGTGAGGGTGTCGGGAGTGCTCACGCTTCCACCCCCAGCTGCGACTCGACGATCTCTCGGTAGGTCTCGCTGCCCTCCAGCAGCTGCGCGTGGGTGCCGAGCCCGACCATGCGGCCGTCCTCCAGCACGACGATGCGGTCGGCATCGGTAATCGTCGACACGCGCTGGGCGACGACGATCTTCGTCACATCCGGCAGCTCGCGCCAGAGCGCCTGCCTCAGCCGGGCGTCGGTCGACAGGTCGAGTGCCGAGAACGAGTCGTCGAACACCAGGACGTCGGGCTGGTGCACGATCGCGCGGGCGATCGCGAGCCGCTGCCGCTGTCCGCCCGAGACATTGGTGCCGCCCTGGGCGACGCGGGCGTTCAGCTGCCCTTCCATCTCCTGGACGAACTCCTTGCCCTGGGCGATCTCGAGCGCCTTCCAGAGCTCTTCGTCCGTCGCCTCCTCGCGCCCGAAGCGCAGGTTGGAGGCCACGGTGCCGGAGAACAGGAACGGCCGCTGCGGCACGAGGCCGATGCCCTTCCACAGGTAGTCCAGGTCGGCTTCGCGCACATCGACGCCGCCGACCCGAACCGCCCCGCCGGTCACGTCGAACAGCCGCGGGATGAGCGAGACCAGCGTGGTCTTGCCCGCGCCGGTCGACCCGACGATCGCGACGGTCTCGCCGCGCTCCGCTCGGAAGGTGATGCCCTGCAGCACGGGCGACTCGGCGCCCGGGTAGGTGAACTCCGCCGCCTCGAAGGCCACGGTGCCGGGAGCCTCGAAGGCGGTGACCGGGTTCTCGGCGCGGGTCAGCGTCGACTCGCTCGCGAGCACCTCGCTGATGCGCTCGGCCGAGACGGCCGCGCGGGGGATCATGATCGTCATGAAGCTGGCCATGAGCACGCCCATGAGGATCTGCCCGACGTAGGCCATGAAGGCGAACAGGGTGCCGATCTCGACGGTGCCGGCGTTCACCTGGATCGCACCGAACCAGATGACGCCCACGACTGTCACGTTCAGCACGAGCATGGCGACGGGGAACAGCAGGACGAAGAGCGATCCGACCTTGCGGCCCACGACCATGATGTCGGTGTTCGCGACCGCGAAACGCTCCTCTTCGATGTCCTCGCGCACGAATGCCCGCACGACCCGGACGCCGGTCAGCTGCTCGCGCATGACCCGGTTGACGGCATCCAGCTTCTTCTGGAAGCTGCGGAACAGTGGCACCATGCGGCTGATGATGAGCAGCACGAACGCGAGCAGCAGCGGGACGGCGACCGCAATGAGCCAGCTGAGCCCGACGTCCTGCTGCAGCGCCATGTAGATGCCGCCGATCGCCAGGAGGGGCGCGGTGACGAGCATGGTGGCGCCCATCATCGCGAGCATCTGCACCTGCTGGACGTCGTTCGTGTTGCGCGTGATGAGCGACCCGGGACCGAACTTGGAAACTTCGCGCTCGGAGAACCCGCTGACCTTCTCGTAGATGTCGAACCGGATGTCGCGACCGGCGGCCATCGAGGAGCGCGCGGCGAAGTAGGTGGCGATGATGGCCGCCACGATCTGCAGGAGCGAGATCGAGAGCATCACCATTCCGGTGGACCAGATGTACGCGGTGTCGCCCTTGGCGACGCCCTGGTCGATGATGTCGGCGTTGAGTCGCGGAAGGTACAGCGACGCCATCGCGGAGATGAACTGGAAGATCAGGACGCCCAGAAGAAGCCAGCGGTACTTCTTGAGGTAGCGGATCAGGAGTTTGCCGAGCACGGGGTCTCCGAAGAAGGTCGAGCGAGGAGGCGCGGCGGCGCCACCGCTCCACACTGCCACGGGCCGCCGACACGCTCATCCCCGAGGTCGGCTTGTACGCTCAGGGCGCAACGCTCGCGGCCGTGTCAGACGAAGCGGACCGCCTGCTGCAGGCGGGTGCGGATGTCGAAGATCTCGTTGCCGCCGATGGATCGCGCGCCGGGCACACCCTGGCGGAGCACGTTGGCGAGGGCTCCGCGCGCGACGAGGACGACGGGGATGCCGCGCACCCGGCCGAGGTCGGTCACGGTCTGCACGAGGTCCTCGTCGGGCAGCACCACGATCACGCCCCCGAAGCGCACGCCCGCGGCCCGGGCGATGATGCGGACGCGCGCGAGCAGCTCGGCGACGGGCGCGCCGGGGACGGCATCCCCCGTCAGCTCACCGCGGCGCACGCCCACCGGCCCGCCGAAGTCCTCCGAGAGCACGGCATACAGTCCGGAAGGGCTGAGCACGATGTGGTCGAGCTTGTCGTCGCCGGTTCCGCCGCGCACGGGCGCGGCGACATCGTGCCACACGGTGTACCCCATGCCGAGGTCGGCCACGACGCGCGCCGTCGCCTCCTCGGCGAGCGCGTCGGCCAGCATGCGGCGCAGCTCACGCGGCGCCGAGCGCACCAGCGCGGGGTCATAAGGATCTCCGACCGTGACCCCCCGCCCCACCCACTCGCGGATCAGATCCAGGTACCGCTCACGTCTCCAGCCGCCGGGCTGACCAAAGGACTTCGCCTTCGGGCGGGTGTCCGCCGGGCGGGGCGGAGTGCGCCAGCCCGACCATTCGGCCGCCGGTGCGTCGCCGAATCCGTGGCCTCGGTCGTATGCGGCGCGCGCGTCCGCGGTGCCGACGAGCTCCCAGGCGCGCTGCACCTGGATGAACACCGCCGCGTCCCCACCGGTGTCGGGATGGGTCTGGCGCAGGCGCAATCGGTAGGCCCTGCGCAACGCCTCCTCGTCGGTGGCGGGGTCGACGCCCAGCACGTCGTACGCCGACGCGGACAGAGGACTGTCGAACACCCGAACCCCTCCCCTGCTGCGAGAGCAGCGCGATCCAGGCTAATCGGTGGCGGCGGTCACCGGCGTTCGTTGCGCCGCGCGTAGGCGGCGGCGCTGCGGCTGGAGAGTGCAAGCAGGATCAGGATGTCCAGGCCGAGCGTCAGAAGAGACCCGGTGATGGTGATCACCTGGTTCCCGGTCCACCACTGGATGAATGAGCCGGTGATCGAGATGGCCGAGAACGTCATGATCGTCACGCGAGCCCAGTTGTGACCGATCAGGATGAAGAACGCCAAGGCGGCGTCCGCAAGCAGGACGACACCGAGGAAGACCACGACCGCGATCAGCACGCCCTGCGCCAGCTCCGGCGTGCTCGGCGTCCCCTCGACCGTGACGTCGATGTCCTTGATGGTCTCGCGCCACTGCAGCAGGATCGAGGCCAGCACGACCAGTCCCGCGAGGACGCGCAGGAACACCAGGACGGCACCGGCGACCGTCGCGGTCGGGCGCTTCATGTCCGGATCGGCCTCGGGCCTTCTGAGAAGCTGCGATGCTGGCTCGAAGGCGGGGCGCTTGTCCGGGGCGCTGGTCATGGGGTTCCCACCGCCACTCGGCGCACATCGAGGATCGGCAGATCCCCGTCGGTGCGGATCGTGTCGCCGCCGCCGTTGCGTGCGTGATAGCCGGTCGAGAAGTCCTGGAGGGTATCGACCTGGACACGCGGGTCGGCGCCCGTCACGGTGCGCACGATGTGGTCGCGCTCGATGTCGGTGTCGGCGTCTATGCGGTGGGTGACCTGCAGCGTGAACAGCGACAGCCCGACGGCGGTGTCGAACGTTCCCGCCGCGAGCCAGTCCACGCGGGTGCCGCCCGGAAGGAGCCACGAGTCGGGACACTTCCAGAAACGGACGTGGTGGCGCTGCGCCGGGTTGCCGTCGACCTCCTGCTGGTAGGCGAAGTCCTGCTGCCTGCTGAACAGGAAGAGCGGGCTCACCGGCGCCTCGCCGTAGCTGCGCCGGGTGAGCGTCGAGCTGACGATGCGCCACGACGTGCCCAGGGTGACCTCGTCGGCCTTCGTCCAGCCCGCCGCCGCCATCGCCGCGTGGATCTGATCGGCCTCGCCCCTCAGCGCGAGGTTGACCGGGTCGCCGAGCAGGCCGTCACTCGTGCGTGCACGGCCGATGAAGTAGTCCGGGACGTAGATCGTCGTGAGGATCCGATGCAGACGCGGCAGGACCAGATACGCCAGCAGAATCCAGAACGCGAGGACGAAAAGGAATCCCCACCAGCCGACCCGGAACGTGTCGGTCAGGCTCAGATATGCCAGCCACACCGCCGCCAATCCGGCGAAGACGAAGAAGAACCAGTCGACCGCGACCCCGATCGAGTAGCGGCGGCGGGGCGGCTGGTCGGTCATCATCCTCGCCTCTCAGCTCCAGAGCGGTGTCGCGGGTTCGTATGCGAAGGCGGATGCCGCGGCATCCGGTGACAGCTCGGCCGCAGTCCCCGGCCGCCAGCGCGGGCTGCGATCCTTGTCGATGAGCTGCGCGCGGATGCCCTCCGTGAGGTCGGGCTGGGTCGTGGCGAACCACAGCACCAGACCGTACTCCTGGGCGAGCGCCGCGCGCAGGTCGGGAAGGGTCCGCGCCCGCCGCACCGCCTCGAGGGTGACCGCCAGCGCGGTGGGCGAGAGCTCCTCGAGCAGATCCGCGGTCTCCGCCGCTGCGGTCTCGGGCCGGGCCCGCAGCCGCTCGACGATCCCGGTCACCGTTTCGGCGGCGAACGCGTCGTCGATCCACGCGCGCCGCGCGGCGAGGGCGGACGGCTCGGGCGTCTCGTCGAACAGCAGCGCGATCTCGTTCGGCGTCCCGGGGTCGGCTCGGGTCTGCAGCGCCTCCCGCAGGTCGCCGAGATGCGCGGACGGGACGAGATGATCGGCGAAGCCCGCGGAGACGGCATCGGCGGCGTCCATCGTGGCTCCGGTGAGCGCCAAGTACTCGCCGAGGCGCCCCGGCGCGCGGGCGAGGAGCCACGTGCCGCCGACGTCGGGAGTGAAGCCGATGCGCGTCTCGGGCATCGCGAGCTTCGAGCGCTCGGTGACCACGCGCACCGCGGCGTGGCCCGCCAGGCCGATGCCGCCGCCCATCGTGATGCCGTCGGCGAGCACGACGATCGGCTTGGGGTACTCGGCGATGCGGGCGTTCAGTGCGTACTCGGCGCGGAAGAACGCGCCTGTCGCCTCGGCATCGCCGCGGAGGATCTGCTCGTAGAGCCCGCGCACGTCGCCGCCCGCGCACATACCGCGGTCGCCCGCGCCGTCCAGCAGCACGATGTGGATGTCGACGTCGTGCTCCCACGCGTCCAGCGTCGCGGTGAGGCTCTCCACCATGCCGAGATCGAGGGCGTTCAGCGCGCGGGGCCGGTTGAGGGTCAGACGACCCAGACTCCCGGTCCGGCGTACGAGGACGGTCGGCTCGGACTGCTGCGCGGCATCGCTCACGCGGGCAACGTTACCGGCCGGGTGGGGCGGTCGTTCGTGCGCGACGCGGGCCCCGTGCCCGGTTCGGGCAGAGGTGCGCACTTTCCGACAGGATGGGGAGGACGGCTCATCGACGACGAGAGGTTCGCATGCCCGAAGGACAGGTGCTGGAGTTCTCCGGAGTCAGCAAGCGGTTCGGCGCCGTGTCGGCGGTCGCGGACCTGACGGCGCGCGTCGAGCCCGGCCGCGTCACCGGATTCCTCGGGCCCAACGGCGCGGGCAAGACGACGAGCCTGCGCATCCTGCTCGGGCTGGTTCGCGCGAGCAGCGGCACCGCGACGATCGGCGGCGCGCCGTACGCGTCGCTGAAGCATCCGCTGCAGTCGGTCGGGGCGGTGCTCGAGGCATCGAGCTTCCACCCCGGACGCACCGCGGCGAACCACCTCAGGGTGTACGCGCAGGCGGCCGGGCTCCCGGTGAGTCGCGTGGCGGAGACCTTGGGCCTGGTCGGGCTCGCCGACGTCGGCGGACGCAAAGTCGGGGGGTTCTCGCTCGGCATGCGCCAGCGACTGGGGCTGGCGTACGCGCTCCTGGGCGACCCCGGAGTGCTCGTGCTCGATGAGCCCGCGAACGGGCTCGACCCCGAGGGCATCAAGTGGATGCGCGGGTTCCTGCGGCAGCTGGCCCGCGAAGGGCGGACGGTCTTCGTCTCGTCGCATCTGCTGGCCGAAGTGCAGCAGACGGTGGATTCGGTGCTGATCATCTCCCAGGGGCGTCTGGTCTTCGAGGGCGCTCTCGAGGACCTCGCGGACCCCTCCGAGTACGCCACCGTCGTGGACTCCCCCGATCGGGCCGCACTCAGCGCCGCCCTGCGCGAAGCCGACGTCCCCTTCGACGTCCTCCGGTCCGGCCTCACCGTGCGCGGGCTCGATGCCGCCGCGGTCGGCGCCCTCGCGGCATCCGCCGGCGTCGCGCTGTCGTCGCTGCAGCGGCGCGGGCCGGGGCTCGAAGAGGTCTTCCTCGACCTGGTCAGCGGCGCGCGGGTGCATCGGCCGGCAGGCTCGCCCGTCGCGGCGAACGACGCCTTGGCACCCCCCGGCGGCGCCGCTCCCGCCGTCGCCGCGATCTCCGTCGGCGAAGCCGTCGCGGCGGAGGATTCCGCCGTCGAGGACGCACTCCTCGAACAGGACGGTCCGGATGCCGAACCCCTGCTCGACGCCGCGGTCGACCCGGCGCCGTCGCCCACGTTCGCCGTGGCGAGCACGGGAGTCATCGACATCATCCCGTTCGCGGGCGATCCCGCGACCGACGCGGACGAGGACGGCCTGGCCCTGGACGCCGATCCGGACGTCGAGGCCCTCGGAGCGATCGATGCGGAACTCGAGGATCCGGACGACGCGGACGACCCGCAGATCGCCGCCGATGACGACGACACCCTCTCGGGCGATCGTCCGTGGGAGAAGTACGTCAAGACCGACGCGGACCTCGAGGCCGATGCGTTCTTCGCATCGTTCACGGCGGAGCAGGCCGAGAGAGCAGCGGCGCGGGAATCCGACGGCTCCGCCGCCGGCGAGGGTGCCGACGCCGACGGGCCCGCCGCGGACGAGGGGAACGAGCAGCGATGACCCTCGCGAACGTCACGCGATCCGAGACGACCAAGCAGTTCTCCACCTCGATGTGGTGGATCCTCGCGATCGTGCTCGTCGCCTATGTCGGCTTCACCGCCGCGGTCCTCGGATTCGTCTTCGCCGCCGCCTCATCCGGATCGCTGCCGGGCGATGCCCCGCAGATCCCGTCGGAGGGTCTCGCGGTCATCCTGTACAGCACCGCGACGGCGGTGGGCTATGTCTTCCCGCTGCTGATCGGCACGCTCATGGTCACCACGGAGTTCCGCCACAAGACACTCACTCCCACCTTCCTCGCGACCCCCCAGCGGGGCGTCGTGCTGTGGGGCAAGATCATCGTCGGCGTCGGCGTCGGCGTCGTCTTCGGCGTGCTGGGCGTGCTCGCCTCGACCGTGCCGAGCGCCGCGCTGCTGGCGGGATACGGCCTGCCCACCGCGCTGACCTCGTCGGAGACGTGGGCGCTGCTGGGCCGCATGATCCTCGCGTTCGTGCTCTGGGTGCTCATCGGCATCGGGGTCGGGGCGCTCGTGCGCAACCAGGTCGGCGCCATCGTCGGAGTGCTGGTGTTCACGCAGTTCCTCGAGCCGGTGGGCCGCGCCGCGGCCGCGTTCGTCGACGGACTCTCCGACGTCACAAGATTCCTGCCCGGAGCGGCGAGCGACGCCCTCGTCGGGGCGAGCGTCTTCACGGCCGCCACGCCGGGCGCGGCATCCGGCGACGCCCTCGAGTGGTGGGCGGGCGGCCTCGTGCTGCTGGGCTACGCGGTCGTCCTGATCCTGCTGGGCCACCTCGTCAGCTGGCGCCGGGACGTCACCTGACCGACCGGGCTCAGACCGCGGTGACCGGCTTCGGCTTGCGCACGCGGGCCTTCTTCTCCACCGGCAGGTCTGCGACGGGGATCGTCCCGGTGGCGATGTCGACCACGTCCGCGGGCTCGTCTGCGGCATCCACATCGAGATTCAGCGACTGCACGAGGGCGAGGCCGTGGCGCGTCGTGAGGATCACGCGCTGGAACTCCGGGTGACCCTCGAGGTCGATCACGACGCTCGGGCGGTGTCGGCGGATGATCGCGAAGTCGTCGCCTCCGGCCGAGCGCCAGGTGCCCATCGCGATCACGCCGCGCAGATGGGTGCCCGGGCTGGGCACTCCGCGCAGCCACGTCCACGCGTCGTCGGTGAGCTGCACCTTCGCGATCGTCGACCGCTCGATCGCCACATTCCCGCGGTGGAATGCGAGCGCCCGCTCGGCGCCCGACAGCACGATCTCGAGCTGGGTCGAGTCGAGCAGGAGCGTGACCATGAAGCCAGTCTGCCAGCGAGCCGCACCGTCTACCTGGTGATTTGCTTACGGACGGACAACGATCGCGGAGCCGCCGCGCGGCTCGCGGTGCAAGACTGGAACGGTGACTCTGCTCGAACCCGCGCGAGCCGTCGACGGTCCTTCGGTCGCCGACGCCCTTGATCGAGCCGCCGCCGGGGCGCGCCTGGATGCGGCTGACGCCGAGCTCCTGCTCGGCGCCGAGGGCGCGGACTTCGAGCGGATGCTGCGCATCGCCGGCCGCACGCGCGATGCCGGGCTGGCGGCATCCGGTCGTCCCGGCGTCATCACCTACTCGCGCAAGGTCTTCATCCCGCTGACCACGCTGTGCCGCGACCGGTGCCACTACTGCATCTTCGTCGACACTCCCGCGCAGCTTCTCAAGCTGCACAAGCCGACCTACATGTCGCCCGAGCAGGTGCTCACCGTCGCGCGTCAGGGCGCGGCGCTGGGGTGCAAGGAGGCACTCCTGACGCTCGGAGACCGGCCCGAGGACCGCTGGCCCGAAGCTCGCGCATGGCTCGACGAGCACGGCTACACCTCCACGTTGCACTATGTCGGCGCGATGGCGCGGCTCATCACGGCCGAGACCGGCCTGCTCGCGCACCTCAATCCGGGTGTGATGACGGCGGACGAACTGCGGATGCTGCGCCCCACCGCCCCCTCGATGGGCATGATGCTCGAGACGACCTCGCGCCGCCTGTTCGAGGAGCCGGGACAGGTGCACTTCGGCTCGCCGGACAAGGATCCGGATCTGCGCCTGGGCGTCATCGACGACGCCGGGCGCGAGCGAGTGCCCTTCACCACCGGCATCCTCGTCGGCATCGGCGAGACCCTGCGTGACCGGGCCGAGTCGCTCGTCGCGATCCGCGCGTCGCACGAGCGCCATGCCGTCGAGGGTCAGGGGCACGTGCAGGAGGTGATCGTGCAGAACTTCCGCGCGAAACCCCGCACCGCCATGCAGTCCGCGCCGGACGCATCCGTGCTCGAGTACGTGGCGGCGGTCGCCGTCGCCCGGCTCGTCATGGGGCCGAGGATGCGCATCCAGGTGCCGCCCAATCTGTCGGACACCGCCGAGTTCGAGCTGCTGCTGCGTGCGGGCGCCGACGACTGGGGCGGGGTCTCTCCGCTGACGGCCGACCACGTGAACCCGGAGCGCCCCTGGCCGCACCTGTCCGACCTCGCCGCGCGCACCGCCGAGCTGGGCTTCGAGCTGCGCGAGCGCCTGACCGCCCAGCCCGAATACGTCCGGGATGCGGAAACGTGGATCGATCCGGCGCTCCACGCCGCGGTTTCGGCCCTCGCCGACCCGTCCAATGGGCTCGCGGGAGGCCCAGCGCTCGCGAACCCATCCGTTCCCGGCGAGCCCACACGTTCCGACGACCGGGAGCACAGGGGTTCGCCGGGAGGGCAGTGGTTCGGCGAGGCGGTACCGATCCGAGGGCTCGCCGAACGCGCCGCCGCCGACCCGCTCGCCCTTGACGACGCCGAATGGACGAAGCTGCTGCGAGCGACCGGCGCCGACCTCGAGGCGCTGACCTCGACCGCGGACGATGTGCGCCGGTACACGGTGGGCGAGGCGGTGAGCCTCGTGGTCAACCGCAACCTGACCTCCAGCGGATTCCGCACCGCTCCGACCGGGGAGCCGGGCACCTTCACCCTCGCGGACGTCGCAGCGATCGCGGCCGACGCGGCGGACCTGGGTGCGACCGAGATCTGCGTGCAGGGCCTGCTGCCCGCCGACGAGGATCCGCGCGCCTACCTCGACATCGCCCGCGCCATCAGGGCGGCGACGCCGGCGGTCCATCTGCACGCCTACCGCCCGCAGGATGTGCGCGACCTCGCCGACCGCGGTGGTCTCGGCCTCGAGGGCGCCCTCGAGGCGCTGCGGGACGCGGGCGTCGACACGGTTCCCGGCACGGGCGTCAAAGTCCTGAACGAGCGGGTCCGGGCGCTCATCGCACCGGACGACCTCGGGATCGACCGATGGATCGAGGGGATCACGGCCGCCCACCGGGCGGGCTTGCGCTCCACGAGCGTGCTCTTCTATGGGCATGTCGAGACCGCCGAGGAGCGCATCGCGCATCTGCACCGCCTGCGCGAGATCCAGGACCAGACCCGCGGATTCACCGAGTTCGTGCCGATTCCGCTCCCCGGCCCCGCGGGAGGCGTCCCGCTCGTGTCCGGCCGCCTGGCGATCGACGAGCACCGGGCCATGGTCTCGGTCTCCCGGCTGATGCTGAGCGGCAGCATCCCGCACATCCAGATCCCGTGGACGCGGGTGGGCCGCAGCGCCGCCGCGACCCTGCTGCAGTCCGGCGGCGACGACCTGGGCGGCACGCTGCTGGACGGCCGGGTGCTTCCCGAGGCGGGGATCGAGCACGGGCTGGAGCTGCCGATCGCGGATGCCGCGCGCATCGCCGCGGGACTGTTCCGCCCCTTCCGCCAGCGCACGACCGACTACGGCGAGCCCGCCGACCGGGGTCGAGGATGACCCGCGTCGAGGTCGCGATCGTCGGCGCCGGGTTCGCCGGGCTGGGCATGGCCATCGCGCTGCGCAGGGACGGCCGGGAGGACTTCGTCCTCGTGGAGCGGGGGGCGTCGGTCGGAGGCACCTGGCGCGACAACACCTACCCGGGCGTCGCGTGCGACGTGCCCTCCCACCTGTACGGACTCGCCGGCCACCCGAACCCCGACTGGTCGGGCACGTATGCCCGCGGGCATGAGATCCACGCGTACCTCGAGAGCATCGTCGACGCCGAGGAGCTGCGCGATCGCCTGCGGCTTCGCACCGCGATGCGCTGGGCCCACTGGGATGCCGCGGACCAGGTGTGGCGGATTGGCACCGGCACGCCGGGCGCCGCGGCCTCCCTCGCCGGCACCGGCGACGACGTCATCGTGGCCGACGTGCTCGTGCTCGCGTGCGGGCGGCTCACCGAGCCGTCGATTCCGCTGATCACGGGCCTGGAGAGCTTCTCCGGGCCGCTGTTCCACTCCGCCCGCTGGGATCACTCGGCAGACCTCGGGGGCGCTCGCGTGGGGATCGTCGGCACGGGAGCGAGCGCGATTCAGATCCTGCCGGAACTGGCGCGCACGGCGGCGCACGTCACCCTGTTCCAGCGCACTCCCGCATGGATCGTGCCGCGGGGGGGCGACTCCTACTCCGACGCCGACCGCGCGCGGTTCGCGACGACGCCCCAGGCTCTGGAGGCGCTGCGCGCCGACCTGTACGCCGAGGGCGAGGCCCGCTTCGCGTCGCGGGCCGGCGACTCCGACGCCGCGGCCGAGGCGGAGTCCGTCGCCCGGGCGCACCTCGAACGGCAGGTCCCCGACCCGGAGCTGCGGGCCGTGCTCACCCCGGACTACGCCTTCGGCTGCAAGCGCGTGCTGCTTTCGGACGACTTCTACCCCGCCGTGACCTCCGACGCCGTGACGCTCGTGCGCGGCGCCCTCACCGCCGTCGACGGCTCGACCCTCGTCGCATCGGACGGCTCCCGTCATGAGGCGGACGCTCTCGTCTTCGCGACCGGCTTCGCCTCGACCCGTCAGCCGTATGCCGAGCTGATCTCGGGCGAGGGCGGCGTGACGCTCGCCGAGCACTGGTCGCAGGGCATGACGTCCTTCGCCTCCACGGTGGTCTCCGGCTTCCCGAACATGTTCGTCCTGAACGGGCCGAACGCCTCGCTCGGCCATTCCTCCTCGGTGCTCATGATCGAGGAGCAGGCGGCGTACGCCACCCGTGTGCTCGCGGGACGCGGCGGCGATGTGCTGCGCGTCCACCCCGAGGCCGAGCACGCCTATACCCAGGAGATCGCGCGGGCGGCGGCATCCACCCGCTGGATGACCGGCGGATGCCGCAACTGGTACGTCGACGAGCGTTCCGGCCGGCTGACCCTGCTGTGGCCCGGAACCGTCGCGGCGTTCCGGGAGCGACTGGCTCGCGCGGACGGCTCGGAGTTCCTGCCGGCCGGCGGCGCAGAAAAGACACCCACGCCCGCGGAGGGCGTCCCGAGAGGAGCATCATGAGCGCTGCGCAGCATGACGGACAGGCCTTGAGGTTCGGCTACAAGGCTTCGGCCGAGCAGTTCGGACCCAACGAGCTGCTGGAGTTCACGGTGCTCGCCGAGGAGATGGGCTTCGATTCCGTGTTCGTCTCCGACCACCTGCAGCCCTGGCTGCACGAGGGCGGGCACGCGCCGGCATCCATTCCCTGGCTCGGCGCCGCCGGCGCCCGCACCTCGCGGATCCTGCTGGGCACCTCGGTGCTCACCCCCACCTTCCGCTACAACCCGACGGTGATCGCGCAGGACTTCGCGACCCTGGGAGTGATGTACCCCGGGCGCGTCATCCTCGGCGTGGGCACCGGAGAGGCGCTCAACGAGGCGAACCTGGGCTACCCGTGGCCCGACCCGCCCGAGCGGTTCCAGCGGCTGAAGGAGGCGATCACCCTCATCGAGCGGCTGTGGTCCGAGGAGCGCGTCACGTTCGACGGCACGTTCTACACGACCCGCAACATCACGATCTACGACCGGCCCGACCAGCGCGTGCCGATCTACATCGGCGCCGCCGGACCCGCGGCGACCCGCCTGGCCGGGCGCATCGCGGACGGCTTCATCACCACCTCGGGCAAAGCGTCGACGCTGTACACCGACACCCTCCTTCCCGCCCTGCACGAGGGCCTTCAGAAGGCCGGGCGGCCCGCCGACGGCATCGACACCCTCATGGAGGTGAAGGTCTCCTACCACCCCGACGCCGACGTGGCACTCGAGAAGTGCCGCTTCTGGGCGCCCCTGGCACTCAGCCCCGACGAGAAGATGGGCGTCGACGACCCGCTCGAGATGCAGCGCCTCGGCGAGGAGCTGCCGATCGAACGCGCAGCGTCGCGCTTCATCGTCTCGTCCGACCCGGACGAGCACGTGGAGCAGATCGCCCGCTACGTCGACATGGGCTTCCGGCATCTCGTCTTCCATGACCCCGGACACGACCAGGAGCAGTTCCTGCGCACGTACGGAGCCGAGATCCTGCCCCGGCTTCGGGCCCGGTTCGGCCTGAGCGAGCAGTCCGGGGCGTGACGGCAACTCCCCCGCCGGGCTGGGCCGTCATCATCCCGGTCAAGCCCACGTCGGTCGGCAAGTCCCGCCTCGAGATGCCCACGGTCGATCGGGTCACACTCGCCCGTGCGATCGCGCTCGACACGATCGCCGCGGCCTCGGCCTCCGCCGCCGTCGCCCAGGTCTACGTCGTGACCGATGACGCCGCGCTCATCGCGCTGGCCTTCGACATCCCGGGGCTGCGGTTCGTGCCGGAGGACGAGGGCGGCGGCAGACTCCGCGGCATCGACGCGGCCGTGGCAGCCGGTGCCGAGGCCGCCGGGGAGGGGATGCCGCGCGCGGTGCTTCTCGGAGACCTTCCGGCGCTGCGGCCCGGCGACCTCGCGGCGGCCCTCACGGCGGCCGCGGCCCACGAACGGGCCGTCGTCGCCGACGCGGAGGGAACCGGCACCACGCTCGTGACCGCGGCCGGCGGTGTTTCGCTGCGAACGGCATTCGGCGCGGCATCCTATGCCCGGCATCTCGCGCTGGGGTGCGTCGGACTGGAGCTGGAGGGCGCATCCACCGTCCGCCACGACGTCGACACCGCCGAGCAGCTGGCGCTCGCCGGCGGTCTCGGCCTCGGCCCCCGCACGAGCGCTCTGCTCGCCCGCGACGGCAGTCCGGCTCAGATCAACAGGTAGAGCGCGCCGATCACGGTGAACGTGATGACCAGGCGCTCGAAGACCGTCTGGTTCAGGCGGCCGGCGAGCCAGCGTCCGAAGAGGGCGCCCGCGACGACGAGCGGCACCAGCACGAGGTCGATCAGAAGGCCGGGCACCGTGATGAGGCCGAGCCCGATCGAGAACGGCACCTTCGAGATGTTGACGATCGCGAAGAACCACGCGGCGGTGCCGAGGAACTCCTTGACCGGAAACCGCGCGGCGAGGAAGTACATCGACATGACCGGACCGGCGGCGTTGGCCACCATGGTCGTGAAGCCCCCGATCGTGCCGTAGGTGGCCGCCGCGACGCGGTGCGGGCCGTCGTCGGACACCTGCGCTCCCATGCGCCGCCGCAGCAGGGTGATCGCGATCACGGCCAGCAGGATCACACCGATCGTCTTCTTGACCCAGACGTCGTCGGCGAAGAACAGGAAGACCACCCCGAGCAGGATGCCCGCGATGACCGCGGGCGCGAGCCCGAGCAGAGCCTTCCAGTTCGTGTGCTTGCGGTAGGTCAGCACGGCGAACAGGTCGGCGACGATCAGGAGCAGCAGGATGGTTCCGGTCGACTGCTTGGCCGGCAGCACGGCCGCGAAGATCGCGACCGAGACGGTCCCGGCCCCGGGAACCGCGGTCTTGGAGAGGCCGACGACGATCGCGGCGAGGCCGAGAAGCGCCCAGGCGAGCCAGGAGAGTTCCGCCATGTCAGTGCCCGGCCGTCTGCAGCGCGGCTTCGGCCAGCGCCGCCGAGGTCGCTGCGTCCCGCATCCACAGCGGTGTCACGACCGGGCGGATTCCCACGCGGGCGATGTCGGCCGCCGATGCCGCGTCCTCCTCCGCGATCAGCCAGTCATCGAGCAGTCCGCCGCCCGAGCGCGCGCCGTAGTGCGCGGCGACGGCGAGGGCCGAGGTCTCCACGCCGATCGCGGACAGGCAGACATCGGCCATGCCCCGCACGACCCGCCCGCCGATGATCGGCGAGACGCCGACGACCCGTCCGCGCGCGGACCGCACGGCGTCGTGGATGCCGGGAACGGCGAGGATCGGGCCGATGGAGACGACGGGGTTGGAGGGGGCGATCAGCACGAGATCGGCCGCGGCGAGGGCCTCGAGCACACCGGGCGCCGGCACAACGGCGTCGATGCCGGGGTTCTCGAACCGGGCGGGGCGCAGCGCCGCGCGGTGGCGCGTCCACCACTCCTGGAAGTGCATGACCCGCCCGTCCTCGAGCACGACCCGCGTGTCCACCTCGGCGTCGGTCATGGGCAGCAGTCGCGCGCCGAGGGGCCAGCGCGCCGACATCCGCTCGATCACCTGCGTCGGCGTCGATCCTTCGCGCAGCCACCCGGTGCGGGCGAGATGCGTGCCGAGGTCGAGGTCGCCGAGCGTGAACCAGGGCCACCCGGCGCGCCACTCCTGCAGCTCGGAATTGACGCGCTCGCTGTCGCCGGCGCGGCCCCAGCCCCGCTCGGTGTCGTTGACCCCGGCGAGGGCGTAGACGATCGAGTCGACGTCCGGCTGCAGGCGGACGCCCGACAGCCAGAGGTCATCGCCGGTGTTCACGACGATGTCGAAGCCGGATGCCGGGGCTGCGGCATCCACTCGCCCCTCCAGCGCCGCGCGCAGGCCGAGACAGAAGCGGGAGCCGCCGACGCCCCCGGCCAGCACGACGACGCGGGTCAAGGCGCGAATTCGTCCGCGGCGTGCGGGAGGGTGAAGCGTGCGACAGCGTCGATGAGCGCGTCGACGGTCTGCGTGGCGGCCACGACGTCGACGGAGAGCCCCGCGCGGCGCGCGTCCTTCGCGGTGCGGGGTCCGATCGCGGCGATCACCGTCGTGTCGGGGATGTGCGGGAACTGCTGACGCACCTGCTCGGCGACCGAGCCGCTCGTGACCAGGATCGCGTTGATGCGCCCGTTGCGCACGTCCTCGGCGATGCGGTCGGTGACCGGCACCCCGACGGTGCGGTACGCCACGACGCTGCGCACGCGATGACCCGCCTCGGCCAGCAGGCGTGTGAGAACGGGCTTGGCGATCTCGCTGCGCAGGGTCAGGATGTCGCGCGGCTCCGGCTCGAGGGCGATCATCTGCTCGGCCATTCCGGCTGCCGAGTTGTCGCGCTCCGGAACGAGGTCGACGCGGTAGCCGACCGCCTGCAGTGCGGCGGCGGTCGTCTCGCCGACGGCGGCGACCTTCGTCGCGGCGGGAATCGTGGCACGGTGCGCGAAGAGCACGTCCACCGTCGTGGCGCTGGTCACCGTGAGCCAGTCGAACGCGCCGGCCTCGAGGTCGGCGAGCGCCTGATCCAGCGTGGCCTGGTCGTTCGTGGGCGCGAAGTTGATGAGGGGCGCGACCACGGGGATCGCTCCCTGGTGCCGCAGGGTGGCCGCCACGCCATCGCCCCACGGGCCGCCGCGCGGCACGAGCACGCGCCAGCCCACGAGGGGCTTGGGCGGCTGCTGGGGGGCGTGGTTCATAGGGTTGGGCTCTCGTGGTGCGCGGTCAGCCGCCCCAAAAGATCGAGCAACCGACAGACGATTTCAGACCTCGGGTGAGACGGTCCGCGCCGTCGGCAGCATTCGCACCATCGCACTGCCTGACCCTTCGAGCATACTCCCGGGCAGGGAACTCATGATGCGGCGCTTCGGTGCCTGCAGATCAGCGGGTGTACAGCCGAACGGCCGCCCACACGATCGCCCCCACCGCGGCGGCGCCGGTGACGACGGCCGCGGTCGTCGCACCCGGATTGCGGCGCGAGAACGCCCGGGCCTTCACTATCGTGCGGTCGGTCACCTGCATCACCCGCCGCGGCACGTTGGCCTTCTGCTCGATGGCGGCCAGTGCCGCCTTCAGCTCGGCGCGGGCCTGCTCGACCGGATCGGCGATGCCGATCGGCACTGCGGTGCGCGGGACCGCGACTGTGGTGCGGGACACCGGAACGGGTGAGTTAGAGCTCATCGCGCACCTCCTTGACATCCTGGACGATCGACTGGACCGGGTTCTGAGCCGCCGCCACCTTGCGGAAGCGCTGGACGCCCAGCAGAGCGAACACCACCGCGACCAGCAGCAGCACGATCAGCACCACGAGGGAGGCCACCCAGGCCGGCCACCAGGACGACAGCCCGATGATCGCGAACGCGAGCAGCGCTCCGACGGACCAGAACAGGAAGAACAGCGCCACGGCGATCCAGCCGGCACCGAACCCCGCGTCCTTGGACGTGCGTCGCACCCAGGCCTTGCCCGCGTCGATCTCGGCGATCACGAGATTGCGGATGAGCTCCGGGATCTCGCCGATCAGCGTGAACAGGCTGTCGTCGTTGCGATCCCGGAAGCCGCGGGGAGTGGTCACAGTCAGGCTCCGTTGCGCGGCTCGCCCGCGGCCGCGGAGATGTCGTCGAACGCGCCGTCCGCCGTCTCCTTCACAGCGCGCGCCGACGTTCCGGCAGCGCGGCTCACGTCATCGACCTGGTCGCGGCCGCTCTTGATCGCCGCGTCCAGCTTCTGCCCGGGCGTCGTGCCCTTCGAGGTCGCCGACTTCGTGACCTTGACCGCGCTGTCCCACAGCGTGCTCGGCAGCGCCATCGCGGTGGATTTTGCGAAGTCCTTCGCCTTGGTCACCTGCTCCTGCACCGGCTCGAGGTTCCAGACCTTGTCGACCTGCTCCTTGATCTGCTCGTACCGTTCGCGTCCCGCGCGGGTGCCGAGCACATAGCCGGCCGCGAGTCCGATGATGAGCCCTACTTTGCCCCTCATGGGGTCTCCTTCCGCTCGATGGACGAGGTGTCTGCACCCAGGGTAGCCCTGTATGCCCATTCCGTTATCCCGTGGCCATACGGCAATGGCTGTGCTAGAACGACGCGTCCGCGGCGCCGCCCCACAGGGCATCCCGTTTCACGCGCTCCGCTTCGGCGAGGGCGTCGGGGACGACCTGCGCGAGGCCCGTGCCCGCGATCCAGGCGCCGACGACGGCGAGGCCCGGGATGTCGTGGATCGCGCTGCGGGCCGCTTCGGAGGCCTCACGGTGGCCTCGTGCGGACACCGGCGGCGGCTGGGACCACCGCGCTCGCTGGAATCCGCGCAGGCGAGCCCTCTCGAGCGGCACGTCGAGGAGCGCGCCCGCCTCGGCCAGGGCCAGTTCGGCCGCCGCCTCGTCGTCGAGGTCGGCGGTGGCCGGCACGACACCGGGTCCGCCGAAGATGACCTTGAGCACGGCCGTGCCGGGCGGGGCCGTCATCCAGGGCCAGCGCGCCGTGGAATCCGTGATGGATGCCGCCACCGCGGTGCCCGCGACCGGATACACCGCGGTGCGCGGCGGCGCCGCGGTCAGTTCGGGGGAATCGACGACGAGGGTGAGCACCTCGAGCTCGACCAGGGGCGCGGCCTCGAGCGACGGGACGCACGCGGCCAGCAGGCGCTGCGCGTGCTCCCCGCCGGTCGCGACGATGACGGCATCCGCGATCTCGACCTCCGCTTCGGTGCCGGTCGCGGCGGGGTCGGCCACCACACGCCATCGGCCGTCCTCGAGCGGCTCGATGCGGTCGGCTGCCGTGCGCAGGCGGATCTCGGCCCCGAGGGCGGTGAGTCGCTCGACCAGGGCGTCGACCAGGCGGGTCATGCCGCCATCCAGCGTTTCGAGGGCGGGTCCGGCGGGGCGCGGACCGGCGCGCAGCTGCGAGACCGCGCCGCTGAGCGACCCGGTGTTGGTCAGAGCGGCGTTCAGGCCCGGCGCGACCACTTCGACGTCGACGTCGTCGGGATGGATCGCGAAGCCGCCCAGGCTGAGCGGTGCGACGATGCGATCCAGCACGAGCTCTCCCATGCGCGAGCGGACGAGGCGCCCGAGGCTGCGCTCCTGCCCGATCGTCAGCGGAGGGCGGATGCGGTCGACGTAGGCGCGCCAGGCTCCCCGCCACCCGATCATGCGGCGCACACCCTCCTCGAACGGGTACTGCGGGATGCCTCGGAGGGACTCCGGCGGCACGGGCGCCGCGCCCCCGGGCGGGCCCGAGATCCACTCCGCCCGCGGTGCGGCGGCGACCACCGCGTCGGCGAGGCCGAGCTCATCGACGAGCGCGCGCACCGCTCCCCCGCGGGTGGCGTAGCCCTCAGCACCGAGATCCACGCGGACGCCGGCGATCTCCTCGGTGCGGATCGCGCCCCCCGCCCGGTGCGATGCCTCCAGCACCGTCACGCGCATGCCGACCTTCGCGCAGGCGAGCGCGGCGACCAGGCCGCCGATGCCCGCGCCGATCACGACGACGTGCGTCCCGTGCGCGTGCGCCGCGAGGTCCTCGAGGGGGCTGTCCACCCGTTCATCCTCGCACCGCCGGCCCCCCGACCCGTGAGACGCCAACTGCACGTCGAGACGGTGGGGCTACCCCGCCGTCTCGACGTGCAGATGTCGTCTCACGGTAAGGGGCGGGGTCAGGGGGCGTCGCGCTGAGCGCGCGCCTGGGCGCGGGTCAGCGGCGGTGCGTCGACGAGCGGTGCGTCGCCGGGCGGCGCGTCGACGGGCAGCGGGACCTCGCCGGCTCGGGATGCCGCGGCATCCGCCCCCGTCGACTCCGAGGTGATGCGCCCGTCGTGCAGCTCGACCACCCGGTCGGCGCGCTGGACCAGGAGCGGGTCGTGCGTGGAGACCACGGCGGCGATGCCCCGGGTGTGCACCAGATCGACGATCAGATCCATGACCGTCGAGGCGGTACGGGAGTCCAGCTGGCCGGTCGGCTCGTCCGCGATCAGCACGTGCGGGCGGGCGACGATCGCCCGGGCGATGCCGACCCGCTGCTGCTGACCGCCGGAGAGCTCCCCCGGCCGCTGCGCCGCGTGATCGGCGAGCCCGACGAGGCGCAGCGCCTCGGCGACGCGCTCATCGCGTTCGGCCGGAGCGGTGCGGGCGATGCGCAGCGGCAGCTCGACGTTCTCGGCGGCGGAGAGCACCGGGATGAGCCCGAAGGACTGGAACACGAATCCGAGCTGCTCGCGTCGCACCTGCGCCAACGCGTCCTCGTCGAGCGTCGTCGCCTCGACCTCCCCGATCCAGACCCGGCCGGAGGTCGGTCGATCGAGGCCCCCGAGCAGGTTCAGCAGCGTGGTCTTCCCGGCTCCGGATGCCCCGCGCACGACCACCAGCTCGCCGGGGTGCACCTCGATGTCGATGTCGACGCACGCGTGCACGTCTCCCGCCGACGACGAGAACGTCCGCGTGAGCTTCTCCGCGCGCAGTGCGGTCATGATCCTTCATCCTGTCGCTTTTCGTCGGCTCTCGCGTCGGACGCATCCGCGGCCGGCCGGCCCGGCCAGACCCCCACATGGTCGGGCTCCAGCGCCAGCCGCACACGCTCGCGCAGGTCGAGCGCCGTGACGAACTCGTCGGGCAGCTGCAGGCGGCCTACGCGGTCCACGACCGCGTACTCCTCCGCGACGTGCTCCTCTGCGCCGTGCTCGTCGAGCCGGGTGGAGCGCAGCACCTCGGTCGAGGTGCGCCCGTCGCGGATCTGCACGGTGCGCGCCACGTGCTCCGAGACGCTCGGGTCGTGCGTGACGATGAGCGTCGTGACGCCCAGTTCGCGGTTGACCGAGCGCATCGCTTCGAGCACGTGCGCGCTGGTCGTGTCGTCGAGCTCGCCGGTCGGCTCATCGGCCAGCAGCACGCGGGGGCTGTTCGCGATGCCGACCGCGATCGCGACCCGCTGCTGCTCGCCCCCCGACATCTCGGCCGGTCGCCGCTCGGCGCAGTGCGAGACCTCGAGCAGATCCAGCAGCTGCGCCACACGCGCCCGGCGGGCGGCGGCGCCCCTGGGCTCGCCGGTCACCGCCAGCGCGGCAGCGACGTTCTCGCCCGCGGTCAGGTACGGCAGCAGGTTGCGCGAGGTCTGCTGCCACACGAAGCCGACGCTGCGGCGGCGGAACGCGACGCGCTCCTTCTCCTTCATCGTCAGCAGGTCATGCCCCGCGACCCACGCGACTCCGGCGGTGGGCTGGTCGAGGCTGGACAGGATCGACAGCAGCGTCGATTTGCCCGACCCGGAGGCTCCGATCACGGCGACCAGCTCCCCGGGGTCGATGCGCAGGTTCAGCCCCTGCAGCGCCTGCACCTCCACGCTCTGCCCCGCGCCGGAGAACACCTTGAAGATGCGCACGAGATCCACGCACAGGATGTCCGCTTCCGCGGCGGTAGCGGTGACAGGGTCGGCCATGGTCCTATCCTTCCTCGACGGTGCGCAGCGCGCTCGCGGCGCGTGCACGACGTGACACCCACAGGGCGACGACGGTGAAGGCCGCTCCGAGCAGGACGAAGCCCCCGAGCGTGATCGCCAGGGTGACGGCATCCACGTGATAGCCCGGTTGAACGCTCGAGCCGGTGAACGAGCGCAGGTCGACGCCGGCCAGCACGACGAGGGGAACGATCGCGCCGAACACCGTGCCCGCGATGATCGCGGCGATCGCGGGCGGTCCGATCTCCCACAGGGCGAGCGAGGTCGCCGACCTCCGCGGTGCACCGAGGGTGCGCAGCAGCGCGAGCACGCGCGCGCGCGGCCGGGCGGCGAGCGTGAGCGTCATGACGATCGCGAGCGCGCTCAGAAGCGCGGCGATCCCCGTCGCCGCGAGCAGCGAGATGCGCACGCCCTGCACCGAGGGGCTGGACTGGATGCCGGCCACGATGCGGTCGACGGACTCGATCCGCACCGACCCGCCGAGCTGCGTGCGCACCGCCGCAGAGACATCGTCGACGGATGCCGCGGGCGTGAGTGCCAGCAGGAGCGTGCGGTCCGAGGGATCGCGCCCGATCACCTCGGGCGCGTACGACGCGTCGATCGCGACCCAGTTCTCGCGGGTGCCGATGGGACTGGGGCCGCTCGAGACGCCGACCACTTCGACGTCGGTCGCATTGACCCGCACGTCCTCCGAGCCGTCGATCCGCTCGGCCGTGGCGGCGGCGACGATCACCGGCACCGGGTCGGCGCCCTGCTCGAGCGTCGTGCCCGCCGGCAGCAGACCCGGACCCTCGCCCTGAACCGTGCGCAGGTCGGCGGCATCCACGACGAACACCGACGTCGGCCGCTTCTGCCCGTCGATGTCGAGCGTCGCCGTCTCGGCGCCCGAGATCCCGGTCGCCGCCTCGACGCCTTCGATCGCCTGCACCCGGGCCAGCTGCTCGGCGGTGAAGGACCCGCCCGTGACCTTGAGATCGGCGCCCACCTCCGCCTGCGCGGCGCGCGTGACGCCCTCCTGCAACGACGAGAGCAGGACGCCCGACGAGACCGCTACCGAGACGCCGACCACGAGCGCCAGCACCGGTGTCAGCCCGATGGCCGGTTCTCGCAGCGCCCGCGCGGCGCCCAGGAACGACCCGAGTGCAGGCGCGCGACGGGCGGATTCGAGCACCCGCCGCAGCGGCAGCGGGTACAGGCGCAGTGTGATCAGGCACGCGACCAGAGCCAGCAGCAGCGGCGTCGCGGCCTGCAGCAGGTCGACCCCGTCAGCGCTGCTCGTGCCGCGCAGGAACAGCAGCGACACCGCGGCCGCGGCGAGCGCCAGCACGATGCCCTCGGCGATCAGCCGCACACGGGATCCGCGGCGCCCGAGATCCGCCCGCGCAGGACGCTCGGATGCCGCGGCGGCGAGCGCCGCGAGGATGACGGGCGGCGCGAGCGCCAGCAGCAGCGCCGGCAGCAGCAGGGCCGGCGTGAACGCGGACCCCCAGGTGATCCTTCCGACCGCGAGCCCCAGCAGCAGCCCCAGCAGCGCCGGGACGACACCGAGGAGCGCTCCCTCGGTGCCGAGCAGGCTGCGCAGCTGACCGACCGAGGCTCCGCGCGCCGAGAGCAGACGCAGGGCCGACCTGCGTCGCTCGAGCACGAGCCGGCACCCCAGCACGAGTACTGCGGCGGCCACGCCGACGGGTCCGGCGATGATCATGGCGATCAGGCCTGCGGTCGCGGCCTGCTGGGCGAGCGCCTGTTCGATCGTGGCCGTCACATCGGCGGTGAAGCGCAGGCTCAGGATGCCGACCCCGTCGGCCGAGCTGCCGATGGTGTGCGAGACGGCCGTCAGCTTGCGCAGGGCCGCCGCGGTCTCCGGCGCGGTCGAGGCGTCGATCCCGCTGGTGTCGAACGGGAACCAGACTGTCGTCTCCTGCCGGCCCGGCAGCGAGAACGCGATGGGCAGCGAGGCCGGGTTCGCATACCCGGTCCCTGTCACGGTGCGAGGGCGGTTGCCGTCGTCGAAGATGTTGGGCTGCAGCACGGAGGACACGTGCTGCCAGTAGTCGCTCTGGGCATCGACCGCCTCGAACAGTCCGGTGAGCACGATCGCCGTGCGGTAGCCGCCGAGGGAGGTGGTCCGCGCCTCGCCGACGGGCCAGTCGATCTCGGCCGCCGTATCGGTGGAGAGCACGATCTCGACCGTCGCGTTCACCTCGCCGTCCTGCGGGACGTCCTGGGCGGTCGCCGGCTCGGGCGCGCGGCCCTCGACGATGCGGAT
This sequence comes from uncultured Microbacterium sp., assembly GCF_963524805.1. GTDB lineage: Bacteria > Actinomycetota > Actinomycetes > Actinomycetales > Microbacteriaceae > Microbacterium. Next base: position 603,332 of record NZ_CAURGG010000002.1, on the reverse strand, counting down.
CTCGTCGGCGTACGCGGGGTCGAAGGCGACGGTGACCAGGCCGCTCGGCGCGGTCTCGGCAAGCGGCAGATCCAGGCTCGTGCCCACCATGCGCGCGGGAGCCAGCAGCGACGGGAGCGGCGGGTCGGCCTGAGTGCGGATCTGGTCGACGCTGTCCTGGAAGGCAGCCCACACCTCGTCGCCGGTCAGGGCGGGGTCGACAGGCTGCGAGGCCGACTGGGGCAGGCCGGCCACGGTGGTCGCGACGTCGCGGTCCAGGGCGCCCAGGCTCGACAGCCGGTCGCGGAGCGCGGCGTCGGCGAGTGTGCCCAGCGCCAGCGGCGCCAGCGTCGCGACGAGCGCGAGCAGAAGCACGAGCCCCGCGACGGTCGACCCGCCCGAGCGGGCGCGGAGATGCCGCAGAACGAGCGCCGGCGTCGTGACGCGGCGGCTCATCGCGCGTCCTCGCCGACGGTCGCGGTGCGGGCGGCACGGTCGACGCCGAGGGTCGTGGCGATGACGACGACCGAGAGCCCGGCACCGAGCACGACCAGGGCGACCACGAGACCCGGCCAGGCGAGGCTCACGGGCGTTCCCAGGGAGAGGATGCCGGGGGTCACCGCCCGAACGAGGTCGGGCACGATGAGCCACGACACGAGCAGGCCTGCCGGCATCCCGAGGACGACCGACGCGCCGAACACGGCACCGAGCTCTGCCGCGCGCAGGCGCGCCTGGCGCCGGTGCGGCACACCCAGAGCCCGCAGCACGCCGAGCTCGCGGCGCCGGGCCAGCACCAGGGTCTGCGCGATCGCCGACGCCGCGAGCAGCGACAACACGACCGATCCGGCCGTCGCGATCCACCACCCGACCACGAGGGCGCTCACGATGGTGTCGGCGACGCCGGGCGAAGCGGTCGCGACCGGCCGGTCATCGAGCGCCGCGCTGAGCGCCGCGTCGGCCGATGTGGAACCGGACGCCCACACCGAGGTGGCGCTGACGAGCGACGTGCCGCGCTGCAGCATGGATGCCTCGAGCACCTCCAGCGGTGCGAAGGCCGCCAGCCCTGTCGCGGCGCCGGGCACGGCATCCACGATCTCAGCGATCTCGAGACCGCCGCGACGCCCCGTGCCCGCGTAGCGGAACTCGATCTCGTCGCCGACCGCGAGCCCCAGTCGGGCCGCGAGCGCGGTGCTCAGCACGGCACGGACGGGAGCTTCCTCTTCGGCACCCGTCGACGCGTCGGCGGCACCCGCCGTGCCGTCGGCGAGCCAGACGACCTGTTCCGGCGCGCCCTGATCCACGACGGCCCCACCTGCCACCTCGAGCGCGTCGGCGCCGAGCGCCTCGACGGCGGTGACAGCGACCTCCACCGTCGCGTTCGCGAAGCTGGCCGGCACCGATGCGGTCAGGGCGAGGAGGCTCCAGGGCGCCGTTCCCTCGGGCAGGTCCGCTTCGGCAGACAGAGTGACCACGCCGTCGATCGGCTCGGGGACCGCGGCGGCGTCGAGGCGCAGCGTCGCGGCGGCGCCGTTCGCGTCGAGCAGGGTCGCCGCCAGGACGACCGACGCGGCCGCGCTCTCGCGCGAGGAGCCGACCGTGGCCGTGACGCGCAGTCCGGTCGCGGACGGGCCGAGGGGCAGCGGCGCGGCCGCGACGCTGCCGCCCGCGGGGACGACGGCCGCGGCGAGCGCCTGCGGATCGACGAGTCCGCCCGCCGGGGACACGACGGTCTCGATCGCTGCGCTCGGAACGGCGATCAGCTGCGCGTCGGTGCTGCCGATCTCGATGGGCACGACCAGCGCCGGGGCGGCGGCATCCACCCCGTCGACGGATGCCGCAGCCCCGACGACCGCAGGCGTCGCTGCGTCCGGCTGGAGGTCCACGCGCAGGTCGGCACCCGCTCGCAGCGCCGCGGAGTCGGTCGCCATCGCCGTCCAGGTGGAGCTGTAGGCGGCGGCGAACACGGTCTGGGCGACGGTCAGGCCGACCAGGAGCACCGCGACCGCGTAGATCGGAAGTCGCCGGGCGACCTGTCGGGCGGGATAGGCGGGCGCGAGCCCGGGTGCCGCGGCGGCGGGAAGCACCGATGCGGCGGCGCCGGCGCCGAACACCGCGAGGACGAGGGCGGCAGCCGCCATCAGCACGACCGTGGGGGCCAGCGCGGCGATGGGGTCGAACCCCGCTCCGCGCACCAGGCGCAGCTGCCAGATCACGAACGCAGCGGCCAGCGCGAGCACGACGACGGCGGCCACGGTGGTCACGCGTGCTCCGCGGCCGGCGACGCTGCGAGGTCGCGATGCCACCACCATCACCAGGGCGAGGACGGCCGCGGTGGCCAGGGCGATCCACCACAGCGATGCCACCCCGCCCGCGGAGCCGACGGCCACCAGGGCAACGAGCGCGGCGATCGCGAGACCCGCAGCCGCCCCGACCACCGCCACGGCTGCCGCCTCGATCGCGTTGCCGACCGTCGCCTGCCGGCGGGAGAGTCCCCGGGCCCGGAGGTTCGCGGTCTCCTGTTCGCGGGCGGCCGCGAGAAGGCGCGCCAGCTGCGCCGCAGCCGTCCCGGCCAGGATCACCACGAGCAGCACCAGCGCGGGTGCGGCCGAGATCAGCGCGATCACGCCGTCCTCGACCTGCGCGGCGACCTCCTCGGGCGGCACGCCCGGAGGGGCGGCATCCCCCGCCCGCGTCACGGCGGCGAGCAGCCACGCTGCCAGGGTGCAGACCGTCGCGACCGCCACGGCGACCGTCGCGGTCGCGCTCACGAGCAGCCCCCGCCGGGCGACCGCACGACGGCCGAGCAGGCTCGCCGTCGTCAGCGCGCGAGCGTCGACCATGGCGTCGTCCTCCGGGGGTGTCAGGCGTGAGCGCTCGCATCGCGCTCCCTTCAACCTAATCGACGTCGTCCGTGCGGCAACGGCCGCCTGGCTGGACGGGGCCCGCCGGTGCGAGACTGGCGGCATGACGCTGCACATCACGGGCGACGACGCCGCCGACCGCCTGCTGACCGACGACCCGCTCGCCCTCCTGATCGGGATGCTGCTGGACCAGCAGGTCGCGATGGAGACCGCGTTCGCCGGTCCGTTGAAGATCGCGGAGCGGGTCGGTTCGGTGGATGCCGCCACCCTCGCCGCGTACGACCCGGAGTCCCTGGTGGCGGTGTTCACGCAGACGCCCGCCGTCCACCGGTTCCCGGGTTCGATGGCGGGCCGCGTGCAGGCTCTCTGCACGGTGATCGCGCAGGACTGGGGCGGGGACGCGTCGGCCATCTGGACGCAGGGCAATCCGGACGGCCCGACCGTGCTCAAGCGACTCAAGGCGCTGCCCGGCTTCGGCGAGCAGAAGGCGAAGATCTTCCTCGCGCTGCTGGGCAAGCAGTACGGGTACACCGGCGCGGGCTGGCGCGAAGCGGCCGGCGCCTACGGCGAGGAGGGCTCGTTCCGGTCGGTCGCGGACATCGTCTCGCCCGAGTCGCTCACGAAGGTGCGCGAGCACAAGCGCGCCGCGAAGGCCGCGGCCAAGGCGGTGTGAGCCCGGGCGTCTCCGGCGCGGCGGGTAGCGCGCGGGGCGGCTGAGTGGCGAGTTCGCACAATGCGACGGACTTCGGAGGATTCGCGAGGAATCCTCCGAAGTCCGCGCGTTTCTGCGAGGTTCGTGTGACGAAGAGATCGCACCCTGGGATCAGGCGACCGGAACCGGGGCGTTCTGGGCTGCGGTGGCGATGACGTCGGACACGACCTCCGCCTGCGAGATGAACAGCGCGTGACTGCCCGAGACGTTCGTGATCTGTGCTCCGGCGCGCGTCGCCATGTGCTGCAGCATCGCCTGGTCGAACGCGTTGTCCTCCGTCGCGATGACCGCCCAGCTGGGCTTGTCGTGCCAGGCGGCGTGCGACAGGGGCGCCGAGAACGCTGCCATGTTGACCGGAACCTGGGCGTCCCGCAGGAACGCGGCATCGGCGTCGCTGAGGTCATCGGCGAAGCCGATCTTGAACTTCTCGGCGTTCAGGAACCCGAAGCCGTCGTCTCCGATGTCGATCACGAACTCGGGCGTGGGCGCGAACCCCTCGTACTGCTGACCCGAGGACTCTCCACTGTCGGGCACGAGCGCCGACACGTAAACCAGTCCGGAAACGTTCGGGTGGTTGCCCGCCTCGGTGATGACCGTCCCTCCCCACGAGTGACCGACCAGGATCGCCGGGCCGCCGATGCGGTCGAGCACTCGCCGGGTCGCCGCCACGTCGTCCTCGAAAGACGTGAGCGGAATCTGAGCGATCGTCACCCGCAGGCCGCGAGAGGTGAGCGCCTCCCAGACTCGGCGCCACCCCGAGCCGTCCGCGAACGCCCCGTGCACCAGTACGACGTTCTGAATGGCGTCCGTTGTTCCCATGAGTTCATCCCTTCTTCGGTGCGTCCGCGGGACTTCCGAAGACGCGATGTGCAATATATTGCATACTCGAACCGTGCGAGGTCAAGAACTATTCCTGCGGCGACTGCCCGGACGGGCGCGGATGGCGCCGCCTGCAGAACTCCACAACGCGCGAAGGTCAAAGCCTTCCTCCGGGCCCACGGGGCCGAATCGCGACGAACACTGTGGAGTTCTGCAGCCCGTCAGGCCAAGACGCGCCCGCTGATCGCCAGCACCAGGCGGCGCGGCATGAAGCCCACGAACTTCGCGGTGACCGCGTTGCCCCGGCCCGAGACGACGCTCGGGGGCGTGTCTCGCCTGTCGAGTTCGCGGAAGGCGAGTGAGACGACCTGCTCCGGCGTCTGGAAACGGCCGACCGAGGCGTCCTCGGTGCCGACCACGTGGAAGAACTCCGTGCGCGTTGCCCCCGGGCTCACCGCGAGCACGCGCAGTCGCGACTCGCGGGTCTCGTAGGCCAGCGCCTCGGTGAAGCTCAGGACGAACGCCTTGGTGGCGCCGTAGACCGCCATGTTCGGGCAGGGCTGGTACGCGCCGGTGCTCGCGATGTTCACGAGCACTCCTCGCCCGTCGCGCACAAGCTCGGGCAGGAATTCGCGCGAGATGCCCACGAGCGCGGCCACGTTCAGCTGCACCATCTGTGCCGTGCGTGCAGCATCCGACTCGGCGAAGGCACCCCGCATGCCGAAGCCCGCGTTGTTCACGAGGCTCTGTATGACGATGCCGCGGTCCTCGAGTTCCCGGCGCAACTGGGCGGCGGCATCCGGTCGGGACAGATCGAGTGCGATCACCGTCGCCGTGACGCCGTGCGCGCGTTCGAGGCGCTCGGCGAGATCGCGCAAGCGGTCTTCGCGACGGGCGACGAGCACGACGTTCGCGCCTCGCGCGGCGAATCGGGTGGCGAACTCGGTGCCGAGGCCGGCGCTCGCGCCGGTGATGAGGGCGGTGGTGCCGCGGTAGTCCTTCGTCGCTGTCGTCATGCGACTGACTGTAGAGCCCGCCTACGCGCCGCGCAGGCGCTCGGCCAGGTAGGCGTGCAGCGTCTCGAGCGGGACGCGCTCCTGCGCCATGGTGTCGCGGTCGCGCACCGTCACGGCCCGGTCCTCGAGCGAGTCGAAGTCGATCGTGACGCAGAACGGCGTGCCGATCTCGTCCTGCCGGCGATATCGGCGTCCGATCGCTCCGGCGTCGTCGAAGTCGACGTTCCACTCGCCGCGGAGGTCCGCCGCCACTTCGCGGGCGATCGGCGACAGCTGCTCGTTGCGCGACAGCGGCAGCACCGCGACCTTGACCGGCGCCAGGCGCGGGTCGAGCTTGAGGACCGTGCGGGTGTCGGTGCCGCCCTTCGCGTTGGGCACCTCCTCCTCGCGGTATGCGTCGACGAGGAAGGCCATCATCGCGCGCGTCAAGCCGAACGAGGGCTCGATGACGTACGGCGTGTACCGCTCGCCGCTGGCCTGGTCGAAGTACGACAGGCTCTGGCCGGAAGCCTCCGAGTGGTTGGTCAGGTCGAAATCCGTGCGGTTGGCGACGCCCATGAGCTCGCCCCACTGCTTTCCGGCGAATCCGAACTCGTATTCGACGTCGATCGTGCCCGCCGAGTAGTGCGCGCGGTCCTCGACCGGCACCTCGTAGCGACGCAGGTGCGCCGGGTCGATGCCGAGATCGAGGAACCAGTTCCAGCACGCCTCGACCCAGTGCTCGAACCACTCCTGCGCGTCGGCGGGGGGCACGAAGAACTCGATCTCCATCTGCTCGAATTCGCGCGTGCGGAAGATGAAGTTTCCCGGCGTGATCTCGTTGCGGAACGCCTTGCCGACCTGGCCGATGCCGAACGGCGGTTTCTTGCGCGACGCGGTCAGCACGTTCGTGAAGTTGACGAAGATGCCCTGCGCGGTCTCGGGGCGCAGGAAGTGCAGGCCCGACTCGTCGTCGACGACGCCGAGGTAGGTCTTCACCAGGCCGGAGAACGCCTTGGGCTCGGTGTACTGCCCCTTCGTGCCGCAGTTGGGGCACGGAATGTCGGCGAGGCCGTTCTCGGCCGGCCGGCCCTTGCGCGCTTCGAAGTCCTCGATCAGGTTGTCGGCGCGGAAGCGCTTGTGGCAGTGCAGGCACTCCACCAGCGGGTCGGTGAAGGTGGCGACGTGACCCGACGCCTCCCACACGCGCTTGGGCAGGATCACCGAGGAGTCCAGGCCCACCATGTCGCCACGGCCCCGGACGAAGGTCTGCCACCACTGCCGGCGGATGTTCTCCTTGAGCTCCGTGCCGAGGGGGCCGTAGTCCCACGCCGAGCGGGATCCGCCGTAGATCTCGCCCGCCTGGAAGACGAACCCGCGGTGGCGGGCGAGGGCGATGACTTTGTCGAGGCGGGACTGCTCGGCCACGGTGGCTCCAATGGTCGGGTGAGGAGTGCGGAATTGCGCAGGGCACCCGGAGGGGTGCGGGGCGCTGCCTTGCGAACAAGAGTCGCCGGCATCCCTCGATTCTAGGCGAGCGGATGCCGCGCCCTCAGCCCCGCCGCAGCTTCGGTTCGGCCGGCTCACCCGGGGCCGAAGCCGCACCAGTCCGAGACCCAGCGCAGGATCGCGCCCCGCATCGCCTCGGGCGCGGCGACCTCGACCGCCCCCTGGGTGCCGTCGACCGCGACCTCGATGTTGAAGACCGTGCCGCGCTTGTCCTCCATCACCGCGTGCGGGTCGCAGCGCAGCGGCACGATCGGAACGGCGAGCTCGGTGGCGGCATCCGTCCCCGTCACGGTCATCGCGAGGGGGAAGGCGGTGGGCAGGTCGGCGAACTGCAACAGGTTCGTCGTCTGGATCTCGACGAGCTCGGCCGATTCGTCTCCGCCCGCCGGAGTGATCGCGAGCCGCAGTTCCGCGGGCAGCGGGGCGGCGCTCGGCGTGAACTGCGCCCACTCGAGCGTCGCGACCCGAGCGAGGTCGTGGCGCAGGCACTCCTTCTCGTGGATGAGCGTCGTGAAGCCGAGCGGATCGGCGACCTCCACTTCGGCGGTGCCGCCGCCCTCGAGCTCGAAGGCGACTCGACTCGTGCGGGAGGCGGCATCCGGCTCGTCCTCGCACGCGGACTCGGGCAGGGCGAAGCGCAGGTCGACGGTGCGGCCGGCGGCGACGGTGCTGGTGCGATCGCGGACGGCGTCGCCCGCGAACCAGTCGTCGCTGAAGGTCAGGCTCGTGATGACGAGGTCCTCGTCCGACCCGTTGATGACCCGCACCTGCGCCCCGCGCTCGGCGACGTCGGAGCGCAGCTGGAACAGCTCGACCTCCACGCCGGCGGGCAGCTGCTGCGGGCTTCCGGTGGCAGGCGCCGACGCCGGCGGCTGCGGGGAGCAGGCGGAGACCACGAGCACGAGCGCCGTCAGCGCGGTGACCGACGCCGAATTCAGGCTGAATCGGCGCACAGTCGGTCCGGATTCGCGAGAATCCGCGGCAGCGGCGCGCGGCGAGGTGCGGCGAGCCTGAATTCGGCATCGCGAGTCGCGCTGAGGAGACATGCGTGTGCCCGCCTAACGCCGGACGATCTCGCGCACGACGGTGAAGTCCTCGAGGGCGACCGGGTCGATCTCGACGCCGATGCCGTGGCCGGTCGGCACGCGGACGTGGCCCTCCTCGAGAACGGCCGGTTCGGTGACGATGTCCCGGGCGTAGAACCGGCTGGAGGCCGACACATCTCCCGGAAGGGTGAATCCGGGCAGGGCGGCCAGAGCGGCGTTCGCCGCGCGCCCGATCCCCGTCTCGAGCATGCCGCCGCACCAGACCGGGATGCCGGCATCCCGGCACAGGTCGTGTATCTCGACAGCCTCGAGATACCCGCCGACGCGGCCCGCCTTGATGTTGATGACGGATGCGGCACCCAGGGCGAGCGCGTCGACCGCAGCCTTGCGCGAGACGATCGACTCGTCGAGGCAGACCGGTGTGCGCAGCCGCCGGGCGAGGGTCGCGTGGTCGACGATGGCGTCCTCCTGCAGCGGCTGCTCGATCAGCAGCAGATCGAACCGGTCGAGCTCGGCGAGCGTGTCGGCGTCGGCGAGCGTGTAGGCGGAGTTCGCGTCGACCTGCAGGGGGATGCCGCCGAAGGCGTCGCGGACGGCGGCGGTCTCGGCGATGTCGCGGCCGGGCTTGATCTTGAGCTTGATGCGGACGTAGCCCTCGTCGAGGTATCCGCGGACGACCTCGACCAGCGCCGCCGGATCACGCTGGATGCCGACGCTCACCCCGCTCGGGACGCGATCGTGCACGGCGCCCAGGTACTCCCCCAGCGGCCGGCCTCCGGCGCGCAGCGCCGCATCGAGCACTGCCAGTTCGAGGCCGGCCTTGGCCATGCGGTGTCCGACGAAGGGGTGCAGCACCGCGGCGACCTGCTCGGGGGCGAGGGTGGAGCGCTCGAGTAGCGAAGGGATCAGGAAGCGCAGCGCGGCATCCCACGCGCCCTGCGTGTACTCGCTCGAGTACAGGGGCGAGGCGCCCGTCACGATCTCGCCCCACCCGTCGCCGTCCGCGGTGAGCGCGCGGACGATGATGACCTCGCGCACGGTCTCGGTGCCGAAGCTCGTGGTGAACGGCGCGACGAGCGGGATCTGCAGGACGCGCAACTCGAAGCCCTCGAGGGCCACGGCTGCCGCGGGACGGGCGATGGGCATGGGTTCAGGCTACGCCCGCGCCCGAGGGCGGTCAGTGCGCGAGGGCGACGCGCTCGGTGAGCGCGACGAAGGTCGTGCGCGCGCGGCGGGGGCGACCGGCGCCCGGAACGAGCCGGACGCGCTGGTGCCGATTGCGGCCGATACCGGTCATGAGCCTGTCGATGTGTGCCCGCATGGCGGCCTCCTCCTCATCGCGCCTTCGCGGCGCGGTATTCAGGAGGAGCGCGGGGCGCGAGGCCTGATACATCGACCGACGGCGCAGGATCGGTCAGCCGAGCTCGGCGAACGCCCGCACCGGGAAGGTTCCGAAGCCCTCGACCGCGGGCGGGGCGGCGGTGAACCGCGCGCCGCGGGGCGGCAGATCGCCCAGGTTCGTGAGGTGCTCGACGACGTGGATGCCGGCACCCAGCAGCAGCGAATGCGCGGGGCGTTCGCCACCGGACTCGGTGTCGTCGATGTTGACCGAGTCGATGCCCACCAGCACGGCGCCCGCGTCGATGAGCCACTGCGCGGCCTCGCCCGTGAGGAACGGGGCACCGACACCGTACTCGGGAGCGCCGAAGTGACGGTCCCATCCGGTGTGCAGGAGCACGGCTGCGCCTCGGACATCGCGATCTGCGAGCGTGTCGGGGCGGATGCCGCGGCCCTCGGCATCCGTCAGGTGGAACACCTCGGCGCGCAGGCCCACCATCGTCGCGAGGTCGAGCCCTGCGAGGTCGGGGCCGTCGGCGTACCGGTGGAACGGGCTGTCGAGGTAGGTGCCCGTGTTCCCGATCATCGTGATGATGTCCATCGCGAACTCGGTGCCCGGTGCGTACTTCCCGCGGGAGTCCGCGCGCGTGAGGTGTGGGGTGATCGTCGGAGCGGGCAGTCCGGGGTAGGTGACGAGCCCCGCACGGATGGGGTGGCTGAGATCGACCACCCGGCGCGCGCTCGGCGATGCGGCATCCACCCCGCGACTGCCGCGGTGCGGCTCCTCGACGATCCGCAGCCCGGCGAGCGAGACGGTGCCGACCAGGGTGAGCCCGAGGTGCGCGACCAGCAGCAGCTCGAGGTCGCGTTCGGTGATGTCGGCGGAGGGCACGTCGAGGCGGAAGGCCTCGCCGGTCAGGCCGCCGCCGTTGGCGAAGCGGATCTCGAAGTCGAACTGGGCGCGGTATTCGGGCATGCGGGTCAGCCTAGGGACGCGCCGGCGCGCGGGGCGCCGGGTGCGGCGCGAACGTCGGAGATTGGCGCGAAGTTCGGACGATTCGGCAGAAATCCTCCGACCTCCGCGCGATTCTCCGACCTTCGGACGCCGGGCTAGGGTCGCACGAACAGGTAGCCGCGCTCGTCGTCGAAGCCGCCGGCGACGAGTCCCTCGGCCAGGAGCCCCAGGAACTGCTCGCGCACGCGGACGCGCCAGGCAGCGGCATCCCCCGGCGCGTCGCGGCGCATCGTCTCGATGTCGCGGGGCACCGCCACCGAGGCGACCACGCGTTCGTCGGCAGGCGTCGGAGCGGGCGGCGCGGCGAGCGCCCAGCTGACCATGATCCGATCGGACTCGTCTCCGCGATTGACGCCGTCGTCCATCGGTCCGTAGTGGTCGACGAGGTACTCGGTGATGCGCGCTCCGAGGACGCGCAGGTTGAAGTGCGCATTGCGGGCCACGAGCGGGTCGAAGGTCCACGTGATGTGACCGACCTCGCGCGCGAACGCCCACTCGCGCTGGTGCTGCTTGAGCAGGCGGCCGAGGCCGCGGCTCTGCAGTCCCGGGACGACGCCGGTGATGTGCGAGTGCATCGATCGCGCCGCCGGGGGGCCGAAGAAGGCGACCGACGCTCCCACCATCCGCTCGCCCTCGTACAGGCCGACCACGTAGTTGCCGGAGTGCGCGAGCGCGCGCATGAGGCCCGGCGGCATGGTGTCGCGATCGCCCGACCAGACGCGGCGCAGCACGTCGGACGCTTCGTGGATCTGCGCGATCGTCTCGAGCGGGCGGATGTCGATGCGGGTCTCGTCCGAAGCCTCTGGCATGCCTCCACGCTACTCGCGCGGGGTCTGCGAGCGAGGCCGGGCGCGTGGGCTCCGGCGTCGGATCGCGGATAGCCTGAAGTGATGGCCACACGGGATGAGGACGCACGAAGACGGCTGTCCCGGATGCCGAGCCAGGGCGCCATCATCGCGGTTCTGGCGACCGCGGGCCTGTGTTCGTCGTTCATGTTCACCCTCATGGTGCCGATCCAGTCCAAGCTGCCGGAGCTGCTGGACGCGAGCCGCGAGGACACCGCGTGGGTGGTGACCTCCACCCTGCTCGCAGCGGCCGTGATCACGCCGATCTCGGGGCGTCTGGGCGACATGTACGGCAAGCGGCGCATCGTGCTGGTGCTGACCGCGGTGATGGTGCTGGGGTCGGTGATCGCGGCGCTCTCGCCGGGCATCATCGGCATCATCGTCGGCCGGACGCTCCAGGGCGCGATCGTGGGCGTGGTGCCGCTCGGCATCTCGATCATGCGCGACGTGCTGCACGAGGACCGCGTCGATTCGGCGATCGCCTTCATGAGCGCGACCCTCGGAGTCGGCGGCGCGCTCGGCCTGCCCATCAGCGCTCTCATCACGGAGCGCAGCGATTGGCACTTTCTCTTCTGGATGGCCGCCGGTCTCGGCGTCGTCGTCTTCGCGCTCGTGCTCTGGATCGTGCCGGTGAGCGTGCTGCGCACCGCCGGGCGGTTCGACTTCGTCGGGGCGACCGGGCTGGCGGTCGGCCTCATCGGCATCCTGCTGGCGATCTCCCGCGGCAACGAGTGGGGCTGGGGGTCGCCCATCGTGCTGGCCTGCGGCCTCGGCGGTTTGGCCGTGCTGCTGGTCTGGGGCTGGTACGAGCTGCGGATCGACGAGCCGCTCCTCGACCTGCGCGTCGCCGCGCGCCCGGCGGTGCTGCTGACCAACATCGCCTCGGTCGCGATGGGGTTCTCGCTCTTCGCGTCGAACGTCGTCTATCCGCAGCTGCTCGAGCTCCCCGTGGCGACCGGGGCGGGGTTCGGGCTGTCGCTGCTGGTCGCGAGCCTGATCGTGATGCCGTCCGGTCTGGTGATGATGGTGCTCTCCCCGATCGCCGGGCGCATCGCGTCCCGCACAGGCCCCAAGCTGCTGCTGCTGCTCGGGGCGATCTCGCTCATCGCCGCCTACGGGTTCACGCTGCTGTTCTCGTCCGAGGTCTGGCACATCCTGGTCGCCAACATCCTGATCGGCGCCGGCATCGGGTTCGGCTACGCATCGATGCCGATGCTGATCATGCGCTCGGTTCCGCAGAGCGAGACCGGCGCATCGAACGGCCTCAACGCCCTGTTCCGCTCGCTCGGCACCTCGACGGCCGCCGCGGTGATCGGGGCGGTGCTGGCGTCGTACGTCGTGGACTTCGAGGGTGTGCCGGTGCCCACCACGACCGGGTTCACGATCTCGCTGATCCTGGGCGGCGCGGCCGCGATCGTCGCTCTCGTCGTGGCGCTGTTCATCCCGGCCAAGCGGTCGCCGCAGGAGCGGCATCCGTCCCTGCGGGACTGAGTGGGGTCCAAGCCGCTGGCATGGTCGTCGCCGCGGCGCGCGTGCTCGGGGAGCGCATTGGACTTTGCGCTCACACATCACCTCGGGGAGCGCATTGAACTTCACGCTCACACATCACCTCGGGGAGCGCATTGAACTTCACGATCACACGGGATCAAGGCTTATGTGAGCGGGAAGTTCAATGCGCCTCCCGACGGACTCTTCGCGCCTGAGTCCTCTTCCCCAGCGGGGCGCCGGACCACCCGAACCTCAGCGCCGTCGGCGGTGCACGGACTGCGGCGTCAGGTACGCCGACAGGCCCTCGATGCCGTACTCCACCCCGAGGCCCGAATCGTGCCGCCCGCCGAAGGGCGCGAAGTGGTTCGACGCGAAGAAGTTGATGCCGATGGATCCGGTGTCCACCCGGCGCGCCACCCGCAGCGCGGCGTCCTCGTCGGCGCCGAACACGATGCCGCCGAGTCCGAAGCGCGTGCTGTTCGCGATCGCGACGGCGTCGTCGACGTCGCGGGCGCGTAGGAGCGTGACGACGGGCCCGAAGACCTCGTCCTGCGCAATCCGCATGTCGGGCGTCACATCGGCGAACACCGTGGGGGCGACGAAGCTGCCGGCCGTGAACGGTGGATCGACGTCGCCGCCGAGAACGGCGCGGGCTCCTTCGGCGACACCGGCGCGGATCAGGGCCCGCACACCGTCGCGCTGTGCGGTGGTCGCGACGGGTCCGAACACGGTGGCGGGGTCGAGCGGATCGCCGAGGGATGCCGCGCCCACGGTCGCCGCGACCATGGATACGAGCTCGTCGTAGCGCTCCGGTGTCGCGATCAGGCGCGTCGAGATGTAGCAGGTCTGACCGGTGTTGCGCAGGCAGCTGCGCACCAGCACGGCTGACATCGCATCGAGGTCGGCATCGGGCAGCACGATTGCCGCCGACTTGCCGCCGAGCTCGAGCGTGACCGGGCGCAGCAGCTCGCCGCAGGCGGCCGCGATCCGCCGGCCCACGGGGGTCGACCCGGTGAAGGCGACCTTGTCGACGTCGGGATGCCGCACAAGGGCGTCGCCGGTCGCCGCGCCGCCGGTCACGAGGTTGATCACTCCCGGCGGGATGCCGGCCTCATCTGCGGCATCGAGCAGGAAGCGCACTGAGAGGGGCGTCGGCGAGGCGGGCTTGATCACGACGGTGCAGCCGGCCAGCAGCGCGGGCGCGAGCTTGATGACGACGAGGTTGATCGGGAAGTTCCACGGCGCGATCAGCGCGCACACTCCGACCGGGTCGCGGGCGACGAGGGTCTCGTTCGCCCCGCCCGGGAAGGGCCGGATGTCGGGCTCCTCGAGGAAGCCCGAAAGTCCCGCGAAGACGCGGAGGATGGATGCCGCATTCCCGGCCGCCCCGGAGGTCTCGGCGATCGGCGAACCGTTCTCGAGCGTGTTCGTCAGGGCGAGGGCGTCGGCGCGACGCTCGATCGCATCGGCCATGCGTCGCAGCGCCTCGGCACGCTCGGCCGGAGGACGCGAGGCCCAGCCGCCGAAGGCCGCGCGGGCCGCTCGGACGGCGGCATCCACTTCTGCGGGCGAGCCCTCGGGCACGCAGCCCCACTGCTCGCCGGTCGCCGGGTCGGTGACCGGCAGCGGTGCGCCGGTGGATCGGACCTCCTCGCCGCCGATGCGGAGGGTCGTCACCTCGGCATAGGGCACCCCGGTCACGGCCGCACGGTGCCGCTCCCGCATCCGTTCGACCGGGTCGGCATGGACCGTCGTGCTCACGAGAGCTGCTCCGTCTTGAGCAGGACCTCGGATCGGGCGAGCTCCGTCTGGGCCATCTGCACCGCGGCGTCGGTGAGCAGCTCCGGCACGATCTCGGATCGCAGCCGACGGCAGTACTCCGCGGGGGTGAGACCGAACCAGCCCGACGCGAGCGCGATGCCTGCCGGAGTGAAGCGCCAGAGGCGGTCCGCATCCCTCACGAGGCTGTCTTCGAGCGAGAGCGACTCGGGGCGGGTGTCGTGCCCGTCGATGATGTCGGTCACCCGCCGCACGAAGTTCTCGTCGTAGCCCAGCGGAGGGAGCACTTCGCGTGCGATGTCGCACCCGTGACGCTCGTGCTCGTAGCGCACGTCGGCCCGGCGCCAGTCTCCGGTGAATCCCTCGCTGAGGATGCGGGTCTCATCCACGCGCGCCCAGCCCGTGTCGTGCAGCAGGATCGCGACGCGCACGACGAGCGCATCGGCATCCGGATATGCGTCGCAGAGGCGCTCGGCGAAGGCGAACGAGATCGGCAGGTGGATGTCGTTCGCGCGCGTGCGCGATTCGGCGACGATCGCCCGCCAGATGGCGTCGAGGTCGCCGTCTCGCTCCTCGGCGTGGATGGGCGAGAGGTCGACGGGATGCGTGGTCTGGACGGTCATGGCCTCACCTCAGGATGCGACGGCCACGGGGGCGTCGACGACGGACAGCTTCAGCGGCACGCTCGTGTCAGCGGCGGCGAGCGGCGGGATGGTCTTGCCCTTGCTCAGGGCCTGCTTGATCGCGAGGAACTCTGCGGGCTGGTTGACGCAGTCCGCGGCGATCAGACGCCCGTCGCGGTAGTACAGCACCGCGAAGCGCTCGGCCGAGGAGTCGCCCCGCACCACGACGGAGTCGAAGCCCGCCGACAGGCCGGCGATCTGCAGCTTGAGGTCGGCCTGGTCGGACCAGAACCAGGGCACCGTCGCGTAGGAGGCGTCGCGCCCCAGCAGTGTCGCCGCGGCGATCTTCGCCTGCTCAAGGGCGTTGTTCACGCTTTCGATGCGCACCATGCCCCCCATGCCGCCGGGGTAGGGGTTCGGCATGATGGCGCAGTCCCCCGCTGCGACCGTGCGGCCATCGGAGGCGCGGCAGGCCGCGTCCAGGACGATGCCTCCGGCGACGTCGAGGCCGAGCTGGACGGCGAGCTCGACACGGGGAAGGACGCCGATGCCGATCACCACCAGGTCGGCCGGGATCACCCGGCCGTCCTCCAGCTCGACCCCGGTGACCGATCCGCGGCGCCCGGCGGCCGATGCGTCCTCCCCGAGGATGCGGGCGATGCGGGCGCCGAGCAGCACGTCCGTGCCGCGACGCCGGTGGGCGGCGAGGTAGAAGTCGCTGGTCGGCTCTGCGACGGCGCGACCGATCAGCCGGCCGGTCCCCTCGACGATCGTGACCTGCTTGCCGAGCTGCCGGGCCGCCGACGCCGCCTCCAGGCCGATGAAGCCGCCGCCGATCACGACGACGCGCTGGGCACCGGGTTCGGCGAGCGCCGGGCCGAGCGAGATCGCGTCGTCGGCATCGCGCAGGTAGTGCACGCCCCGGTAGTCGGTGCCGGGAAGGGTGAGCCGACGCACCGACGCTCCGGTCGTGAGAGCCAGGCGGGTGAAGGGGAGCTGCCGCCCGCCGAGCGTGTGCGCGACGCCCGTGCCGCCCGGTTCGCGGTGGATGGTGACGACCCGGTCGCCGGCGATCAGCGCGATGTCGCGATCCTCGAACCACTGTCGCGTGCGGAGCACGACGTCGTCGGGCTCCAGCTCTCCCTTGAGCCATCCCTTCGACAGCGGCGGCCGCTGGTAGGGCCGGTGGTCCTCTTCACCGATCATCACGATCGGATCGGTGTCGCCGAGCTCGCGCAGCGTCGCGGCGAGCTGGACCCCTGCCTGGCAGGCTCCGACGATGAGGGTGGTTTCGCTCATCAGAGCTGCTCCCTCGGCGTCGTGACGTGGTACGCGCACCCGTCCTGCAGCTTGATCTGGCAGGACAGGCGGGAGTTCTCCCGGCGGTCGACGGCTGTGCCGTCCAGCATCTCGTCCTCGAGGTCACCGGGAGCGCCGACCAGGTCCTGGGTGTCGTCGGCGACGAAGACGTGGCACGTGGCGCACGAGAGACTGCCGCCGCACTCACCGACGATGCCGGGGACGCCGTTGCGCACCGCGGTCTCCATGACCGAGTCGCCGGGGCGCCCGTCGATCGTCGTGACGATGCCGTCGTCGGCGGTGTAGACGACTGTGCTCATTGCTGCTCCTTTGCAGAGAGGTCGAAGATTCAGAGGAACTGCCGGCCGCCGTCGACGACCAATGTCTGACCGGTCACGAACGCGGCGTCGGGGCTCGCGAGGAACAGCACGGCGCCGACGATGTCATCGGGGTGGATGGGGCGCTTGATCGAGCCGCGGTCGATGCCGTAGGATTCCGCATCCGCGATCAGGCCGTGGCTGGCCTCGGTGAGCGTGAAGCCCGGTGCGACGGCGTTGACGGTGATGCCCCGCTCGCCGAGCTCCTTGGCCAGCACGCGTGTCAAGCCGATCACCCCTGCCTTGCTCGCGACGTAGTGCGCCCATTGCGCCGACCCGCTCATGACGGTCGCCGATGAGATGTTCACGATGCGCGCGCTCTCGTTCATGTGCGGCGAGCATGCGCGCGCGACGAGCCACGGGCCCTTCAGGTTCACCGCCATCACGCGGTCCCACTCCGTCTCCTCGATCTCCTCGAACGGGGAGCGGGTGAGCGTCGCATAGATCGCCGCGTTGTTGATGACGACGTCGATGCCGCCGGAGCCGGATGCGGCCACCCGGGCCGCGAGGGCGGCCGTGGACGCGGCATCCGTGACGTCGACGCCGGTCCCGATCACCGTGAACCCCTCCGTGGAGAGCTCGGATGCCGTGCGTTCGGCGCCCGCACGGTCGATGTCGGCGATCACCACGACGTCGCCGCGGTGCGCGAAGGCCTCCGCGAAGGCTCGTCCGAGTCCGCCCGCCGCGCCCGTCACGAGGACGGTGCGCGGGCTCATCGTGGTGTCGCCGCTCATCGGTTCGCCTCAGTCCAGAACCGTGACGGTGCCGGAGTTGCCGTCGACGCGCAGCAGCTGACCGGTGCGGATCTCGGACGATGCCGTGCCGGTGCCGGTGACGGCCGGCATCCCGTATTCACGGCAGACGATCGCCGCGTGGCTCATCATGCCGCCGATGTCGGTGACGGTCGCGCGGATCTTGCCGAAGATCGGTCCCCACGACGGCGCGGTGACGGGGGCGACGAGGATCTCGCCCTCCTGCACGTCGGCGAGCTGGTCGGCGCTCGAGATGACACGGGCGGGTCCCTCGGCGATGCCGGGCGAGGCCGCCATGCCCTTGAGAGTCCCCTCGGGCACGTCGCCCTTGCCCAGCCAGTTCTGGATCTGATCGTCGGTGATGCCCCAGAGCATGAGGGTGAACGGCTCGGTGATCACCGCGGGCGGGGTGTTCAGCGCCGGCTGCGGACGCGCGGTCGACAGGGCGTCGACGATGCCGCGGCGGCGGTCGACCTCGGCCGGCCAGTAGTCGGGGCCGATCGCCGGCGCGCCGACCATCCAGGCGTTGACGTAGTCGAACAGGGTCTCGCGCACCTCGTCGCGGCGCAGGTAGAACATGTCGTTGGCGCCGTTCCAGAAGCCCTGATCGGCGAGCACCTTCGACAGCTGCCGGGCCTTGCGCCAGAACACGCCCATCGTCCAGTGCTCGATGTAGAAGTTGTGGTTCTCGACGTAGGGATAGACGGTCCGGGCGAGACCCAGCTTGCCGTGGAAGGTCTCGAGAACGTCGCCACTCAGCAGCTCGGCGTACTCGCCCGTGATCCGGTCGCGCTCGGCGACGAGCGCATCGACGTGACGGTCGATGTCGGCGCCGTTCTGCAGCCGCTCGATGTAGCCCTTGATGAAGGCGAGCGGTGTCTCGGGCACATCGCGCCAGTACTCGTCGTGCGCGTAGAAGCCGTTGCCGGTGGTGAAGTTGAACCACGGGTCCTGCGCGTCGGCCCAGGTCTGTGACCACTCCGCTCCGGCGGGGTCCGCGGCGATCGCGGCGAGGAGGGCTGCGGCATCCGAGGTGTCGGCGAAGTGCGCCACGAGGTCGTCGCGGACGGCGATCTTGGCGAGCTTCTTGAGCTCGTCGTCGGGGCGGAACAGCTCCATGTCGACGCCCTGCACCATCGTGGCGATCGCCTGGTCGGGGATGCGCGGGAAGACCTCTTTGCAGAACATGAAGAGGTCCAGGTACGCGACGTAGCCGAGGTTGAGGAACTCGAAGTGGTACTGCCACGCGCGGTAGGCGAGGGCGATGAGCCGGTCGTAGTCGCCGAGCAGCTCGGTGGCCGGCCCTGTGCCCTTGCCGCTGAGCACGTCATCGATGTCGATCGCGTCGGGCAGGGCCGTGAACTCGATCGACTCGAGCTCGTCGATGGTCGCTGTGAGCTTCGTGTGCCAATTGGCCAGGAGGCTTTCCCAGTTCTGGAAGTAGTGCCCCGCGCGCTGCATGAACTGCGGCACCCGCGCCTCGACGTGCTGGGGGTCGACCGCCACCGGAGACATGAAGACGTACCCGTTGTGGATGCGGTACTCGATGCCGTTCGCGGTCGGAATCAGCAGCTGCCGCGAGTTGTACTGACCGAGGCAGCCGACCGCGAACTCGAATCCGATCGTCTCGAAGGGCTTCGTGACCGTCGGCCAGTGCTGGCTGTCGCAGAACCAGAACTTCGCCTCCTCGGTCGCGCGGCGGTTGTCCTGGAAGACCAGGTTGTACGCGTAGAGGTCCTTCCACCCCTCGGCGCCGGCGGGAGCCGGCTGCTCGTAGGGGCTGGGGAAGGAGTTCTTCACCGGTGCGATGACAGCTGTCGCCTGTGACATTGTCGGGTCCTTTCGGGAGTGCGGGTTCGGGTTGCTGGTTCAGGAGTGCGTGCGGGTGTCCCACGGTGGGACGCTGTCACGGGGAGCCGTGGTCATCGCCCGATCTGGGCCATCAGCGACTGGGTGATGCTGGCGATGCCGAAGCCGGAGGTGCTCGGCGCTGTCTCGCTGGCCTTGGATGCCCAGACCGTCTCCGGGCGCGACTGCAGGAGCAGCAGGTTCTCGCCTTCGGGAAGGCCCCTGTCGATCGCCCACTCGATGTCCTGCGGGGTTCCGAAGTGCTTTTCGGCGCGCTTGGCCATCGCGGCGACGAGGGTGACCTCTGCGTCGGTGAGGCAGCGGACGCTGCGCCGTTCGGGCTCGACGTCGTGCTCTCGGATGCCGCGGGCATCGGCATCCGGAACGAGCTCGATGTGCTTGTCGCCGACGTGCTCGGCAGAGATCGTCAGCATCACCTTGTCGATGTGCAAATTGTCGGGGGTCACCAGCCCCGAGACCACGAGTTCGCCCAGGCCCCAGGCCGCGTCGATCACGATCGTGGAGCGGTCGCCGTTGGACGGATCGATCGTCATCGCGACGCCCGCGGTCTTCGCGTCGACCATCTTCTGGACGGCGACGGCCATCGACAGCCCCTCATTGGGAATGCCGGCCCGCAGGCGGTAGACGATGGCACGCGAGGTGTACAGCGACGCCCAGCAGCGGCGGACGTGCTCGGCGACCTCGTCGCGGCCGACGAGCCAGAGATACGTGTCCTGCTGACCGGCGAAGCTCGCGTCGGGGAGGTCCTCGGCGGTCGCCGACGAGCGCACGGCTACGGGCGTCTCCGATGTGAAGCGCGACTGCAGCTCGGCGTAGGCGGCGGAGAACTCGTCGTGGATCGCGGGCGGCACCGGGCGCTTCAGGATCTCGTCGCGGATCTGCGCCGAGACCGCGTCGACGCTCGCGACGTCGTCCGGGTCGATCGAGTCCAGCAGCGCGTGGATGTCCTCCGCGATCCCCGAGCTCTCGATGAACGCGGTGTACGCGTCCGTCGTGATCGCGAAACCGGGGGGCACCGGCATCCCGGCCGTGGTGAGCGCCACCAGCGACGCGCACTTGCCGCCGAGGAGCTCGATCGGCGCGGGGCCGGTCTCGTCGAAGAAGCGGATGAACAGGCGCTCTGCGCGCGTCGGCTCTGTCATGTCAGGCCTCCCAGGTCACGGGAACGGATGTGGGCGCGCGGAACGAGAGGTTCTCGCCGAAGGCGATCGGCGTTCCGGTCAGGCGCAGGCTCGGCACCGCCGCGGCGCTCTCTTCGAGCACGATGCGATCCTGCAGCTTGGCGAGCATGTTGCCGAGGCAGTAGTGGATGCCGTAGCCGAACGAAAGGTGGTTACGGGCGTCGGTGCGGTCGATGTCGAACTGGTCGGGGTGGGCGAACACCTCGTCGTCGCGGTTGGCCGAGCCCATCACGAGCAGGATGCCGGCACCCTCGGGGATGGCGACTCCGCCGATCGCGGTGTCGCGCAGGGCCTTGCGCCGCCACGCCACGATCGAGCCGCTGTAGCGCAGCACCTCGTCGATCGCCGACGGGATGCGGGTGGGATCGGCGACGATCGCCTCCCACGCTTCGCGGTGACCGAGCAGAACCCGCACTGAATTCGCGATGAGCGTGGTGGTGGTCTCGTGGCCCGCGAACAGCAGGCTGTAACAGAGCGAGGCGATCTCGTGATCGGTGATCTCGGCCCCGGCGCCCTGCGCCTCGACGAGGTCGGCGATCAGGCTGTCGCCGCCGTCGCGGTGGGCCTGGACGACCAGACGCTCGCACTCCTGCCAGTACTCCACGAGGTTGTGGGCGTGCGGGATCTGCTGGTCGTCGCTCAGGTCGCCCCACGTCATCGCTCCGCGCGAGTCGGACCAGCGCTTGTACATGGGCACCATCGCGGAGTCGACGCCGAGGAGGGTGAGGATCGTGACGGTGGGGATGTCGAAGGCGATGTCGTGAAGGAAGTCGCCCTGGCGGTCGGGGCTTTCGAGCATCTTCTCGAGGGCAGCGCGGGTGTTCTCGCGGATGGTCGGCTCGAGTGCCTTGAAGCGGCGGGGCGTGAAGGCCCGCTGCGCGATCGCGCGGATGCGGCTGTGATCGGGCGGGATGCGGGCGGACAGGCCGGAGTAGGCGGTGAAGCCGCCCTCTTTCATGATCCGGGATGCCTCAGGACCTCGCTCACGGATCGGAGCCTGCGCGTTCTCGCTCGAGAACGTCTCCCAGTCCTCGAAGACGGCGCGCACATCTGCCCAGCGCGTGACGACCCACAGGCCGATGCGCTCGTCGTACATCACCGGTTCCTCGGCGCGAAGGCGCTCGTATGCCGGGAAGGGGTCGTTCATGTCGAAAGGCTCGTAGCCGTGGTGCGCTGCGTCGCCGCTGAATTCTGCATGGTCGACGGGGCAGACGGCGGATCGCGTTCCCGCGTCTGTCGCCGGGTCGTTCAGGTCGGTGCGTGATGCTGCCATGACGACTCCTTCGTTGTCTGGGCTGAGGCGTGGGCGCCGTCCGGAGGCGGCAGTCACATCTAACGTCCGCGCTTGGCGCCGGCGCCAACGACCTTCCGCTGAGTGGAAGCGAGTTCCTCGGCCCGGCGCCCCCGGGCGGGGCGCAGGGTGCGCAGCGGGAACGGACCGACGCTGTTCTCGATTCGGTGAGCGATGCCGCGGAGCGCGGGCAGATGGCGCTCGAGTCCGTCGGCGGTGTCGGCCGAGGCGACCAGCCCCAACGCCGCGCCGATGCTGCCGTCGTGCTGGAAGATGGGGACGGCGATCGACGCGGACCCGAGACGCACCTCATCGGCGGTGAGCGCATACCCGCGGGCTCTGATGACATCGAGCTCGATGCGCAGCGCGACGGGGTCGACGTGCGTCTTGGGTGTGCGGCTTTCCAGCGGCTGGGCGAGGACGGCCTCGCGCAGCCAGGACTCCTCGTGGGCGAGCAGCACCTTGCCGACCGCGGTCGCGTGCAGCGGGAGCCGCCCCCCCACCCGCGACGCCTGAGGCACCCGACGCGAACCGTAGACGCGGTCGATGTAGAGGGCCTCGGTGTGCTCGCGCACCGCGATGTGCACGGTCTCGTGCGTGAGGCTGTACAGGTCCTGCAGGAGGGGCCGGGCGATGTCACGCACCTGTCGGCCGGCGTGCTGCCCGAGTTCCCAGAGGCGCAGGCCGATCTGGTAGCGGCCGTTGTCGTCGCGCTGCAGGGCGCCCCATTCCTCGAGCTCCGCGAGCAGCCTGTGGGTCGTGCTCAGGGCGAGGCCGGTCTCCTGGCTGATCTCGGTGAGGCTGCGCGGCGAGAGGCTCTTCTCGAACACCGCGAGGATCGACAGCACCCGTCCCGCGACGGACTGCCCCGGACTGCTCACTCTCCCGGCCACGACGCTCCTCACTCGGATGCATCCTCGCTTCCGATGAGTGGAAGCTTACTTGGTCCGGCGCGGTTCGTCCTGAGAAGCTTCGAGGCATGAGCTCGCCGACGAGCACGCGCCTGGGCCGTGACATCCGCTCGCATATCCCGCCGGCATCCGATGTGCCCGGCGTCATCCGGCTGCGGGACGAGGATGCCGTCGTCTGGGAGCTGGCCGCGCCGTATCTCGCGGTGCGCAACAACGACAGTCACACCCTGTACGCCTACGGCCTCGCTCGCGCGCTGGTGGCGCTGTTGCCGGATGCCGACCCCGATGTGGTGCTGCCGGCGATCCTGCTGCACGACACGGGGTGGTCGACCGTGTCGGACGACCTCATCCTCGAGGCGATCGCACCGGGCGGAGGCCGGCCGGACCTCGTGCTGCAGCACGAGAAGGAGGGCGCCCGCATCGCGACGGAGGTGTTGTCCTCGCTCGGGCGCGACGCCGAGACCGTGCGACGGGTCGTCGAGATCATCGACGGGCACGACTCGCGCCTGCTGGCGCTGTCCGCCGACGATGAAGTGGTGAAAGACGCCGACAAACTCTGGCGGGTCACGCCGCACGGAATCGAGATCGTCTGCGGCTGGTTCGGGCTGACCCGCGAGGAGTCGCTGCGGATCACCTCGCTGCGCGTTCAGAAGAGCCTCTTCACCGAGCCGGCGCGAGCGATGGCGCGGGGCTTCGCCGCCGTCGCATCGATCGATGTGGCGCCGGAGCGTCACGGACTCGTCTGACGGCTCCGGGCACGGCGCTCGGCAGGCGCGCCGCCAGTTCAGTCGGCCGGAATCGCGGTTTCCCCGCCGGAAAGCGACGGTGTGCGCCCAGTGAGCGCGACAGTGTGCGCGCTGCGCCCCGCCACCAGCGGTACTGACGCCCCTTCCACACGCAGCGTCGCCTCGATCCCGAACGGCACATCCACCACGACGGATGCGGCATCCCCCGTGCGCGTCCACTCCACCGCGAGCCGCCCGTACGGCGTGCCGATGTGCGCCGCCACCCGCTCCAGGCCGATCTCGAAGTCCGGCTCGATCACCGCGGTGCGATACCCCGCGGAGGCGGGACGGATGCCGGCGACCCGGCGATAGAGCCAGTCGTCGACGCTCCCGGGCCCGTAGTGGTTGAACGACATGGCGCGGATCTCACCCTCGGGCGAGATCGTGTCCCACGCCTCCCAGATCGTGGTCGCCCCGCGATCCACCTCGTACAGCCAGGACGGCATCTCGGACTGCCAGAGCAGAGCACGCGCGACCTGCGGGTACCCGTGGTCCCACAGCACGTCGAGCAGGTGCGACGTCGAGAGGAACCCGGTGTCGAGACGGTCACCCCGCGACCGCACCAGCTCGGCCAGCCTCGCCGCCGTTCGGGGGCCAAGGGGCGCCGGCACCATGTCGAACGCGAGCGCGAGGACGTAGACGCCCTGCAGCCGCACCGGCAGATCGCCGTGCTCATCGACGTATTCGGCGGCGAAGGCGCCGCGCACCGCTGCGGCGCGGCCCGCGAGGGACGCGGCATCCGTGTGGCTGCCGAGAACGGCGGCGGTGCGCGCGGCGAGCGTGAGGCTGTGCGCCTGGAACATGGGGGCGAGGTACTCGCTCGTCAGGGCCGGTGCGACGGCGAGCGCCTCATGGATGGGCTTGCCCTCCATCGTGGACGGCGTGAGCCAGTCGCCGAAGTGCTCGCCGGTGTTGTAGAGCAGCGCCTGGGCCGCCCGGCGCCCGGGCGGCAGGTCTGCACCCAGCTCCGGCCGGAGTTCGGCTGCCGCGGTCGCCCGCTGGTAGTCGATCCACCGCAGCATCGCGTCGTAGTTGTCCTCGAGCACGCGGCGATCGCCGGTGCGCTCGTACAGCGTCCACGGCACGATCGCGATCGCGTCGCTCCAGCCGGCCGCCGCGACCATCGACCCGATCCCCTGCGCCGCCGCTGCGGCTTCGGCGTCGAACGGCGACCGCGGCGAGAAGATCGGGATGCGGCCGTCGGGGAGCTGATCGGCTCGCAGGTTCTCGAGCCAGCGCGAGAGGAACGGCACGACCTGGGCGTTGCCGGTTGCGGCACCGACGAACGCCTGCGCCTCGCCCGTCCAGCCCGCGCGCTCACGCTGGGGGCAGTCGGTCGGGATCGAGAGGAAATTGCCGCGCTGACTCCACACGACGTTCTCGTGCAGCCGGTTCAATCGTGCATCGGACGAGCGGAACGATCCAGTCTGCTCCAGATCGCTCGCCAGGACGACGGCGACGACGTCTTCGGCGCGGACCGCGTGGTCCAACCCGCTGATCCGCACGTAGCGGAAGCCGTGGAAGGTGAACTCGGGTTCCCACTCGTCGTCACCGCCCGCGGAGACGAAGATGTCGGTCTGCTCCTTGTTGATGCCGACGATGTTCACGAACCACGAACCGTCCGCGGCGAGCGTCTCGGTGTGCTCGAGGACGATCCGCTGGCCGGCGTGCATCGAACGCACTCGGAGTCGCACGCGGCCGACGAGCACCTGCCCGAAGTCGACGATCGCGCCCTCGGGCGTCTCCCGCACCCAGACGGCCGCCAGCTCCTGAACGCGGCGGATCGGCTCGCCGGCGAAGGGATGCAGCAGCTCATGGTCGTGGCCGCGCTCGGCGATCGGCATCCATCGGTCGTCGTCGAACCCGGGCCGATCCCAGCCGGCCGGCACCGCGCGGCGATCGAACTGCTCTCCGACGAAGAGGTCGGCGTAGGCCCAGGGTCCGGGCGCACTGCGCACATCGGCGCCGGAAGGAACGACCTCGGTGGACCCGTCGGCGTACTCCAGATGCAGCTGCCAGATCGCCGACGTGCGGGTTCCGAATTGCGCACTCGACCCGGTCAATCCGAGCCGGCCCGCCCACCAGCCGTCTGCGAGCGCAAGGCCGAGCACGTTCTCGCCCTCGGCGAGGAGTGCCGTGACGTCGTAGGCCTGCACCGAGATGCGGTGCTCGTACGCATCCGAACCCGGTGCGAGCACCTGGTCATCGGCAGGGGCTCCGTTGACGAACGCCGAGTAGACCCCGCGCGCTGTCGCGTAGAGGCGGGCGCGCGCCACCCCGGGGCGCACCGCGAACCTTTGCCGCAGCAGCTGCGGCGGCCGCAGCCGCTCTTCGGGGGGACTCTCGGGACCCAGGCCCCGGATCCAGTCGAGGATGCTCCACCGCTCGACGACGGCATCCTGCTGCGCGGGTTCGACCCAGGCGGCGACCCAGTCGGCGGCATCCAGAAGGGCGGTCTCGAACGTGGATGCCGCCCACGGCGTCCACGCATCGCCCGCGCGAGTGCGGACCCTCCACGCATACGCGGTGTTCGAGGCGAGCCGCTCCCCCGCGTACTCGAGAAGCGAGGACTCGCGGCTCTCAACGATCCCGCTCGCCCAGACCACGCGGTCGCCCGCGGTCACCTCGAGTTCGTACGCGTCCTGCGCGTGTGCCGGAGTCCACGAGAATCGCGGCACACGCGTCCCGATGCCGACGGGGGCATGCAGGTACTCGACGCGCATGTCGCGGGTGGAGGCCGCGCTCATCGGCGCTCGGTCTCGCGGTGTTGAAGGCGCAGCTTCGCCAGCAGGTCGCCCCACAGCAGGCGCATGTCGATGTCGGCGACGATGCGACCGGCATCCGGTGCGAAGTCGGGGTCGAGCCCGACGACCGCAGCCAGCGCGCTGTCGCCGAGCGTGAGCACGCCGTGCAGGGTGACGAAGGCGGGCAGGTCGAGCAGCCGCTCGGCGAGCCAGCCGCCCGGGAAAGAGGCGTGCCCGAGCTCGGCCCGCACCTCTGCGACCGAGACGCGCATGCGCTGGTAGGTCTCCAGCGGCACCTGCACCAGCGGAATGCCGGAGGCGAGAACGGATGCGGCTGCTTCGGCGTCCGTATCGCGGTTGTACTCGGCGGCATCGCTGCGGCTCCCGCCGATCCACACCAGGCTCGCGCGCTGGCGGATCTCGGGATCGAGGGCGAGCGCTGCGGCGACGTTGGTCAGCGGGCCGCCGCAGAGGATGGCGAGCGGCACGTCGGAGTCCGCGCGGCAGACGTCCACGATCGCCTGTCCCGCAGCGGACGCGTTGCCGGCGAAATCCTCGGCGCCCGCCACGAGGCGGTGCTGCGTCATGCCCAGCACCTCGAGCAGCGCATGGGCGGTGCGCGCTCCAAGGGAGGCCGTCGCCGAAGGATCGATGCCCGCCAGGTGCGCGAGCACCGGATCGAGCGCGGTGCACGTGATGAGCTCGACCTGCACATCATCGGTCAGGAGCACGTGCGCGAGAGAGACCAGCCCGTCGGGATCGCCGGCGAAGTCGTTGTCGACGATCACTCGCCAGCGCGGCCCGGTCATGATGCTCCCTCGTCGATGCCGGCTCAGCCGCCGGCGGTGAACCGCGTGGTGAGGGTGCCGATGCCCTCGATCTGGCTGACCAGCACGTCATCGGGACCGATGAATCGCTGCGGGGTGCGGCGGTTTCCGATGCCCGACGGCGTGCCCGAGAAGATGATGTCGCCCGGCAGCAGGCGGCACACGGCGCTGAGCCGCACGAGCAGCTCGGGGACGTCGTACAGCATCATCGAGGTCCGAGAGGACTGCATCCCCTCGCCCGAGAGGCTGCACGAGATCGCGAGGTCGTCCCTGTCGGCGAACTCGTCGGGCGTGACCAGCCAGGGCCCCGTCGGGCCGAAGCCGGGGAACGACTTCCCGAGGCTGAACTGGGGCGCGGAGCCCTGCATCTGCGTGATGCGCTCGGAGATGTCCTGTCCGATCGTGAGGCCTGCGACGTGGTCCCACGCGCTCTCGCGATCGAGCTTGTGCGCTTCGCGGCCGATCACGACGACGAGCTCGACCTCCCAGTCGACGTTGCCGTCCGGCAGCGCGACGACGGCGCCCGGGCCGACGATCGACGAGGGGAACTTGGTGAAGGTCACGGGCATCGAGTCCGGCGGGTAGCCGGCTTCGGCGGCGTGCTCGGCGTAGTTCAGGCCGATCGCGAACACCTGGCGGGGGCGCGGGACGGGAGCGCCCAGTTCCTCGATGGCGAACGAATCGGATGCCGCGGCATCGGCCCCCTCGAGCGCCGAGGCCCAGTCCGCGAACGCGGCCCAGTCGTCGAACAATGCCTGCGGGTCGGGTCCGAACCGGTTGTCCGATGCCCCCGCGATGTCGATCGCCCCGTCGTCACCGAGCACGAGCACGGCCCGACCGGCGAGGTTGGCGATTCTCACCAGTCGACCCGCTGAGGAGCGGGCTCGCCGTAGCGCTCTTCCCAGCTGATGACCTTGTTGCGGAGGGTCCCGATGCCGGTGATCTCCGCCTCGATCTCGTCGCCGGGCTTGAGGTAGAAGTCGAACGGGTTCGGCTGCACGGCGGCGACGCCCGAGATCGTGCCGGTGGTGATGATGTCGCCCGCACTGTAGATCTGCGGCGAGTGATAGGCGACCAGGTGCGGGAATCTGATCCGCGTCTGGTTCGTGTTGCCCTGCTGGCGCACCTCGCCGTTCACCCGCAGCTGCATCGGAAGCTCGTGCATGTCGGGCACCTCGTCGCGCGTGACGATCCACGGCCCGATGGGGCAGAACGTGTCGATGCCCTTGCTGAAGGAGAAGACTCCCGACTCCATCTCCTTGCGCTGGATGTCGCGCGCGGTGATGTCGTTGAACACGGTGAAGCCGGCGATGTAGTCGTCCGCCTCATCGGGGCCGAAGAACTTCCCGGCCTTGCCGATGATGATGCCGAGCTCGAGCTCGTAGTCCAGCTCCTTCGTGAGGCCCTCGGGGTAGACGATCTCGTCGTCGGGGCCGATGATCGCGTCGACGTTCTGGAAGAACACGATGCCCTTGTGCACCGGGTGCGACCAGTCGACGGCGGTGAGCTCGTTGTGGTGGTCGGCGAAGTTTCCGGCGGTGTGGAAGAACTTCTTCGGGCGGATCGGCGCCTCGAGCGTCACGTCGGCGTAGGCCAGACGCTCGCCGGTCTCAGTGACCTGGCCGCCGCGCTCGAAGTACTCGCGGGTCGAGGGCACGTCGAGTTCGATGACGGTGCCTTCTTCCAGTTCCAGGCGGCCGACGCGGCCGCCGTCGAAGGTGATGAGCTTCATTGTCGTTGTCTCCTAGATCTCGGGCTTTGTCGAAGGGCCAGGCGCTCAGGCGCCGACCATGTTGAAGCCGCCGTCGGCGAGCATGTAGCCGCCCGTGAGGTGGGCGGCTTCGTCTGTGGCGAGCCACAGGCACGCTCCGGTCACGAATTCGGGCGGCGGGATGACGCCCATCGGCGTCTGCGAGAGCAGCACCTCGCGGCGCCCGCTCTTCCAGTCCTCGCGGTTCAGCAGCCGCTCGGTCTCCATGAACCCGGGCGCGAACGTGTTGACGCGCACCGCCGGCGCGAAGGCCTTCGCGTAGGACTTCGTGATGCCGAGGATCGCGTATTTCGCTGCCGCGTACTGGGGCGCACGCGCGGAACCTCGCACGATCACCGTGGAGCCGACCTGCACGATGTTCCCGTGCCCCTGCTGCAGCATCCGCTCGCCGAATTCGTGCGTCATCAGCAGCGTGCCCTTGACGTCGATGTCGATCACCGCGTCGAGGGCCTCCTGGGTCAGTTCGTCCCAGTTCATCTGCTCGCTCGAGACGTCGCCGACGTTGTTGACCAGCACGTCGAGCGTGCCGAACGCGGCCCAGACCTCATCGGCCATGCGCTTGATCTGGTCCCAGGACCCGATGTCGGCCTGCACGAGGATGCCGTCGCTGCCGGCCTCGCGGATGCGCTCGAGCGTCGCCTCGGCGCCCGCCTTCGACGAGCGGTAGTGGACGGCGACTTTCGCGC
This sequence comes from uncultured Microbacterium sp., assembly GCF_963524805.1. GTDB lineage: Bacteria > Actinomycetota > Actinomycetes > Actinomycetales > Microbacteriaceae > Microbacterium. The sequence continues at coordinate 573,830 of NZ_CAURGG010000002.1, read as the reverse complement.
CCTCCTGCGCGGCGCGCACGGCGATCTCGGCGCCGAAGCCGGTGCCGGCGCCCGTGACGAGCACGGTCTTGCCCGCGAAGCGGGGGAAGATCTGGGTCATGTCTGCTCCTTCGTCTCTCTCAGTCTCAGACCAGCGTGCGTCCGCCGTCGATGTACATCACGTGGCCGGTGATGAAGCCGGCGTGGCGGGATGACAGGAACAGGGCGGGACCGGTGAGTTCGTCGGGGGTGCCGAGGCGGCCGGCCGGAACCAGGCTCTCGAGATCTGCCCGCTTGCCGGGCTTGGCGAGCTCGCCCGCGGTCAGCGGGGTCTCGATGTAGCCGGGGGCGAGGGCGTTGACGGTGACTCCGGATGCCGCCCACTCGCGTGCCATGACGCGCAGCAGCTGGTTGATGCCGCCCTTGGACGCCGCGTACGGGCCGTGCGAGTGGTGGGCGAGCAGGCCCGACACGCTGGACAGGGCGAGCACGCGGCCGAAGCCCTGCGCGACCATGTGGCGTCCGGCGGCCTGGGCGAGCCCGAAGACCGACGAGAGGTTGACGCGCAGGATGTGGTCCCACTCGTCCTCGGTGAACTCGAGGATCGGGCGGCGGTCGTTGATTCCGACCGCGTGCAGCAGAACCTCCAGCCCCCCGAGCTGCTCGATGGCCTGCGCGACGACCCGCTCTCCCGCGCCGTGCTCGGTGAGGTCGGCCTGGATCAGCTCGTGGCGGGCACCCAGGGCGCTCAGCTCGGCGCCGATCGCGTCGAGCGCGCGCTGGTCGCGATCGACGACGGCCACGGATGCGCCGGCCCCTGCGTAGGCGAGGGCGCAGGCGCCGCCGATCCCGCCGGCACCGGCGACGAGCACGCGAGCGCCGTGCAGGCCGAGCCAGTCGGCGTTCACGCGCTCGACGGCGCTGGTCTCGAGGGTGTCGTTCGTCGACATCGGTGCGTCCTTGCCATCCATCAGTTCATTCAGCAAAAGTTGCTTTCGCTTAGTGAATATAACCGATAGTCTGGGGTGAGTCAATCCGGCGGCATCCCGGCCGCGGGGAACGAGGAGAACATGGCACCCCGCATCCCTCCGCTTGCACCGGAGGAACTCACGCTCGAGCAGACCGCCCTGTACGCGGCGATCACCGGCGGACCGCGAGCACAGGGTCCCCAGCACTTCCCGCTGACGGCGGACGACGGTTCGCTGCGCGGGCCGTTCGATCTGATGCTGCGCTCGCCCGCCGTCGGCTCCGCCCAGCAGGAGCTCGGAGCGGCGATCCGCTATCGCACCGGGTTCACGGATCGTGCGAGAGAGCTCGCGATCCTGCTCGTCGCCGCCCGGTGGGACAGCGCCTTCGAGAGGGAGGCGCACGAGGCGATCGCCCGCGCTCTGGGGTTCGGTGACGATGAGCTCGCGGCGATCCGCGCGCTCGAGGTGTCCGGGTTCGACGGAGCGGAGGGCGCGGTCGCCCGCGCGACGGTCGCGCTGCTGAACGGCGATCTGTCGGAGGAGGACTGGGATGCGGCATCCACCGCCCTCGGCATCGGCGGTGTGTTCGAGCTCACCGCCCTGGTCGGCTACTACGCGACCCTCGCCCTGCAGTTGCGCGTGTTCCGCGTCGGCTGACTGATACGGTTTCACTCCATGAAAGCCGATGACATGATCGATGCGGGCGGCGGCGGCAAGACCGCCAGCCGGTACCGGATCGAGGCCCTGGCCAAGGGCCTGGACGTCCTGCGCCTGTTCGACGAGTCGGTGACCTCGCTCAAGCTGCGCGAGATCTGCGACCGCACGGGCATCCCGATGCCGACCGCCTTCCGCGTGGTGGCCACCCTGGAAGAGGGCGGCTATCTCGAGCGGCTGCCGGATGGCGGCATCCGCCCGGGCGTCGCCGTGCTGCTGCTCGGCTCTGCCGCCCTGCGGGGATCGAGCCTCGTGCAGCTGAGCGAGCAGCCCCTGCGGCACCTCGCCGAGTCGTCTGGCGAGACGGTCAACCTCGGCGTGCTGGTCGGCGACCAGGTGCTCTATCTCGCGCGGCTGCGCAACTCCGACCTCGTGACCGCGAACATCCAGGTCGGATCGACGCTGCCGGCGGCCTACACGTCCATGGGCAAGCTGCTGCTGGCGTACCTGACCGAGGCCGAGTTGACGGCGGCCCTCGCGACGCACGACTTCGGGGCGGATGCCGGCCCCAACGCCGCGAAATCCCTCGCCGAACTGCGCGAGCGCCTCGCCGTGATCCGGGAGCAGGGGTACTCGCTGCAGGATCAGGAGGTCGCCGCCGGCCTGCGCTCGGTGTCGGTGCCGGTCTTCGGGCGTGACACCGCGCGACCTGCCGCGGCGATCAACATCGCGGTCGCCTCGTCGCGGCACGACGTCGCGTCGCTGCGCGGGCCGCTGCTCGAGCGCCTCCGCGCGACCGCCGATGACATCTCGAGGCTGCTGCGCGCGACCTGAGCCCGGACGCCGGATCTCGACGCCGCGACGGTCGCAGGATCGCGCCGAGTTCGCAGGATTCGCGGGAAATCGTGCGAAGTTCGCGCGATTCTGCGAGATTGGGGGCCGGATGCCGCTGCTCAGCTTCCGCCCACCGTGTCGGCGAGCAGAGCCAGCGTGTGCTCACCGGCCGGATGGCCGATCTCGTTGAGATAGCCGTGCATCGCGCCGTGCTCGCGCACGACCCGCACGTCCACGCTCGCCGCGGCCAGTTCCGCCGCGAACGCCTCGCCCGACGGGCGCAGGCTGTCCAGCTCGGCGTTCACGATCAGCACCTCGGGAAGGCCCGCGAGATCATGGCCGCCGGCGAAGGCGTAGCCGTGAGCGTCGCCGTCGGGGTCCTCCAGGTAGTTGCGGTTGATCGCATCCCGGCTCTCGGGTGTGAACAGCCGGGCAGCAGGGACGCTGCGCAGCAGCTCGGCGGTCTCGTCATTCGGCTCGAGGATGCCGTCGTGCAGCGACGGGTAGACCAGAGCCAGCACCCGGGGCGCCGTCGTCGCGCGGTCGCGCAGCCGCATGGCGGCGCCGGCAGACAGGTTGGCACCGGCGCTCGCGCCGCCCACCGACACGCGCTCTGGGTCCGCGCCGTACGTCGCGGCGTTGGCGACGGCCCAGTCGAAGGCCGCGACGACCTGCAGGTTCGCAACCGGGAAGCGGGCGCGGGGGCCTGCAGCCTCCATCTCGGCGCGCATCTGCTCCGGGGAGGGCATGTCGGCGTCCGGGTCCGGCGGCCCGAGGATCTCGAGCGCCTCCAGGGGCGCGAGGGTGTAGTCGACCGAGACCACGGTGATCCCGTCCGCGCTCAAGCGCCGACCCACCTGGTCGGCTTCGGGCATCTCCAGGGTGCCGAACATGAAGGCTCCGCCGTGCAGCCACACCAGCAGCGCACCGTTCGGCTCCGGCGCGGGGTAGACCCGAACGCGGAAGTCGTGGTCGCCGGCCCGCAGCGCGACGTCGTGGGTTTCCGTCATGCGATTGCTCCTTCTGTTGTTGCCTCTTGCGGTGTCATCAGGCGGACATGGATGCCGTGGCCTACGGTCTCATCCTCGTGTCCGGGAAGCCGCAGCACCGCCTCGGCGCCCTCGGGCACCGTCATCTGGACCCTCAGCGCGGAACCGTCGCGCTCCCACCGCACCGCCGCCAGGCCGTGCGGGGTGTCGAGGCTCGCCGCCGCCCAGGTCAGGCCGCCTCCGGGCTGCGGCGCGACGAGGATGCGGCGATAGCCCGGCTCCAGGGGCGCCAGGCCCGCGACCGACCGGTGCATCCAGTCGGCGACGGCGCCCAGGGCGTAGTGGTTGAACGAGGTCATCTCGCCGGGGTTGATCGAGCCGTCGGGCAGCATCGAGTCCCAGCGCTCCCAGATCGTGGTGGCGCCCATCCCGACGGCGTAGAGCCAGGACGGTGCCTCTCGCTGCAGAAGCAGCGCATAGGCGTCGTCGAGGTGACCGGTCATGGTGAGCGCGTCGGTGACGAACGGCGTCCCGGCGAAACCGGTGCTGATACGGTGGTCCGCCGCACGGACGAGCTCGGCCAGGCGATCGCCGGCGACCTGACGATCGGCATCCGACAGCATGCCGAAGGCGATCGCGAGCGCGTAGGCGGTCGCGCTGTCGCTCTGGATGCGCCCGGCTCGCACGTACCGCGCCCGGAAGGCGGCGCCGATGCGGTCGCGCAGTTGCGCGAACTCCTCGGCGTCCGCCTGCTCGCCCAGCACGGCGGCCGCCTCGGCCATGAGCGTGGCAGTGCGGAACGCGCTGGCGGTGGCCACGATCTCGGAGGGCGCCTTCGACTTGCCCGGGTCGTCCGCCGGCGCGTCCGGATCGAGCCAGTCGCCGAACTGGAACCCGGTGTCCCACGCGCCGTCGGGCGCGAGCACCGACGCGACACTGCGCGTGTGTGCGGTCATGAGGGGGTAGGCGGCCCGGAGCGTCTGCTCGTGGCCGTACGCCTGCCAGAGTGCCCACGGCACCCAGACGGCGGCGTCGCCCCACACGGCGGTCGCGCCCGGCTCGGGAAAGCCGGTGCTGAGGTACTTCATGACGTTGGGCACCACGACCGGCACCGTGTGCTGAGGGGTCGCCTGTCGCTCGAGCTCGGCATCCACCAGCCAGTCCGCGAGGAAGGACTCGACGTCGCCGAGGAACGCCGCTGTCGGCGCGAACACCGCCAGATCGCCCGTCCAGCCGAGGCGCTCGTCGCGCTGCGGGCAGTCTGTGGGGACGCTCAGGAAGTTGCCCCTCATGCCCCAGACAACGTTGCTGTGCAGCTGGTTCAGCATCGGGTCGGAGCACTCGAACGAGCCGATCGACGCGATGTCGGTGCCCACGACGACCGCCGTCAGGGCAGCCGGATCGAGCTCCCCCGGCCACCCGCTGACCTCCGCGTAGCGGAAACCGTGGAAGGTGAGGGTCGGCTCGAACACGTCCTCGCCTCCGCTCAGGATGTACCGGTCCGTCGCCTCGGCGCGGCGCAGCGGCCGCGTGCCGAGCTCATGGTCCTCGATCACCTCCGCGTGGCGGAGCACGACCTCGGTGCCCGCCGGGCCGGTGACGCGCACGCGCACGAACCCGACGAGGTTCTGGCCGAAATCGACCAGGGTCTTGCCGGTCGGCGAAGTCCAGACGCGCTCGACCGGGAGCTCGCTCAGCCGCCGTACGGGGGGTGACGTGCGTTCGACGAGGTGGCCGGCGTCGAACTCGACCGCGCGGACCGCATTCCACCCGGAATCGTCGAAGCCCGCATCCAGCCACGCCGGGTCCCGCCGGCGCGCATCGATCGTCTCGCCGTTGTAGAGGTCGTCGGCGAGCACCTCTCCGGATGCCGCACGCCAGGTCTCGTCGGTGCCGACGGTCTGCACGTGGCCGTCGGCGAAGCGCACTTCCAGCTCGGCGTACCCGGCGCGCTCGTCGCCGTAGACCGCTCGCTGACCGGTGAAGCCCAGGTATCCGCGCCACCAGCCGTTGCCCAGGCGCAGCCCGATCGCGATGCTCTTTCCCACGGTGCGCCCCGCGACGGCATCCGTCACGTCGTGCTCCACCAGCCGGACGCGCCATTCGTAGCTGGTCCATCCCGGCGCGAGCAGCTCATCCGAGCTCGGGATGCCGTTCACCCAGGCCTCGATGACGCCCAGTGCGCTGAGGCGAAGCGTCGCGCTCGTGACCGCACCGTGGCCGTCGTCGAGCCGGAACTCGCGGCGCAGCAGCGGCGCCGCCTCGGCCGGGTGGGCGGGAGCGATCATGACTGCCTCGGTCATCGGGGCCTTTCGCGATTCATTCGGGGTCAGGGTGCGGTGACGCGGTGGGCGAAGTCGAGGGCGGCGTCGAACACCGGAGCGGTGTCGTCGAGTCCCTGCCAGAAGTGCCGGCCGCGGGGGACGGGGAGGAACTCGACCTCAACGTCGACCGCGCGCAGTGCCGCAGTCAGCGCCTCGCTCTGAGTGAACGGGACGTGCTCGTCGGCGGTGCCGTGGGCGATGTGGAACGGGGGTGCCCCCGCGTGCACCTGCAGCGCCGGCGAGGCGAGGCGGGCGGCATCTGGGAGCTCGGCGGCCGGCGCGCCCAGCCAGCGCGCCTCGCGGGTGTCGGTCGCCGGTTCGCCCGAATCGTGCCCCGCCATCGCGAACAGGTCGGCCGGGCCGAACCAGTCCACGACGCCGCGGATGTCCTCGCGACGCAGCCCGGTCAGAGCCGCGAGCGTGGCACCGGCCGACACACCCCACAGCACGAGTCGTGAGGCGTCGACGCCGTGGTCGGCGCCGTGCGTCTGCAGCCACGCGAGTGCGGCATCGACATCGTGGAGCTGTGCGGGAAAGCGGGCCTCACCGCTCAGCCGGTACTCGCAGGACGCGACGGCGAAGCCGGCGGCGACGATGCGGTCGAACGACTGCGCGTCGCTGATGCCCGGTGTGAACACCTTTCGGCTGCCGCGCAGCCACCCCCCGCCGTGCAGGAACACGACGAGCGGGGCAACGCCGGCATCCGGGGTGCGCAGATCGAGCGAGAGCGGCCGGAATCCCTCCGGCTGAGCGAAGTCGACCTCGAGGATCGAGGGCATGCGTCAGTCGCGGAACTGGAACTCGGGCATGAACTGCGTCCAGTACTTCTCGCCCGCAGCGCGCATCGTCGGATAGTCGGGCACGTAGATGCCCTGCGGCTCCGTCGCGTCGGTCTTCTGGCCCATCGCGTGGAAGAAGCGCTCGAAGCCCGCGGTGCCCACGCCGAACACCTTGGTGGTGTTGTGGATCTGGAACGCGTGCACGACGTTCGCGGGGATGTACGCGAAGTCGCCCGTGGTCAGCGTCGTCTTGGAGTGGTAGTCGGCTTCGTCGTCCATCCAGACGCTGATCTCGCCGTCCACGACGTAGAAGATCTCGTGGGTCTTGAAGTGCTTGTGGGCCGGGATGCGGTCGCCCTTCGGCCCCACCATCGTGAAGGCGCCGTACTGGTCGTCGGTCTCATCGGCCGACAGCAGGATCGAGAAGAGCTGGTCGAAGACGAGAGATTTTTCTCCTTCGCCGTTGCCCAGGACGAACGGCTTCGCGGCGGCGGGCAGGATGCCGGCGAAGGGCACCTTGTCGGCGTCGTCAGCAGGGAAAGTGGTCATGCTTACCTCCTTGTAAGTGGGTGTCCGCGCTGAGGCGGAAGAAGCGCAGGCTGATGCCTCTCGCGCGCTTCGGGTAGGTAGAGTCTCGCCACGATCAGCCGTCGACGGAAGTTCGAGCTCCCTACCCGGCGTTAGCCTGAGGCTAAGATCAGCGCATGGATGTCCCTATCCACGTGATCCGGTATTTCTGCGTGCTCGCCGAGGAGCTGCACTTCGGCCGTGCCGCCGAGCGGCTGAGCATCACACCCCCGTCGCTGAGTCAGCAGATCAGCCGCCTCGAGCAGCAGCTGGACGTCAAGCTGTTCGACCGCAGTCCGCGCAAGGTGGAGCTGACCGCGTACGGGCGCGAGCTGCTGCCGCTCGCGCGGCGCGTGCAGGACGACCATGATCAGCTGCTCAGCTGGGGCCGGTCGATTCGACGGGATCGCAACGCGCCCGTCCTGAGAGTGGGGGTCGTCGCGGCCGGGGCCGGCACGCTGACGACCGCCGCCATCGCCGCCACGATGCAGGCGATCCCCCAGGCGCGCATCGAGATGCGCAGACTCGGCTTCTTCGATGTCGCCGACGAGCTCGAGGGCGGGCGCGTCGACGTCGTCTTCGCTCCCTGGCCGATGCTGCTTCCGCCCCGGGTGCGGGCGGAGCCGCTGTGGCGGGAAGCGCGCGTGCTCGTCGTACGCGCCGATCATCCGTTCGCCGGCCGTGAGGCGATTTCGATCCTCGACACGGCAGACGAGATGTTCCTGTCGGTGGCGAACGGTCCCACCGAGGTCGTGAACTGGTGGCTGGTCGACCCGCGACCCGATGGCACGCGGCCCAAGCGCGGTCCTACGGCCGACAGCGTCGAGGGCCTGCTTGAGCTGGTCGCCGCCGGCGCAGGCGTGAACATCGCGGGGCAATCGGCCAGCCAGCACTATCGGCGCGACGAGCTGTCGTTCATCCCCATCACCGACATCGAGCCGGCGACCATCGTTCTGTGCAGCCTGAGCGACAGCCCCAATCCGATGGTGGCATCCTTCCGTGAGACCGCGCAGTCGCTGTCGCCGCTGGTCCCGGCGACCTTCCACTGACCGGCGGCTCAGGCCGCGGGCGCCGTCGCCTTCAGTTCCTGCCACACCTTCCGTCGCCGGGCCTGCTCGTCGGGGTCGGGAACGGGTGAGGCCGCCATGAGCACCTTCGTGTAGTGGTTCTGCGGGTTCTGCAGCACCTCCGCCGTCGTCCCCTGCTCCACGATCCGTCCCCGGTTGAGCACGACGACGCGCTGGGCGAGGAACTCCACGACCGCCATGTCGTGCGCGATGAACAGATAGCCGAGGTCCTTGCCGGTACGCAGCTCGGCGAGCAGGTTCAGCACCTGCGCCTGCGTAGAGAGGTCCAGAGCGCTGACCGCCTCGTCGCACACCACGAGCCTCGGATCGGTGACGAGCGCCCGCGCGATGGCGATGCGCTGACGTTGTCCGCCGGAGAACTGTCGGGGGTACCGGCTGCCCGATCCCAGCGGCAGGCCGACCGCGGCCAGCGCCTCGTCGGCGCGGAGGCTGCGATCGGCCCGGGGTACCCCCGACACGCGCAGCGGCTCGGCGAGCGCCTCGCCTATCGGACGCCGCGGGTTCAAGGACGAGTAGGGGTCCTGGAACACCGCACGCAGGTCGCCCTGCAGCGCGCGGCGCTCCGGCACGCTCGCTCGAGTGATGTTCCTGCCTTCGAACCAGATCTCGCCGCTGGTGACCGGCTGCAGGCCCAGGATGGCTCGGCCGATCGTCGTCTTGCCCGATCCCGACTCTCCGACCAGACCGAGCGTCTCACCGCGCGCGATGCTGAACGACACGTCATCGACGGCAGCCGTACCCTTCTTGCCGTAGCGCACGACGAGGTTCTTCACCTCCAGCAGGGGCGCAGACGCGGAGGGCTGCGATGCCGACGCACTCATCGGTCTCCTCCTATCGTGACGGGCGTTCTCCACTCGTCCTGTCGGCCGCTCACTTCGTCGCGTCGGACGCAGCGCACCGCGCCGCGCCCGGACGCCCGGGGTTCGAGGGGCACGGTTGCGAGGCAGTCGTTCGTCGCGAAGCGGCAGCGGGGGGCGAACCGGCATCCGCTCGTCCACGATCCCGGCAGCGGAACCTGCCCGGGGATCGAGGCCAGCCTCGTCGTGCTGTCCAGGTCGGGGATCGCGTGCGGATCGGCTGCCAGCAGAGCCATCGTGTACGGGTGCTCGGGTCGCATGAGCACGTCGCGCACCGAGCCCGTCTCGACGATCTCGCCGGCGTACATCACCGACACGTCATCGCACAGGTCGGCGACGACCCCGAGGTCGTGGGTGACCATGATGATCGACATGCCGCGCTCGGCGATGAGCCCGCGTAGCAGATCGAGGATCTCGGCCTGGATCGTCACATCGAGCGCTGTGGTCGGCTCATCGGCCACGAGGAGGCTCGGCTTGCCCGCCAGGGCGAGGGCGATCGCGACGCGCTGCGCCATGCCCCCAGACAGCTGGTGCGGGTAGCTCTTGAGCACGCGAGGCACATCGTTGATGCCGACGTCGGTGAGCAGCTCGCCCGCGATCCGCTTGGCATCCGATCCGCTGACCCCGCGCAGCCGCTTGACGGCCGTCGACAGCTGCGAGCGCACCGTGAACATCGGGTCCAGCGCGCGGGTCGGCTCCTGCGAGATGAACGCGATCTCGTGACCGCGCACCCGCTGCAGCGTCTTCTCCGACGCGTGGGCCAGGTCGGCGCCGTTCCAGCCGATGCTGCCGGAACGCACCGACAGGCCCGGCGAGAGCAGTCCGAGAAGGGCGTAGGAGGTGACGCTCTTCCCGCAGCCCGACTCGCCGACAAGGCCCATCACCCGTCCGGGCCGAACCCGCAGCGAGACGCCCGTGACCAGCGCCGGGCCGCCGTCGACGCCGATGACCAGGTCTTGGACGACGAGTTCGCCCTTCGCTGCCGGCAATCCGGCCGGCGCGGCGGGCACAGGCCCGGCATCCGATTCCAGAACCGTCGGCTCGCCGGTTCCGAGTTCGGCCAGGTCCACGACATCCGTCGCCGCGTTGGCGCTGCGCATGGGGTCCATGTTGCTCGACGGGAGGGAGGCGTCGCCCATCATCGCGAACGACTCGGGCGCCTCGCGGTCGCTCCATTCCTCCGCGGGAAGATCGTCCGACAGAGCGGATGCCGAGATCTGGGTGACGGGCGTCTTGCTCTTCCTGCGACGCAGGGCCACGAGGGGCGGCGGCACCGCCGTTCCGCCGGCGAGGACGTCGGCGAGTGAGTTGGCGGCGATGATCGTGAGCGCCAGGATCGCGCCCGTCGGGATCATCATCCACGGCTGCTGGAAGATGAAGCGCGACGCGGTCTGGATCATCCCACCCCAGGTCGGCTCCGGCGGCTGCGGCCCGAGGCCGATGAAGGCGAGTCCTGCCTGGAAGCCGATGCCGACGCCGAACAGCAGCACGAACTGCACGATCACCGTCGTGGACATGTTGGGAAGGACGTGACGGATGCTGGCGGTCATCGGCCGGACGCCGTCCACCGCCGCGGCCTCGACGAAGAGCTGCTTGTGCAGGGACTTGGCCTGCCCGAAGAGCACTTTGTACATTGCGCCGAACAGCAGCAGGCCGAACGCGATCATCACCAGCGGCATATTCGTTCCCACCGCCGCGATGAACGCCAGGATGATGACCGTGCCGGGCAGGGACAGCACGATCTCGCTGATCCGGTTGATCACGCCCTCCCCCCGCACGCTGCGCGCCGCCCACAGGGTGATCGGCACGGTGACGCCGATCGCCACGATCGGCACGATGATCGCCGTGAAGATCGTGGGTGCGGCCGCGGTGACCAGGCGCGACAGCAGGTCGCGACCGAGTTCGTCGGTGCCCAGCAGGTGGGCGAACGACGGTCCCTGGAGGACGGCGGAGAGATCCTGCTCGAGCGGGCCATACCGAAGCCACAGCGGAGCGGTCAGCGACGCGAGCACCAGACCGATGAGCCAGACCAGCGAGATCACGGCTGCCGGCGAGCGGAGGATCCGGCCACCGAGGCGGCGCTCGGTGCGCTTGGGGCGCACGATGGACGTGGTCGAAACGGTCATGAGGCACGCAGCTTCGGGTCGAGAGTCCGGTTGAGCAGTTCCAGACCCAGGTTGACGATGACGACGACGAGCGTCGCGACGAGCACGAGCGCCTGGACGAAGGGCAGATCGGCAGATCCGACCGCCGCCTGCATGGCCTGCCCGATACCGGGCAGGGCGAACAGCACCTCGATGATGACCGAGCCGCTGAACAGGACGATGAACTGGATGGCGATGCTCGCGATGATCGGGAGGCTCGCCCCCCGCAGTGCGTGGACGTAGATGATGCGCGTCGTGGGTGTGCCGATGGCCCGGAGCGTGCGCATGTGCTCCTGCGTGAGCGTCTCGGACATCGACGCGCGGGTCTGCCGCGCGATCCCGGCCGCGGAGGTGATCGCGATCGTCAGCACGGGCAGCACCAGCGATCTCGCCCATGCCTCGGGGTTGTTCGCGAACGGCACGAACCCCGTGGCAGGCAGCAGGCGAAGCTGCACGGCGAACACGTAGACCAGCAGCACGCCGACCCAGAACGCAGGGACCGAGAGCAGCACGCCGGAGAGTGCCGTGATGAACCGGTCGACGGCCCCGCCGCGGACCGCGGCGGTGACGCCGAGCACGATGCCGACGATGGCGCTGAGCAGCGTTCCGAAGAGGGCGAGGGCGGCCGTCACCGGGAGGCGCTTCGCGATGTCGGGCCCGATCGGACGACCGTCGATGAGCGAGACCCCGAGGTTGCCCTGGAGCACCTGTCCGATCCACGCGAAGTACTGCTGGATCCAGGGGTCGTACCAGCCGATGGATTCGTTGTACGCGATGACCTGCTCGGGCGTGGCCGACTGGCCGAGGGCCACACCACCCGGCGTCGAGCCGGAGAGGTGCACCAGGACGAACGCGATCCACGACGCGATGAGCAGCGTGAGGATCGCCCACGCGACCCGCTTCAGTATGAAGAAGAGCATCATCACTCCCTGCGATTCCGGTGCCGGCGGTCGCCCGCCGGCACCGGAATCAGGTTAGGACGCGGGCTGGACCGTCGCGAGGATCGGGTAGGGCTCCGCACCCGGGAAGGTCAGCTCAGCCACCTTCGAGGTGTTGTAGGCCCACGGCGCCAGCTGGTTGTACAGCGGCAGCAGCCATCCGTTGTCGACGATCGCCCGGTTGAGATCTGCCAGCGCCGCATCCTGCGCGGCCTGGTCGCCGGTGGCCGCCGCGTACGCGCCGGCGGCCCCCTGGATCTCGGCGTTCTCGGCTCCGTGGAAGTTCGCGAATCCGAACAGCACTCCGAACACGTTGCCTGCCGGGTTGGTCCACGTGAGCGGGAGCGGTCCGCCCATCGGCTCGGTCTGCACCACGGCGAACAGCTCTTCGGTCGAGGCCGCGTTCTTGAGGTTCACCGTCACGCCGATGGCCGCCCAGTAGGGCTGCAGCGCTTCCAGGTCACGCTGGCTGCCCTGGTTGATCGTGAAGTCGAAGGAGAAGCCGTTGGGATATCCGGCGTCGGCCAGCAGTTCCTTGGCGGCGTCCGGATCGTAGGCGTAGTCCTCGTCGAGCTCCGGCAGGAAGCCGGGGCTGTCGGTGGGAAGGGCGTTGGCCGTGGGGATCTCGCCCGGGTGCACGGCGTTCACGTAGGCATCTCGGTCGATCGCGATCGAGAGCGCCTTCCAGACGTTCGGGTCGGCCCACTGGGGTGCCAGGCTGCCGTTCTTGTCGAAGGGCACGATGTTCACGACGGTGCCGGCATTGGCGACCAGGCCCGTGCCCGCCGACTCGACCTGTTCCTGCGTGTCAGCGGTGATGTTCGCCATGTCGACCTCACCGGAGATCGCCGCGTTGACGCGCGCCTGCGGGTCGAGGATCGGCTTGAACTCGTACGAATCGAACGGGTAGTCCGCCGCTGCGTCGTTGTCCTCCTTCTTGACGAGGAGGTAGGAGTTGCCCTTGACGGTCGCATCCGCGTCGATCTCGAGCGGGCCCGATCCATCGGGTGTGGCGTCGAGGCTGGAGCGGTCCGCAACGCCGGCGGGACCGACGATGACGCCGGCCGGGAAGACGAGGTTCGCCTCGAACCCGGGAGTCGGCTTGGCGAAGGTGATCGTGACGGTGTCGTCGTCGACGACGGTCACGTCGCTGATCTCGTTCTGGCCGCCCGCCGCGAAGCCGCTGTACGCCGACAGGTCGGGGTTGTCGCGGTCGTCGAGGTTCTCTTTCACGAGATCGGCGCTCAGCGCCGTACCGTCCGCGTAGGTGGCCGACGTGTCGAGGTCGAGGGTGAGCTGAGTCTGGTCCTCGTTGTACTCGAAGTCGGTCACCAGATCGGGGACGACCTGGCCGTTCTCGTCCAGGACGAACAGCGAGTCGTAGATGCCCTCGAAGAACATCCTCTGGCCGCTGCCGTACCGCAGCGGGTCGTAGCCGAGAGCGGCCTGATCGGACTCGAGGCCGATGACGAGCTTCGACGTGTCGGCGGCACCGCCGCTGGCGGAGCCTCCCCCGCCGGAGCCGGAGCATGCGCTGAGTGCGAGCGCCGAAACGGCGACCGCCGCAATGACGGCGGCGCCGCGGGCTGTGGTGATTCGAGACATCCTGATCTCCTGTGATCGTCGGGCTGTGTGCGGACTTCGGTGTCACGGATCGCATCGGGAAGCGATCCTTGGGTACAGAGTGACGGCGTATGACCGGTTTGGCCATTCGGATTCACGCTGACTGTCGTTAGCGGCGGCCTAACATGGCCACGTTTGTCGCTGTCTCTAGTGAAACACGCTTTCATCTAATGAACAAGTAGGGCATGATGGGATCAGAGTTCAGAGAGGACCACTCATGCCCGCTGCTTCCGCCTACCCCGCCGACTTCCTCTGGGGGGTCGCCACCGCCGGACACCAGAACGAGGGGGACAACGTCCACAGCGACACGTGGTTCCTCGAGAACGTCACGCCCACGGTCTTCCAGGAGCGTTCGGGCAAGGCTGCGAACGGCTGGGAGCTCTGGGAGTCCGACCTCGACCTCGTTGCCGGCATGAACCTCAACGCGTACCGCTTCTCGGTCGAGTGGGCCCGCATCGAACCGGTGGAGGGCGAATTCGACGAAGATGCGCTCGCGCACTACGAAGCGCTCGTCGACGGATGCCGCGCACGCGGTCTCGCGCCGATCGTGACGTTCAATCACTTCACCTCGCCGCACTGGTTCGCCGCACGCGGGGCTTGGCTCGACGACAGTGCGCCCGAGCTGTTCGCCCGGTTCTGCGGAGTGGTAATGGACCGCTTCGGCGACCGCATCCATCTGGCCGTGACGTTCAACGAGCCCGACCTGCCCGAAATGCTCACCTGGGCGGGCCTGCCGGACTTCATTGCGGAGCTCGAGCGCGAGACGCTGGCCGCTGCGGCGCGAGAGGCGGGCGTGGAGCGATACCGCGCCGGCAACGTGATGCTTCGCGAGGATTTCGCGGGCATGCGCGCGGGGATGACGGCGGCACATGTCGCCGCCAAAGCCGCGATCAAGAAGAGTCGCGCCGATCTGCGCGTGGGGCTGTCACTCGCCATGTGCGACGACGTGGCGGCGCCGGGCGGTGAAGAAGTGGTCGCGCGCAAGCGCGCGGAGGTCTACGACTACTGGCTAAGGCTCGCCGCGGACGACGACTTCGTCGGGGTTCAGAACTACGAGCGGTTGATCTACGGTCCGGACGGACTGCTGCCCGCACCCGACGGCGCTGCGCTGAACGGCATGGGTACGGCCGTGGATCCGGAGTCGCTGCGCGGCGCCGTCGAATACGCGCATGCCGTGAGCGGTGTGCCGATCCTCGTGAGCGAGCACGGTGTCAGCACGCCGGATGACAGCATCCGTGCCGCGTTCATCGAACCCTCGCTCGACGGGCTCGCTGAGGCGATCGCGGCCGGAGTGCCTGTTCTGGGCTACTGCCACTGGACACTTATGGACAACTTCGAGTGGATCTTCGGCTACGGCCCGAAGCTCGGCCTGCATGAGGTGGATCGGGAGACCTTCGAGCGGACCGCCAAGCCCAGCGCGCGCGTGTACGCGGAGCTCGTGGCTGAGGCGAGAGGGCTCTGACCCGGCGGGGATAGGTGGCGCCATGAGCTCGCGCAGCGCGAGCGGCAGCGTCCTCCCGTTCGTCATCATGTCCGCCGTGCCATTCGCTCCCGCATCCGCACGGGCGACTTCGTGACCGCCCGCCATTTCAGTTTGGCGTCCCACCAGTAGGGGCCGCGGACTTCGGGGACGCCGCGGCTCATCCGGATCATCCACCCGCTGCTGTCGAGGGTGCGGTGATGATGCCAGCAGAGGAGCACCCCGTTGTCGGTGTGGGTCGGTCCACCGCGCGAGTGCTCCTGCACATGATGGATCTCGCACCACTCGGCGGGAACGTGGCAGCCGGGGATGATGCATCCGCCGTCTCGGAGGCTGATCGCGCGCCGCTGGTGATGGGTGAAGATCCGCTCCAGCGTGCCGAGCGAGACGATCCTGCCGGTGTCGTCGAACACGACCCGCTGCACGGCGCCGGAGCAGGCGACGTGCCGGGCGGCGGCAAGGGAAATCGGCTCGTCCGAACCACTGATATGCGCGAATCCGCGGCCCGACACCAGATCTTCCGAGCGGACCGAGACCACGAGCGTCGGGGCCGCCCCACCCAGTTGCGGCAGCGCCCCGGAAGCGGCGACGACGGTGAGCACCGTCGCGAGAGCGTCGTGCTGCTTCTGCGCCCGGGACCGGTTGTCCGCCATGGCCGCGCACGGCGCGTCCGGGTCATCGGGGTCGACGGGTCCAGGCTCGCCGGCTGCCTCACGGAAGTGCGGGCCTGCCGGGGCGGGCGCGCCGCCGACCTTCGGGTTCAGCACGCTGTCGAACGCCCGCTGCAACTGCGCGGCGACTTCGGGCAGCACGTGCCCGCGAACCGGGTGCAGCCCGTCGCGGCAGGGGCCGACAGTGAAGCAGCGCTTTCGCGTCGCCCGGGCCTCCCGCGGCTCGGCTCCGTCCTGGTCGAGGTACATCGCCCACACCGTCGCCATGGCACGCAGGTCCTCCGCGCTCGGCGGAGGCGCGGCATCCGCCCCCTCGCCACGGGCGGTTGCCGCCAGCTCCGCATCGGCGGTGAGGATCGCGGCCGTTCCGGCTACCGATGACAGCAGTGGACCGGCCACCGCGACGACACCGTCCACTCCGACCTCGCCGGCCATGAGCGCGTCGCGCATGGCCGGCAGCGCGGCGGGGAGCATCTCGCCCGAGGTCAGCGCGACCGGCTGCATCACCGCCCGGCCCGACCTCACCAGATCGGTCGCGCGCTGCTTCGAGATCCGCGTCACCCGCTGCACCAGTTCGCCGGTCGACCGGCATCCGAACCGCGTCGTCACCCGCTCGGCGGTCGGCAGTCCGTCGGAACGATCGCAGACCTGACCGGTCGTCTCGACGAGCAGGGCCTCGCCCGCCCGCACGATCCGCGCAGCGGCTGCCATGACCTCGAGAACCTCCTTCTCGGACAAGCCACGCGACCCGGCGAACACCTCGTCGACCACGCGGAGCAGGTCGTCGCCGACCCGCTCCAGTGTCGTCGCGAAGCTGCTCATACCTCCATTGTGAGGAGGGCTTCCGACATCAACACGTCGGAAAAGACGCAGATCAAGGGCTCAATCCAGAGCTGTGCAAACTCCAAATCCAAACCACCCTGTGGAGGAAACAACGCTCGAACGCCGCCCGACTCACCTGCCCAGAAACGCCGCCAGCCCGTCGAGCAGCCGATCCGCATCGTCGTCGTTGCTGTACGCCGCTACGCCGACGCGCATGCCGGAGTCGACCGGCAGCCCGAGCGCGCGGAACGGCTCGTATGCATAGAAGCTGCCGGCAGGAGCGAGCACATCGCGCGATGCGAGAAAACGCGACGCCTCCGCGGCATCCCGACCGGCCAGCGTGAAGAACAGGGTCGGCGTCCGCTCGGACGCGCGCGAATGCAGCGTCGCACCGAGATCGGCCAGGCCCGTCTCAATCTGCTGACGAAGAGCGAGCTCGTGCTCATCGATCAGCCGGTTCGCCGCCACCAGCTGCTCGCGCCGAGATCCACCCGCATCACCGAGCGCCGCGATGAAGTCGACCGCTGCCGTGACGCCGGCCATCATCTCGTACGGCAGCGTGCCGAGCTCGAACCGCTCCGGCACTGCGTCCGTCGAAGGCAGCAGCTTGTCGGGGTGCAACGACTCCAGCAGCGCAGTGTCCGCCACCAGCGCTGCGCAGTGCGGCCCGAAGAACTTGTAGGGAGAGCACACGAACAGGTCGGCGCCCAGGGCCGCGGCATCCACCGACGCATGTGCGGCATAGTGCACCCCGTCGACATATACGAGCGCGCCGACGGCGTGCGCCCGCGCGGCGATCACCGCCACGGGTGGGATCGTGCCGAGCAGATTGGATGCCGCCGCCACGGCGACCACCCGCGTGCGATCGTTCACGATCTCATCGAGGTCGGACAGGTCGAGCTCGGCGGTGTCCGGATTCAGTCGCAGCCACCGCACGCGAACGCCGCGAGCCTCGGCCGCCTGCACCCACGGCCGCACGTTGCCGTCGTGGTCGAGCTGCGACACCACGATCTCGTCGCCCTGCGCCCAGGTCTTGGCGAGCGCACGCGAGAAGTCGTACGTCAGCTGCGTCGCACTGCGTCCGTAGACGACACCGCGCGGGTCGGCGGCGAGCAGATCGGCCATCGCCTCGCGGAACCCCCGCACCGTGTCATCGGCATTGCGCTCGCTCGCGACCGACGTGCCGCGGTTGGACAGCGGGCCCGTCAGCGTGCGCGCGATCGCCTCGCCCACGCTCGCGGGGGTCTGCGTGCCACCGGGGCCGTCGAAGTGCGCGATGCCCGAAGCGAGCGAGGGGAAGTGCGCTCTCAGCGCTGCCACGTCCAGAGTCACGGTGCCTGCTTTCGGTCGGGTGCGGGTTTCGGTCGGGTGCGGGTTTCGGTTCATCCGTCACCGGCGTACGTGCGCCGGCCGGTTTCGCGTGCACGGGTGACGGATGAAGGAGGGTGGGCGGAGGGCGATCCGGCTCAGTCGGAGATGAGCGTACCGCCGTCGATCACGATGTTCTGCCCTGTCACGAACGCCCCCGCGGGCGAGGCGAGCCACACGACGGCGCCGGCGACCTCGGCCGGAGTTCCGAAGCGGCGCAGCGGCGTCTTCGCGAGGCGCACGGCGGCGGCATCCGGGTCCGCGGTGATCGGCGTCGCGAACTCGGTCGCGATCACTCCCGGTGAGATCGCGTTGGCGCGAACGCCGCGTCCGCCCCACTGGACGGCGATGTTCCGCGCGAGCTGCGCGTTCGCGGCCTTGGTCACGCCGTAGCCGGACAGCACGGTGTTGCCGCGGAGGCCCGACAGGCTCGACATGATGAGGAACGCCCCGCCACCGCCGTCGGCCATGACCGGGAGGGCGAGCTCGGCCAGCTCAGCCACGGCCCGCACGTGAAGCGCGTACATCCGGTCCATGCGCTCGAGCGCGTCATCCGCGCCGGGCTGGTCGAGCGCCGCTCCGGCGTTGGCGAGCACGGTGTCGATCCGGCCCCAGCGGTGCACGGTCGCTTCGACGAGCAGACGCAGCTGTTCGGCATCCGTCACGTCGCACACGACCCCGAACGCCTCGAGCCCCTGCGCGACAAGATCGGCAGCCACGGCCTCGGGCTCGGAGTCGCGCAGGCCGGCGATCACCACGCGTGCGCCGGCCGCGGCCAGCGCCTCGGCGCACGCCCGGCCGATGCCCGTGCCCGCGCCGGTCACGATCGCTACCTGCCCCGCGCACGAGAAGAGGGCGCCGGGTGAAAGGTCCATGGCCCCATCCTGTCCCGTGTGCGCCGATGACGCGGTGTAGAACTCCACAAATCCGGTGCGCATGCCGGCTCCCAAGCCGCGATGTGGCCCCGGTTCACCCAGATCTGCGGGGTTCTGCACGCGCCGCGCCAGATCTCTGATGCACACCATCACCGAACCCGCATTCCCCCGGGCGGATGCCGCGGCTAGCGTCGAAGCGGGCGCCGATGCCCGAGCCGAGGAGCCGCCATGACCCACGAAGGACTCCGCGATCGCACGATCGTCGTCACCGGAGCGGCCGGAGGTCAGGGCCGGGCCACCGCGCTCCTCCTCGCGCGGGCCGGCGCGCGCGTGATCGCGACGGACGTCATGGATGCCGCTCCCGCGCTGTCCGGAGCGGAGATCGAGTACCGGCGCCTCGACGTGGCGGACGAGTCGGACTGGCGGGCGCTCGCGGAAGATCTGACCGCCGTACTCGCGGGAGAGCCCCTGCGCGGGCTCGTGAACAACGCCGGCATCACCCACCGCACCCGCCTCGGGCAGACCGAGCGTGCCGACTGGGATCGCGTGCTCTCGGTCAACCTCACCGGGCCGATGCTCGGCATCCAGGCCCTCGCTCCGCTGATGGGCGACGGATCCTCGATCGTCAACATCGGCTCTTCGGCCGCGCTGACCGCCCACTATCCGGTCGCCTACACCTCGAGCAAGTGGGGCCTGCGCGGCCTGACGCACGTCGCGGCGACCGAGTACGGGCCTCGCGGCATCCGGGTCAACATCGTCCACCCGGGCTTCATCGAGACGCCGATGACCGCGAACGCACCCGGCGCGATGCGCGACGCGCAGCTGGAGCTCACCCCGCTCGAGCGCTTCGGCGACCCCGACGACGTCGCGCGAGTCGTGGTGTTCCTCCTGTCGGATGCCGCCGCCTATGTGACCGGCGCGGAGATCCCCGTCGACGGGGGCGCGACCTCATCGGCGGGCGTCAAGTACATGTCCGACCGCATCGCCCGCGGCTGATCGCCCGCCGGGCTGACGGTCACCCCGGGCGGTGAGACTGCAACGGCAGGTCGAAACTGCGGGTGAACCCCACGGTCTCGACCTGCAGTTGCAGTCTCACGGTCCGAACGTCAGCCCGCGGACAGCCCCTCGATCGCCTTGCGCGCCCCGCGCACCGCGATCGCGACGCTCGTGAGCGTCGGGTTCATCGAGTTCGCCGTGGGAATCAGCGCGTTGCCGCCCACGACGAGCCCGGAGACGCCCCACACCCGCGAGTACGGGTCGGCGACCGAGGTGCCGTCGTCGGTCTCGCCCATGCGCATCGTGCCCATGTAGTGCAGGCTCGATCCGTTCGGCATGAGCCGCGGCTCCGCGACGAACACCCCGAGCGTCTCGCCGACGCGGCGCAGGTCCGCCGTCGCGGCCTCGATCTCCGTGAGCTCGGCATCCGTCAGCTCGTAGTCGACCGTGAAGTTCGGGAAGCCGCGGTAATCGAGCTCCTCGTCGGTGAAGGTGAGTCCGTCCTCCACGCGCGGGCGCTTGCGCAGGCCGTTGCCCATGTTCACGAAGCCCCAGCGGTTCCCGGCGAACGGGCTGTCCTCGGGCAGCGGGAACGGCGTGTTCTCGGAGTACATCACCTGCAGCGCGAAGGGGTGGTTCGGCTCGGAGAACGGGATGCGGTTCACCGCGGCGACCGGATCGGCGGCGTGCTGCGCGCGCTGCTTCAGCTCGGCGTCCAGCTGCTCCTCGGTCGCGAAGCGGCTCATCTTCTCGGCGTCCAGCGCGACCGTCGTGATGACGACCGGGTGCTCGGTGAGATACCGGCCGAGGGCGGCGGGACGGATGCCGGAGGCCCACAGCAACTGCGGCGAGCGGAACGCGTCAGCCGCCACGACCACGAGGTCGGCCGCGACGAACGAGGTCTCGCGCGTGCGCAGGTCCTCGACCGTGACCCCGGTCACCCGGTCGCCCTCGCGCTCGACCCGGCGCACGAGCGACAGGTCGCGAAGCTCGAAGCGCTCGCTCAGCGGCGACGAGGGATCGATGAGCGGACCGAGCACGAAGTCGGTGCCGCCCCAGCGCATCGATCCGTCGGGCTGCGGATCGCCCGAGACCGGCAGGGTGCTGACACCGTAGCCCTCCGGGAGATCCGCGGAGAACTCCTCCGACAGCAGCGAGCGGATCGCCGCTCCCACCGCGGAATCGGCGAAGGCGGCATCCTGAACGTGAAGCAGGCTCCTGGCCTGATCGATCAGCCCGTCCCACTCGGCATCGGGGATGAACGGGATCTTCTCGCTGAAGGACGGAGACGGCGTCGCGCACGTCCAGTGCGAGCCCTGGCCTCCCACGTTGGTCGCGCCGGCGGCGGCCGCGAACGTCGGCGCGTGCGCCGATCCCTCGCCGCCGAAGTCGAACAGGTGGGTGCCCTGCCGGGCGGTGAACATGCCCTCGATGACCGTGGCGGCCGGGATGCCGAGCGCCTCGCGGTGATCGCCGGCCTGCGGCCCCTGCGACATCTCGCGCGCCCGGGCCTTCGCGTCGGGGTCCTCGATGTTGCGCACGC
Source organism: uncultured Microbacterium sp. (assembly GCF_963524805.1). GTDB lineage: Bacteria > Actinomycetota > Actinomycetes > Actinomycetales > Microbacteriaceae > Microbacterium. The sequence goes on along the minus strand of NZ_CAURGG010000002.1, from coordinate 552,331 downwards.
TCTCGCCGGGCCGGTCGGTGATCTGCGGGCCGGCCTCGAACATGATCACGCGCGCGTCGGGCAGCCCTTCGAGCAGCGTGCGAGCGTAGGTCGCGCCGATCGGACCGCTGCCGACGATGGCGATGGTCGGATGCTGGGACATGGTGTTTCCTTCGATCAGGGTGGGCGATGCTCAGGCGATGGCCGGTTCGGCCTCGACCAGGGGTGCGGAGTCGCGCTCGTCGGACAGCCGCCCGTTCGGCAGCAGGAGTGCGGCGACGACGCCGAGCGCGTACGTCACGGCCAGGCCGAGGAAGATCGGCGCCATCACGCTCGAGTACAGCACGGCGACCTCGGACTGCACGGCCGCCGAGGCCGCATGCACAGCGGAGGGAGTGAGGGTGGCGGCATCCAGCGACGCGGGCAGGCCGAGCGTCACGCCGACGCCGATCAGGCCGCCGACGATCGCGGTCGCGGTGGTCGAGCCGACCTGGCGCACGAGCGACAGGGTCGCCGTGACGCTGCCGGTGTCGCTGCGGGATGCCGCGCTCTGCGCGACCGCGACGATGATGTTCATGAACGCGCCGGTGCCGACGCCGACCAGCGCCATCGCCGCCATCGGCACCCAGAGCGGGAGTCCGGCGGGCAGCTGCGACATGATGAACAGCCCGACCGCGGCGATCGCGGTCCCGATGATCGGGTAGATCCGGTAGCGCCCCGAGCGCGATGCGAGCCAGCCGGTCAGCAGGCTGGAGACCAGCATCCCGAACACCGTCGCAATCGGAACGAGCCCCGACACGGTCGCCGAGGTGCGGTACGCCATCTGGATGTAGGTCGGCACGTACGAGACGACGGAGAACAGACCCACGCCGATCACGGTCGAGAGCACGATGCACACCAGCACCGTGCGGTTCGCGAAGTGGCGCAGCGGCACGACCGGCTCGGAGACCCGCAGCTCGATCGCGATGAACACGACCAGCCCTATCACGGCGACGGCAGCGGCGATCAGGAGCGGGATGCCGGCCTCGAGGCCCTCGGAGCTGACCCAGCTCGCCGCCAGGACGAACGCGGTCACGGTCACGCCGAGCACGAGCGCACCGGCGATGTCGAAGCGCCGCCCGGAGCGGCCCGCGATGTGCGGCACCGCGATGACCGCGAGCGCGAGGGCGATCAGGCCCACGGGGATGTTGATCCAGAACACCCAGCGCCAGCCCCACGCATCGGTGATCAGGCCGCCGGCGAGCGGGCCGACCAGGATCGCGATCGGGAAGGCGGCCCCGATCATCGCCATCACCTTCGGTCGCTCGCGCGGTGTGGTCACCTCTCCCACGATCGTCTGGGGCATGAGGTGCAGGCCGGCGGAGCCGACGCCCTGCGCGACGCGGGCGAGCGCGAGCTGGGTGATGTCCTGCGCGAGTCCGCAGAACAGCGACGCGACGATGAACAGCGCCAGGCTCGCCAGGAACACCACGCGCGCGCCGATGAGGTCGGCGAGCTTGCCGATCACGGGCAGCAGCACCGTGCTGGCCAGGGTGTACGAGACGATCACCCAGCTCATCTGCTCGACGGCGCCGAGATCACCGGTGATCGTCGCGAGCGAGGTCGAGACGACGGTGTGATCGAGGGCGCCGAGGAACGAGACGGTCAGCAGCGAGACGATGAGGAGACGGAGCCTCCAGGCAGAGAGCGGCATATGCGAGTCACCCGATGGATCGGGTCGTCGACGCGACAGTGTGTGCCTGACCCGCCGCATCACGGGACAGAACGGACCAGAACGGCCCCGACGTCACGTCCATTCTATGCCCACTTATGTCGAAAAGCAACCGAACCTGAGCCCGCAGCGTCGGCATCCACCGCGTCACCGACGTCGCTGAGACTGCATCTGCACGTCGAGACTGCGGGGTTAGCCCACGGTTTCGACGTGCAGATGCAGTCTCGCGGTCAAGAGACGCTACTCGCGCCGGACGGGCACCTGCTCCGGCTCGAGCTGGATCGCCCAGCCCTCGATCGTGCCGGCGTTCTCGTACTCCTCGATCTGCAGGATGCGGCGGCCGCGGTCCACGTCATGCGGGAGGGATGCCGTCACGAACGCGCTGATCGTGAGCCACGCGTTCTCCTCGAAGGCGATCCCCTCGAGCACCAGGACGTTGGCGTCCACGATCTCGCGGGTGTTCGCCGCCGCCCGCGGCGAGGCGGCCGAGACCGCACGCGCCCCGTTCACCTTGTTCGCGGCGACCACACCGGCCGCGCCTTCGTCGAGCACGAGCACGCCGAACGCGTCGACCCCGGCATCCTGATCCTTCACGACGGCCACCCCGACCGCGATCGCGAACCGCGGGTAGTCATCGCCCGGGTCCAGCTGCTCGGCACCGTGCCAGACGACCTCGTGCCCGGCCGCTTCGGCCCGCGCCTGCAGCGCCCGGCCGAGCTCGTAGCCGCCCGAATCGGCGGCGAAGTGGATGCGCGTCATTGTCCTGACCCTTCCGCGGTCGTCACACCGGAGGTGCGACGAACAGGCCCTTGTCGATGTCGTTGAACGATTCCCGGGCGATGAGCTCGCTCATCTCCTGCGCGGTGCCCCACTGGTCCTGATTGGAGACGTCCTTGATGTTGAGCCGGTGCGGCTCCCAGGTCTCCTCGTCGACGACCGACAGCTCGGTCGTGTACTCGATCGTGTTGCCGGCCGGGCTCAGGAAGTAGGCGAACGTGTTGTCGCCGGCGTTGTGCCGACCGGGGCCCCAGATCATGCGGGCGCCCGAGCGCAGGATCTTCCCGGCGCCGCGCATCCACTCCTCGATGCCCCGCATCTCGAACGACAGGTGGTGCAGCGAGTGATGAGGACCCATCGCGATCGCGACGGAGTGGTGCGTGGCGTTGCAGCGCATGAAGTGCATCATGCTCGCACCGTCGGGGCGCGTGAGCGAGTCCGAGATGGAGAAGTCGAGGTGATCGATGTACCACTGCGCCGACTGCTCGAGGTTCGCGGAGTTGAACACGACGTGCGAGAGCTTGGCGGGAATCGGCTCGCGCTCGCGGATCTTGCGCGCCTCGCGCGTCTCGTAGCCGGTCGAGAACTCCAGCACGCGGCCGTCGCCGTCGAAGACGCGGAAGCCGTAGCCGCCGCTGAACCCGGTCAGCTCCTGCGGCTCGTGCACGAACTGAACGTCCTCGGCGTGGAGCTTCTCGGCCAGCGCGTGCACGTCGGCACGGTTGGCGACCGCGAACCCGACGAGGTCGATGCGCTTGTCGTCCTCGCGCAGCCGCAGGATGAACGGCTCGCTCGAGCCCTCGGCCGCGAGGTAGCTGAGGCCGGGCCCGGCGTTCACTTCGGTCAGGCCCCAGAAGTTCACGAAGAAGTCGCGCTCCGTCTGAAACTCCGGCACCGCGAGCGCGGCGTACCGCAGATGGGAGACGAGTCTTTCGGTCATGGCGTGTTCTCTCTCTGAGCAGATTCTCTGCGTCTGTTTCGCGGCCGCGGGCGGGCGGGCGGAAGCGGCGGAGCGGCCACCGCCGCACCCACGCGGGCTGTCAGCTCCCCGACTCCCTCGACCACCATGCGCACTTCGTCGCCCTCGGCCAGCGGCGGGGGCGTGAGCCCGCCGGCGCGGCCCCATAGCTCCCCCAGGCAGCCGCCGTTGCCGACGGTGCCGGAGCCGAGCACGTCACCGGGCACGACCCTCGAGTTGCGGGCTGCGTAGGCGACGAGGTCCGGGAAGGGCCACGCCATGTTGGAGACGAGGTCTTCGCCGGTCAGGATGCCGTTGATGAAGACCTGCGCCTGCACGGCGAGAAACCTGTCGTCGTCGAGGAACGGGGCGAGCTCGTCCGCGGTCACGATCCACGGGCCGAGCGAGGTGCCGAAGTCCTTGCCCTTGGCCGGACCCAGACGCACTTTCATCTCCCGGGCCTGCAGGTCGCGGGCCGACCAGTCGTTCATGATCGTGTAGCCGAAGATGTGGGATGCCGCGGCATCCGGTGTCAGGTTGGCTCCGTCAGAGCCCTCCACCCCGCCGATCACGGCAGCGAGCTCGAGCTCGAAGTCCAGCCGCTCGCTCACGGGCGGACGCACCGGCTCGTCGGGTCCGAGCACCGTGTGCGGATTCGTGAAGTAGAAGGTGGGCGCCTGGTACCACTCCGGCACGACCTCGCTCTTGCCCTCCACGCCGGCGCTGACTCCCTCGACGTGCTCCTCGAAGGTGACGAAGTCGCGGATCGCGCCCGGCACGAGGGGCGCCAGCAGCTGCACATCCGCGAGCGGGGTGCCGGCCGCATCGGCTCGCGCGAAGAGCGCGTGCGCGGCATCCAGCCCCTGAGCCAGCACGTCGGCGACGGTCAGTCCATCGGGGAACGGCACGACGCGGTCATCGACCACGAAGCCCTCGCCCGTGTCGGCCCCCGGTCCCTGTGGTTCGACAGGCTCACCAACCGGCCGAAGGGTCCAGCGTGCGATCCTCATGCCCGCACCAGCGACTCGAGAAGGGCCGCGGCGTTCCCGCCGAGGATGCGTTCGCTCAGCTCGGACGGCAGACCGGCGCCGCGGACGAGCGCGACCGGATCATCCAGGCCCATGTCGAAGGGGTAGTCGCTGCCGAGGACGACCTGCGATCCGCCGGCGACCTCGACCAGCGTCCGCAGCGCGTGCGGGTCGTGCACGACGGTGTCGAACCAGATCTTGCGCAGGTAGGTCGACGGAGCATGCTCGCACTTGCGGGCTTCGGGGCGCACCTTCCAGGCGCGATCCGATCGTCCGATCGCGGTCGGCAGATACCCGCCGCCGTGCGCGGCGACGATCTTGAGACCCGGATGCCGGTCCAGCACTCCCGCGAAGATCAGGTGCGACAGCGCGACCGCATTCTCGGCGGGCTGTCCCACCGTGTTGGCCAGATAGAACCGGTCGAGGCGCTCGTCGAGGCTGCAGCCGAAGGGGTGGAGGAAGATCACGGCGCGCAGCTCCGCGGCACGGGCCCAGAAGGGCTCGAGGCGCGGGTCGGACAGTTCGACGTCGCCGGCGAACGACGAGATCTCGACGCCCGCGAGACCCCGGCCGAGCACGGCGTCATCCAGGCACTCGACGATGCGCTCGGGATGCTGCAGCGGCACGAGACCCAGACCGGTCAGGCGATCGGGCGCCTGGGCGACGTGCGCGGCGACGAGGCGGTTGGCTTCGTTGGCCGCCCAGACGGCCAGACCCTCGGGCGCCCAGGGGTAGAAGTGATTCGGCGAGGCGCTGACCCACTGGCGGTCGACGCCCTGCGCGTCCATGTCGGCCAGGCGCACCGACACATCGGTGAGCTTCGGAATGCGGGCGCCCACCATGGGGCCCGACACCGCCTGGCTCTCGGCGCCGTTGCGCTTGAGCTCCAGCGCGGCGGCCTCGCGGACGAGTTCCGGAGCACGGTTCTCGACCTCGGCGTGCAGCGACGGCAGCAGGACGTGCGCGTGGACGTCGGTGACCTGTGTCTGAAGGTTCGTCATGCGGGCTCCGCCATCCGATGCGCGATGCCGAAGATCAGGCCCGGGGCGTCCGCGTCGCGGTCGCCGTCGATCTGCCACTGCCCGAGCTGCACGGACGCCTCCACGACGGCCGTCGCACGCGGAAGGCGGCGCGCGTGGAACTCATCCCAGAGCGCGGCATCGAGTTCGTCGCGCGCGATGAGCAGTTCGGTGAGCACGAAGGCGTCTTCCAGCCCCTGCGCCGCACCCTGCGCGATGGTGGGAGGGCAGCTGTGGGCCGCGTCGCCGATGATGACGACGCGGTCGCGGTTCCAGGGGGCCGGCACGATGTGCTTGGTGAACCAGGTGTAGTTCGCCGGAGCACCGGCGGCGAGGTCGTCGCGGATGGAGTTCCAGGGGCCGTCGTAGGCGCGGGACTCCTCGAGCATGATGCGGGAGGCGTCTTCGTCGCTGATGCCGAAGCGATCCTGCGCCTTCTCGACGAGGAAGGCGTACATGGAGTTCTCGCCGGTCGGGGTGTACCCCGCGATGTAGACCGGCCCTCCGTAGTACAGCTCGCTGCGCTCGACCTCGGCCGGGCGGGAGACGAAGGAGCGCCAGATGCCCATCCCGGTCGGCTCGGGCTTGGTCTCGATGCCGATCAGCTCGCGCACGGTGGAGTTCAGGCCGTCGGCGCCGACCAGCAGGTCGTAGACGCCCGCCGACTCCTCGTTCACGAAGACCTCGACGCCGGCATCCGACTGCTGGATCCCCGTGACCTTCGCGCCGAACGTCACCGTCGCGCCGGCCTTCTCCGCCGCCGCGAAGAGGATGCGGGCGAGCTCGGCCCGGGGCATGCCCATCGCCGCGGGGTAGTCGGGACCGCCGGAGTTGACGTCGGGCAGCTGCGCCACGACCGGCGCACCGGGGCCGGGCGCACGCAGGTGCAGACCCTGGAACACGTAGCCCGCCTCGCGGATGTCGTCCCACACGCCCAGCGCGTCGAAGACCCGCAGGGCGTTGCCCTGCAGCGAGATGCCCGATCCGCCGAGGCTCAGCTGCGGGGCGGCCTCGAACACGTCGACCTCGACGCCGGCCTTCGCGAGCTGGATCGCTGTGGCGAGGGCCGCCACTCCACTGCCGGCGATCGCCACCTTCTGTACTGCGGTCATTTCAGAACCTCTCTGTCCCTGTGCTGTCTGGGGGTGCCGGATCTAGCGGATCGCGACGGGGTTGATGGGTGAGCCGACCGCTCCGGTGATGGGCAGCGGCGGTGCGGAGAGCAGGAAGTCGTAGCGGCCGGACTCGGCGCAGGCCGTGCCGAGAGCCTCGAGGTCCCACATCTCGCCGATCGTGAGCCCGAGGTTGGGGATGACCACCTGGTGCAGCGGCTGGAACGCGGGCGCGTCGAACTCGTTGGGTCGCACCTCGAACCCCCACGTGTCGGTGGCGATCGCCGCGATCTCGGTGCGGTGCAGCCAGGCCGCGGTCGTGAGCGACAGCCCGGGGGCGGGCCCGCCGGCGTAATCGCCCCAGCCGTCGCGCCGCGCGCGTGCGAGCTGTCCCGTGCGGACCAGCACGATGTCGCCGCGGCCGACGGTCACTCCCTGCGCCGCGGCGGTCGCCTCGAGGTCGGCGGCCGTGATCGCGTAGCCGTCGGGCAGCTCGCCGGTGCCCGGCTGCAGGTGCCGGGTCACGTCGAGCAGGACGCCCCGCGAGACGATGACGGATGCCGCATGCTCGATCCCCGTGACGAGGTCGCCCTCGCTGGTGACGACATCGCCGGCGCGACGGCCGTTCCAGGCGTTGCCGTGGTCGAAGATGTGGCCGAGGCCGTCCCACTGGGTGGAGCACTGCAGGGGCATGGAGATCACGTCGTCCGCCCCGCCGATGCCGTGCGGGAAGCCCTGGTTGCCCCGTTCGGCGTCGACGCCGGTGTCGGTCATCGTGTGCACCGGGTTGGTGCGGCGGCGCCAGCCCTTCTGCGGTCCGTTCGTGTCGAACGCCTGCGACAGCGAGATCACAGCGCCCTCACGCACGAGCGCCGCAGCCTCGATGCGCTTGGCGGCGTCGATGAAGTTCAGCGTGCCGAGCACGTCGTCCTCCCCCCAGCGCCCCCAGTTGCGGTACGCCTCGGCGCGCGCGCCGATCTCGGCCTCGGGGTTCGCGCGATCGAGGTCTGCGGGGTTCTCGCTGAGAGCGCTCATGGCTTCGGTTCCTGAGTAGGCGCGTCAGCGCCGTATCGAAGGACGCACCGCACGACCTGGGTGCCCAGGCCCGAGATCGATCCGGTCATGACATCGCCGTCGCGCAGGAACCGCTTCCAGTGCTGACCGTTGCCGGCGGGGCTGCCGGTCAGCAGGATGTCGCCGGGCAGCAGGGGCATCGTCTGCGATGCACCCGAGATGAGCGCGGCGATGCCGAACAGCAGATCGTCGGTCGAGCCGTCCTGCATGACCTGGCCGTTCAGCTCCAGGCGCACGTTCAGATCGGCGCCGTCGACGAACGGCGCCGGCACCAGGAAGGGACCGGTCGGCAGGAATCCCGGGGCGTTCTTGGAGCGGTACCAGTCCGTGCCGATCTCCTTCATGTCCTTGCGGAACACCAGATCGCGCGTCGTGATGTCGTTCACGATCGTGTAGCCGGCGACGTGCTCGAGGGCGTCTTCGCGCGACACGCGGAAGGCCTCGCGACCGATCACGATCGCGAGCTCGAGCTCCCAGTCGTGCACGTCGCTGTAGGCGGGCAGCACGAGCGGCACATCGTCGCCCACGACGCAGGCCGGCAGTCCGATGAAGAAGTACGGCTCGCCGTTCGCGGCACGGTCGTCCATCATCTTCGCCGCGAATTCGCGCGCCTCCTCGGGCGTGCGGTCACTGTTGTTCGTGAGGCCGGCGGCGACCAGCTCGATCACGTGCTGCCGGTAGTTCGCACCGGCCTGCAGCACCTGCCGCGGCTCGACCGGTGCCGTCAGGGTCACGTCGGCCAGCGGCATCCACTCGCCCTCGCCGTCGACGAGCGCACCGAGGCGGTCCCACTCCGGCGCGGCCAGGAAGGCGTTCAGGCTCGGGGCTCCGAGATCGTCGGAGCTGAGGGCCCGGATGCGGTCGCCCGCGACGAGCCCAAGGGCGACGGAGTCCCCGTCACGGAAGCGAGCCAGTGCGAACGGCGCGTCGAGTCGGTCGGTGGTCATGGTGTGGTTCCGTTCATCGTGCGAGTGGTGTACCGGGCGGCGCGGCATTCACGGCGAGCCGCCCGGAAAGCGGGTCAGCCCTGGCCGTGCTTGGCGTAGGGGTTGAACAGGGCGGCCTTGATCTCGTCGGGCACGCCCTCCTCCGTGGCGCTCGGGCCGTCTGCGGCGGGGAAGGACTCCGTCATCGACATCGGCATCGCGCTGTTGCGGTAGAAGTTGTTCGACCCCTGCGAGGGCTTCCAGGTGTTCGCCACCCAGTCCGGCACGTAGTTGCGGTAGCCGCCGGTGTTCAGTTCGATCCGGAGGCTGGAGGGCTCGCGGTAGTAGAGGAACGTCTGCTCGCCGATGCCGTGGATGTTCGGCCCGTATTCGATGGGGGTGCCGTTCTCCATGAGCGTGTCGGCGGCGATGAGAAGCTCCTCCCGGGTGTCGACCCAGAAGGCGTAGTGGTTGATCCGTCCCGCACGGCTGGAGCCGTCGAGCACGACGCCCAGGTCATGCGACTTCTCGTTGGTGGTGAGGACGGAGAACACCGAGATGGGAGCTTCGTCCAGGACCGTGCGGGCCATGAACCGGAAGCCGAGGACGTCGACGTACCACTGCACGAACTCGTCGACATTGCTCGCGGCGACGGTGACGTGGTCGAGCTGGCGCGGTGCGCCGGCGACCTTGCTGCGCTTCTCGGGGCGATCGGGGTAGATCGATGCGACATGTCCCGGTGCGTCGTGACGGGTGACGTCCCAGTGCAGGGTCATCGAGTGGCCGAAGGGGCCGGTGAAGCGATATGCGCGACCGATCTTGTGGACGTCCTCGATCCACTCGCCGTGCACGCCGGCGGCCTCGATCCGCTTGGCGGCCTCCTCGAGCGCCTCCGCGCTCGAGGTGCGCCACGCCATCGTGGCGAGACTGGGCTCATCGCCGGGGAGGATGACGAGCGAGTAGGCGTAGTAGTCGCCCCAGCAGCGCAGGTAGACAGCGCCGTCCACGCGGTCCACGACCGTGAGTCCGACCTGGTCTTCGTAGAACTTCACGGATGCCTCGACATCCGGCGCGGTGATCGCGACATACGACAGGTGAGAGAGGAGCTTGATCATCGTCGATCCTTTCGGCAAGACAGCGGGGAATCCCGAAAACCACTTTCGCCTGAGACAGGCATATCCGGGAATCCCCTATCGCCTATGTCAAGAATCAGCCGCGTCTATGGCCTCGGCGAGCGCCGCGTCGGCGCGGAGGTCATCGAGATCGGGCGCGAGGTCCGCAGCCGTGAGCGACTCGATGGCGCGGCGCACGGCGAGTCGCTCTGACGACTCGAACAGCGTCGGAGCGATCAGGACTCCCGCCCGGGTCGACGTCGTCACGCGCACATCGGCCGCCTCGAGCCGCACGTCGGTGCGCGTCTCGCCCAGCGCCTCGGCTCGGATCCACCCCCCACGCGGTCGTTCGCTCGGCGCGACCGAGAGCGTGACGGGGATGCCGGATGCCGTCCGCAGCAGAGTCAGTTCCCGGTCCCCTCCCACCACGGCGAGCGGTTCCCGAGCGAGCACTCGCAGCCAACCGAGAGCGTCGCGCCGGACGGCGCTCATCCGCGCCGCCCCCGCCCCCGCGTCGGCGGACAGAGCGCGCGCCGCCGCGCCCTGCCTGCCGGCGGCAGCAGCCTGCGCGACATCGTGCCGAAGCAGCGGCCGCTCGATGATCAGGGGAATGCGCAGCTCGTCCGCCAGGAGCCTCAGGCCGTCCGCCGGAACGACCGCGGGGTCTGCCACCAGGATCGCGATGGCGCCGGATGCCGCGGCCTCGAGCGCGGCATCCACCCAGCCGGTCGCCCCGCCGAGCACCACCACCGCGCCGGCGACATCGTCGGCGAGCCGGGCGCTCAACGGCAGCTCCGCGATCGCGGCGCGGAAGCGGCCGACCGGAGCCACGACGGGGACCGCGGTCACCGGATGCCTCCCTCGATCAGCTCGGCCGCGGAGTCCGCGAGCGTGAGCGCGTACATCGCGTCATCCAGCAGCTCGTCGTACTCGACGACGCTCGACCCGTTCAGCACGTCGGCCAGCGCCCGCCACTCCGCCTGATACCCGTCGACCGGGTTGATCGGATACCGCGTGCGCTTTCCGGTGTCGGCGGTGACGTGCACCTCGGCGCTGCCCGAATGCACGAAGGCCGGAGGGAAGGACACCTCGAGAAGGTCGGTATCGGTCGTGATGTCGAGCCGCCAGAGCGCGTCGGCGCCGTCCGGCAGCATCACCGTCGTCAGACGCACGGGAATGCCCGACGCGCGGTAGCCGACGACGTAGCCGATCGGCGCGACGGCCCGAGCGAAGAGAACCTCTTCGATCATCGGCGCGAGATCGCGCAGCATCGGCAGATCGTGGACGGCCAACCCCGTGATCAGCTGGCGGACCACGGATGCCGCGATGGGCGGCACCGACAGATCGGGGGCACCGCGACCCGGAGCAGCGGCGGGGCTCGACAGCTCGGTCACGACCTCGTGGTAGCGCCCATTCGGTGGCAGGGCGAGGGTGACCGAGATGGCGCGGACGGTGTGCTCCCCCGCGAGCAGATAGTGCTTGGCGCGGCCCCAGGCCGGGTCGTACAGGTGATTCGTGCCCACCAGCAGGGCCGTCCCGGCCTCTCGGCACGCGTCGATGACGGCCTGGGCGTCCGCCGTGGTCGTGGCCAGCGGCTTCTCGCAGAGAACCGCGCGCTTTCCCGCCGCGACGCTGGCGAGGATCTGCGCGGCGTGCTCAGCGGGCGGGCTGCACAGCACGACCACCTCGACGCGCTCATCGTGGAGCAGCTCCTCGATGCCCGACGACGACCGGGCGCCGACGCGCTCCGCCAGTTCGGCAGCCCGACCGCCGCCGGAATCCGAGATGTGCACCACCTCGAACTCCGCCGCGAAGCGCGACAGAGTCGGCAGATGCAGCGCGGCCACGCCGGGGCCGGCGCCCACGATTCCGACGCCAAGGGGCATGGCGGTCCTTTCTAAGTTTTGCTTGAAGAGTACCTAAGTTGAGAGAAAGATGACGATAGTTTCCTTCAAATTGTCAGAATCAGCAGTGAGTTGTGTGAAAATCGACCATGGCGAAAGAGTCCACGCTGCGCTTCGGCGCTCAGACCGATGAGGTGACGAGCCTCCTGCGCATCGTCAACATGGTGCGCGACGGAGAAGCATCCACGCGGCCGGAGATCGGCCGGATCACCGGTCTGGGTCGCGGCGTCGTGACGCAGCGCGTCGAACAGGCGATCGAGATGGGCTACCTCGAGGACGGGGCGTTCGGACCGTCCTCCGGCGGCCGGGCACCGCGCACCCTGCGCTTCCGCGGCACCCGGGGACGCATCATCGTCTGCGCCCTCGGGGCTCTGCACATCCATGTGGGCGTCGCGATGCTCGAGGGCGACATCCTCGAGCAGACTCATCGCGCCTGGGACATCGCCCGCGGCCCCGCCGAGACGCTCGACACCGCGCTCGCGATGATCGACGACGTCCTGAGCCGCACGCCCGACGTGCCGGTCTGGGGCGTCTCGGTCGGCATCCCCGGCCCGGTCGACTTCGATTCGGGCCGTCCGGTCGCTCCGCCCATCATGCCGGGCTGGAACGGATTCGACATCCGCCGCCGGTTCGAGGAGCGCTACGGCGCTCCGGTATGGGTCGACAACGACGTGAACCTGCTGGCGCTGAACGAACGCAGTCGCAGGCGCGAAGAGAACCTCGATCTGATCTACTGCAAGGTCGGATCCGGCATCGGAGCGGGACTGCTGTCGCAGGGCCGCATCCACCGCGGCGCGAACGGAGCCGCGGGAGACATCGGTCACGTGCGGGTCGCCGGCTCGGACGCCGTCTGCCGGTGCGGCAAGATCGGCTGCCTCGAGGCTGTCGCGGGCGGCTGGGCACTCGTGCGCGACGCCGAGATCGCCGTCGCCGAGGGGGCAGGCGGAGCTCTTTCGCGGCGGGCCGAGGCGGGAGAAGCGCTGACCCCCGAAGTGGTGGCCCGGGCGGCCGAGAACGGAGACGCGCTGGCGATCTCGTTGATCCAGCGATGCGCGCGGGTGGTCGGCGAATCCATCGCGGCGCTGGTCAACATGTTCAACCCCAGCGCGATCGTCATCGGCGGCGCCGTCGTCGGCGCGGGCGAGGTCTTCCTGGCCGAGGTCCGCCAGCGCGTGTATGAGCTCTCCCTGCCCCTGGCCACCCGGGATCTGAGCATCGTGCAGTCGCAGAACGACCGGCGCGAGCCGCTGCGCGGCGGCGCGGAGATGGTCCGCGAACAGCTGTTCGACCTGACCTTTCCCCGCTGGTTCGCCGAGGGGCACCCGACGATCGCCGCAATCCACGGCGCCGGTTGACACTTCTTACGATTTTCGACAAAAGCGTGTAGGTTCTCGTCTTAAGCCGCATCCCTGCGGCCGCCCGACACGAGGACGTGCCCATGACGCTGCCGCCGCTGCGCGACGACTCACTCATCTCCACCCCGGACGGCGCCGCCGTGCGCGTCTCCCTGCCGTGGATCCGGTCTCTGCCGCTGACCTCGCTGGAGCGCCCTGCCGTCACGATCGACGGAGTCGTCGCTGACGAGGTCACGGTGCTTCTCGGCGATCGGCACGTGCTCGCCGCGGATCTCAGCGAGGACGACGGCTGGTGGTTCCAGCAGGATCGCGTGACTCTGGCCGTCCCGGGCGCGCTGAGCCTCGGCATCCACGAGGTCGTCGTCGATTTCGGGCTGCGCATTCCGTACCTGCAGGTCGGCCCGGACGGTCCGCTGTCGCTGCCGTTCCGCGCCGAGCAGGCGCTGGTGCTCGATGCGCCGCACGTGCCGGCTGCGGTGGCGCGGCTCGTCGCGCCGGTCGCGGCCGAGGATGCCCTGCCGGACGGATGGGTGCTCAGCGCGAGCGCGTTCAACTGGACGCCGGAGATGATCGCGGCCGACCGGGATGCCGACGACATCGCCCTCGGCATCGTCGAGGACGGCGTCGCGGTCGAGATCGAGGCGGAGCCCGGGCAGCTGTGGCGCTCCTTCCCCGGGCGGAGCGAGGCGGATGCCGCCGCCTTCGGCGCCCGCCTGACTGAGGCCGGCGGCCGGGTGAGCATCCTGGGCGCGAGCATCGACGACTGGTCGCCGGCGGGTACGCGCCGCACCGAGGACGAGCGCTTCGCGTTCCTGCTGCCGCAGATCCAGATCGCCCAGCAGCTCGGCGCTCGTGGCCTGCGCCTGCCGATCGGCCAGGCGGGGCCGGCTCTGCTCGAGCGCGTGCTGCCCGTGCTGCAGGAGACCGGTCTGACGCTGTTCGAGGAGATCCAGGGATCGCAGACACCCGGCTCGCCCCAGGCCGGCGCCGCGATCGATCGCATCGTCGCGATCGATGACCCGCACGTGCAGCTGCTCGTGGACATCTCGATGTTCATGCCCGCCGTTCCGGAGAGCTACCTGGCTCGCCTCGGGGCCGGTGGCGTGCCGACCGAGCTCATCGACACGCTGCGTCAGGAGTGGCGAGACCCCGCCACCGTGGGGGCGATCGTGGGCCTGCTGCGGTCCGGCGGGGTGCCGGCATCCGTCCACACGCTCTACATGGACATGCTGGTGCGCTTCGGCCGATCCGAGGCAGCGGTGATCGCCGAGGTGCTTCCCTGGGTGGGCGCCTTCCACCTGAAGTTCTGGGACCTCGACGACGCCGACGATCGGGTGAGCGGCCCGATTCGCGACCTCGGAGCGCTCCTGGGGGGGACGGGCTTCGAGGGCACCTTCTGCAGCGAATGGGGCGGGCACGAGTGGCTCGACGACGACCCGACGACCATCACCACTGACCACCTCGCGCTGGCCCGCCGCGCGCTGAAGGAAGAGAACGCATGGCAGTACTGAACGTCCTGATCCTGTCGGGACACATGACGATCGAGCACGACAACGAGCACCGCAGCTTCCGGCTGCACAACCAGTGGCTGACGACGCTGCTCGAAGACACCGGGCGCTTCAGGGTGCGCGTGATCGAGGACCCGCGGGGCCTCGGCGCCGAGATCATCGACAAGTACGACGTCGTGATCGTGGTGTTCGAGGGCCGGGACGGCTTCTTCGAGAACGCTGTCGGGTTCGGGGCCGAGACGGATGCCGCGCTTCTGCGCTTCGTGCACGACCACGGCAAGGGCATCGTGTGGTTCCACGGATCGGCGGCGCAGGAGGATCGCTGGGGATATCCGGAGGAGTACAACGTCATGCGCGGCGCGAAGCTGAGCGCGTACGAGACCGGCCTGCGCCCCCGGCCCTGGGGCGAGGCGCTGCTGAAGACCGTCGCGCCGCGGCATCCCATCACCGAGGGGATCAACGCCACCTGGACCGTCACCGGCGACGACATCCTCACCGGCGTGGACATGTACGAGGGCGCGCAGGTGCTGCTGACGACCTTCGACGATCTCGAGGCGTACGAGAACGCGCCGATGTGGCCGATGTCGCACTACCCGGTCGTGATCCCCGAGGGCGGCATCGCCGCGCTCAACGGGATGAACACCGACCAGCCGATCGCGTGGATCAACGAGTACGGCGCGGGCCGGTCGTTCACGATCACGATCGGGCACGACATCGATACGTTCCGGCGCATCGAGTTCATCCGGATGTTCCCGCGCGGCGTGGAGTGGGCGGCGACGGGTTCGGTGTCGCTGGAGGGTCCCGATCGTCGCGGCGAGCGCCGCTTCCTCCCCTGGCCGTACTACAACCACGAGGGCTGAGTCCGGCCGTGCGCTGAGTGCGCGAGATCACCCCCTGCTCGCGAGATCACCCCGTGCTCGCCCGGCTGCCGGGTGAGGTCGCGAGCACAGGGTGATCTCGCGCGGAATGAGCTCAGGCGAGAGGCGCCGCCCGGTCAGGTGCGGGCGTCGAGCCACCAGCGCCGCAGACCAGCGCGCGGGTCCGCGGCGACCTCGAGATCGGCATCCACGATCATCGTCGCCCGACGCTCGGACCCGTACGCGGGCCAGCGGATGCCGGGCTCACCGGTCGCCGCGAACGCCGACCAGGCCGCGCTCATCTCCTCGCTGAGCTCCCCGGGCGGATGCTCGCCGACCAGCGGCGTGTGCTCGGGGTGGTCGAGCAACCGGAACACGAACGGGATGTCCAGGGTGTGGCAGGCGCCGAGTCCCGGCACGACCGGGCTCGGCCACGTGAACAGGTACGAGTAGGTGCGGGCGGATGCCGACGCCCGCGCCTCGAGCAGGCGGTTGCTCGGCTGGCGGTACTGCACGTCCGAGAGGAACGCCTCCACGGCCTCCGCCGACGTGGGTTCGCGGCCGATCTCGTCGGCCAGTTCCGCGCGGTAGCTCACCGGCGCGTCCGGCAGCGCGGGAACGTTCTGCCGAGCCAGCGTCTCGAGCGCCTCGCCGAACCGCTCGTCGGTGCGGTCCGCCTCGTCGCCCATCGTCGTGAAGAAGCTGCCCTCGTTCAGGTTCGTGCCGACGAGGAGATCGACCCCGCCGCCCTCGCCGTTGCGCACGGCATCCAGCGGCAGCATCGGGATGCTGCGGCCGTCGATGACGGGCTGGAACGGCAGCGGCACGCCCACCGTGTCCCGCGCGATCACGTCGGTGAACGACCGCTGCGCGTCCAGCACGCGGTCGGCGGGCCAGTCGAGCAGGTGCCGGGCGGTGTGCGCGGTCAGTCCGCTCGCGTGCAGGAAGCGCGCCGACATCTCGGCCGCCTGGTCCTGCGTGCGAGCGCGTTCGGCGGTGCCGCTCTGCATGATCGCCCGGCGGAACAGGCCGCGGGCGCGCGGCATCCCGAGCAGCGTGGCGACGGCCGCAGCACCGGCCGACTCGCCGAACACCGTGACCGCCGCCGGATCGCCGCCGAAGGCCGAGACGTGCTCGCGCACCCACTCGAGCCCGACGACGAGGTCGAGGATGCCGAGATTCGCGGCATCCTCGAATCCCTCGCCGAGCTCGGCGAAGGCCGGCAGGAAGCCGAACACGCCGAGCCGGTAGCTCAGCGCGACCACCACGACGCGACCGAACGATGCCAAGCGGGCGCCGTCCGTGCGCGGCGACGAGTTCGAGCCGCCGACGTAACCGCCGCCGTGCACCCACACCATCACGGGCAGGTCGCGTGCGCCTTCCGGAGCCCAGACGTTCGCTGTCAGGCAGCCGGCTTCGGACCACGGGTCGGCCGGCATGCCGAGCATGGCGCGGAAAATGTCGGGGTCCTGGGGAACGATCGGACCGGGCGCCGTCGCATCGCGCACCGCTCGCTGTCGGCGAGCGGGCGGCGCCGGGCGAAAGCGGCCCGACGGGCCTGGAGCCTCGGCATAGGGGATGCCCAGGAACGTGCTGACCGAGCCGTGCGGCGTCTCCCGGCGCGTTCCCGCGACCGGGCCCAGCGGCGTGTCAACGATCATGGTCGCAGGCTACCGGGGCCCCTACTCGTCGAGTGACCGCGGTCCCGCGGAGCGGATGTCCTCGGATGGGCTGGTGCGTGTCCGGCAATCGGTCGCTTGCGCGCCCGCACCGCGCGTTCTGCCGGACATGCGCGGGCACTCGGCGTATCGCAACCGCCCGGGTGGCGCAACCGCCTCGGTCGGATCGCCGCGCGCAGGCAGGCTGAACGGCGGAAAGGATTCCCATGATGAGCACCCCCGAAGACACCGGCTCCATCGTCGAGACCGACGAGACCGGCATCCAGCCCCTGCGCGACGGCGACACGTCGATGACCGCCGATCCCGCGGACGATCCGGCCCAGGCAGAGTGGGACCGCACGACGCTGCTCGATGAGGGCGTGGCGCCGGAGGACCTGAATGCGACGACCGCGACCGGCGCGGACCCCGACGAGATCGAATCCGACGACGACGAGATCCCGTTCGCGGATCAGCCGGATGCCGACCTCCAGCCGGAATCGCAGGGGGAGGACCCTCTGCTGGTCGAGCTCGGCGAGGACGGCGAGGGCGACCTCTCCCCCGAGGACCTTTAGCGGCGCCGAATCAGCGCGGCTGCAGCCCCGCCGCCCGATACACCGCGTCGACCACGGTCATCGTTCCCACGCCGAGGCGGGCGTCCAGCGGACTCGGCGACCCCTCGCGCAGCGCCATCACGACGTGCTCGAGCTGCCGCGCGTAGCTGTTCTCGCCCTCGACGGCCTTCTCCTCGATCAGCACGCGCTCGCCCGCGGTGACGCGCAGCTCCGCTCCCCACTGCGGGACGATCACGCTCGTGGCCTCGAGCTCCGCGGTCGACCCGGCGACGCGCAGCGACATGCTTCCCGTGTCGTCGCCGATGAACGACGAACGGATATGAACCGGGATGCCGCCCGCGAGCTGCAGGTCGGCATCCATCTGCACGTCCACACGCGGATCATCGGCGTACCGCTCCGCCACCGCCGAGACCACGGTCGGTTCGCCCCACGCCGCGCGCACCAGGTCGACGGCATAGCACCCGACGTCCATGAACGACCCGCCGCCCAGGTCGGCGTCGAGCCGGATGTTGCCGGGCTTCACGACGAAGTGCGGGATGCTGTAGTCGAACTCCACGCGTTCGATGTCGCCCAGAACCCCCGACCCCAGCACCTCGAGCAGCCGCTGGATGAAGCCGTGCAGCCGGTAGTGGAACCCCACGAAGGCACGCCGGCCGGCGGCATCCGCAGCGTCTGCGATCTCGGCCGCGGTCGTGCCGTTCGCGGACAGCGGCTTCTCGCACAGAACGTGCTTGCCCGCCTGCAGCGCGCGCACCGCCCAGTGCGCCTGCACGGTCGAGGGCAGCGGGAGGTACACGAGGTCGACGTCGGGGTGGTTCAGCACGAGCTCGTAGTCGCCGGAATCGGGCACGCCGAGGCGCTCCGCAGCCTCGCGGGCCCGCTCGGGGTCGCGGGCGCCGATCGCGACCACCCGCACGCCGTCCAGCTCGCGCGACGGCTCGACGATCGCGCGCTCGGTGATGCCGGCGGCCCCGAGGATGCCGATGCCCAGCGGCGTCACGGCTACTTGCTCGAGAAGGCTGCGTCGAACGCGGCGGCGGGCGGAGTGATCTCGGCGAGCTTGCGCACGAAGGCGAGAGCCTCGGGCGCGCCGATGAGGCGGTCCATCCCGGCGTCCTCCCATTCCACGCTCGTCGGCCCTTCGTAGCCGATCGCGTTGAGCGCGCGGAACAGCGGCTCCCAGCGGACGGCTCCGTGACCGGTCGAGACGAAGGTCCACCCCCGGCGCGGGTCGGCCCACGGCCGGTGCGACCCGAGCACGC
Source organism: uncultured Microbacterium sp. (assembly GCF_963524805.1). GTDB lineage: Bacteria > Actinomycetota > Actinomycetes > Actinomycetales > Microbacteriaceae > Microbacterium. Next base: position 533,519 of record NZ_CAURGG010000002.1, on the reverse strand, counting down.
CGTTGCGCCCGTCGAGGTTCGTGATCGACTCCTTCACGTGCACGTGGAAGATGTGCTCGGCGAAATCCAGCACGAACGCCACGTAGTCCAGCTGCTGCCAGACGAAGTGCGACGGATCGAAGTTGAACCCGAAGCTCTTGCGGTGGCCGATGGCCTCGAGCGCGTCCCGAGCCGTCCAGTAGTCGTAGGCGATCTCAGACGGGTGCACCTCGAGCGCGAAGCGCACACCGACCTCTTCGAACACGTCGAGGATCGGATTGAACCGGTCGGCGAAGTCCTGGTAGCCGCGGGCGATGTACTCGTCCGAAGCGGGCGGGAACATGGCGACGGCCTTCCAGATCGAGGACCCGGAGAAGCCGTTCACCGTCGTCACGCCGAGCTTCGCGGCGAATCGGGCGGTGTCCTTCAGATCCTCGGCGGCGCGCTGCCGCACGCCTTCGGGCTCGCCGTCACCCCACACCCGATCGGACAGGATGTCGCGGTGCCGCTCGTCGATCGGGTCGTCGCACACGGCCTGGCCGGTGAGGTGGTTGGAGATCGCATAGACCTTCAGCCCGTTGCGCTCGAGGATGTCGAGCCGCGACTGCACGTACGACTCGTCATCCCACCGCGAGACGTCGAGGTGATCGCCCCAGCACGCGATCTCGAGGCCGTCGTAGCCCCACTCCCCGGCGAGGCGCGCGACCTCTTCGAACGGCAGGTCGGCCCACTGGCCGGTGAACAGGGTGATCGGACGCGCCATCGCGGTCTCCTTCGGGTTCAGTAGTCAGACGGATGCCGGAACGTCCGCGGCGATGCGGACCCAGGCGGATTCGTTCTCGCTCGAGCGCTCCACGGCGTCGAGCACCCGCTGCACGGAAAGGCCTTCCGCGAACGAGGGGTGCGGGTCGGTGCCCTCCGCGATCGCGGTCACCAGATCGACGACCTGGTGACTGAACCCGTGCTCGTAGCCGAGCATGTGACCGGCGGGCCACCAGGCGGCGACGTACGGATGCTGCGCTTCGGTGACCAGGATCTTGGTGAAGCCTTGGCGGTCCTCGGGAGCGGTGCGGTCGTAGAACTGCAGGCTGTTGAGGTCTTCCAGGTCGAACGCCAAGGCGCCCCTGTCCCCGGAGACCTCGATCGTCAGGGCATTCTTGCGCCCGGTGGCGAACCGCGTGGCCTCGAACGACACGAGCGCGCCGCCCGACAGGCGCCCCGTGAACAGCGCGACGTCGTCGACGGTGACCTCGCCGTAGCCCTCCGCGGCCGTGCCCGACAGACCGGAGCCCGAGCCGAGCAGCGGCCGCTCCTTCACGATCGTCTCGATCGTGCCGGCGACCGCATCGACGGTCTGACCGGTGACGAACTGGGTCATGTCGATGATGTGCGCGCCGATGTCACCGAGCGCACCCGAACCGGCGTGCTCCTTCTGCAGGCGCCACGCCAGGGGCATCTCAGGGTCGACGAGCCAGTCCTGCCGGTACGCGGCGCGCACCTGCTGGACGTTTCCGACGACACCCTCGGCGATCAGATCCCGCAGGAACGTCACCGCGGGGACGCGACGGTAGGTGAAGCCCACCATCGACCGGATGCCGCGCTCGGCGGCCCGGGCGGCGGCATCCGCCATCGCTTCGGCCTCGGCGACGGTGTTCGCGAGCGGCTTCTCGACGAGGACGTGCTTGCCCGCCTCGAGGGCGGCGATCGCGATCTCGGCGTGCGAGTCGCCGGGAGTGACGATGTCGACGATGTCGATGTCGTCGCGGGCGATCACCTCGCGCCAGTCGGTCGCCGATTCGGCCCAGCCCCACTTCTCCCCGGCGGCGGCGACCGCATCGGCGTTGCGGCCGACGATCACCGCCATCTCGACTGCACCGGGCAGGTCGAACATGCGCGGCGCCTGACGCCACCCGACCGAGTGCGTGGCGCCCATGAAGCCGTAGCCGATCATCGCGACGCGAAGCGGCCGCTCGCTCATGCCAGCACGACCTCGCGCTCGACCGGGACGCGGTTGGTGACGTAGCGGCCGGGGCCGCCGTCGGTGCCCGGCATGATCTGCATGTACAGCAGGCGCATCGTCAGAACGACCTCGACGGTCAGCTTCTCGCCCACCTCGGGCGCGTGATCGAGAGGGATCACGACCTCGGGCTTGTCGGCGACGAACCACAGCGTCTCGGACTGCTCGGGCAGCTCCTCAATGCGATAGCTGGTGCCGTTCAGCTCGAAGCGCAGGTCGTCTTTGGGTACGGCGACGCCGTTGACGGATGCCGCGACGTCATCGACCGCCGACAACCACAGGCTGCGGTACCAGGGCAGCTGCACCGCGACGGCGATCGCGTCGTCGCGACGAGTGACGTCTTTGTCGGAAAAGAGGGAATTGTGGGTGGCCATGGTGGGCTCCTCGTTCGGGCAGTGAGATCAGTGGAAGGTGTCGGTGAATGTGTCGTGCGGCACCGGGGGAACCGGCTCGAGCTTCTGCACGGTCGACGGGCTGTAGGGGTGGTTCTTGTCGGGCACCGGCTGGTCGGCCGGCGGCATGAAGACCGGCTTGCCGTCGTCGCCGAAGTACATGAGATCGAGGTCGAACGCGCCCTGGTTCTTCAGCCCGAAGCTGATCCAGTTCTCCTCGAACGGCGCGCGCGCCAGCTCGTAGCAGCGGAACTTCCAGATCTTCCACTCGCCGTCCTGCTTGAGGAAGTCGATCGCGTACTTGCACCAGACCCAGTGCGCCCAGACCTTCTTGCCCAGCACTTCGCCCGGGGAGTACATGTCGGGGAACTCCTTGGCGACCTCGGGGTCGGTGAGGCCCGATTCGGTGCCGGCCATGAGCCACACGCCCTTAGCCGTCTTGCCGTCCTCGGCGACTTCGATGACCGGCGTGGTCGTCGCGTGCAGGATGAGCTTGCCCTCGGGGGACGGCCGACCCTGGTGGTAGCGGATGACGCTGTCGTACTCGGTGTACTCGCCGGCGTTGGTGTACCGGGCGCGGATGCCCTCGGTGCCCCGCTTCACCCAGAGCGGGATGATCTGCTCGTCCTGGAACGCGTTGTGCAGCCACATGTAGCGGTTGAAGACGTTCTCCACCGCGCCGCGATCCTGCGCCCGCTGCGCGAGGCCGCGAACCGCCGCCACCTCGTCACGCAGCTTCGCCAGTTCAGCCTGGAGCTCTGCGACCTCAGACACGGGCACCCTCCGCGACAGTGTCCTCGATCGCCTTGCGCATGAGCGTGTGCTGCTTCTTCACGAGGTCGATCGGGTCGGATTCGCCGAGATCGGAGAACGCGTGGCCCTCCCACTCGCTGGAGAGGTAGCCCTCGTAGCCGCCCACGACGAACTGCTTCACGATGCGCGGGATGTCCATCGCCGGCTCCTCGCCGTCGGCCCCGATGTCGTAGAACTTGGCGTGCACGTGGAAGATCCGCGGCATGATGTCCAGCCACTCCTCCGGCGGGACCAGTCCGTGCATGTTGAAGGCGAGGCGCGTGAACGGCCCGAAGGTGAGGGGGTCGACGCCCTCACCGGCCAGGTAGTCCTCGAACTTCTGGTTGCGCACGTACATCGGGGTCGGCTCGTGCCAGATCTCGTCCATCACGGGGAAGTGCTTCTCGTCCATGCCCATCTGACCGAGCGTGAGCAGCAGTGTCGGCGAGAGGGAGTGCATCGTCGAGCTGAAGTCGGCGGTGAAGCCCAGGCGCTCGGACTGCAGCTCGTCGTACATCTCGCGCATCTGCAGCACCGCCGGGTCGTTCGGCCCGGACGGCGCGTGGATCTCGTAGCCGAGGTACTGGTCGTACTTCTCAGCCAGGGGCAGGAGGCTGCGCAGCAGCTCCTTGCCGTGCGAGCGGATCACGACCTTCTTGAACCCGAGCGTGTGCGCGGTCTTCAGCTGACGTGCGAGGAAGTCGTGCTCCTCGTCCGGCGTCATGTCGCGGTCCTTGCGGCGCCCCATGTCGAGGTTCGTGCCCACGGCGCTCGCCTCCAGGCCGTACTTCTCGAGCGAGTCGAACCACAGCTTCACGAACGCATCGTCGACGTCGGGGTAGGTGCGCAGCAGCTGGGCGATGTTGAATTCGACGCCCGGGCCGATGCCCTCTTCGGCGACGGCGGCGATCAGCGTTTCGGGCGTGTACAGGCCCGCGGCGAACTCGCTCGTCATCGAATAGAGAGTGGTTCCCAGCTTGATGCCGGTGCCGGCGATTCCGTCGCTCATGCTCCTGCTCCTTGTGTCGTGGGCAGCCAGGCGCCGAGCTGTGCCCGTGCCTCTGCCAGATCGGTGATCATGCGCGAGCCGGCGTCGGCGGCGGCGGAGCGCTGCACGGCCTGCTCGGCGCGGATGATGTCGAACGGGGACTCCCAGTTGTTCCAGTGCCAGCCTTCGTACTCGCTGGAGATCGCGCCGTTGTAGCCGTTCTCGACCAGCAGCTTCACGAGGTCGCGCACCGGCACCGAGGGCTCTTCGCCGTTCTCGTCGATGCCGAAGAACTTGCCGTGCACGTGCTTGATCCACGGCGCGATCGCCAGCCAGTCGTCCACCCGCGCCGGGCCGAACAGCCCGGTGCCGTTGATGCCGAAGTCGATTCCCAGGTCGGGGCGCCCGTTGCGGGCCGCGAGCCCGATGAACGACCCGAAGCGCTGACCGTGCTCGGTCTGATCCGCGGGCGGCCCCTGCTCGTAGTACGTGTTCCACAGGTCGACGACCTGCCCGAGCAGCTCTTCGGACGCACCGCGCCGGCGGTACGCCTCGATGAGCGACGGGGCGAAGCCCGAGACCGTCGCGCCCCAGTCCATCGTGAAGCCGAGGAACGGAGAGCCGACCTTCTCGAACCGGTCGCGCAGCTTGAGGATCCGCGGGTGCGAGGCGTACTGGTCGGCGTGCACCTCGAGGGCGAGGGTCACACCGTGCGCCTCGGCGATCGGGGCGAGGGCCTCCATCGAGTCGGGCTCGATCGAGATCTGCACGCGGGCGATCGGGAAGCCGAGTGTGGCCGCCGCCTTGATCTGCCGCGTCATGTAGGCGATGAGCTCGTCCTGGTTGAGGAGGCGATCGCGGTGGATGCCGATGTCGGCGTTCACGGCGAGCGAGGTGGTGACCAGCCCCACCTCGTCGACGAGGTCGCGGAACCAGCCCGCGTACGCGTCGTCGATCTCGGGGAACCCGCGGAAGCTCGAGAAGCCGATGATCTCCAGACCAGGACCGAAGCCCTCGGCGGCGGTCTTGCGGATCAGACCCTCGAGGTCGTACTCGCGCCCGTGGAAAGCACGGGTGAAGCTGTAGAGCGTGACGCCCTGGATGGGCGAGCCGACCTCAGTCATGCTGCAACCGCCTTCATGGTCTTGGTGTCGTTCTCTTCGATGTGCAGGGTCTCGGTGTCCGAGACGATGATGTAGGGGATGTACAGGACGAGGTCCACTCGCACGTCGTGCTCGGCATCCGGATCCACGGCGAGATCCCCGGAGAGCACGGCCGAATCGGTGGGGAACCACCACTCGTCGGTGTTCGTGCGCAACTCGTCGAACGAGAACTCGCGCCCGTTCATCTGCCAGCGCAGGGTGTCCGCGGGCGCCTCCGCGCCGTCGACGGTCAGCTTCGCGCCGGCGATGCACGAGCCGGGCAGCGCGCGGTACCAGGGCAGCCGGACCTCGACCGCGGTGCGCGATCCGTCGGTCGTGAGCGTTCCCTGCTCGATGATGCGGTCGGGGATCACGAGTGCCTCCTGGTTGCGGGCGGACGCAGTCCGCCAGACGTCGTTGTCATGACTTGTTCATTCCTGTCGGTTGGGGACATCATTCGGGGCTCGATGCGAGGTCGGCGGCGATCCGGCGTGCACCGGCGACCGCGAGGGCGACCGAGGTGAGCGTCGGATTGCATGCCGTGGCGGTGGGGATGACGCCGTTCCCGCCCAGGAACAGGCCGGGGGCGCCCCAGACCTCGCTGTCGGGTGAGACCACGCTCGTGCCGTCGTCCTGCACGCCCATCCGGGTGCTGCCCTGATAGTGCAGCGACGCGCCGAGCGGCATCATGAACGGGCGATCATCCAGCGGCTCGCCGATCGCCTTACCCAGCCGCACGATCTCGGTCTTGGCGCGATCGATCACTGCGTGGTCGCGGTCGGTCAGCGTGTAGTGCACGGTCATCGCGGGCAGGCCGTAGCCGTCCACCGCGTCCTCGGAAAACTCCACGCGGTCCGACGCCTGCAGGTCCTTCGCGCAGAACAGACCCAGTCCCACGATCGAGCCGGGCGCGGCGGGGTCGTCCTCGGCGAGCTTCACCGGGGATGCGTCCAGTTGCATCACCTGACCGTGGAAGGGCAGGTCGTCGGTGAAAGGCACCCACGTGACGCCGCTGTACTCGCTCAGCCCGGCGGGGCCGGCACCTTCCTCCTCGGGAGCGGGGACGAAGTCGCGGATGCGCACGGCGAAGACGATCTGGGCCTGGTCGTTGAGGTAGCGTCCGAGCGCTTCGGGACGGATGCCGGAGGCCCACAGCAGCTGCGGGGTGCGCAGGGCGTCGGCGGCGACGACGACGAAACGCGCTCTCACCTCGTGGCTCTCCCCTGTACGCAGGTCGGTGACCGAGACACCGGCCGCACGGCCTTCGGAGCGCAGGACTCGGGTGACGAGGGATTCGTCGAAGAGACGGAAGTTGGGGTTCTCGCGGGTCGCATCGCCCATGACGACGTCCGAACCCGACCACACCAGACGCCCGTCGTCGCGGCGGTGCACGGCGAGCGGCATCCGCTGGACGCGTTCGTGGGGTTCCCGTCCGTCGTCCTCGACGGCGGCGAGGCGCTCGCGGACGAGAGAGGCGTGCGGCGAGGAATCGAAAGCGGTGCTGGTCACTCCGAGCAGCCGGTCGCCTTCGTCCAGCAGCTCGTCGAAGACGCCGCGCTCATCCAGGAAGCCGATGCGCTCGCCGTCGTTCGGCCGCGGGCAGGCGCCCGTCCAGTGGGCGGCCATTCCGCCGACGTTGCTCGAGAACGCCGCGACGGGCAGGCCGTCCTCACCCTCGACCTGATAGCCCTGCTCGAGCAGGAAGGTTCCGGGCCGAGCGCGGCGCTGGGCCGTCTTGACGATTCCGCCCACGCGCTCGCCGCCCTCGCTGGCGAACGGACCCTCCGACCGCGCCTGGGCCTTCGCCCGCTCGTCAGGGTCGCTGATGTTCTTCACGTGCGCGCCGGGAGGGTCGGAGACCGTAGGTCCGACCTCGAACATCGCGATCGTGGCGCCGGGCGCCCGCTCGCTGAGGATGCGGGCGTAGGCGGCTCCGGTCGGGCCGCTGCCGACGATCGCGACGTCGACGTCTGCGGGATAGCGCCCGGTCACGCGTTCGCCGCGACGTCGCGGATGTAGCGGACGGATTCGGTGGTCGCGGTCTGCGGGTAGTACTCCAGGCCGATCGGGCCGTCGTAGCCGGACGCCCGCAGCGTGGCGAGGGTCGCCGGCCAGTCGAGCGTGCCGGTACCCGGCTCCCCGCGGCCCGGCGCATCGGCCAGCTGCACGTACTTGATGATGTCGCCGGCGTTGGTGAGCTCGGCCTCGATGTCTTCGCCCTCGACTGCGGAGTGGTAGATGTCGTACAGCACGCCGAAGAACGGCGAGTCGACGCCGCGTGCGACGTAGACGCCCTCGGCGGTGCGGTCCAGAAGCGAGCCCGGGTGGTCCACGCGCACGTTGACCGGCTCGAGCACGAGCGTGATGCCCGACCCGTCGATCTGGGCGATCGCCTTCTGATAGATCTCGACGAGCTTGTCCAGCTGCACCTGCCGCTTCCAGCCGCCGAAGCCCGTGCCGCTGCCGACGACGAGCCGCGGGCAGCCGAGCTGCTGAGCGATCTCGACGCCCTCGTCGAGCTTGCGGAAGAACTCCGAGTGATCCCACGGCGGGATCATGAACTGCGTGCGCGGCTCGGACAGCTGAGCGGTCAGCTGCGTGCCGGTCTCCTCGAGCGCCGCCTTGAGCGCAGGAAGATCCTTCGGGGTGGCGGGAGCATCGGCGCCCGTCGGTCCCCACATCTCGACCGCCGTGAACCCGTCGGCCGCGGCTGCACGCACACGGTCGTGATAGTCGCCGGCTTCGGTGTAGAGCAGTTCGATGTTGGGTGAGAGCTGATACATCGCTGGGGCTTCCTTCGCATGGGTCGTCGTCGTCGTCGAAGACTTCTCACTAAGTATGACGTGCTTATGTCGTTTATGCACATAAGCGGTTGTGATGCGGAGTATCAGTGCCACCGACTCAGCGCGCGCGTGGACGAACACCGACTCATCGCCGGGACGGATGATCCTCGGGGCTGACATAGATCGAGTCGATAGGATGAGCCTCGATTCGATGCCGGAAGGATCACATCGCCGTGACCGACTACCCGCTGCTGTCCCGCCTGGATCTGAACCTCCTCGTCGCCCTCGACGCCTTGCTCACCGAGCGGTCGGTGACGCGCGCCGCCGAGCAGCTGCACCTGAGCCAGCCCGCGCTCAGCGCGTCCCTCGCGCGCCTGCGGACGCACTTCAACGACCCGATCCTGGCCCGCCGGGGCAACGCCTACGAACTGACACCGTTGGCGCTGCGGCTCTCGGAGCACACCACGATCGCGCTGGATGCCGCGCGCCGGGTGTTCGAGAGCCAGGCGACGTGGACGCCCCGCGAGTCGACGCGCGAGTTCTCCATCTACGGCTCGGACTACGGCTTCGCCACGATCGGCGCCGCCGTCTCGCGTCTGGCGAAGAGGTCGGCACCGAGCGTGCGCTTCCGGTTCCTGCTGCACAACACCCCGATCGTCGACGACGCGGCCAACAGCCTGCGGTCGGTGGACGCGATGGTGATCCCGCACGGCCACATCAGCGACCTCCCCTACGAAGACTTGTGGCGGGACCGCTGGGTCGTCGTCGCCGACGAATCCAACGCGCTCGTCGAGAACGGCCTCACGATGCGGATGCTGGGCGAGTCGCCCTGGGTGTTCACCTACCGCTCGCGCTCGGCGTTCACCTCGGCGAGCCGGCAGCTGCAGATGCTGGGGCTGGAGCCGACGGTGGATGTCGTCGTGGAGAGCTTCCTCGCGCTCGGGCACTTCATCATCGGAACCCACCGACTCGGTCTGGTGCAGGCCGCCCTCGCGCCGGAAGTCGCCCGCCTGGGAGGCCTGCGCATCCTCGAGGCGCCCTTCGACGCGACGCCGACAGCGAATGCGCTGTGGTGGCACCCGGTGCACGATCGCGATCCCGAGCACGCGTGGATGCGCGCCCTGTTCCTCGAAGCCTCCCGCGAGGTGCAGTCCACCGTCGCCTCGGGACACCGCTACATCGAGCCCGTCGTGGAGCACGATGTCGCGGTCGGCCTGTGACGCTCAGCCCTTGAGGCCACCGGCGAAGCCCTGGATGAACTGCTTCTGCGCGAACATGTAGAACGCGAGGATCGGGACCATCGAGATGATCACGACCGCGAAGATCTTGTTCCAGGCTGACAGCAGGCCGCCGACGTAGGTGTACATCGCGACCGGCAGTGTCTGCGTGGTGGAACCGCCGAGGAAGATCAGCGAGTTGAAGAAGTCGTTCCAGACGATCAGACCGGCCAGGATCGCGACGGTTCCGGTCGCCGGCGCCATGAGCGGGAGGACGACGCGGAAGAACGCCTGCGTGGGGGTCGCCCCGTCGATGACGGCGGCCTCTTCGTACTCGGTCGACAGGCCGCGGAAGAAGCTCGCGTAGAGGAACACCGACAGCGGCAGCAGGATGCCGATCCACAGCAGGATCATTCCGATGGCGTTGCCGGTGAGGCCGACACTGCGCGCTCCGATGTACAGCGGAACCGTTCCCAGCTGCGCGGGAAGGATGATGGCGATCAGCACGAGATAGAACGTGATCGTGGTCCAGCGCCGGGTTCGCCGTGCGATCACGTAGGCGGCGATCGAGCCGAGGAGCACGAGCCCGAAGATCGCGCCGGCCGTGATGATGACGCTGTTCAGAATGCTCATCGGGATGCTGTTTCGACCCGTGGTGGTCAGGACCTCCACGAAGTTGCTGAAGTCGAGGGACGACGGGGGTGCGACCGCACTGGTCGTCAGCGCTTCCTGGTCGGTCTTCAGCGACGTGACGATGAGGATGTAGAACGGCAGGAGCCCCAGAAGCGTGACGATCCAGATGAGGACCTCTCGGACCGCGGTCGCCTTCGTGTAGCGGAACATGGGTCAGGCCCTTCTGGCGTCGCGGTCGCGGGTGACGTACTGCTGGAGGATGGCGAATGCCAGGATGACGACGGTCAGCACCAGCGCGAGCGCCGATCCGAAGCCGAACTGTCCGAGCGTGAACGCCTGCTTGTAGATCTCGGTCGCGAGCGTCTCGGTGGCGCCGGCGGGTCCCCCGCCGGTCAGCGCCAGGATCTGGTCGAAGATGCGCAGCCCCTGGATGATGCCCAGGGTGGTGGCGATGGCGATGGAGGGCCGGATGGCCGGGACAGTCACGTTCCAGAAACGGCCCCAGATGCCCGCGCCGTCCAGCGCCGCGGCCTCCTCGACCTCGACCGGAACGGAGGCGAGGCCCGCCAGGTAGATGACCATGGTGAATCCGGTCTGCTGCCAGACGACGGTGAGCAGGATCGCCCAGATCGACCAGGTGGGGTCGGCCAGCCAGACCTTCTGCAGGTCCTCGAGACCCAGCGCACCAAGCAGGCCGTTGAGGGGTCCGTTGAACTGGAAGATGAACTTCCACACGTATGCCACAGCGAGGGGGCTGAGCACGACCGGCATGAACAGCAGGGTGCGCAGGATGTAGCGGGTCTTCAGTGTCCGGTTGATCGCGAGAGCGAAAAGCAGGCCGATGACGTTCGTGAGGATGACCGAGCCGAATGCGAGGAAGAGGGTATTCCAGACGGCGCCCAGCAGCTGGGGGTCCTTGAAGATGCGCACGAAGTTGTCCAGGCCGATGAACTCCCAGTCGCCCAGACCTGTCCAGTTCGTGAAGGCGAAGAAGCCACCGGTCAGCGTTGCGGCATAGTGGACGCCGATCACGAGCACCACGGCGGGCAGTGCCCACCACCAGTGGCCGTAGCTGATCAGCGGCTTCTTCTTGCTCGGGGGCGCCGGCGTCCGTCGGGCGCGAGGGGGCACGGTGAGGGTGCGAGTACTGTTCTCGTCGATCGTCACTGTTATCTGCTCTCTGACCTCGTCGTCAGGCGCTCAGCCATGCGAGCGCCACAGATCCCACTATCACATGCTTGCGTCGAAATCACACATTAGTCCTAGCGATATCCGCTATAAGTCGCGGCGCTGACAGGATGCCAAGGTGAGCAGCAGCAACGATGCAGACGGCATCCGTCCGGACGAACTGTGGCGTGGCTTCGTCGATCCACCGGATGCGGCTCGTCCCCGCGCGTGGTGGCACTGGATGGACGGCAACGTCGATCCGGACGGGATCCGGCGAGACCTCGCGTGGATGCACGAGGCGGGCATCCGCGGGGTTCAGCTCTTCGACGGCGGCATGGGTGTGCCGCTCGTCGTGCCTGAGGCCGTGCGGCCCGGATCAGCCGGGTGGGCGGCGGCGATCGACACCGCCGTGCAGACAGCCGGCGAGCTCGGTCTGGAACTGGCGGTGGCCACGTCGTCGGGCTGGAGCGCCGCCGGCGGGCCGTGGGTCACGCCCGAGGACGCCATGAAGAAGGTCGTCTGGTCCGAGACCGTGATCGACGGCCGCGACGCGGTCGCGGTCGAGCTGGCTCCCCTGCCGGCGGTCGCCGGCCTCTATCAGGACAGCACGCGCGAAGGCGGCTCGGATGCTCCCGATTTCGCCACCGACTGGGTCGTGCTGGCTCTGCCGCATCGCGCCGAGGGCGAGCCCCTGCGGCCGCGGGAGATCACGGCATCCGTCCCCCTTGCGGCGTGGGACTGCCTTGTCGATGGGTCGTTCCGCGAGTCGGTCGCCCTTCCGCGCGACCCCGACGCCTGGTCGCAGGCCTGGATCGAGCAGCGGTTCGAACAGCCGGTCACGGTGAGTTCCGTCGTCATCGGGCTTCCCGAGCCCCGCGGTTTCGGCGCAGCGCCGGCCGCCGACGCCGTGCTGCAGGTCAGCGACGACGGCGTCGAGTACCGCGATGTCGCCCGGGTCGGCCCGACCACCGTGCCGGCCCGCACCGCCGCCTTCTCGCCCGTGACCGGCCGGCGCTTCCGGCTGGTGCTCTCCGGCGGCAGCGCCGCCGAGGCTCTGCCGCCCACCTCCCCCGGCGTGCGGCTGCCGCCCGTCCTGCGGCGGGCGCATGAGTTCCGCATCTCGGAGTTCGCGCTGCGCGCAGACGCGCGCGTGCACCACGCGGAGGTGAAGGCGGGGTTCGGCGCGGCGCCCGACTACTACGCGATCGACGGTGACCAGGATGCGGGCGCTGTCGCTCCCCGAGATGTCGTCGACGTGACCGGGCAGATGGTCGAGGGCGTGTTGCGCTGGGACGCTCCGCCCGGACAGTGGCTGATCCTGCGCATCGGCGGTTCGCTCACAGGACAGACCAACGGCCCCGCGCCGCGGGACTCGACGGGGCTCGAAGTGGACAAGCTCGACGCCGGCCGCGTCTCCGCCTACCTCGCGACCCATCTCACCCGCTTCGGCGGAACGGATGCCGTTCCCTCGCGCTTCTCGGCGCTCTTGAGCGACAGCATCGAGGCCGGCCCGCAGAACTGGACGAACGGCATCCGCGAGCAGTTCCGGAGCAGGCGGGGGTACGACCCGCTGCCTTGGCTGGCCACGCTGACGGGCAGGCTGGTCGGCGAGGCCGCGGAGTCGGACCGCTTCCTCTTCGACTACCGGCGCACGCTGGCCGAGCTGCTCGCCGACGAGTACTACGGCACGCTCGGGGCCGAGGCGCGCCGCCGGGGGATGACGTACTACGCCGAGGCGCTGGAAGATGCGCGGCCGTCGCTCGGCGACGACCTCGCGATGCGAGCCGCGACCGATGTGCCGATGGGGGCGATGTGGACGTTCTCGCCCGAGGACGGTCCGCGGCCGACGTACGTCGCCGACCTGAAGGGTGCGGCGTCGGTCGCACACGTGCACGGCAAGAGCTGGGTGGGAAGCGAAGCGTTCACCTCCTTCGACAGTCCGTGGTCGTGGACGCCGCGCACGCTCAAGCACGTCGCCGACCTGCAGCTCTCGCTCGGTGTGACCCGGTTCTGCATCCACACGTCGCCGCACCAGCCCCTGGCTGCGCCGCCTCCCGGCATCGCCCTCGCTCCGTTCCTCGGGCAGTCCTTCACCGCGAATGAGACCTGGGCAGGGATGGCACGGCCGTGGATCGACTACCTGGCTCGCTGCAGCGCGGTCCTCAGTGCCGGACGTCCCGCGGTGGAGATCGCCGTGTTCGTCGGCGAAGAAGCCCCCGTGACCGGGCTGTTCGCCGACGAGCTCGATGACGCGGTGCCCGCTGGATTCGACTTCGACTACATCGGCCCCGACGCACTGACGAACATCCTTCGCGTCGAGGCGGGATCCGTCGTGTCCGAGGGCGCGAGCTACCGCGTGCTGCACCTCGCCGGATCATCGCGGCGCATGACGCTCGCGGCCCTCGCGTCGGTCGAGCGGCTCGTGGATGCGGGCGCCACGGTGGTCGGCATCCGGCCCGAGTCCTCGCCGTCGCTCGCCGATGACCCTGCCGAGTTCGCCGCCACCTGCGACAGGCTCTGGGGAACCGGCCGGGTGATCGAGAAGCAGCTGGCGGTGGCCATCGAGGACCTGGGGCTTCGCCCGGGCCTGGTGATCGAGGGCGGCGAGGTGCGGCGAATCTCGCGGATCGTCGACGGCGAAATCGTCACCTTCGTGGCGAATCCGACCAGCGAGGAGCAGCGTCTGCTGCTCACTCCGAGCAAGCCCGGGCCGTTGCAGTCCTGGGATCCGGTGCGGCTGAGACGGCGGCCCGTGCGGGAGGCTGCGGCATCCAGGTTCGAACTCGTGCTCGCGCCCTTCGCGTCCGCCTTCGTCCTGTCCGGCGAGGCGCCACCCGTTCCGGCGACGACCGCGCACTTTCCGCTTTCCGGTGACTGGCGGCTTCGCGTGCCGGGCAGCGGAGACGTCACGACCTCGCCGGATCCGACGCTGTGGACGGATGCCGGCGCTTTCGGGCGCGGATTCTCGGGCACAGCGGTCTACCACCACGACTTCACCCTCCCCGAGGACGACCTCCTGCACGCCCCGGCGGCGACGCTGGAGCTGGGAGCCGTGCGCGACATCGCCCGCGTGCTGCTCAACGGCATCGACTGCGGCATCGTCTGGACAGCGCCGTTCGAGGTGGACGTCTCGGCTGCCCTGCGCGCCGGGACGAATCACCTCGAGGTGCACGTCGCCACTCCCTGGCGCAATCGCCTCATCGCGGAAGCGGCCCACCCCTCCGGGGAGATCTTCGCACCGATGACCGAGGTGTTCGAGGCGTCCGCCGACCCTTTGCCCGCCGGGCTCCAGGGATCGTGCGCGCTGCGACTCGGCGGGTGAGACCGTTTCGCCGCAGATCAGTCACCCTATTGGCGCACATAAGCGACTGTTATGTCGGAATGATGCAAATGGTGTCACAGTGGTTCTGCGGCCCCCGAGCCGCGAGTCAGCTGCACCGCTGACGACAATGACGTCACGAAAGGTTCGAAATGTCACAGCTCTCCACCAACCGCCTGCGGTGGTCGCTTCTTGCGGTCCCCGTCGCCGGTGTCCTGGTCCTCGCCGGGTGCTCCGGCTCCTCCGACGACGACGGCGGCGGCGGCAGCACAGAGGATCCCACGAAGACGGGCTTCTCGGTGATGGTCGCCGCAGCGAACGACGCCGACGACTACTACGAGCAGATCCTCGACAAGTACTCCGAAGAGACCGGCGTCGAGATCGAGGTCATCCCCTATCCCTCCGACGGCTACAACCAGCAGGTCACGACGCAGCTGCAGGCCGGTAACGCCGCAGACATGATGATCCTGTCGCCGGGTACCGGGCAGCCGATCTCCGTGATCACGCTCGCGGACGCCGGATTCCTCGAGCCGCTCGATGACACCTCGGCGGGCCTGCTTCCCGCGGGCAGCGAGGCCGAGTTCCAGATCGACGGAGAGACGTTCGCGCAGCCGACCGCGCTGACCCCGGTCGGCATGGTCTACAACGTCACCGCGGCCGATGAGGCCGGAGTGAGCGAGTACCCGGCGACGTACGAGGACCTGCTCGACGCATGCACCACGGCACGCGACGGCGGCAAGACCTTCACCGTCCTCGCCGGCGGCATCCCCTTCAACACCGGCCTGTTCTCGATGCTGATCTCGGCAACGCGTGTCTACGCCGAGACGCCCGACTGGAACGCGCAGCGCGCCGCGGGCGATGTGACCTTCGCCGACAGCGGTTGGCGTGAGGTCCTCGAGGACATCATGGAGATGAAGGACTCCGGCTGCTTCCAGGACGGCGTCGAGGGCGGCACGTTCGACTCGATCACCCAGGGCCTGGGCGGCGGCACGTCGCTGACCGCCGCGGTTCCGGGCAGTGCGGCAGCGTCGATCAGCACCGCGACCGGCGCAGAGCTGAACGTCCAGGCGTTCCCGCCGGCCAAGGGCCAGGAGCCCTTCACCGTCACGGGCGCCAACTACGCATGGGGGATCAACGCCTCCTCGGATGACAACGTCAAGGCGTCGGCGCAGGCCTTCCTCGACTGGGTCGCCCAGCCCGAGAACGCCAAGGAGTACGCAGACCTCTCCGGCTCGGTCCCGATCACCGGCATCGACGAGGACACCTTGCTGCCCTCGTACGCACCGATCGCCGGACTGCTCGGCGACGGCTCCTACGTCAGCGTCCCGAACGCGACCTGGCCGAACCCGGCAGTCTACGAAGCCCTCGGCACCGGCGTGCAGGGCCTGCTGACCGGCCAGACGACGGTCGATCAGGTGCTGGACAGCATGGACGCGGCCTGGGGCGAATAGCCCTTCCGCTGAATATCTGAACCGCGAGACGACAACTGCACGTCGAGACTGTGGGTCTAACCCACAGTCTCGACGTGCAGATGCAGTCTCGCGGTCTTTATGAGGAGATGCACGTGAGCGTACGCACGCCCGAAGAGCTGCTGGCACGCATGACCTGGAGCGAGAAGCTCGCACAGCTGCAGATCATCTGGCGGCGCGATGAGAATGACGCGCTGGCCCTCGCGCGCGGCGGGATCGGCGCCCTGTTCTGGCCGCAGTCCGCGGAGCAGACCAACGCGCTGCAGCGTGCCGCCGTCGAAGACAGCGCACACGGCATCCCCCTGCTCATCGGACTCGACGTCATCCACGGTCAGTTCACCATCTTCCCGACGCCCTTGGCGCAGGCCGCGAGCTTCGACCCCACCGTCGCCGAGGCAGACGCGCGGGTGTCGGCGGCCGAGGCCCGTTCCGGCGGCGTGAACTGGACGTTCTCCCCCATGGTCGACGTCACGCGCGACCCCCGCTGGGGTCGGGTCGTCGAAGGGTTCGGCGAAGACGCGTTCCTCGCGGCCGCGTTCGGCGCGGCGAAGGTCCGCGCATATCAGGGGGACGACCTGGCCGCCACCGACGCGATCGCCGCGTGCCTGAAGCACTTCGTCGCGTACGGCGCAGCCGAAGCCGGACGCGATTACAACACGACCGACCTCTCGCAGCGCCGTCTGCGCGAGACGTACCTCGAACCCTTCCGCGCCGCGGTGGCCGCCGGAGCGGCATCCGTCATGGCCGCCTTCAACTCGCTCAACGGCACGCCGATGCACGCGCACCGCCGGCTGCTGACCGATGTGCTGACCGGCGAGTACGGCTTCGACGGGGTCGTCGTCGGGGATGCCGATGGCGTCGCGCAACTGGTGGCGCACGGCATCGCGAGCGATGAGCCGGACGCCGTGCGGCAGTCGCTCTCCGCGGGGCTGGACATCGTCATGGGCGGGTCCGAGCTCGCCGCGGACGGCGCGCCGCTGCTCGAACCCGGCACCGTGGATGCCGCCCGCATCGACGATGCCGTGATGCGCATCCTGCGCCTCAAGCAGGCGCTGGGCCTGTTCGAGAACCCCTACACGGATGCCGCGACCGAACGATCCGCCCCGACGGTCGAGTCGCTTCGGATCGCGCAGGACGCGGCCGAGCGCTGCATGGTGCTGCTGAAGAACGATGACGCCCTGCTTCCGGTCGCTGCGACGGGGAAGCGCATCCTGCTCACCGGCCCCTACGCGACGAGCACCGATCATCTCGGAGCATGGGTGCAGCACTTCGGCGCCGAGGCGGGCACCCTCGAGGAATCGCTGCGCGCCGAGCTGCCGCACGCGACGTGGACGGTCGCTGCCGGTACGGGTTTCCTCGAGCTGTCGGAATCCGACATCGGCACGGCGGCCGCCCTGGCCGCCGAGAATGACCTGGTGATCGTCGCCGTCGGCGAGCCGAGCTCGATCTCGGGCGAGGCGAGCTCGCGGGCGGATATCCGGCTGCCGGGCGACCAGGAGCGCCTGATCCACGCGATCGCCGACACGGGCGTGCCGTTCATCGTGCTGCTGGCCACCGGCCGGCCGCTCGTCGTCGAGGCCTGGATCGAGCGGGCGCCCTCCGTGCTCCTCACCTGGCACCTCGGCACGCGCGGGCCCGAGGCGATCGCCCGCGCGGTGTCGGGCGCGGTGAATCCCGCGGGGCGCGTTCCGATGACCATCCCCCGCGCCGTCGGCCAGATCCCGATCCACCACGACGCGGAGAACACCGGCCGCCCCGCGCAGGCGGGTGGCTCGATGGCTGTGGACCGGTGGGACGTCGGCCTGCAGGGACCGAACAACCTGGACGATTACTACACCTCGAAGTTCCTCGACCTCGAGCGCGGTCCCCGCTTCGCGTTCGGCCACGGGCTCAGCTACACGTCCTTCCGCGTGGATGCGGCATCCCTCTCGACGTCGGTGATCTCCGTCGCCGAACTGCGCACGGGTGCACGAGTCTCGGTGTCGGCATCGGTGCGCAACGTCGGCGACCGCGACGGCGACGACGTCGTCTTCGCGTACCTGGCCGATCCTGTCGCGTCGATCGCGCAGCCGGTGCAGCGCCTGCGCGGCTTCCGGCGGGTGGCGGTCGTCGCCGGCACGACGGCCGACGTGGCGTTCGAGCTCGGCGCCGGCGAGCTCGGCTTCTGGGACGACGAGAACCGCTTCGTGATCGAGCCGGGCGAGTTGGTGATCACGGTCACGGATGGCACGGATGCCGTGCGGTTGCCGCTCAGCGTCACGCCGTGATCTGGCGCCGTATCTCGTCGCAGGTCGCGTAGATCTCGGCGGTCGCGGCCGCCGAGTGCACGGGGTGCTCGAGAGCGCCCGCCAGGATCGCGTCGGTGACCGCGCGCAGCATCGGGACGTAGCCGTTGCCCTCGCGCTCCACCTCGACGACCTCCTGGTGACCCCTGCCCCACGGCAGCGGGTGGTGGATCGTCAGCTGCGAGGCGTACCAGAACCCCGCGCCGATCGTCACGAAGGCCTCGGTGCCGCTCACGGCCGCCGACGGATCGATCCACTCGACCATCGAACTCGCGCCCTGCGCGAAGCGCGCATTCGCGTAGCCCAGCGTGAAATCCTGGCGCAGGTCGACGCCGTCCTCGCGCACCGTCCCGCGCGCCGACACCGTCTCGGGTCGGCCCAGCAGCATGTGGGCGAGCGTGACCGGGTAGATGCCCTGGTCGAGCAGGGTGCTGCCGCCCGGCATCCATCGGCTGCTGCCGTCGTGCGCGAACGCGGCGCCGAACGCGGCCCGCATGCTGCGCACATCGCCCAGCACTCCGTCGGCGATGATCTGATCGAGGCGCGCGTAGAGCGGATTGAACTTCATCCACATCGCCTCCATCAGGAAGACGCCGGCGTGGGTGGCGCGGGCAGCGAGCTCACGGACCTCGCGCTCGTTCATCCCGAGGGGCTTCTCGCAGAGCACATGCTTTCCGGCCGCGATCGCCTCGGAGACGATGTCGAAGTGCGTGACGTGCGGCGTCGCGATGTACACGGCATCGATGTCGGATGCGAACATGTCGTGCCTGCTCGGGTAGCGGGCGGCGATGCCGAAATCGTCGGCGAAGGCGGTGAGGCGTGCGACGTCACGCGAGGCGACAGCACTGACCGCCGCATCCGGCACGAGGGAGAAGTCCGCCACCATCTGGCGGCTGAGGGCACTTGCCCCCACCACGCCCCAGCGCAGCGGTGCGAGATCGGCCGGCATCGTCGTCTCCGTCCGGCTCAGAGCCGCACGAGGCGGATGCGGGCCGCGCCGACGCGGTCGTTCGGGAGGATCATCAGTCGCTCGTCGCCGTTGAGCACCCGGCCCGAGACGACCTCGCCGTCGTCGATGATCAGCTCCTGCACGGAGTCGATCTCGACGCGGGCATCGGCGGCGAAGTAGTCCAGGGTGAGCTCGCGACCGATGACGAGGAAGCCGCCGTCGCCGGTGCCGGCGATCAGCGCGAACGGCCGCGTCTCGCCGGCAGTTCTGATGTGCGCACTGGCGACGGTCTCATCGGGCACCTCGAGCGCGGTGTCGGGTATGTTCACCCCGGCATCCAGCAGCATCCGCCGCAACAGCGCCCGTGCGCCGCGCGCCGTGATCTCGACCCCGTCGAGGTGCCGGGTCTCGACCTCGACCCCCGGCTCGAGGACGACGGCGGCGAGTCCGCCCCGCAGAGCCGCAGCCGCGATCTCGCTCTCCAGGCCCGCAACGAACGCGACCGTGGCGGCGAGCTGAGCGTCGGTGTTCACCAGATCCAGCCCGTACCCCGACCATCCGACGGCGCCGTACGTGCCGATCGCGCGAACGAGCTCGCCGGGGCTGAGGCGGCACTCCGGAACGAAGAACGGCTGGATGCCGGTGGCATACTGCGCCATCGCGGCGTCGGCGTCGTGCACATAGAGGTCCGGACCGAGGAAGGCCAGCGACGGGGCGGCTGCCCGCCAGATGTCCAGCACGGTGGAGGTCGGGCCGCCGCTCGGGTACTGCCCGGGGGTGTCCTGACCCGGCTGCGGGCCGAGCCAGGCGTTCGCGTACATGATGATGTCGGCGATCGCCCGACCGCGGGCGGCGAGGTGCTCGACATAGGTGGCGATGGCCCACGCCATGAAGATCTCGTCGGCCCCCGCGGACTCGCCGAAGACCTGCGGCCACGACCCGTTCTCTGGTGCGCCGGCGGACTCCCAGAGCCGTCGGGCCGACGTGCTGCCGGTCGCCGTCGCGCGCACATGCGCGATCAACGCAGCCGGAACCTCGCTGTTCCACGCCGCCTGGGCGAGCTCGTTGCGGTCACGGCTGTCCGAGAGCAGACCGGACTCGTTCTCGACCTGCACCATCGCGACGGTGCCATCGGGATCGGCATCCACCAGGTGCCGCACGAGCGCCTCGAACGCCTTCGCGTCGGCCTCCCGCAGCTCGGGGCTGAACACCGAGAGCACCGGTTTCGCTGTCGCGCCCTCGTAGCTGAAGGCCTGCATCCCCTTCGGCTCGACCACCACGCGCGGAAAGCGCTGCGGGTCGCTGCGCACCCACGTCGGCGAGTACGTCGATGCCGCGTTCTTGAACGCGCCGAACCACAGCAGCACCAGGTGAAGCCGGTTCTTGCGGGCCTCGGCGAGCATGGTGTCCACGAGCGAGAAGTCGAATGTTCCCTCGGCCGGCTCGCTCAGCGCCCAGCTGACCGGCGACAGCACGACGTTCGAGCCGACGCGGCTCACGTGCGCGAACGAGTCGGCGACCGCTTTCGGCGACGACGACGCGGAGTTGAACACCTGCCCGCCGACGAGCAGCACCGGTTCGCCGTTGCGGCGCAGCGCGAACGGGGGCTCGGTCGAGAGGGTCCACGGCCTTGCGGCGGGGGAAGCGTGCTCGGTCATGGTGTGTCCTGTTCTGCGAGGGTGTGATGACGCTGAGACGACATCTGCACGTCGAGACTGCGGGTAAACCCCACCGTCTCGCCGTGCCGTTGTCGTCTCACGGTCGGGTCAGCGCAGGGCGCGGTAGCGGAAGTCGCGGAACCGCGCCTCGCCCGCGCCAGCCGCGTACAGCGCAGGGCGCAGGCTGAGCAGGTCGCCCACCACGTTGGCGTGGTAGCCCGAGGTCTCGTACCGGATCGCGTGCCGCGTCCATTCGCCGCCGGGAACGCGGTACCAGCCGGTGACGATTTGCTCGTCGTTGCGGAGGCGCAGCGTGATCCGATTGCTCGCCGGCGCGGGCTCCCGCCAGTGCGTGCGGATGCCGCCCGAATAGCTCAGCATGCGCTCGCCGTCGATGCCCATGCCGCAGAAGAGCCGGTTGTTGAAGAACAGCAGCACGCCGGCTTCGAGGCCGGGCTCCACCTCGACGTCGACCTCGATCTCGTACGCGTGGTCGCCGGTCAGCATCGCGAGCGGCGACGTGTCGGCGGGCGAGGCGCCCTTGCCGCGCAGCACCAGGCCGTCCTCGATGCGCACGCGCTCGGCTTCGTCGGGCCCGGGCGCGTGGAAGGTCCAGCGGCTGCCGAGTTCGAGCTGCGAGAAGTCGTCCTCGATGTCGGCCTGCGGGGTCTGCGCGGCTGCGCCGACCGGCGCCGGGAGCGGCCCGCCGATGTCGCGGACGGCGGCCTCGGGCCAGTCGTCCTCGCCCCACCGGATCGGCTCGAGCAGGATCTGCCGGCCCAGGGTGCGGTACCCGTTCTCGTAGCCGTGCGAGACCATCCACCACAGGTCGTCCGGCGTCCCGGCAGGACCGGGGACGAGGGTCGCATGCCCCCGCGACCACCAGGGCTCGGCGGCATCCAGCGTCCGCGCGATCGGGTTGCCTGGGTGGTTCTCCCACGGTCCGTGCACCGACTGCGACCGCGCGACGATCACCATGTGCCCGGTCGGCGGGCCGCCGGTGCCGCCGACGGCGCTGACGAGGTACAGATACGAATCGCGCCAGAAGAGCTTCGGCCCTTCGAGCGAGTAGCCCTCCGTGATCCAGTCGTCGGGGTACCGCCAACCGTCGTAGACCTGCTCGAGTTCGCCGACTGTCGACAGGCCGTCGTCGGCGAGCTGGATGCGGCGCACGCCGCTCGTGAAGAGGTACCGCGTGCCGTCCTCACCCACGACGTGCCCGGGATCGATCACGCCGCGGATGCCGAGGTCGATCGGCTCGGACCACGGACCGCTCATCGCATCGGCGTGGATCACGAAGATCGACGCATCGGTCAGCGTAGACCACGGCGTCGGGATGAAGGGGATGTAGATGAAGAATCGTCCATCGTGCTCGGCGATGTCCACCGCGAACGTGTTACCCACCGGGTTCGGCAGCGCGGCCGTCACGTAGGTCCAGTTCACGAGGTCCGTGGAGCGGTACAACGGCAGCCCCGGCGCCGCCTCGAAGGACGAGTAGGTCATCCAGTACTCGTCGCCGACCTTGATGACGGCCGGGTCGGGCCGGTCGCCGGACAGGACGGGGTTGACGAACGTGGTCATGATGATGCGGACCTCTCCAGGACGTGTGCGCCGATCCACGCTGCGATCGCCTCGATCGTGGGCAGAGCCGTCGGGTCGGACGGCTCGTTGATGTGACCGTGACCGGCGCCCGCCTCCCGATGCAGCCGCACTGCGACGCCCGCATCAGTGAGCTGGTGCGCGAACGCCTCACCCGAGGGCCGCAGGTCGTCCTTCTCGCACACGACCACGAGCGTGGGCGGAAAGCCGTCCACCCGCCCGAGCGCGGCGAACGCGTGCGGGTCGTGCAGGGCATCCTCCGAGCCGGCGAAGTTCATGGCGAGCTGGCCGTGCGGTGAGGACAAGTCCACCTCGGCCGAGGCCTCCGGGCCGTTCGGGTGGACGGCGGGATACACGAGGATCAGCCCCGCAGGCACCGGCTCCCCGGCATCCTGAAGCTGCGCGACAGCGCCTGCAGTCAGGTTGCCTCCCGCACTCGCCCCGCCCAGCAACACCGCCTCGGCGTCGAGGCCGAACAGCTCCTGGGCGTGTGCACGCGCGTAGTGCCACGCCGCGCGCACCTCGTCGGTCGGCTCGGGAAAGTGCACGTCGCCCAGGCACTTGACGTAGTCGACCGAAAGCACGGGGATGCCGCGCGCCGCGAGCTCGAGCGCCATCCAGTTCGCCTCGGGCATGTCCAGATACCCGCCGATGAACGCTCCGCCGTGCACCCACACCAGGGCGCGACCGGATGCCGGCGCCGCGGCATCCCGGTACAGCCTTGCCGGGACGCGCCTGCCGTGGGGTCCCTCGATACCGAGGTCGGCCGTGTCGACGCTCGCGAGGTGCGGGAAGCGGCGCTTCAGCGACGCGGTGTCGATGTCCGTGCGCGGATCCGCCGGCTCGCCGTTCTCTGCGAGCCAGCGGACCGCATCCGCGATCGGCATGCGACGGAAGTCGGGCTGGTCGGTCATGCACACCTCTCTCGGCCTCTCGGCCTTCCAACTTCACAGATCCGCGCGAACTTCGCACGCATTCGCCGGTGCGGCTGCGAAGTTCGTCGGATTCTGCGAACTTCGGATGCCGCCCCCGGCGCTCAGGCCGGCTGCAGCTCCCGCATCGAGCGGCGAATCAGGTCGTGCTGCTTGCGCACGAGCACGAGCGGGTCGACCTCGCCGAGCTCGGCGAACGCGTGACCCTCCCATTCGCTCGACCAGTAGCCGCGGTATCCGCCCTCGACGAAGACGCGCACGAGCTCGGGGTAGTCGATCGCCGGCTCCTGCCCGTTCTCGTCGATGTCGTAGAACTTGGCGTGCACGTGCAGGATCTGCGGCATGATGTCGGCCCACTCCTGCGGAGCCACGTGCCCGTGCATGTTGAACGCGAGGTGCGCGAACGAGCCCAGGCGGCCCGGGTCGAAGTCGCGGCTCTTGAGGTAGCCGATGAACTCCTGCTGGCGCTCCTGCATCGTCGCGTCGGTCGCCCAGATCTGCTGCAGCGTGGTGAGCGCCTCGTCGTCCAGGCCCGCGCGCTGGACGGCGCGCAGCAGCGTCGGCGACATCGCGTGCATGGTCGAGGAGAAGTCCGCGACGAAGCCGAGCAGCGGCGAGTCCAGCTCGGCGTACGTTTCGCGCACCTTCATCACGGCGGGGGCGTTCGGCCCCATCGGCGCGTGGATCTCGTACGCGAGCTTGAGGTTCAGCTTCTCGGCGACCGGCAGCAGCCGACGCAGCAGTTCGGGCTTGGCACTCTGGATGCGCACCAGCGGGAAGCCGAGCTTCTTCGCGCCCTGGAACATGACCTCGCTGAACTCGAACTCCTCGTCGGGCGTCATGTCGCGGTCGCGGCGGCGACCCATGTCGAGGTTCGCGCCGAACGAGCTCTCGTCGAAGCCGTGCTTGTCGAACGCGGCCCGCCAGCTCGTGACGAACTCGTCCGAGACGATCGGGTATGTCGGCAGCACCTGCGAGGCGACGATCTCGATGCCCGGGCCGATGCCGAGCTCGGCGACCCGGTCGAGCAGGCCGTCGAAGTCGAACCAGCCGGCGCGGAACTCCGCGCTGGCCGAATAGAGCGTCAGGCCGAGCTTGAACGGGTCGGCGCCGGTCGCCGGGGGCGGCGGGGCGACGTCGGAGACGAGCGCCGGGGCGGCGGCATCCCGATCCGTCGACGTCAGCTGCAGCGACTGGCGCACGACGTTCGGCACGTACATGCCGGGGCCGCCGTCCTGGCCCGGAGCGATCTGCATGTAGGGCAGGCGCAGCTCGCCGAAGATCTCGACGTCGTGCGTCTCGCCGAGCGCGATCGGCGACTCGCGCCGCACGATCAGCAGCGGGTGCTCCTGCAGGTACCAGAGCACGTCGCTCTGCTCGGGCAGCTGGTCGAGCGTGTAGCGCACACCCTGCAGCTCGAACGCGATGTCGCCGGCAGAAACCTCGGCGCCGTCGATCGTGACCTTCAGTGTGCCGACGGACGACAGCCAGAGGCTGCGATACCAGGGCAGGGTCAGCGACAGGGCGAGCCCGTCGGGGTGGACGCGCAGGCTGTCGTCGGCGATCAATCCGTTGGGCATGGTCGTGTTCCTTCGTTGTCGATGGGATGCCGCGGTCAGAGCGCGTCGGCGACCTGGCGCATGAGCGAATGCTGACGGCGGACCTGCTCGATCGAGCGCCAGGGCTCGCGCTCGCCCTCGTACTCGCTGGAGAGGTAGCCGGTGTAGCCCGCGTCCTTGATGGCGCGCAGCACGGGTTCCCACGGGATCTGGTGGTCGTGCAGGTTCTCGTCGATGTCGTGGAACTTCGCCTGGATGAACACGACGTACGCGGCGATGTCGGCGAAGTCGGCCGGGTCGACGCCGATGCCGTCCATGAACGCGGGGCGCCGGCCGGGCAGCTCGCCGGGCTTCAGCGCGATCGGGCGGTCCTGGAAGATGCCGGTGTCGATGAGGATGCCGAAGTGTTTGGTTCCGGTTCTCTTGATGAACTCGATGTACTCGTCGACGACCTCGTGCTTGATCGGCGTAGGCGAGTGGATCTCGGGGCAGATGATCACGTCGAGCTCTTCTGCCAGCGGCAGGCTCTGCTCGACGACCTCGGTCCAGATCGGGTGCGGGACCAGATCGCTCGAGACGACACCGATCTTCGGGCGCACGAACCGGAACCCGAGGCGGTTCGCGAGCCGCAGGTCGCGCTGGAGCTGCTGCGCGCCCTCCTCGACGCTCATGTCGCGGCCGTTCGGGCCGCTCGAGTGCAGGCGGGAGTCGATCCAGGAGCCGTAGTTCGTGGGCTCGAGGCCGTACTTCTCGAGCAGGCGGAACCACTCGTCGACCCACTCCTGGGACGGGTTCGGGTAGTTCGGGACGTGCCCCTCGCCCAGGATCTCGATGCCGGTCGCACCGAGGTCGGCAATGCCGGCCATCGCGGTCTCGAGATCGAGCACCGTGCCGTAGTCGGTCATGTAGCTGTAGAGGGAGACGCCGTACTTGAAGGGCGCGCCGCTCGCCTCCGGAGCGAGCGTCACGTGCTTGGTGACCGCGTAGGTCGAGGGCTGGTGCTCGACCGGGATGTAGGACATCCGCAGGCGCAGCTCGACCGACACCTCGTGCACGCCGTCCGGCAGCCCGCCCGGATGAGGAACGGTGATGATCGCCGCGTCCTCGAGCGGCCAGCGGACGCCGTCGCCGTCCCACAGCTGCTGCAGCGTGTACGTGTTTCCCTGCAGCGTCCACAGCGGCACATCGGCCGCGACATCGACGAGATCGCCGACTTTCACCGCCACGCCGTCGATGAGGGATGCGGCCATTCCGCGGTACGAGGGCATGCGCAGCCGAAGCTGGAAGCCGGTGATGCTGCCGTTCTCACGCACGTTGCGGAAGCCGACGGACTGGATGAGATCTCGCTCGAGGAGCATGGAGGTGCGCTCTCTGTTCAGGGGCGACCGCCGGGTCCTCATGGACCGCCGCGACCAGACGGCGCTTCGTCACGCCGTCCTTCCACGCTACCGTGCTTTGTCTCTTTCGCGCATAAGTGTGCGTTATGCGCGCCTAAGCAGTTCGGATGGATGCGGGCTGCTGGATGCGATGCGTGCCCATCAGGGAGCGCAATCGCGCGCCCGGAGCGCATTGAACTTCCGGCTCACATGCGTGCTGGCGCGCGAGAAGGTGGTTTGGCGCGCGAGAAGGTGGGTTCCGGGACGAGAAGGTGCACCGTCTCGGCGGCGAAGGCACCATCTCGGCAGCAAAGGGCCGGGAGGGGCCGCCTCAGACCAGGCGTAGCTCGGCGTCGATCGCGGCCGCCGTCCGCAGCAGCGGCGGCAGGTAGGCGTCGCGCACATGCTCGACAGAGTCGCGCGTCGCGCTCGTCGACACGTTCAGCGCTGCAAGCACCCGACCGTCCCGCCCGTGCAGGGGCGCCGCGATCGAGCGCAGCCCCGGTTCCAGTTCGCCGTCCACCAGCGACCAGCCCTGCGCGCCGACCCGTCCGAGCTCCTCGTGCAGCGCGGAGCGGTCGGTGAGGGTCCGCGCGGTGAGATGGGGCAGATCGGATGCCGCCAGGGCGGCATCCGCGGCACTCCGCGGCATTCCGGCCAGCAGCACGCGCCCCATGCTGGTCGCGAACGCGGGGAAGCGCGTGCCGATCGTGATGCGCACGCTCATGATGCGGCGGGTGGGCACGCGGGCGATGTAGACGATGTCGGTGCCGTCCAGCACCGCGGCCGAGACGCTCTCGTCGACCTCGCGCGAGAGCGCCTCGAGGTGCGGCTGCACGATCTCGGGCAGCGACAGCGACGAGAGGTAGCTGAATCCGAGCTCGAGGACCCGGGGCGTCAGACGGAAGGCCCGGGCGTCCGAGGAGACGTATCCGAGCGACTCGAGCGTCAGCAGGAACCGCCGGGCGGCGGCCCGCGTGATGCCGGCCCGACGCGCGACGTCGCTGAGGGTCAGCTCGGCGTGCTCCGCGTCGAACGCCCGGATGACCGAGAGCCCGCGCGCGAGAGACTGCACGAAGTCGCCGGAGACCGCGGCATCGGTCTCGGTCTCGCTCACCGGCTCACCCTATCCACCCGGCTCCGTGATCTTCGGCCCCGATGCCGTATTCAGGCTCGTTCGCGCGGCGACGGCCGACACGCCGGGTGCTGCGGCGTGCGCGCGCGCTCAGCCTGAATTCGGCATCACTGCGAGGCGCCGAGGCCCGCCCGCCGGTCACCGCTCGAGCACGACCGCGAGGCCCTGCCCGACGCCGATGCAGATCGCGGCGACCGCGACTCCGCCGCCGCGGCGGGCGAGTTCGTGCGCGGCGTGGCCGATGATGCGGCCGCCCGACGCGCCGAGCGGGTGGCCGATCGCGATGGCGCCGCCGTGGATGTTGACCTTCTCGGGATCCAGGTCCGGCCACAGCTGCAGGCACGCGAGGCTCTGCGATGCGAACGCCTCGTTGAGCTCGACCACGTCGACGTCGGCCCACGTCTTGCCGGCACGGGCGAGCGCACGATTGGCGGCCTCGACCGGCGCGACTCCGAACACGTCGGGGTCATTGCCGAAGGCGGCCCGACCGGCGATGCGCGCGAGGGGCTCGCCCTCGAGCACGCCTTCGCCGGCGAGCAGCAGCGCCGAGGACCCGTCGTTGATCGAGGACGAGTTGCCGGCGGTCACCGACCCGTCGGCGGCGAACAGGGCCTTGAGGCCGCCGAGCTTCTCGAGGGTCGTGTCGACGCGGATGCCCTCATCCATCGCCAGCTCGTGGCCGGCGACCTGCACGATCTCGTCGTCGTAGGCTCCGGCATCCCACGCCAGGGCGGCAAGCCGGTGACTGCGCAACGCGAAGGCATCCTGCGCCTCCCGCGAGATGCCGTAGATCTGGGCGAGCTTCTCGGCCGAGGCGCCGTTGGAGATCGTCCAGTCCTTGCGCAGCGCCGGGTTGGTCATGCGCCAGCCGATCGCGGTGTTCCACATCGTCTGGTTGCCGGTCGCCGGGAACGGCTTGGCGGACTTCTCCACCACGTACGGCGCCCGGCTCATCGACTCGACACCGCCGGCGAGGATGATGTCGGCATCACCGGACTCGATCGCCCGAGAGCCCTGGATCACGGCCTCGACCGCCGAACCGCACAGCCGGTTCACCGTCACGCCGGGAACGGACGACGGGAAGCCCGCGAGCAGCGCCCCGAAGCGGGCCACGTTGCGGTTGTCTTCGCCCGCCTGGTTCGCGTCGCCGAAGATCACGTCCTCGATGCGGGCCGGATCGATGCCGGTGCGCTCGACGATCGAGCGCATCACGACAGCGGCGAGGTCGTCGGGACGCACCGACGACAGTGCGCCGCCGGCGCGCCCGAACGGGGTGCGGACGGCGTCGTAGACGAAGGATGCGGTCATGTCAGTTCTCCTCTGCAGGTGCGAGTGTCAGACCCGTGAGCTCGGAAAGCGATTCGAACGTGTTGTCTCCGAACGCCTCGCGCACGGCGAAGCCGTCGGGGGTCACGTCGAACACGGCGTGGTCGGTGTAGACGCGGGTGACGCAGCCCACGCCGGTCAGCGGATACGAGCATTCGACCACGAGCTTGGACTCGCCGGTCTTGGTCAGCAGGTCGGTCATCACGTACACCGCCTTGGCGCCGATCGCCAGATCCATCGCGCCTCCGACCGCCGGGATCGACCCCGGTGCGCCGGTCGACCAGTTCGCCAGGTCGCCGTTCTGAGAGACCTGGAACGCGCCCAGCACGCAGACGTCGAGGTGGCCGCCGCGCATCATGCCGAACGAGTCCGCGTGGTGGAAGTACGCGGCACCCGGAAGGGCGGTCACCGCCTGCTTGCCGGCGTTGATCAGATCCGGGTCGACGTGCGCGGCATCCGGTGCCGGCCCCATGCCGAGCAGGCCGTTCTCGGTGTGCAGGATGATCTCCTGGTCATCCGGCAGGAAGTTGGCCACGAGCGTCGGAGCGCCGATCCCGAGGTTGACGTACGAGCCCTCCCGGATGTCGGCAGCGATGCGCTGGGCGAGCTCGTCGCGACTGATGCGGGTGCTCATGCGGCTGCCCCTTCCGTGGTCGGTCGGCCTTCCAGGTCGACGCCCCCGACGAAGGCACCGCCGTCCAGCCAGAGCCGCTCCCCCACCGCGACGACGCGATCGACGAAGATGCCGGGCGTGACGACGGTCTCCGGGTCCAGCGACCCGAGCGGGACGATCTCATCGACCTGCACGACCGAGGTCGTGGCGGCCGAGGCCATGATCGGACCGAAGTTGCGGGCCGTCTCGCGGTACACGAGGTTCCCCCAGCGGTCCGCCTTGAGCGCGCTGATGAGGGCGAAGTCGGCGCGGATCGGGTACTCGAGCACGTAGTCGCGACCGTCGATCGTCCGGGCTTCCTTTCCCGCGGCGAGCTCGGTGCCGACGCCGGTCGGCGAGAAGAACGCCCCGATGCCGGCGCCCGCGGCGCGGATGCGCTCGGCCAGGTTGCCCTGCGGCACGATCTCGAGCTCGATCTCTCCGGCGCGGTACAGCCCGTCGAAGACCCACGAGTCGTGCTGGCGCGGGAAGGAGCAGATGATCTTGCGCACGCGCTTCGCGGCCAGCAGCGCGGCCAGGCCGGTGTCGCCGTTGCCCGCGTTGTTCGCCACGATCGTGAGGTCGCCGGCGCCCTGCGCGATGAGAGCGTCGATCAGCTCCACCGGCTGACCGGCCCGGCCGAAGCCGCCCATCATGACGGTCGAGCCGTCGGGGATGCCGGCGACCGCGGCGGCCGCATCGGGAACGGTCTTGTCGATCACGTGACTCCTTTGTGCCCTACCAACGGGGTGTTCGCTATGCGCACAGTAATGCGCTATACGAACATTCTAGCGCGCTCACGGAGACAGCGCCAGGGGCACCGCTGCACATAACTCCTTCGATCTGCGCCGCGACCGACCCGAATCGACCGATTCATGCCCGCTCATGCCCCGTTCGCAGGAGTTACGCCCCGCAAACACGCGGCACCGACCGCCGGACTACGGCTCGAGGGTCAGGGACGCCGCGAGCGGCACGATGCTTTCGCGCAGCCGCACGATCTCGCCCGCGTGACCGTGGAGCCGCACGTCCTCCGCCCGCGCGGGCTGCCAGGCAGGCACGGGCAGGGCGACCCCGCTGTCGTCCGGCACGACGAACACGCTCAGGCACTGCGTCGTGAGGGTCAGCCGATCCGGTGTGCGCGGGTCGGCCGTCGAGACGCGGGTGCTGATGTGCATGCTGTGCGGACCCGTCAGGATGATGCGGGCGTGCACCTCGACCAGGTCGCCGATGCGCACGGGGGCCAGGAAGTGGATGCCGCCCGAATAGACCCCGATCGCGTGATCGGCCAGCGGCTCGGCGCCCACCCACGCGACAGCGCACGCGTAGGCTGCCTCGTCGATCCAGCGCATCACCGTGCCGCCGTGGGCCTTGCCGCCGAAGTTCACGACACCGGTCGGCACGAGGAAGCGCAGCGTCGTGCGCGGCGCATCCGTGGCGTCGGTGTACTCCTCGTCGAGCATGAGCGACTTGATCTGCGCGCGGGTCTCGATCCGCTCGAGGGCGGCCACGGCGAGCTTCTGGTCCGACCGGCTGACCGGAGTCCAGGGCGGGACCGGTGTGGTGCGCCCGTCGGCATCCTTTGCCACGAAGATCAGCAGGCACGTCGTCGCGGGAGTGTACGCGCGGGTGTGCACCTCGGCCGACGACACCGTGACGACCACGTGCATGCTGGACCGGCCGGTGTGCACGATGCGCGCGCGCACCTCGATGAGGCTCCCGGGCGGGATCGGCCGGCGGTGCCGCACGTTGCCGACATACGCGGTGACGCAGTACGCCCCCGCCCAGCCCACCGCGCACGCGTAGCCGGCCTTGTCGATCCACTCCATGACGCTGCCCGCCGCGACCGAGCGGCCGCCGGCGGCGGTGTCGGCCGGTGTGGCGAGGAAGCGGAGGGTGACGCGGTCGTCCGGGCTGGTGCTCACGGCGCCAGCCTAGGACGCGCGGTCACCGCGGACGGGAATGCGTCGCGGCGGCATCCCGAGGAACTTCGTCGCGGCGCAAGATCCTCAGTCCTTGCCGCCCTCGCCGAGAACCTCGTTCGCGATGCGGAACGCGCTGTTCGCCGCCGGAACGCCCGAGTAGATCGCCGACTGCAGGATGACCTCCCGAACCTCATCGACCGTGAGGCCGTTGCGCAGCGCGGCGCGCAGGTGCATCGCGAGCTCCTCGTGGTGCCCGTGCGCGATGAGCGAGCTGAGCACCGCGACGGATCGGGAGCGGCGGTCCAAGCCCGGCCGCGACCAGATGTCGCCCCACGCGTAGCGCGTGATGAGGTCCTGGAAGTCCGCGGTCACCGCGGTCGTCCCGGCGATCGCGCGGTCGACGTGCGCGTCGCTCAGCACTTCGCGGCGGGCTCTCATGCCCTGCGCGTAGCGCTCGGCGTCGGTGAGGCCTTCGCCGGCGGGGCGGGGTGCGGATTCGGTCATGCGCGTTCTCCTTCAGAGGCATCAGCGGCATCGGCGACGGATGGGAAGAACGCGAGCAGCGCATCAGCGGTCGCCGCCGGTGCCTCGGCGGGGGGCAGATGGGCGACGCCCGCGATCATCTCGGCGCGGCCATCCGCGACGCCGGAAGCGACCTCGGCGGCCTTCGTCTCGGGAGCGACCTCATCGTGCTCGCCCCACAGCGCGACCACCGGCATCCCGAGCTCGCCCAGGCGGTCGCGCACGTCGTACGCGGCGAGCGCTTCGCAGCAGAGGGCATAGCTCTGGGCGTCGGCATCGCGCAGGGCGTGCAGCAGCCGGCCGGACAGCTCCGGCTCGCGCTCCATCGATCCCGGTGCGAACCAGCGCTGCGCCGACGGGATGATCAGCACCGCGGTCGACTGCGCCCGCACGGTGGCCGCGCGTTCGCGCCACGACTCCGGCGAACCCAGCTGCGCGCCGGATGCGACGACCGCGAGCGCCGACACGAGCTGCGGATGCCGCAGCCCGAGCTCCAGGCCGGTCGCGCCGCCGAGCGAGACTCCGGCGTAGAGGATGCGGTCGACGCCGAGCGTGCGGACTGCGTCCGCGACCGCATCGGCGAGATCGGCGACGGTGAACGCCTCGGTCGCGGCCGGCGACGCGCCGTGCCCAGGCAGGTCCCAGGCGACGACGCGGAAGGTCTCCGCCAGGATCGGCAACGTGTTCTCCCAGAGAATGGTCGAGGTCCCGAGCGAGGGGCCGAGCACGAGCAGCGGCGCGTCGGCAGGACCGACCGGCGCGGTCAGGGCGATCGTCGGCACGGTCACGGCTGCTCCCTCGAGACGGCCCGGTCGACGAGGGCGTCGGCCGCTCCGGTGTATCCGGCGGGGTCGAGCAGGGCGTCGACATCGGTATCGGCCAGCTCGGGCTCGGCGCGCAGCAGCGCGGCGAGATCCTCACCGCGGCCGGCGGCCGCGACGGTCGCGGCGACTCGGGACTTTCCGATCAGCGGCGACAGCACGAGCGAGAGCCGCTCGGCGACGATCAGCCCGCGGGTGGCGTCGAGGTTCCGCGCGACCGCATCGGCATCGACCTGGAGTCCCCCCACGAGCCGCGCAGCGGTGGCGGTCGCGCCCAGTGCCAGGCGCAGCAGCTCGCGCAGCGCCGGCCATTCCGCGTGCCACGCGCCGTCGGGCCGCTCGTCGACGGCGAAGGCCGAAGCCAGGTGCAGGGTTGCCGCGAGCTGCGGGGCGCGGAGTGCCGCGGAGCGGATGAGGACGGATGCCGCGGGGTTCTGCTTCTGCGGCATGGCCGACGACCCGCCGCCGACACCTTCGGACAGCTCCGCGATCTCGGTGCGGCTGAGCGTGGCGACGTCGGTCGCGATCACTCCGACCGCGTCGATCGCCTGCACGAGGGCATCTGCGAGTTCGGTCACCGGCCAGCGGGTGGTGTGCCACGGCGCCTCGGGCGCGGCGAGGGCGAGCTCGGCGGCGAAGGCGGCGGGCAGCTCGGCCGCGGCATCCGCACCGTACAGCTCGACGAAGGACGCGAGCGTGCCCCCGGCACCAGCGAGCTGGGCAGGCAGCGCCCCGGCGGCGGCATCCACTCGCAACTCCGCACGCTCGACACCGCGAAGCCAGTTCGCCGCGCGCAGCCCCACCGTGGTGGGGACGGCATGCTGCGTGAGGGTGCGGGCGGCGGCGACCTGGGAGCGGTGCGCACTCGCGAAGTCGCGCAGCGAAGCGGCGGTGGCGTGCAGCGACGCCGAGATCTCCCGCGCGGCCCGGGACGCTGTGAACATCAGCGCCGAGTCGAGGATGTCCTGACTGGTCGCCCCGCGGTGCATCTCGGCGTCTGCTCCGACCGCATCGGTCAGCAGCTTCACGAGCGGGATGACCGGGTTGCCTCCGGCGAGGGATGCCGCTGCCAGCGCGGACGCGTCGATCGCGTGCCCGCGGCAGGGCTCCCCTGGGGCGGTCCAGCCGAAGGAATCCGACACCCGGTGGACGACCTCGTCCGGGCCCAGCCCCAGTGCCCCGCGCGCCCGCACGAGCGCGACTTCCGCGGTGACGAGCGCGTCGAGCACGGCGGCATCCGAGACGGCCCGGTCGTGCCCGACCGTCACCGGCGAGAGCAGGCCGACGTCGAAGGCAGGCCCGTCAGTAGGCAAGGAACACGGTCTCCTTCTCGCCCTGCAGTCGGATGTCGAAGTGGAGTCCGCCGTCGGGCGTGCGCGTTGCGATGAGGCTATCGCGCTCCTCGGGCGTGAGCGAGGACAGCAGGGGGTCCGCGGCGAGCCGCTCCGGGTCCTCGGGGAGGTAGATGCGCGTGTGCAGCTTGTTCGGCAGTCCCCGCGCGAAGACGACCGCCGCGAAGAACGGCGCCTTGCCGTCGATCGCTCCGGGGTTGAGCGTCCAGAACTCGTAGTGGCCGTCATCGGTGGTGGCCGCGCGACCGAAGCCGGTGAAGCTGTGGTCGTCGCGGCGGCGCGCGCCGCGGTCGGTCGGGACGGTCCCCTCGGGCGTCGCCCCGAAGATCTCGACGATCGCGTCGGGGATGGCCGCACCGGCGCCGTCGGTCACCGTGCCCCCGAGCACGATCGCCCCGGGGCTGTGCGGGAAGGCGACCTCGTGCTTCTTGGCGTAGTCCAGACCGAACGCGAAGAACGGGCCGATGGTCTGACCCGGTGTGGGGTCCAGGATCTTGTCGGGCATCAGTGCTCTCCCTCGGGCTCGAACCAGGTGGCGTCGGGACCGTCGACGACGATGTCCCACTCGTAGCCCATCGAGAACTCGGGAACGGTGAGGTCGTGGTTGTAGGCGCCGATCAGGCGGTCCCGGTCCTTCTGACTGCGGATGGAGTTGTAGATCGGGTCCAGCGCGAACAGCGGGTCGCCGGGGAAGTACATCTGCGTGATGATCCGCTGGGTGAACGCGCTGCCGAACACCGAGAAGTGGATGTGCGCCGGTCGCCAGGCGTTCACGTGGTTCTTCCACGGATACGGTCCCGGCTTGATCGTGGTGAAGAAGTACCGCCCGTCGTCGCCGGTCACCAGACGCCCGGCGCCGGTGAAGTTGGGGTCGAGCGGCGCGGGGTGCTGGTCGCGCTGGTGGATGTAGCGGCCCGCGGCATTGGCCTGCCAGATCTCGATGAGCTGATTGCGCAGCGGCCGGCCGTACGAGTCGAGCAGGCGACCGCTCACGGTGATGCGCTCGCCCTGCGGCTCACCCGTGTGCTGCAGCGTGAGGTCGGACTCGATGACGGCGACGTCGCGCTGCCCGAACGCGGGCGAGTAGAGCTCGATCGTCTCGGGGTCGACGAGGCGGGGGTTCTTCGTGGGGTGGCGCAGGATGCTGGAGCGGTAGGGCGGGAAGTCGTACAGGGTGGCCGGAACGCGCTCGCCCGCGGCGACGCGCCGCTCGGCATCCGCGTGCAGGTCGATGATCTCCTGGGTGATCTCGGACTGCGTCACCTGGTCGGGCGAGGCCAGCAGCGTCTCGGGCGCGGCGGCGGTCTGCTCGAGGACGACCGAGGATGCGAAGGCCTCGTCGTCGATGCGGTCGGGGTCGAGTGCGGTCATGGTGTCTCCTTTGACCCGATCGGATGTGCGCAGGTCATTCGGGCGCGACGATCGGTGCGGCGTGTCCATCGTCCACCGTTCGGGATGCCGCGCACACGCGCATTCCCATCCAATGAGAGTCGTGTCAGGCTGTCGGCATGGCCAATTCGACCTCGGGCGACTCCGTCACCGACCGGCTCGTGCGCGTGCTGGAGACCTTTACGCCGACCCGTACCGTGCAGACGGCCGCGGAGATCGGCCGGCGCGCGGGCCTGCCGGGATCGAGCGCCCACCGGATCGTCGGCGAACTCGTCGAGGCCGGACTGCTCGAGCGCGACGGCGATCGCCGCATCCGCATCGGCATGCGCCTGTGGGAGCTGGCCACCCGCTCCTCACAGGCGCTGCGGCTGCGGCAGGCGGCGATGCCCGCGATGGAGCGGGTGCAGGCACGCGTGCGCGAGCACACCCAGCTCGCGATCCTCGAGCAGGACGAGGCCCTCTTCCTCGAGCGGCTGAGCGGACCCGACTCGGGATCGAACGTCACGCGCATCGCCGGGCGCCTGCCCCTGCACGCCTCTTCGTCAGGCCTCGTGCTGCTCGCCTACGGCGACCGGGAGTTGCAGGAGCGCATCCTCGCCGCGCCGCTCCCTCCGCTCACGCGCGAGACGATCACGGATCCGGCGGCGCTGCGCAGAAAGCTCGCGGAGGTTCGAGCGCTGGGCCACGCGGTGGCGCGCGGCTTCATCGAGTCAGTCTCCACGGGGGTCGCCGTGCCCGTCCGCGACGAGACGGGCATGGTCGTCGCCGCGCTGTCGGTCGTGCTCCGCCGCGACGATCCGGTCGAGCCGGCCCTGGTCGAACTGCACGCCGGCAAGCGCGACATCGAGCGGTCGCTGGGCTTCCGGGGGTGAGAGCGGTTTCCCGTTCATCGGGAATGCGTGGAGCCGGAGGCCGGTCGGGATCCCACACTGGGGACACGGCATCCACTCACCGTCGTCGAAGGAGACGCCATGACCACCACCGTCCGCACCCGGGTCGCCATCGTCGGCGCCGGCCCTGCCGGCCTGCTGCTGTCGCACCTGCTCGCCGAGTCCGGGATCGAATCGGTCGTCGTCGATGTGCGCACTCGCGAGCAGATCGAGAGCACGATCCGCGCGGGCATCCTCGAGCAGGGCACCGTCGACGTGCTCGATTCGCTGGGAGAGTTCAGCCGCGCCCGCACCGTCGGCTCCCGCCACGACGGCATCGAGCTTCGGTTCGCCGGCGACGGCCACCGCATCGACTTTCCGAGTCTCGTCGGCCGCAGCGTCTGGCTGTACCCGCAGCACGAGGTGCTCAAGGACCTCATCGCCGCCCGGCTCGCCGCCGGGCAGGACCTGCGCTTCGG
Source organism: uncultured Microbacterium sp. (assembly GCF_963524805.1). Classification (GTDB taxonomy): domain Bacteria; phylum Actinomycetota; class Actinomycetes; order Actinomycetales; family Microbacteriaceae; genus Microbacterium. The sequence continues at coordinate 496,796 of NZ_CAURGG010000002.1, read as the reverse complement.
TATCACGGTCGATCGGGTCGACGATGACGGCGACCTGCCGCGCGTCCACGCGACCGACGCCGACGGCGCGGAACTCGTGATCGATGCGGACTTCGTCGTCGGCGCCGACGGCTCCCGCAGCGTGGTGCGCGCCGCCGTGACGGGCTCGTCCACCGGCGGCTACTTCCGCGAGTACCCGTTCGCCTGGTTCGGCATCCTGACCGAGGCGCCCCCGAGCGCGCACGAGCTCATCTACAGCAACTCCCCCGACGGCTTCGCGCTGATCAGCCAGCGCAGCGCGACCGTGCAGCGCATGTACTTCCAGTGCGATCCGGATGCCGACCCCAACGCGCTGAGCGAGGCCGAAGTCTGGGAGGCGCTGCAGAAGCGCGTTCCCGGCACCACGCTCATCGAGGGCCCGATCTTCCAGCGCGACGTGCTGCGCTTCCGCAGCTTCGTCGCCCACGAGCTGCGCAAGGGACGCCTGGCGATCGTCGGCGATGCCGCGCACACCGTGCCGCCCACCGGCGCGAAGGGCATGAACCTCGCCGTCGCCGACGTGATCCTGCTGAACCGCGCCCTGCAGGCGCTGCTGCTCGAGGACGACGCGCGGCTCATCGACGGCTTCGCGGATGCCGCCCTCCAGCGCATCTGGAAGGCGCAGCACTTCTCGTGGTGGATGACGAGCATGCTGCACGTCGCGCCCGACGCCTCGGATTTCGACAAGCTGCGCCAGGTCGGCGAGCTGCGCTCGGTCGTCGAGTCCGAGGCCGGGCAGACCTACCTCGCCGAGGCGTACACGGGCTGGCCGTTCCCGGCGGTCTGATCAGCCGTTCGAGTCGGCGCGCAGCTTCTGGAGGACGTCGACCGCGGAGTTGATGGGGCGAGGCTCACCCGGATGCTCGTGACCGAGGTCCGACAGCGACTGGTACTCCATCTCGCGCCGGCCGATGACGAACCAGATGCCGCGAGCGGGCTGGTCGGTCTGGTTCACGTACAGGTGCGGACGGTTCGAGTCGAAGCAGAACGAGTCGCCGGGTTCGAGGTCGTACTTCTCGAAGTCGATGCGCAGGGTCAGCCGGCCGTCAAGGAGCACACCGTACTCCAGGCCCGCATGCCGCATCATCTTGCCCTCGATAGAGGACGAGCCGGCGGGCTGGTACGTCACGATGAGCGGATCCGCCACGGATGATTCGCCGACGGCGAGGCGCTCCCACGTGACGCCGTTCTCCATCTCGATGATCGGATTGTCCTCGCGGCGCTGCACGATGTTGTCGCTGCGCCGCTCGACGGCACCGTCGACGGGCGCGCTGGCCGGTGACATGCCGAGCGGGGACGTCTGAGCGCGGCTCGTTCCCATCAGGCCATCCAGTGAGATGCCGAGATAGTTCACCAGCGCGTAGAGCGTGCTGACCGACGGCTGGGTCTTCCCCGTCTCAACCTGCGACAGCAGGCTTGCCGACACCCCCACCGCACCGGCGACATTGCGGAGGCTGAGCTTGCGCGATTCTCTGACGCGCCGCAGTTCCGAACCCACATCCAGCTGCACGTCGCTCCTTCGTCCCGGCGGGGCGGACATTCAGCTGTGCTGAACAGTCTGCGTTTCTCACATGATAGCGGAGCCCGCAGGCGCACCGGAGGATCGTTTGGGCCCTTCTTTGCCTGACGAGGCGCGCCGTCGTCCAGTGCTGCTTCGTTGCGTCGACGTTCTGTTAAGTATTACTGTACAAGCGAGCGGGTCGCGTGGACCCCGGCAAGGAGATCGACGTGGATCTGGGCAACGGCCTCGGGCATCTGAGCTATTCCACCCTCGTGCACGCGGGTGACACGTGGGAGCAGATGCGCGCGAGTCTGGAGGAGTTCGTCCCGCGGGTCAAAGCGCGCGTATCGCCCGAGGAGCCCTTCGCGGTCTCGCTGCGCATGTCGGCCGCCACGGTTCAGACCCTGCGCGGGTCCGCCTCGGAGCGCGCCTCACTGCGCGCCTTCCTGGACGAGAACGACCTGTACCTCTATACGGTCAACGCGTTCCCCTACGGCCCCTTCAAGGGGCGGCGGGTGATGGAAGACGTGTACGAGCCCGACTGGAGCAGCGAGGAGCGCATCGCGTACACGATCGGCGTGGCCGAACTGCTCGCAGAACTCACGCCCGCGAGCATCGATCCCAGTATCCAGAGCGCTCCCCTGGCCTTCGCCGCGAATGTCCACGGCGAAGCGGACATCGCCCGACTCACCACGAACACGCTGCGCGTGGTCGCCCACCTGCGCGCCCTCGAGCAACGGACCGGCCGACGGGTCAAGCTCGCGCTCGAGCCGGAGCCCGCCTGCTATCTCGAGACCACCGACGAGACCGTGACCTTCTTCCAGGAGCGCATCCACTCCCGCGCCGGCGTCGAGGAGCTTGCGCGCCTCGCCTCGATCCCGGTGAGCGAGGCTGAGGGCGCCATCCGCCGCTACCTCGGCATCGTGTTCGACATCGGTCACCAGACAGTGGGTTTCGAGGACATCACCGCGTCGCTGAACAAGCTCGTGGATGCCGGCATCCCCATCTTCAAGCTCCAGGAGGCCGCCGCCCTGTGGGTCGAGCGACTCACCGAGGAGATGCCCCCGCAGCTTCGGGTGTTCACGGACACGATCTATCTGAGCCAGTCGACGCTGCGCGCCGAGGGACGGGTGACGAAGTACCTCCACCTCGGCGACGCACTGGACGCGTATGAGGCGAACCCGGTGCCGACCGAGCTGCGGACGCACTTCCACGTGCCGGTGTTCCTCTCCGAGATCGGCCCGTTCCGAACGACCCGCTTCGGTGTCGAAGACGCGCTGCGACTGCACCGCGAGCTTCCGCTCAGCGACCACCTCGAGATCGAGACCTACACCTGGGACGTCCTGCCCGAAGCGCTCAAGACCGGCGACATCGTCGACTACGTCGTTCGCGAGCTGGAGTTCGTCCGGTCGCGGCTGCAGGACTGAAGCCATCTTGAGAGCGCGGCCCGAGATCGACTCGGACCGCGCTCTCTCGTGCGGTCAGACGTCGCGATCAGGTCGCACCGCGCATGACGCCGCGGCGACGCTGCGAGCGCACCAGCGCGTAGACGATGGCGGCGGCCAGGATGAGGGCACCCTGGAGCACGTACTGCCAGAGCTGATCCAGGCGAAGGAACACCGTCGCGTTGAGCACCTGCACCAGCAGCACCGAGCCGAGCAGCGTTCCCACGAAGGTGCCGCGCCCGCCCAGCAGACTCGTGCCGCCGAGGACGACGGCGGTGATGCTGGACAGCGTGTACGCCACGCCCTGGGCCGGGTCGCCGATGCCGATCTGCGTCATGAGCATGATCGCTCCGAGGAAGGTCAGCGCGGAGGTCGAGACGTAGGCCAGGACCACCGTCCGGTTGATGTCGACGCCGACGCGGCGAGCCGACTCCTCATCGGATCCTGCCGCGCGCAGCTGCCAGCCCCAACGGGTGCGTCGCAGCGCGTACTCGAGACCGACGACGACCAGCACGAGGACGATGAAGGCGATCGGGATGGGACCGAGTTTGGTCGTGATCGCCCGCGAGACGTCCGCGTTGATGAATCCCGCGGCGGTCGGACGCACCAGGAAGCTCATGCCCTGCAGGGCGATGTACACGGTCAACGTCGCGGCGATCGCGGTGAATTTCACGTATCGGATCAGCACGCCGTTGATGAGCCCGACGATGATCGAGACGGCGAGCATCGCGGCGAGCCCGAAGAGGATGGATGCGACCGGGGACTCGTCCAGGATGAAGAACGACCCGACCACGACCAGGAAGCCGACCAGGGGCCCGACGGAGAGGTCGATGCCGCCGGTGAGCAGGGCGATGGTCTGCCCGAGCGCGATGAAGCCGAGCGCGCTGACCAGGAGCAGCATCGAGGAGATGTTGAACGCGCCCAGGTACCGGTCGTTCTGCGCGAAGATGAAGGCGCCGAGGCCGATGATGACGGCGACCAGCAGCACGGCCGGGGCGTAGTCGCCCTGCACGAATCGACGGATCTTCGCCCGGCGCACTGCCGAGCGATCGCCGCTGTCGGCATCGAGCGTCGAGTCGATGCTGACGGTCTGCGTGGTCGAGCTGACCGCAGCGCCGATCATGCGCTCCTCGGTCAGCTCGTCGCCGCGGAGGACCTCGACGACGTGTCCGCGCGACATGACGATCACCGTGTCGCAGAGCCCCTCGAGCTCCTTCGCGTCGGAGGACGCCACGATGACGGGGATGCCGGTCGCCGACACGTCGCGCAGGATCTGGTAGATCTCGGCACGGGCGCCGACATCGACGCCCTGCGTGGGCTCATCGGCCAGGACGAGGGTCGGCTCGGAGAGCAGAGCGCGGGCCACCATGACCTTCTGCTGGTTGCCGCCCGAGAGCGATGAGACGTTCGCATCGAGCGAGGCGGCCTTGACCGAGAGGGAGCCGAGCGTGTCTCCGACCATCCCGAGCTCGCGCTTGCGGTTCATCAGCAGCCCGGACCGGAAGCGCTTGAGTGCCGACACCGCGGCGTTCTCGCGCACGGAGAGCCGCATCATCAGACCCTCGCTCAGCCGGTCGGCGGGGAGGTAGGCGGCGAGGTTGAGGAGCGCCTTGCCCGTCATCTGCGTGCCGTTCACGCTCACGGAGCCGTCGAACGGCGAGAGCCCGGCGAGAGCGCGGAGCAGTTCGCTCTGGCCGTTGCCCACCACACCGGCGATGCCGATGATCTCGCCGCGGTGTGCTTCGAGCGAGACGCTGTTGAAGCCCGCGCCGGTGAGTCCCGACAGGACGAAGTTCGGCGCCGCGTTCTGCGCGGAGTCGTGTTTCGGCGGGAACGTCGAATCGAGCTGGCGACCGACGATCAGGGCGAGCAGCTCGCCGTCCGAAATCTCGTCCACGACGGCCGTGGCCCTGAGGCGACCGTCGCGGAGCACGGTCACCCGATCCGCGAGCTCGCGCACCTCCGCGAGGCGGTGCGTGATGTAGACGACCGAGCTGCCCGTCGCGACGGCATCCCGCACCAGCTGGAAGAGCAGGTCGACCGACTCCGCACCCAGGGGGGCCGTGGGTTCGTCGAGGACCAGAAGGGACGGGTTGACCGCGAGCGCCTTGGCGATCTCGAGCAGGTGCTTCTTGGCGACCGAGAGGGTCTCGACGCGGTCGGACAGATGGACGCGGAGGTTCACGCGGTTCAGGAGCGCTCGTGCGGCGTCTTCTCGGGAGCCGTTCCCGGCGAAGACGGACGGCGGCAGCGCCACCAGGAGGTTCTCGAAGACCGTGAGATCGGGCATGACGGCGGGGTGCTGGTGCACGAACGCGATGCCGAGCCGGGCAGCCTCGCGCGGGTCGAGGCTCTCGATCGCCCGGCCCTGGAAGACCATCGCTCCGGTGTCGGGCCGGATCGTGCCGGTCGCGACGTTCATGAGCGTCGACTTGCCGGCTCCGTTCTCGCCGAGCAGCGCATGCACTTCGCCGGGGAGCACCTCGAGCGCGACGTCGGTCAGAGCGGCGACACCGCCGAAGCTCTTGGAGATGCCCGACATGGCCAGCGTCGCGACGACGGTGGGCGCTTCGGCGGTCTCGGTGTTCACAGGGGCCTCACTCTGCGGGTGGCGGTTACGGGGGTGAGGCCTCCCGGGCCGGCAGCGGATGCTGCGGCCCGGGAGGCCGGTCGTGCTACTTCAGCAGCGCGGCCTGGTCTTCCGGGGACATCTGCGCGGACAGGTAGATGTCGCCCGGCAGATCGTCGCGGCAGGTGACGTCGTTGGGGTCACCGGTCACCGAGTTCTCGAACACCGGCGCCTCGAAGACGTCCGAGGACGGGATCTTGCCGCCGGTCGCGCGGGCTACCGCGTGCTGCACCGCGAGGCGGACGTTGTCATTGCCCGTCGCGACGGTGAACAGCGAGAAGTCCGGGTTCGTGGCGACCTTCTCCTGCTGGAAGCAGGCCAGCACGTTGCCGTCCGAGGTGACCAGCGCCGGGATGGAGCGACCGCTCTTCTCGAATTCGGGAAGCGCGCCCACCAGTGACGGACCGAAGTCCGAGACGATGACGTCGATCTTGTCGTACTTCGCGATCGCGGCCGTCAGCACCTGCTGGCTGAGTGCCGGGTCCCAGTTGGTGACCTCGTAGGGCTGCTCGCCGAGGTAGACGTACTTGTCATCCGTGAGGACGGACTCGAAGCCCTTGCGCTCGTCGATGCCCTGGCTGTTGCCGGCCGGTCCGCTCAGGAACAGGATGTTGGCACCGTCGGGGAAGTTCTCCTTGATCCAGCCGCCCCACGCCTCTCCATCGGCGACGAAGTCCGCTCCGACCCACAGGTCGTAGTCCTCGCCGGCCTTTCCGCCCGGGTCGACGCGGTACGGGACCGTCACGACGCCGGCCTCGTAGGCGCTGCGCAGTGCGGGGAGCATCGCTTCGCCGGCATCCGGGAAGACCACGATCGCGTCGGCGCCGGAGGCGACCATTCCCTGGATGTCCGAGATCGCCTTCTGGGTGTCGCCCTGACCATCGGCGTACAGGTAGTCCACGACGCTCGGGCACTTGGCCACTTCGTCGGCGCCGGCAGCCGTGGTCACGAGCCTCCAGCTGTTGCCGCCGAAGCCGTCGAGCAGTCCCACGACGGCCTCATCGGGTCCGCACCAATCGGGCGCGCCCTCCACAGAGGTGCCGCCCGATGAGGCGGGTTCGCTGGAATCGCCGGAGTCGCTCGAACATCCTGCGAGCACCAGCGCCGCGAGGCCCACTGCGGCGACAGCCGCGGAGATTCTGCGGTAGTTCATGTTCTCCTCCGTAATCCGTGCGACAGCTGCGTCGCGCGGTCTTTTCTCTTGGTGCACCCCGCTCCGGGTGAGCGGGAATTCTCAGGTGACAGCAGGCGTCGAACTGGGCGGCGGCACCGTCGGGGACGACGCCGTGAAACGGCGCCGGACCGCGGCCCAGTCGACGGTGTAGATCGCCACGCCGATCGCGAGAGCCGCCGCCTGCACGAGCGTCCGGACGGCGAACGGCACGCCCAGAGCGAGCACGAACTGGTCGAGCTGGCTGAGGAACAGCGCGGCGACGACTGTGGCGGCGGGAAAGCCCCGTCCGCCCAGCAGCGACGTTCCGCCGAGCACGACGACGGCGACCGAGGTCAGCAGGTACGAATTGCCCTGGAACGCCGTGGGCTGGTTCGTGATGCCTGCGAGCAGGATGCCGGCGGTGGCGAAGAGCAGCTGGGACCACACGTAGGCCGCGCCGCGGTGCGTGCGGTATCGCAGGCCCGTCGCCCGCGCGGCGGCCGGGCTCGCACCGACGGCTTCGAAGCGACGGCCGGCGACGGTCTTCTTGACGAGCAGCATGACCAGCGCGAGAAACCCGAGTGCGAACAGGACGGCGTTCGGGATGCCGACCGTGCGGCCTCCGGCGATCGTGCTGAGCAGCCGCGTGGTCGTGCGCGGGATGCCGCCGGAGATGCCCAGGACGGCGCCGAACAGCAGGGCGTTCGTGCCGAGGGTCGCGATGATCGGATTCAGCCCGAGGCGACCGACGAGCAGGCCGTTGAGCAGGCCCGCGCCGATCGCCCACGCGTAGACGGCGAGCACCGCCGGAAGCAGCAGGCCGTCGTTCTCATTCGGGATGTGCGTCGCGAGGACGACCGCGAGCGAGACCGCCCCCGGCACCGAGAGGTCGATGCCGCCCTGCTGCACGACCAGCATCTGGCCGAGGCCGATGATCGCGAGCACCGACGCGAACGGCAGCATGCCCAGGATCGCACCCTGGGAGACGCTGCTCGGCGCGAGCAGGAAGCCGAGCAGGACGAGCACGACCGTCGAGATCGCCATCGTGAGCAGACCCTTGGAGCGCCCGAACCGGACACTGCCGAGTCGACGCTGCGTCGTCTCTGCGGTCATGCTCTCCCCTTCGAAAGTATGAGTAGTCCGTCCCGTGGTGGTGGACGAAGTGTTGAGTCACACTTTATGGAGTGTTGCCCTTGTTCACAAGATGCACAAGTAACGATTCCCTCACCATGTCGTCCCGGCGACGGGTGAAGTAGCGTCTCAAGCGCTCCTGACCCGCATGGAATCAACGAATGCGACTCCGCGTCGAGGATCGCCTGGAGCACACGCCGCGCCTGAGGTACTGTTTACTTCAGCTGTACAACCCGTTCAAAGGAGATCGTGATGAGCAGTGCGCAGACGCGACGGGCGCTCGTGGTGGGAGCGACCGGGATCGCCGGCCAGACCGTGTCGCATGAACTGATGCGTCACGGGTGGGAGGTGCACGGACTCGCGCGGCGCACCGACCGGCTGCCTTCCGGCGTTCGGGCGGTCCCCGCCGACCTTCTGGATGCCGATGCGACCCGCGCCGCGGTCGCCGGCATCCGCCCCGAGATCGTCATCGTCACGGCCTGGATCCGCAAGGACTCCGAGGCGGAGAACATCGAGGTCAACAGCCTGACCCTCCGCAATCTCTTCGCCGGGCTGGAGCCTGACGGCGGCGTCCGGCACGTCGCCCTGCTCACCGGCCTGAAGCACTATCTCGGCCCGTTCGAGGACTATGCGACCGGGGTGAAAGCGGAGACGCCCTTCCATGAGGACGAGCCGCGGCTGCCCAGCCCGAACTTCTACTACGCGCAGGAGGACGAGCTGTTCGCCGCCGCCGAGCGCATGGGCTTCACCTGGAGCGTGCACCGCTCGCACACCATCCTCGGCTTCGCGGTCGACAACGCGATGAACATGGTGCTCACGCTCTCGGTGTACGCCACGATCTGCCGGGAGCTCGGTCTGCCGTTCGTCTTCCCCGGATCCGTGCAGCAGTGGAATTTCATCACCGACCTCACCGATGCCGACCTGCTCGGCGAGCAGTTGGTATGGGCATCGACTCACCCGGCAGCCGAGAACGAGGCGTTCAACATCGCGAACGGCGACGTGTTCCGCTGGCGGTGGCTGTGGCCGCAGATCGCCGACCACTTCGGGCTGGCCTGGGAGGGCCCGACCGAGACCCCGCGCACGCTCGAGGCAGCCATGACCGATGTCGCCCCCGACGTGTGGCGTCGGATCGCGGCGCGAGAGGGCCTCGCCGAGGCCGACGTGACCAAGCTCGCATCGTGGTGGCACAGCGACAGCGACCTCGGCCGCGAGATCGAGTGCCTGACCGACATGAACAAGAGCAAGGAAGCCGGCTTCCTCGGTTTCCGCGCGACGCCGCGGAGCTTCTTCGAGAACATCGCCCGCTACCGCGAGGCGCGCCTCATCCCCTGAAGCCCCCCATCGAGCTCACCGCGCGCTAGAGCGTCGCGGTGAGTTCGATGTGCGCCTTGATGGTCTCGGCCGGCCGCTGAGCCGCGGCGAGCGCCTCGGTGGCTTCGTCGATCGGGTACCGCTGCGTCACCAGTGACGACAGGTCGATCCCGGTCTGGGCCATGAAGCGCAGCGTCTCGGGCCAGACACCGGGCGAGCCGATCGACCCGGTGATCGTCAGCTCCTTGGACTGGATGAGCCCGAGCTTTGCGGGCGCTTCCCGGCCGACGTCGATGCCGATGTAGCCGATGCGGGCCTTGAACCCCGCGATCTCCAGCGCCTGAGCCATGACGTCGGGGCGTCCGGTGGCCTCGACGACCACGCTCGCGCCCGTGCCGCCGGTCAGACCCGCGAGGAGCTCGTCCAGTTCGTCGGGTGCTACGGCGCGATGCGCGCCGAGCGCGAGGGCCTTCTCCCGGCGGTGCGCGCTGGGCTCCACGACGATCGTGCGCGCGCCGAGGGCGACGGCACCCGCGCAGACCGCCAGACCGATGGGTCCTGCGCCGAGCACGACCAGCGTGTCGCTCGCATTGACGTTGCCGATCCGCATGAGCGCGTAGTACGCGACGCTGAACGGCTCGACGAGCGCACCGTTCGTCCAGGTGACCTCGTCGGGCAGGCGGTGCAGCCACGACTCCTTCGCGATGAAGAGCTCGGCGGCTGCCCCGCTGATCGAGAACCCGAAGTGGTCGTCGCCGATCACGCACTCCCCCACGACGCGGTCGCCCTTCGTGAAGCGCGTGACGGCCTCGCCGGTGGCCATCACCTCGCCCGACCATTCGTGTCCCGGGATCAGCGGGTAGTGGAACGGGATGATGTAGCGACCTTCGAGCAGCTCGATGTCGGAATGGCAGACCCCGACCGATCGGGCTGCGATCAGTACTTCGTCGGCGGCGATCTGCGGGGTGGGCAGCTCGTCGACCTGCGGAACTCCTTCGGCGACGAATCGCAGTGCCTTCATGTGCTCTCCCGGGGTGATGTGGATGATCGGATGCTGCGACCGGCTACTGCGCCCGGACGAGGACTTTGACCTGGTCGCCCGTGGGCGACAGCAGCGTCTCGAAGCCCTTCTCGACGATGTCGGCCATGTCGATGCGGGCGCTCACGACCTGCTCGACATCCATTCGGCCTCCGCCGATCAGCGAGATGATCCGCGGCCAGTCGGTGACGGGGTAGCACCACGTGCCGCGCAGGGTGATGTCGCGCTCGGACAGCACCATCGGGTCGATCGCGGCAGGGCGGGTGTGCAGCCCCGTCTGCGAGATGCTGCCCGACGCCCGCACGGCCGCCAGAGCGGTCTGCAGGGCGATCTCGTTGCCGGAGCACTCGATCACGGCATCCACCCCGATTCCGCCCGTGCGGTCCTTCAGCTCCGCGGCGACGTCGGTCGAGCGGGGGTCCAGCAGCTCGCCGACATCCAGCGAGCGCGCCAGTTCGCGCCGTTTCGGATTGACCTCCGAGAGGAAGACCGTGGCGCCGAGGGACGCCGCGTACAGCGACGCGAGCGCGCCGATCGGACCGAGCCCAGTGATCAGGACCGTGTCGCCGGGGCGGACACCGGCACGGTCGACGCCGTAGGCGGCCACCGCCGTCGGCTCGACCAGGGCTCCCTGGATGTCGGACATCGAGTCGGGGAGCTTCGAGACCTTCGACTCGGGGACGACGCATTGCTCCGCGATCCCACCCCACGCGTCGCTGAGGCCGACGCACGCCATCGACGTGCAGAGGTGGTTGAGGCCCCGCTGGCAGAAGTAGCACGTGCCGCAGAACAGCAGCGGCATGACCGACACCCGATCGCCGACGCCCACCGAGCGGACCTCGCGTCCGACTTCGAGCACCTCCCCGGAGAACTCGTGACCGAGGATCTGCGGGGCGACCGAGCCGTTCAGCCGGTGCGGGCTCGTGGGGATCACGATGGGCCCGACCGCGTACTCGTGCAGGTCCGTGCCGCAGATCCCGCACCACAGCGGGCGCAGGCGCACCTCCGTCGGGCCGACGGAGGTGGGCTCGGCCACCTCCTCGACCCGGATGTCCTTGGCGTCGTGGAAGACGGCTGCTCTCATGTCGCTCTCTCACCCTTCATCGGTTGCACGTTCTCGATCGATTGCTCACGCCGCGGGGGCGTGCTGCCGGCTGCGGGTCGGGTCGAACAGGACCTTCCCCCGGATCTGTCCGGCGGCCAGGCGTCCGAGCTGCTCGGGGACGGCATCCAATCCGTACACCGCCTCGACGAGCTCCTCACCCAGGTCCGTCGTGGCCAGGATCTGCAGCGCAGGCGCGAGATCCTCGTCGCACACGTGCGCGACGGTCGTGACGATCGACACCTCGCTGAGCACCAGGCGGTGCACGTTCAGCTCCTGTGCACCGGAGGGCAGGCCCACACCGAGGATCGTGCCGCCCGGGCGCACGAAATCGAGGGCTCTCGCGAGCTGGCCCGGCGCCCCGGTGGCTTCGATCACGACGTCCGCGCCACGCGGACCCACGAGCCGGCGGAGCCCGGCCTCGACGTCCGATTCGACCTCGACGACGTGGGCCGCCCCGATGCGCAGCGCCCGATCCAGCCGCTCACCGGCGAAGTCCACGACGATGATCTCAGCATCCGCGAGGGAGACCAGTCCGGCGAGGATGAATGTGCCGATCGCGCCCGCACCGAAGAGGATCACGCGATCCCCGTCCCGGGCGCCGGCGCGGCGGGCGGCGTGCAGACCGACCGCCAGCGGCTGGGCCACACCGGCGTCATCCAGCGAGCAGTTCTGCGGGATGGGCCTGAGCGTCGAGACCGCGACCGCGACGTACTCGGCCAAGCCCCCGTCGATGTTCAAGCCGTGCGTCACGTAGCGCTGGCAGAGGTTCGTGCGGCCTTCCAGGCACCGGTCGCATTCGCCGCACGAAACGCCCGCCCCCGAGGCCACCCGGTCGCCGATGACGAAGCCCCCGACATCCTCAGCGCCGAGCGCGACGATCTCGCCGACGAACTCGTGCCCGATGACCAGCGGACCCTGATGGCCGCTCACCGGGTGCGGGCGATCGATGGGGAACATGATCGGGCCGGACCTGAACTCGGTCGCATCGGTTCCGCAGATGCCGCTGCGCAGCACGCGCACGAGCGCTTGGCCGGCGGCGGGCAACGGAATCGGGCGCCGCTCGACGCGCACATCGCCCCGGCCATGGAACACCGCGGCCGACATGGTGTCGGGGATCGGGCTCGCGCCGGTCATGCGCTGCCGCGCCCCCACTCGGTGTTGAGGTGCGACTGCGAGTCGCGGGTCAGGTTGAGCGGGCCGCCCACGGCGTAGTAGCGCTGGCCCGCGACGAGCAGCTCCTCGGCGGGGAACTTCGTGATGACCTCGCAGCCGTCGGCGGTGACCACGAGCTCCTCCTCGATCCGTGCTGCCCCCCACCCGTCTGCCGAGGGCCAGTAGGTCTCGAGAGCGAAGACCATGCCCTCCTTGAGCTCTTCGGGGTGGTCGAGGCTGACCAGGCGCGAGAAGATCGGCTTCTCCCAGATCGACAGCCCCACGCCGTGGCCGTACTGCAGGGCGAAAGCCGCTTCCTCGTCGGCGAAGCCGAACTCCTGCGCCGTCGGCCACACCGAGACGATGTCGGCCGTCGTCGCCCCGGGCTTGACGAGCGCGATCGCGCGATCCATGTACTCGCGGGCCCGGGTGTACGCGTCGCGCTGCGCCGAGCTGGCCGAGCCGACCGCGAACGTGCGGTAGTAGCACGTGCGGTAGCCGTTGAAGCTGTGCAGGATGTCGAAGAACGCCGGATCGCCGGGACGGATCAGCCGGTCGCTGAACACGTGCGGGTGCGGCGAGCAGCGCTCGCCCGAGATCGCGTTGACGCCCTCGACGTACTCCGAGCCGAGGTCGTAGAGCGTCTTGGCCACGAGCCCCACCGCTTCGTTCTCGCGGACGCCGGGACGCAGGAACCGGTACAGCTCTTCGTAGGCGGCATCCACCATCGAGGCGGCCTGGGTGAGCAGGCGGATCTCGTCGCCGGTCTTGATGCGTCGGGCCTCCATGAACAGCTGCTGGCCGTCGACGACCTCGATGCCCTCGCGCTGCAGGGCGAACAGGATCGGCAGCTCGATCACGTCGACTCCGAGAGGCTGGTTCGCCAGGCCGAACTTCTCGAGTTCCCGTTTGATCTTCTTGGCGACCCCTTCGGCGATGCCGGCGTCGGGCGGGAAGGCGCCGCGCAGCGTGGAGATCCCGGCGCGTGCGCCGCTCTCCAGCCGCGGGCGCTTGGCCCCCTCGTGCGGCGCGCTGGGATCGGCATCCATCTCCGTGCTCGTCACGTCCAGCCACGGGTTGTACAGCTTGTGGTGCTTCGCGGCCGAACCGAAGTCCCACGAGATGGGATCGGAGTTGCGGGTCAGCAGGCTGAAGCGGATGAGCTTGTCCATCGCCCAGGTGCCGATGTGCGTCGCGGTCATGTAGCGGATGTTGGCGAAGTCGAAGGCCAGCACTGCTCCCAGCTCGGAGCTCTCGAGCTGAGAGCGGAGCCTGGCGAGTCTGTCATCGCGCAGCCGGTCGAAGTCGACCCGCGTCTCCCAGTCGACCGCGTTGGTTCCCGTGGTGCCGGTGCTCTTCATGATGCGCTCTCTCGGTTCTCAGGCTCGGGGTCGGGCACGGACTCGTCTCAGACGAGGATCATGCCGCCTTCGATGGGGATGATCTGGCCGGTGATGTAGTCGGAATCGGGTGCCGCGAGGAAGATGCCCGTCGGGACGATGTCGGCCGGGTCCGCCGCCCGGCCCAAGAGAATGCCGCTGGCCATGGAGTCGAAGCCGTTCTGGCCCTCGCCGATCTCCTCCAGCTCGCGGTCGAGCTTCGTCCACAGCGGGGTCGCCACCACGCCCGGCGCGAAGCCGTTGACGGTGATGCCGTGCTCGGCGAGCGCTCGAGCACCCGATTGGGTGAGCGAGATGACCGCCGCCTTGGCGGCGCTGTACGGCGCGAAGCTCGAGAAGCCCTGGCGCCCCGCGATCGAGGCGGTGTTGACGACCTTGCCGCCCCCGCCTTGGGCGATGAACTGCTTCGCCGCCTCCTGGATGCCGATCAGCACGCCCAGGGTGTTGACCCGCAACACGAGCTCGAAGTTCTGCTCGGTGACGTCGAGGAACTTCATCGGCGCGTTCATGCCCGCGTTGTTGAAGTACGCGTCGAGGCGGCCGTGGCGCTCGATCGTGTCGGAGATGCCGGTTCGCACGGACTCGCGGTCGGTCACGTCCACGCGGACCGCGCTCGCGCTGCCGCCGTCGGACCGGATCTGCGCCACGAGCGCGTCGGCTGCCTCGAGGCTGAGATCGGCGATGACCGCATTCGCACCCTCAGCCGCGAACCCGATCGCCAGTGCCGCGCCGATCCCGGAGGCGCCTCCGGTGACCACGATCGTCCGACCGCGGAGTCTGTCTGCCATCGGAGCTCCTTCGCTGCCCGGCTCGACGTGCACCCGTGTGCACACTGTTCACTATAAGTGAACTTGTGCGTTTCTGCACAGCCCCGTCCTGAAGTCCTTCCGAGCCGCGTGTTCGCGCGGGATTTGCACCTGATCGTGTTCCGCGGTGCGCGGCGCCTCTTGCGACTGCACAGCGCATGGTGTTGAGTCACAGTGGATATCGTTCAGTTCCCAGCGCGCGATTGTGCGCCGGGGCCGATGCGCGAGGGAGAGAGCAATGGCGTTCGTCACGGAGGGTGTGCACCACGTCGGGGTGACGGTCAGCGACCTCGAGCGGTCGCTGGAATGGTACTCGCGGATCTTCGGGTTCGAGCCCGGGCCGGTCAATCACGGCGAGGGACCGGACCTCGAGCGCGGCGTCCAGGTGCCGGGCGCGACGCTGTCGTTCTGCATGGTGCGGGTGGGCAACGTCAACCTGGAGCTGCTGCAGTACCACCGGCCCGAGGGCAAGCAGTGGGACCGCACGAACGGCGACGTCGGCGCCGCTCACATCTGCTTCGTCGTGGACGACATGGCCGCGGCCTATGACGACCTGCAGGCGCGCGGTGCCGTGTTCAACGGGCCACCGGTCACCCTGACAGACGGCGATCTGGCCGGCTCGCAGTGGGCGTACCTGCGCGATCCCGACGGCATCCAGCTCGAGATCTGGCAGTACCCCAAGCCCTGAACCCCGCCGAGCCCATACGCTCTCCGCCAACCCATGCGCCGGCGGGCGGTCGAGCGCATGGACTGGCGGCGAACGGGTGGGTTCGCGGGTAGGACTGGGTCAGACGAGCATGCGCAGCGGGTTCTCGATCCGCTCGACGATCGCCGCCAGCAGCTGTGCCCCCACCGCGCCGTCGAGCACGCGATGGTCGGCCGAGAGGGTGATCGTCATCACAGTGCCCACGACGAGCTGATCCCCCTCGACGACCGGCGCCTTGCGCGCGGCGCCGACGGCGAGGATGCCCGCCTGCGGCGGGTTGATGATGGCCGAGAACTCCTTCGTGCCGTACATCCCGAGATTCGAGACGGCGAACGACCCGCCCTCGAGCTCATGCTGCTTGAGCCGGCCGACGCGGGCGCGTTCGGCCACGTCGGCGACCGCGGCGGAGATCTCGCTGAGACTCAGCCGGTCGATGCCGCGCACCACGGGTGTGACCAGTCCGCCCTCGATCGCGACGGCCACCGCGATGTCGACATCGTGGTGCCGGCGGATCACCGTCTCGCCCCACGTCGCGTTCGCGTCCGGCACCGCACGAAGCGCGCCGGCGACCGCCTTGAGCACGAAGTCGTTGACCGAGATGCGCACCGACGCGGACTCGTTGACCTCGCGGCGCAGCTCGAGCAGCCGATCGACGCGGCAGTCCGCGACGAGGTAGAAGTGCGGCACCGTCGATTTGCTCTCGGTGAGCCGCCGGGCGATCGCACGCCGCATCCCGGTGAGCGGGATCTCGTCGAAGCCGCCCTCAGCAGGCGCTGCGGATGCCGCCGCGCGGGGCGCCGGAGGCTGGGCGGTCTCGGGGGCTGCGGTGTAGGCGGGCACCGCAGGAGCGGCATCCGCGCCGTCGATGTCACGGCGCACGATCCGGCCGTTGGGGCCGGTCCCGCTGATCGCGGTCAGATCGATGCCGCGCTCGCGGGCGAGGCGCCGCACCAGCGGGCTCACGAACCGGCGTTCGGTCGTCGGGGCGGGCTCCGCGAAAGCGGCGTCCGCCACGACCGGCGCCGAGGGAGCGGCATCCGCCACAGCCGACGTCACGGGGGCAGCGGGACCGACCGGCGCCGAGGGCACCGGTGATTCGTCGCCGGTCTGGGGACTGGCGGGGTCATCCCCCGTGACCGGGGCCAGCGGTGTGCCGACGGTCTCCCCCGCCGCACCGACGAGGACGATCGGGTCGCCGATCGCGACGCCCGCGCCCTCGGCCGCGAGCAGTTCGAGCACGGTGCCGGCGATCTCGGAGGCGTACTCCACGACCGCTTTGTCCGTCTCGATCTCGGCGAGCGGGGTGCCGACCTCGACCGGCTGCCCCACCTCGACGAGCCAGGTGGCGATCGCGGCCTCGGTCACGCCCGTGAGCACTTCCGGCATCCGGATGGTGGTGGCCATCACGCACCGCCCATTCCCGCGCGCAGGCGCTCGAGCCCGGCGACGACCTCTTCGGTGCGGGCGATCGCGGCCCTTTCGAGCACCTTCGAAATGCTCGGGCTCGCCTCGCTGCCGGTCACGCGCTCTACGGGCTGATCGAGCCAGTCGAAGTAGCGCCGCTGGATCTCGTCGGCGAGCCAGCCGCCGTACGACGTGCCCTGCGCTCCCTGCTCCACGATCAGCACGGCATTGGTCTTCTTGACCGACTCGCCGATCGTCTCCCAGTCCAGCGACGCCCGGTCCAGCCAGCGCAGGTCGATCACATCGGCCTCCAGCCCGCTCTGCTCCACCGCCTCGATGCAGTGGTGGACCATCGAGAGGTAGCTGATGATCGTCGCGTCCGGTCCTTCGCGGCGCAGGGCCGCCTTGCCGAACGGCAGCTGGTAGTCCAGGTCGCCGTCGGGGATCTCGTCGGCCCTCCCGTAGAGGTCGACGTGCTCGATCACGAGCACCGGATCCTCGAGGGCGAGCGCGGTGTTCATGAGTCCGACGTAGTCGGCGGCGGTCGAGGGCGCGATGATCCGCCAGCCCGGGCTCGTGGCGAAGATGCCGGCTGGATCCATCAGGTGCTGCGAGCCGTAGCCCGATCCCATCGCGACCTTCGTGCGCAGCACGAGGGGCACCGGGTTCACGCCGCCGAACATGTGACGCGCCTTGCCGATCTGGTTGAACACCTGGTCGGCTGCCACCCACATGAAGTCGGGGTACATGAACTCCACGACCGGGCGGTAACGGCCGTCCAGCGCCATTCCGCCGGCCAGCCCCGCGAACGCGTTCTCGCTGATCGGGGTTCCGAGCACGCGATCGGGGAACCGCGCCGCCAGCCCCTTGGTCGCGCCGTTCGTTCCGCCGGACAGACGGTGCACGTCTTCGCCGAGCACGACGATGCGCTGATCCTCCTCCATGCGACGGCCCATGACCGCCGCGACGGCGTCGACGAACTTGGACGGGACCATGTCGGCCGCATCGGTCGCCGGATCGAGCGTCCGTGCGCCGGCGAGCTCGCTCGCGTCTCCGCGCAGGCCGACGTCGACGAACGCGGGCTCCGGCCACAGTTCGGGTTTGATGCGCCGCTTGCCCGCGTTCTCGGGGTCGGATTCGAGCAGCTCCGCGACGGCGTCGCGCATGGCCTGCTGCGCCTGCGCGCGCACCGACTCGACCTCCTCCGCGGTGACCTGTCCGAGCTTTCCCATCTCGGCGGCGACGCGCAGCAACGGGTCCCGCTCGCGCCACTCGGCCTCCTCCTGCTTCGTGCGGTACCCGAACGCGCTCCCCGGGTACGGGCCGTTCTGGTGGAAGAAGCGGTAGACCTGGGCCTCGACCACGGCGGGGCCGGCACCCGAGCGCATCCGCTCGGCCGCCTCGGCCATCGCGAGATGCACCGCGAGCGGATCCATGCCGTCGACACGCCACGACGGGATGCCGAAGCCCTGGCCCCGCACCGAGAGGCGGGTGTCGGCCGTGATCTCAGACACGTGGGTCGAGACGCCGTACATGTTGTTCTCGATGAAGAACGCGACAGGCAGCTTCCAGGTGGCGGCGAGGTTCATGCTCTCCAGCACCGAGCCGATCTGGCTCGCACCGTCGCCGAAATAGTTGACCGTCAGGTCGGTGGTGTCGGAGTGCTTCTGCGCCCAGGCGTTGCCGGTCGCCATCGGCGCTCCGCCTCCGACGATCGCATTCGTGCCGAGCGCGCCGGCTTCGAACCACTGCAGGTGCATGGACCCGCCGCGCCCGCGGCAGTAGCCCTGAGCGAGTCCGAGGATCTCGGCGAGGGTGCGCTGCAGCACCTCCTGGATCTCGGGGGTGACGAGTGCGGTGAGGTCGGACCGGATCCCGCCGACGTGCGTGAGGGCCTTGGCCAGGAACTGGTGGTGACCGCGGTGCGAGCCGTTGATGGCGTCGGTGGATCGCAGGCCGATGATGGAGCCCACCGCACCGCCCTCCTGGCCGATGCTGGAGTGCGCGGGCCCGTGAACGAGTCCCTCGCCGGCGAGCTCCAGCACGGTCTCCTCGAAGGCGCGGATGAGGTGCAGCTGCGCCAGCATCCCCGCCAGCAGCGCCGGGTCGGCGGCCTTCCAGTCGGCGGCCGTCGTCGTCAGCTCGACCCAGGGCGTCCCGGACTCGAGTCGGAGGTGCTTCGGCATCGGAGTCGTCCTTCCTCGGCGCGCGGCGATGCGTGCCGCCTCTCACGATAGGCAGCATTGGATCCAATTGCAAGACTTCGACGGCCGGGAATGGACGAATCGATACTCACTGCTCTACATTGGATCCATTGAAGGTCGAAGACGATCGGGGAACGCATATGGCACTTCCTGGCCTGCGAGGGACGGAGCACATCGGCTTCACCGTGCCCGACCTCGACGAGGCGCACGCCTTCTTCGTCGACGTGATCGGCTGCCGGTACGTCTACTCGCTCGGCCCATTCCGGGCCGACGACGACTGGATGAGCGAGCACCTCGCGGTCGACCCGCGCAGCGTGATGCGGGAGCTGCGCTTCTACCGGTGCGAATTCGGCCCGAATTTCGAGATCTTCGAATGGGATGCCGCCGACGGCCAGTCTCCGCAGCCCCGCAACAGCGACATCGGCGGCCACCACCTGGCCTTCTATGTCGACGACCTCGACAGCGCCGTCGCCTATCTGCGAGAACAGGGCGTCCGGGTTCTCGGCGAACCGACCGCGAGCCGGAACGCGAGTGAGGGCCAGCGCTGGGTCTACTTCCTCTCGCCGTGGGGGATGCAGCTCGAGCTGGTGAGCTACCCGCACGGCAAGGCGTATGAGCGCGCGGGCGGACCCGCGCTGTGGCACCCGGCCAGGCCGGCCGAATGACCGCCGTCCGCCAGCCCGAGCACGGCGAGGCCACCGCCCACATCGCCGATGTGGTGCGCGAGGCCATCGTCCGCGGCGACTTAGCGCCCGGAGCCCGCGTGCGCCAGGAGCAGATCGCCGAGCTGACCGGCGCGAGCCGCGCGCCCGTGCGCGAAGCCCTGCGCATGCTCGCCGCCGAAGGCCTTGTGACGCTCGTGGCCAACAGCGGCGCCCGCGTGTCGTCGCTGAGCCTGCCCGAATGCGAGGAGATCTACCG
Organism: uncultured Microbacterium sp.; assembly: GCF_963524805.1. Classification (GTDB taxonomy): domain Bacteria; phylum Actinomycetota; class Actinomycetes; order Actinomycetales; family Microbacteriaceae; genus Microbacterium. The sequence goes on along the minus strand of NZ_CAURGG010000002.1, from coordinate 476,871 downwards.
TGTGCGCGAGCGCGTGGAGCCGCTGCTGCTGCGGATGAGCGCGCCCGACCTGGGCGAGCCGGAGCTCCAGCGCCTCGCCGAGCTCGCGGAGCAGATGGCACAGGCGGCCGAACCCGAGGAGTTCCTGGCCTTGGACCGCGCGTTCCACCTGGCCACCTACGCGGGAGCCGAGACGGTCGTGCTCAGCGACCTGGTGCACCGGCTGTGGAACCGCACGCAGGCGTACCGGCGCGTCTACACCGCTCTCATGGATGACCGGGCGCGGCAGACCGTGCACGACGAGCATCGCCTGATCGTCGCGGCCATCCGCGACGGAGACCTCGACAGCGCGGAGAGCCTGCTGGCCGGCCACATCCGCCGCACGCGCCGGCAGCTCGCCGGCCATCCCGAGGTCTTCGCCTCCCACCCCGCCTCGTCGGCGTCGCCGGCAGCAAGGAGATCAGCATGACCACCCTCGGATTCCTCGGGCTCGGCCGGATGGGCACGGCGATCGCCGGCCGCCTGTTGGCCGCCGGCCTTCCGGTGAGCGTGTGGAATCGCAGCGACTCCGCCGCCGCGCAGGGCCTTGTGGATGCCGGCGCCCAGCGTGCCGCATCCGCCGCCGACGCCCTCGCCGCCCCCGTGTCGTTCTCGATGCTCGCCGACGACACCGCCGCCGATGAGGTGCTGAGCGCGGAGAATCTCGGCCGCACCGACGTGCAGCGCATCCACGTGAACATGGCTTCGATCAGCGCCGCGATGGCCGATGTCCTCGCGTCCCGGTTCGCGGATGCCGGAGTGCGCTACGTCTCCGCTCCGGTGCTCGGCCGGCCGGAGGTCGCCGCGCAGGGGAAGCTCAACGTGCTGCTTGCCGGGCCCGCCGAGGCGCTCGATGTCGTGGACTCCTACCTCGTGCACTGCAGCGTGCGCCGCTGGCGGTTCGGTGAGACGCCCCGCCAGGCGAATGCGGTCAAGATCGCGGTGAACTTCATGATCCTGCAGTCGCTCGAATCCCTCGGGGAGTCGATCGCGCTCGTCGAGTCCCAGGACGTCGACGCGTCGCAGTTCGTCGAGCTCATCGGTGCGAGCCTTTTCGGCGGGGTCGTCCACACCGGCTACGGAGCGATCATCGCCGAGCGGCGCTACACCCCGCCCGGCTTCACCGTCGCCCTGGGCCGCAAAGACCTCGGCCTCGCCGAGGAACTGGCCGCCGAGGGACGCGTGGATGTTCCGATGGCCGACGTGCTGCGCGAGAGGTTCGAGACCGCGCTGGCCGACCCCGACCTCGCAGCCCTGGACTGGTCGGCGGTGGCCGAGGTCAGCCGCCGAAGCGTGGGCCGCGCCTGACTCAGTCCTCTTCGTCCTGGTACGTGTACGGGTTGGGGATCTCCTCGTCCACGGGGATCTGCGGGTGCATCCACTCATCCCAGGCCGCCTCGCCCAGTTCGCCGCGGACGTACTCGACCGATGCCGCGACTTTGTCGCGCACCGGGGCCAGCGGCATCCCGATGCGCTTGCCGTCGTACTTGACGACCTTTCCGTCGACCACGACAGTGTGCACGTCGGCGGTGCCCACCTGGTAGACGACGTGCGCGTACGGGTTGAGGATCGGCGTCATCGCCGGCGACTCGTCGTTCTTGAGCAGGACGACGTCCGCCTTCTTGCCGGGCGTGAGCGACCCGAGTCTGTCGGTCATCCCGAGCGTGGTCGCGCCGCCCATCGTCGCCTGCCACACGACGTCCTCGGCGCGCATGCGATTGACGTTGACCGTCTCGCCCTGAGACTGCGCCTCGAGGTGGTCGCGGGAGCGGAACGCGCTCAGGGTCGAGCGCATCGCCGAGAAGAAGTCCGCGCTCCACCAGACGCTCGTGTCCATCGACAGGGACGCCGGGATGCCGAACTTGCGGATCTTCCACGTCGACGGGTAGCCCTGGCCCGCGCTCTGCTCGCTCTCGGTCGCGACAGAGACGGTGCCGCCCGTCGCGGCGATCTTCTGATAGCTGTCATCGCTCAGTGACGAGGCGTGCACGTAGGCGACCTTGTCCGTCATCCACCCGCCGTCGTACATCTGCCCGATGCTCTTGTCCGTGGTCACACCCCAGACACCGGCGTGGGTCGTGACCCGCAGATCCAGGTCACGGGCCGCCCGGAACGCGCCTTCGGCCTGGAAGTCCGGGTCATCGGGCACATCGAAGGCCAGCTGCAGGCCCATCATGTCGTCGGGGGCGTTGAAGTTGCGCACGACGAAGTCGCGGAACTCCGGGGAGTTCGACCATTCCCACGGCGCGCCGAGGTAGTTGCCGTAAGCGAGCACGAAGCGCCCGGGGATCTCGCGCATCGCCTGGAGCGCGGCCTCGCCGTATTCGGGCGTGCGCAGTCCGTGCGACCAGTCCAGCGTGGTGGTCACGCCCTGATCGACGGACTCGAGCGCGCTGAGCAGGTTTCCTGCGTAGATGTCCTCGGGCCGGAAAACGTGGCCCCAGGTCAGGTAGTAGAAGACGAAGTACTGGCTCAGTGCCCAGTCGCCGCCGTAGCCGCGCAGCGCGGTCTGCCACATGTGGCGGTGGGTGTCGATCATGCCGGGCATGACGATGCCGCCGCTCGCATCGATCTCGAGCGTGCCCTCCGGCACTTCGAGCTGCGGACCGACAGCGCGGATCGTGTCGCCGACGATCAGCACGTCGGCGTTCTCGAGCACGCCGGCGCTGTCGACCGTGATCACCGTGCCCCCGCGGAACACGATTGGTCGGTCGCCGCCGAAGTCCTCCGCGTGCGGCGCGTCGGGATTGGTCATGGGATCCTCCTCGTTGAGTGACGGGTTCGTGAAGTGCGCGGGTGCGCGTCAGGTCAGGCGCCAGCCCCGATCGACGTCGAGGCTCACGCCCGAGACGCCGTGATTGTCCAGCAGGAAGGTGGTCGCCGAGACGATGTCGGCCATCGTCGCGAGCTGCGCGCCCGGGGTCCGCGACGAGTAGGCGTCGACCGCGGCGGTCTTGCCGGCCCAGAACGGGCTGTCGCCGATGATGCCGGGGTGGATCGCATTCACCCGCATCGGCGCGAGTTCGAGCGCCATCGTGCGGGCCAGCCCGTCGATGCCGCCGTTGATCGTCGAGACGGTGGTCGAGCCGGGGTACGGTGCATCCTTCGCGCGGCCGCCGAACAGGACGATTCCGGTGTCGCGAGACGGAGCGAGCCGATCGAGCAGGACGTGGACGGCCTCGGTGTATCCAATGAGCTTGAGGGTGACGAGCCGTCGCGCCCGGGCGATGTCGTAGTCGCGCACCGTGTTCGCGTCCCGCTCGACGGCGGCGAGCACGAGTCCGTGCAGCTCGCCGATGCTCTGCAGCTGCGCTCTGAGTCCTTCGGGCTCGGAGAGGTCGACCGCGATGCCGGACGCCCGGTCGCCGAGCTCGGCCGCGACGGATGCCGCCCGCTCGGCATCCCGCCCCGAAAGGATCACGCGGTCGCCGCGTGCGAGCAGGGATGCCGAGAGCTCGCGACCGATCCCGGACGTGCCTCCGATGACGGCGATCGTGCGTTCAGTCATGCTGTCGCTCATCGAGTGCTTCCTTCAGGTAGACCCAGTCGCGGGCGAAGCGGTATGCGTGCCGCGGGGGCATCTGCGGTGACTGGGTCTCCACCCAGCGCACCGGGGCACCGGTGGCGCGGAACGAGTGCACGCACCCCACGCCGGCCCACGCGATGTCGCCGGCGCTGAGTCGGTACTCCTCGCCGTCGAAGGTCGCGTCCACCTCGCCGTCGGTGATCAGGTACGCCTCCTCGAGCGGGTGATCGTGGGGCCCTGCCACGCCGTCGGGCTCGTACTGCACCATGAACATCGTGTGCAGCACCGCCCCGAGGTCGGAGTCGACCATCATCTTGAGCGTGATGCCGCTGTAGACCAGCAGGGCCGTGCGCATGCTGGCCGAGACGGCGAGCAGCTCTTGGGACTGCCGGCCGGGGTTCATGTGATCCGCCGTGATGTTGCCGAACGAGCGGGTGCGCGGGTCGCGGGGATCGACCGGCCTCGGGGTGCTCTGGGGGAGCTCCGCCGCGCGATAGGTGTCCCAGTCGTGCTCCGGCCGCGGGGGCGGTGAGAGCACGTCGGCCCATGCCGCCTCGACCTCGGTCCCGTGCCACGAATGCGGCACGCCGATCGGGATGACGCCGTAGTCGCCGGCGACGAGGCGCACGGTCGCCTCGGTGGTCACGAGGACGACTTCGCCCTCGAGGAGGTGGAACGATTCCTCGAACGAGTGCAAGTGCGTGGGGATCAGGCCGCGGGGTTGCAGCCGCGTGATGCCGAAGTCCGTGTGCGACGAACCGTCGGCGAAGCCGACCGCCCGCCACCTGCCGAAGCCGGTCGCCTCCGGGGCGATGGCGTCGTTCACGTACTCCGCGTCGGCCGCGCGACGCACGACGTGTCTGGCAGTCATCCGGCCTCCATCGAGCGCGAGACTGAACATCCATGTTCAGCACGACTAAACATCTCACTCACCACATAGTGAAGTCCGCGCGCCGGTGCTTGTCAAGGTCGCGCGCGCACTCGCCAGGTCGGCCCGAACCCATGCGTTCGCCGCCAACCCATGCGTTCCAGCGGCCCGGAGCGCATGGGTTCGCGAGGAGCGCGTGGATTCGCGCAAGAAGGCCCGCGCCCCGCGCACGAAGAAGGCCGGGCCGCCCGCTCGAAAGCAGACGACCCGGCCCGAGACCGATCGAACCGATCAGCCGCCGTACGACTCGGCCGGAGCGTAGCCCTTGCCGTTGTACTTCTGCACCTGAACGGCCGACACGGCGGGCTTGCCGTCCTGGGTGGTGTCGATCGTCGAGCCCTCGAGCATGAAGGGCGCGCTGTAGTCCTTGATGCTCATGAGGGCATCCATGAAGCTCTCGCGCGTCGGCTCCTCCATCTTCATGAAGGCCTGCTCGAGGGTCGCGGCTGCGATCCAGCTCCACACGCAGTGCGGGAACGCGGGCACGCCCTCCTGGTTGGTGTACTCCGCGATCGCATCGAGGAACGCCTTGCCCTCGTCGCTCTCGGCGAAAGTCGGGCTCGCGGCGGACTGCGAGAAGGCCACCGTGTAGATGCCGGGGAACGCGGCAGCGTTCACGTCGGGCTGCTGCAGGATGCCGCCGGGGCTCGAGGTGTTCGAGGGCAGGAACCAGCTGGGCGTCCAGCCGAGCTCCTCGGTCTTCTTCAGCGACGAGATCACGAGCGGGGTGATCGACATCGCGTTGAAGAAGACGTCCGCGCCGCTCGCCGCCAGCTCGGTCAGCTGCGCGTCGACCGAGGTGTCGGTCGCCTCGTAGGTCAGCTGCTTGACGACCTCGATGTTGTCTGCGCCGTCGATCGCGTCCATGAAGCCCTCGACGTAGCCGTTGCCGTAGTCGTCGTTCTGGCTCAGGATCGCGACCTTGTGGTCCTCGCCGGACGAGGCGAGCAGCTCGCCGAACGCGCCGCCCTCCTGCTGGTAGATCGGCACGAGCCCGATCTGCTCGGGGCTCTCGGCGCGGTCGCTGAAGATGGGGTCGCCGGTCATGACCAGCACCTGCGGGACCCCCTCGTCGATCGCGGCCTCGCGCCACGCCCGGTTGGTGGGGGTGCCGAGCCCGACGCCCGCGGCGAAGACGCCGTCCGAGACCATCTGCTGGAAGTTGGCAAGGGCCTTCTGGGGATCGTAGGCGTCGTCGTAGCTCTTGATCTCGATCGTGCGGGTCTTGCCGTCGCCGAACTCGATGCCGCCCTCGGCGTTCTTGACGCCGAAGTAGGCCAGAGCTCCGTCGACGGTGCAGTTTCCGGGGCCGGCGGTCGGGCCGGTCAGCGGGCTCGTGATGCCGAACGTCAGCGTCGTGTCGGTGATGCCCGGGCTGGCTTCGGCGGGTCCCTCGGTGGCGTCGCCGCTGGCGCCCCCACCGGCGTCTCCGCCGCGGGCGCACCCGGCGACGAGGACGGCGACGATGCCGATGCCTGCGACGACGGAGGTCATCCGCAGTCTCTTGTGCGTGGTGCTCATGTGTCCTGCCTCTTTCCTTCTGACTGTGTGGGTGGGTTGGGTACGGACGTGGGGTCGGCTTGCGTCGGTGAGACCGTGGCTGTGCCGGCTCGGGATGCCGCGGCACCGCCGGCCGGCATCCCTCGGTTCTCGCTCTTGCGGCGTCGCCACAGCCGCGGCAGCGAAACGAGCCCGCCGGGGAGGACGAACAGGATCACGAGCAGGATCACGCCCTGCAGCACCGTGGTGAGGCTCGAGTCGATGTTGTTCGTGACCACCGGTGCGAGGACGTAGTAGGCGCCGCCCAGCAGCGACCCGATGATGCTTCCCGCACCGCCGATCACCATGGCGGCCACCAGCGTGATCGAGTGGCCGAAGCTCATGGTCTCGGGCGAGGTGTACTGGATCACCACCATGTAGAGGAATCCGCTGACGCCGCCGATGAGCGAGGCGATCGTGAACGCGAGCACCTTGTACCGGTACGGCGAGATGCCCATCGACGACGCCACGGCTTCGTTGCCCTTGACGATCGCGAACGCGCGCCCGTACTTGCCGCGCACGAGATTGCGGGTGAGGAGGAACACGATCCCGGCGACGAGGATCACGATGTACAGCTGCCACTGGTCGTCGTACAGACCGGTCCACTCCGGCGCTGCCGAGAACCGGGCCGAGAGACCCTGCGATCCGCCGGTGAACTCCGACAGCCGCTTGGCCAGCGGCACCCCGATGATCGGCAGCGCGATCGTGACCATGGCGATCGCGAGGCCGCCGAGGCGGGCGGCCGCCAGGGCGATGAGCAGTCCGATCACGCCGGGGATCAGCACGGCCAGGATGAACACGAGCGCGATGTTCCATCCCTGCTGCACGCCGTAGGCGGTGACGTATGCCCCGACGCCCACGAAGAAGATCTGACCGAGCGAGACCTGCCCGGTGTAGCCCATCACGACGTTCAAGCCCAGGACCGCGACGGCGAACACGCCGATGCGCGCGAGCGTCTGGTTGGTATAGGCGTCGAAGATCAGCGGCGCGACCGCGAGCAGGATCACGACGAGTGCGACCAGTGCCCCCCGCACCCACGGCCTGCTCAGAAACGCAGTCACGGCGGCCATCAGACGCGTACCACTTCTTTGCGACCGAACAGCCCCTGCGGCCGCACGATCAGCACGACGAAGATCAGGATGAAGGGCACCGCGATCTTCAGGTCGTAGCCGATGAACGGGACGTAGACCGCGGCGAGGTTCTCGAGCACCCCGATCAGCCACGCGGCGATCACGACGCCGAAGGGGCTCGACAGTCCGCCGAGGATCACGGCGGCGAGCGCATAAACCAACGCGGAGTCCATCATCCCGGGGGTGAGCGTGAGCGACGGGGCGATGAGCGCCCCGGCGATCGCCCCGAGCCCGGCAGCGAGCCCCCAGCCGACCATGAGCAGGCGCCCGACCGGCAGGCCCGAGAAGGACGCCGACTGCGGGTTGATCGCGACCGCCCGCAGGGCGAGGCCGAGCTTGGTGCCGATGAACAGCAGCTGCAGCAGGATCATGATGCCGACGATCACCAGCGTGGTGCCGATCGAGCGGACGCTCACCACCGCACCGAGGATCGTGACGTTCTGCAGCGGGAACAGTGAGGGGAACTGCAGGTTGTTGAAGCTCCAGATGTAGCCGCAGAGACCGGTGATCAGCGTCAGCAGCCCGATCGTCACCACGACCGCGGTGTCGGGGTCGCCCTGCTCGAAGCGCCGCATCAGGAACCGCTCGATGAGGGCGCCGAGGACGAACGAGACGAGGATCGACAGCAGGATCGCGAGGATGAGCGGCACGCCCCACTGCAGGAACGTGTACGCGAAGTACGCGGCGAGCACGGCCATGCCGCCCTGGGCGAAGTTGATCAGGCCGGTGGCCTGGTTCACGAGCACGATCGCGAGGGCGAGCGCCGCGTAGATCGACCCGGCCGAGAGGCCGTCGATCACGAGCTGGATGAAGGTGCCCATGCTCAGCCCCCCAGGTAGGCGCGTCGGATCTCGTCCATGCCCTTGAGCTCGGTCGAGGTGCCGGTCAGCACGTTGCGCCCGGTCTCGAGCACGGTCGCGGTGTCCACGAGGGTGAAGGCGAGGTTGGCGTTCTGCTCCACGACGAGCATCGCGATGCCCGACTCCTTCCGCAGCCGGCCGATGGCCTGATAGACGTTCTTCGCCGTGCTGGGCGCGAGGCCCAGGGATGCCTCGTCCAGGAGCATGAGCCGCGGCTTGGCCATGACCGCTCGGGCGACCGCGAGCATCTGCTGCTCGCCGCCCGAGAGCGCCGAGCCGTGCGAGGCGATGCGCTCGCGGAGGTTGGGGAACAGGTCCAGGCAGTACTCGATGTCACTGTCGATGCCCTTGCGGTCCGTGCGCAGGTACGCGCCGACCCGCAGGTTCTCGCGCACCGTCAGTCCGGCCAGGGTCCCGCGCCCCTCAGGCACGTGCGCGATCCCCAGGGCGGCGACCTTGTCCGGCCGCATCCCCTTGATGTCCTTACCGTCGAAGACGATCGACCCGCCCGCCCGCACCGTTCCGCTGATCGCTCGCAGCGTCGTCGTCTTGCCCGCGCCGTTCGCCCCGAGGATGCCGACCGCGCCGCCATCGGGAACCGACAGCGACACTCTCTCGAGCACCTGCACCGGCCCGTAGAAGGCGGTCACCTCGGTGAGCTCAAGCAGCGTCATCGGCGGCCTCCTTGCCGATGTACGCCTCGATGACGCGCGGGTCGGACTGCGCCTCCGCGGCGGTGCCCTCCATGAGCGTCCGGCCGTGGTCGAGCACGACCACGCGGTCGGTCAGCGCGGCGATGAGACCCATGTGGTGCTCGACGATCACGACCGTGATGTCCTCCTCATCGCGCAGGCGCTTGATCGTCGCGATGAACTGCTCGACCTCCGCGTGCGGGAGCCCGGCGGCCGGTTCGTCCAGCAGCAGCAGCCGGGGCTTGGAGAGCAGCGCGCGGCACAGCTCGATGCCCTTGTGCAGTCCGTGCGAGAGCTCGTCGGCGTGCACGTCGGCCGCCCAGCCCAGGCCGTTGCGCTCGAGCAGGTCGCGCGCTTCGATGCGCAGCGCCTTCTCGGAGCGCCAGGTGCGCGGCAGCCGCAGCGCCCACTCCGCGGGCCCGCCCGGCAGGCGGGTGTGGGCTCCGAGCAGGACGTTCTCGAGGACCGTGGACTGCAGCTGCAGGGCGGGATGCTGGAACGTGCGCGCCAGTCCGTGGCGCGAGAGGGCCGAGGGCTGAGAGCCCTGCACCTCGGTCTCGTCGATGCGGATCGTGCCCGAGGACGGCTTGTAGTGGCCGCTGATGCAGTTGAACAGGGACGTCTTGCCGGCTCCGTTCGGCCCGACGAGTCCGAAGATCTGGCCCGGCTCGACCTCGAAGCCCACCTCTTCGAGCACCTTGATGCCGCCGAAGCGCAGGGACACATCGTTCAGAACGAGCCGAGCGGCCATGAGTCACCTTTCCCCGTTCGCATCGTTGCTCGGGACTGCGGCGGTCCGGGTGCCTACCGACTGAGGGAAACGCTATGGATCGAGAACGAGATTGTCAACGATTTTGGGGCGAATAACGGTTCCGTGATCATCACGTGACCGATTGGTCGAAAACCTACGGGGGTGAGCGCACGCCAGGACAGGGTCTTTCCGATGAACGGAACCAGGTCTACCATGACCCCTTCAGGACGACGGCTCGACGAGGAGACCCATGGCACGCGCATCCGACGGCGAATCCGCGCTGCACAAACACCTGCGGGTGCTCGGCGTATTCGAGGCGGCCGTGCCCTTCCTGACGCTGTCGCAGATCGCCGAGCGCGCCGGGCTCGCGCCCTCGACCGCGCACCGGCTCGTCGGCGAACTCGAGCGCGAGGGACTCCTCGAACGTCTGCCCGATCGCACCTACCGCCTCGGCGTGCGCCTGTGGGAACTGGCCTGCCGCACGCCGGGAGCGCTCGGGCTGCGCGAGCTCGCCCGTCCGTACCTGCAGGCGGTGCAGGCGCGCGTTCGCCAGCACACGCAGCTCGGCGTCCTCAGCGACACTGACGTGCTGTTCCTCGACCGGCTCTCCGCCCGCGACGCCGTGCTGAATGCGACGCTCATCGGCGGCCGCATCCCCCTGCACGCGTCCTCCAGCGGGCTCGTGCTGCTCGCCCACTCGGGTCAGGGACTGGTGGATGCCGTCCTCTCGGCGCCGCTGCGCCGCTACACGCCGCACACGATCCAGACCGAGGCGCAGCTGCACGCGGCACTGCGCCGGGTGCGCGCCGACGGCTGGGCGGTGTGCGAGGGGCACATTCACGAGGAATCCCGCGGCATCGCGGTGCCGGTCTACGGCGCCCACCAGGACGTCATCGCCGCCATCAGCGTCGTCGTGCCCAACGACGGCGCACCGGCCCTCCCCTACGTCGAGCTGCTCACGCGAGCCGCGGGCGAGATCGGCGCCTCGCTGCGGGCCGCATACCTGCCGACCGGGCACCCCGCCGCGACCCCCGGCGGCCGCTTCCGGCCCCTGGTGAACTCCTCGGTGCGGTCCATGGAGTACTTCGAGGCGACCGGCTCCTAGCGCCGGCGTGAAGGGCGAGCCGTAACCCCACGACACTCCCGTGGGCTCCCCTGCGGCCGATCACTATGGTTGTCGGTATGTCTGTGAACCCCCCGTTCCGCGCCGATATCGTCGGCAGCTTCCTGCGGCCCGAGGCCGTCAAGACCGCACGCGCCGCCCACGCCGAGGGCCGCCTCGACGCCGAGGCGCTGCGGCTCGTCGAGGACGAGGCGATCACCGCCCTCGTGCAGCGTGAAGCCGCGGCGGGCCTGCGCGTCGCGACCGACGGAGAGTTCCGCCGGTCGTGGTGGCACTTCGACTTCTTCGGGATGCTGGACGGCGTCAACGTCGTCGAGCTCGACCACGGCATCCAGTTCCAGGGCGTGCAGACCCGCCCGCTCGGCCTGCATATCGACGGCCCGGTCGGCTTCCCGGCCGACCACCCGATGCTCGAGCACTTCCGCTTCCTCAAGCCCGTCGCCGAAGCCGCCGGCGTCGTGCCGAAGTTCAGCATCCCGGCGCCGACCGTGCTCGATTTCCGCCTCGAGCGCGACGCTCTGGAAGGCTCGGCCTACGGCGGGCACGACGACATCTTCGACGACCTGGCCGCGACCTACCGCGACGCGGTCCAGGCCTTCTACGACGCCGGATGCCGCTACCTGCAGTTCGACGACACGGCATGGGCGTACCTCTGCTCGGACGTGGAGCTGGCCAAGGCCGCCGAGCGCGGCATCCGCACCGATCACCTCCCCGAGCGCTACGCGGCCCTGATCAACGCGTCGCTGCGCGACAAGCCCGACGACCTGGTGATCACGACGCACGTGTGCCGCGGCAACTTCCGCTCGACGTGGATCTCCTCCGGCGGCTACGAGCCGGTCGCCGAGCAGCTGCTGGGCGAGACCGCGTTCGACGGGTACTTCCTCGAGTACGACAGCGAGCGCGCGGGGGGCTTCGAACCCCTGCGGTTCCTGCCGGTCGGCGACAAGGTGGTCGAGCTCGGGCTCGTGACCACGAAGTCCGGCGCTTTGGAAGACCCGGACGACCTCAAGCGCCGCATCGACGAGGCCGCCGCGATCGCGCCGATCGACCAGCTCGCCCTCAGCCCGCAGTGCGGTTTCGCCTCGACCGAGGAGGGCAACGTGCTGACCGAGGCCGAGCAGTGGGCGAAGATCGAGGCGACCGTCGCCCTTGCTGCCGAGGTGTGGCCCGACGCCTGAGCCTCGCCGTGATGTCGGGCGCTTGACTGCGCGACCCGGTGATCGAGTAGCGCGCCAGCGCGACCCGGTGATCGAGGAGCGCGCCAGCGCGCAACCCGGTGATCGAGTAGCGCGCCTGCGCGACCCGGTGATCGAGTAGCGCGCCAGCGCGTATCGAGATCCTCGGCACCCGCGCAGCTGCGGTCTCGATACGCTCGCTGACGCTCGCTACTCGGCCCCCGGAAGAGCGGTCCGCGCCGCGATCGCCCGCAGCCACTCGATCGTGCCGTCGGTCATCGGGTGCGGCGCATCGAGCGACTGCAGCAGCGCCCGCACCTCGAGCATCTCGACCTCGCGCCGCACGGCGTGCTTTGTGGTGCCGTCGATGAGGTGCTGCACGGCGTCCCGCCCGGATGCTCCGAGCTCCGACGCGATCTGATCCATCAGCCAGTCTTCCGCGCCGACGACTTCGGCCGCGTGCATGCTCTCGACCACCACGGCCGCGAGCCCCTTCATGAAGACGCTCCGCAGCAGCTTGCGCTGGGCTGCCGCCCCGGGTTCCGGTCCCACGTCGGTCGCCGGGATCCGGAGCGCGCCGAGAACCGGCAGCAGCGCCCCCACCCCCGGCCCGCTGAGCAGCAGCGGGGTGTCGATGCGCGCGCGAGGCACGGGCGCCATGATGGCGGCATCCACGAACCGGATGCCGCGCGCGGCGGCCCTGCCCGCCAGACGTCGCTTGTCCTCGGGCCCGCTCGTGTTCATGTCCACGAAGACGGCCGCCGCATCCATCGCGGGCAGCGCCTCGTCGAGCACCGTCCCCGCCGATATCGCGCCCACCAGGCTCAGGACGAGCTCGGCTCCGCGGACGGTCCCGGCGATGTCGGCGGCGATCTCGACCCCCGCCGGCACCTCGCGCAGATGAAGGTCGGTGCCCACCACGCTCGCCCCACGCGTGAGCAGATCGGCGGCGTAGATGCTGCCGGCTTCGCCCAGCCCGACCACGGCGACGCGCATCCGGACCTCCCTGTCCCCAGGCATTCGCCTCTATATTGTTGACAATAGTGGTTGAATCCTGCCACGGACGAGCCGAGGGAGAGCCGATGTCGACAACCGTCGAGAGCGCCGATGCGGCCGCCGAGGAGCGTGTGACCGACATCATCCGCAGCGCGATCGTCCGCGGCGAGTACGCCCCGAACCAGCGCCTCATCGAGGCCGACCTCAGCGACACCTTCGCCGCGAGCCGCGCGACGGTGCGCACCGCGCTTCTCGAGCTGGCGAACGAGGGCCTGGTCGAGCGCCTGCCGAACAAGGGCTCGCGGGTGCGGGCGATCTCCGTGGAAGAGGCGATCGAGATCCTCGAGGTGCGCATCGGCGTCGAGGGCCTGTGCGCCGCCAAGACGGCGGCCTCGGTCAGCGACGATGAGATCGAGCAGTTCCGTCGCCTGCGGCACGACATGGTGGATGCCGTCGCCGAAGGCGACCTCGTGGAGTACTCGCGGCTGCACCAGCGGCTCGATCAGCGGGTGCGGGTGCTCAGCCACCACGCGACCGCGTCCGCGGTGCTCGGACGCCTGCACGCGCAGAGCGTGCGGCACCAGTTCAAGCTCTCGTCCCGCCCTCAGCGGGCGAAGGTGTCGGTGCTGGAGCACGCGGCAATCATCGACGCGATCGTCGCTCGGGATCCGGATGCCGCCCGAGAAGCCGTCCGTGTGCACCTGCTCAGCGTGATCGGCGCCCTGCGCGAGGTCGCCTGACCCCCGCTTACGTGCCGGTCGCAGGAGCAACCGTGACGCGAGTGACGGGTGAGCCCTGTCGCCCCGCCCGATCACCGGAGCTTCCGACGACCGGCATCCCAAGCCCCGCGCGTACCCCCAAAGGCCACAGGCGGTTCCGTTCAACAGAATCGACGGATGCCGACTGCCGTCGTCCTTCTACCGTTGAGAGACAGAAAGAAGGTCGACGATGACTGACGAATCCCTGGCACAGGCCATAGCCCGAACCGGAAGCCCCGTGCAGCTCCTGCGCAACCAGGACTGGCCCGCCTTCACCTTCCCGGTGGCGCCCGAGTTCACCAACTGGCGCGACGAGCAGCGCGCGTGGAACACGAGCGTCGCCCTCATGGACCAGTCGCACCACATGACTCAGCTGTTCCTTTGGGGCGACGACCTGATCCCGATGCTTGAGAGCATCTCGCCGAACACGTTCGCGACCTTCCGCCCGGGGGTGGCAAAACAGCTCATCTCGGTCAACAAGGACGGCTACCTCATCGGCGACGGCATCCTGTTCTACCTGTCCGAGGGCGAGGAGGGGCTCGTCCTGGTCGGGCACCACATGCTCATCGACTGGGTGCGGTTCAACGTCGAGAAGGCGACCGCGGCCGGCAAGGACGTGCACCTGCGGCTCGACCCGAACTCGCACATGCGCTCGGGACCCCCGACCTTCTACCGTTACGAGCTGCAGGGCCCCGACGCCGACCGGGTCATGGAGAAGCTCTTCGGCGGGCCGGTTCCCGACGTCAAGTTCTTCCACATCGCCGATGTGCAGATCGGGGGCCGGCCCGTGAAGGCGCTGCGCCACGGCATGGCGGGGCAGCCCGGATTCGAGTTCTTCGGGCCCTGGGAGGACAACCAGATCGTGCTCGACACGATCCTCGACGGGGGCGCCGAGTTTGGCATCCGTCGTGTGGGCGCCAAGGCGTACTCGTCGTCCCCGCTGGAATCCGGATGGGTGCCGACGCCGTTCCCCGCGGTCTTCGACGACGACTTCGCCGAGTATCGCGAGTGGCTGCCCGCCGCCCGCATCGGGTCGCTGGCCGGCTCGCTCTTCTCCGACGACGTGCACGACTACTACCTGACGCCCTACGACCTTGGCCTCGGCCGTTCCGTGCGCTTCGACCACGACTTCCACGGTCGCGAGGCTCTCGAGAAGCTCGCCGAGTCGCCGCGTCGGCGCAAGGTCACGCTCATCTGGAACTCCGAGGACGTCGCCGCGGTCGTGCGCTCACAGGTGGAGCCCGGCATCCCGGCCAAGTACCTCGAGTTCCCGAAGGCGCGCTACGGGCTGTACCAGATGGACGAAGTGCGCCGCGCGGGCGAGCTCGTCGGCATCTCGACCGATGCCGGCTACGTCGCGTACGACCAGCTCTACATGTCGCTCGCGACGGTGGATGCCGGTATCCCCGACGGCACGGAGGTCACGGTCGTCTGGGGCGAGGATCCGATCTCGGCCAAGAGCTCGGTCGACGCGCAGCACCGGCAGGTAGACATCCGCGCCACCGTCGCCCCCGCGCCGTACCACGACTACGCGCGCACGGTCTATCGCGCGAACGGCTGACCGCCTACCGCCTTCCGCTGAGACGACATCTGCACGTCGAGACCGTGGGGTTTCCCCACCGTCTCGACGTGCAGTTGTCGTCTCACGGCCCTCGAACACCAGAGAGAAGCGGGGGCGGATGCCGCAGCATCCGCCCCCGCCACAACCAAAGCCTCAGACGCTGACGGCCGCCGTGCGCCAGCCGCCGTGGTACTCGGTCCGGGCGGTGACCGCGTACGGCACCGGGCTCACGACGGCGCGCACCGCGAGCTGCTCGTGCGGCTCGACCGTGGTCTTGCGAGACCCTCCGTTCGGCTCGCCCCACACCACGCGCACCTCCGCGCCGATCGGCACGTCGGCGTCGACCGTCGCCAGCGACAGTCCGCGCTTCTCGTTCGCCGTCACGCCGGTGAACAGCGAGAGCCCGACATCGTTGCCGTCGGCGTCGATCACCGAGTCGTAGTTCGACGAGCCGTAGTTCGCGTTCGGCAGGTCGAACACCTGGTAGCCGGTGCCCTCGCGGTCGATCGGGGTGGTCAGCAGCTTCGCGAGGTCCTCGTCGTTCCAGGCCAGCGTCACCTTCTTGCGCTGCGCGGCCGGGTCGATCTGCTCCAGCGCGTCACGGCCGATGAAGTCGTGGTCGAACTTGACGAACGAGCCGTAGCCGAGCTCCCACGGGTTGAGGTAGTAGTCCTCGATGTTGTCGGAGACGAACGAGCCGGCGAGCGCATTGATCGCCTCGTAGCTCGTGGCCGGCAGCCACTCGCGGTAGGCGCGCTCGGCGTCGCTCGAGTAGATCGCCGGCAGCGGCGAGGGGATCCAGCCCGACTCCAGGGTGTTCGACGAGTAGGCGCGCGATCCGCACGGCTCGATGCCGAACTCGCGGCCGGCCTCGAGGATCGCGTCGCGGATCTTGCCGTGCTGCTCGTACGGTCCCCACAGCTCCAGGCCGGGAGCGCCGGCCATGCCGTGACGCAGAGTCCGCACCCGCTCGCCGGCGATCGTCATCTCGCCCATGTGGAAGAAGCGGACCTTCTCGAGCTCGCCGCCGTTCAGCTTCTCGATGATCTGCCACGCGTTCGGGCCCTGGATCTGGAAGCGGTAGTACTCGCGGTGCACCGCCGCGCCGTACGGGCGGGAGGGCGAGCGGTCGTCGTAGCGCGTGTCGACGTTGTAGCCGCCGGTCTCGGCGTGGAACTGCAGCCAGTTCGCGCCGGGCGCTCGTCCGACGTAGACGTACTCGTCCTCACCCTCGTGGAACAGGATGCCGTCCCCGATCACTCCGCCGTTCGAGGCGGTCGGCACGAACTGCTTTGCCGTGTTCACCGGGAAGTTCGCGACGCTGTTGATGCCGGTGTCCGACAGCAGCTTCAGCGCGTCGGGGCCCGACATGAAGAAGTTGACCATGTGGTGCGTCTGGTCGAACAGCACCGCGGTCTCGCGCCACGACTTCTGCTCGCGCCGCCAGTTGGTGAACTCCGCCGGCACCACCGGGTAGATGTAGGTGCCGAGCTGCGAGTTGCGCAGGTGCTCGACGGTGTTCCCCGCCTCATCGAGGACTTCCTGCAGAGTGCCGGCCATGTCGTTCCCTTCAACGTCTTCGTCGTGTGGTCATGCCTAGTGCGAACGACCCGATGGTACGTCCGACATTTCCCTATGTCGAGAGTGATCTAGGGTCGACAGAATTGTAACCAAAATCTTGACCACTGCGCTAGGGGTGTGGTTCGCTGTGGACACGACGACAGCGCCGACGAGCGCTGTGTCGACGTGACAGGAGTCCCCGTGGCCGAGACACCCCCTTCGCTGCTGGTCGTCAGCGCCCACGCGGGCGACTTCGTGTGGCGCGCGGGCGGGGCGATCGCGGCGGCGGCGCTGCGCGGCGAGAAGGCGACGGTCGTCTGCCTCTCGTACGGCGAGCGCGGCGAGTCGGCGAGCCAGTGGATGCAGGGCAAGAGCCTCGATGAGATCAAGGACATCCGCCGCGCAGAGGCCACGGCAGCGGCATCCGCCCTCGGCGCCGAGATCGAGTTCCTCGACGCCGGCGACTACCCGCTGATCGAGTCGCCGGAGACCGTCGCGAAACTGGTCGACGTGTTCCGCCGCGTGCAGCCCACCGTGGTGCTCACCCACCCGCTGGCCGACCCGTACAACGGCGACCACCCTGCTGCCGCACGGATGGCGCTGCAGGCCCGCGTTCTCGCGCAGGCGATCGGCGTGGCCAACTCCGACGGCAGCTACCCGTCGACCGATGACATCATCGGCGCTCCCCCTGTGTTCTTCTTCGAGCCGCACCAGCCCGAGCAGTCCGACTTCAAACCCAACGTGCTGCTGGACATCACCGCCGCCTTCCCGCTCAAGCAGAAGGCCATGGAGTGCCTGCCCGCCCAGAAGCACATGTGGGAGTACTACACCTCCCTCGCCGTCCGCCGCGGGGTGCAGGTCAAGCGCAATGCCGCCGCGAACCTCGGCCTTCCCGTCGACACCATGGGCGAGGCGTACGTGCGGTACTACCCCCAGGTGACGGACGTCCTGCAGTGACCACCGATCACGTGATCGTCACCGACGTGGAGCGCGCGGATGCCGCGACCATCGGCGCCCTCGCCGTGCACGGTGTCGCGACCGTACACGAGGCCATGGGCCGCACCGGACTCGTCGGCCCGTCGCTGCGCCCGATCCAGGAGGGCGCCCGTATCGCCGGTTCGGCCGTCACCGTGCTGTGCTGGCCGGGCGACAACCTCATGATCCACGCGGCCGTCGAGCAGTGCCGACCCGGCGACATCCTCGTCGTCACGACGGCCTCACCCTCGCTCGACGGCTCGTTCGGCGAGCTGTTCGCCACCGCGCTGCAGCACCGGGGCGTGCTCGGCCTGGTCACCACCGGCGGAGTGCGCGATGTCGTCGACCTGCGGGCGATGGGGTTTCACGTCTGGGCCGGAGCGGTCAACGCGCAGGGAACCGTCAAGGTCACGGCCGGCAGCGTGAACGTGCCGATCACCGTGGGCGGAACGATCGTCCGGGCCGGAGACATCATCGTCGCCGACGATGATGGCGTCCTGTGCGTGCCCCGCGGCGATGCGGACGCCGTGCTCGCGGCATCCGACGCCCGTGTCGAACGCGAGGCGGCCTCGCGCGCCGCGTACCAGTCGGGGCAGCTCAGCCTCGACCGCAACAACCTGCGCGGTGTGCTCGCCGACCTCGGCGTGCGCTATATCCCGCAGACGGAATACGACAGTGTCTGACGCGGTCCGCGACGGCATCCGCTGCATGCTTCTGCGTGGCGGCACGTCCAAAGGCGCCTACTTCCTGGTGGAGGACCTGCCGTCGGAGCCCGCCGAGCGCGACGACCTGCTGCTGCGCATCATGGGCAGTCCCGATCCCGCGCAGATCGACGGCCTGGGCGGGGCGCATCCGCTCACCAGCAAGGTCGCGATCGTGTCGCGCTCCGACCAGGACGGTATCGATCTGGATTACCTGTTCCTGCAGGTCGTCGTCGACGAACCGACGGTCAGCGACGCTCAGACGTGCGGCAACCTGCTCGCCGGCATCGGTCCGTTCGCCCTCGAGCGCGGGCTGATCACGGCCGCCGGCGACACCACCACGGTCCGCATCCGGCTGCTGAACACCGGCGACCTCGCGACGCAGAGCTTCTCGACCCCCGACGGACGCGTCGAGTACGACGGAGACACGGCCATCGACGGGGTGCCCGGCACGGCGGCGCGCATCGATATCGAGATGGCGCCCGCTCCCGACGCGCACCTGCTGCCGACCGGCAACCTCGTCGACGAGATCGACGGGCATCGCGTGACCCTCATCGACAACGGGATGCCGGTGGTGCTGCTGCGCGCCGACGAGTTCGGCATCACGGGCGAGGAGAGTCCCTCCGAGCTCGAGCAGAACGCACCGCTGAAGGATGCCGTCGAGCGCATCCGCCGCGTCGCCGGTTCCCGGATGGGACTCGGAGATGTCACCGAGGCGACCGTCCCCAAGATGTTCCTGCTCTCCGCACCGCGTCACGGCGGCGTGATCGCGACCCGCGGCTTCATCCCGCACCGCGTGCACACCTCGATCGGCGTGCTCATGGCGGCATCCGTCGCGGCGGGCGTCTGCATCCCGGGCACGGTCGGCGCGGATCTCGCGGTTCCGAGCGATGACGGTCCGGTCGAGCTCGAGCACCCGAGCGGCACGTTTCCCTCGCAGGTCAGTGTCGCCCGCAGCGTGGACGGCACCTGGCGGGCGACCTCGACGTCGGTGCGCACCGCCCGCAAGATCTTCGACGGCGTGGTCTTTCCGCGGCCGCGCCTGCACGAACTCCCCGGAGAGGACCCGAGATGACCGAGTACACCTCGTTCGACGTCGCCCACATCGGCAACGTCGAGCTGCTGACCCACACGTTCGAGAAGAGCCTGTGGTTCTTCCGCGATCTGCTCGCGATGCGGGTCGTCGAAGAAGCGGACGGGTCGGTGTACCTGCGCACCTGGGACGAGTACCAGCAGTACACGATCAAGCTCACCGCGTCGGATGCGGCCGGCGTCGGGCTCACCACCTTCCGCGCGTCGAGCCAGGACGCGCTCGAGCGCCGGGTCGCCGCGATCGAGGCCACCGGACTCGGTGAGGGCTGGACCGACGGCGCGGTCGGCACCGGACCCACCTTCCTGTTCCGCGACCCCGACGGCCACGCGATGGGCATCTACTACGAGACCGAGCGATACGTCGCGACCGACGACAAGCCGGCGCTGAAGAACCAGGCATCCGCATTCCCCGGTCGCGGCGTCAACGCACGCCGCCTCGACCACATCAACTACCTGGCGAAGGACGTCGTCGCGAACGGCGAATTCATCGCGAACGCCCTCGGCGGGCGTGAGAGCGAGAGAATCAAATTGGATGCCGGGGGCTACGCCGCCTGGTGGTTCCACTTCAACAACAAGTCCTACGACGTGGTCTACTCCGATGACTGGACCAAGCACGGCAATCGCCTGCACCACATCGCCTTCGCGCCCGACACCCGCGAGGACATCCTGAAAGCCGCCGACATCTTCCTGGAGAACGGCATCTACATCGAATCCGGCCCGCACAAGCATGCGATCAACCAGACGTTCTTCCTCTACGTGTGGGAGCCGGGCGGCAACCGCATCGAGTTCGCGAACGCCGGTGCGCGGCTGCTGCTGGACCCCGACCAGCCGGTCGTGGAGTGGACGGCCGAAGAGCGCAAGAAGGGCCAGGCGTGGGGCATGAAGACGATCGAGAGCTTCCATACCCACGGCACGCCCGTCGTCGAGCAGACTCAGACGCAGCAGGCGTGAACCCAACCTCATACCCGAACCCGAGCAAGACAAGAGAGGTGTACCAATGACGGACACGATGACCACGGCCGCCGAAGTGCGGACCGGTCTCTACATCGGCGGACAGGAGCGGCAGACCGTCGACGCGCTCGACGTCGCCGACCCCGCGAAGCCCGGACGCATCGTCGGGCGGGCGGCCTCCGCGAGCGCGGAAGACGTCGACGACGCGGTCGCCGCGGCCAAGGCGGCCTTTCCCGCCTGGGCGGCGCTGAGTGCGACCGAGCGCGCCGAGCAGATGCGAGCCGCCCTCGAGGGCATCGCCGAAGCGCGCGATGACGACGCCGCCATCCTGTCCCAGGAGAACGGCAAGATCCGCTTCGAGTCGTGGATCGACTCGCTCGTCTTCGAGATCCGCTGGAACCTGGCGCTCATGCTGGCCGAAGAGGTCGACACCGGAAAGGTGCTGGGCGTCGCGCCCGGCATCCCGGTCGAAACGACGGTGTCGTACCAGCCGCTCGGCGTGGTCACGCTCATCGTGCCGTTCAACTGGCCGATCGCGATCCTGGGTGCCGCGCTGCCGCACGCGCTGCTGGCCGGCAACACGGCGATCGTCAAGCCGCCGCCCTCGACGCCGCTGGCCCTCACTCGTGTCGTGCAGCGCATCGCCGAGAAGCTCCCCGCCGGCGTACTCAACGTCGTCACCGGCAAGGACGAGAACATGTCGGGGCTGATCCAGAACACCGACGTGGCCAAGGTCTGCTTCACCGGCAGTGTCAACGGCGGCAAGCGCATCATGGAGATGGCCTCGAAGTCCCTCACCCGCGTCACCCTCGAGCTCGGTGGCAACGATGCGGCGGTCTTCCTCGAAGACGCGATCCTCGATGACACGCACCTCGACCGCATCTACGCCGCCGTGTTCGACACCACCGGCCAGATCTGCATGAACGCCAAGCGGCTCTACGTCCACCGTTCCCGCATGGACGAACTGGTCGATGGCCTGTCGACCCGCCTCGAGAAGGCGGTCATCGGTTACGGCTTGGATGAGGGCGTCACCATGGGGCCGCTGCACCAGGGCGCCCAGAAGGCGTTCGTGCAGGACATCATCCAAGAGGCGAAGGATGCCGGGGCCGACGTGCGCGAGTTCGGCGAGCTTCCGGGTGGCGAGCTCGAGGGCGGCAACTTCCTGCGTCCCGCGATCGTCGTCGACGCCGATCCGTCGCTGCGGGTCGTGACGCAGGAGCAGTTCGGCCCGGTCATCCCGATCCTGCCGTTCGACACCGAGGACGAAGCGGTCGCCGCGGCCAACAACACGTGGGCCGGGCTCTGCGGCTCGGTGTGGACAGCCGATGTCGACGCCGCGAACCGCGTCGGCGGCCAGCTGCAGTGCGGATACGTCTGGGTCAACGACCACGGCGCCACCCGGCTCGACCTGCGCGCGCCGTTCGGCGGCATGAAGCAGTCGGGAATGGGCCGCGAGCAGGGCATCGAGGGCATCCGGGCCTTCCAGGACACGCGCTCGATCGCCCACATCGACGCCGCGGCTCTGGCGGCCCAGGCCCACTGACCGCCATCGAAGAGGCAGGCGTGACGACCTCGCGGGGTTCGTCGCGCCTGCTTCTGCTTGTCGCAGTGCTGCTGATCGCCGCGAACCTGCGCGCAACGATCACAGGCGTCGGGCCGTTGCTCACGCAGATCGCGGACGATCTCGGCACGAGCGAGGCCGCCCTCGGCGCCCTCGCCGCGGTGCCCCTGATCGCGTTCGCCGTCGTCTCGCCGTTCGCGCACGGACTGAGTGCACGATTCGGGATGCCGCGCGTCGTGCTCTGGTCGCTCGTGCTCATGGCGGTGGGCACGATCTGGCGCTCGCTGCCCGGGTCGGCGGTCAACCTCTGGCTCGGCACCGCGCTCATCGGCGCATCGATCGCGATTGCCAACGTGCTGATGCCCGCGGTCATCAAGCGCGACTTCAGCGAGCGCATCACCGTCGTCACCGCCGCCTTCACCGCCCTGCTCGCCGGCATGGGCGCCGTGGCGTCAGGTGTGGTCGTGCCCATCTCGCACATCTCCGTCGGCACCGGTCAGCTCGGGTGGCAGGGCGCGCTGCTGTGGACCGGCGCCCTGCTGCCGTTCGCGGTGGTGGCCTGGCTGCTGTCGATTCGCAGTCGACCCCGTGAGGCCGGCTCAGCTTCCCGGCGACCTCGCACCGGAATCTGGGCGGATCCCGTCGCGTGGCAGGTGCTCCTCTACATGGGGCTGCAGTCGAGCATCTTCTACATGCTCGTCACCTGGTTCGCCCCGATCGCCCACTCGCTCGGCCGCTCGGAGGTCGTCGCCGGCGTCGACGTCATGGTCTTCCAGCTGTGCGCGATCGCCGGTTCGCTCACGATCCCGCTGCTGTTGCGGGGTCGGATGCAGCGCATCGGGCCGGCGGCGATCCCCGTCCTTTCGTTCGTGGGTGTTCTCGGGCTGATTCTTTTGCCTTCGGCGTTCCTGCTGTGGGTCATCTGCTGCGGCTTGGCTTCCGGGGCCTCGCTCGGGGTTTCGCTCAGTCTCTTCAGCCTGCGGGCGCGTACGCACGAGGGCGCGAGCGCGCTGTCGGGCATGGCGCAGTCGGGCGGCTATCTGATCGCCGCCGCCGGCCCGATCGCCTTCGGTGCGCTGCTCAGTCTGAGCGGCGGGTGGCTCGCACCGCTGATGCTGGTCGGGCTGGTACTGGTCGGACAGCTGGTGGTCGGCGTGCTCGTCGGGCGCAACCGGCACGTTCTCGAACCGCGCTGAACGTCGGCGTCGGCTGACGTCTGGCGCGTACGTTCGGCGTCCCTTCAATGCGAATGTTCACCGGGCGGGATATACGAGACTTCCGCGCCACGACTGCGCTGCGCGCTTGTCAGTGAAAGGCGAGCGTCCGGTGAAGGACCGGCATGCGGACAGTCAGCTATCGGGCAGATCAGGCTGGGTCGATTTGTTCAGCCACCACGTATGAAGGCATCGCGTCAGCTCCAGCTCTGCGAAGTCGTCGGTATAAGGAAGGCCGTAGTCGCGCCGGAGAATTTTCACGAGCAGCGCGCTCATTTCCTCAGGCTGGACGCCATCCTCGAGCCATCCGCGTAAAGGCAGTACCAGGTCGTCGTACTCGTCGTCATCGTCCGGACCGCGCCCGATTGAGTACACGCCGAGCACGTCCCAGTCGTGCAGCCGACGAGCGATCCCCAGGGAGTGTTCGTCGAACGATGCTCGAAGACGGCCGGTCATAGACGGATCCTGGCATAGTCGGAGCTCAGCGCAGAGGTACGGTGACTCCGAAACCGACGGCTATTTCTCTACGACGAAGCAGTCGATTGGATCGAGGGGAGAACGAACGACGAACCTAGCCGGAGCGGGTTCGCCCGAGCCCACTGGCTGCCCGGTCGGTCGCCTTAGAAGTGAGGGAGAGCGCGGCCAGGACGGTGACCACCAAACCAAGCTCGTCTCCACCGCCTACGTCGCCATCTTGACCGAGCGCCAGTGACGCGCCATCTCCTTCGGCGAAAGCTGCAACGGCGAAAAAGCCTCCGCGGTCGTGGTTTCTCGGAGCGCGCTGGCACTCATCGGTGCGGGGCAATCGATCCCACAGAATCGGGCGCGATTGTGCTCTTGGTCAACCCCTTGGCGCGTGGACGATCTCGGCGCAACGCTCGAACGATTCAGAAGGCGACGCTCGAGACGAAGCCGGAAAAGGAGACGCCATGTCGACCAACTCGCCCGAAGAGGCGCACGAAGAGACCGAGATCCCGTGGCCCGCACGCATGGACGACTCCAGCACCCAGAAGGACTCCGGCGAACAACCACCGAACGACGTCTCGACCAAGGCCGAATCGAGCGGCGCGTGAGCGGAGACCTGAACTGACTGCCCGATTGAACCGGTAAGCAGGTCCCGCCTGAATCCGCCGTCCGCTCCACGAGACGATCGTCACCGATACCATGACCAGCTCACGAGTAGGGACCCTTAACGAGATCATCGTCGACAATGTCGCCAACATCTTCAGTGAAGGACCGGCTTACGAGCGACCGCGAAACAACGAGCCCACTGTGCGCAGGGTCGGCATACTTGGTTCGTGCCCTTGCCTGAACACCGCCCGGTACGGCGGGGTGGAATGCTTGCCGTCGTTTCTGTCCTCGCCCTAATCACCGCCGTAATGACGCTCGCTCTTGGCGTCATTGTCGTTTACAACGGGACGCCCAACCAGGAGCGCTTTGAATACAACCGGAGTCGATGCCTCGGTGATCTCCGGGGCATAACCGAAACCATGGCGCTGGTCTCGTATGGCGAAACGCCGACCGTGGAAATAGTCGCCGCCTACACCTCGCGGATCGCGTGGGCTGAGCAGTCGTGCTTCGTTGAGGGGCTCCTTGCCAATCCGTCCAACCTTCGAAAGGTATGGAACGATCGGGAGGAGGGCCTCTACGTTGCCGCCGTCGAAAGCGGCCTCGACACCCCGATGAGTCTGGTCATGAGAGACCGGGCATATGCCTTCCAGAATCTAGTTGGCGACGCTATGCAGTCGGTGGGGGACGCGCCCACCCCAGGAGTATGGCCTTGGGAAACCTTGACTTCGCTCCAGCCGAATCCGGGTCCGTCACCGACTGACAGGCCATGGCAACGCTGATTCCCCTCCGGAATGGCCTTCGAGCGAGGGATGTACAGGCTTCGCGGCGCTGGCAAGCGGCGTAGCGTCCTGAATCGGGTACTCACCCGTCGCTGAGCGACCGGTGATCGGACGATTTGCCAATCGACTCGCGCTCGCGACCAGCCCGCAAGAACGCTGCGCGGGATGAACATGTCGTCCCCGCGTACCGACTGACGCCGACCGTGTGCCGCATCTGGCCAGGCCCCCGGTCGGCGATGCAGCACCCTCATCGAGGCGACACTCGCACGCGCGCTCGACGTCAAGACCAACCTTCGCAAACTGTTGGACGCCATTGACGCGTCTAACGACACCCAGGGCAACGCGATCCAGGCGAACGCGAAGTACCAGACGGCGCTTGCTGGGATCAGCGACGAGGTGGATCGGCAGAAGGAAGCGTATATCCAGTTGCAGCGTGACGCCTACGAGGCGTCGAACGGCACCCTGGACGGGTTCGTCGGGACGCTTGACGGTTTCACGCTCAGCCTTGACCGCAACACTGAGGCCGGCGCGGTGAACGCAGCGGGCCTCGAGGAAGTGTCCGCGGCGGCACGCGACTCGGCACAGGCACAGTTCGAGGTTGACCTCAAAACGATGTCTGCCAAGGAAGCCACCGATAAGTACATGGAGACTCTGGCGGCTCAACGCCAGGCGTTCATCGACTCCGCGGTTCAGGCCGGGTACAACCGTGACGAGGTTGGGAAGCTTGCGGACGAAATCTTCACGCTCCCTTCGGAGAAGGAGGTTGCGCTGACTGTCGACGCCCAGCCCGCGCGGGATGCCATCAATGGGTTCATCACTGACTACCAGGGGCGTGAGATCACGCTGAAGATCGGTGCTGACGGGCAGCAGACGTATAGCCGTGATGGTGGTCGCACGACGTATGAGGCGAACGGCGACATCGTGGAGTTCATGGCCCGCGGCGGCGTCCGGGGCCTTCGCCCGATGTCACCTATCGCGAAGGTTGTTCCGCCGAACACGTGGCGGGTTGTGGGTGACCGGGGCGATGTGCCCGAGGCGTATATCCCCCTTGATGGGTCGGTGCGTTCGATGGCGATTCTGGGCGAGGCGATGCAGCGGATGGGCGTCATGGGTATGGCGGCGGGCGGGATCATGCAGCCGCAGTACGCATCCAACCAGCCTCGCTTTTCGTCGGGTGCTAGTGCCACCGCGGGCGGCTTCAACAATGTTCAGAACATCTATCCCGCCCAGGGCATGAGCGAGGAACAGATCGCACGTATCGCTACCGAGCGGTTCGCGTTCGCGGCTAGAGGAAACTGAGTGCCT
This sequence comes from uncultured Microbacterium sp., assembly GCF_963524805.1. GTDB lineage: Bacteria > Actinomycetota > Actinomycetes > Actinomycetales > Microbacteriaceae > Microbacterium. The sequence goes on along the minus strand of NZ_CAURGG010000002.1, from coordinate 450,605 downwards.
GCCTGTCAGGATGTTGACACCCGATCAGGGAGGATGGCTGAAAATGACCGAAGAAGGCTTCAGCATCAGTGAAGAGGGTGGAGTCAACGCGGACGTGGCGGAACGCGAAGCACGCGGGCTCGCGGCTCGCATCATCTCGGGCGATGCGGCGTCAAATCACTTCCGGGAGATTCTGTACGCGAGCAATTCACTGGAATACGGTCGGATGATCGCCCTCCGAGCGGCGAACCTTGTCACAGCGATGGCACTAAGCCAAGACGTGACTATCAGCATCGTCCCGCTATACAGCGAACGACTGTCTACCTTCATCAAGGAAGCTCGGATGAAGATGGCTCTGTTCGAGCCGTCCTGACCGCGTTCCGCTCGCGCGCCTGGGGTACTTCGACTGACTACGTGTGCCGCGTCGGTCAGAAGCAGTAGAGCCCAGCCAGTCGGATGGTGTTCTCCCACCCCACCCACGTGCCGTTGTAAACCCCGCCGCAGGCGGCAGCCAGTATGCTCTCGGCGCCATCCGCAAAATACGGGGGCAGGAACTTTTGGCACGTCCAGGTATAGCCGCGGTTTCCCAAAGCAAAGTCACCGCCCAGAGCGATGCAACTCTCCTGAGGCGTAGGAGGCGGACTGATATTGAACTCCACCGTGGCGCCGGCTGCGCCCCCGTCCGTCAGAGTGAACGTCACGGCGAACGTGTGCGTGCCGACTCCTACGCCGGTAAGGGTGGTGGAGTAGGAGGTTAGCTTCTTCGAGGTGGGCCCCTGAAGTCCGCAGTCGGCGGTGGCACCGTCCAGGGTGCAAAACACGGGCTGGCGGATCTGCTTTGCCGCCCGGTTGACGGTGGAAAGCACCACAACTGAGTTGCCCGTCACTGTTGCGTTTGCCGTCGCGACCGGTGAGCTGTTGGACACGGGTGGTGCCGCGCCGGCCGGGATGGCAACCCCCACTAGTCCCACTGTCAGGGCGGCGACTGCGCCCCAGGACCACATTTTCGACGTTCGTATAGTTGATCGCATCGCACGCACCATCCCTGAATGGTCGGCGCGTGGTTCCCCCAGGAAACGCTTCTGCGCGATCCGGCTCTACGGCGGACGCTACTCCCCCACGAGCGCGCCGCACAAGCAAGGCCGCCCCGACCGAGGGACCTACTTTGCGATGTCCTTTCCATTGACGTTTCGCCCGCGATGCGCGTTGAATTCGTCCCTTCGCACCGAGGGTCATTGCCCCGCCGGCGGCCGAGTCCTACCCTGTGTGCCATGGGGAACGAGGAGCCCGATGGAACGGTCCGGGAGGACGAGTCAATAGGGTTAGCGATTTCAGGGGGCGGTCTGCGAGCGACGCTCTTCTCGCTGGGCGTCGTCTTGTACCTGTCAAACTCGGGCGCCAATAAACGGATACGGCTAATCAGCTCGGTGTCCGGTGGGTCTATTACAAACGCGATTCTCGCCCTACTCGGAGACTTCAGCAAAGCGTCGCCCGAGCGAGTCAAGACGGTGATTGGGCGCGCCGCACGAAGGATCGCGAACGAAGGAACGTTCTTCCTTCCTGGACGTGCGTTCTGGATCGGCCTCAGCGTCTCTTACTTCGTCGCCATTGCTATCCTTCTCGCCCTACCCATGTTCGATGAGATGTCCACTCGCGAGCGCTGGTCGCTTGTCCAGTCGTCCTGGTGGTTGCCGCCGGTGATCGTCGCGGCATTCGTTCTATATATGTTGGGCGTCTTCATGCTGGGCCGGAAGGGCTCGCAAATAACTGCGTACAGCAGCTTCTTGGTCGAAGTCTTCAAGGATGACAAGGCACCCCGAAAACAACGGAACGCCCGGGCGAAGGAAATTCGACAGATGCGACTCTCGAGCCTCCCAGACCATGACATCCAGCACGTCTTTTGTGCAACAGAGTTGGTTTCAGGACGGCCGTTCTACATGTCGGCGCGGAGGCTCACGTCCCCGGCGTTCGGAAGCTGCGAGGCAAACATCCCTCTCAACCAGGCGATTTACGCGTCTGCCGCCTTCCCCGGGGTCTTCCCACCACTGCGGCTCGGAACAAGGAAGTTGGGCCTGCGTGGCGGAGAGGAGCCGATCCGCCCAGGCACACTCGTGCTAGCGGACGGTGGCGTGTACAACAACCTGGGGACGGACTGGTTCGAGGACTCAACGCGACCGCTGAGCATGATTCACGACTTCGGCGAGACGGTCCCTGTTTCACAGAAGATCATTGTGAACGCGTCGGCGCCGCGGCGCATCAAGCGCATCTTCGGGTGGTGGCCCGCCAGTAACTTGCAGAGCCTTATGCGGATATTTGGCGTGATGTACGAGAACACTGTGACGCCAAGGCTCGACGCGCTGAGAACTGCTGCCGACGAGGGTCACGTCGCGGTCGTCGATATCGCGTTCTCAACGGGATCGATGGCGCGTGCAATGTGCGGCTCGCCTGATGCTGGCACCAAGGGCCGCGCCAAGGCGCTGGCGCATCGTCTAGGGGAAAGCAGTCTCTCCGGTTACCTGGACAAGATCGCTGTGGGATCGTCGGGAACACGAACCAAGCTGAGCCGTATTGGCGAGCCGGCTACGGTTCAACTGCTTATTCACGGCTATATGAGCGCTCTGGTCGTCTGTCACGCGAAGTTGGGCACACCCGCAACTGAGATACCTGACCGAGGCTGGTTCGAGGACCTCGTGCGTCCCCCGCGCGATAATGTGTTGGTCGACTCCGCAGCGCCCCCGGAAGTGCAGCCTGCCGAACAACTCCCGCTTCAATCTCCTCCAAAGGAGTCTGCCGTGCACGATGAGGATGGAGCGGCCGAACCGGGCGAGCTAGTGCAACGGGCGTAGGCGCGATAGCCGCACCTAGGCCTGTGCGCCCTGCCCTCGCCGGGTGACCGCGTTGCCACACGACCACGCTACGACGCCCTCCCGTCGCTTCCCACTCGACGACGACGACACGATCGTTCCACCCAGCGGCTACGGCAGGGATCTCCGTAGGGGGCGCATCACGCAAGTGATCCAGGCCCAGATCTCGGGCGGTCGTGTGCGTTGCCATTCGATGGGTTGCGGCCCGTACGCCTGCTGCGGCAACGTGCACGGCGCGAGGTGCGCGGTTGCCTGCCGGATGCGTTGGTCGTTCAGCGCGTCGTATGTGGTCTCGTAGCGGCGGTTCTTGGTCAACTGTCCGGGTTCCCCTTCCCCGGCCGAGAGCGTCAGCATAGATCGAATCGACGACGTTCGACGACCCTTAGCAACCGACTCCAACGGAACGGCGTCCGCCGAAGGGAAGACATAGAGCGCACCAGTTCGCCACATACCATTTAGGCGCGGGGATTCCCCAGATCCCCCAGTGTCACCCGTCTTCGGCTGGCGTCGCGGTCAGATGTTCGCGCGACACCCCTTGGATGGAAGAGCGGCCCCGGTCCTCGGATCGGGGCCGCTGTCTTCCCCAGCGGGTGGATGCATCTCCCAAGCTAGGCCCATCGGCGCGCCTTCGCTACGTGTCCGTCGGTGGCGGATTTCGAGCGTGTGAAATCTTCCTGATATCCCAGGCCTGAAGCCCGATCGGCGTTGGGTCAATCCCTAGTCTGTGATTACACCCGCCGTCGACTCCGCGCCTTGACACCCTCCCTTGCCCGGGTGAGACCTGACGCTGAGTCGGGTTCGGTGCGGTGGGTTCAGGTCCTCCGAGGCCCCGGTCCCCAAGCCTGTCTCGGAGGACCGCCACGGCAACCGCAAGGTCTTGGCTTGGGCGGACCTGGTGATTATGGTTTGGGCATGGGCACGCTGTATTACAGCGAGACGCCGATCCACATCGAGGATCGTGCTCTCGCGCATCTCAAGGTCGTGATCTCCACGAAGCTCCGCCGGGCCGAGAGCTTCACTCTTTCCTGGGTTCACCCGGCCGACCAGGAGCGTGGTCGCAGTACCATCTGGCTGCACACGACGATTCCGCTCCGTTTCGTTTTCGACGACTCCGAGCCGCCAGAACTGAATGCCCGGTGGATCGCAGACCTAGCAAGGTCTGCAAACTCGTCCGGAGGAATCATGCTCGTTGCCGAGCAGATCGAATCAGCTCCCGACGTCGACTCGCAGACCGAAGCCACCATGCACCTGGCAGGCAAGCTGACCGTCGAGGACCTCAGCGTCGACAAGCTGACAGTCGCAGGGATCGAGCTCACATCGGACCTTCCCGGCGCTACCGACCAGGCGCTTGAGGACGCCAGCTAAAGATTCCGCCCACGTGCGACTCAGGTCACCTGCGGACCCCCGACACTCGTATCGAAGTTCCGCATGAAAAGGAGCTCGCACGTGTCACACCGGTAGCCGGCCTCGAAGTCGCGGAGCACCGTCCCGCAGTGGGGACATTTGGGCTGCTCGAACAGTTCGAACTCATCCACGCTGACAAGTTACGCCCAATGCGTGTGCAAAGGACACGGTGTTGGCAGTCACGACACTGCCGCGGGCGGAGCGCCACTCCCACTCTTGGATCGTCGCTGGCCAAATGCCGCCATAGCCGACAGCACGCCAGCGACCGCGGCGACAGCTCCCGTAATCGCCCCAGTGATCGACACGACAATGCCTACGCTCGCGGAGGGGTCTGCCGGCGGCGGAGCGGTTGAGTCCATCACCAGCCTGCCCCGGTCATTGATCTGCGCCTCGAGATCCGCGATCTCATCCTGGTCGGCTTCGAGTCGGAGAGCCATGTATTTGATCTGATCGCGCTGCTCATCAATGAGGTCCTCTACCCAGGTGAGGTCGGCATCTGGGTGCACCTCCTCGTAAGCGCGTAAGAACTCGATCGCGTTTCTCGCCGTGTCCACCTCCGGTGCCCCGAGGCTCCCCTCACCGCCCGGATCCACGAGCGCGGGTGGTGCATCCGTGGGAAGTACGTTGAAGGGGTCCGACCCGGTGGGCGCTGGCGCCGACGATTGCGGTTCGTTGAGGAGGCCGGTGATGCTTACGAGGACGATCGCGGATACCGCGAAAAGCGCAAGTCCACCACCTATGAGCACGCGTCGGATCACTCGACCACGCGCGGTGTTCGATGCAGGCCCGCCCCCGCGGTTCCCCATCTCACGAGTTTGCTGCCTCCGACAGACGGTTGCAAGGTGCCCTGACCGGACGATACAAGCGCATCAGATCAACCGACAATGACCTGACAGCCTAGAGCGCGTGGACGATCTACCCTGCCGTGAGCAACCCGGTGCTCGGAGCGCTGGACCGCCGTCCGGGACGTGAAGGGCGGGTACGAGTGCACGAACCGCGGTCTGCTGTACCTCCCGAGTCAGTTCTCAGCGACGGACCCCGCGCGGGTCGTCCGGCAGGGACTCGACCCATCGCTTTAGTTCGTCTGCGGGGATGAGGATGATCGGCCGCGAGCCTGCATACCGTGCTGCCATGTAGTTGTTCCGAATCTGTGCACGTATGAACGCGACACCCAGACCCGTGGCGCGCGCGGCCTCATCGACCGTGTACGCGAGCTTCGCCGGCTCCATGAAGGCGAAGTGGTTCGCGACTTCCTCGCGGATGACACGGCGAATCATCGCCTCCGTGATCACGTAGACGGGGACTTTTTCATCTTCCATGCGCCGATGGTCTCACGCGATTTTGCAACACGATGACGAGCAATCGATATCGCCCAGATATTGCCCGGCCTCCCACAGAATGCACAAAAACCCCGGTTTTCCGGGAGTTTCAGTGTGCGCGATACTTGGATCGAACCAGTGACCTCCCTGACGCAATGTCTTGACACAGCGTGAACAGCGTCGTTCGCCGATCAGTGAGCGGTCCCTTTGCGAGACAATTGCCCACGATCCGGAGTCGAGTAGCCGTTGAGGGATCGATTACGGCACGCTGTAGCGATGGCCGTTCCTTTGGACTAAAGGGATAGTCCGGCAGCGGCCTCAGCGACGAGCGGCGCGGATCTTCCCAAGGATCCGCATCAACTGGGGGACGACGAGATAGACGGCGATCGGGACCACGATGAGGGAGAGGATGAGCGCATGCAGGACCGGGTTCCAGTCTTCGGCGAAAGGGGCGATCGCGAAGGACGCGAGTGTGACCAGCGGGAAGATGGCGATCCAGGTGATCACGGCTCTGACATGCACGGACGGCGGCTGTGGCACCGAAGAAGGGATGCGGCTGGGCGTTGCGGAGCGAGACATAGTAGGTGTCCTTTTGGTAAGAGTGGTAGCGCGGGCGGGCCGCTTTGTGCGTCGAGGTCTTGTTGGAGAAGCCGTTCGGGGACCCGGCCGTGTCAGCCGCCGCCCGCGCCGATGGCGATGACCAGGATCCCGAAGGTGAGTGCAACGCTGACGGGAGTCTGCACCATGCGTTCTCGTCGGCTTTGGGATGCGAGGTTGGCCATGACGCTGAAGGCGGAGTAACCGAAGAGTATCCAGGTGGCGATCACTACTGGTGGGAAGTCACCGCCTGGGAGGATGTTGCTGCGGCTTGCGAGCAGCAATGCGAAACCTGCGTACAGCGGGATGGCGACGAGAGCAGCGAGCCGCAACCGAGGTGGCAGTACGCGTTCCTTGCCGCCCCACGCATACCGGCCGATCGGCGCCCCGCGAAGCAGAAGAATCTGCATCGTTGTCAGGGCCATCAAGATCGTGATGGTGAGGATGAGTGCCGCAGTGGCCATCGGTCTACTTCGCTTTCATTTGGTGATCGTGGGCCGCGCGTCAGCAAGCCATTCAGTACGTCGCTGCCGCGCATGCTGTCAGGGTGAGGGCGTCGCCTAGAGCTGCCGGGCATCAGGGTGCACGGGCCCGGCCGATCCAGGTCGCACAGGACATCGCGTGTGCGACCTGGGATCGCCGCAGCCGGATTACCGGCGTCGCCAGAGCCGTCGGGCAGCGTAGGGGATGGCGCCGAAGGCTGCCGCGAGGAGCACGGCGGTGGCCAGGAGGGCGGGCGCCCGCCACCGGTCTGGGGTGGAGGTGTCGCTGAGGGTGACCCGGTCGAGGGGATATTCGAGCATTTTGCCGACCGAGACGGCCACTCCCGGACCGGTGCTGCGGGCGAGCTGCTCGATGGCGGCGTCGAACCCCCCGAACCCTCGGTGTCCGGTGAGGCTGCCAGCGACGAGTGTGTCGCTGTCGGTGTCGGTGCCGGTCACGCCGGTGAGGATCGTGAGGCCGTGGCGGGTGTGGACGGTTCCGGTGGCGGAGACCGCGTTTGTGGTGGCCGCTTGGGAGTAGGTGTACACCTCGAACAGTGCGGCGGCGTCGATCTCCCCCACACCGTCGTTGAGTTCGACGGTGTAGTTCGGGCGAGACCAGGGCAACGTCGTGTTGAGGAGAACTTCAGCATCTTCGGTGCCGAACGACCTGGCGGGCATCTGTGTGGGGGCATCGAGGGACCATCCGGGGTGGCCGACCTGGGTGCCTACGCGGGTCGCCTCGGCAGCCCCAGCCATATCTGCGATCACCTTGAGCGTTCCCGGGATCCCGGAGGTTACGCCGCCCGTGGTGGTGATCCGCCCGTCCTGCACGTATCGCTCACCGCGGACCCAGGTCACAGCTGGGCGGGATTCCTCGAGGGCGCTGATTCGGGACCAGTGCGAGGTCGCGGTGCTGCCGTCGAGGATTCCGGAGGCGGCCAGCAGTCGGGATCCCGTGCAGATGCTGAGCACCCGGGCGCCGGCGCTGTACTGCGCGGTGATGAACGCGCGGGCGGCCTGCTCTTCCGGCCCGTCGGGGAGGTTCACCCCGGGAACGACGATCAGATCCGGGGCGGGTGTGGCCCCGGATTCGACGTCCGCGAAAGTGTAGTCCGGCGCGACCGCCAAGCCGCCGTCCAGGGCCGCGGGCTGAAGTGAGTCGGAGACGGTGTAAACGCTGAAGGCGGGCGAGCTGGTCAGCACCTCGTAGGGAGCTAAAGCGTCGGCGGTGTCCGTTCCGGACTGCCCCAGCACCACGGCGACGGTGAAGGTGCCGGGAAGGGCTGGTGTGTCGCGGTGCTGCGCGTTGGCCAGAGCCGTTTGGGGCGGTGTGAGGGGCGGCGCTGAGGACGGCTGGCCGGATTGGATGATGCCGGCGGCGAGGATCGCTGCGAAGGTGACGACGGCGATGATGCCCGAGAGGGCGATCATGCCGATGCGATGGAAGATGCGGGCCATGAGGTTTCTCCAAGTGGGGTGGTGAGATGAGGGGGTGCGGTCACCGGGACGGTGCTGCATTGGTTTCGGTTCGGCGACGGGCAACGCCTGCGGCGATCGTTCGTGCGACGCGCTCGTTGCTCCGGTAGCGTCCGAACGCGATCACGATCGCCGTGAGAGCGGCGGTCGTGAACAGCCACAACCACCGCATGTCGGCACTGCGTTGGGGACGCATCTGGTCTCGATTCGTCGTCGTTTGGGTGGGACGTCTTCACGGTATGGACGGATCCGCGCAGCCGCCTAGGACACCGTCTTGACGATCTCGGCCACGTGTCCGGATTCGTCAAGACGGTGTCCTAGGTGATCCCGTGTGGGGCTCCTACCGTGAGGGCAAGTCCACGAACATGCCGTGCTCTTCACGCCGCGGCCCCAAGGAACGGAGCCTGTTGTGACTACCATTTCGACCCTCACCGCCACCTCTGCCGCAGCGGAGCATGGGCACAACTTGGCAGGAGGCCGCGCTCCCGCGCGGCGCGGACGGATCGGACTGGTCGTCCTGGGTTCGCTGGCCGCCGGGCTCGCCTCTGCCGCTCTCCTGGTCGCCGCCCCGTTCGGGCCGGCGACCCAGAGCGCCGTGACCGGGTCGGTGCTGTGCGGGTTTGCTCTCGGCTGGGCGATACTCGCGCTGCTCTCGGTACGGTTCACCGACCAGCCCCAGCGGTGGGCGTTGGTACCGGCGCTGCTGATGGGTGCCAGCGGTGTGTTCCTGGTCTTATTCGGCGCCGCACTGCCGGTGCTGAATTGGATCTGGCCGCCGGTGATGCTCGCGTGCTCGATCTGGATGATCGTCCAGGTGCACCGGACCCTCCCCGGCTCGCGCAGCCGCTGGGTGCTCTACCCCGTGAGCGTGCTGCTTGGCCTTGCCTCGGTGGGAGGCGGCTACCAGAGCATCGGTGAGGCAGCGGACGCGCAGGCGAAGCCAATGGCGGGACAGCTGATCGATGTCGGCGATCACCGCCTGCACCTGTCCTGCACGGGCTACGGCAGCCCCACCGTCGTGGTGGAAGCAGGCGGTGGCGAGATGGCAGCCGACCTTCAGCTCATCTCCGAAGCCGTCTCCAGCGACACGCGTGTGTGCGTCTATGACCGTGCCGGGCGCGGCCGGAGCGAGTCCGCGCAGACTTCCCCCCACGGCATCCAGATTGCGATCGACTTGCATGCGCTGCTGCAGCGGGCACATGTCCCCGGACCGTACGTGCTGGCGGGCCATTCGTTCGGGGGGCTCTACGTGCAGACATACGCCGCCCGCTACCCCAGTGAGGTCGCAGGTATGGTGCTGATCGACTCCACCGCACCCAACGCTTCCGCGCCGGACTACACGGCCCGCCCCTACGTCCTCGAGCGTGCCTTCGCACTGGTCTCAACCTCAGCCCAGCTCGGACTCGGCCACCTGCTCGGCGGTACCGCCCGCGACCTGCGCAGCACGATCGACGAGTACGCCGACGCCGGCGACGCGGTCAAGTCCGCAGCATCCCTCACGGACCTCGGCGACAAGCCCCTATTCGTCCTCACCGCGCGTATCGGAAACGATGCCGCATGGTTCGTCGCCCAGGATCACATGGCCACCCTGTCGACCAACAGTGTTCACCGCGTCGTGGAAGATGCCAGCCACCAATCGTTGGTCTCCGAACTGGACGGGGCCGATGCCACCGCGGAAGCGATTCTCTCTGTGGTCGCTTCCGTTCGCAGCGGGGAGCCTCTGGTTAAGTGATCTGGAAGGCGATGCGACCGTTTGCCAGGGGTGCGTCCACCGTCACGCCGATCCGAAGTGGTGCCGGTGCTCGCCGGGCGTCGTGTTGAGTCGTCGCCGGAACGCTCGGTTCATCGTCTCCGGGGTCCCGAACCCGCAGGCCCGTGCAATCTCTTCTACCCCCAGGAGCGTGGTCTCCAGAAGGCGGCACGCCGCCTCCATCCGCACCGCCTCCACATGTTCCGCCGGCGTGATTCCGACCTCGGATCTGAAGACGCGGCTGAACTGCCTATCCGACAGGTGCGTGCGCAATGCCATCGCGGGGATGGACAGATCAGCGGCGAGATTGTCGGGGATCCACTCCAGCAGGTCGCGGATAGGTTCGTCGTTCGCAGACTGGGCGGCGAGCACCGCTGAGAACTGCGCCTGCCCGCCCGACCGGCGGAGATACACGACAAGGCGCCGGGCGACGGTCGCGGCAGCTTTGCGGCCGTAGTCGTCCGCGACCAGGGCGAGCGCCAGGTCTATCCCTGCGGTGACACCGGCCGAGGTCCAGACGTTCCCGTCCTGCACGTAGATGGCGTCCGGCTCGACCGAGATATCCGGGTAGTCCCGTTCCAGGTCCGCGCACTCCGCCCAATGCGTGGTGGCACGTCGCCCGGCCAGGAGTCCCGCTGCGGCGAGAAGGAACGCGCCTGAGCAGACGGACGTGACCCGCCGTGACTGCGCGGCGAGCCGTTGAATGTTCTCGATCAGCCTCGCATCGGCGGCCGCCTCATTCATGTCTCGGCCGCCGGAGACCACGAGCGTGTCGATCCGGCCGGTGACCTGTTCGATCGGTTCGGTGGCGAACGCGAGCCCGCTCGTGGAGAGGACCGACCCACCATCCGTGCTGACCAGTTCAGTCGCATACCGGGGTATCCGCAGAAACCGTGAGGCGGTGGAAAACACCTCGAGAGGGCCGGTGATATCGAGGATCTGTGCAGAGGGGAATCCGACGATCACAATACGTGGTTCGCTCACGGTTCTTCCTCGGTGTCCGAGCTCGTCAAGAGCTTGTCCTCGGTCGGACAACGAACGAACCATAGCGTGAGGCTACGCCCCGGAATACCAATCCAGCACACGCCAGTGACCGCAACCGTCCGACCGCCCCCGAGCCGCGAACTATTGAACGCACGCTAGCAGTGCCGTTCTCGGATCGATGAGCGGTCCCTCTGCGAGTCGAATGCCGACGACCTTGCGACCGCTGTCCGCTAAGGGATCCACATCAACACTGTCGAGATGGGCGCGAAATCCAGGTCGAGCCGGCCGTGATTCGGCGCCTCTTCGACCGCGCGCAGATCCCTTCAGTCGGCATTCGTCGTGCCGGGGTCTCGGCGGATCCGTAGGCGCTTGGCCGCCTTCTTCGCCTTGGCCTTGCTTGCGTTCGGGTGATTCAGCCGCGGCTTCCTGCCGCCCCCCTTGCGCGGCTCTTCGACAGGCTCGTCGTGCGGATCATCGTGGGGACGGTCATCGCGTGGATCCACCCAGGCATCGTCGCGGTTCGGGTCTTCCTTCGGTGCCACTTCGATGCTCCATTTCAGCTCTCGAGTGCCGCGGCCGGCGCCATACGTCGCTTTCGCGTGGAATGTGTACGTGCCGTCCACCCGGAACAGGCCGCTCAGCACTACTCCGAAGCGGCCCGGGCTTTCCAAAGTGCCGGTGTCTTCCGGGCGTTGGCCGAGGATGACGTCGGAATCGATTGTCTTCACGAGATCCCCGACTGCAGTTTCAAGATCGACGAGGGTTGCCTCGTACGAGCCGCGGTGATCACCCGCGATCCAGTCTGGCGGCTGAGGCGGAGTCGACGCGAAGGTGTCGGCGAGCGACCCGTCGGGTTCCGTGATGGTGAGGACCACCTCGCCGTCCACTGGCTCGCCGTTGGCGTCGATGAGCGCGACCACGGGGTTGACGACATCGCCGATCCGGTAGTCGCCCGCGAGCGTGCGGTTGACGATCCGCGCCCCACCGGTCGCGATGACGCTCGCGAAGAAGTCCACCTCGATATCGGGGTCGAGCTTCCGGTCGAACTGCGAGTGATCCTCACGGTAGACCAGCAGGCGCCAGATCCCCACGGGATCCACCACGTTCCGCAGATCCAGCCGCCCGAATATCCATTGCCCGCTGGCATCGGTTTCGAGCAGCGGGTCGCTGACGCCGATCACTTCGCCGCTTGGTGCGGTCAGTGTAAAACCGAGCTGCGACGAGCCCTGCTCCCAGCCGACGACGACCGTTATCTCGGTTTCTTCGAGGACTGAGAACTCGATCGGGTCTGACTCTCGCTGGCCGCTGCGCAGCACGTAGTCGGGATCCTTCAGTGTCCCGCTCTCGAAGATGTCACCGAAAGCGAGCGCGAAGAACTTCCGCAGCTGGAGCCCGTTCCCAGCGTGGGTGTACAGGCCGCCGTGCTGCTGCACGAGTCGACTAAGCGTCGGTCCGTCCAGTTGAGCCGGTGAGCCGAATCCGATCGCGTGCACTGTCGTCGGCGCGAGGCCCGCGCTTACTGTCTGGATGTCCGGCTTCACATTCTGTTGGCCGTCGGTGAGCAGCAGAATCGCGGTGGGTGTCGTCTCAGCCGACAGCATTCCGCGTCCCTTCTGCAGACCTTGCCCGATGGCGGTGTTCCCGCCGGCCACGAGCGCCCCGATCTTCCCGCCCGAGTACGGCGCGCCGCCCACCAGCTGGTTCTTGGCTCCGCCGTTCACGTCGCGCATCGAGAAGTCCTCTGGCGACGTGACTGCCGTGCTGAAGGAGACCATTCCGATGCGGTTGCCGCTGTTGGATCGGACGAGCTGAACGAACAGGGAAGCCGCATCCCGCGCCTCTTGCAGCTTCGTGCGGGTGCCATGCAGCGCCGGCTGGCTCATACTGCCCGATCGGTCCATCACCAAGACCACACTGCGCTCGAGGGGAGTCGGCGGAGTTGCGATGTCGTCGAGAATCGACAGGCTCGAGCAGTACGCCAGGTTGCCGGCGGATCCGTTGCTCAGTGTGCCGAGAAACCTCCCCTGCATATCGAAGAGGCCGGAGCCGGAGCTGCCACCGCTGACGTCGAGTGACACGTAGATGTTTCGGGCCGGACCATCGGCGACCACTGACTTGACCGTCGCTTCCCAGCCTAGATTCGCGTCCGGCGAGATCTTTTTGACTGCACCGTTGGGGTGATGGATGCCGAACACCTTTTCGCCGACGGCGGGAAGTGTGTTGCGCACCTGGACGACGGGGGCCTGAATGCCGCCTTGTGGCACGGCGAGCTGAAGCAGTACGTAATCGAGCCTCTTTACGGCATCGTTCCAGCGGTAGTTTCGGTAGCCGACCACCTTGTGGAACACCGGCGCGTAGCCTGCGGGCCGGGCGCCCGTGGCGCTCGTCTCATAGTCGAAGGTCACGGAGGCGCTCTCGATCTCGGCCGTGAGGTCTTCGATGCAGTGTCCGGCCATGATCGCAAGGTCAGGTCCGATGAGCGTGACAGAGCAGGTGGACAGGCCCATGTGGCCGCCGTGCGAATGCAAGGAGACGATCATTCCCACGGAGGGCGCGACTTGCCGCCCGATGTGACCGGCCGGCATGGCTTCGACGTTCGCCCACCAAGGTGGCGTGTGAGCGAACCAGTAGGGGTCGTACTTCGGCTCGGCGTACACGCCCGCAGCGGTCAGCTTTCGCAGGAACGGGTCGGAATTCGACATGCTGCTCGGGTCCTGGGTGCCGGCCAGCGCCTCACCCACACCAATCATGTCGACCACTGCGCCGGATCCCGCGCCCCCGCCCGAAATGACACGTATGCGCACCTTCCCGCCGGGCCCGCCGGCTGCGGGAATGTCGATTGGGCGCGTCCAGAACCGGGTGTTCGAACCCGCGGTGAACACGTCCGTGTCATAGCCCAGATCCACCTCAATGCGGTCGCCGCCTGGCAGGTTCGCACTTGCGAAGTGCAGCAGCACATAGCGGGGACCACCGTTCGCCGGAGGGATCGTGATGTCGTGCGTCCATGTGCCCCCGGCACCGGGTTGGCCACTGCGTGGACCCACAGCGATGTTGGTGGGGTGGATCGTGCCGGTGTTGTGACTCATGAGCGTCTCCTCAAACCTGCGGATGAATGGAAGGAGTGCGCGAAAGCCATCGCTGATACAGCGCGCGACGGACACGCATTTGCCTGGTACTCAAGCGGGACGATTGTCAGCCATGACGGGGACGAGTAGGCGTCCACGGATTGTCGTTCGACGGAGGCTCAGCGAGACGATTGCGACCGATGGGTCCACCCTCGCTCGGTAAGGGATCCGAAGGCGGATCGGGCGAAGACGCGGGACGTTGAGTCCGTTGCTCGGCTAGCGTCGATTCATGGCTGATGCGCAAGATCTGCGATCTATTGCTCGCGACGCGTACACCTTCGGATACGCCATGATCGAGAACTACCGCACCCTGTATGAACAGGCCGTCGACGCCGAAGATCCGCGCTTCACCGGCGGGTTCGGGCAGTACCGGCACTACTCGGAGCCGTTCACTCCCGCCAATACCGACATCGTCACGCCGAACAACGACACTCCCTACTCGTGGGGGTGGTTCGATCTGCGGGCCGAGCCCTGGGTTATCGAGGTTCCGTCGATCGACCGGTTCTACATCCTCCCCTTCCATGACCTCTACACGGTGTACGCCGGCTACGTGAGTGCCGCCACCACCGGGACCGGCCCCGGCAGGCACCTGCTTGCCGGACCGTCGTGGACCGGTGGCATACCCGACGGTTTCGACGGCGTCATCACCGCTTCCACGGACTTCGTCGGATGCTTGGGCCGCACCGCATTCACCGACGGCGACGTCGACGGACTCCGCCGCATCCAGCAGTCATACACGGCCGTCCCCCTGTCGGAACATCAAGGCACCCCCGCACCTGCCGCCGAACCGCTTGCGTGGCCAGATTGGAATGAGGCCGCCGCGACCGACATCCGCTTCTACGACTACCTCGATCACCTCCTGCAGTTCGCACCGCCCCTCCCCGAAGACCAGGACATCCGCGACCGCCTCGCCTCCATCGGCATCGACGGACGCGGCACGTTCCGCACGAGCGAACTGGATAACGACACCCGGGTGGCCTTCGAGCAAGGACTCGCCGACGGCATCGCACACCTCGAGGACGTCGCTGCCCACACCGCCAGCTCTACCGGGCTGTTCGGCACCCGAGACGAGATGGCCGGGGCGTACGACAACCGCAACGTCGGTGCGAAGAAGGGCCTTTACGGGCTGCCGCCCGCGATCGCCTGGTACGGCGGCTGGCTCGTCGACTCCGCCGGCAACCACATCACCGGCGCCACCGACTACACCATCACCTTCACCGTCGACCAACTCCCCAAAGCGCGCTTCTTCTGGTCCGCGACGCTCTACACCCTCCCCGAACGGCTGCTGAGCGCGAACGAGCTTGACCGGTACTCCATCGGCGACCGCACGCCTGGCATCCACTACGACGACGACGACGGCTCACTCACCCTCTACGTCCAAAACGAAAGACCGGCCGATCCGGACCGGGCAGCCAACTGGCTCCCCTCACCAAGCGGACCATTCACCGTGATCATCCGCGCCTACGGGGGCGACGCTGCGATCGCCGAGGGCCACTACCAGCTGCCGCCCATCACTCCACTGACGCCACGAACCCAGCACGACTCCAGGATCGATTGACGCCCGCTCTGCGAGACGACTGTCAACGATCGCGGGACCAGTGTTCGTTGAGGGATCCAGTGAGAGCGCGATGGCGGCATCGCCCTATGGCGAGGGTCGGTACCGACCGGTGTTCCTCAGCCACTCGTCATAGGTGGGTGCGCCCACCTTCTCGGCGTCGCGTTCTGTCGCTTCACGCCAGTGTTGCAGCGCCTGCATGGCCAGATCCACGTAATCGCGGGCATACTCCGTCCATTGCGAGTCGAAGTCGGTTGGCTCCATGTGTTCACGCACTTCAATTAGTTCGAAAACCGCAACCCCACCCAATGCTTCCCCACACGCAGCACGAATGCTTCTTCGCAGATGCAGCAATCGGCGCGGTAGCACTGGGGCTGCTGCGTTCAGTGAGTCGTAGGTGTCACCCAGCACCCGTTCCCATTCACGTCCCGTCCAACGAGGATCACTCTTGTGGAGCGCGCCTCGTAGTGCGTGGCACGCCGCGATGGCCGAGTCAGCCAGCTCCTGGCGGCGGGTCCGCCTTGCGTCGCTCTCGGCGTTTCGCTGCCCGAGCCGCCCACTGAGGTAGGCGCCGACCCCGGCTGCTAGGACTGTTGCCACGGGGGCAATGTACGTCGAGTAGTCGGTCATGGCAGGAGTCTGGCGGACAGCGCCGACAAACCTCGGCGCCACGGTGGCAGATCGATCGCCCGCATGGGCTCCTAATCGTGCACTGCCCGGACATGGATCCATCGTGCGACTCGGCAGCCGGAGCATCGTTGCTACTACCGGGCGTCACCAGAATTCGGTACAAATGGGTCTGCCGGCCAGGACTTTGGGGCTGCAGCGTTGGAGAGCGTCCGACGAGAGGGATCCTCATGTCATCTGTCGGTCTTGCGCACCGCGATAAGACAGTGTCGCGTGTCGCGCCGCGACGCCGCGAGAATGCCGCGACGTTGCGAAAGCCCGCAACGGCTGAGAATGCACATGACCGCTCTGTCCGAGTGATCGCACTCGTCGCTGCCGTCGCCCTGCTTGCGGGATGCGCGGCCACTCCCCCCGCGCCAGCGGGCGCCGGCTCGCCGAACGTCGCCGAATCGCCTGCTGACGATCCCGCCTACACCGTTGTGGTATTCGGCGACTCCTGGGGCTACGGCGCGCACTGCGGCGACTGCACACCCTGGCCGAAGCTTTTGGAGGCGGGCTACGAGAGCGAGTATGGCGTCAACGTGGACGTGGTCGATCTTGTCGAGAATGGCGGGAACACTGATTCGCTCCTCGCGGAGTTCCGCAATGATGCGCGCTACCGTGAGGCCATCGCAGGCGCCGACGTCGTGATCATCAACCAGGGGGTCAATGACTTTGACCAGTTCGGCGACGTGTTCCAGAGCTACGCCGCGGGAACATGCGGAGGCGCAGACGGGATGGGGTGCCTCAGCGCGCTGACCGAACACTGGCGGCAGAATCTCGATGGATTCGCCACCGAAGTCGAGTGGTTGCGTGAAGGTCAGCCGACAGCGCTGCGCCTCGTGGGGGTGAGCAACGAGTTCTATACCGACCCCGGGCTCGGATTCCTCGGCAAGGATATGGGCACGAAGACCTTCGCCAGTTTCAATAGCGTGTCGTGCGAGGTCGCCGCTGCCCATGGTGGGCAGTGCGTGGACCTGCGACCGGTGCTCAACGGACCTGCCGGAGACGAGCCAGCAGATCCGAACACGCAGGAGGCAATGCAGGCGGTCGCCGACGCGATCGTTGCCGTGGGGCTTGCCGAGTTGGAACGCTAGCCCGCAGCATCCCTCGTCGTCGCTCGAATGTCTCCGAGTGGCGGGGGTTCGGAAGCTGAGAACCGGACGCGGCTGACGGCGCCTGCGGCACGATCGCCGACCACAGCGCGCCCGCTGGGATGTCTGAATCGCGATCAACTACGCTCCGGTGCGTCCCAGAGATGCCGAGCGGTTCATCCCTCGCTGCCACCCCGCAAGGCTGCTCGCTCTGGCACACGGGTCGGCGTCGCACCGGGAGAGGCGACGCCGATCATCCCGTCGGGCCGACAAGGGCGCCAGCGTGCGGCAAGACCACGACCGCTCGTCACCACCAGGAGACCGAAACCCGGCCGGCGAGAGTTCGCTCGAAAGGGCTCGCTCATCGGGCGATTGATCGGCCGCTGCAGCAAGACCCGCCCGCTGAGGGATCCGGCACTCGGAAGAGATCCGAGCGCCCGCGCGGCGAGATGCCTGGTGGGGGCCGCCGAGGTCGGCATCGGTGTCGTCTGTGGCATGGTGGCGAGTCTTCTTCTCGTCCCCTGAGCGACCCGTTTGAATGCGCCGGAAGCGCTCTACAGGGTTCGCAACGGGTGGCGTGACAGCTACTGGGAACCGCGCTACCCGAAGCGTCGCTACTGGCGCCGATCGCCCACCCGCGATGACCAGAGAGAATGTCAAGGATCGTGCACGTGTGAACGTCTGCCCTAGCGACTAGGTTTCGGCCATGGATGTCGAGGCGGATGAGATGGTTGTTGCTCTTGCGCGGGTCGAATGGTCGAGCGCCGCAGACGCCGAGCCCGCCAAGGCGTGGAACGACCTACAGCAGCTCGCGGCGAGAACCGATGACGACCCGATCGCAGCAAAGGCCATCTCGATTCTCGCCGCGGTGATCGGCATGATGCTGGACGGTTCCGATTGGGACATGCCGTACAAGCCTCTGATGCAGATCGACGATCGGCGGACACACGTTCCCACTGATTTCACTCCGATCGAGTTGCTCTTCCTCGAGAGGCTCATCCCGACGCTGCCGCCGAGCCAGTTCTCGGCACGGCTCGCAGATGTCCTGCATGTTCGAGCGACCATTAAGGACGAGCGCTACCGGTGGGCGAAGGAAGCGGTAAGTCGCTGGACCACCGCCGGATTCACGCGTGACCTCAGCCGAAGCGAACAAGAGGACTGGCAGCGCGCCGCCGACATCGCCGCGCGATTCCACATGGATGCCGAGAAGGATGCGCTGATCGACCTTGGCCTTGACACCTTTCGTGCGGGTGACTCCTCCACAGCGTTGGCGATGGCGCGCACTATGCGCGCAGCCCGGTACTTTCCGGACGCCGACGAAGTCGCCAGCCGCCTCCAATCCCTTGGAACCGAGACTCCCGACGGCCACTTTCAGAGGCAGCTGTACGAGGAGTCGATTCGATGGACGAGAGGTGACAACGAACCCGCCCGGTCCGCGCGACAGACGATGATCGGAGACTCCTGGTGGCGTGACGCAGAAACCCGCCGGTCGGACTCGCACATGGTTGCTCGGGACTTCTTCGGGAACGCATTCAGCGCCTACCGAGCAATCTCCAGCCGTCACAGATCGGAGCACGTGCTCGGCAGGCTTGCGGCGCTCCCCGCACTGATCCGAGTCGAGGGGGACGCAGCGCTGAGCGAGATGGCAGCCATCGAGGGCGATCCGATCGACCTCACCGGGATCACGGAGTCCGCGCGCCGCATCGCGCAGATCGAGAGTGTGCTGGACGCACTTGCGGCATGGCTCGCTCACGCTCCCCTAGAGAGCTTCGCAACCGCGCGCGAGGACGCTCAGAAACAGATGGCGGAGCACCCGCTCCTCCATATGTTCACGAGAACGACGGTCGATCGCGACGGGCGCACGATTCACCGGTCGGAGGGAACCGGAGAACGGATGGGCGTTCCCGATGACGAATGGTCTGAGATGATCCGGTCGTTCGAGCTGAAAAGCTCCCTGCTGGTTTCGGGTTACATCTGGCCTGCACTTCGCGAGTTCAGCACGCGTCAGCGACTCACGCTCGGAGACTTCGAGGTGATCGTATCTGCGTCGCCGTTCATCCCAGATGAAGTCCGTGGCCTGTACGCCCGTGGGCTCTTCCACGGTTACTACGAGCGGTTCGCAGAGTCGATCTTCCTTCTCGCTCCAGCGACCGAAGCCTGTGTCCGCGCCGCACTTCAACGCGGCGGAGTAGAAACCAGAACCATCCGGCAGGACGACACAGAAATCGAGCCAGGTCTGAGCGCACTCATGGAGCTCCCCGGGGCGGACGAGGTTCTTGGGATGGACCTCGCCTGGAACATTCGGGCGCTGTACTGCGGCCCGCTCGGGTCGAACCTGCGGAACCGGGTCGCGCACGGTCTGATTTCTTCGGACGAAGCGAACAGCGTCGCGATGCTCAACGCATGGTGGATGGCGTTTCGCCTCGCCTACATTCCCTATTACAACGCGCGGCAGCAAGGTGCGGACACAGCAGAACGCTCCGCTGCAAACACGGTCGAGAACGAGACTTCAGAGAGTCCGCCGCCCAACTGACTATTCGCTGCTGGGTTCCGTGCGACGCGGGAACGGGCTCACCCAATGGCCAGCCCTCCGGTAGCCGAAAAGTGCGCCGTCCTGTACACCGACGCCACGAAGCTGAACCAGCCTGAGAAACCTCTCGGCGCTATAAGTCGCCGGGTAATCACCGAATGGTCAGCCGCAACGGGCCGAGATCTCGATACCCCGGCCTAGGCCTGAACCCATCTCGCCCGATCACTGAGCGAACCTCCTGCGAGACGATCGTCGCCGACCTGCTCCCCGCCGCCCGCTAAGGGATGCTCTAACGCTCGCGTGGCGCCGGGCTCTCCTCGGCGACTCGGCGCTCCAAGCCCTCGAGCAGCAACTCCAGCCCGTAGTCGAACTCATCCCCGAATGCGTATCCGGCATCGCCAAACAGCTCGGCTCGCGAGCGCGCAATGTGCGGATACAGCTCCGCCGACGCCGCAACCTGGGAGGCGAATGCTTCCTCGGCGCCCTCGCCAGGTTCGAACGGCAGGGTCGTCTCGGTCAACGCGAAGCCATACACGTAGGCATCGATCGCCGAGAAGGCATGTGTTGCGAGCGCGGCGCTGAAGCCCTCGGCCATCAGGACGCCCAGCAGCCGGTCGTGGTGCT
The DNA here is from genome assembly GCF_963524805.1 of uncultured Microbacterium sp. GTDB lineage: Bacteria > Actinomycetota > Actinomycetes > Actinomycetales > Microbacteriaceae > Microbacterium. Next base: position 430,153 of record NZ_CAURGG010000002.1, on the reverse strand, counting down.
GTAGCAGCGCCGGCCCCGGGTTGGTGCGCACCATCATCCCGAGCGCCCAGGGGTGAGCGGTGAGAATCGAGCGCGCAGACCGTGCCCGGCGGGTGAGCCCCTCACGCCAGGTATCGCCGACCTCGGGCAGCTCGATCATCTCGAACACCCAGTCGACGAGGTCGTCGAGCAGCGCCTCCTTGTTGGGAACGTGATGGTAGAGCGACATCGCCTCAACGCCGAGCACCTTCGCGACACTGCGCATGCTGACGGCGTCGACACCTGCCCGGTCGGCCACGGCGCCGGCCCCGGCGATCACCCTTTCCCTGCTCAGTGGTGTGCGCCGCGTCATCGTCCTATCCTTGCGCACTTACACCCGTAAGGCTACGGTGGACATAGAGCCTTACAGCTGTAAGTCGCAACCCACACGAAGCAAGCCAAGGAGCATTTGATGAGAACACGTCAATCCCACACCGCACGCGAGAACCGGCCTTTTGAGAGCCCGTTGAAAGATCGGGGGATGCCGGTGCAGGCCCAGCTTGCGGCAGCCTGGACAAGCCTCATGTTCCTCGTCATCTACATCGACTACTTTCACCTCTACCAGCCCGGCGAGATCGACGAAATCCGCGGTGGCGTCATCTTCGCGTTCGATATCAGCGGGACGTTGATGAGCATCTTCTTCGCAGTCATCGCGATCCCGGCCCTCATGGTGATGCTCTCGATCACGCTGCCCGCTCGTGTGAACCGCGCTACGAACCTCGTCGTGGCGTCGCTGTACATCCCCGTCATGGTGTTCAACGCGGCGGGGGCGACCTGGGACTACGCCTTCTATTACGCCCTCACCATCGGAGTGGAGGTGCTGATCCTCGCTTTCATCCTGCGCGCCGCCGGGACCTGGTCACGCCGCATGGCGTCGGCGGCGACTACGGCGACCAGCCTCGACAGCGAGCCACGCCGCACGCCAGAGCCGGCGTGACTATTCACCCCCCGCCAGACCATCCTTCGCTCGCGCCACCACGGGCAGGGGCACCTGTCTCGGCGTTCGCTGGTTGAAACTCCAGTCAGCGATTGCTCTGCGTGACTGACTTCACAACCAAGAGGGAAGGCTGTATCTTCCGGGCTAGGAAGGCATCCTCGCGGTGCCTGCCGTTTCTCAGCGGCTGAACCTCCAGTTAGGTCGACATGACTCCTGGTGTGCCGTCTAATGACGATGCCTCGGCCGTCGGTCGTTCGACCGCGGACCCTCCGGACCAGTCCACGTGCATCGAGTTAGCACGGCGGATGGGGGCGTCGATGCTGATTTCATCGAGGCATGGCGAATGATCTGGTCTTCTCATCCGAGGAGTCGGCGATGGACGTCGACCGTGTACACCGCTGGCTCTCGGAGGAGTCATACTGGGCGCGCGGTCGAACCCGAGAAGCTCACGACGCGGCGATGGCCGGCTCCCGCAACTACGGCGTTTTCGACGGCGACGGTGGACCGCAGCTCGGCTACGCACGAGCCATCACCGACGGCGCGACGTTCGCTTGGATCGCTGATGTCTTCGTCGCACCGGAAGCCCGAGGTCGTGGAGTCGGTTCGCGCATCATGCAAGGAATCATCGACGACCTCGAACCACTCGGCCTGAAGCGGACAGCTCTCTTCACCGAAGACGCACACAGCCTCTACGAGAAGTTTGGGTTCCAGCGACTCACCGACCCTGAGTCGTGGATGCTCCGCTGGGGCCGCGGCTATGAACCGAGTCGCGAATAGATTACCGAGGATCAAGACCAAGTGGACTCGAACGGTAACTCGCCGCTCCCGCTCAGGGATCCCTCAGGGGCGCTTCGGTCCAGGTTCAGCCGTCAAGCCGTCAAGGAAGTAGTCGAGCTGGCGATGGGCAATCTCTTGCTCGGCGGCAGGATCAAGTCCGATTGCCAGTGGTCGGCAGAACCGAATGGTGGCCAGCGAGATATCTGTTGCCGTGACACCGTCGTCTATCGCTCCGTCGCGACGCGCCATATCTATCAGCCGATTGAGCATGTCCTGGGCAGCAGCTCGCTGAGAGGGCCAACCAGCACTGTCTAGCGAAGCGTGAACGACGTTCACCACTCCCAGACCGGCATCGACAGCGCCGTGCATGTAGCCGCGCAGCGCGTCAACGCCCGTCGCAGCCTCGGACAGGACAACCTCACCAGCGCGGATAGTCCGGTCGAGTACGTCGACAACCACTGCGTGCAGAAGGCTCTGCAGGTCGGGAAAGTGTCGGTAGAGCGTGCCGATACCCACGCCGGCACGTCGAGCGACGGCATCTCGTGTGGGTTCACCACCCAAGATAAGGATCTCCTCTATCGCTGCGTCCAGCAGCTTGCGCTGACTTCGTTGAGCGTCAGCTCGCTTCACGAGAACAGCACCTCTTTCGTCCACCATATACGGAGTATAATCCTCCGTATACAGATTGCGAGGATGTGCATGGGATCAGTAGATGGTGCGACCGACTCAGGGCCGATCGCTGAGGCGATTGCGAGGTCGATGAACGCAGCGTCCAGACCCGTCACGTTCGAGTCCTTCGACCACATCAAGGGGCCTTTCTTTCATGGGACGGCGGCCCTTCTCCGGCCCGGGGAGTTCCTGACTGCTGGGTTTCGGTCGAACTACAGGCCGGACATCGTGATGAACCACGTGTATTTCACAGCGCTCATCAGTGGCGCTGGACTCGCTGCTGAACTGGCAGTCGAGCTACTGGGGGGAACTGGCGTGCCTCGCGTCTACGAGGTCGTGCCGACTGGCGCGTTCGAGGATGACCCGAACGTGACCGACAAGAAGTTCCCGGGAAACCCCACGCAGTCCTACCGAACTATGGAGCCTCTCCGGATCGTGAACGAGGTCGACGACTGGGTCAGGCTCACGCCCGAGCAATTGCAGGGATGGCGCGACCGACTCATCGCAAAGCCGCCACACGACCGCGGGGAGGTCCTCAACTAGCGCTTTCTGGCTGCTCGTGACCGGCGAGCCCGCATCCGGTCTTGATCGATGCGCTGGTGAAGCGTTCGCGATAACCCGTTGGGCATTGCGGAATCTTGGACTCATCTTGGAGTCCGTCAGCAAGAGTGAGGGCATGGCAGACAAGAACCACTCGGAGCGATGACAGCGAGACAACGCCCCGCGACGCCGCGGGGATGTCAAGCCGATGCACATCGGAGGCTGGTGGAGCAGAATCGGCGCAGCTGCACCGACCGCCACTGCGCACCCGACGCACCGAGGTCCCGCCAGGACCTTCGCCTCTGACTTCGCCTCGACAGCGCACGTCAACTTAGTCAACGTAACCCGCGGCCGGGCACACCCCTCGCCCGAGAGTAAGGCACACCCATGGACTGGCTTTTCAACGGACTTCCGATCCACGTACTGCTGGTGCACTTCGTGGTGATCGTTGTTCCTCTCGCTGCCCTCTGTCTCGTTCTGTCGATGTTCTGGCCGGCCGCCCGCAGACGACTCGGCATCGTCACTCCCCTGCTGGCGCTCGCCGCCCTCATCAGCGTCCCCCTCACCACTCAAGCCGGTGAGGCACTCGAAGAACAGGTCGAGGAGACCGCGCTGACCGAAATCCACACCAAGATGGGCGAGGACCTGCTGCCATGGGCCATCGCCACGTTCGTCGTGGCCGTCCTCGTATGGGGCTGGTTCCGCTACTTCACCGGCGATGGCCGATACGCGAAACGGATCGACTCACGTCCGGTACGCCTGACCATCACGATCGTCCTCGCGCTCGCGGTCGTCGTCGTCGCGATCGGATCCGTCTACACCGTCATCGTCATCGGAGAGTCCGGTGCCAAGTCCGTTTGGGACTCCCGCATCGGCTGACCCGCCCCCGATCTGCGACTTGACCATCGGCGGGGTAGAGGCTCAGACCCATGGAGAGAGCATCTTGAGCGCCACGGCTCTTTAGAGCGACCACTCCTCCTTGTGAAACTTCAACCGGCAACAGCGTCTCACGCAGAAGCAAGCCCGAAATGCTCAAGCTCAGCCTGGTCCCGCATCCGGGAACGGGTCAGGAACCGCATCCCGGTCGGCCCCTCGACCGAGAAGCCCGCGCCGCGGCCTGCCACGACGTCGATCGTGAGGTGCGTGTACTTCCAGTATTCGAACTGCGACTCGGACATGTAGATCTCGACTAAGTCGTCGAGTCCGACGTTCATCGAGCCGAGGAGGACATCGCTCGGGCCGGTGGTGAACATGCCGATCGGGTAGCACATCGGGGCGCTGCCGTCACAGCATCCACCCGACTGATGGAACATCAAGGCGCCGTGCTTCGTGGTGAGGTCGCGGACGAGGGATGCTGCGGCATCCGTCACCGCAACCCGCTGGTGCACCTGCGTCGAAACCATGCCGATTGCTCCTCTCTCTGTTGACCGCGAGACGGGATAGGCGCCACGAGCCGTGACCTTCGCGGTCCGTCTCGCGGCTCCCATCAGGGCTCGCGCGGGCGGGCGCCCGTGGGGGAAGGGCGCCCGCCGCTTGCGGGTTTAGAAGAACCCCATCGCGCCTTCGGCGTACGAGACCAGCAGATTCTTGGTCTGCTGATAGTGGTCGAGCATCTTGAGGTGGTTCTCACGGCCGATGCCGGACTGCTTGTAGCCGCCGAACGCCGCGTGCGCGGGGTACTGGTGGTATGTGTTGGTCCAGACCCGGCCCGCCTCGATCGCGCGGCCGGCACGGTAGGCCGTGTCGCCCGAGCGGCTCCACACGCCCGCGCCGAGGCCATAAAGCGTGTCGTTGGCGATGTCGATCGCGTGGTCGAAGTCGTCGAACGACGTGACCGAGACCACCGGTCCGAAGATCTCTTCCTGGAAGATGCGCATGTCGTTCGTGCCCTCGAACACAGTGGGCTGCACGTAGAAGCCCTCGCTGAGGTCGCCGCCGAGGTCGACGCGCTCGCCGCCCGTGAGCAGCTTCGCGCCGCCCGCCTTGCCGATGTCGATGTAGCTGAGGATCTTCTCGAGCTGGTCGTTGGAGGCCTGCGCCCCCAGCATGGTGGCCGGGTCGAGCGGGTTTCCCTGCACAATCTTGCCGACACGGTCGAGGCCGTCGCCAAGAAACTGATCGTAGATCGAACGCTGGATGAGCGCCCGCGAGGGGCACGTGCACACCTCTCCGCCGTTGAGCGCGAAGAAGGTGAAGCCTTCGAGGGCCTTGTCGTAGTAAGCGTCGTCGGAGCGGGCGACATCTTCGAAGAAGATGTTGGCGCTCTTGCCGCCTAGCTCGAGCGTGACCGGGATGAGGTTCTGCGACGCGTACTGCATGATCAGGCGGCCCGTGGTCGTCTCGCCGGTGAACGCGATCTTGCGGATGCGCTTGTGCTGCGCGAGCGGTGCACCCGCCTCGATGCCGAAGCCGTTGACGATGTTGACCACACCGGCCGGCAGCAGGTCGCCGATGATCTCGAACAGGAACAGGATGCTGGCCGGGGTCTGCTCGGCCGGCTTCAGCACGACGCAGTTCCCCGCTGCCAGCGCCGGGGCGAGCTTCCACGTGGCCATCAAAATCGGGAAGTTCCACGGGATGATCTGTCCGACCACTCCGAGTGGCTCGTTGAAGTGGTACGCGACGGTGTCTTCGTCGATCTGGCTGAGCGATCCCTCCTGGGCGCGCAGAACGCCGGCGAAGTAGCGGAAGTGGTCGACGACGAGCGGAATGTCGGCGGCCAGCGTCTCCCGCACGGGCTTGCCGTTGTCCCACGTCTCGGCGACGGCGATCTTCTCGAGGTTCTGCTCGATGCGATCGGCGATCTTGTTCAGGATGTTCGCGCGCTCGGCGGGGGTGGTGCGCTTCCACGACTCGAACGCCTTCCAGGCCACATCAACTGCCCGGTCGATGTCTTCGACCGTGCCGCGGCCGACCTCTGTGAACGGCTTGCCGTTGACCGGCGAGATGTTCTCGAAGTACTCGCCCTTGATCGGCTCGACGAACTCACCGCCGATGTAGTGGCCATAGCGGGGGCGGTACTCGGCGACGGCGCCTCGCGCACCGGGGTTCGCGTAGACGCTGGATACGCCTTCTTCGACGATAGTCATCGTGTCTCCTCTGTCTTCTTCGACGGATCGGGGTCCGCGACGGCGGGGTCGCGGTGTTGGTCCGACGCTAGGTCGAGGCACGTTGCATGACGTTGCACGAGTCGCGGGAGGAGGTGCTCCAGGCGCGGGATGACGGGTTCGGCATGAGAAGGTGGGCCATCTCAGCGCCGCAGGCACCTTCTCGGCTTCAGATCAGGCGGAGGCTTCGAGGCGCTCGATGCGTGAGACCAGCGCGGCGCGCTTGGGAGAGCGCGCCGGGAGCATCTTGAGGCAGAGTCGCAGCAGCTCCTCGTCTTCGGCGCCGGCATCCGTCTCGGCGAAGGTCATCAGAACGTCGGCGCTCGCTTCGGCGATGAGCGCCTCGCGCAGGGCGGTGCGGACCGTGTCGCGCAGCTGCTCCACGCCGGGAGCCGTCGAGTCGGGGAGCACGTCACCCCGATACGCCGCAAGCGCGACACGATGGGCGCCGCGATCAAGCAGCGACAGCACCTGCTGCGCATCGGTCTCGAGCTCGGCTGCGAGCCGGTACGGACGCGACTCGGGGACGAGCGCCGGTGCGACCTTCTCGAGCACCTTGCGCAGGCGCACCATCTCGGCGCGCAGAGTCACGGTCTTCACGGCATCCGCATCGCCGTAGACGAGCTCGCCGAGCTGCTCGGCCGACACCCCCTGCCGGTGCGTAGCGAGCATGAGCAGCAGCTCGGCATGGCGCTGACCGAGCTCGGAGACCGTCTCGGACCCTTCGCGTGCGACCTCGAGCAGCGCGCGGTCGCGGCCGAGCACCCGCAGGGTGATTCGGTCGGCGGGTGTCTTCACGGGGCCGCGATTCGCCGGACGACGGCTGGCCGGCTTCTCGGCGCGTGCGCGCAGCCGGGCGACCAGAAGCTCTCCCTCGATCGCGCGCGCGGTCGCATCGACGAGCAGCTGAGCCTGGGGCGTGATCACCTCGTCGCCGCCGGTGACGTCGATGACACCGAGGATGCGGCGCGATTCGGGATCGTGCACGGGCACGGCCGTGCACGACCACGGCTGCACCAGGCGGTTGAAGTGCTCCGCACCGCGGATCTGCACCGACCGGTCCAGCGCCAGCGAGGTGCCGGGGGCGGAGGTGCCGACCGCGCCCTCGGACCAGTTCGCGCCCGCGATGAAGCCCATGTCGCCGGTGAGGTTGCGGATGTGGTGGTCACCCTCGACCCAGAGCAGGCGACCGGCTGCATCTCCGACGGCGACGACGACACCGGACTTGGCCGCCTCGCCGGGCAGCAGCAGCGCCCGAATCATATCCATCACGCTCGCGAGCGGATGGGCACGGCGGTACTCATCGAGTTCGACGCTCACGAGGTCGAGCGGCGGCAGCGCCTCGGCTCCCACCAGGTTGGCCAGGGAGCGGCGCCACGACTCCTGCACCAGCGGGCGGACATCGCGCATGCGGCGGTCGACGTCGTTGCCGGCCACCAGCTCTTCGTGCGCGCGCTCGATCAGCAGGCGGGAGGTCTGCGGCGAGACCTCGCGCCGAGGCGACCACGGCGATGACATGCAGCTCCGATCGGCGTCGGTGAGCGTGACCTCAGTGTAAAGGCGGGAACGGCGCACCTTGCGGGCCTGACAGGACACTGGACTTTCACTTCGCCCGACGTTGCAGCTCGTTCACTTCCACGGGTTCCGTTCGCAATGCCGAAGAGGAAACCGTTCGTGCGCCGTCAACGGCAGACCGATCAGGTGTTCTCATCGGCTGGGAAGCGGCGATGCTATCGTCGGCGCTACCCATCGCGGCGCGGATGCCGCGACCTCCCTCTGGAAGCAGGTCGTACCTGGGCGAATCATCTGGCACGATCACCGACGAGCAGCTCGTGGCTCAAGCCGTCGGCGAGCTGGGCAGGCGCACGCGCTTTCCGGTGGCCTTCGGCGGTCTCGAGCGAGGCGGCGCCGTGCACGTGAGCGCCGTCGTAGGGTCCCGCACGCGAAGCCTCGACGGTCTCGTCGTCGAGGCTTGCCGGGGACTCGGCGGCCGTTCCCTCGTCGAGAAGCGACCGCGGCTGGCCATGGACTACGGCTCCTCACCGAATATCACGCACGACTACGATCGCGCGGTGCTCGGCGAGGGCATCACTACGCTCTTGGCCGTTCCGGTGATGATCCGCGGCAACGCGCGCGGGCTGCTGTACGTTGGTTCCCGGTCGCAGCGCCCGATCGGAGATCCGGTCACCCGGGCCGCTTTCGACGTGGCCGGCGATCTGGCGACCGAGCTTCACGTGCGCGAGGAGGTGCAGCGGCGCCTTTCCAGCGCACCGCCCTCGTCCACGCTCGCACCCTCCGCCCGCGAGCAAGTGCGCGCGAGTTACGCCGAGCTGCGCAGCATCGCTGCCTCAATCGAAGACGTTGCGATCCGTGACCGGCTGGCGGCGGTGGAGGAAGGGCTCGCTGAACTGGCGCGGAACGGCGAGACGACCGAACGAACGGGCGTGCATCTTTCACCGCGCGAACGCGACGTCCTGGCTTGCGCGGCGCTGGGAGCCACCAACGCCGAGATCGCCACCACCCTGTCGCTCAAGGAGTTCACGGTCAAGTCGTATCTGCAGGCGGCAATGGGCAAGCTCGACGCATCCACAAGGCAGTCCGCCGTCGTGAGAGCCCGCCGCGCGGGTCTGCTGCCGTAGTCCTGAAGACCTTGCCCCGTGTGCCCACGCACTTACCCGCCCGTTCGGCCGCATCGAGCGCCATCGCGCGCAACTTCACCACGGCGGGAGCGCGCTGGTCCATCGTCGCGGCGATGAGACCCGACTACAAGCGGACTGGTGGATCCCTGAGCCGATGGTGATCAGGCTGGGGAGAACAGTGTCAGGCGCGCGATGCCGAAGCCGATTCCCTGAGTTCGTGCTGTGAGGCCCGCTTCCTTTGCTGGCGCCACGGCTGAGTTGAGGGATGCCCACGGGTCGTAGATGACGGCCTGTCCTCCGGGGCGAAGGATGCGGGCGATCTCGGAGATGCCTGCGGCGGCGTCTGGCCAGTGATGCATGCTCGCGGTGGAAACGACCACGTCGACGCTGCCGCGGAGATGAGGCGGATCGGCGACATCTGCGACGGTGAATGAAACGCGCGAAGCATCAGCTGTCTGGGCTGCGTCGGCGAGCTGCCGCGCGCGGGTGATCATCTCTTCGGAGAGATCGATCCCTTCCACGCGAATCCCGCGGAAGGCATCGGCGATCAGGATCGGCAATCGTCCGGGCCCGGTTCCCACGTCGACGATCAACGCATCGTGGCTGAGTCCGATGACGCCCAGATCTGCGACCACGCGGCGGTACAGCCGTCCGGCGATGCGGGAGGCGACGGCGTCGTAGAGCACCGGGTGCCGAGCAAGTCCGCCCATATCGGGTCCACCGTGATGGCTGATGAGACTGCGGATCCGTGGACCATGTCGCTCCTATAGTTGTATCGGACAACTAATGAGAGGCTAGGTCAGAAAGTTGCATGACGCAACCATGAGGACGCCTGACGACGAGCTGGGCCGGATCGTGCGGCGCCTCTTGCGGACGATGCACGTCCTGGACGGGCACGATTACGGCGGAGTTCGCGTGACCCTTTCCGAAGTCATGGCGCTCGGCGAGCTGGATGCCGATCAACCACTCACTCAACGCGAACTGGGCGACCGTCTCGGCTTGGACAAGAGCACGATCAGCCGACTGGTCGGTGCCATGGAGAGTCGGGGCTGGCTGGCTCGGGAGCGTGACCCGCGAAATCGCCGTTTCGCGATCGTCAGCCTGACAGAAGCAGGATCCGCCACGGCCGAGCGCGTCGCCGGACATGTCGCCGGCATGCATGTCCAATTGCTCGGCGCTTTGACCGAAGACGAGCGGCGGGGGCTGATCGCGGGCCTGTCGGGCATCGCACGCGTCATCGACCACACCAGCGGAGCCGAGGAGCAGTAGTCCCCGCCGGCAGGCGCAGTGTCAGTGGGAAACTTGAAGCATGCTCCGGACAGCCCTCTCCAACCGCGGCGTGCAAGCGGCACTGCTGGCGGCGTTGCTGTTCGGCGCAGGTACGCCGCTGGCGAAGCTCCTGCTGGGCGGCGACGTCAGTCCCTGGCTCTTGGCGGGGCTGCTGTACTGCGGCTCCGGGATCGGGTTGGGCATTCTGCGTCTGATCCGCCGCGCCGCGCGCGTCCGACTCCAAGCCAAGGAAGTCCTCCCGCTGGGAGGCGCGATCCTCAGCGGCGGCATCGTCGCTCCCGTCCTGCTCATGGTCGGGCTCTCCACCATGCCCGCCTCAGGCGCGTCGCTCCTGCTGAACGCCGAAGGCGTGTTCACCGCAATGCTGGCCTGGTTCCTGTTCCGGGAGAACGTCGATCGTCGCATCGCTCTGGGACTGATCGCGATCGTCGCCGGCGCGGTCTTGCTCAGCATCCCCACCGGCGCAGAACTGGGCAGCCGGTGGCCGGCCCTGGCAGTCCTGGGAGCGTGCTTCTGCTGGGGACTCGACAATAACCTCACCCGCAAGATCGCGCTCAACGACGCAACCTGGCTGGCTGCCGTCAAGGGACTGGTCGCCGGCCCGGTGAACTTGATCCTCGCGCTCGCCCTCGGCGCCACCCTCCCGACCATCGGCATCATCGCGGCCGCCTCGGCGATCGGATTCTTCGCCTACGGCGTGAGCCTGGCCCTCTTCATTGTCGGCATGCGTCACGTGGGAACTGCCCGTGCCGGGGCATACTTCTCGGTCGCACCGTTCTTCGGAGCGCTCCTGGCGATCGCGCTCGGTGACCCCGTGACTTGGCAGCTCATCGTCGCCGGAGCCCTGATGGCACTCGGCGTCTGGCTGCACCTCACAGAACACCACGCCCACTCACACACACACCAACCCGTCGCGCACGACCACTGGCACACTCATGACGACCAGCACCACGAGCACGATCACGCGGAGCCTGTTCCCGCCGGCACCCGGCACAAGCACGAACACGTGCACGAACAGCTGACCCACACCCACGAGCACTACCCCGACGCACACCACCGCCACACCCACTAGGAACACCTGATGCCCCCAGGACCGAAGTCTGCTGCGCTCGCCGCGTCGATTTCGTCGTGCTCACCCAAGGGCCGGCGTCGACCGAGCACCGGGGCCCGCTGACGGATTGTTGTCGAGGCGAGCGCTCCTCGCTCGCGGATCGATGCTGGTGCGCGATCCCCCATCAACGGAACACAGCCGAGCGCGAATCGAACAGCGAGGCGAGCGGCGGGTGAGCGCAGAACTCACCCCGTACTGTCCGATGTGCCCGGCCCGGCGGGCACACTCCTTCCCCCGCCACCGTGAGGATGCTTGTCCCAGGCAACCGCCGATGGTCCGCTGACGATGTCTACTCGTACCTGAGTGAGTCGACGGGGTCCGCGCGTGCCGCGCGTGCGGCGGGAAGGGTTCCGGCGAGGAACGCGATCGCCATGACGACCACGATGATGATGACAATGGCGATGGGGTCGAACGCGATCAGTGTCAGGCCGGGGAGGTCGGCTAGGAGCGACCCTGATAGCGCGGAGCTGATGGCGGAGCCGGCGAGCATCGCGATGACGACGCCGATCGCGCTCCCGAGGAAGCCGATGAAGGCAGCCTCGATGCTGAAGAGGCTGAAGACGCGCCCGTTGCCCATGCCCATGGCCTTCATCAGGCCGATCTCGCGTGTGCGCTCCTGGACCGACATGAACAGCGTGTTGACGATGCCGAAGCTCGCGGCGAGCAGCGCGATGATCGCGAAGGCGTTGAGAACGAGCACGATCCCGTCGATCACAGTCTTGAACATCCCCAGCTGGTCGGCGACGGTCGACCCCGTGTACCCCTCATCCGCCAGGCGGTCCTTGAGAGCGCTGATCTCATCGTCGGTGGCATCCGGGTCGAAGAACACGCTCGCCCGGGCGTAGCGCTGCACGTCGTCGGCGGGCACTCCGATGTTCTGCGTGTCGAAGAGCTGATCGCTCAGTGCCGTGTTCGGCACGAGGCTCGCCCCGGTCGGCGACGCCAGGCCCTCTTCGGCGATGCCGACGACGGTCGCCTCGACGAGGTGCTGGGTGCGCTCGGCATCCGTGACCGCGATGGTGACGGTCTGTCCGATTGCGCTCTCGCTGTCGCCGAGTTCCATCGGCTCCACAAACGAGACGGGCAGCACGAGCTGCGGCTCAGTCGCGCTGTCGTCGGGTTCGGTGCCCGACTCCAGCGCGATCGTCTGCCCCGCGATCAGACTCCCGACGCCGATCACGTACTTGCTTCCGTCGCCCGCCTGGATGTAATCGGGAGAGATCGAGCGCGTCGGCACGACGTCGGTGACGCCGTCGATGCCTGCCAAGGCGTCGATGTCCGTGGGAGTGAGCGCCACGACCGTCGACCCGGGAGGGCCGGGATGGCCGCTCGCGACGGCATCCGGGTCGTATTCCACCGGCCCGTCGGCGGCGACGCCGGTCGCGCTCTCCTGAGTCTTCGTGACGGTCATCACGTCGGAGGCGCCGATGGAGGTGACCGTGTCGTCGATGTAGGCATTGATCCCGGTGCCGAGGCCACTCGTGAGGGTGAGGGTGAACGCCCCGACGAAGATGGCGAGGATCGTCAGGATCGTGCGTGTCTTGGAACGGAACGTGTTGGAGACGGCAGAGCCGATCAGGTCGATGGTTCTCATGCGGCCACCGCCGCGGAGTCCTCGACCAGCAGGCCGTCGCGGATGAAGAGGCGGCGGTCGCAGCGGGCGGCGAGGTCTTCGTCGTGGGTCACCACGATGAGGGTGATTCCGTTCTCGCGGTTGAGGTCGAAGAGGATGTCTTCGACGATCGCGCCGGTGGTGGTGTCGAGGTTGCCGGTGGGCTCGTCCGCGAAGATGATGCGCGGGTTGTTCACCAGCGCCCGGGCGATGACGGTGCGCTGCTTCTGCCCACCAGAGAGATTCACGGCCTTGTTCTTGGCCTTGTCGTCGAGCTCCAGCTGCTCCAGCGCGGCGATGCCGCGGCGCTTGCGCTCCGAGCGGCCGACGCCCGCGATCTTGAGCGGAAGAATCACGTTCTCGAGCACGGACGAGTTGCCCGTGAGGAAGAACTGCTGGAACACGAAGCCGAAAGTCTTGTTCCGTGTCCGATTGAGACGCCCCCCGCGCAAGGTCGCCGTGTCGACTCCTTCGAGTTCGACCGTGCCGGATGTCGGCGCGTCGAGCAGGGCGAGCACGTGCATCAGCGTGGACTTGCCCGACCCGCTCTTTCCGACGATCGCGATGCTCTCGCCCTCGCGGATGTCGAAGGTCACGCCCTTCAGCGCATCGAAGCGGTTCTGGCCTCGGCCGTAGGACTTGTGCACGTCTCGGACCGAGATGATCGGCGTTGTCATGGGGCTCCTGGTTTGCGGTTCTGCGAGCGGACCTCCAGCCTCGTCGAACATGCAGGGCGGGGCGTCATCCCGTGGTGGACACTTCGACTACTGCGGGCGCGGTACACGGGATGCCGCGCGCGCAGGATGCCGGTCCGCCGCAGCGCCCGGCACACTGGACGAATGACGCGCGTCCAAGAGCGGAGCCTGCACCTGGGCAGCCGGCACTCGCGCGTGCTTCCGTGGATCGGCGACACCATCGCGGCGGTGTTCATCATCGGATCCGCGTTCGTGCCGTTCCCCGACACTCAGTTCCGGCCTGCCGATGTGCTCACGCTGGCGCTTGTGATCGCCCCCGCACTCATCCTTCCGCTGCGGCGGCGGTGGCCCCTCTCCGTGCTCGCGGCCTGCGTGGCGCTGTATGCCCTCGCCGCGTTCACGGGAACGCTGTGGCCGGGCATCATCCTCGCGATCGCGATCGCCATGTTCGGGGTCGGGAATCGGAAGCCTCGCCGGACGACACTGATCACCGTGCTCGCCACGATCGGCGCGGTCATCCTGATCAATCTGCTCGCCGCGCTCGGCAGCGTGCTCGACCCGCGCGTGTTCGCCGTCGCTATCACGCTTGCATTCGCGGCCGCCGCCGGCGACGGCACGCGTTCCCGGCACGAGTACATCGCAGCGATCACCGAGCGGGCCGAGCGCGCCGAGCAGACGCGGGAGTCAGAGGCGCGGAGGCGAGTATCCGAAGAGCGGCTGCGCATCGCGCGGGATCTGCACGATGCCGTGGCTCATCAGATCGCGGTGATCAGTCTGAACGCCGGTGTGGCGTCCTCCGCGATCGAGACCCGGCCGGCGGCGGCTCAGGAGGCTGTCCGCACAATCCGCACCGCGGCGCGGACGGTGCTCGGCGAGATCAGCGCGCTTCTCGACGTGCTCAGAACCGAAGACGACGCGCTGCCAGGAACCTCACCCCAACCGGGGCTCGATCGCCTGGATGATCTCGTCGAGCAGTTCGCGGACGCGGGCCTCACCGTGACTGTTCGCACCGAGGGTGACCCGTCAGCGGTCGGTGGCGTGACGAGCGTGATCGCCTACCGGGTGATTCAAGAAGCACTGACGAACGCCCACAAGCACGGCGCGGAATCCCGCGCCCACGTGCTGGTCGCCGTCGAAACCGACCTGCTGCGAATCGTCGTGACCAATCCGGTCACGACGGCTGAGGCACCCACGAATCGCAATCCATCGACAGCCGATGACCCAACCGGCTCGCACCTCGGCCTGCTCGGTCTTCGCGAGCGCGTTGCGGCCATTCGCGGGCACGTCGAAGCCGGCCTCGCGGCGGGCGGATGGCGCCTTGCCGCAACGTTGCCGAGCACCAGGGAGGGCGACCGATGACAACCGTGCTCGTCGTCGATGATCAAGCGCTGATCAGGCAGGCCGTCTCCGACATTCTGTCCCATGCCGTGGGCATCACCGTCGTGGACGAAGCGGTCGACGGTGCTGAGGCGGTCGCCGCTGCGCGCCGCCTGCGACCCGACGTCGTCGTGATGGACATCAGGATGCCGCGCCTGGACGGTATCGCGGCAACGAAGGAGATCTGCGCCGATCCCTCCCTCATCGATACGAAGGTGCTGATTCTCACCACCTTCGAAGAAGACGAGTACATCGTCGCCGCACTCCGGGCGGGCGCAAGCGGCTTCATCGGCAAAGGCTCGGAACCCGAAGAGATCGTGCATGCGGTGCGCGCGGTGAACGCGGGAGATGCGCTGCTGTCGCCGATCGCCACGCGGAGCCTCATCACCAGGTACGTGACTCCGGCCCCGGCCTCAGCAGGGGGTGCCCGGCCGATCCCCCCGGCGCTCGAACTGCTCACCGACCGGGAGCGGGAGGTGCTTCTTCTCGTCGCCCGAGGCCGATCCAATCAGGAGATCGCGAGCGACTTGCACATCTCCCCGCATACGGCGAAGACCCACGTGAACCGCGTCATGACCAAGGTCTATGCACACGACCGGGCCCAACTCGTCATCCTCGCTTATGAGAGCGGGCTCCTCGAACCTGGCTCCTGACGAACACTTTGCGCCGGGCAATCCACAGCCAGCGTCGATGATCCTCGAACATCTGCCGGGTAGGAACGGCCTTCCGGTGCAGCGCGCGCCGATAGGCGCGCTCACAGATCATCGCCACCGTGAGGCGCCGTCGGCACGCAGGAGGTCAGACTCGGGCGCGCGCGAGGACCAGTCTTCGCTCGGTCATGATGGGGGGATGCCACGGCCCGCGCTGATCGCCATCTCACACGGCACCTCCTCCCCACATGGGCAAGCGGCCGTTGCTGCGCTGGTCGACGCCGTTGCGGTCGCACTTCCCTCGGTGCACGTGAGGCTCGGTCACGTCGACGTCCAGCAGCCCGACGTCGCGGCATCCCTCGCCGCGCTGGATCCCGCTGAGCCCGCCGTCATCGTCCCGCTGCTGCTCTCGGCGGGCTACCACGTGCGCGTCGACCTGCGCGAACAGTCCGCCGGACACGCCGGTATCGCGATTTCCCCCGCCCTCGGTCCGGACCCGAGACTGGTGGAGGTCCTGGCCGCACGGCTCGCCGCAGTGGATCCCTCACCTGAGGATGCCATCGTGTTGGCGGTCGCCGGCTCGAGCGATGACCGCGCCAACGAGGACTGCCGCGCAACGGCACGGATGCTGGCGGAGCGCCTCGCCCGAGACGTGTCCGTCGGATTCCTCGCGGCCGCCGAGCCCCGCCTCGCGCAAGCCCTGGAGGCGGCACGGGCCGACGGCCGGCGCGCAGTGGTGGCGAACTATCTGCTGGCACCCGGGTATTTCCACGATCTGGCGGTGCGCTTGGCCGGTGAGAGCCCCGTGGCGCGTCCACTCCTGGATGACGACCCGCCCGCGCCGGGCCTTGTCGAGCTCGTGATCGACCGCTACCGGTCACGCGCAGGCAGTCGCGGCGCGGAGTCAACTCGGTGACGCCATATGACGCCCGGTAACGCCGCTTGACACTCCTGTTCAGCGTCGGAGGCGCCCGCGCCTAGCTTCGCAAGGTGGGCCGAGCAGCGCCCATGTCGGGGATGCCCGGCAATCGGGAGGCCATCGTGACGATCAGCGACACCGGGCAGGACAGTTCCGCAGACCGCGCGGCGCGTATCGCGGCGGAGGGCGCTCGCGCACGCGCACCCCGGACCACGTCCAAGCCGAACGGGCAGTGGAAGATCGACGGCACGGCTCCGCTCAACGGCAATGAGGAGTGGAAGCAGGTCGATGACGGCCTGAGCGTCCGTGGCCGCATCGAGGACATCTACTCCAAGGGCGGATTCGCTTCGATCGACCCGACCGACCTGCACGGACGCTTCCGGGTATGGGGGCTGTACACCCAGCGCAAGCCCGGCATCGACGGCGGCCGCACCGCAACCCTCGAGCCGCACGAGCTGGAGGACGAGTACTTCATGCTGCGGGTCCGCATCGACGGCGGGCAGCTGACCACCGAGCAGCTTCGCGTGATCGCCGGCATCTCGAGCGAGTTCGGGCGCGGCACCGCCGACCTGACCGACCGGCAGAACATCCAGCTGCACTGGATCCGCGTCGAGGACGTACCCGAGATCTGGCGTCGGCTGGAGGCGGTGGGCCTCGGTACGACCGAAGCATGCGGTGACGTGCCCCGCGTGGTGCTCGGTTCCCCGGTCGCCGGCATCTCGGTCGACGAGCTCATCGACCCGACGCCCCAGATCGATGAGATCACGAGCCGCTTCATCGGCGACGCATCGCTGGCGAACCTGCCCCGAAAATTCAAGACGGCGATCACCGGCCACCCGAGCCAGGATGTCGTCCACGAGATCAACGACGTGGCCTTCGTCGCGCTGGATCACCCCCAGCTCGGCATCGGCTACGACCTGTGGGTCGGTGGCGGCCTGTCCACGGCGCCCCGCCTGGGCGAGCGGCTGGGCGTGTTCGTGGCAGCCGAGCGGGTGGCCGACGTCTGGCACGGGGTGGCGCAGATCTTCCGCGACTACGGCTACCGGCGTCTGCGCAACAAGGCGCGCCTGAAGTTCCTGCTCGCAGAATGGGGTCCCGAGAAGTTCCGCCAGGTGCTGCAGGACGAGTACCTCGGCTACGAGCTGCCCGACGGGCCGCCCGCGCCGAAGCCGCTCGCTCACGGCGACCACGTCGGCGTGCACCGTCAGAAGGACGGTCGCTTCTACGTCGGCGCCACCCCGATCGTCGGCCGAGTCTCCGGGCCGAACCTGGCGGAGCTCGCCGATCTGGTCGAGGCGCACGGATCCACCCGCCTGCGCACGACGCCGCACCAGAAGATCGTGATCCTCGACATCCCGCAGGACCGCGTCGAGTCGCTGATCGCAGGCCTCGACCGACTCGGGCTGTCCGCACGGCCGAGTCTCATCCGGCGCGGAACGATCGCCTGCACCGGCATCGAGTTCTGCAAGCTCGCGATCGTCGAGACCAAGGCCTACGCGACCGACGCCGTGCTCGCGCTCGAACAGCGTCTCGAAGGCATCGAACTGCCGCATCCGATCTCGCTGCACGTGAACGGCTGCCCGAACTCGTGCGCCCGCATCCAGACGGCCGACATCGGCCTCAAGGGTCAGCTCGTCACGATCGACGGCGAGCAGGTGCCCGGCTACCAGGTGCACCTCGGCGGTGGCCTGGCGAACGCGAATCGCGAAGAGGCGGAGCTCGGCCGCACGGTCCGAGGCCTCAAGGTGCCTGCCGACGGAATCGCCGACTACACCGAGCGGGTCGTGCGGCGGTTCCTCGAAGACCGGGATGCCGCGACCGACGAGACCTTCGCCCAGTGGGCGCACCGCGCCGAAGGGGAGCAGCTCGTATGACCGGGTGCGAGGTCAAGGCGTGGCGCTCTCAGGACAAATCGGTGGTTGAGGCGTTCCCGGATCATACAAGCGTCACTTCATCCTGCATTCGCCACGCCTGGGAGGTATTGCGATGACCGTCTCACTCGCACCGCGCGCGCTCACGCGCCGCTCGCACGACGAGCTGCGGGAGCTGGCCGAGGCCGGCAACGTCGAGCTCGGCAGCCTCACCGATCATGAGGCGTCACCGGCGGAGGTCGTGGCGTGGGTCGCCGCGAACTTCGGGGCGGATGCCGCGGCCGTGGCCTGCTCGATGGCCGACGCCGCGCTTCCTCACCTGGTCGCCGAGCAGCTGCCCGGGGTCGATGTGCTCTTCCTCGACACCGGCTACCACTTCGCGGAGACCCGCTTCACACGGGACGAAGTCGGCCGGGCGCTGGATGTGCGGATCGTCGACGTGCTCCCGGCGCAGACCGTGGCCGAGCAGGACGCCGAATTCGGGGCCGCGCTGTACTCGCGGGATCCGGGACTGTGCTGCGCGCGCCGCAAGGTCGAGCCACTCCAGGATGCCCTGGGCGGCTACGAAGTGTGGTTCACGGGTGTGCGCCGCGAAGAGGCCCCGACCCGGGCCCTCACGCCCCTGATCGCCTGGGATGAGCGCAACGGACTGGTCAAGGTCAACCCGGTCGCCGCGTGGAGCTTCGATGACCTGCTGGACTACGCCGGCCTTCACCAGGTTCCCGTCAACCTTCTCGTGAGCAACGGCTACCCCTCGATCGGCTGCGAGCCGTGCACCGCGCGGGTCGAGCCGGGCGCGGACCCCCGCTCGGGCCGCTGGGCGGGCCTGTCGAAGACCGAATGCGGGCTGCACCTGTGACCGCGCTCGCCACTCGGCTCGACACCCTCGACGTGCTCGAGGCGGAAGCCATCCACATCATCCGCGAGGTCGTGGCGGAGTTCGAGCGCCCCGTGCTGCTGTTCTCCGGCGGCAAGGACTCGGTCGTCGTGCTGCACCTGGCTGCGAAGGCGTTCTTCCCGGGCCGCGTCCCCTTCCCGGTGCTCCACGTCGACACCGGCCACAACTTCCCCGAGGTTCTCGCCTTCCGCGACGAGACGGTCGCGCGCCTGGGCGTGCGGCTCGAGGTCGCCTCGGTGCAGGACTACATCGACGACGGCCGGCTTCAGGAGCGCTCCGACGGCACGCGGAACCCGCTGCAGACACTGCCGCTGCTCGAGGCCATCGCGGCGGGCAAGCATGACGCCGTCTTCGGAGGCGCTCGTCGCGACGAGGACAAGGCGCGCGCGAAGGAGCGGATCATCTCGCTGCGCGACGAGTTCGGGCAGTGGGATCCGCGCAACCAGCGCCCCGAACTGTGGAGCCTGTACAACGGCCGGCACACTCCCGGCCAGCACGTGCGCGCCTTCCCGATCTCGAACTGGACCGAGCTCGACGTCTGGCGGTACCTCGAGCGCGAGCAGATCCCGCTCCCGCCGCTGTACTTCGCGCACGAGCGCGACGTGTATGCGCGCGACGGAATGTGGCGCGCGGTCGGCGAGTTCTCCCCCGCCCTCCCCGGCGAGACCATCGAGCGCCGGGTCGTCCGCTACCGCACCGTCGGCGACATGAGCTGCACCGGCGCCGTCGAATCGGATGCCGCCGACCTGACGTCCGTCGTGGCCGAGATCGCGCGCTCCACCCTTACCGAGCGCGGCGCCACGCGCGCCGACGACCGCATCTCGGAGGCTGCGATGGAAGACCGCAAGAAGGACGGGTACTTCTGATGTCTGATATCGATACGCGGGCTTCGCTCGCTCCTCGATCACCGGAGACCGTCACCGGGCTCGAAGGCTCCACCCTGTTCCGCTTCGCGACCGCAGGCTCCGTCGACGACGGCAAGTCGACGCTGGTCGGACGGCTGCTGCACGACTCGAAGGCGATCCTCGCCGACCAGCTCGAACAGGTCGCGCGCACCTCTGCCGAGCGCGGCTTCGCGCACGGCGCGTTCGATTTCGCCCTGCTGACCGACGGTCTGCGTGCCGAGCGCGAGCAGGGCATCACGATCGATGTCGCGTACCGCTACTTCTCCACCGGCAACCGCAGCTTCATCCTCGCCGACTGCCCCGGCCACGTGCAGTACACGCGCAACATGGTCACCGGTGCCACGACCGCCGACGCGGTGATCGTGCTGATCGACGGGCGCAAGGGCGTGCTCGAGCAGACGCGACGCCACCTCGCGGTGATCGCGCTCCTTCGCGTTCCGCACGTGATCATCGCGGTCAACAAGATCGACCTGCTGGACTACTCGCAGGACGCCTTCGTGCGCGTGTCCGCGCAGGTCGAAGCCGTGACCGCCGAGCTGGGCATCGACGACGTCCACGTCGTCCCCGTCTCGGCGCTCCTCGGCGACAACATCGTCGACCGCTCCGCTCACACGCCCTGGTACGGCGGTCCGTCTCTGCTCGAGCTGCTCGAAGCCCTCCCGACCCAGGATGAGCTCGTGTCTCGATACGCTCCTTCGTCGCTACTCGACAACCGGGCCCTCGACGCCTTCCGCCTTCCCGTGCAGCTCGTGCTGCGCCCCCAGGGCGGGCTGTCACCCCAGGTCGCCGAGGCGGACGCGGAGGCCCTGCGGGACTTCCGCGCATCGGCCGGTCGCATCGCGTCAGGCACCGTGCGCGTCGGCGATCCGGTGCAGATCTTCCCGTCCGGCATCCGCACCACCGTGTCGGGACTTGCGGTGGGCGGCGTCAGCGTCGACCGCGCGGCCGCCCCCCAGTCGGTGTCGGTGCAGCTTGCCGATGACGTGGATGCCGCCCGCGGTGCCGTGATCGTCGCCGCGGACACCCTGCCGACGGGTCGGCGCGGAGTCGAGGCCGAGCTCTTCCAACTCGACGCGCGCCCGCTCCTGACGGGGGCGCGCGTGCTCGTGAAGCACGGCACGGCCACCGTGCAGGCCGTGATCGCGCAGATCGAGTCACGTTACGACCTCGACGCGCTCACGCATGAACCCGCCGACGCGCTCGCGGCCAACGACATCGGCCGTGCGCGCCTGCGTCTGGCCGCCGACCTTCCTCTCGAGCTGTACAGCGCGAACCGCGCGGGCGGCTCGTTCCTGGTCATCCACCCGTCCGACGGCGCCACACTGGCCGCCGGCATCGTGCGCGGCTGATTCGTCGCGCACATCCATCACCAGAACTGCCGACTGAAGGAGGCGAAACCGTGAACAGAATCCGCACCGCGACGACGATCACCACCCTGGGACTACTGGTGGGCATGATGGCCGGTTGTGCCGGCGCAGCCGCCGAGCCGGCGAGCCAGCCCTCCGATGCCGGCGGGTCGGATGCCGCCCCCTCGATCGGCGAGCTCCACCTCGGCTACTTCGCCAACGTGACCCACGCCCCGGCGCTCGTCGGGCTCGAGGAGGGCCTGTTCGCCGACGCGCTGCCCGGAGTCGACATCACCACCCAGGTGTTCAACGCCGGCCCGGCGGCGATCGAGGCGCTGACCGCCGGCGCGATCGACGCGACCTATATCGGACCGAACCCGTCGATCAACACGTTCATCCAGTCCGGCGGGGAATCCGCGCGGGTGATTGCCGGCGCCACCACCGGCGGGGCGGCGCTCGTTGTGCGCGACGGCATCGACGACGCGTCCGACCTGGAGGGCACGACACTCGCCACGCCGCAGCTCGGCAACACGCAGGACGTGGCGCTGCGCACCTACCTGGCCGACGAGGGGTTCGAGACCTCCACGACGGGCGGTGGCGACGTCACCATCACGCCGACCGAGAACGCGCAGACCCTGCAGCTGTTCCAGGACGGTCAGATCGACGGCGCCTGGCTTCCCGAGCCGTGGGTGTCGCGCCTGGTGATCGACGCCGGCGCGCACGTGCTCGTCGACGAGGCGGACCTGTGGGACGACGGCGAGTTCCCGACGACCGTGCTGCTGGTGCGTGCCGACTTCCTGGACGAGCACCCGGATGTGGTCGAGGGACTGCTGCGCGGCCACGTTGCAGCCGTCGAGTGGCTCGCCGACAACCCGGAAGACGCGGCCGATGTGATCAACGGTGCGATCGAGAAGGAGACCGGCAAGCCGCTCTCGGATGAGGTGATTCAACGCTCGCTCGAGCACGTGACCTTCTCGGCCGACCCGCACGCGGACACCTTCGAGACGCTCGTGGAGAACGGCCTGGCCGCCGGCACGCAGAAGGAAGGGTCGATCGAGGGTCTGTTCGACCTGACCCTGCTCAACGGCATCCTCACCGCCGACGACCTCGACAGCGTCTCGGCCGCAGGGCTCGGCGAGGACTGACATGGCATCGCCCGCCCGCACTCCCGGTGTCACGAAAGTGATACCGGGAGTGCGCGTACCCAATCTGCTCGGGCCGAGCTTCGACGAAAGCGCGCCGGTTCGGCCGCCCGTCGCGTCCCCGCCGCCCGCGGTGCGCATCGAGGGCGTGCAGAAGCGCTTCGGAGCCGGACCGCTCGTGCTCGACGGGATCGATCTCACGATCGCTCCCGGCGAGTTCGTGTGCCTGCTCGGCGCATCCGGATGCGGCAAGTCCACGCTGCTGAACCTCATCGCCGGTCTCGACACGGCCAGTTCCGGTCGCATCGAAGTCCCGGCCGAGGGCTCGGCGGTGATGTTCCAGGAGTCGGCGCTCATGCCCTGGTTGAGCGCGCGACGCAACGTCGAGCTCGCGCTGCGTCTGCGGGGCGTTCCCCGGCGTGAGCGCAGGGCGAAGGCGCTCGCCCTGCTCGATACGGTCAACCTCGCGGATGCCGCGGAGAAGCGACCGCATGAGCTGTCCGGCGGCATGCGCCAGAGAGTCGCCCTGGCCCGCGCGCTCGCGCAGGACCGGCCGGTGCTGCTGATGGACGAGCCGTTCGCGGCGCTCGATGCCATCACCCGCGACCTGCTGCACGAGGAACTGGAGCGGGTCTGGCGTGCGACCGGGCGCACGATCGTCTTCGTCACACACAACGTGCGCGAGGCCGCGCGGCTCGGACAGCGCGTCGTGCTGCTCTCGAGCCGACCCGGGCGAGTGGCCCAGGAGTGGCGCATCGCCCAGACGGTCGGGCGCCGCATCGAGTCCCCCGAGGTCGCCGCCCTGTCGGTGGAGATCACCGACCAGCTGCGCACCGAGATCCGCCGCAATGCCGGTCAGAACGATGCGGGTAGGAACGATGCAGGGAGAAGCAATGCCGCCTGAGGTCACCACAATCGACGCGGCAGCGGCATCCGGGCAGTCCGAAGACCGCCGCCGTCTCGAGGCCGGCCTCGACCGGCTGCAGACCGACCAGGAGCACCGGCCCAGCCGGTGGCGCGCCTTCTGGACGAGCGTCGTCCCTCCGGTGCTGTTCGTGCTGTTCCTGCTCCTGGTCTGGCAGTTGTACATCATGCTCGCCGACCCCCGGCCGGACCGTGCGCCGAGCCCTGCTGCTGTCTTCGCCGCGCTGGCCGAAGGATGGGAGAGCGGCCGCGTGCAGCTGGCCGTCTCCACCAGCCTCGAGCGCGGAATCGTCGGCTTCCTCATCGCGATCGTCGTCGGCACGCCGATCGGCCTGCTGCTGGCCGAGGTGAGCGTGCTCCGCCGCGCCATCGGACCGGTCATCTCGGGACTCCAGGTGCTGCCGTCCGTGGCCTGGGTGCCCGCCGCGATCATCTGGTTCGGACTCACCGACGCGACCGTCTACTTCGTGATCCTGATGGGGGCGATCCCGTCGATCGTGAACGGACTGATCGCCGGGGTCGAGCAGGTTCCGCCGCAGCTGCGTCGCGTCGGCCAGGTGCTCGGAGCGAATCGCTGGCAGCTGGCGACGGCAGTCATCCTTCCGGCTGCCCTCCCCGGCTACATCGCCGGTCTCAAGCAGGGCTGGGCCTTCTCGTGGCGGTCTCTGATGGCCGCAGAGATCATCGCGACCGGAGGTTCGATCGGCTTCGGCCTCGGCTCGATGCTGCAGCAGTCGCGTGAGCTGGCCGACCTCGCCGGCGTGCTCGCCACGATCCTGCTGATCCTGTTCATCGGCATCCTGATCGAACTGCTCTTCTTCGGCCCGCTCGAGCGACGCGTTCTGCGCGGCCGGGGCCTTCTGCTCTCCGGGGGTTCCCGATGACCCGATCTGTGCTGCACGGCTCCGTCACGCTCGTCGGAGCCGGGCCCGGCGACGCCGGCCTGCTCACCCTCAAGGGGCTGCGGGCCCTCGAGTGCGCCGACGTCATCGTCGCCGACCGGCTGGGCGCGCGCGGCGTGCTCGACGGGCTCGCCGCGGAAGGCATCATCCTGCGGGCCGAGGTCGTCGACGTCGGCAAACTCCCCGGCCACCACGCTGTGCCGCAGGACGCCATCAACGCCCTGCTCGTGCACCTCGCCCGCGAGGGCAAGCAGGTCGTGCGGCTCAAGGGCGGAGACCCCTACGTGTTCGGGCGTGGCGGCGAGGAGGTGGAGTTCTGCCGGGCGGCCGGCGTCGTCGTCGAGATCGTGCCCGGCATCACGAGCGCGATCTCGGTGCCCGCGATCGCCGGCATCCCCCTCACGCACCGCGGGCTGGCCACCGCATTCACGGTCGTCACCGGACATGACCAGATCGCGGAACTCAGCGGCGCACGCGATCACACCGTCGTGCTGCTGATGGGTGTGGGCACCCTCGCCCACTCGGCGATCATCCTCGCCGGCGGCGCCCGCGGTGCGGACTGCCCCGTCGCGGTGGTCGAAGACGGCTTCGGCCCGCGCCAGCGCGTGACCGTGGGCACGCTGGCCACGATCGCCGCGCAGGCCGCCGAGCGCGGCATCCGCTCCCCCGCCGTCGTTGTGGTCGGAGACGTCGTCCGCCTCAGCCCCTACGCACCCGCCGAGCTCGCCGTCAGCGCGCTCGACGTCTCCGAAGAACTCTCTGCTCGGCTCGCCGCGCAGCACACCTCCCGAAAGGCCCTCCCCCAGTGACGAACCCCCTCAACATCCGCGTCGCGATCGTCGGAGCCGGTCCCGCCGGCATCTACGCGGGCAACATCCTCGCTAACTCCGTGCGAGAAGCGGGCGGAACTGTCGCGATCGACCTCTTCGACTCCCTGCCCGCGCCGTACGGACTCATCCGCTACGGCGTCGCGCCGGACCACCCCCGCATCAAGGGCATCGTCACTTCGCTGCACGAGATGCTGGATGCCGGCAGCATCCGCTTCCTCGGAAACGTCGAGGCCGGCCGCGACATCGCGATCGACGAACTTCAGGAGCGCTACGACGCGGTGATCCTCGCGACGGGCGCGATTCGGGATGCGGCGCTCGACATCCCGGGAATCGACCTTCCCGGCTCCTACGGTGCCGCCGACTTCGTGGCCTGGTTCGACGGCCACCCCGATGTGCCGGTCGAGTGGCCGCTGGATGCCGCGGAGGTCGCTGTGATCGGCAACGGCAACGTCGCTCTCGACGTGGCGCGCGTGCTCGCGAAGCATGCCGTCGACCTGCGCTCGACCGAGGTTCCCGACAACGTGCTGGCCGGCCTCGAGGCCTCGGCCGTCACCGACGTGCACGTGTTCGGACGCCGGGGGCCGCTCGAGGTCAAGTTCACACCGATCGAGCTGCGCGAACTCGGTGAGGTGCCCGATGTCGACATCGTGCTGGCCGACGAGGACTTCGCCGAGCTCGAGCTTGCTGCCGGCTCCAGCAACCAGCTCAAAGTGATCCTGCGCACCTTCCAGGCCTGGCGCTCGCGCCCCGCGACCGGTGCGAGCCGCCGGCTGCACCTCCACTTCTGGCACGCCCCCGTCGCGGTGCTCGGCGACGAGCGCGTCGAAGCGGTCCGCTTCGAACGCACCGCGGTGGATGCCGAGGGCGTGGTCCGCGGCACCGGCGAGCTGCGTGACATCCCGGTGCAGGCCGTCTACCGAGCCGTCGGCTACTACGGCACGCCGGTTGTCGGCGCCCCGTTCGATACCGCGCGAGGCGTGATCCCCAACGTGGAGGGCCGCATCGTCGACGGTGCGGCACCCGTCGCTGGCCTCTACGCGACCGGCTGGATCAAGCGGGGGCCAGTCGGCCTGATCGGCCACACCAAATCCGACGCGATGGAGACCGTCGCCCATCTCGTGGCCGACGCGACGACGGGGCTGCTTCCCGCGCCCGCGTTGGCAGGCGACTTGGTCGAGCTGCTCGAGCAGCGTGAGGTCGCGTACACGACGTGGGATGGCTGGCTCGCCCTCGACGCGCACGAGCGCCGGCTCGGGGAATCGCACCGGCACACCCGCGAGCGCGTCAAGGTCGTCCCCCGCGACGAGCAGGTCGACATCTCGCGGGCCGCGTCGCTCGCGCTGTCGTGACCTACGTCATCGCGCTGCCCTGCGTCGACGTCAAGGACCGGGCGTGCATCGACGAGTGCCCGGTCGACTGCATCTACGAGGGTGAGCGCTCGCTCTACATCCATCCCGAGGAGTGCGTCGACTGCGGAGCGTGCGAGCCGGTCTGCCCGGTCGAGGCGATCTACTACGAAGACGACGTGCCCGACGAGTGGCAGGACTACTACACCGCGAACGTGGAATTCTTCGACGACATCGGCTCGCCCGGCGGCGCGGCGAAGGTCGCTGCCTTTCCGAAAGATCACCCCCTGATCGCGGCTCTGCCGGCTCAGGCATCCCGCCATGACTGACGCCGAAGTCGTCGATGCGCTCATTCTCGGCGGAGGGCCGGCCGGGCTCTCTGCGGCGCTGAACCTCGCCCGGGCGCGCGCGACCGTGGTGGTCGTGGACTCCGGCCGGCCGCGCAATGCGGCCACACTGCGCTCGCACGGCTTCATCACCAGGGACGGCATCTCGCCGCTCGAGCTGCGCAAGCTCGCCCGGGAGGAGGTCACCCGCTACCCCACGGTGCGGATGCTCGACCGTGCGAAGGCGACGATGCTCTCTGAGGTCATGGGCCCAGACGGCGCGCGCTTCGTCGCGACGCTGGAGGGCGGCCGGCCCGGCGGCGCCTCGACGATCGCGGCCAGTTCCGTGCTGATTGCGACCGGCATCCGCGAGACGCTTCCCGCCGTCCCGAACCTGCGCAGCTTCTACGGGATGACCCTGTTCAGCTGCGCCGCCTGCGACGCCTGGGAGCTGCAGGACCGACGGCTGGCGCTGATCGGCGAGACTCCGGACCTCCCTTCTCGCGCACGGCTCATCGCCCGGTGGACGAACGACCTGACGGTCTTCACCAACGCATCCGAGGTCATCGACACCGCCGAAGAGGCGGAGCTCGCGGCATCCGGCATCAACGTCGAACGCCGGCGCATCGAGGATCTCGAGGGAGACCGCGGGGCGATCACCGCGGTGCGCCTGTCGGACGGCACTCGCATCAGCATCGAGGGAGGGTTCGTCCGTCCCCGGTGGGAACCCGCACTGGACTTCGTGGACCGTCTCCCGGTGAACCGGGACTCGGAGGGCCACCTGCTCGTCGATCGGTCGGGGCGCACCTCTCTCGCCGGGCTGTACGGCGCAGGGGATGCCGCGGCTCCCGGTCCGCAGCAGCTCATCGTGGCCGCAGGGCAGGGCGCGCGCGCAGCCGCCGTCATCATCCACGACATGGTCGGGGTCCGCACGGCTCATTGATCGGAGAGGGGTCCCGACCGGCCCTCTTCGTCTGCACGCCCAGCCGTTAGGGTGGACACCGATCGGCCGGGGCGAAGCCGGTCCAAGGGAGCAGTCTGTTCATGTCATACACCGTGGATTTCATCAACGTCTCGACGGTGGGCGTGGAGTCCTCCCCCGTCGCCGATGCTCTTGCCGGTCTGCGGGCGAATGAGGCCCGCTACTTCAAGAACAAGTACGACCACACCTTCACGGTAGACCCGGCCGGCGATGCGGACGCGGCCAAGGTGGTCGAGTGGGTGCATCGGATCCTCAGGGAGGAGCGGGGAATCGAGATCGCCTCACCCGCGCTCGAGGCGACGGCCTTCCAGGTCGAGAACATCCGGATGGCCTACGTCTTCTATGAGAGCGGCCTGTCGATCAACGTGATGTACACGGTCGATGACGGCGGCAAGCGAGCCGTCGGCTTCAAACTGTCAGATGGGATGCCGGTTCCCGAAGAGCTCTCCGCGTTCAAGTTCGCCCGGCAGCGATCGAAGCTGGCGGGAACGATCCGCGGGTCGTACTTCGTGATCAAGAACGAGTATTGAAGTCGACGGTCCCTGATCGAAACGGATGCGAAAAAGCTCGTCGTCAGCGCGCGGGTAGGGATCGGCTAACGAGGCTCTGGTTCACGCCCGAGCGCCTTCCACGCCGCCACTCGAACTCGCTCGACGGGATCCTCGGTGAGTCCGTCGACGATTCCGACAGGATCCGACAATTGGTACCGGGCGATCACCTTCAATGACATCTCCCGTACCCGCCACGAGCCATCCCGCACCCCGTTGAGGACGATCAATCCGCGCGCGGGAGGGCCGATATGCAGGAGCCCTCGCGCACCCCAGACCCGAGACCAATAGTCGGGCCACCCCACCGTGCCGCCAAGCCAGGCGATGTCGGGAAACTGCGGATCAGAATCGCTGGCAGCTCCACTGAGAAGCTCTTCGCACCAGTGCACGACATGCTCGCGGCCGAACAGATCCACCGCACTCGCAGCGAGGACGTTGGGTCGCGCGCCACTGGCCGGCAACTGCCCCATGAAAGGAGATTATCCGCCAGGAAAGGAACTTGCCCATGACGGCACCAAGGGCAGATCTGATCTCCTCCACTCAGCGACCTCCGGCCTTCTTGCGGTTCCGCTTGACCTTCTCACTGTGTCAGGGTCGATCGTGGTCTCCATCATTTACACCATCGGAGAGTTCGCAGCGTACGGGCGCGTGAGCGCGCGAATGCTGCGGCACTACGACGCCATCGGGCTGCTCAAGCCCGCTCTGGTCGACCCGTCCACCGGATACCGGCGCTACGATTCCTCGCAGCTGTCGGACCTCCTCCGCATCGTCGACCTCCGCGGATTCGGGTGCTCGCTGGACGATGCCGCCGAGGTCCTCTCGTCAGGCGATCGGGACGCCGCTACTCGCGCGATCCTGGCCCGCCGACGCGAGGAGCTCACGAATTCGATCGCCGCAGATGCCGCGCGTGTCGCCCGGATCGATGCGCGACTCTCCCGTCCGGAAGGAGCTCTCACCGTGAGCGGAATCATTTACACCTCCCTGCCCGCCGTCACCGTCTACGCGACAAGCGAGATCGCGCCCGGGAGCGGGCCCGAGAACGTCTCGCCCGTCGTCGATCGCATCCTGCCCCCGCTCCTTCGCGCGCTGCAGGAATCGGGTGTCGACTTCAGGGAGCCAGGCGTCTTCTGGTACGAACCGGTCAACGGCAGTGACGACATGCGGGTCTGGGTTTCCTGGGTAGCCGGTGGCGATCCCGTTGAGAACCCGGCATGGGAGGTCGTCACACTCCCCGCGGTCCCGCACGCCGCCGTCTTCGACTACCGCGGCGACATGCCGGGAATCGGCGACGCCTGGCACGAGTTCATGACAAGCCTCGCTCAAGATGGGGTGACGATGGCCGGCGCAGGACGCGAGGTTTACCTGGAGTCAGAACCGCTGCCGCAGTCGCAGTGGCTCACCCAACTCCAACAGCCGATCCTCGGCATCCCCGCAACCTAGCGGAAAGTCTCGCGGCTCGCTTGGAATGTCTGCAGCAGCGCGGTTGCTTCAACAGGTGTGGACAACGACGTCATTGAGGCCCTGCACCGAAGTCAGCTCATCGACCTGACGACGACCGGTCGTCGTAGCGGGCTACCACGCCGCATTGAGATCTTCCTGCACGATCAGGATGGCGTCCTGTTCATCACCGGGATGCCGCGTCGAGACCGGACACGGGACTGGATACACAACATCACCGCAGACCCCCACGTCATCGTGCATTTGAAGAAGGACATCGAGGCCGACGTTGCTGCCACGGCGCGGGTGATCACCGATCCCCGCGAAGCACGGCCGCTCATCGAGGCCGCCGCCCGTCGATGGCGCAGAGACGATGTCGAGGACATGATCGCGCACAGTCCGCTCATCGTGCTGACTGCGGCTGCGGCGCCCGCCGCCTGACGGCATCCCGAGTCACTGGCCCCGCGCGGAGCGCGCAATGTGAACGATGTGCTCGCACAAGAGCCCCGTGCGCGTGTCGCCGTTCTCCGATGCGGTTCACGCGATAGCTAGCGTGGAGCTTTCACCCGCCATAGCATGCAGGCATGCGCATGCAGCGGCTTCTGGCGGTGGTGTTGCTCGGCGCAATCGCAGCCTCGGCCGGTTGCACCGCGACGGCGCAGGACACCTCGGAGCGCTCCGCGCCGGCCGCCACCAGCGGAGTGTGTCCGGAGGGGACGAGCGAGGCCGACGGGCTGTGTGTCGCGGAAGGGGCCGAGGCCGAAGATGCCGCCGATCTGGTGCGGTCGCTGTTCGAGTCGGCCTCGCTGGGGGCCGTCATCATTGGAGTGTGGCGCGCAGGCGAACCGGTGCTGGTCGGTGCGCTCGGCGAGACCCTGACCGGTGTGCCTGCGACAGTCGACATGCACCATCGCACCGGCAACATCGGGCACTCGATGGTCGAGACGGTGCTGCTGCAGCAGGTTGAGAAGGGCACGCTCGCACTCGAGGACCCGCTGTCCAACTATTTTCCCGATCTGCCCTCAGCCGACCAGATCACACTCGACATGCTCGCGCACAGCACCTCCGGATATGCGCAGTACACCGCCGTGCCGGAATTCCAGAGCACGTTCTATGAGGATCCGTTCGCCAGGCTGGCCATCGACGACGTGATCGCGTACGGCACCGACGGCGGTCCCCAGTATCCCCCCGGCACGGACTGGAACTTCTCGGACACCAATATCCTCATCCTCGCTCGGGTGCTCGAAAAGGCGACGGGAAAGCCGATGGCGGACCTGGTTCAGGACGGCGTCTTCGATCACCTCGGCATGGAGAACTCCACATCCCCCGCGACCGCGGACCTTCCGGACCCGGTGCTCCACGCGTACACCGGCGAGCGGGACGTATGGGAGGAGGCCACCTTCTGGAACCCGTCGTGGACCTCATTCGCCGGCGGGTGGGGTTCCACCCAGGATGATCTGCGTGCCCTCATCGAGGCTGTCGGCACCGGGCAACTCGTGTCCGAGGAGAGCCACAAGATGCAACTGGCACCCTCGAGCGTCGGTCTCGGCACGAACACGGCCGACCGCTATTACGGCATGGGCATCTCGATCGTCAACGACTGGCTCCTCACGGCCCCCGGGTTGCAGGGCTATCACGCCTCGATCGGCTACTTGCCCGATCAGAAGCTCACAGTGGTCATCTACTTCACGACCACGCCCGAGTTCGACCCCACGACCCGCAGCACCCTGATCTTCGAGCCGCTCAGCGCGATCCTCGCACCTGAGAACGCGGTCGACCTCGGCTGACCGGCGCCGTTCCTTGACGGAATCGGACTTCCGCTCGCCCGCTCGGCAATTCGTGACGCGAAGACACGTCACGTGGCGAGCGCGCCGATGCAGCATGGTGGAGTGGTGAAGATGATCCACATCTCCGGCGGCGTGCTCCGCATGGGGTCCTCGGAGTTCTATGCCGAGGAGGGTCCCGTGCATGAACGGGTCGTCGAGCCGTTCATGCTCGACGCTCATCCCGTGACGAATGCTCAGTTCGCCGAGTTCATCCAGGCAACCCGCTATGTCACGGTCGCCGAGCAGGAACTGGATCCGACGGACTTCCCCGGCGCAGACCCGCGCGACCTCGTACCCGGCGCCCTCGTGTTCACGGGCACGGTCGGCCCCGTGGATCTGAACGACTGGCGGCAGTGGTGGCGCTGGCAACCCGGCGCCCGCTGGAACGAGCCGTCCGGGCGGGGGTCAACAGTGGACGACATCTCAGAGCATCCGGTGGTCCAGGTGAGTTTTCACGACGCCAGCGCGTATGCGGCCTGGGCCGGCAAGCGTCTTCCCACCGAGGCCGAGTGGGAGTGGGCGGCCCGCGGAAGGCTCACTGGCGCCCGGTTCGCCTGGGGCGACGAGCAGAATCCCCACGGGGAAATCCTGGCGAACACGTGGCAGGGTGCCTTCCCCTACCGCAACGCGGGAGCCGCGGGCTGGAGAGGCACGTCCCCGGTCGGCTCGTTTCCTCCGAATGGGTACGGGCTGGTGGACATGATCGGCAACGTCTGGGAGTGGACGAGCGACTTCTACGCACCACGTCACAGTCTGCCGGGTCAGGTACCGCTGGACGCCGGCACCCGGACGAACCTGCTTGCTGCCCGCAGCGCAGAGCCGGGCTCGCGCACCCCACGTCGCGTGCTGAAGGGCGGCTCTCACCTGTGCGCGCCGGAATACTGCCTCCGTTACCGTCCCGCCGCCCGGAGCGCGCAGGCCGAGGACACGGCCATGACGCACATCGGTTTCCGATGCGCGCGCGACGCAACAGGCGCCGCACTGTGACCACGGTGGTGTTGCGGTGCGCGTGACGACTCACACGCTTGTCTTGATCACTGCCTCGCCATGGCGATCCGCATGCGTTCCTCCGGATCGATCAGGTGATCGTGGTCGTCCTCGCCCGTGTCGATTTGCACCCAGTGGATCTTGCCCGTGAATCGGCTGCTCTGCCGCGTGTAGTCCGGGCTGACCGCAGTGCCGGATTCGTAGCCCACGTCCGTGGTCTCGTCCGCCGAGAAGACCATGGGCTGAGTCGCCCCGACACGTCCACTGCCGATCGCGTTGCCGTCGTAATAGAGCGTGACGTCGCCCCCCTTTGCAAGGCCCCCGCCGTCGTAGGCGAACTCCATCCTCACCTGATGAGGACCGGGCTCGATGACCGCGTCGGCGACGGTGTCGAACGAGTGGATGCCGAGCACGTTGTAGACGAAGTGAGCGCGTCCTGCCGAGAAGTACACGCTCCAGCCGCCGAACCGGCCGCCCTGAGCGATGATCACGCCTTCAGCGCCTTTCTCCGGAACATCGATTTCGGCGGTGACGGAGAACGACTTGTTCTTGATGCTGACGACACTGCTTTCCGAGAGGCGGCCCATCCCACCGAACAGCAGCTGCGAGTCACCGTGGATGAGGGTGGGTCGGCCGGCCATCTCCGGATTGAGTCGCTCACCTGTGCGATCGTCGATCGGCAGCACGTTGTATTTCACCGCTTCGATGAGCCAGAGCCTCTGCAGCTCGTGCAACTTCTCTGGTTGGGCAGCGGCCAGGTCTTTCGCCTGGCTGTAGTCGGTGCGTCCGTCGTAGAGCTCCCAGACATCGTCATCGAGGGCGGGCACAGTGCCGCCGACCATCTGCCATGGCGTGCGGTGCTTGGTGACTGCACTCAGCCCCTGGAAGTACACGCCTCGGTTGCCGAACATCTCGAAGTACTGCAGGTCGTGGCGCTCCGGCGCGTCGGGCTGGTCGAAGGTGTAGAGCAAGCTGGTGCCTTCGATCGGCGACTGTTGCACGCCATTGACCATGGTTGGCTGCGGCAGCCCGGCGGCCTCGAGGATCGTAGGCGCGACGTCGATGCAGTGCGTGAACTGCGTGCGCAGTCCGCCTTTTTCCTCGATGCCCTTCGGCCAGTGCACGATCGAGCCGTTTCGGGTTCCGCCCCAGTGCGAGGCGACCTGCTTGGTCCATTGGAACGGAGAGTTCATCGCCCACGCCCAGCCCACGGCATAGTGGTTGTACGAACTGGGCGAGCCGAGCTCGTCCAGCTTCGAGGCGAGGAACTCGGGTGTTTCCAGAGCCGCCATGCCGTTGAAGTTCGCCATCTCGTTGAAGGCGCCGTTCAGTGTGCCCTCAGCCGAAGCGCCGTTGTCTCCGATGATGTAGAAGATCAGGGTGTTCTCGAGCACGCCGAGATCATCGATGGCGTCGATCACCCGGCCGACATGGAAGTCGGTGTGCTCCAGAAAGCCTGCGTACACCTCCATCTGACGCTCCAGTACGGGCTTCAGTTCGGCGGGCATATCGTCCCATGACGGGATGACCTCGTGTCGGGCGGTCAGTTCTGTATCAGGCGGGATGACCCCGAGCTCCTTCTGCCGGTCGAAGGTGCGCTCGCGTTGTACGTCCCAGCCGTCGGCGAACTTGCCCTTGTATTTGTCCGCCCATTCCTTGGGCACGTGGTGAGGGGCGTGTGTCGCGCCCGGTGCGAAGTAGACGAAGAACGGCTTCTCCGGCATCGGCGCCTTCTGCGTGCGGATCCAGCCGACCGCCCGATCGGCGAGATCCTCGGTGAGGTGGTACCCCTCCTCCGCCGTGGCCGGGGGCTCCACAGGGGTGGTTCCCTCGTACAGGGCGGGTTCGTACTGGTTGTTCTCACCTCCGATGAAGCCGTAGAACGTTTCGAAGCCGCCGCCGCCTGACGGCCACGCGTCGAAGGGACCCATCGGTGAGGACTGCCAGACCGGCACCTCGTGACACTTCCCGAACTGGGCGGTCGAGTACCCGTTCAGTTTGAGGGTCATCGCCAGCGGCGCCTTGGTGTTGGGCCGTAGTGAGCTGTTCCCCGGGGCAGAGGTCGCCGTCTCAGTGATGCTGCCCATTCCTACCGAGTGGTGGTTGCGACCTGTGAGCATCGCCTGGCGCGTCGGGGCGCAACAGCGCCGTGGTGTGGAAGCGGTTGTACTTGAGGCCACCGGCGGCAAGCCGCTCGGCGTTCGGCGTCTGACAAGGACCGCCGAAGGCACTCGATGCGCCGAAGCCGACATCATCCAACAGCACGATCAGAACGTTCGGCGCACCCTCGGGCGGAAGCAGCGGGCTGATGGGCGGATAGGCCGTCGCCGGGTCTTTCGCGTCATATGTCGTCAGCCCCGGCTGCTGGATGTCGGGAATCGGGAGCATGCCTCGTGCGTGGCGATCTATGGTCATGACAGCTCCTTCGGACGGTATCGGGTGTCTCTAGTGGCACGGTAGCCACCGGCCGACGTGCGCGCGTCACCCCCAGCGCGTGAGAAGTGGGACGCCTCGCGCAGGGGAGCCGTGGGCGACATTCGGCCGGTGCCGGGCCGACTGTCGGCCGACAAGAACGTCGAGTCGACGGCCAGCACGGCCTTGCCGACATGGGACGGCGGTGGGAGCCTGGCCTGGTGCGCGTGCTGTGTGCGACGACGGGCAACGACGGACACTTCGGGCCGCTGTTGCCGTTCGCGCGAGCGTTTGCAGCGGCGGGACATGAGGTCCGGGTGGCTGCTCCTGCGTCGTACGCCGGCGCGGTGGAGCGGGCGGGATTCGTGCACGAACCGTTCGCCGATGGACCCCGCGAGTTGGTCCGAGTCGTGATGGGCAAATTGCCGACCATGGCGTTCGCGGAGGCCGACGACGTCGTCATCCGTGAAGTGTTCGCTCGAATCGACGCGCAGGCGGCGCTCCCCTCCGTCACGGCGACCGTCCTGCGTTGGCATCCAGATCTGATCCTCCGCGAGACCGCTGAGCTCGCCTCACTCGTCGCGGCCGAGCGGGCAGACGTGCCGC
Organism: uncultured Microbacterium sp.; assembly: GCF_963524805.1. Lineage (GTDB taxonomy): Bacteria > Actinomycetota > Actinomycetes > Actinomycetales > Microbacteriaceae > Microbacterium. The sequence goes on along the minus strand of NZ_CAURGG010000002.1, from coordinate 394,524 downwards.
ACGTGCACGTCTGCATCGGCATGCACGAGATGCTGCCCCTCTTCGCGGGAGCGATCGGCGATCCACTGGAGGAACTCGGTCAGCTGGCCGGCCTTGTCGAGGGCCGGGCGAGCTCCGCCCTTGCGGCCGAGCCCGTTCTCAGCCTTGTGCCCGAGATCCTGGACTTCGCTGCTGGGCAGGAGCCGTCGGGAAGCGGTCACTTCCTCCGGTTCCACGAGCCTCGGCCGGCCGCCAGCGCTCAACGCCTCCCCGACTGGGGCGACCCGCAGGCCCCGCTGGTCTATGTCACGTTCGGTTCGGTCACCGGATCCCTCCCCCCGTTCACCGGCGTGTTCCGGCGCGCACTGGATGCCTTGGCCGACGTCGAGGCGCGCGTGCTGCTGACGGTGGGGCGGAAGATCGACCCGGCCGGGTTCGGACCGTTACCGTTCAACGCCCACGTGGAGCAGTGGTGGCCCCAGGATGCCGTGCTCAGCCAGGCCGCGGCGATGCTCGGGCACGGTGGCTTCGGGACGACCATGGGCGCCCTCGCCGCTGGAGTCGCCCAGGTGGTTGTGCCACTCTTCACCTCTGATCAGGTCGTCAATGGCGCCCACGTCGCGGCGGCGGATGCCGGACTCACTGTCGAGCCGGGCCCATCGTCGGTGGAGCGCGCCGCAGCAGAGCTACCTCGCCTGCTCGCGGATCCGACCTACACGGCGTCGGCCCGCCGCATGGCCGCAGCGATCGCCGACCTGCCGTCGACCGCCGAAGCCGTCCCGATACTGTCCAGCTTGGTCGGCTGACATCCGCCCAACTCAGCGACTGTCGATCGCTCGGTGCGTTACGTCCGGGAACGGGATGGTCGGCGGGCAAGGACGAGTCCTCCCCGCGTGCCAGCCGGTGCAGGCTTTGACGCGTCGAGGCTCAGCGTCCTCCCGTATCGCTTCTGAAGTGCGGCGATCGACACGTGCTCGGCCGTCCAGCCGTGTTCGGTCAGGACGGTGGCGGGATCCGGCGGGTCCGCCCGAGCAAGCACTTCGGTCATCGGCAGGCCGCTCATCCGGCTAAAGGTCTCGAGCCGCTCGCGGGCCTGCGGCGAGTTCTCGATCGCCGTGGCTCGTTCGATGACCGCATGCGATCCGGGGGCGGACAGTGCGGTCAGGTCGTCCAGGAGCGCCGACTGATCCGCCGCACTCAGGTACGGCAGCAGTCCTTCCAGAACCCAGGTCGTCGGCGCGTCCGGCCGGAATCCATTCGCGACGATCCGCGATGCCCACGGAGCGGTCACATCGGCCGCGATCGGAATTCGGGTGCAGGATGCAACCTCCCCTTCCATCACGCTGCTCACGAAATCGATGATCTCGGGAGTGTCGAGTTCGAAGACCGCGGTGCCGACCGGCCAGTCCAGCCGCCAGGCGCGGGTATCGAGCCCGCTGCCGAGGATGACCACCTGACGCAGGCCCGCTGCGGCGACTTGGTCGTCAATGAACCGGGTGCGAAGACCCACGTACAGGGACCCGATCAGCAGCGACTGCTCAAGCGGCTCGACACTCAGCGGGTCGTCCGGCCATCGTTCCGGGAAGGCGAACTGAACGCCTGCACGCTCGACGAGAGCCGCCGCCCACGGGTCACGGACCAGGGCATCAGGCCTGCTCGACTCCAGCGCGCGGCCAGCAGCCACCGCAACCGCCGTCGACGCGACACCATCCATTGCGACCTCCACGACTCAGTGTGCCGCGCCGCCCTCGTCCGCATCGGTGTGTTCGCCGACCGCGGAGCCCACTCCTCCCCCAGTGGCGCCAGCTGGCACGAGCCGCCTCGCAAAACCCGTCGACGGAGCATGTCGGTCGGCGTACTGTGACCCTCAAGAGTCGGGAGTGGCAGTGAAGATGCGACGCGGTCAGCACGTGATCAGCGAAGACGAGCAGATCGGGCGATATGCCTATGCACTCGGCAATGTCCCCGCGAGCATCGCCGACAGGGCCTACGCCGCAGCCTTCGCTCAGCTTTCGATGGCGCAGCGGCAAGGGATCCTGGACCAGCTGCGCGCACAATTGCTGATCGAAAGGCAGATGACCGCGTCGGACGATCCCGAGGCGTTCGCCGTGCTGATGCGCGATCTGTATGCGCGCGAGGCCCTGGTCCGCGTCGGCGGTATCGGTGCCTTCGCGGCGGAGTTCGCAGCGAGCGCTCCGATCGTGGCGTATTTCACGAGCGGCGCCGGGTCGGTGACGGTGGACCACCAGCCGCTGTGGGTGCAGCAGCTCGCGGGCCACGAGACCGCCCCCATCGACGCAGGACAAAGGGACCACCACCCGCCGAACTTCCTCGCGTGGTGATACCGAGTAGTGCGCGATCGATGGCGTGCAGGTTGTGCGGTGAGGCCGAGGTGGTCGTCCTCACGGCAGCGGTCTCTCTTGCGAAAATCGGCTAGCTGACAGCAGGTTCGATGGCAGCTCCAGTGCCGGAACGGTCAGCCAGACGAGGGCGCCAAGGAGTTTGGGGGCGTCTTCCCACAGAGGCTGGCCGTGAACAGTCTGATCGATGACCACGGAGACACCGAGGAGAAGGAGGCCCAGAATGAACGCTCGGCCCCCTGACGACAGGTTCTGCACGCGGAATCGCGACAGGCGGTCCTCCGGTCGCATCATGACAGACGGCCGGAAAGCGTTCACCAGAAGCAGGACCCCGATGCCGCCGTAGATGAGGTAGAAGCCCTGCTCCGGCAAGCCGAGCGCAGGTCCGACCCCGTCGTGGATCAGCAGAGCGTCGTCGAGCGCGAAAAGGATGTTCAGAATGGCGAACCCGAGCAGCCACCGACGCCGTGGGCGCCACAGAACGGCGGCCAACACAGCCATGGAGGCCGCTGAGGCCCACATCATCATGTTCAGCAGCGCAAGCCCTCCGGCCAGCAGCGGCAGTACGGCGCCGGCCTCGGCGGACAGTGCCATGAGGTCGCGGCTGTAGAGGCCGAAGGGCTGCCGATTCAACGCGGCCAGGAGACTTGTGCCGGTCACCAACAGCAGACCGAGCAGCAGAGCCGCCGGGACAAGCATGCTGCCGGTGCCCGGCCGTCGAGTAGATGAACGGTGGCTCCGCGCGTCCCATATTGTCGCCATGTCATCTCTCCTTCCGTCATTTCCGCTGCGAGTACTGGATGCTGACCCGGCACGTCGCTCCAAAGGCACGCTAAGCACGATGCCCGAGACAGACGACCCCTTGTAAATCGAGCTGAAGGGGCGTACGGAGGGCAGCGAAAGTTCTTCCCGCTCTGGACCGCGACGTAGCGATTGCAGGTGGTCCCGGACACAACCGCGTGGCGCTACCCCGTGGCGAACTCCAGCAATCCCTCGGCCTCCAGGCGTCTGAGCGACGCGTGAATGTCTGTGGAGGTGGGCCACGAGATCCCGACCAGGCGTTCCGAGTACACGTCCACAACACAACCAACGGTTGCGAGCGTCTCCGTCGGTGATCGCCACGCGTCGCCGCCCTTCGCAAACCACAGCCGCGCGCTGTCGTAGCCCCCGCGCTCCACGACCTCGGTCACAGCGAGCGCCCCTTCGCCCGAGGCGATCGCTCGGACGGTGTCGCCAAATGCGACACCGGAGAAGAGCACAGGGCATCCACACACCGAGAACGTGTCGTCCGAGAGCCTCGATGCGGGCAGCGCTTCCCACGTCGTCGGAGCTTCAGGGAAGTCCCGGGCTGGAGGGACGGTGAACCAGACGGTGGCTTCGGCAGCTTTCGCCTCCGCAGCCGGCACAAGGCGCGTCCCGTTCCAGACACACGCCAACGAGGGATGCTCGCGAAACTCGGTCACGCCGGAACGCTAACAGCACGACAGAGATCACGAGCTCCAATGGTTATCAGCCCGACTTGTCGTTCGTTTCCTCGGCGACGGCGGTCAGCTCGAGGATTCGCGCCTCGAGCGCACGGAGGAGTGGGTCGCGTCTGGCCGTCTTCAGCAGCTCGCTGATGTAGGACTGCGCAAGTCCTGTCGCTACAAGGCCGGCGTAGCCGCTGTCTTCGATTTCGATGACGAGGTGACTGACTGCGTCGATGTCATCGGCGACCATCGCGCGAAGAAGTCGTGTCGCGAGAAGATCTGGTCCGTCCATGTCGGTTCGCTCCCTTCGGTGTGGAATTCTAGGAATCGATCTCGCATCGCTCAAGGGTGGCTCGCCCCCGAGAAGCGGGGGGGGTGCCACATCGGGATCGCGCTTGAGAAAGCGATCGCACGCTGGCGCATCTGGGGATCGTGATGAGGGAGTCGTCGCAAGTCCGCCTCTTGAAACGCTCTTCCCGCGGGTGGCCCTGAGTTTTACACTCGCGGCATGACAGTCCAGCTCTTCGCCGGCATCCCGGTCACGGACCTTGACGCGGCCATCGATTGGTACCGTCGGCTGCTCGGACAAGACGTTTCGTTCCGTCCCGAGGAGTCTGAAGCCGTGTGGCAACTGGATGACGCCGCCTTCCTCTACGTGAAGGCGGGCCGCGATGTCGCCGGCGGTGCGCTGGTCGCGATCACCGCCGACGACCTCGACACCTTCCTAGAAGATGCCGCAGGCGAAGGCATCACCCCCGCCGACATCGAGCGTTATGACGAGGGCACCCGGAAGGCCGTCTTCTTCGACCCGGACGGCAATGAGCTGGGAGTCATCTCGCTGCCGGATACAGCGACTTCCCGTGGCGCGTGATGGCGTCACCACAAACGCTGAGCGAGAGCGATCGCCAGATCGTCGCGTGGTGGGCGGCGGACTGTGCCGAACGGGTTCTCGGGATATTCGAGTCTGAGTCGCCGACCGACTCGCGGCCGCGTGATGCGATCGCCCGCAGCCGGGCATTCGCGCGTGGCGAGCTCGACGCCGAGGGTGAGATCCTTCGCCGCTTCATCGCGGGGCGCGCTGCGCGAGAAGTTACGACACCGGCGGCCATTGCGGCGGCGCGCGCAGCCGCGCAAGCCGCCGGCGTGGCGCACATGGGCGCCCACGCCCTCGGTGCCGCCGCATACGCTGCAAAGGCGGCGGGCTTGTCGAGACCTGATCAGGTCGACGCAGCCCGCGACGAGCTCCGCTGGCAGCTCAACCGGCTGACGCCGGAGGCAAAGGCAGCGCTGCGACGACTGCCGCTCCTCGGTGACGACACGACCGGTCCGCTCGGACCCGGTCTTCTCAGTCGAGGCGTCCTCGCCGCCAACATCCGCGAAATCCAAGCGGGTCTGAAGTGATCGAGCCTCGCCGCGCAATCGCCGGATGGGTCTGAGCGGATAACGTCAAAGGATGCCTCCAATGGGTCAGGACTCCGCATGGCGGCCCGTCTTCGCCGCACTTTCCAACCCGGTCACGCGGCAGGTCTACGCCTCCATCGTGTTGGGCCAGACGGAGAATGGGCCCGCTGTCAGTTCCTCACGCCATCGCCACGCGGTTCTTTCCCTGCTGGAGTGCGGCCTCATTGAAGAACAAGGCGGCAGGTACGTCGCGAGCGAGACTTTCACCGAAGTTCTTCGAACCGCACCTCGAGCTGTCCGGCGGCTCGGAGTGGATCGATTTCTGACGGCCGAGGGCCGGATAGATCGCTACCCCGCAAAGCCCGGCGATCGTGCTGCTCTCCTCCGACACGTCATCGCCGGCTCACTCCAGCCCGGCGAGGTCGTCACAGAAGCCGAGCTCAACAACCGTCTCGCGCAATTTGCCGACGATGTGGCGACGCTGCGGCGCTACCTCGTCGACCACCAGTTGGTCGAACGTCGCGCTGACGGCACCCAATACACTCTCCCGTAGTTCCTTTCTCCAGTGGCCGTTCGCCGAGATCGGCGGCCTAGGCGCGATTGGTTATCAGGAGGTCGAGCAGGCCTCGGATCTCCTGTTGGGGGCCGCAGGCGATGATCCAGTCGTCGCGGGCCGCTTTGGTGCCGCAGCCGTCGACGCGCTGGCGGAGCTGGCGCAGGAGCGAGCGCGACGTGAAGGGCGGACCGATCTTCGGTGTGCGCTCGATGAGGTCGAGCTGGACGAGGAATGCTGTGCGCAGGTCCGGCGCGCGGAAGGCGCCGACGGGAATGGCGTTGACCGCCTGCTGGATGAACTCCACGTCCTCGCCGTCGATGAGACCGTCACCATCGGTGTCAGGATCGAGCGGATCGGTGCCGTAGCGCACCTCGACCCCGTCGAGCAGCTTGTCGTCGTCGGAATCAGCATCAAGCGGGTTCGTGTGGTGGACGTTCACTTCGTCGCCGTCCCGCAGGCCGTCGTCGTCGGAATCAGCATCCAGTGGGTTCGTGTGGTGAACGTTGACCTCGTCACCATCCGACAGGCCGTCATCGTCGGTATCGGCATCCAATGGGTCCGTCTGGTGAACGGTGACCTCATTGCCATCGGAGAGGCCATCATCATCGGTATCGGCATCCAACGGGTCCGTCTGGTGAACGGTGACCTCATTGCCATCGGAGAGGCCATCATCATCGGTATCGGCATCCAACGGGTCGGTGTGGTGGACGGTGACCTCTTTGCCCTCGGAGAGGCCGTCATCATCGGTATCCGCATCAAGTGGGTCCGTGTGGTGAACGTCGCGCTCCTCGCAGTCGGACAGGCCGTCGGCATCGGTGTCGCTGGCCACCGCCGAGACCTTGAAGGAGGCGTTGAGGTTGCCGGATTCGCCCGACGGCGATGCGCCGTTGGCCCCCGAAGCCGCGCCCACGGAACGGCTCACGCCGGCATAGGCATCGTCATCGTCATCACCGTCGTCGTCGAATACCCCGGGAACGCCGTCGCTGCTGTCGCCGTCGTCATCGTCGTCCCAGCCCTCGACGGCCACGTTGATCACATCGTCGGGTTGAACGCACATGGTCACCGGCGCGGGCAGGTTGCCGGCGGCGACGACGTAATCCTCGTCCACGTCGGCGATGCGCGGCGACTGGCTGATGGCGGTGCGCTGCAGGTTGCCGGTCCACATGATCAAGCGAAGATTGGACTCGGCGTCGCTGAAATCGTCCTCGTCCTCCGTGATTTCGATCTTCGTCGCCGAAACGGTCACCTCGATCGGGCCCGAGGGCGTCGTCCCTGAGGGCGGTGCGCACGGGGTGCCGGCGGGGTTGGGGTTGGCGCCGTTGGCCACCCACAGCCCGAAAGCCGTACTGGGGCCGGAGTCGCCGTACTCGTCGTCGAGCAGGTGCAGCAGCCGGCACCACTCGTGGGTCGTCTGCTGCACCGCGAGCGCCCGAGCGGCCGGGTAACCGGTGCGGCCGGGGCGATCCTTATTGAGGTCGCCGTGACTGATCGTGATGCCGTCGAGGCAGTTGTCGTCGGTGGTGAGATCGTTGATTCCCGTTACCAGCGCCCGCAGAGGTGTACCGGTGTTCGTCGTGATCGACGGGACGAGCCCATTGGGGCTGGCCGACCACCCTGCAGGCAGCGCCTCACCCTCACCGACCACGATGTCGTCGACCAGCACAGAGAAGTCACTCGGCGCCCGCCATCCCGCCACGCCCGAGTCGTAGAGGTCCGTGCGACCCAGCTCTACCCAGTTGGAGTGGGAGTAGAAGTCTTGTGCGGCGTGCAGCAGCTGGCCGAACTCGTCGGCCGCGTCGAGGGGTGCCGGATCGGCGGGATTGAACTCGGCCAGTACTCCCCCGGCGCCGGCCGTGCTGTCGTCGAAGTACTGCGGGTTGATGTTATCGGCCGCAGTCTCACGGAATCGGCAATTGTCGAAGTGATCGGTTGCCTCGGTCAGTCCCGTTGTGTCGACGAAGGCGTGCTCGTCATTCATCTCGTCAAGGGCACCGTTGTTGAGGAAACTCAACCCCGTCGAGGTGATTCCCTCGTGGCCGTCGCCATCCGCAGCGCACGAATTGATCAAGACCTCGGACGAACAGAAGGCAGCAGCCGGGGCCGCCGTCCCGACTGTGACCACCGCCATTGTCACCGTGGACACCGTCAGTAACGCTGCAAGTCGCAGCACCGCGCGCATGCGGACCATGAGATCGCCTCTCCTGTCCCGCCAGAACCGGAGCGCGGAACCCCCACTGCTGAACGTAGTGCTGGCAGCGCCCAGCGGGAAGGGACGCGTCTTCCGTGGGGCGGCGTCAGTCGCCCGGCGGACGGGTCGACTGGTTCGCCGGTTGAGCGAGTTGCTCGAGCAATTCGGCGGCGCGAGCAGCTCCACCGAGTGACCGCAGTTGTGCGCCGACGCGGGATGCGGCATCCCGATATGACGTGTCTGTCGCGACTCTGTCGAGCCCGGCCGCGACCTGAGCCGCCGTTGGCGTGCCGGTCTTGAGATTGACGGCCGCTCCGGCCCATGCGACACGGGAGGCGATCTCGGGCTTGTCGAGGTCCCCTCCAGCGATCACGAGGGGGATGTCGTGCGCGAGCATGGCGAGCGTCCCACCCCATCCTCCGTTCGTCACGGCGACATCCACCCACGGAAGGAGTTCCGCGTAAGGCAGAAATCCTGCGACCCGCGTATTCGCGGGAACGGGAAAGGGCAGCTCATCGTCTCCGGTGACACCCGTCGCTACGATCACGAGCAGGTCGTCGCGGTCGGACAGTGCCTCGAGCGTGGGCACGATGAGGTCGGCGGGATCGATGTTCTGGGTCCCCTGCGTGACGTGTACGACTCGTCGACCTTCGAGTTCGCTCCACCATGCCGGCAGCGTCTGCGACGCCGGCGGAGGCATCCGGAGCTCGCCGACGAAGTGCAGGAAGCCGGGCCGGTCGGTGCGCTGAAAGTCCAGCATCGAGCATCCGCTCGCAACGATGAGCTGTCGGGAGAAGGTGACCTGCTCCATGGTCAACCCTCGCGGGCGGAGTCCGATCGCTTCCTCGGATCTCGCGATGGCCTTCACCAGAGATCGGGCGATGAGCGGCCCCGCCGCGCGAAGTGCGGCATCCCTCGCCCTGGTGAAGGGGTTCGTCCCGGGCCACAGGCCCAGTCCGGCAGGAGGGCCCTGCGTCCCGGCGAGATTCAGCGGGGTGATCGAGATCGTCGCCCAGGGGCCGCCGTTCTGCTCGGCGTACAGCGCCGCGCCGATCGAGACGTCGTCGCCGGCGATCGCATCCCACGGTTCCCGGACCCACTCGTCCCGCAGATCCTGCACCTGCGCGGGAGAGGTGTTGATGAAGACATCTTCGACGTTGATGAGCAGCTGGCTCAGACCCTTCCTGCCGCGGAGCCGCGGGAACGTCGCGGCGAGGTCATTCTCATCGAAGTCGGGAGCGCGATGCCACGGCACGAGCCGGGCGCCCGTCGACTCGACGGCCGTGCGGAACGCCTCGCCCGAGTAGATGCGAACGTCGTGCCCGCGAGCGACGAGCGCATTCGCCACGGCGCGGATGGGGGTGATGTGCCCCGTGAACGGCATTGCCGAGAGCAGGAAGCGGGCCATGGAACTCAGGATGCCGTGCGCAACCACACCCCCGCGACCTCACTACCCAATAGAAGCCGGGCAACTTCGGATGGTCATGGCAAGACTTTCTGATCATCTTGCCGAGCCGATGACATAGTTCACCTATGAATGATTCCTTCTCGACCGAACACAGCACGAGTGAGATGACGCCCGAAGTGCTGGCGGAGTTCAGTGATGCGTGGGCCCGCCGCGACCTGGAAGCGCTGATGAGCCACGTCACCGACGACTGCGTCTACAGCGCGTCTGTGGGTCCTGAGCCCGGCCGGACCTGGTCGGGGAAGGAGCAGGTCCGGGAGGGCTTCGCGATCATGCTCGCGCATGACGCGGGACAGGAGCGGCACGAGGACGAGGGGCCTATCATCCTCGGATCCCGCGGTGCGGGCACCTGGTCCTTCACCGGACCCGGACCGGACGGAACACCTCAAGTCACGCGCGGATGCGACATCTTCGAGTTCCGCGGCGGGAAGATCGCCCGCAAGGATGCGTTCCGGAAGGTCTACGAACCTGACGTGCATGAGTAGGTCCTCCTCGGCTGCCGGCTGTCGAAGAAGGCCCCGTGACTGACGTCTCCCGCACGCGATCCTGGTTGCTCGTCGCCCCCTCGCTCATCGTCCTGGGCTGGGGCGGCAACCACTTCCTGCCGTTGATGCAGCACTACCGGCAGGTGGAGGGCTTCTCCCAGGTGCAGGTCGACATCCTGCTCGGAACCTACGTCCTCGGTCTCGTTCCCGGGTTCGCCCTGTCGGGAGCCTGGTCGGACCGGTACGGACGGCGACCGGTGCTGATCGCGGGCCTGGTTCTCGGCATCCTCGGCAGTGTCGTCCTCGCGAGTTCCAGCTCGAGTTTCGCCGGGCTCTGCCTCGGTCGATTCATCTGCGGCCTCAGCGTCGCGGCCGGAATGGTGGTCGGCACATCCTGGATCAAGGAGCTTTCGATCGCGGAGGGACGTTCCTCGGCGGGTGCCCGTCGCGCGGCGGGCATGCTCACGATCGGCTTCGGGGGCGGAGCTGCGATCGGCGGCGCCCTCGCCCAATTCGGTCCGTGGCCCGCGGTGCTGCCGTACCTCGTACAGATCGTCGCGTGCGTGGTCGCCCTGATCGTGCTGCTGCGGGCATCCGAGACCCGACCGTTCGACCCCGACGCGAAGAAGCTGCTCGGGGATCTGCGCATTCCGCGACCGGCCCGGCCGACTTTCCTCCGGGTCATCCTCCCGCTCGCGCCGTGGGTGTTCGCTGCGCCTGCTCTGTCGTTCGCCGTGGGTCCGAGCTTGGTGAGCGATCGCATTTCCGGCTATGCCGTCGGCTTCGCCACCCTCGTGATGATCATCACTCTCGGTGTCGGCTGGGTGACGCAATTCTTCTCCGGCCACCTCGCGAAGTATCTGCGCGGCCGCATGGGGTTGGTGGGCGGATCCCTCATCACCGTCGGTGCCCTTCTGCTGATTCCAGCCGCCTACGCGCACCAGGTGTGGATCGTGCTTGTCGCCGCGCCCGTCTTCGGCGCGGGCTACGGGCTCGCGATGGTCTCCGGACTCGCCGCCACGCAAGCCCTGGCGACACCCAAGGATCTCGCGGGAATCACGGCGGTGTACTACTCGCTGACATATGTGGGATTCGTTCTCCCGGCGGCCCTTGCGGCTCTGACCTCGTTCGCGCCGATGTGGATCCTCTTGGGGGCGACTGCTGTCGCGTGTGCGCTGTGCACGGCGATTGCAGCCCGCGGTATGCGGCGCAGCATCGTCGACGCGGAGCCCCGCAGGCCGCAGCTGAACCGCCAGAAATAGCAGGTCACATCCGCAGCGATTGGTCGTAGTGTGGGCGCGTGTCGATCAGGACGGTCGTTCGGAGCGCAGCGGGTGCAGCCCTGCTCGTGAACGCCGTTCCGCATGGCGTGAGCGGCGTTCAGGGTCGCCCGTTCCCCAGCCCCTTCGGCAATCCTCCGGGAGTCGGGATGTCTTCTCCACCGGTCAATGTCGCGTGGAGCGCGGCAAACGCAATCGCGGGCGCACTGCTTCTGCGTGGGGGCGTTCGCTCCCCGGCCGAAGCCACCGGAGCGGCCGTGGGTGCCGTCACGATGGCGATCGTGATCTCCTATCACTTCAGCGATGTGCTGGCGGGAGGCAAAGGTCTCTTAGGTATCCGCCAGGAGCGTCGAGCGAAGGGTGGCTCTCGCGCCCCGCGGAGTCTTGTGAAGGCAACGGAACCGATCGCGAACGCACTGGCCGGGCGACGTGGGTTCCCGCTCTGGGCCCTCATCCACCACCGCGGACGCAAGAGCGGGACGCAGTATCAGACGCCGGTCGCAATCATCCCCACCATCGATCCGAACCTCGTTCTGATCGGCCTGCCCTGGGGGCCGAAGACCAATTGGGCACGCAACACTGTGGCGGCTGGGATCGCGGACCTCACCTGGAAGGGCGCCCGGCAGTCGGTGACTTCGCCCCGCATCATCGATCCCGCCGCAGCCGCAGCCCTCGCCCGGCCATTGTTCCGGCCGATCGTCAATCGGATGCCGGCGGCCCTGATTCTCCGACGCTCTCCTCCGTCGCAGTCCGCAGAGCGCTGAGCGCTGAGCGCAGAGCGCTGAGGGAGACGTTCCCGACGCGGTCCGATGCGGCGACACCCCCGCCCCGATGCGGCCCCGCGGCGTCGCCCCTCACGTGGTGCAGTATTGCTCTGTGTCTCAGGCGACGTTGCAGACTGATCGAATCCGACTGATCCCCTTGGGTGATGAGCATCTGGAACTCGAGGTGGAGCTGGACTCCGACCCGGAGGTGATGCGCTACTTGAGCGGCGACGGTCGCACCCGTGCCCAAGTCGAGAAGGCTCACGGACTGCGGCTCGCGACAGCAGAGCCCGTGGCGGGGCTCGGCTTCTGGGTCGGGTTCGTCGAAGACGAGTTCGTCGGCTGGTGGCTGCTGCAGCCCGCCGGCTGGGGAGAGGAAACCCTCCTTCTGGGGCAGGTTGAGCTGGGATACCGGCTGCTGCGGCGACACTGGGGCAAGGGGCTGGCCAGCGAGGGTGCCCGGGAGATGGTGCGGCACTCCTTCCAAGACCTCGACATGGACCGCGTTTTCGCCCTCACCATGACCGTGAACGAACGGTCGCGGGCAACCATGTCCTCCGCCGGACTTCAGTACGTCCGAACCTTTTACGAAGACGACGACGATCGGGACGGCAGCGACCTCGGCGCCGTCGAATACGCCATCACGAGAGACCAATGGGAGTCAGTACAGGCCGACACCGATGGAGTGACTCCCTCAGTGTGACCGAGCCCGCGCTGAGCGCGGCGACCACTCCTACCTTTCCGATGCTGGCCTTCGGGCGGTCGGACGATAGGTCAGCCCGAGGGTTCGCCCGTCGAAGGTGCGGGTCTCCAGGAGTTCACCGATCGCCGGCTTCCAGCGAGAGGATACATTGTGACCTCTGCGATCAACCAGCCTGGCGCGCGCCGCAGCCCGGTGGTGATTCTGGCGTTCGTCGTCTATCTCGTACTGCTGGCGTGGATCGTGCTGTGGAAGCTCGAAGCGCCGTGGATCGGCGAGGCCGCAGCACTGTCGCGACCACTCAAGTTGGTGCCGTTCCTGTCGAGCGGCGACGCGGGCGCCAGCGCCCCCGCCGAAGTGGTGATCAACCTGGTGATCTTCGCCCCGTACGGACTCTTCATGGGGGCCCTTGCACCGACGTGGGCCTGGTGGAAGCCGGCCGGGATCTTCCTCGGCACGAGCATCATCCTCGAGACCACTCAACATCTGATCTCGACAGGGAGCTTCGACACCACCGACCTCATCGTGAACACCGCGGGCGGCCTCGTCGGATACGGAATCTTCGCCGGTGTACGCCGCCGCCTCGGGGCCCGCGCCCCGGTCACCGTGGCGCGGACCTGCGTGATCATCACCGCCCTCGCTCTTGTTGCCGTGATCGCGTTCGTGGCGTCCCCTTTGCACTACGGTCCGCAGCGCGACGTGATCGTGCAGCACCGAAACTCACAGGGGTAGATCGCTAGTCTCGGTGAGTGCGCAGCGACTGGATCGAGCATCGGCGATCGGCCGACGGCGAACGAGTGGGGTGGATGGAGCCTGTCGGTGAGGGCTTCGTTGTCATCGACTTGCTGGGCCGACGGCGGACGGGGGTCGTGGACTGGTCGACCGCAGAGGAGACTCTCGATGAGCTCGGTCTGGGCTACCTTGCGGAGCCGTACGAGCTGCAACAGAACGACGGAACGTGGCTGCGGATCCGCATCGCAGAAGTGTCACCGAAGTCGGTCCGAGTCAAGAGGGAGGATTGGGGCGACATGAGATCGCCGCAGATCTACTTCTCCCTCCCTTTCCCCGTGCCCGATGACCGCCTGCGCCGTGTGGACGGCTGACTTCTGATCGCGGCTCGCCGCCCGGAGGACCGGTCCGCGGCAGGCCGGTCACGCTGGCGAGCTGTGGAGGATGACTCGATCGAACAGGGCGAGCTCGCTCGCATCGGGGATCTCGAGTCTTCGACGGGATTCGTTCAGCACTTCGCTCGTTATGGGAGCCGCTCCGTATGGCGCCGCAGAGTTACGAGCCTCAAGCCGTCGCGACAGTTCCTCCAGGGGGATATCGAAGTAGTGGAACTCGGTGGTAGCACCGAGGACGACAGCGATCCTGCGAATCTCATCGCGCTCTTCTCGCCTCCAGGTTCCGTCCTCGAGGATGACGTTCTGCCGGTGTTCGAGCAGCTCCTTCCACAGCTGGTCGAGCCGGCGCTGGAGGTTGACGCGTATCGGATCGAAGAAGTCGACGCCGAGATCTGCCATCCACTCGTCGGTGCTGAAACGAATCGCGCCGGTCTCCCGTGCTCGCCGGCGCGCCGTAGTGGTCTTTCCGGAACCAGGCAGCCCGCACAAGAGCGCGAGCAGCGGCCGGTGGATCATGCTCTTGGTCGCGGTCATCTGCCCTCCGGGGTGGCGAAGAACGAGGAAAGCCCTCGAAAGCATGCCTTGCGCTTCGCACACGATTCTTGACCATCGGGGATGATGCTTACGTGCAGGCGCGTCGCGAGCCCCGTTGGAATCACAACATCCATTTCCATCGGGTGGTGATGGATGCGATTCCTGCCGGCGCCACTTCTGCCCTGGACGTGGGAACCGGCGACGGCCTGCTCGCAGCCGATCTGCGTGACGCGATCGACGACGTCACCGCCGTCGACATCGATGCCGGCGTACTGGCGAGAGCGGCGGCGGAGTACAGCGGGATCATCTGGATCTGCGGGGACGTGATGAGCATGGAGCTGGGTCGCACATTCGATGTCGTTGCGTCGGTCGCCACCCTCCACCACCTGCCCGACCTGTCTGCGGCAATCACACGCCTGGCGGATCTCACCGCACCGGGGGGCGTCCTGGTGGTGGTCGGCTTGGCTCGATCCACATCCCTCCGTGATCATCTCACCGGCGTCGTGGGCGCAGTCCAGCACCAGTGGTACGCGCGCACGAGGACTGTCTGGGCGCACTCGGCACCGACCGTGTGGCCCCCACCGCACTCTTATCGCGAGGTCCGCGAAAGCGCCGGAAAGGTTCTCCCCGGAGCTCGTTGGCAGCAGTTCCCGATGTGGAGGTACGCGCTGACCTGGAACAAGCCCGGCTGAGTGGATCCCCCGGGATGAGTTCCCGCGTGTCGATGTGAACATGACATGGCCGAAGAGGCGCAAGATGTGACGTGAAGGCGAGGTGCCACGCATGGATGCCGGTGGGGAGCACGTCGGTCCGGTTTCGCCGCGGCGGTTTCGGTGAACGGGCGCTCATGGGCCCGCGGCGGTGCCATTCTCGCCCTCTCGGTGGGGATGCTGAGTGGCTGTTCGTCCTCCGAGGATGCGCCCGACCCCGCTCTGGTTGCCACCGTCGGCGATCTGGTCAGCTCCAGCCGTTCCGCCGAGCTCGGCCTGACGCTGGACGAGGATGACCGCATCCTGCCCGGCACCCTCGCCACGCTGCTCTCGGACATGGCGCAGGAGATGGCCGCTTCGATCACAACGCTGGAGCTGACAGTCCCCTCCGACGAGGCCGACGAACGCTACCGCGCAGCGGCCCTCGTTTCCGCCCGCACCGCCCTCGAGTCGCTGACCCTGGCACAGCAGGGCGACACCTCCACCGCGCTGGATCAGCTGCATGTTCAGGGGACCGAATTGGCGAAGCTGGAGGATGCCGGGTGAAGAAGATCTTCGCCGTCGCGCTCGGTATCCTCACCGCGATCGGCGGATTCGTCGACATCGGCGATCTGGTCACGAACGCCGTCGTCGGGTCGAAGTTCGGCCTGGGGTTGGCGTGGGTTGTGCTGCTCGGTGTCGCCGGCATCTGCCTCTACGCCGATATGGCGGGCCGGGTCGCAGCGGTCAGCGGCCGCGCAACCTTCGAGATCATCCGTGAACGCCTCGGCCCTCGCGCCGGGCTGGCCAACCTCTCGGCGTCTTTCCTGATCAATCTGCTGACGCTGACGGCTGAGATCGGCGGTGTGGCTCTCGCGCTCCAGCTCGCCGCCGGAGTCGGCCCGGGCATGTGGATCCCGGTGGCCATCTTCGCTGTGTGGATCGTGATCTGGCGCACGAAGTTCTCGATCATGGAGAACGTCGCGGGCCTGCTCGGCCTGACCCTGCTCGTCTTCGTCGTCGCGCTGTTCCTGCTCAAGCCCGACTGGGGGCAACTGGTATCGCCCGCCGTGCAGCCTTGGGTGGCGGCATCCAGCAGTCCCCTCTCCTATTGGTTCTTCGCCGTCGCCCTGTTCGGCGCTGCGATGACCCCCTACGAGGTCTTCTTCTTCTCCTCCGGTGCCGTCGAGGAGAAATGGAAGAAGAGCGATCTGGCCACCGAGCGGGCGAACGTGTTCATCGGGTTCCCGCTCGGGGGCCTGCTGTCGCTGGCGATCGCCGGCTGCGCCGCTGTCGTCCTGCTTCCTCAGGCGATCGAAGTGACCACGCTGTCTCAGGTGGTGCTTCCCGTCGCCCAGGCGGGAGGACAGCTGGCGCTCGCATTCGTGATCGTCGGCATCCTCGCAGCCACCTTCGGAGCGGCGCTGGAGACCACCCTGTCTTCTGGGTACACGCTGGCCCAGTTCTTCGGGTGGAGCTGGGGCAAATTCCGCCGGCCCGTCCAAGCTGCCCGGTTCCACATCGCCATGATCGTCTGCCTGCTGATCGGCGGCGGCATCCTCGCCACCGGCGTGGATCCGATCCAGGTCACAGAGCTTTCCGTCGTCTTCTCGGCGGTCGCTCTGCCCCTGACCTACTTTCCGATCCTCCTCGTCGCCAACGACCCGGGTTACATGGGCGACGAGGTGAACGGGCGGCTCCGCAACGGTCTCGGTGTGGCCTTCCTCGTCATCATCATCGTCGCGGCGGTTGCGGCCATTCCGCTGCTCATCGCATCTGGAATGGGGTCCGCATGAGCCGTGCGAGAGAGCCGCAGCATCCGCTGGAGTGGTATCGCGACCCCGGTGGGCGCGGCGTCGATGCCCGTCTTCACCTCCTGGACCGGCAGATGATCGACGTCGACGGCGTTCCGGTCAGCACGGTGGATGACGTCGAGCTGACCGGAGTCGAGTTCGGTCAGGCGATCGACCATGATGCGCCACCGCGCGTCTCAGCGCTGCTGGTCGGGGCCGCCGTGATCACGCGCCTCTTCGGCGGGAGCATCCCTCGTTCTCGGTGGGACCGGATCCCGTGGGACGACGTCACGCGGCTGGGGATCGTCATCGAACTGGGCACCCACGGTGACGATCTGGACGCGACCTGGCTGGAGCGGTGGTTCCGCGACCGCATCATCGCCAAGATTCCCGGGGGTCGCCATGCTCCTGAGTGACTTGCTCGACCTGCCGGTGACTGCGCCTGACGGCTCACGGCTGGGGTTCATCGTCGACGTACGATTCCGCCGTACGGCCCGACGCGGTCGCCGAGAGGGCGACCTCGAGCTGATCGCCCTTCTGGTGAGCCCGCATACCCGCCAGTCGACGTACGGATACGAGCGGGGCAGGGTCACAGGGCCGGCGGCGATCGCGAAGATCATCCGCTGGTTCCATCGGGGCTCGCGAATCGTCCCCTGGGACTGCGTCGCCCGAGTCGATCGGGATGCCGTGGTGCTCGGTGTCCAGCCGCCCACGATTCCCCTCGACACCCGGATGCCGATACCCGACGCTGCGGAGTGAACGCGGTCGACTCGCTAGGCTCGGCGGATGACCGACGAACGCCGTCGTCCGCTGCGTCGCCGGTGGCCGGTTCTGATCGCTGCTCTCGTGGCGGTATCGCTGTACGGGACGGTGGTGCTGCTCTACGCGGGAGGCCTGCGGCAGTCGAGCATCGGGTGCGAGACGGTCATCGCGGGCGATGATCCGGTCACCGTGGAGCTTCAGCCCGCGGCGGTGAACGCAGCCAACCAGCGGCTGGAATTCCAGATGACGCTGGTTCCCTCGAAGAGTCTTCTCTCCTCCGACGGATACTGCTCGAGGTGATGTGACGCTGCCATCGGTCGTGATCACGGCGACTCGCTCCGCAAGCACCGTCGCATTCGGGATCGTGCTGCTCGGGCTGATGGCGGTGACCCCGATACTCGTGCTGTTCGTAGCCATCAGCGCCTACACCGGCCGCCGGAAAGTGGAACCCACCCTCACGAGCTGGATCGGCGCGATGCTCTTCGCCGTCATTCCCCTGCGAGCCTTCCTGCCCGGCGCACCGCCGGTCGGATCGTGGATCGACTATCTCGTGGTGCTGTGGGTGATCGTCGGGCTCATCGCCGGGCTGACCATCTACATCCTCGCGTGGAACCGCTGGGGTCGCCGCGCGACCGCACGAGAGCTCGACCTAGCGTGGGAGAAACCCCTCGACGAGCCGCCTGAGCGAATCCCTTCGAAGGCGAGCTAGCTTCAGTCCTGGCCGGGGCGGGTGACTTCGGTCCTCAGGGCCCCTTGCGCGGCGGCGGATCCGCTGCGGCCCCCTCCATAACCGCGGAGCACGAACGCGAATCCGACCGCGAGAACCGCGCCGGCAAGCGGCCCTGCCACGTAGACCCAGTAGTCAGTGAAGTCCAGCGACACGAGATCCGGACCGAACGTCCGCGCGGGGTTCATCGACGTGCCCGAGATCGGACTCCCCCACAGGCCTGCCAGTGCGATGTAGCTTCCCACGCCGATCGCGCCGATGATGCCGATGTTCTGCGCTCCCGAAGCGGTGCCCAGGATCACGCTCACCAGGCCCAGCGTGAGTACGGTCTCCATCCAGAACGCCTGCAGCGAGCTGTAGCCCTCGGCAGGGTAGTTCGACCCGTACGAGGCGGAGACGCCGATGACCGCATGCAGGAACCATGCCGCTAGCGTGGCGCCGGCAAGCTGCACCAGGATGTAGCCGGGCACTCGCTGCCAGGGAAAATCACCCCGGAGCGAGAAGGCCAACGTGACGGCGGGGTTCAGGTGTGCGCCTGACACCTTTCCCATGAAGAGGATGATCCCCATCACCATGAGCCCGGGGGCGACCACGGCGGCCTGCCTGCTGATCGTCTCGGGAAAGGCCTGGCTCATCATTCCGCCGCCTGCGGCAACGAGAACGAGGAAGAACGTGCCGAACAGCTCGGAGGCGAGTCGGCGCCACTCCTGCCGCGGGTTCTGAAAATCGGCCATCGGATCCACGACCTCGACCTCGAACCACCGCTCGAACCGGCCGCGCGCCGTCGATCGTGCATCCTGCGCCATCGTCACTCCCTGCGAGTGGAGTACAAGCGCCCAGCCGGACGTCCGCTCGGCGCGAGCCTAGACCCGACTCATTCGGCTCAGCAAGTCCGTCCGGCTGTGGCCGAAGGCGACTCGTCTGACGGCACAGACCGCATCAGTTGGTGCCGTAGATCGGGACCTTCAGACCGAGGAACCCTCCCTTGGTGAGGATCGCGACGACGTCGCTGTCGTCCTCGAGGTCGTTGACCGCGGTCACAGCCCCGCGACCGACCATGTCCATCGTGCACACTTGTTCGCTCGGCGGCGTCACGTACGTGACGGTCACCTCCGCGGGGCCGGTTGCCGCGACATCCTGGATCTCGGGGATGCACGTCGAGGAGCCCCACGTCAGAATCACGAACTGACCCTTGGTGGTCGCCCAGCCCGCGCTCGGCTCGTAGTCCGTCTCACCGGACGGGTCCAGGCCCGCAACCCCGTCGAGCTCGACCACGCCGAAGTACTCGTCACCGGTGACCTCGATCTGCAGGGCCTTTTCGGGGTCGACGTCCTTCGGGACGTCGACGAGGGTCACTCGCGGGACCAGGTCCGACGTGCACGGTTCGTCCGCCGCCGGCGCGGCGAGCTCGACGTGCAGAGTGTCATCGGTGTACTGCGCCTCATCCGCGACCCGGGGAACACAGGTGGAACTGCCGAGGGTCACGAGGCCGACCATCCGGCCGCTGTCGAGCCAGGCGGCACCCAAGTCCGGATCCGGTTCGATCGTCGCCTGCGACGACGGCGACGCCGAGGTGGCGCCACCCGCCGAGCTCGCGCAACCCGCGAGCGCCATGCCCGTGACCACGAGCGCCCCGACACCGGCAGAGAGAATTCGCTTGCGTTCAGCCATGGAGTCCTTCTTTCGCGAGGTGGGATGCCGCCGCCCGGCGCACCCGTACGCACCATCGTGGCGCATTCGCGCGCATTTCTGCCGATTAGGCTGGAGGCGCGCTCGTAACCCCGTGGTCACATTGCGCTCGAACAAGGCGGTCACCATGAGAGCTCGTACCGACATCGTCGCGTGAGCGACATCCCGAGGCTCGTCGCATGGCGACGGGAGCTTCTCCAGGTTCACGAACGACTCCGTCTCGCACTTCTGGCGGCGCTCGAGGCCGCGCGCGATGGCGCGGACGCGGCGGACGCCTCGCGCGATCTCCTGCTCTACTGCCACGGCTTCTGCCTCGCCCTCGACAGCCATCACCGAGGCGAGGACGCGCTGCTGTTTCCCGCCCTGGTGGAGCAGTATCCGGAAGCAGCACGCGTCGTCAGCATGCTCCGGCAAGACCACGACATGATCGCCTCCCTTCTGACCGGACTCGACAGGGCTGTGCGGTCCGGCGACTCATCCAGGTTGCTTGCGGGTCATCTGGAGGGTCTCGCCGCGATCATGGAATCGCACTTCCGGTTCGAGGAACGCGAACTGGAACCGCTGCTCGACAAGCTCGAGCTGGACGCTGAGGCGGCCGCCGTCTTCGGCCCGCTCTGACAGCACCACACGACGACGTCCTGAAGGTCGGCGTGAGCGATCCGGTCTCCGGCTGCTTTCGGGATTCGTCGGGGCTAGCCTGGTGCTCGTGGCGACGTCGGCCTCGAGCGCGCGCGCGTGGATCGGAACGATCACGTTCCTCGTTCTCGCACCGGGAATCGTCGCGGGTTTCATGCCCTGGGTCATCAGCGGCTGGCAATTGCACGATTGGGGCGGCCCTGCGTGGGTGATTGTGCCCATCGCATGGCTCACGATAGCCACCGGTGCCGCCTTCCTCTTATACGCCTTCGCATTGTTCGCCGTGCACCGCGGAACACCGGCCCCTGTCGCTCCCACCCAGACGCTCGTGGTGATCGGCGTGTACCGCTTCGTGCGCAATCCGATGTACCTTGCGGTGCTTGCGATCATCCTGGGACAGCCGGTTCTGTTCGGCAGCGTGTGGCTGCTGCTCTACGCGGGCTTCGTCCTCGCCGCGGTCGTCGCGTTCGTGAAGGGCTATGAGGAGCCCACTCTCACCCGCACCTACGGCGACGAGTACGTCGACTACCGGCGCAACGTCCCGGGATGGTGGCCGCGGCTGACACCCTGGCGGAGGTGAGCAGCACCGGTCGAGTACCCGCCGAGTGGCAGTGACCCTGCGGAGCACCCGCTGCGCGCCGACGTCGTGACCTAGGGTCGGGTCCATGGACGCGTGGATGCCTTGGCTGATGACCGGCGCGGCGGTGGTCTTGCTCGCCGCGATCGCCACCGTCTCGCTCGCCGCCTTGCGGGTCCCCGGCAAGTGGGCTGTCGTTTCGGCGTTGGCTCGGGCGGCGCTTCAGCTTGCGGCGCTGAGCCTGGTCCTGGCCGGGATCATCACCACGCCCGCCTGGGTGGCGGTCGGTCTCGGCGTGATGTTCCTCGCTGCGGTGTGGACTGCCGCTCGGCGTTCCGGGACGCGGTTGCGCGAGGTCGGCCCGCTGTTCCTCTCGATGCTCATCGGACCCGTCGTGGTCATGACGGTGGCGTTCGCCACCGGCGCGATCGAGTTCGCCCCCCGCTACGCGCTCGCGCTGGGCGGCATCATCATCGGAAACACCATGACCATCACGATCCTGACGCAGCGGATCTACCGCACCTCCATCCGTGACCACTGGGATCAGGTCGAGGGGTGGCTCGCTCTCGGGGCGACGCCGTGGGAATCCACCCGAGAACTGGCACGGGGGGCGGTGCAGACCGCCTTGCTTCCGTCCCTGGATCAGACCCGCACCACCGGCCTGGTCGTGCTGCCCGGAGCTTTCGTCGGTGCGATCTTCGCCGGCGCCTCGCCGTTCGACGCCGGCCGTTTCCAGATCGTCGTCCTCGCCGGCGCACTCGCGTCCGGCGCGTTGAGCGGCGTCATCCTGCTGCGGCTGACCGGCCGCGTCGCACGACAGCCGCTGGGCGCGGGATAGTCGTCCTAGGCAGCATCCCGCCAGCGTACGCACTCACTCCTGCGCTTGTGCAGAGAGGAGGCTTCGATCGAGCTCCGCAAGCAGATGAGCGACGTCGTCGTAGACGGCCGCGGCACCGGCTTCCAGGAGCTCTTCTGCGCTGTATCCCCCGGTCCGGACTCCGATGCTCGCCACGCGCGCCCGTGCCGCAGCCTCGATATCCCACACCGAGTCGCCGATCATCACTGCCCGCCGGGCGGGCACGGATGCTCGCTCGAGCGCGATCTGGATCAGACCGGGGTCGGGCTTCGCGGCGTCGACGTCCTCGCCCGACGTCACCGCATCGATCGCCTCGTCCACGTGGAGCACATCGAGCAGATCCTCGAGCTCATCCTGGGGTGCCGATGTCGCGAGGACCACGACGTGCCCTCTTCTCGACAGCTCCTGAAGCAGTTCGCGTGCCCCCTTGATCACCCGAAGACGATCGGTCATGTGGCTGTACAGCAGGGCGTGCTCTCTCTGCACCGCCTCCGCCACCTCGGCTGCTTCCTCGCCGAGCAGCCGTTTGATCAGCTTGCCGGAATCCATGCCGATCGCGCGATGAATCCGCCACATCTCAACGGGGTGCCCCGTCGCCACGAACGCTCGGTCCCACGCGTCGATGTGCAGATAGTTCGAGTCCACCAAGGTGCCATCGATGTCCAGAAGAACAGCGACGCGGTCGTCATCACTCATCGTCATGTGCACAGGCAAACGGCATCCTCACCGGAAGTCGACGGGCTGGCAGTTCGGCCCGTCTTCATGTATCGCCCGAGCGGCGCGCACACTCCTCTCTGCACACGGCACGGCCAAAGGAGGTGATGCGTCGTGAGCGGGTATATCGAGATCGTGGGGTTCGTCGCCTCGCTCATGTCGTTCGTCCTCTGGTGGCCGCAGGCAGCTCTCGTGTGGAGATGCCGTCGGCGTTGCGAGGAGCTCAGGGGCGTGTCCACGTCTTCTCAGCTGCTCTTGCTGATGAACGCATGCCTCTGGGGCGCGTACGCAGTCGGCACCGGATCGCTGTGGGTGGGCGCGCCGGGGCTCGTCAACGGCCCCCTGGCCATCGTGACCATCGTTCTGCTGAGGCACGCGCGCAGAGAATTGCGGCCGCTGTCGGCGGATGGGGTGGATGTCCGCGAGAGCCGCTGACCAGAGGGGCGGCGCCGGCGAAGGAGCCGCCCGCTCCGGATGCGGTGCCTTCGGCTACCCGGCCCGAAAGCCGGGCAGCCCGGCGGTCACCGGTACAACTCGCCGTAGTAGGAGCCGAGGCGACCCTGGGAGGCGTCGTCGAACGCGGTGTCCTCATCGAACCCCGGGGAGTTCTTGATCTGGTCCTTCGTGAGGTCGACATAGACCTTGCGGTCCACGTCGTCGACGCGGTCGATGGTCCCCGCGGGGAGGATCACTTTTCTGCCCAGGATCCAGGGACCGGTGTCGACCACGAGGCGGCTCGTGCCGACTTCATCGGTGGCCTCATCGATCTTGCCGATGTCGCCATCGCGTGCATTCACCTCGTAGCCGACCAGATTGCGCGTGCCCTGTGTCGGACGCGCGGTCTGCCGGTAACTCCACGCATCCCATGTCTCCGACACACTCTCACGCGGGACAGAGGCGACGGTGACGTCCGGGGAATCGTCGCGGTTGTGCCTGCTGGCGGCGACGCCGACAGCGGCGGCAGCACCGGCTGCGGCGAGGCCGACGCCGGCTGCGACCTTGCCGGAGATGCCTGCGGTGCCGCTGTCACCACGAGACGCGGCGGCGCTCTCTATCCCCGGCTCCCCTTCGGTGCGGCTCCCGACTGTCCCGCGCCACGCACCGCTGGCATACCCTTCCGATTCGATGAACGCCTTGAATCGATCGAGGTCGCCTTCGGCCCGGTTCTCGACGACGTTGAGCTTGTCGCCGACTTTCTCGACGAGACCTTCCGGCTCGTATTCGAGAACAAGATGCACTTGAGTCTGGCCACCGCCGACGTCTTCGAACGTGACCGAGCCGGCGTTGGTGGCCCCCTCGGTCGCGGCCCAGGCGACCTTCGCGTCCGGCACCTGCTCGACGATTCTCGCCTTCCACTTCCGGCGCACGCCGGCGATCTCGGCGACCCACTCCAAGTGCTCGTCATCGAGCTGCGTGACGGACTTGATGCCGCTCATGAACTGCGGGAATTCCTCGAACTGCGTCCACTGGTTGTAGGCAACGCTCAGCGGCACGTTGACGAGGATCCTCTTCTCGACCTTCGTACTCATGGTTTCTTCCTCCGCATCGGGGTGTGCTTCGGGCGCGTGTGCAGGCCCGCGGATACCGAATCAAAACGTTCGGCTGTCCGGGTACCCCCTTGCAATTGCGGCCGACCGATGGCAGGCGTGGCAGATGGGGACCACGAGATCTAGCGGTCGAGTTGGCAGGCTCGCCACGCCGCCGCCGTCAGGAGGACGAAGACGCCGACGTACGGCACGACCAGAAGCAGCTGCAGAGGGGTGGCCGCCGCGCCGGCGGAGATAGCCCACAACGCCGGCGAGGCGAGCGGCATCCAGCCCCCGACCCCGGCGAGGACGGAGATCTGCGCCACGACGACGAGCGAGATCGCAATGCTCACGCCGGCGAGGACGGACCGTCCGAGAGTTGAAGCCCACGCCACCGGGACAGCGATCGCGGCGGTCATCACCCCGAGGAGCACCTGGCGCCCGAGCGCGGCCCAGTCCTGGAGCATGACCGGGCCCAGCCCCGCAACAAGTCCGACGACCAGGAGCATGCCGGCTAGGGCGAGGCTTGCTGCCACCGCCCAGCCCGCGTAGACGATCAGCTTCGCCAGCGCGATCGTGGACCTGCGGACGGGCAGTGCGAACAGCCCGGTGATGGTGCCATCGCCGAATTCACGGCCGAACATCCACGAGAGCACGACGCCGAAACCGAGCAGCCCACCCGCGGAGGTGATCTGCGCCGCCGCGAGGAGGAACCCGCTCCAATCTCCTGTCGCGGCCGGGCCGAGTTTCGCCAGCAGCTGCGCGTCACCGGAGGATGCAGCCAGCAGCATCGCCCCGCTGAGGATGCCGACGCCGACGACGATCGCGACGAATCCCACCCTGCCCACGGTCGAGGCGTTCAGCTTGACCGTCTCGGCCCAGATCGCCGGCCTCACTTCCGGCCCATCGCGTCGTCCAGGCGAACGACCTCGAAGAACGCCCGCTCGATCTCATGGGTTGCGGGATCGAGATCGGAGATGAGTCGACCGGCGTTGATCACGGCGATGCGGTCGGCGATCCGGGCGACCTCGTCGAGGTGGTGGCTGCTCACCAGGATCGCCGCGCCGTCCCCCGCTCGCCTCAGCAGGCTTTCCCGGAGCCGAATGACCCCTGCCGGATCCAGCGCATTCGTCGGCTCGTCGAGGACGATGATGTCCGGGTCGTGCTGCAGCGCGGCCGCCAATCCCACCCGCTGCCGGTTCCCCAGCGACAACGCGCGAACCCGCCGATCGATGTAGGGCTCCAACGCGAATTCCGCCACGGTCGCCGCGACCGCAGCGTCGATGTGGGCAACCCTGCGCATCCGCGCGCTCAGCTGCAGATTGCGGCGCACCGACAGCTCGGCGTACGCGAGCGGATATTCCACCAGGTGTCCTACGCGCGCCCACGCCGAGGACGGCGATCTGTCCATCGCTTCGCCGGCGAGCATCACCCGGCCGGCGTGGGGACGCAGCATCCCGAGCAGCAGTCTCATGAGAGTCGACTTGCCGGCGCCGTTGAGGCCGACCAGCGCGGTGATCTGCCCAGGATGCAGGTCCAGATCGATGTCGAAGACCCCGGACCCATCGCGGAACGTGCGCGTCACGGCCTGCGCTGACAGCACCGAAGCGATCATGCTCGGCCGCCCTCGATCACGCGGAGCGCGTCATGGATAGCGGAACCGAGTTCGGAATCGTCACCATCCGCCCACTCCAGCAGCGCTGCGTTCAGGGCGCCCATCATCGCGGCGGCCGCGATCCGCGCGTCAGAAGTCGGGACCCCTCGCGACTGCAGGGCCGCCGCGATTGCATCGGCACTGCTCGCGCTGTTGCGCGCGAGCGCTCCCCGCAGCGACGGCGTGCGGGATACGACGCGCAGGCGATCGCGCACCTCGACCGCCGCCGGCGCCGGAACCGCCTGCCATGCTTCTCGCACACCGGCGATCACGGCCGCCATCGGCGACAGAGTGGCGGGTTGGCGGACCACCGCCTCGGCAATCAGCGGATCGTAGGGATCGTCCACCAGCACCGCGTCCTTCGACGGGAAGTGGCGGAAGAACGTCATCTCGGTCACACCGGCACGTGCGGCGATCGCCGCTGCGGTGGTCGCGTCATAGCCCCGCTCGTCGAAGAGTTCGAGGGCGGCGCGCAACAGCGCGGAATGAGTACGAGCCGCTCTGTCCATGCAGCTTATGTTAGTGACTAACACTTTCGCTGGCAAGGGAGCATCGCCGAGCATGGCGCCCGACCTCGGCCTGCCGCCTCACTGCAACGTGGCCGCGGTGGACACCAGAAGTCCGCCGAGCATGAAGCTGACGATGATGGCGACGAGCAGTCCGGGTGAGAGAGCGGGAATGAACCGGCGCGCGCCAGTCGGGACGGTGGCGGCGTGGTGCGCGTGCGTGAGGGCGTGGCCTCTTCCGCGTTTGAGCAGCGCCCGGTTGACCGGGTAGGCGGCGAAGAACGCCACGGTCAGCGCGATCATCATCCCGACCCAGAACACGACGTTCACCAGGCCCGCCTCCATCGCCCCGGGGATCAGCGCCATGACGGCGTTGTCGACGACCTCCATCGTTGCGATCGACAGGGTGTCCGCCGCCAGAACCAGGCTCAGCGCGGCGCCCAAAGCCATGCCCGCTCGGAGCAGCGGAAGAGTCGAGAGGGAGTAGCCGAACACGAAGGCGAGTCCGATCGCGATCACGACCGTCCAGCCGGTCGACAGCCCAAGGGCCGTGCCGATGATCAAGCCCACGATCTCGCCGATCGCGCACCCGGTCAAGCAGTGGAGCGTTGCGCTTGCCGCCATGCGCCTCTGTTCCCGGACGGTTGCCGGAGTGGCGTCGTGCGCTGACGCGTCTGCATCGTGGTGGTGCTCATCGGCATGGTCCATGGTCATCGCCGAAGCTCCTGCATGATCACGATCCTCACCGATGGATCATGACGATGGCAATCCCGACCCACCCAGGACTCCGGCCGTGATCGCTCAGTGTCCGGAGCACCCGATACCGTCACGTGCGTGACAGTATTCGATGCGCTCGCTGGGCTGGATCCGGCACAGCTCGAGGCCGTCGAGCATGGCGATGGACCGCTTGTGGTCGCCGCGGGTGCCGGCACCGGGAAGACCCGTGTGCTCACCGCACGCGTCGCGAGGCTGCTGGAGGCGGGGGTCGCACCCGAGCGGATCCTGCTCTTGACGTTCACGCGGCGCGCGGCATCCGCGATGCTGTCTCGAGCTGCGGTGATGTGCGGCGACGCGCGCGCCGCACAGCGCATCGCCGGGGGCACATTCCATGCCGTCGCGCACCGCATCGTCGCGGAGCACGCACAGCACCTGGGGCTGGAGGACGTCACGGTCATCGATCCCGACGACGTCATCGACCTGATCGACCTGCTGCGCGCGGAGCATGGACTCGACGGAACGGAAGTGCGGCTGCCCACGACGCGGACCATCGCCGATATCGCCTCCCGCGCGATCAACACCGCGACCCCCGCCCGGGCCGTCATCGAAGCTCAGTTCCCGTGGGCGCTCGAGCAGGCCGACGCGATCGCCGGCCTGTTGCGCCATTACCGCGACCGCAAGCGCGAGCGCGGCCTGCTCGATCTGGATGACCTCCTGATCGCCTGGCGCGCGCTGGTCACTGATCCGGATATCGGAGCACGGCTGCGGGCGCGATGGGACTGGGTGCTCGTGGACGAGTACCAGGACGTCAACCAGCTTCAGGTCGACATCGTTCGCGGGCTCAGCTCCGACGGCCGCGGGCTCACGGTCGTCGGTGACGACGCCCAGGCGATCTACGCGTTCCGGGGTGCGAGCGCCGGGCACCTGCTCGACCTCGTCGAGGCGTACCCCGACGCCACTCTCGTGCGCCTCGAAACCAACTTCCGATCCACGCAGCCGATCCTCGACCTCGCGAACGAGGTGCGCCCGGGGCAACTGAGACTTCGCCTCGTCGCGCACCGTCCGCAGCCGGGCGCCCGGCCGACGCTGGTCACCTGCCGCAACGCCGACGACGAGGCCCGCACGATCGCAGACCGCATCCTCGCCGCGCACGTCGATGGCACTCCGCTGCGTTCGCAGGCCGTGCTCATGCGCACGGGATCGCACAGTGCGCAGCTCGAGGTCGAGCTCAAGGTACGAGGGATCCCGTTCCACAAGTTCGGCGGGATCGGCTATCTGGAGACCTCGCATGTGCGCGACCTGCTGGCGAGCTTTCGAGTGGTGCTCAATCCGGCGGACGAGGTGTCGTGGTACCGCCTGCTCACCCGGCACCGAGCGATCGGCAAAGCGAGTGCGCGCGGACTCGCCGGGATCCTCGCGGACGGAGGCCCGGATCGCACGGCCGACGCTGTCGCGGCCGCTCCGGCGAAGGCTCGCACCGGGCTTGCGGCGACGCTTTCGCTCCTCGGCTCCGTGGACTCCACGACCGCCGTGCCGGAGCTGGTCGAGGCATGCCGCGGCGCGGTGGACCCGCTGCTGCGCGCGCACTACCCCGACTGGCACCGTCGGGTGACCGAAGTGGACGGCATCGCTCAGGCCGCCGCGCAGCAACGCGATCTGCGCACATTCGTGAGCGAGCAGGCGATCGACCCGGTCAACGTCGCGGGCGACTGGGCGAAGCCGCCACATCTCGACGAGGACTGGCTGACACTGTCCACGATCCACTCCGCCAAGGGCCTGGAATGGGACACCGTGCACCTCCTGCGCACGAATGACGGCGCGATGCCCTCCGACATGGCGCTCACCTCGCCGGCCGGCCTCGCGGAGGAGGAGCGCCTCTTCTACGTCGCCCTCACCCGCGCCCGGGATGCCCTCGACGTGTACGTGCCGTCGCAACTGCCCACGCATCCCACTGCGTTCCTGGCCCGGCACGTCGCCGCCAAACCCAGCAGGTTCTTGAGGGAGTCCGCTCGCGGTCTCATGGAGTCGGTCAGCACCGTCGCCGTCACCGCCGAGCCCGCCGCCCACCGGGCCGTCGCTGCGCCCCGCGTGCGCATGGACGCGTTCGACGAGCTCTTCGCCTGAGCTCAGGCAACTCCGTGCCGGTAGCTCCGGCATCGCAGGATCAGGCAAATGTGTGGTGGGCCTGGCGGCATCGTCATATCGTGCAACTGAGGACGCAAAGCGCGTCGCGCCACGAGAACAAGATGAGGAACAGAATGTCTACTTCATGGGACGCCTGGAACTTCCGGGATTCAGCGGCTCGTGCCGCGGAATCGGGCACCATCGTGGGCTACCGCGTACACGCCACCGACGGCGACATCGGCGAGGTCGACGACGCCAGCAACGCCGTCGACGAAAGCAGCATCGTGGTCGACACCGGAGGATGGATCTTCGGCCGGAAGGTGATCCTTCCCGCCGGCACGATTCATCGCGTGGACGACGGGGAGAGGAAGGTGTACATCGATCTCACCAAGGAGCAGATCAAGAACTCCCCCGAGATCGATGAAGCCGCCCTTGACGGCTCAGCGCACCGCGACGGTCTCGGCACCTACTACGGCGAGTTCTACCGCTGATCGCAGAGCACCCGCGTGCGTACGCTTCATATTGCCTTGGACCGCCGGGAGCGTGCTGGACAAGATCTGGCCGCCCGGAGAGACGGAACCGACGCCGGTCGATCCGGTGCGCGTGAGGTTCGACGGTACTGGCGATCATCGCGTGAGCGGCCGAGAATTGTCGGGTGAGCTCGAATGATCCCGTGCAGTCGGAAGCGCTCGCGCTGGTCGGTCGTCTGGCGGCCTCGCTGCCGTCCCTGACGGGCGCCGAGCTGGACGAGCTCGCCGATTCGGTCGAAGCACTCACGGATGCGATCGGGCTGCAGCGGGACTGGTCGGATGCCGAGCCTCGGGAAAACTCGCGCGGTGAGGACACGGCGACGCTTCCCGCTCTCGCGGGCGCCGATCTCACGCGGCGAAGAGAGCCGGATGACACCGGTGACGAGCGCGACGATTTGCTTGCGTGGCTCGCCTACCAGCGCCACGAGTTCCTCCGGAAGTTGCGCGACCTGTCGGCGAAGCAGGCGCTGCAGTGGTCGGTCCCGCCGGTGGAACTTTCCGTTCTGGGCCTCGTTCGGCACATGCGCCAGATGGAGGCCGGCTACCTCGGGTGTGGCCTGAGCGGCGAGGGCGAGCGAAACTTCTACGGGGAAGACGACTTCGGCGGGGGAACGCTGGACAGCGTGAACGATGACATCCGAGGGTGGATGGCGGAGATGCGACGATCGGATGCCGCCATCGCGGCGTGCGCGTCGCTCGACACTCGAGGGCGGGGGCATGGCCGGACACTCCGGTGGTCCCTGCTCAAGATGGTCCACGAGTACACCCTGCATGCCGGCCAGGCTCACATGATCAGATTCGCCGCCCTCGGCGAGATGCAGCGCTGACCACCCGCTCGCGCCGCAGAATGCCGAGCCGGAAGCCCGCGCTCGTCGACTACACCGCCAGGGTGCCGACGGTCTCGCCGAACAACTCGCCGGTCCTTGCGAACCCGACTTTGAGATAGAACTGCTCTGGTCCGTCGTCGGATGGGTCCCAGAGCACGGTGATCTTGTCGTAGCCGCGCCTCCGCGCCTCTTCGCAGATCTTCTCGACCGCGAATCGCCCGACACCGCGCCCTTTCGCCTGCTCAGCGACGTTCAGCCTCCAGATGCCGCCACGGAACTCAGGGATGTCGTTGTCCGGATCCCAATTGGCCATGACGAAGCCGACCACTTCCTCATCGTCCACGATGAGTCGCGGCCAGGCGGTGGGAGTCACATACGCCTCGGCGATCGAAACGACGACAGGTGCGACGTAGGCCTTCTCCCCCATCTGGGGCGGAATGCTGATCGCCGCCGCGAGGTTGTCGGCGTCTAGCTCGACGAGTCGAAGATTGCTCATGACCGCACGGTAGTGGCCGGCGCGGACATCGGGGATTCACAGACGGATCAAAGGCACAGCGCCCCACGGGCGAAGACCCGAACGGTCAGCGCACGCGTCAGTGGGCTTGGTCGAGGTAGGTGAGGACGGCCAGGACCCGACGGTGGCTGGTGTCGTCATCGCTGTCGAGGTCGCACACCGTCGCGATCCCCGAAGCGGCGAAGCTCGTCGACCTGATCCGCGAAGCCGCGGACGCCACCACCGGCAGCAACTGAGGCACATGCGCCGTGTCACTCGGTGCGACGCGGAACGGAAGGAGGAGTGATGTTCGAGGGATTCGTGGATCGATTCGTGGATGCCGAGCGGGGCAAGCTCTTCGCGCGAATCGGCGGAACCGGCTCGCCGGTTCTGCTCTTGCACGGGTATCCGCAGAGCCACGTCATGTGGCATGCGGTCGTCGATGCGCTGATCGCTGAGCACACCGTCGTCGTCGCCGACCTTCCCGGGTACGGCTCCTCCTTCCGCCCCACGCCCACGGCCGACCACTCCGCGCACTCCAAGAGAGCGCTGAGCAGCGACCTTGTGCAGATGATGGACGCTCTCGGTTTCGACGAGTTCGCGGTTGCGGGGCATGACCGCGGAGGCCGGGTCGCCTACCGGATGGCGCTGGACAACCCGGAGCGGATCACTGCGGTAGCCGCGTTCGATGTCGTGCCCACCGGCGAGGTATGGACACGCGCAGACGCGGCACTCGCGCTCATCTACTGGCACTGGTCATTCCTCGCCCAGCCGGCACCGCTGCCCGAAGCGCTCATCAACGCCAACCCCGACGCGTTCTTCGACCTCCACGTCCGCGCACTGGGACTGGGCCGCAAACAGGGGAACTATCCATCGGAACTGATGGCGACCTACCGTGCCCTCCTCGATGACCCGACGGTCGTGGAGGGCATCTGCGAGGACTACCGCGCCGGGGCGGGCATCGACCGCACGCACGACGACGCCGACAAGGCCGCCGGAAAGCACATCACCTGTCCCACCCTCGTCCTGTGGAGCGCGAGCGGTGCGCTTCCGAAGCTGTACGGAGACGTCCTCGAGGTCTGGCACCCCTGGGCTCAGGAGGTGCGCGGACGAGGACTGGACGCCAGCCACTTCCTCGTCGAAGACCAACCTGACCTGGTGGCTGAAGAACTTCTGAGCCTTCTCGACGGGTCCCACCGGCCCCCCTCCTCACCCCAACGAAAGGAACGAACATGACCGATTCGACGACCCCCGCCGCCGCTCGCATCTCCGAGGACACCGACGAGCTGCGGGGCGTGCTCAAGCGCACCGAGATCCAGCACACGTCCTCCTCCATCCCCGGTCGAGACATCGTCCAGGTCCTCACCGAGATCCCCGTCGACGTCTCATCGGGGTGGCACCATCACCCGGGAGAAGAGGTCGGCTTCATCGTCGCAGGCAGGGTGCGCATGGAGCGTGAGGACGGCACCACTCAGATCCTCAACGCGGGCGACGGCTTCCTCATCCCGCCGGGGGTGCCCCACAACGCCACCGACCTCGGCCCCGACACGGGACGCATGCTCTCCACATACATCGTCGAGATCGGAAAACCGGTCTCCACCCTCGAGACGAAGTGACCGTGATCGACGGGCTGGTCACGCAGGAGTGCACGGGAACGGTCCGCGACGTCCTCGAGCGCCTGCGTCGCCAGCTCGTCGAGCGTCGCATCACGCTCTTCGCCGTGATCGACCATGCCCAAGGGGCGCGGGATGCCGGACTTCAACTGAACGATGAGGTCGTCGTGCTCTTCGGGAATCCCATCGTCGGGACGAGCTTGATGCAGGAGAACCCGCTCGTCGGCATCGATCTTCCCCTTCGCATCCTCCTCTGGGACGAGCGCGGCGTGACAACCGCGGCCTTCATCTCCCCGGAAGAACTCGCTCACCGCTTTTCGCTTGACCAGAGCACGCTGCCGATGAAGCCACTCTCGACGCTGATGACGGAGCTCGTGGAGTCCATCAGCGCGTGACAGGAACACGCCACGTCCGCGGTGCCAAGGTGACCTGATGCGCTGCGGCATCCGCAGTCGTATCCTCAAGAAATGGGCGTCATCGAGTTCGAGCTGACCCGCAGGATCGAGGGCGAGATCCAGGACGTCTTCGCTCGCCTGGCCGACATCGATGCTTACAGCGAGTGGATGCCGAACACCGGGAGCATGCTTCGTCGCACCCGTCAGACCTCCTCGGGCGCGCCGGCCCTGGGCACGACCTACCTTGACGAGACCTCTTACGGTCCCACTCCAGGTGAGATCGTCGATTTCCAGCCGCCCGGCACCCTGGTGTACCACTGGTGGAGCAAATCGAAGGCCGGCAAGCTCAAGCTGGAAGGCTGGCCCGCCTACAGGCTCGAGGTGAGCGACGGCAGCGCCACCGTGGTCCATCATCACGCCTCGTTGCGCACGTACGGGATGTACCGGTTGGCCGGCCCCGTACTTCGCAGGATCGCGAAGAAGGAACGGACCGCCACCCTCGATGCCCTCGCGGCGTCCTTCGGATAGCGCGCCACCGGGCCGGCCGCGTGGTCGGCCTATCGGTTTCGCGTGTACCTCGACCGCAGGATGATGCCGGCGACGATGAGACCGATACCCAGGGCGAGGAGAGTCCAGAACTGGACGGCGAGCCCCACCAGATAGCCGCAATCGCGGTCGGATCCACAGTCCGCATCGTCGAACCAGACGACGAACGCGATGAAGACGAGGGCACCGCCGGCCATCATCACCCACGGCCAGAGCTTTCGCATGGCGCTGAACTTAGCAGCGCAGTGTGCAGCCCCGGTCGAGCGGATCAGCTTTCGCGGTTACGCAACTGCGGACAGTCCCGCCGCGACGGCGAACCCGAGTACCGCGGCGAGGCCCGCGATGTTGCCCGCCTTCCTGGTCGCTTCCGGGATCATGGCACTGACCAGCATGACAAGGAGTGCGCCGGCCGCGAAGCCGTCGATGCCGCCCGTGAAGCGATCGCCGACGAGGGCGGAGAGCACGTACCCGCCGACCGTGGACAGAGCACACACGGCAGCGACGAGGGTCCATCCCAAGATGATCGTCCGGGACTTGGTACCTGCTGCCCGCATATCCGTGGCGGACCCGATGGACTCGGGGAGGTTCGATACGAAGATCGCCACGAGCAAGGCGATGCTCACCCCCTCGCCGGCAGCAAGACCGATGCCCAGGACTGCCTGTTCGGGTACGCCGTCCAGGAACGCGCCCAAGAGCAGGGGCATTCCTGCAGCCTTCGCGCCGGACCTGCCGCCCAGGCGTTCCACGCCCCGGTCGCCGAAGAAGAATGCAAGAGCGCCCGCGGCCAGCCCCAGTGCGACGGGCAGGCCTCCGGCTGCAGCGAGCCCTTCCTGAACGAGCTCGAAGGAAACGCTGGAGATGAGCGCTCCCGCGCCGAAGCCCAGAACGACTCCGATCAGGCGGGTGTTCCATCGTCTGACGACTCCCAGGGCGGCACCGATGACGAGGGAGGATGCGGCGAGCGCGCCCCACACCAGAGCCGACAACATGTCACGAAGATACCGACGAGGACGGAAACCGCCTATAAGGACGCGTGCTCGTCCGGGAACTTTCCTCGAACGGTCCCATCGATGGCATCTGCGAGCGCGGCGATCACCGGCCACGCGCCTTCGGAGCTGTTGCCGAGGACGGTGACCGTCGTCCGGCTCTCGGGGATATGGGTCGTTCGGAACGACGCGCCGGCGTCGTACCCCTCGAGAACGAGCGAGGAGTTCCGGCTGCCCAGCCAAAAGCCCATCCCGTACCGCTTCCGTTCTGAGGGCACGTCGAACCGGGGGCGGATCATCTCCGCCACCGTCTGATCCGAGACGATCCGGCCCTCCAGCAGCGCCGTCCAGAATCGATGCAGGTCGTCGGCGGTGAAGTACATGCCACCGTCGCCGTTGCCCTGCACAGGGAGGTGGAGCACGTTGGTGCGGTTGCTGTCTTCGTCCAGGTAGCCGAGCGCGGCATCCGCCGGCAGGTCATCGGAGCGGAGGAAGGCGGAATCGACGAGCCCCGCGCGATCGCAGACCTCGGTTCGGACAAGCTCGTGAAAGCCCTGGCCGCTCGCCCGTTCCGCGATCAACGCGAGCACCACGTACCCGCCGTTGCAGTACGAGAACCGCTCCCCCGGCGGGAACTTCTGGGGGAAGCCGTCGAGGGCGGGCAGGAACGCCTCGGTTTCGGCGAGCTCGTGCAGCGGAGTGGAGAAGATGTAGTCGTCGATTCCCCCATCGCCGTCTTCGTCGATGTAATCGCCCATACCCGAGGTGTGAGTCAGCAGGTGTTCGATCGTCACTGCGCCATCTATCAGGGGCAGGTCCTGGCCGAGAATCGGTCGCACGAGATCCGTCAGGCCGAGGACGCCCATCTCGACCAGACGCATGATCGCGAGCGCGGTGAAACCCTTGCTGCCGCTGGCCGCCGCGATGCGTGTGCTCGGGAGAATCGGAACCTCAAGGGCACGATTCGCGAACCCGTGGCAGCGCTCGAGCGTGCGCGTTTCGCCGACATCGATGGTGAGCACACCCGTGAACGACTCCGCCAGGACCGCCGCGTCCAGCGTCTCGGAAGCGAGGGAGATCATGCGAGGGGCCGGGTCATTCCGGGTCTTCCCCGTTCGCGGCGGCTTCGATCCAGTCGACAGCCTCCGCCGCGAGGAAGAAGCCCGCGGGGCTGCTGCGTTCGATCCACGGTTGCGCGGTGTTCACCGGTGCACCGGTCCAGGCGATATCGGCGACGATCCGGGGCGGAAGTGCCTCGCCGTTGTGGTCGATGAGCCACGCGCGGGTGGACGGCTGGACCAGCGGCCACCAATCGTCGATCTTCACGACGAACGCCCTGTCGGCCGAGACACTCCGGGGCGGACCCGGGTGTGGCGCGGCACAGCACGAAGCTGGTTGACGTGACGAAGGCGAGACGGCGTTTGCATCACGCACCCCCTTGGATAGACCGTGGAGCAGACGCCGGGGTCTGGGGCGACATTCAGATGCTACGCCGCCTCCTCGTTCATGGGCTGCGGTGACGTGCCGCAGCAACGCCGCGGCACCTGTCGACGGACCCGCTGGCCCGTCGACAGGTGCAGCGTCGGTTCACCTCAGCTGAGGCTGCTGTGCGAACTCCGCCGCGATGCGCTCGCAGAAGTCCTCGAGGTCCTCCGGCGAACGACTGGTGGTCAGCGACCCGTCCGTGACGACGGACTCGTCGACCACCTCAGCGCCGGCATTGCGCAGGTCCGTCCGAAGACTCGGGTACGACGTCAGCCGCCTGCCGCGCACTCGATCGGCCTCCACCAGAGTCCACGGGCCGTGGCAGATCGCCGCCACCGGCTTTCCGGAGTCGACGAAGTCGCGCACGAACGCCACCGCGGTGGAGTCCATCCGCAGCTTGTCCGGGTTGACGGTGCCGCCGGGGAGCACCAGAGCATCGAAGTCGTCCGGGGTGACGTCGGCCACGCGCCGGTCCACCGAGAACGTCCCCGCGTCCTCGAGGTCGTTGTTGCGAGCCGCGATCTCGCCGCCCTCGATGGACAGCAGCACCGTTTCGGCGCCTTCGGCATCGAGAGCACTGCGGGGCTGCTCGAGCTCGACTCGTTCCACACCGTCGGCCGCCAGGATGGCGATCCTGCGTCCGTTCAATCCGCCGGCCATCTCAGGACCATCCCCTTGCAACTGATCTCACAGTCTTCCCTTTCATTCGTGAGTAATTGATGACGGGATGCCGCGGGGGCGGCATCCGGATTCGAGTGCGTGCCTGGGTCGGAGGGGCGCCCTCGGATCTTCCTCGGGCGAGCATGCGCGGCGGGCGATCGCCCCACACAGGGGCTTCACATGCGCGGGTCACCGGGGGAGAATGCGCCCCGGCAGGACTCGTGTCAGACGACGGGCAGAGCGCAGACCGCCGCGAGCACCACCCACGCGAGGTAGGCGAGGAGGCAGAATCTGTCCGGCCAGCCGATCCGCAGCTGGGGAGAGCCGCCGTGCCCGCCGGCAGGGGCGGCCGCGACCAGGAACCACGCCAGGCCGGCCCACGGAACGACGGAGGCGATCGCCGGCAACCAGCCGAGCGTGGACGCCACCCCGACCCCGGCCAGCAGCGCGGCGAGCGGGAAGCCGGCGAGAAGCACGGCGCCCAGAAGCGTGTGCGCTTTTCCGACGGGGGTGGCCTGAGCACGCGTGGTCATGATCGGATCTGCATCGATGAACGCAGCACCGAGGCCGCCCAGTCCGACGACGGCAAGGCCGATGGTCCACACGCCGCCGAACGGCCATAAGGCCACGCAGGTCGCCACCAGCCCGATGGCCATCGTGACGAAGGCGACGCGCATGACCCACCCGTATCGCCCGAGGGAGTACTCGCTGATCATCCGCCAGGACGGGTCGTATTCGGGTTCGAGCAGGTGCAGGATCGCGATCAACCCCACCGTGGTCCCGCCGGCGACGATCGCCGTCACACCGGCGATGGCAGCGATGGTCACGAGCGAACAGTCATCAGGACGAAGCCCCCGCCGATCACATCGGCGGGGGCTCGCTTTGGTATTTCAACGATCGTGGCTGCTCATCATGTTGTCCTTCCCTAGGGAACAGATTCGAATCTAACCAGCGACCGCCGCGTTGACAATGCCTCCCTCGAACGGCGCCGCGCTAACGAGCCGTCGCTTCGTCGTCAAGCCCGTGCGCGGTGCGGGCTCCTGCCCGACGATGGAGACATGGACAGGCTGCACTATGCGGGACATTCGATACTCACGGGCAGTGAGATCGCCCGAGCGATTCTGGATTGTGCGCAAGCACTCGCTGAGGCTGACACGTCGGCGACGATCGATGTCCCGATCCTCAACGACGACGGCTCGCTCGGCCGGTCGGAGATCCTGATCGGACCCGCGAGTCAGTTGATCTCCGATTCCGAGCACTCTGATTTCGAAGAGCTCGTCGACGAAGAATTCGTGGCACGGCTGCGCGATCAAGCGGCGCGCGTACGAGCGCATGGCGCTGAAGCCGTCGTAGCCGAGGTCCCCGACACCACTGCCGCGGACAGCCACGACTACGACTACTGAGGAGACCGCCGACCGTTACCGTTCAGCGATCGGTCGGAGTGGCGGCTCCGTCGGCGAAGGACGGCGACAGGGCTTGACGAGACACTTGCATTTTGCAAGTGTTAGCGCATGAGCCTTTTCATCACCTGTCCCGTCGAGAGCGTCGAGCGCGCGACCGCCTTCTACACCGCGCTCGGGTGGAACCTGAATGCCGCAATGTCGGATCACAACGTGTCGTGCTTCGCGATCGCCGCCGACCAGTACGTCATGCTCGGCAGTCGTGAGATGTACGCGAGCGTCGGGGGTACCGAAGAACTGATCGGCGGTCAGAACACGCCGTCGAAAGTCACCGTGTCGTTCGACCTCGGCAGCCGCGAGGCAGTCGACGAGCTCGTCGAGCGCGCCGCTGCCGCGGGTGGACGCATCGGTGACACCGACGATTACCCCTTCATGTACCAGCGCCAGTTCGACGACCCTGACGGCTACCACTATTCGCCGTTCTGGATGAAGCCGGATACCGATCCCACCGCGTGACCGACCTCGCCGCAGCCCTGGAGATCGTGGGAGCGCGATGGGCGCTGCTGATCGTGGAGCGGCTGCTGGACGGGCCGCAGCGCTACGGCGATCTGCAGCGCGACCTCGGAGTACCGACGAACATGCTCGCCACACGCCTGCGGGAACTGGAGGCGGCCGGTGTGCTTTCCCGCCTGCCTCTGCGTCACAACACCCGGGCATACGTGCTGACCGAGCGTGGGCTCGCCTTGCGGGAGGCCATTCTCGCGCTCGGAGCGTGGGGCGCCGGCCAGGTTTAGGGACGGCATGACCTGCGCCATGGCCTGGGTTCGTCGAGCATGAGGTGGGTCGACGTCGCCTCCGCCCCCAGTGTGGCGACGCCGACCCGTGTGCTGGAACGAGCAGCGCGGAGTGGCAGCGAGGAGCGCACCCCTCCGCACGTATAGGACGCAACGGGGAGGAACTCATTACGCGAAATGCGCAAGTCGGCGTGCCGGATGCTGCCGGGTCGACGATCTGGACGGCCCCCCGAGACCAGCATTGGGGACCGAATCCCGGGAGACCTGAAACCCGCGCCGACCCGAGCCGCGCAACGCGTGGCGCGACAGCCCCTGGGGATGCAGGCGCCGACGCGGCAACGGGTCTGATCGAACCGTATCGACGCCGGCCCGCTTCGTCTGTCGGCTCTTCGGTGGACATCGCCCAGTCGTGGCCGAAGACCTCGCGGCCGTCCAGGGTCGTTCAGCGCGCCGTGCCGAGCCGCCAGCGCACCGTCCCTCGGGCGACCACATCGCCGCTGGCATCGACGCAGTCAGCGGTCACGTCGAACTCCACGTCGCCCGAGACCGCCGGCGGCGTGACGTCGCACACCGCGCGGATGGGGCCGCGGGCTTTCTTCAGGTACCGCATGGAGATCTCGGTGACGATGCCTCGAATGCCGTCGGGAAGGGCGGTCAGCAGTGCAAGTCCGCTGGCCTGCTCGGCGAGGTTCACCAGCGCGACGGCGTGGACGGAGCCGAGGTGCTGACGGTTGCCGCGACGGTCGGGGATCTCCACCTCGGCATGACCGGGCGACAGGGCGCGGATGTGCGGCCGCACCGATCCCGAGTAGGGCACGCGCCGACCGAAGATCCAGGAGAACACGCGGGTGCCGCCGGGCAACCTGTGCAGGCGCCACAGACGCAGCAGCCGCTGTCCGGGGGATCGCATGTCAAGAATGCTCGCGCGTCGCGCTCGCGGTGTCCAATCCGCGGGAGCGTCGGTCGGCCGTGCTGAGTACTCTCTTTCCCATGACGATCAGACTCTGCGTCCTGCTGTGGGCGGCAGACGGTCAGGAAGACGCCCTCACCGGCTATGAAGACCAGGTGCTGAGTCTGATCCCCCGGCACGGCGGCGAAGTGCGAAGCAGAGTCCGTCGCGTCGGCGGCGGAGACGGACCGCTCGAGGTGCAGCTGATCGACCTGCCGGATGACGCCCGCATGCAGGCGTACCTGCAGGACCCGGAACGCCTCGCCCTCGCCGACGTGCATCGACGAGCGATCGCGAGGACGGATGTTCTGACCGTCGAGACGATCGTCTGAAGCCGCACCTCTCGGAATCCGGGGAATCTCTTGCAAAGATGTCGTTCCCGGGACTCGCCGTTCGTGGAGTAGGTATGCGACCCGATCGGGTCGACGAGCGCGGAGCCGCCAAGCGGCTTCCGTCCTGATGAGAGGAAAAGACCAGTGCCGAAGTATCTGATCGCATTCAACGACGAGTGGGTGCCCGAGCACACCGCCGACGAGCTGCAGCGCAAGAGCGAAGCCTCGCATGCCCTGCTGGAGGAGATGACGGATGCCGGAGTCTTCCTCTTCGCGGAAGGCGGCATCGACGCCTCCACCGCGATCTGCAGCGTGGTGAGCAAGGACGGCACGGCGGTGTTCACCGACGGGCCGTTCGTCGAGTCCAAGGAACACCTCGGCGGCTTCACGGTGATCGAGGTCGCCGACGATGACGCCGCGCGGTATTGGGCCGGCCGGATGGCCGTCTCCTTGGACTGGCCTCAGGAGGTGCACCGGTTCCCGTCGGACCTCGCGGAGATCGTCGAGCGCTTCGCCGCGGAGTGACCGACGCCGACTCCGCCGTCGCGACGGCCATCGCCCGCGTCCACCGTGACGAGTGGGCGCGGGTGGTGGCCGGTCTGGCTCGTCGCTTCGGCGATCTCGATCTCGCCGAAGACGCGGCATCCGATGCATTCGTCGCAGCGGTGGAGCGCTGGCCGCGCGACGGCGTCCCCCCCAACCCGGGCGCCTGGCTCACCACGACCGCCGCCCGCAAGGCGATCGACAGGCTGCGGCGCGAGTCTCGTCGCGATGACAAACACCAGGCGGCATGGATGCCGGTCGACGACGCTCCGCCGGACCCGGTCGGACCGGTCGACGACGACCGCCTCCGCCTGATCTTCACGTGCTGCCACCCGGTTCTGAGCATGGAGTCGAGGGTCGCGCTGACGCTGCGGTTGCTCGGCGGACTGACCGTCGCCGAGATCGCCCGGGCCTTCCTCGTTCCCGAGACCACCATGGCTCAGCGGATCACCCGGGCCAAGGCGAAGATCCGGGCTGCCCGCATCCCCTACCGGTCGCCCTCGCAGAGCGATGTCCGCGAGCGGCTCGATGGCGTCCTGGCCGTGATCTCCCTCATCTTCAACGAGGGATATCTGGCCAGCGCCGGCGATGATCCGGTACGAGCCGACCTGACCGAAGAGGCGATCCGTCTCGGCCGTCTGTTGCGCACCCTCCTTCCCGACCAGGGTGAGGTGGCCGGTCTCCTCGCTCTGATGGTGCTCACCGACGCCCGGCGCGGGGCGCGTGTGTCGCGCGGCGGCGAACTGGTGACCCTCGACGAGCAGGACCGCGGCGCATGGAACCGCGACCTGGTGCTCGAGGGTCACGCGCTCGTGCGCGAACGGATTGCCGCCGTTGCCGGTGGCGGGCAGCAGCCGGGGCGTTTTCAGCTGCTGGCCGCCATCAACGCGGTGCACACCGCTGCTCCCTCCGCACGCGACACCGACTGGTCGCAGATCGTCACCCTGTACGACCGCCTGGTGCGGATCGACCCCTCTCCCATCGTGCGGCTCAACCGCGCGATCGCCGTCGCCGAGGTGGACGGTCCCGATGTGGCGCTCGCCGAGGTCGACCGCCTCGGCGAGACCTTGGACGGCTACCACGCGTTCCACGCCGCACTCGCCGACCTTCTGCGGCGGGTCGGCCGCAGCGCCGAGTCGCGCGCGGCCTACGACCGTGCGATCCAGCTCACCGCCAATCC
Source organism: uncultured Microbacterium sp. (assembly GCF_963524805.1). Taxonomy (GTDB): domain Bacteria; phylum Actinomycetota; class Actinomycetes; order Actinomycetales; family Microbacteriaceae; genus Microbacterium. Next base: position 352,516 of record NZ_CAURGG010000002.1, on the reverse strand, counting down.
GGCTGAACGGGCGTATCTGTCACGCCGTCGGGACCAGCTCGGCGGTGCCGTCTGAGCTTCTCGGGCTCGAGTCCGGCTTCGCCTGAGGACTAGATCGGCGCGGCGAGGCTCGCCATCGTCTCGCCGATCAGCCGGCCGGCACCGGGGTTGGGCGGGCCGGCTTCCTGCTCCCATCGCGACAGCTGCAGCGACGTCTCGACGACCAGGCGCGCGCGGTCGAAGCGGCGTGCCGCCAGCTGAGCCGCGAGCTGGGGGAACGGGATGCCGGTCGCGGCGAGCTCGCCCAGCACAACGGCATCCTCGATCGCGAGGCCGGCGCCGTAGGCGACATGCGGTGTGGTGGTGTGAGCCGCGTCGCCGAGCAGGAGGACATGCCCCGCGTGCCAGGGCGGCGGCACGATCAGCCAGTTCAGCGCCCGGAAGTCCACCTGCGAGACATCGGTCAACTGCGCCGCGACGGCCGGAGCGTGGCCGCCGAATCGGCTCAACCTCTGGTGGAACATCTCCAGCAGCTCGTCGCGCGGAGGGCGCTCGGGGCCGAGGGTGCTGTCGAGCATCCAGAGATACAGCCCGCCGTCGGGAAGCGGCACCAGTCCCAGGCGAATCGGTCCGCCGATCATCATCGTGTACCGTTCCAGCCCGGTGGGGGCTGATGCCGCAGCCCGCCAGATGACCTGGCCGGCGAATACCGGCTGCGGCGCGTCCGGCAGCACGAGCGACCGCATCGCCGAATTCGCCCCATCGGCCGCGACGACGTAGTCGAATCGGTCCTTGAGCCCGTTCGTCAGTGTCACCGACACGTCATCCGCGGCCTCATCGAGATCGGCAACCGTCACACCGAGGTGCACGGGCACGCGGGCGCGCGCGACGGCGCCGACCATGACCTCGTGGAGAGACTCACGCGCCATGCCGAGAAACGGCGGGTCGGTCGGGTCATTGACGTTCATCTGCGGCAGCTCGGCGAACACAGTGCCGTCCGGGGCGCTCATGTCGATGACATGGTGCGGCCTGCCGACCCGCAGCAGATCGTCGAAGAGACCCAGCTGCTTGGTCGCCCGCAGCGGCGCACTCTGCAGCGCGATGCCGATGCCCCCGGGGCGCCAGTCCGCCGATGATTCCACAATCTCGGCATCCACACCCGCCTGTGCCAAGGCGATCGCGCTCGCCATGCCTGCCGGCCCACCGCCGACGATCAACACCCGTGTCATGCGACGACGGTAGCCGATCCACGATCCAGGCCTCCGCGCATCAGACGGGTCGTCGCACCACGGTGTAACGCTCGTGCTCCTCGGCAGGAACGAAGGCGCGTGCATCGAACATCGATCGAGGCCCGCAGAAGGCTTCGGCATCCCTCCCGTCAGCACTTCGCTTCGGATAACCCTCCACGTATCGTGCACCGAGGGCCGCGCCGTCAGCAACGACACGGTCCAGCAGCGCCGATGAGACACCGTGCCGACGGTAGGGCGGGGCGATGACGAAGCAGGAAACGCCGACGATCGCCTCCGGCGGGGGGCCGGACGGGTCGATCCCGTCGTACTTCGCATACGTCGACCGCCGCGACGCGTTCACCCAGCCTGCGGGCCGCCCGTCCACGTAGGCGAGGTACCCGACCGTCGCACGGGACCGCAGGCGCTCGATCATCTCAGCGCGCACGTCGCGCCAGGGGCGCTCCGGCACGTCACCGGTGTGCGGGTGCAGGCAGTAGCACGAGCCCCAGTCGGGATTGTCGGCGAAGGCGTCCCGGTCGAACAGCTGCAGCCAGTCATCGATGCGGTCCTCGGTCACGGGGTGAACCTCGATGGGGCCGATCGAGGGAAGGCGGCCGACCGGGCCGTCCTCTCGCACGGACGCCTCCGCGAAGTTGCGTGCCCACAGCCGGATCTCGTCATCGGGGTATGGCGAATCGTGGGTGTCGCGGACATGGGCGAGCAACTGCCCGACGAGCGACTCGACCTCGTCGCCCTCGAATCGCGCGTCTTCTTCGAAGCATTCGACCCACATGCCCGTCCTCCTCAGCGGGAACTGCCGGACCCCGTCGTCACGATCGGTCGCGAAGACATCGATCGCCGGCTCGATCCAGCCTACGAGTGGCCCCGGACGCTCGCCGAGAGATCCTGAGCGACCCGAGGGGGCGAACGGCTCGGAAGAGCACGAGACTTCGATGAGTCGCACGTGCACCGAGGAGCGTGGGTGACCTCGCGATCTCCTGGAACCCGTAGGCGGCGTGCATTCGCATCGACGCCGCATTGTCGTCGTCGGTGAAGTAGTAGACGACGTCCGACCGCTCCCACACCCAGTCGATCCGCGCCCGGGTCAGGGCCGACCCGATCCCACGGCGACGGTGGTCCGGGTGCACGCTCACGCCGCCCAGGAAGTGCCCGGCGGGTGCTGCGCCTGCAGGTTCCGTCTGGAGATGCGTCTTCGCAGCTGCGACGACCACGCCCTCGACAAGCGCCACCAGGACGCATCGGTGCTCGCTCGCGTGGGCCAGGGCCTCGGGCCACTCCGACCGCCGGCACGCGGTGTGCACCGCGTTGATCGAGTCGAGATCACGCGCGACTGCCCGTCGGATCAGCACGCGGCCGAGTGTAGCCGCGCGGTCGCCCGCCCGGGCTGGCGGGGCACGGCGGATCATTCAGAGGTGTCGGTCCAGGACGCGATGTCGAGACCGTGGTTGTCGGGCGACGCGAGCGACCAGAACGCCGGCGCGTAGGAATCGTCCGCAAGTCTTCCTCCGGCGGCGAGAGCGGCATCGACACGCGCCTGGGCCTGGTCCGCCGGGACGAAGACGTCGAAGTGGGTCCGACCTCGTGCGGGAACGTCGCCGGCGATCGGGTTGAAGGCCAGCTGCGGTCCGCAGCGGAGCGGGTCGACGGCATCCGTCTCCCCCAGCGGCTCGTAGCCCAGCGCGGCCAGGAAGAACGGCCGGGCGTCGGTCTCGGAGTGCTGAGCGACGTAGATGCCGATCGACTGCGCGTGAGCCGGGTCCGCGGTGAGACCCCGTTCGGCAGCGGCCTCCGAGACGGTGGCGGCGAAATCCACGGCGCGCGAAGGAATGCCCTCTGCGCCGCGATCCGGGATGCGAACCACGACTGCCTCGGGTCGCAGGTCGATGTCGGGAAGGATCTCGCACCGCTCGGCGGCGGCGAGCACCGGGTCGACGAGTTGAGCCGCATGCGCGAGCGACGTCGCGAGGAAGACGGCTTGCGGCCCCGAGCCGGTGACCCGCCAGTCGGAAACGCCCGACGCGCGGTGGAATGCCGCCGGCGAGATCCGCTCCGATGCACCCGTCGCTTCATCCATGTCGCACTCCTTCGTCCGCACGCAGAATCTCACGCCGCGCCGATCCATGCCAGGGGTCGCTTTGCTTGGTTATCGCTGTGAACTTGCGGCCAAGTTCCTGCGGCCGAACGGAGGAACGAAGCAGATGCCGCACACTGAGGGCATGTGGTGGACATTCCTGAAAGCGGTCAAAGACCGGCAGCATCGCGTCGCTCCGACGACGTGGGTCGCCGCTATCGCCGCGGTCGTCTACACGGTCGCGCCGATCGACATGATTCCCGAGCTTCTGCTCGGTCCCCTGGGCTTCGTCGACGACATCGGCGTATGGAGCATCTTCGCTGTGCTCTTCGCGCGCGAACAGCGCCGTTGGCTGGACGGTCTGGGAACCAAATAGCCTCAGGCGCGGTCGTGGACGGTGATCCGGTAGCCGTCGATGTCGGCGAACGTGAAGGTGCGGCCGAACGGCCCGTCGATCGGGTCCGAGACGATCGTGTGACCATCGGCTGCGAGCACATCGTGCATGTCCTGAACATCCGTCGCGTGAAGCCAGATCGCCGTGCCGATGCCCGGATGAGCGGCTGACGCAAGGTCGGTGCCCGCAATGATGTCCCTCAGTGCGAAGGCGATCGGCGTGGTCTGGAAGACCACAGCGTGGGGCGGGCCGGCCGGCGATGGCACCAGGCCGAGGTACTGCTCGTAGAAGTTCTTCGACGCATCGAGGTCCTGGACCTGGAGCGAGATGAAGTCGGGTCCGGTGACCGGCATGCTGCTCTCATCTGTCGTGTCAGTTTTCTGACACGACAGACTCTATGTCAGAATACTGACATGAGTCAAGCCGACGGAATCGTCCTGCAGACGTCGCTGGGGTACCTGCTCAAGGAAGCCTCGAGCGCCCTGCGGACCGCCATGGAGTCGGTGCTGCGCCCCCTCGGCATGACCATCACGCACTACTCCTGTCTCGAGCTCCTCGCGCAGCGCCCAGGTCTGTCCAACTCCGACCTTGCGCGGGGAGCCTTCGTGACCCGGCAGTCGATGAACGTGCTTCTGCAGGCATTGGAACGCGACGGCTTCGTCACCCGATCGACGCAGGCAGCCGTCGGCAAGGCGCTGCCCACTCAGCTCACGCCGCTGGGCAGGCAGAGGCTCGACGAGGCGTCGGCTGCGGTTCGATCCGTCGAGGTCAGGATGCTGAGTGCGCTGTCTCCGGACGAGCAGTCCCAGGCGCTGACGATTCTGCGGAGCATGATCCACTCGCTGCGTGGCTGAGGCGATGTCCGACCGCCGTCGCGCCGCTCTGCCGAGATTCGGCCGCGTGCCCTTCAGGGCGTGCCCTTCAGCTCCTGGGCGAGCATCACGATGATGCCGCTCGGGCCGCGCACGTAGGTGAGCTTGTAGAGGTCTTCGTACGTGGCGACCCCGCGGAGGGGAAAGCACCCGTGACGTGCGGCGATGGCGAGCGCTTCGTCGATATCGTCCACGGAGAACGCGACACGGTGCATGCCGATCTCATGGGGAAGAGTCGGCTCCGTCTCGATCGCATCGGGATGGATGTACTCGAACAGTTCCAGGCGACCCACACCGTCGGGCGTCTGCAGCATCGCAATCCTGGCATGGTTGCCGTCCAGCCCGACAGCGGTGTCAGCCCACTCGCCACTGACTTCGTCTCGTCCCATGACCGTGAGACCCAGGTCTGTGAAGAAGGCGATTGCGGCATCGAGGTCTCGGACGGCGATGGCCACGTTCTCCAGTTTGATCGGCATGGGTTCACGGTACGCGCCTGCCGTGACAGCGTCCCGGACGCGACGCTCAGTCGGCGGGTGGGCGGCGAAGCCGCTTGGTCTCGGTCCTGTGCTGCTTCGCCTTCAGCCGCCGTTCCTTGGCGCCGCGCGTCGGCTTCGTCGGGCGGCGCGGCGGAGAAGGCGGTCGCAGCGCATCGGACACGAGCGCGGCAAGTCGGGCGCGGGCGGCTTCGCGATTGCGCAGCTGCGCGCGATGTTCGGATGCCGCGATGGTGAGGACTCCCGCGACCAGTCTGCCGCCGAGGCGCTGCAGAACCCGCTCGCGCTGGACCGGTGACAGCGCAGCCGACGCGGCGGCATCCCACATCAGCTCGACGCGGGAGTCCGCCGTGTTCACGCCCTGCCCGCCGGGGCCCGACGAACGGGAGAACCGCCACGACAGCTCCGACTCCGGGATCGTCACGCCCGGCGTCACCGGCAGACCGGAGGATGGGGATGCGGGCATGAGTCCATCATCCTCCGACGGCTCGCGCAGCCGGTGGGCGCGTCACCCGCTGAACGCGTCGACGAAGCGGTCGCGGAACCGGTCCATGCGCCAGACCGGGGCGGCAGGGCTCGGGTGCACGCCGTCCTCCCAGCCCCAGGATTCGATCGCCGCGAAGACGGCCGGGTCCTTCGCGATGATGCTGACCGGCACGTCGTGCGCGGCATCCACCCCGCTCACGATCCGCGCCGGCTGGTGATCGCCGAGGACGATCAGCACCAGATCGTCCTCGCCGTACGTCTCGAGGTACGAGAAGATCGCCCCGAGGGAGTACTCGATCGATCGGCCGTACAGTTCGCGGGCGCGCTGCGCGTCGGTCCACCCCGTGACGGGCGATTCACCGCGTGCCGCCTGCGGGGCGAACGCCGACCCGTCGCCGAGTTCTGCCCATGGCACCATCCGCGGCAACGGCGTCCACGGCGTGTGCGACGAGACCAGGTCGATCTCGGTCATCAGCGGCCTCGTCCCGCCCCGCTCGGCGCGGTCGTGGAAGACCTGCCAGGTGTACTGGTCCGGCATCCGGGCGTAGCCGAACGACGGGCCGCGGTATCCCATATTGGTGGAGTCGAGGCTGGTGTCGAAGCCGTAGAACGCTTCTCCGGCCGGCCAGGCCCGCTCGTTCGACGGGACCACGGCCATCGTCCGCCACCCTGCTGCTTCGAAGGCGCTGGTCAGTGTCGTTCGCTGCCGTGCGAGCAGCCGGGCGTAGATGGCCGGCGAATCGACCCACAGACCGCTCTGCAGCGTCGCGTGCGCCAGCCAGCTGACACCGCCGAACGTCGGCGAGGTAAGGAAGGCACTCTGGGAGGCGTATCCCCGCCGCGTCAGCGAGGCCTGTCCGTCGGCGAGCACGCGTTCGATGCCGTCGGTGAAGGGCGCCGGCTCGACCGCCACGCGCCCGTAACTTTCGACGAAGGCGATGATCACGTCCTTGCCCTCGAGCGCCGAGAGGAGCCGCGCCGGATCGACCCGATCGAGCGGATCACTCTGCAATGCCCGCTCGAAAGCCTGCTGCTCGCGCAGGCCCGACGCGACACGCTCGGTCGTCGCCACCAGCGTGTCGCCCGACCCGGATGCCGCCACCGGCGCCCCCGGAGCCAGCTGGGCGCCCGTCAGGGACGAGACCACCCACGCGCCCGCCAGGATCGCGAGCGTCGCACGGCCCCGGGATCCGGCGGCGCGGGCGGCGGCTCCCACCCGCAGCGCCGCGAAGGCGATTCCGGCGGTCGCGGCGATGACGAGGGCGATGACGAGCAGCAGCACCGCACCCGAGGTCACCGGTCCGAGCGCGGTGCGCATCACCCCGAATGCGTCGATGAGTGCACCGCGGTCTTCGACGGGGTTGAACGGCCGGTCGATCGTCGCTCGAAAACCGAGATCGAGCAGGGCGAGCAGGAGGGCGGCGACGACGATCACGGCGAAGGCGCCTGCTGCGACGGCGCGCACGACCGGCCGCACCGCGACCAGCAGCGCGATCAGCACGATCAGCGATTCCACCGGGATGCCGAACGCGGCACTCACTTCTCCCTCGCGCAGTGCCGCCGGCAGCTGTGGCGCGACCAGAAGCGTCGCGCCGGCCAGCAGCGTCACCAGGACGCCGCCGCGCGCCCCCCGGTCGCCGAAACCGCTGTCAGTCCGCCCCATCACGCCCTGCGCCGACCCGGTGCTCGCGCGCGCCGGCCCCGGCGCCTCGCTCGCCGCGAAAGCGCTTCGAGAGCGCGTACCGAAGCAGCACCACGTCGCCGATGCGATGTGTATCGGCCAGCTCTGCTCGTCGGGACGCCGTCCATGGGAAAGCGCCCGGCTCGACGAACCGCGGCGCGCGGGACTCGCCGACGAAGAACGGCGCGATGACGAGCTGCAGCTCGTCGGCGATGTCCTCGCGCAGAAACTGGGTGTGCAGACGGCCGCCCCCCTCGACGAGCAGACTTCGCACGTTCCGCCGCTCCAGATCGTGCACGAGGTCGCGCATGGTGACCTCGGTGCCGAGGCCGACGACCGTTGCCCGCGTGCCGAGAGCGCCCGCGATGCGCGGCGCCTCTGCCCGCGGGCAGTACACGAGTTTATCGAGGTCACCGGTCGTGAAGAACGACGAGTGCAGCGGCAGGTCGCCGGTCGCCGTCACGGTGACCTTGATGGGCGAGGCGTTGCGGCCGTCGGCGACTCGCCGCAGCCGCCGGTCGGCGCTGCGCACGAGCAGGCGAGGGTCATCGCGTCTGACCGTCGAGGCGCCGACCATGATGGCGTCGCTCTCCGCGCGCAGCTGGTCCACGCGGTCGAAGTCCGCGGCATTGGACATCGCCAGCCGCTGCGGTGCCTCGGTGTCGAGGTACCCGTCTATCGACATCGCGCAGCTGAGCGTCACGTAGGGCCGTGTCATGGGCCACCTCCCGGCTGAAGCGTCGCGGGCCACGCGAGCAGGTCGGCGTGCTGCACGGTGACCTGCAGCCGACCGGCGTCGCACTGGGCAGCGCGCACAAGCGCGTACTCCCCCGCCGGCTCCCGCAGCGACGGCTCCTGGTCGACGGCGGCGCCGAGCCACCCATCGATCCACTCCGAGATCAGCGATGCCCGATCCGCCCCCAGCCTCCACGGCGACTCGGCGAACTGCACCGACCAGCCGGCCGCCCGGAACAGGTCGGCGGCCACCGTGACGGCATCCGGCCCGAGCAGTCTGCGGCCGTCGGCCGTGCGGCGCTGGTGGTCGTTGAAAGCGGCTTCGAAGAGGCCGTCGCGCGGATCAGCCGGATCGATCCGCACGCTGCCTGTCACGGACAGCGAGAAGAGGGCCGGCACGCCGGCCTGGACGCACGCGGTGACGATGGCCTCGACCTCCGCGGCCGAGAGCACATCCAGCAGAGCGGATGCCGTCACGAGCGACGCCCCGGCGATGCCTTCCGCATCGAGGCGACCCAGCTCACCGACCCGCGTGCGCACGGTGACCGAACTCCCGGACGCGTCGCGGGCCGATGCGGCGACCGCGTGCTGGAGGAGGTCCTCGTTCCAGTCGTGCAGCACCCACGTCTGCGGAGCCGGTAGGAGGGGCGCGCACCAGCGCATCATGGATCCCGTGCCGCTGCCGAGGTCGTGGACCGTCACCGGTCCGCGCAGCATCCGTCCGGCCTGAACGGCGAGCGCGCGAGAGCGCGCGTGGACATCCGCGGGCTCGCGCAGACTCAGCCAGTCGACCGACACCGGGATGACGGCGCTCACGACAGCTCCCTGAGCACGTCGCGGATGTCGCGGGCCGTGTCGCTCCACGAGCGACGGTCGGGCGCTGCCCGCCGTGCGGCATCACGCATGGCGCGACGCATCCCGGACCCGTCCAGCCAGCGCCGCAGCGCGTCGCCCAGTGCCGCCGGATCCTCGGGTCGCACGAGGACGACCGCGTCCTCCGGCTGTGCGACCTCGCGGATTCCGCCCACGTCGCTTGCTATCACCGGGATGCCGCGGCGAAGCGCCTCGCCGACGGCGATGCCATAGCTTTCCGTTCGCGACGGTGCGACGAGCACGTCGGTGCGCGCATAGGTGTCGTGCAGTTCCTCCGTCTCGAGCACGCCGGCCCAGGTGATCCTGTGCGTGAGGCCGGTGTCGGCCGCCTTCGCGCTCACCCGCGCGGCGAAGCCGGGTTCGATCGCCGTCGACCCGACGAAGGTGCAGGTCCACGGTCGATCGGGATCGAGGCTGCCCAGAGCCTCGATCAGCGTGTCCTGACCCTTGTGCGAAGCGACCACGCCGACGCACAGGAGCGACGAGCCCTCGGCGCTGCCTCGTGCGAGGGGGGCGGCATCCGAACCCGGCGTGGCCACCGTGATCCGCTCGGGCGCGACGAGTCGCCGGGTCACGATCTCATCCCGCAGCCACGCGCTCGTCGCGACCACGTGCAGCGCACGAGGCAGAACGCGGCGTTCCCCGTCGACCATGTCGTTCTCCGGATCAGCGAATGCCGTCACGAGCATATGCACGAGCGCGACCAGCCGCAGCCGCTCGGCAGCCGCGGAGAACTGCGCGGACTCGCGGACCGCCACGAGCCCGTCGACGACAGCGAGAGCGCCGTCGGGGATGCCCTCGAACGGATTCGCAGGGGGGCGCGCCTCGGCGATGCGGACATCCTCGCCGAGTGACCGCAGCTCAGCGATCACCCGCAAGTCGTACACGTTGCCGCCGCTGACGCGCTCGTGCTCATCGAACCCCGCGGGCACGACGAACCACAGCGCCGGTCCTGTCACAGCGGCACCTCGTACGAGGCCCAGGCGATGTGCGACTCGCGCAGCGTGACCTGGATGCCGGACAGAGCCGTTCCGCCCAGACCGCTCTCGCGCACCGCGTCGACGAGACGCTCGGCGATCACGCTGCACAGGCGCTCCGTGGTCGTGTTGACCCCGGTGAATTCGGGCTCGTCGTCCAGGTTGCGGTACGACAGCGCAGCGACGATGCCCCGCAGGGCGTCGGAGGCTCGCCCGATGTCGACGACCACCCCGTCGGCATCCAGCGCCGGCGATCGAAAGGTCGCGTCGACCACGTACGTCGCGCCGTGCAGCCGCTGCGCCGGGCCGAAGGTCTCGCCCGACAGGCTGTGGGCGATCATCATGTGGTCACGGACGGTCACCGAGTAGGTCATGCGCTCTCGCTCCAGTCGATCGTGTGGCACAGGCCCGGCAGAGCGCCGGCCGCGATGTCGGCCATGACGGCAGGCAGGTCGCGCCACGGCGAGGTACCGGTCAGCAGGTGGTCGAAGGCATCGTCCTGCAGCAGCTGCATGGCGAGCGCCAGGCGGTCCCCCGTCGATCGGCTCGCCCGACGGCGCGGCGCCACTGCGCCGACCTGACTGGAGCGGATCGTCAGCCGGCGGGAATGGAAGTCGCCGCCCAGGCGCAGCTCGACCGGGCGGTCGCCGAACCAGCTGGCCTCGATGATCTCGCCCTCTGTCGCGGCGGTCTCAATCGCCAGCTGCAGGCCGGCCGCTGAACCGCTGGTGTCGATCACGAGGTCGCGATCCTGCGGGGCGTCACCGGGGTGGAAGTACGCGACGCCCAGGCTGTCGCACACCTGCCTCTTGGCGCGGTCCACGTCGACGACCGCGATGTCTGCTCCGGGGATGCCGCCCGCCAGTCGCGCGACGGCGGCGCCGATCATCCCCGCGCCGATCACCGTGATGCGGTCGCCCACCAGGGGTGCGGCATCCCACAGGATGTTGACGGCGGTTTCGACGGCTCCCGCCAGCACCGCCCGTCGCGCGGGAACGCCGACGGGAACGACGGCCACCGCCGACGCCGGCACGACGAAGGCCGACTGGTGCGGGAACAGCGTGAAGACGGTGCGCCCCTCGAGTTCGAGGGGACCCTGCTCCACCACCCCGACGTTCAGGTAGCCGTAGGCGACGGGTGCGGGAAAGTCACCTCGCTGGAAGGGCGCGCGCATGCGCTCTCGCTCGCCCGCCGGCACTTCGCCGCGGAAGACGAGCGACTCGGTCCCCCGGCTGATGCCGGTGTAGAGCGTCCGCACGCGCACTTCTCCCGCCGCAGGATCGGGAATCGCCTCGCTGCGGAGGGCACCCCGGCCGGGCGCTTCGAGCCAGAACGCGGTCGCGATCATCGGCACACGCACCGGGTCCACGCCGTCAAGGGCCTCGCGGCACAGGCCGGGCCGGTGGTATCCATGACGGAAGGAGGAAGGAGCTCTTCATGCCGAAGGTCCATCTTGCTCCGCTCTCCTCGATCGCGGCGGGGCTGTGCGGTCTCTTCGCGGTCGACCGCGTCTCGCCACTGTCGGCCGCCGGGTGGGCTGCCGGTGTCCTCTACCTTGTCGTGTCGAACGGGCTCCTCGCCAGGGGGTTGCGGCGCAGCGGCATGGAAAACTTCGGATGGGGGAACGCCGCCACCGCCGCGCGGTCGACGCTCGTAGGCCTGGTCACGGCCCTGGTGACGACGTCGTTGAGCGCGCTCGTCTCGATGCCGCTGCTGATCGCGCTCACGACGATCGCGCTCGCGCTCGATGCGGTCGACGGCTGGCTCGCCCGCCGGACGGACAGTGTGAGCGCGCTCGGCGCCCGCTTCGACATGGAGGTGGATGCGTTCCTGCTGCTCGTGCTGAGCGCCTACGTCGCGACGATGCTCGGGTGGTGGGTGCTGACGATCGGCGCGCTGCGCTACGTGTTCGTGATCGCCGGGTGGGCGATGCCGTGGATGCGGCGCACTCTTCCGCCGCGCTACTGGCGCAAGGTCGTCACCGCGGTCGCCGGTGCCTCGCTGACCCTCGTGGCCACCGGCCTTCCCCCGATGTGGGCGAGCACATGCCTGACCGTGCTCGCCCTCGCCCTGCTGCTGGAGTCCTTCGGCCGGGATGTGATCTGGCTGATCGGCCGACGCGGCGACCTGACGGTCCGCGCGCGGACGGACCCGGAGAGAACGGAAGTCACATCATGACAGAGACGATTCCGCGCAGCATGTGGGTGCTGCGCATCCTCAGCGCCGCCCTACTGCTGATCACGGGCGGCATCCACCTCTATCTGGTCTTCAACGGGGTGGGCGGCATCCTCGGCGTGATGTTCGTGCTCAACGCCGTCGCCGGGCTCGTGCTGGCGATCGCGATGATCGTCCTGCGCGGCCCGCTTTTTCGCGCGGCCGCCGTCCTGAGCCTGCTGTTTCTGATCGCGACGCTGATGGCGCTCGTCCTCGCGCTGACCGTCGGATTGTTCGGCATCACCGAGACCTGGGACTTCATGCTCGTCCCCCAGACGGTGATCGTCGAGTCGATCGGCATCGTCGTGCTCGCGGTGACGACCGTCGCGGCGTTTCGCACCCGGCGCGACTGAGCGCCCTCGTCAGCGACCCGGTGTCAGATCTTCGCCGGGCGCCCGCCCAGGCTGCGCGCCTGCCAGGAATGCAGATCCGCGACCCACTCCCGTCGCCTGCCATGCGGATGTCGTCCGCGAGGTCGCCCAGCTCCGCGCCCGTGATGCCGGCGTCGACCACGAGAACACCGGAGGCGCCGCGGACCACGACGCTGTTGTTGCGCAGGAGAGCGCTCTGGTGGACCGACACGCCCTCCGCCACTCCGGTGATCACGACGGCGTCCCCTCCGCTCTGATGGCGTAGTGATGCATCGTCACACCCGACGCGAAAGAGTGTTGCTCGAGAAGATCCAGGTCGATCGGCAGCTCGTAGTCGTCGAACAGCGGGCGCCCGAAGCCGAGGATCGCGGGATGGGTCGCGAGCAGGAGCTCGTCCAGAAGTCCGGCACGCAGCAGCTGCGTCGCGAGCATGGCCCCGCCGACCCCGATCGTGCCGGATGTTTCGGCTCGGAGAGCGGCAAGCTGGGCGATCGCGTCGTCGCCGCCGATGATGCGGGTGTTGTGATCCGCGGCCTGGCGCGTCCGCGAGACGAGGACCTTCGGCTTGGTGGTCCAGATCTCGCCGTACTCGTGCAGGAAGTCCGGCAGTGTCGCGTCCTCGTGCGCCGTGGGCCAGAAGTCCTCCATCGTCTCGTAGAAGATGCGCCCGTGGACGATGACCGCGACCTCTCGCGCCCGCGCGTTGAACTCCCGGTGCAGCTCTTCGTCGATCTTCATCCACTCGCCGGTGCCGTTGTCGCCGGGAACCTGCTCGATGCGCAGGTCGAGCGACACGTTCATGGAGTACACGAATCGGCCCATGTGGTCCTCTTCCGTAGTGATTGCGATCTGCAACCACTATATTGGCGAGGGAAGGCCTGTCAAGGAGGAGTCGTGGACGCACCACCCCCGGATCCGATCACCGCCGCCGTCGACGTGCTCGCGGACCGCTGGTCGCTTCTGATCCTGCGCGACGTGATCTTCGCGGACCGCCGCTACTTTCGCGCACTGCTGACAGCATCGGCCGAGGGCATCGCGTCGAACATCCTGGCCGACCGCCTCAAGCGTCTCCTGGATGCCGGGCTCCTCACCCGCGGAGCGGCGGGGCGCGGTCAGCGCGCGCGCTTCAGTCTCACCGAGGCCGGCATCCGGACCCTGCCGATTCTGGTGGCCTACGGCAATTGGGGGGTGGACTGGCGACCTGGCAGCGCGGCGGCCCACGAGGCTCAGCAGGTGCTTCGCACCGGCGGGGACGCGCACATCGCCGATGTCATGCAGGAGCTTCGTGCCCGCCACCTCGACGCCTGAGCACGCGCTGCTGTCACCGTGCGGTGAGCGTCACCACCAGGAACGCCCGCGCAGCATCTCGCCGAAGTCCTCCGGCGCACCGCGGCCGGTGTGGCGTGAGCCGAGGTAGCTCTCGACCACCGCGCGTCCGAGGTCGTCGAGCTCGGGGGCGACGACGTGGCCGCCGGCGCGGCGCGCGAGCGCGTCGATGAAGCGCGCGAGGCCGGGGTCTTCGCCCAGGCGGAAGAACGTGGTCTGCGCGCCCAGCCGCTGCACCGTGTCGAGCTCGCGCACCGTGAGGGCGATGGTGCGGGGATCCGGCGGGTAGTCGAAGGACACGCGGCCGTCCGGCTCGAGGTGGGATGTGGGCTCGCCGTCGGTGACGATCAGCAGTACGGGCTGCGCCGTGGGGTTCCGCCGGAAGTGCCGCTGGGCGAGGAGCAGCCCGTGGTGGAGGTTCGTGCCCTTGTCCCACACGGCGTCCAGCGCGGTCAGTTTCTCGATGTCCATGACCTCGGCATGCCGGGCGAATGCGATCAGCTGCAGGCTGTCGCCCCGGAACCGGCTGGAGATGAGGTGGTGCAGAGCCAGCGCGGTCCGCTTCATCGGCACCCACCGCCCGTCCATCGCCATCGAGAAGGACGTGTCGACCAGGAGCGCGACGGCCGCCTGCGTGCGCTCCTCGGTTTCGACGACCTCGACGTCCCGGGTATCCAGGCGCACCCCGCTCGACGCGTCTGCGCCGGCTTCGACCGTGCGCAGCACGGCATTGGAGATCGTGCGCGGGATGTCCCACGCTTCGGTGTCGCCGAACGCCCATTCCCGTGTGGAGCCGGTGCGGTCGCCGGCCGCGCCGGCGTTGCGTGTCTCGCGGCGGCCGGTGCGGCCGGACTGATGTGTGGCGATGTCTCGCAGCAGCGCGCGACCGAGTTGCCTCATCGCGCGCGGAGTCAGGCGCAGGGCGCCGTCGGAGGCGCGCTGGAGCATGCCGGTGTCTTTGAGCTGCTGCTCGAGGTCGCGCAGAGCGCGAGCGCTCACGGCTGCCTCGTCCCCGACGAGCCGTCCGAGCGCGTCGACGTCGATGTCGTCCAACCGGGCGCCGGGGTAGGCCTGACCGAGCTGATCGGTCAGCGCGTCGAGGTCGGAGAGCTCCTGCATCACCCCGGTCGCCTCACCGAGGCCGGTCGGCTCGTCGCCCGAGAAGGATGCCGACCCCGACCAGTCCTCGCCAGGCCGGAGTGAGCGCAGGTTGTCGTCGAGCCGCGAGAGCGACTGCATGAGGTCGGGCGATCCGAAGGCCTGCGCAGCGAGGTTCATCAACTCTTCGCGCTGCTCGGGGGTCATCGAGTTGAGCATCCGGTTCGCGGCGGCCGAGCGCTCGGCCAGCGTGTCCAGCAGCTCGTCGAGTGTTTGCGGGTTCTCGGGGAACTGGTCGCCGTGCTTCGCCATGAAATCGGCGAAATCCTGCTCCGTGTCCTCGTCGAGCCGACGCTTCTCCAGCAGATCGTTCAGGTCGGCGAGCATGTCGCGGATCGCCTGGCGATCGGCATCCGTCGCCCCTTCGAGGGCGTTCTTCATGCCCGCGAAACGCTGGTCGAGCAGTTCGCGGCCGAGGAGCTCTCTGATGCGCTCGTAATCGGCGCGGGCTGCGGGACTCTGCCACGGATAATCGGCCAGCTCGTTGACGGCGGCCGCGGTGCTCGAGGGCAGGTTCTCCAGTCGCATCTCGGCGAAGGCGCGTTCGTCGTCGTCCATGTCGACATCGCGCACGAGGTGCTTGCGCTCCTCGAGCACCGCGTGCTCGAGGAGCTTGCGCACCTCTTCGAGCGTGCCGTCCAGGCGGTGCCGGCGCACCAGATCGGCGCGCCGCTCGCGCACGCGTCGTGCGAGATCGTCGAGGCCGAGCTGGTCGCGGGTGCCGCGCCGCAGATACTCGCGCATCGCCCGCTCGGCCGACGTGCCCGACATCACGTCGCGCCCGATCGCCTCGAGCGCCTCCTGCACCGGCACCGGCGGGGCGAGCGGATCGGGTCCGCCGTCGTACCGCCCGTACCGATTGGTGTGGGCGGGCACGCGGTGGAAGCCTCGGACCATCAGCGGGCCCTCGGCTGCGGTGATCGATCGCGCTCAACCATACACGGTCTCTCCGGCGGCGCTGTCCTTGCTGACGCGGCGCTCGAGGTAAAGCGCCTCCAGCAGCAGTTCGAGAGCGCCGGCGCGCTGGCCGATGGTCTGCGCGCCGAGGCGATCGGCCACCTGATCGTAGAGATCCGACTCGCCGAGCACCGGCATCGCCGCCACCACCTCCGCCGCCGGAACCTGCTCGCCGGTCATCACGGTCGCGCCGTCGTGCAGGGCGTCGACCAGACCGGTCGCGTCGATGCCGCGCAGGTGAGCGCGGGCCGTCTCGGCCACCGCGGTGCGCAGGAGGTGCTCGAGGATGGCACGCTCACGGCCCTCCTCGCCGGTTTCGAACTCGATCTTGCCGCCCAGCACGTCGACCGCCGTCTCCAGGTCGACGGGCCGGGCGACGCCGGCGTCCTCGTGCTGACGCGTCGCACGGTGCAGTGCCGCCGCCGCGATCGTCTCCGCCCCGGCGATCGCGAACCGCGCAGAGACGCCGGCACGCTGGTCGACGGCATCCGATTCCCGCAGGTTGCGCGTGAACCGCGCGAGGATCTCGAGCAGGTGCGCGGGGACTTCGGCGACGAGGTCGGCCTCCTGGCGGATGACCGCGACCTCCTCTTCGATCGTCTGCGGATAGTGCGTGCGGATCTCGGCGCCGAAGCGGTCCTGCAGGGGCGTGATGATGCGCCCGCGGTTCGTGTAGTCCTCCGGATTGGCCGTCGCGACCACGAGGACGTCGAGGTCGAGGCGCAGCAGGTAGCCGCGGATCTGGATGTCGCGCTCCTCCATGACATTCAGCAGCGACACCTGGATGCGCTCGGCGAGATCCGGCAGCTCGTTGATCGCGACGATGCCGCGGTGTGCCCGCGGAACGAGGCCGTAGTGGATCGTCTCGGGGTCGCCGAGCGAGCGACCCTCAGCCACCTTCATCGGATCGACGTCGCCGATGAGGTCGGCGACGGAGGTGTCGGGCGTGGCCAGCTTCTCGACGTACCGCTCGGAGCGGTGGCGCCACGCGACGGGCAGGTCGTCGCCCAGGTCGGAGGCGCGGCGCACGGAGGCGGGGATGACCGGATGGAACGGGTGCTCGCCCAGCTCCGAGCCGGCGATGACCGGCGACCACTCGTCGAGCAGACCCCCGAGGCTGCGCAACAGCCGAGTCTTCCCCTGCCCCCGCTCGCCGAGCAGCACGATGTCGTGGCCGGCGAGCAGGGCGCGTTCGAGCTGGGGAATCACTGTCGTGTCGAACCCGTGGATGCCGGGCCACGGGTCGCTGCCTGACGCGAGAGCTGTGAGCAGGTTCTCCCGCAGTTCGACTCGAAGCGGTCGGTAGGTGTGGCCCGATGCGCGCAGCTGACCGGTCGTGGCGATCGCGGGGGGCGATGTTCTCATGACGAGAGGGTAAGTCCGGCGGTGGCACACAGGGGCCGGATGCCGGGATTCACGAGCCGCCGGCGGCGCCCGATCCGCCGAATCGGCGCTGATCGGTCGCGTGGTTGTACTGTCGGGGCGGCTCGGGACCCAGCTCGCCGCCGCGCGGCCGGCGGGTCTCGTAGGTCTCCCGCCGGGGACGGAACACCGCGACGATCCGAGCCCAGAGGGAATTGCTTTCGCTCATGTCGCTCCTCGGCTCGTCCCGGCTCTGCCCGTGTCGCCGAGCCTACGCTCCGCATTAGGAGCTGTGTCGTGATTTCGCGGTCGTCCTGGTCTGTCGCTGCCTTGCGACAGCGCCTATCGCGTCCGATCGCGGCGCCGGGACATCCCGACGATGATCAGCCCGACGCCCACGAGCAGGACGATGGGCCCGATGATCGCCCAGAGCGACTCTCCGCTCATCACCGAGCCGCCCAGGATGCCGACGCCCTGCAGCGTCCAGATCAGCCCGACGACGCTCAGGATCACGCCGGAGACGAGGAACGGCCAGATCTTCTTCACGGGCTCACGATAGTCCGCCGAGCAATGGGATCGGCCCCTTGCCGGTGTCGGCGGGTCGTGGTTTCGTGGCCCCATGCGAACGACGACATCGGCAGACGGAACGAGCATCGCCTTCGATCAGGTCGGCGAAGGGCCGCCGGTCGTGATCGTGGGGGGCGCGTTCTCGGTCTCATCGGACGGGGACGCACTCGCGCGGGCGCTCGTCGATCGGGGGTTCTCCGCCGTGACGGTGGACCGCCGCGGCCGCGGCTCGAGCGGCGATAAGCGCGACTCCGCTCCGGAAGACGAAGCCGACGATCTCGCCGCGGTGGTCGAGGCCGTCGGCGGCGGCGCGATCGTCCTGGGCCACTCGTCCGGCGCCGTGCTCGCACTCCTCGCAGCGTCTCGAGGGGCCGCGATCGGAGGGCTGTTCCTCTCCGAGCCGCCGTTCCGATTCGGCCTCGACGACCCCGACCCTCTGCTGGCCGAGCGCCTGCAGCAGCTCGTCGATGCCGGCAGGAATGACGACGCGGTGGTCACCTTCCAGCTCGAGGGGGTGGAACTGCCTCCAGAGATGGTGGAGTCGATCCGCCGAAGCGACGTGTTCGCGAACCTTCTGCCGCTCGCACAGTCGACCGTCTACGACGCGAAGCTGACGGCACAGGTCTCGACGCCCACGCCCGAGATGCTGGCGGTGTCGCAACCGGTCACCATCCTGCGCGGCGAGCAAACCTTCCCGATGCTCATCACCGCGGCCGACCGGCTGGCGAGCGAGATGGATGCCGCCGAGTTGGTCATCGTGCCGGAATCGGTCATGCACCGCCCCGACCCCGACGCGACGGCGCGGGTGATCCAGGAGCGCGTGTGACGAGCGCGTCACGCGTGAAGCACGGGCGCCAAGAGCTCGTTGATCGCCTGTTCCGTTTCTGACTGACCGAGGCCACCGTCGAAGCGCAGTATCCGCCACGTGGTCGCATCGCAGATGGCGACGATCTGAGCGAGTCGCCGTGACGTGTCCGCGCTGTCGCCTCGCTCCGCAAGATGCCCGGCGAAGGCGCGACGGCACCAGTCGACGTGATACGCCCGGCCGCGTGCGGCGATCTCTCCGAGACCGGGCACGAGTGGCGCCTCCGAGTACGTCTTCAGGATCAGCACCCCGTACTCCTCGTAGTGTTCGACGAGAGCTCGGATCGTCTCCTGCGGTGCGGCACTCAGCGCACCCTCCCGCCGGTGGGCGATTCGAGCCAACTCGCGCTCCACCGTGGTCGTCATCAGTGCGGGCTTGCTGCCGAACCGCCGGATCACCGTCTGGACGGTGACGCCGGCGGCCGATGCGATGTCCTCGAGCCGCACCCGCTCGTACGGCGTGGTCCGCAGAGCCGCGAGCATGGCGTCCACGATCCGCTCACCGGTCTGCTCGGCCGAGCCCGCGCGTGCCGACATCCGGTACTTGCGCTCATTCATGTTAATGAGACTAACATGAACCCATGCACACTCACGTAGAACACACTGAGCGCGTCGAGACGCGGCTCGGATCACTGTCCATCCGTCGGATCGGCACGGGACGGCCGACGATCCTCTGGTCCTCGATGTTCGTGGACAGTCACACCTGGGACCGGATGCTGCCCCTGCTCCTGGCGGAGGCGCCCGATCGCGAATTCCTGCTGGTCGACCCGCCGGGACTGGGGCTCAGTGATCCCCTCGCCGGGACGACCACGATCGCGGAGGCGTCGGATGCCGGCAGGGACGCGATCGCTGCGCTGGGGGTCACCGAGCCGGTGGACTGGGTGGGAAACGCATTCGGAGGGCACGTCGGCTACCAGTTGGCAACGGACCCGTCACTGATCCGAAGCTTCGTGGCCATCAGTGCACCGACGCAGCCCATCGCACCGGATGTCCGGCGCCAGATCGCGGTCCTTCACCCGCTGCTCCGTGTGGCGGGTCCGATCGGGCCCGTCCGCAGCGCGATCGTTTCCGCGATGCTCACCGAACAGTCCGCGGCGGATCCTGAGATCCTGCGCGTGGTGGTCGACAGTCTCGGCCGGCCGTCCCGGTCGAGCATGAGCCATGCCCTGAGATCGTTCATCATCGATCGCACCGATGTCACCGACCTGCTGGAGCGCATCCGCGTTCCGAGCCTGTTCATCTCGTCCGACGACCGCGGCGACTGGAGTCCCGAAGACGCCCGCCGCGCAGCGGCGAGCGCACCCGGCGCTTCCGCGATCACCATTTCGAAAGCCCGCACGCTCGTGCCCCTCGAGCAGCCCGCCGCGGTGGCAGCCGCCCTGGTGGACTTCTGGACCGGCGTCGCATGACCCGCTTGCCGAAGCAGATTGCGGCCGCGCAACAGGCCCGAGCCGCATCGCCGGTGGCAGGATCGGAGGATGGCGAGCGATCAGTGGCCGACTTTGACGCACCCGGCTGACGGCGTGTGGAACGACGTGAGCCGGGGATTCCGCCGATGGGAGAAGTCGACTGTTCTCGGGACCGGAGCGGCCGTGTGGGACTGGGCGAGCGAGGAAGTGCTGGGCTGGGGGGTCAAGACCCGCAGCGGATTCCTCGTCCCCTCCGCTGACGCCGTGACCGAAGGCAGCAGGCCGGTGATCCTCGCCCACGCGTTCGGCCTTTCGATCCGCGAGCCGGTCGAGGTGGTCGACGTAGTCCGGACGCCGCACCGCGTCGGCTTCGCCTATCGGACGCTTCCGGGTCATCCGGTCTCCGGTGAAGAGGCATTCATCGTGCATCGTGATCAGGACGAGCTCGTGACCCTCACCATCCGGTCACTGACCCGCCCCTCCGACAGCCCGCGCTGGCGCGCGGCATATCCCGCACTGCTGATCGCACAGCAGGTGGCGCGACGCCGCTATCTGCGCGCGCTGCGCATACGGGCGCACGGAGGGACGGTGGAGCACGATGTTCACCGTCACTGAGACCGTATCGATCGACCGGTCGCCCTACGACGTGTTCGAATTCCTGACTGACGGTCGCAATCGCCCGCAATGGGACGCGACGGTCATCTCCGAGGAGGTGACCTCGGAGGGACCGGTCGGCGTGGGTAGCACGATCCACACCCGCATGCTGGCGATGGGCCGGGAAGTGGATTTCGACTGGCGGGTCACGGCCTTCGAGACGCCGACCCGCATGTCGATCGTGAGCACGGCGGGAATGCTGCCGACGTCACTGACCTTCGAGTTCTCTCCCTCAGGAGACAGCTGCATCGCCACCGCGACGATCGAGGGGGATCCTCCCGGGATGCTGCGCTTCGTCGAACCGATGATCGCCGGAGGCGTGCGCTCCACCCTTGCCACGGGCCTTGCGCGGGCCAAGGCCGTGCTGGAGGCCCCGGCTGAGTGACGCGGCCGACGCGGCTCAGGTTCGCTGGTCGTAGTGGCGCACCTGCTCGTCACGCTCGAGCAGGTATCGGTCGTCCTCGGGATAGAAGACGGCTCGATCGCGGTCGGCCCCGGCGAACCCGGTGATCGCGTCCAGCGACTCCCATCGCGAGACCGTGGCGATCTCGGTGCGGCCGTCGCCCAGATCCCTGGTCAGCAGCCACGCATCCAGGTTCCCCGGCGTCGTGCGATATTGCGCCATCCCGGTCGCTTGCACGTAGTCGACATACGCGTCGCGGTCCTGCGTCCGCACGATGCCCGTCCACATTCGAATCACCGCTCGCTCCTGTGCCATCGCTCCAGCCTGCACCCCGCCGGCGCTGCCGACCACCTCTTTTCCGCCAGACGGCGACGTTCGTCGGCCGGGAAGGCTCTGCCCGCTGACGCCGCCCGCGTCAACCCCTTTGTGGCCCTTCGCCCCGGAACACAGGCTGTCCGCGACCGATAGCCGGGCGGAGGAGCATGACATCGACCGATTCACGAGCGTGAGCGCGGAGGACGGCCGGTGACGGGCCTCGCCGAAGACCTCGATCAGGCATCCCCGACGCCGACGCGCTGGAGGGTACGGCTGCGCACGGCCTCCGTGGATCTGCTGCGCCGGCGATCCGGCATCGAGCCACTGGAGCGCGGCTGGGCCTGGCCCGTTCTGGCCGTGTGGGCGGCCGGGCGCGCGCTCAACGTGACACTGCTCTGGGTCGCCTACTTCTCATCGAGAATCGCCGGATGGACGTTCGGACCCGATGGCGCGCGAGCGCACACCTTTCTGGACTTCCTCTCGGGGTGGGATGCCGAACGCTACGGCGCCATCGCCACGACCGGCTACCCGGTGTCGCTACCGACGGATGCGTCAGGAGCGGTCGAGCGCAACAACTGGGCTTTCCTTCCGGTCTTCCCCCTGCTGGAGAGGACCGTCAGCGCCCTGACCGGCCTGCCGTGGCAGGTCATCGGCGTTCTGATCAGCGTGGCCGCCTCGGCTGCCGCGACGCTCGCGCTCTTCGCACTTCTTCGCAGCGTCACCGACGCCCGCGCGGCGAGGTGGGCCGTGGTGCTCTTCTCCTTCGGTCCGCTGTCGTTCGTCTTCGTCCTGGGCTACGCGGAGTCGCTCTTCCTGGTGCTGCTCTTCTCTGCGCTGCTGCTGGCCGTGCGACGCCGATACCTGAGCATCGCCCCCCTCGGCGTCATCGCCGCCTTCACCAGACCGGGAGCCGTCGCGTTGGCCTTGGGGCTCGGCATCCTGCTCCTGCTTCGATGGATGCTGCGCGATCGCGACCCGCTGACGCGGTCCGAGGCCATCGGCCTGGTCGTGTCAGGGGGCGCGACGGCGATCTGCGGGGTCATGTGGCCGGTGATCGCGGACGCGGTGACCGGGCAGTCAGGCACGTACGTGCGCAGCAGATGGCGTGGTGGGTGCCGTTCCTCGGTGAGGGCAGCTTTCTGCCACTCGCGCCCTGCCTGGTGATGGGATGGACCTGGCTGGGCCCGCTCGGAGTGGCGTTCTTCGTGATTCTGGCGGGCGCCGTCTTCCGCTGGATCCTCTCAGCGCAGGTGCGCAGGCTGGGAATCGAGGTCGTGGGTTTCGCCCTCAGCTACACGCTGTACCTGTTCGCCGTCTTCCTGCCGACGCAGAGCCTCGCGCGCCTCGTGCTGCCGCTGACTCCGCTGCTCGCCGACAGCAGGCTCTCGGCATCCGCCCGCGCCCGACGGTGGTCGCTGGGCGGCAGCATCGCCCTGCAGGCCGTGGCGCTCTATCTGCTCTGGGCGCTCGGCAACCCGTGAATTCCGCTTGAGCCATAGCCCTCGGGCCGATGCGAGCCCTATGTTTGCGACAGCGTCTGGCAGCAGGACGCGACCACACATCGGAGACAGCCGCCCGCCGGGCGGCCCGACAGAATGGACGTCGAATGCCAGAGAACAGAAAGCCGACCATCGTCCTCGTGCATGGCGCGTGGGCCGACGCATCCAGCTGGAATGCGATCATCTCCCCGCTGCAGTCGCAGGGCTATCAGGTGCTCGCGCCGCCGAATGAACTGCGCGGGCTGACGTCGGATGCCGCCTACATCGGCTCCTTCCTCGCGCAGAGCACGTCCGGTCCGGTGGTGCTCGTCGGCCACTCCTACGGCGGTGCGGTGATCACCAACGCCGCCACGCAGGGCGGGGATGTCCGCGCCCTGGTCTACATCGATGCGTTCATCCCCGACGAAGGCGACACGGTGGTGAGCCTGCTCGATGGCTCGACATCGGCGCTGGCGGTCGCCGACCCGACCACCGTGCTGGACGTGGCGGGCTACCCGGGCGCGCCGGAAGGAGCAGCGGAGGCGTTCCTCAAGCCGGAGACGGTGCACAACGCGTTCGCTCAGGATCTGTCCGAGACCGACCGCCTGCTGATCGTCGCCGGCCAGCGGCCCGCCTCTTTCGTGGCGAACGTGACGCCCTCGGGTGTGCCCGCGTGGAAGACGATCCCGAGCTGGGCGGTCGTCGGAACCGAGGATCTGGTGATTCCGCCGGACCTCCAGCGCCGCATGGCCGAAAACGCCGGGGCAACGATCAGCGAGGTCCGGGCGTCGCACGTGTCGATGGTCTCGCAGCCGGAGGCGACGCTCGCAGCCATCCAGGCCGCGGTCGACTCGATCGCCTGAGCCTGTGTCGGCGGGGGATGAGCTCGGCCCCGCGGAGTACCTGGCTGTCGCCTCCCTGCAGGCCGATGCCCTCGTGACCGAGGACCCCGAGCTCATGGCGGCCGCGGAAGGCATCGTGGCGGTGGCCCCGTACGCCGCTCTCGGACGGTGACCGTCGCGCAGGATTCCACGCCAAGCGCCGTCGGATAATGAGGTGATGGAGCCCTGGGAGACGCGCGAGTGGTACGCCGAGTACCTCGAGGCCTGCAACCGGCACGACCTGGCGGCGATCCGTTCCTTCATCGATCCGGCAGTGCGGCGTGCGCACTTGCCCGCGGGATCCGAGGCCTGGATCGGGGACATGGCGGACCTGTTCCACGCGTTTCCCGACTGGCGATGGCGCCGAATCCAGATCATCGTCGAGGACGACCGTCTGGCGGTGCATCTGCGGGCGGGCGGGACTCATCTCGGCGTCTTCCGGGGCATCGCCCCCACCCGCCGACACGCGAACGTCGCGGAGTTCGCGATGTACCGGGTGGCCAAGGGGCGGATCGTGGAGTTCTCGGGCACCGCGGACAATGTCGAACTGCTGTCGCAGCTCACGGCATAGTCGGGGCCGTACCCCGGCGATCGAGGAGGGTCAACCCGGTTCCCCTGGCGGCGCCGCTGGGTGAGGCTGGGACAGGTCGGGAAAGACCCCGGCCGCACGGAAGGAGCACTTCATGAGCACCCTCGATCCCACTCCTGGTGGACCCGGCGGATCGCCCCTCGGGCCGGATGCGATTCCGGTGCCCGACGAGAACCCTCCCGGTCCGACTGTCCCCGAGCGCGCCCCGCACGACCCGGGCACGGGGTCGGGTCCGTCGGTCCCCGCTCCGGACGAACCGCTGAGTCCGAGTCCCGATGAGCCCACGATCCCCACGCCGGACGAGCCCACGTTCCCGTCGCCGGGCGAGCCCACGTTCCCGTCGCCGACGGAGCCGACTCCGGGCGCGCCGGAGGCCTGAGACGCAGTTCAGAGCGGCCGGACAGTGAGGAGGCTGGTCCCGTGCTCCGACGCGGATCCGCGGGGGCCGACCTCTTCGAATCCCAGTTTCTCGAGCACGCGCCTCGAGGCGACGTTCCAGTCCCAGACAGACGCCTGCAGTTGCTGGAATCCCATCTCGGTCGCCCATGCCAGCACCGCCTTTGCGGCTTCGGTGGCGAAGCCCTGGCCGTGCGACGTGCGCAGCAGTTCGAACGCCAGTTCGGGTGCGTCGGTCGAGCCCGCGGAGGGGAGGATCAGGCCGCAATAGCCGATGACCTCGCCGGTATCTCGGCGCTCGACAGCGAAGAGGCCCTCAGGCTCGACCCTGATGCGTGCTGCGATCTCCGCCGTGGTCGGCCGGCCGGCGGCGTCGATCCGTCGATGCGCGGGCACACGGGGGTCTCGCTCACCCCACAGGCGGCGGTACACCGCTGCTTCCTCTGCACGGCGCGGACGAAGCATCAGACGCTCTGTCGTGAGGTCGTGGAGCATGATCTCACACGCCGCCGTCGAACTCGCGGCGCAGATACTTCGGCGCCTGCACCCTCCACGCCTCGGTGATCAGTTCCGCGAGGTGATCCTGTGCGATGCCGGCCATGCGGAAAGCGACCTTCGGCTCGCTCCAGGGGGTCGTGGGTCCCAGGAAGGTGTCAGGCTCCATCTCGCGCAGCGCGAGCGCATCCAGGCGATCGCCGACCTTGACCCCGACGACGAGCTCACCCGCCATGATGGCCCGCATCTCGGGCGGAACGCTCGGCCAGGGATGGCACTCCCACGCATAGAGCTTGTGGCGCACGAACCATGCGGCACCCCCGGTCGTCGAGCGCTCTTCGCTGCCCGGCAGACCGGCCGCAACACGGCGCAGGTCGTCGAGAGTGGCCACAGCGAGAGCGTACGCCGCACCACCCCCACCCGTCGTGCTCAGTCGGTGATGCCCACCGACCGCGAAAGCGTGTCGACCTCGTCGTCGCTCAGCTCGAGATCGGCGGCTTTCGCGGAGTCGACGATGGATGCCGGACGACGGGCACCGGGAATCGGAATGACCTGCGGGTCCAGCGCGAGCTCCCACGCCAGCACGACCTGCTGGGGGCTGACCCCGTGGGCCTCGCCGACCTCGCTGAACGCGCCGAAGCGGCTTCCGACCTCACGGCCTCCTCCGCCGGTGCCGCCGAGCGGGCTCCACGGGAGGAAGGCGATGCCGTGCGCACCGCAATAGCGCAACTCGTCGATGCTGCCCGTGTGCCGCGGGGAGAATTCGTTCTGCACGCTCGCGAGGTTGCCATCGCCGAGAACCTGCTGAGCGATCTCGATCTCTTCGAGGCTGGCGTTCGAGATGCCCACGGCGCGGATGAGTCCCTCCTGCTGCAGCGTCGCGAGAGTCGCCATGACCTCGCCGTAGACGAGCCAGCGGTCGGGGCGGTGGTACTGGTACAGCTCGATCGTCTCGACGCCGAGATTCTCGAGCGACCGCTCAACGGCCAGGCGGAGGTACATCGCCGAGCCGTCACGGCCCCACGCCTCCCCCTCGCTTCGGGTGATCCCGCCCTTGGTGGTGACGAAGATCTGGGACGTGTCTCCGCCCCACGACCGCAGCGCTTCGGCGACGATGCGCTCGTTGTGACCCATCTCGTTCCACGCCGGCGCGTAGATGTCGGCGGTGTCGATGAGCGTCACTCCGGCATCGAGAGCGGCCTGAACGGTGGCGATCGCCTCGTCGTGCGAGGGGAAGCGGTTGTCGCTGTTCATCGACATGGGCATTGCGCCCAGACCGATCGCGGACACCTGTCGGCCTGCCAGCGTGCGGTGCTGCATCCTGTTCTCCTCATCGTGCTTCTCTTCGTGGCGTCGTTCCAGACTGCCAGTGGGGGCGGTCCGCGGACAGGGCTGGACAAGCGCGATGAAAGTGCTCACGCACCCTCCGCGATGTCGGAGGCCCCTGGCATCATTAGAACATGCATTCGAAAGGCATCGTGGGTTTCAGCGACGCGGACACAGCCGCGCTCGCCGAGATCGTTGCCGACGTCGAGAAGTCGCAACAGCTGCTCGCCGCGGCGCAGGCGGCGCAGATTCGGGCGCTCGCTCGTGCCGGCGACCTCGCCCGCAAGCAGTCGACGCATGCCCTGGCGCGCGTGCGGGAGCACGATATGGCTCTTCGTGCCATCTCCGCCGAAGTGGCCGGGATCATGAAGACGACCGATCGCTCCGTGCAGCGTCAGATCGGCGAGGCGACCGAACTGGTCGAGGACTACCCGGCCACGCTGCAGGCGTGGGAGGAGGCCACGATCACGCGCGGACATGTTCGCGCGATCGTCGAGACGGGTGCGATCCTGCCGCCCGACCAGCGGCCGGCGTTCGAGGCGGAGGCCCTGGCCAAGTGCGCTGTCGACACCCCCGGACGGGTGCGCGGCGAACTCGCGCTGCTCGCCGAGCGCCTGCATCCCCGCACCCTCACCGAGCGCCATCGTGAGGCCCGCGATCACCGCCGCGTCGAGGTGTTGACCCTCGCTGACGGCATGTCCGCGCTGACCACCACGGGTCCGACGCTGCTCATCGATGCGATCTACGACCGCCTCACCCAGCAGGCGCGCGCCATCGTCGATGCCCGCTCGCAAGCGGCGGCTGACCTGCGCGCGGCGAAGAACGGAGCCGAGACGGATGCCGCGGCCACGGCGCCGCAAGAACCGGCCCCGTGGCAGGCCATCGCCTCAGACACGCGCACGATGGACCAGCTCCGGGCCGACATCGTCGCGGACATGCTCCTCACCGCCGCCCCGGACGCGGATCCGACTCGGACCGATGACGCAGCGGGCACTCTCGGTGCCATCCGCGCGAGAGTTCAGATCGTCGTGCCTGCCCTGACCCTGCTCGGCGCCGCGGACGAGCCCGCTGACCTCGTCGGCCGCTCACCGATCGACGCGGAGACAGCGCGCGAACTGGCGTGTCTGACGCGCAGCCCGTGGGAGCGGATCCTTACGAATCCCGTGACCGGTGCGGTGCTTCACGTCGACACTTATCAGCGCACCGCTGCGATCGACCGGTATCTGCGGGCGCGTGATCAGCACTGCCGATTCCCCGGCTGCCGGCTTCCGGCGATCCGCTGCGAGGTCGACCACACCATCGATCATGCGCTCGGCGGCAAGACCGACACCCGCAATCTGGCCCACCTGTGTCAGCGGCATCATTCGATGAAGCAATTCACCGCCTGGCGGGTGCGACAGCTGGGCGACGGTGTTCTCGAGTGGAGGTCGCCGCTGGGCCGGACGTACATCGACCAGCCGCCTCCGCTCGGAGTGCATTTCCGGCCGGTCGACGATGCTGCGCAGCGGGGCGATCCGCCGGACGGCGCTCGCGAACCCGACGACGACTCGCCCGACGACATTCCCTTCTAGCGGCTGGAAGGCGCTTTGCTCACAGCGGGTACTGTGCGGGCTCGCGCCTCATCGTGATCCAGCGGGTCTCGGTGAACGCGTCGATGTTCGCCTGAACCCCGCCGTGCCGCGAACCGGTCCCCGACGATCCGGTGCCGCCGAACGGAGCGTTTGCCTCGTCGTTGACCGTCTGGTCGTTGATGTGGACGATGCCCGTCGGGATCCGCCGGGCCATCTCGAGCCCGGCGAACACATCGGCCGTGACGATGCCGAGCGACAGTCCGTAGTCCGTGCCCGCGGCCAGCTCGACCGCTTCATCGTCGGTCGTGAACGACACGACAGATGCGACAGGCCCGAAGACCTCGTCGCAGTACGCGGCAGCATCCCTCGGGGTGTTCGCGAGCACCGTCGGGCGATAGAACAACCCGTCGTACGAGCCCCCGGCACGCAGTTCGGCGCCCTGGGCGACGGCATCCTGAACAAGAGTGTGCACTCGGTCGCGCTGCACCTCATCGATGAGCGGCCCCAGATGTGCCGGACCCGCCGCCGGATCGCCGACGTGCATGGAATCCGCCTTGGCCGCCAGCTTCGTCACGTACTCGTCGAACAGCGACTCGTGCACGATGTGACGACCGACCGTCATGCAGATCTGACCCTGGTGCAGGAACGCACCCCAGGTGGCGAGGTTCACGGCCTTGTCGACATCCGCATCAGCGCGGATCACGTACGCCGAGTTGCCGCCCAGCTCGAGGTGCGCCCTCTTGAGGTGACGGCCGGCGAGCTCGCCGACGACGCGGCCGGCACGGGTCGACCCGGTGAACGCGATCACGCGGACGCGGGGGTCCGCGACCATGGCCTCACCCACCTCGGCACCGCCGGGCACAAGTTGCAGCAGGCCTGCCGGCAGCCCCGCCTCTTCGAAGATGCGCACCATCGAGACTCCCCCGGTGATGACGGTGCGGGGGTCGGGCTTGAGCAGCACGGCATTGCCGAGGGCGAGGGCGGGAGCGACGGCTCGGATGCCGAGGATCAGCGGCACGTTGAACGGCGAGATGACCCCGACCACGCCGACCGGCACCTGCTGGGCGAGCGAGAGGCGCGGCTCCTCACTGGAGAGGATCGACCCGAGCGGGGCGGACGGCAGAGCCGACGCCTCGTAGCACTCGGCCGCAGTGACGTGCAGCGCGAAGCCGGCGAGGGGCGGGATCGCCCCGACCTCGCGGATGTTCCAGCCGCCGATCTCGTCGGCGTACTGCTCCCACAGCTGCCCGGCCCGGCGGAGCACGGCCGCGCGCGCGGGGTGCGGCAGCGCAGCCCACTCCTTCTGCGCGGATGCCGCACCTTCGGCGGCCCGCGCGACATCGGCGGCATCCGCCATGCCGACCATGGCGAGCGTCTCACCGGTCGCCGGCTCGATCGAGGCGATCTCGCCGCCGCCGCCGACGACCCATTCGCCGTCGATGAAGATCTTGCCCGCGAACACCGCGGGGTCGATGAGGGTCTGCTCGGTGTCGGTCGCGGTACTCATGGGTCTTCTCTCTCGTCGAATCGGAAGGGCGGGTCATCTCTCAGGACAGCTGACGTTCCTCGCTCGACTGCGCCAGGGCGCGGAACTGCTCATCGGATGCCGCGCTCAGCATCTCTCGTGCGTTCCAGTAGACCGCGAACGAGCGATCGGCGGGCCAGTCGTCGTCCATGAACGCCCGCGGCAGACGAGGATCGGCTCCCAGAAGCGCCAGCCAGTCGGCCACGAGCATCGCGCGAGCCGCCAGGGGGCTGCCGGCGTCGGCGACGGTGGCCGGGTCGCTCCAGGTCGCGATGAAAGCCAGGTGCTCATCGCGGATGCGCGCGATGTCCCACGCACCCCGCACATTGTCGGCCATCGCATAACCGGGAAGCTCACGAGCGTGGAAGGCCGTGATCGCCGCCACCGGCAGATCGGCGCGGAGAGGTTCCAGGGCCGCAGCGAGATCGACCTCGCCCGGCGCGAGCCACAGCCCGTCGCGCAGGGGGGCGAACCCCTCCCAGCTCAGCGCCGAGCGCAGCCGATGCCGGAGGGTGCGCTGGTCTTCGGGCACGGTGAAGGTCACCAGAGTCCATCCGGTGCCGTGCGGCGCGAACGGATGAGGGCCGCGCACCCGCTCGGTCGCCTCTCGCAGCACGGCGCCGCCGTGGTCGGTGAGCGAGAAGAAGATCTCCCGTCCGCGCTTCTGCCTCTCGAGCAGGCCCCGCTTCACGAAGCGATCGAGCGTCGCCCGCGTCGCCGGTGCCGCGACCCCCGCGCCCTCGAGCACGTCGATGAGGGCGCTCGCGCGCAGGGGAGGCACGTCCTGGTCGACCACATGCTCGCCGAAGAAGGCCAGCAGCAGCTTCTTCGGCTGACGGCTGCGCATCCCTCTCCCTCTCCCTCTCTCGCGCACTTCCGGGCGGCTCACCCTGCGGGTCG
Source organism: uncultured Microbacterium sp. (assembly GCF_963524805.1). Lineage (GTDB taxonomy): Bacteria > Actinomycetota > Actinomycetes > Actinomycetales > Microbacteriaceae > Microbacterium. Next base: position 321,943 of record NZ_CAURGG010000002.1, on the reverse strand, counting down.
CACGGCCTCGCCGCGCTTGGCGCGCTGGATCTGCTCGTACACGTGCGTGCGCAGCTCCGTGAACCTCGGCAGGGCGCGCGTCGTGATCTGATCGCGTTCGGGTGCCAAATCGATCGCCAGGTCCTCCTGCACCCACGTCGGCGACTTCGACAGCACGACGACGCGTTCGCCAAGGTACACCGACTCGTCGATGTCGTGAGTGACGAACAGGATCGACATCCCGCGCTCGCGATGAAGCGTCCGAACGAGGTCCTCCAGATCTGCGCGCGTCTGCGCGTCCACCGCGGCGAACGGCTCGTCCATGATGAGCACCTCCGGCTGGTACGCAACGGCCCGCGCGATGGCGACGCGCTGCTGCATCCCGCCCGACAGCTGCCACGGGTAGCTCTTGGCCGCGTGATCCAGACCGACCGCGACCAGCGCGTCATCGATGAGGCGATCCCGCTCCGCTCGCGAGAGCTTCTTGTGCTTGAGCGGCAGCTCGACGTTCCCGCGCACGGTCAGCCACGGATACAGGCTGCGCCCGTACTCCTGGAAGACCAGCGCCATCTTGTCCGGCGGAGACGTCACCGTCTTGCCGTCCAGCTCCACGAACCCCGAGGTCGGCTTGAGCAGCCCGGCGATGCATTTGAGCAGCGTCGTCTTGCCGCATCCCGAGGGGCCGACGATGCACACCAGCTCGCCGGCATCCATCCGGAAGCTGATGTCTCCGATCGCCTCGACGTTGCCCGTCGAGGACTCGTAGACCTTCCTCAGGTTGCGCACGTCCAGCAGCGTGGTGCGCTCGTTCGAATCAGGCACGTTCGACCTCCTTGATTCCGTGGTACCAGCGCAGCACGCGACGCTCGACGAATCCGAAGATGGTCGCGAGCAGCACTCCGATCAGCCCGAGCAGCAGGATGCCGCTCCACATCTCGGCGATGAGGTAGTTGCGCTGGAAGTAGACGATCTGAAAGCCCAGCCCCGACGACGAATAGCCGAGCTCGGAGATGACCATCAGGATGAGCGCGATCGACAGCGACTGGCGCACCCCCGCCATGATGCGCGGGCTCGCTGCGGGCAGCACGAGGAATCGCAGCCGCTGCGACCGGCTCACCGCGAAGGAGCGAGCCGTCTCGGTCATGATCGAATCGGTGGAGCGCACGCCCTCGATGGTGTTGAGCAGGATCGGCCACACGGAGCCGACGACGATCACGACGATCTTCATCGCATCGGTCGGGCCCATCAGCACGACCGCGATCGGGAGCAGAACGGGCGGCGGCACGGCGCGGAAGAATTCCAGCATCGGCTCGAGCAGGTCGCGCAGCCACCGGTTCAGGCCGATCAGCATGCCGAAGCCGATGCCGGCGACGATCGAGATCAGGATGCCGATGGCGAGGCGAGCGAGGCTCGGCAGGACATCGGTGATGAACGCCGGTCCGATCCAGGTGTCCACGAACGCCTGGATGAGCTCAGCCGGGGACGGGAAGAACTTCGCGGGGGCGACGGTCGCCCAGATTCCCCAGAGGACCACGAGGATGACCGGCAGGCCGATCGCGTAGAGGGTGTTCTCGCCGATCTTGGCCCACACCCGCGCCGGGCGGCGGGGCGTGACGATGGTGCTGGTGTAGAGCGTCACAGCACATCCTCCCCGCGCACCGACTGATGCCATGACAGCGTCCGGCGCTCGATCGCGCGGAAGACGAGGTTGATGATCAGCCCGAGCAGCCCGGTCACGATCACCAGCGAATACACCGCCGGCCAGTTGCCCGCCGACTGGGCGAAGACGATCTCGCGCCCGAGGCCCGGGTTGCCGATGAACATCTCCGCGGTGATCGCCAGGATCAGCGCCACCGCGGCCGCCAGCCGCAGGCCCGTCATCAGGTACGGCAGCGCCGTCGGGAAGACGAGGTTGACCACGCGCGAGCCCCGCGACAGCCCGAAGCTGCGGGCGGTGTCGCGCGCGACGGCGTCCACGTCGGCGACCCCGTACAGCACCTGGATGAAGACCTGCCAGAAGCTCGCGTAGACGATGATCAGCAGCGCCGACTGGATCTGATACCCGAACAGCAGCACGGCGAGCGGGATGAGCGCCACCGACGGGATCGGTCGCAGGAACTCCACGGTCGTGTGCGTCGCGCGCCGCAGGAACGGCACCAGCCCGACGATCGTGCCGAGCACCGTCGCCAGCACGGTGGCGATCAGCAGGCCGAGGCCCCACTGCGTGAGCGTCCGACCGACGTTCCGCCAGAACTCCAGATCGCGCACGTCCTGGGCGAGCTGGGAAAGGGTCACGGTGGCCGGGGGGAAGTATTGCGGGTCGACGACTCCGAGTGCCGGCAGCAGCTGCCAGGTCAGGAGGAAGCCGGCGATGCCGGCCAGGCCCAGCGCGATCTTGCGGACGGATCGAGTCCGTCGGCCGCGACGGAAGCGTCCCGCATCCGTCGAACTCTGCGTCGTGGCCGTCCCCTCGGGGACGAGCGTGGTGACGGCACTGCGCATGGCTCTCCTCCCGAGGGTGTGATGACAGGACCGGATGCCGCCGGTTGCGGCATCCGGTCCTTCCTGCTGTGCGCTACTGCTGCTGGATCATCGTGGCGTAGTCGGGCTCGGCCGGGATGTACGCGAACTCCACCGCCAGCGCTCCGAGGTCTTCGATGCCGGCGTCCGCGAGGTCCCACGTGAAGGTGGGCAGGGTGATGCCGGCAGCCGCCTCCTCCGGGATCTCGAGGTTCTTCGCGATCGCGGCGCGGACGGCGTCCTCGTTGTCCGCCGCCCAATCGAGTGCCTCCGACATCGCGTCGGAATACGCCGCGACGAGCTCGGGATCCTCATCGAGCATCGCCTGGGTGGTGATGTTCGTGAGCACCGTGAGTCCCGGAATGGTCGCCTGATACGGCTGGACGACCGACACGCCGCCCCCGCCCAGCACGATGCCGCGGAACGGGTCAGGTGCCCACGCGGCGTCCATGGTGCCTGCCTCCAGCTGTGCCGGCACATCCGGGAAGACGACCTCGACGAACTCGATCGTCGAGGGGTCGCCGCCGTCGTCCTGCACGGCTTTGCGGATCGTGAGGTCACCGGCGGCGCCGATCGTGTTGACCGAGACCTTCTTGCCGGCCAGATCCGCGGGGCGGGTGATGCCGGAGTCGCCGAGCGCGACCACGGCGTTCACGTCATCGCCCTCCGTGTTGCTGTTGGCGTAGTTGCCGACGATCACGACGCCCAGGTCCTGCTGGTCGGCGCGGATCGGGCCGAACGGCTGGCCGATCGCGAACTGGATGTCTCCGCTGAGGAGAGCGGGGATGGCGTTCGCACCGCCCTGCGCAGGCACGACTTCGATCTCGAGGCCGTGGTCGGCGAAGATGCCCTCGTCGATGGCGGCCCAGAGGGCGCCGGTCTCGGCGATCGGGAGCGCGGCGACGCGGACCGTCGTCATCTCCGTGGGCTCGGCGTCGCCGCTGGCGGCGGGACTCGCTGCCGGCGGGGCTGCGGAATCGGTGCAGCCGGCCAGCGCCAGCGCTGCTGCTGCCAGCACACCGAGTGCGGCAAGACTCTTCTTCATTGACGGGCCTCTCGTGGTTCCTGGTGGGATCGCCAACGAATCGGACGCACACGACGCCGTGTTGACGGTGCCATCGTGCGCCTCCGACCGCACTCTTGTCAAGAAAAATGTGACGGTCGTCACGAAAACTTTGAATAAGTCGCGGAAGCCGTGTTGGCTCTAGACAGTCACTATGTAGATAGGTAAAGTTGCTCCCGCGGCGCAGAGCAGCGCTGTGATGGAAAGCGGAGAGGACCTCGATCAGTGTCGAAGACCACGCATGTCACGGCCAACCCTCAGGCGGCGCTCGAGCTGGTGAACGGCTACTCGCTCGAGATGACCGGCAAGGACGTCCCCGGTCTGATGGAGGCGAAGGACAGCATCCCGGCCGGCACGAAGATCAACGTCACCTTCCTCGGGAACGAGGACCTTGAGATGCGGGTGGCTGCCGCGAACGCGGTCCGCGAGTCGGGCTTCGTCCCGGTCCCGCACATCTCCGCTCGCCGGCTGTCCTCCCGCGCACAGCTGGAGGAGTTCCTCTCGCGTCTGCAGGATGTCGGCGCCACCGAGAGCGTGTTCGTCGTGGGCGGCGACCCGGCCACGCCGGAAGGCCCCTACGAAGACTCCTACGACGTGATCCGCACCGGACTGCTGCGGGACTACGGCGTGAAGGAGGTGTCGATCGCGGGGTACCCCGAGGGGCACCCGGACATCTCGAACGAGGTGCTCTGGCGCGCGCTGGAGGAGAAGTCGCTCTCCCTGACCCAGCAGAACCTGAAGGCGACGATCCTCACCCAGTTCGCCTTCGACACCGACCCGGTGCTGGAGTGGATCGGACAGGTCCGCGCGCGCGGCATCGACAGTACGATCCGGATCGGCACCCCTGGGCCTGCCGGCATCAAGCGGCTGCTGGGGTTCGCGCGCCGGTTCGGCATCGGTGCGAACGCGATGATCGTGAAGAAGTACGGGTTCTCGCTGACGAACCTCATGGGAACCGCCGGGCCGGACACCTTCGTCACCGACCTGTCGGCGATGCTCGCCGAGGCCCCGGCGCCGGAAGGCGCCAAGTCCGGCCCCGTGAAGCTGCACTTCTACACGTTCGGCGGCCTGCTGGCGACCGCCGACTGGGCCCGTGAGTACGTCCGCGCACAGTCCTGACAGGCTTTACCCCATGACTGTGCACAACGAAGCTCTGCGCGACCATGCCTGCCTGATCGTCCACGGCCCGGACGGGCCGGGGATCGTCTCGGCGGTGACGGCGCTGATCACCCGCAACTCCGGCAACATCGTCCAGCTCGACCAGTATTCCGACGACGCGAACGGCGGCAACTTCTTCCAGCGCGTCGTCTTCCACCGCGCCGATCTGGCGGCGGCGATGCCCGACATCGAGGCGGACCTCGCCGAGACCGTCGGCGGGCTGGGCCTGGAGTGGACCCTGACAGACCAGTCCGTGCCCAAGCGGATGGCGATCCTCGCCTCCACGTCCGACCACTGCCTGCTCGAACTGCTCTGGCGCCACCGTCGGGGTGAGCTGCCGGTGACGATCCCGATGGTGATCTCCAACCACACCAACACCGCCGAGGACGTCCGCTCGTTCGGCATCCCCTTCTTCCACGTCCCCTCGCAGGGCCCGGACAAGTCCGAGGCCGAGGCGAAGATCCTCGAGCTGCTCACCGGCAACGTCGATTTCATCGTCCTCGCCCGGTACATGCAGATCATCTCCGAGGGATTCCTCGACGCGGTCGGGGTGCCGGTGATCAACATCCACCACTCCTTCCTGCCCGCCTTCATCGGCGCCGCCCCCTACCGCAAGGCCAAGGAGCGCGGCGTGAAGCTCATCGGCGCGACCAGCCACTACGTGACCAAGGACCTCGACGAGGGGCCGATCATCGAGCAGGACGTCGCCCGCGTCAACCACGCGATGGATGCCGCCGACCTGCAGTCCCGCGGCGCCTACGTCGAACGCGCCGTGCTCTCCCGCGCCGTCCAGTGGCACGCGCAGGACCGCGTCATCCGCCACGGCAACCAGACCATCGTCTTCACCGACAGACCGTAAACCGACCCCCACGCCTCACCCCGAGGCTCATCGAAAGAACAGAGAGGTTCACCATGGCCCACAAGAATCTGCAGGAAGTGATCGACGCGGCATCCAGCCCGGTCGAGCTTCTGCGCAACTCCCAGATCGGCTCCTACATCTATCCGGTCGTCCCCGCGGACTTCCAGAACTGGATCAAGGAGCAGAAGGCCTGGCGCGACACGGCGGTCCTGTACGACCAGTCGCACCACATGGACAACCTCTTCCTGCGGGGCTCCGACGCGATCAAGCTCATCTCGGACACCGCGATCAACTCCACCGCGGTGTTCCCGGTCGACAAGGCCAAGCAGTACGTGCCGACGACGGCATCCGGCCACGTGATCGGCGACGGCATCCTCTTCCGCGAAGGTGAGGACGAGTACGTCTACGTCGGCCGGGCTCCCGCGGCGAACTGGCTGCTGTACCACGGCGAGACCGGCGGCTACGGCAACCTCGACATCGAGATCGACCGTCGCTCGCCCTCGCGCCCCTACGGCCACGAGGTCACCCGCAAGTACTACCGCTTCCAGATTCAGGGCCCGAACGCCTGGTCGGTCATCGAGAAGCTGAACGGCGGACCGCTCGAGCAGCTGAAGTTCTTCAACATGTCGACCATGACGATCGACGGGACGACCGTCCGCACCCTGCGCCACGGCATGGCCGGCGCGCCGGGCCTGGAGATCTGGGGCCCCTACGCCGACCACGACCGCATTTGGACCGCGATCGTGAACGCCGGTGCCGAGTTCGGGCTGGTGCCGGTCGGCTCGCGCGCCTACCCCTCGAACACCCTCGAATCCGGCTGGATCCCCTCCCCCCTGCCCGCGATCTACACCGGCGCCGAAGAGCGGGGCTACCGCGAGTGGCTGCCTGCCGACGGCTACGAGGCGACAGGCACCCTCGCCGGCTCCTTCGTCTCGGAGAACATCGAGGACTACTACCTGACACCGTGGGAGCTCGGCTACGGCAACTTCGTGAAGTTCGACCACGACTTCATCGGCCGCGATGCGCTGGAGAAGGTCGAGCCGGCATCGCAGCGCAAGAAGGTCACCCTCGCGTGGGACGCCGAAGACCTCGGCAAGGTCTGGACCTCGCTGCTGAACGTCGACGGACCCAACTACAAGTTCTTCGACCTGCCGCTGGCCAACTACGGCTCGGCCAACTACGACTCCGTCGTGGACGAGGACGGCACGGTCGTGGGCTACTCGATGTTCACCGGCTACAGCGCCAATGAGCGCCGCGGCCTGTCGCTGGCGACCGTCGACCCCAACGTGCCCGAGGGCACCGAGCTCAAGGTCGTCTGGGGTGAGCCGAACGGCGGCACCACCAAGGCGAGCGTCGAACCGCACGAGCAGACCGAGGTGCGGGTCGTGGTCAGCCCGGTGCCGTACTCGACCGTCGCCCGCGCCACCTACCAGGGCGGCTGGCGGACGCAGTACCAGCCCGCCTGATCCGGCGCAATATGCTCGAGGGGGTTCGGAGGCTTCGGCTGCCGGACCCCCTCGTACCATCTCCGCACCGTCACCGACAAGGAGGAATCCGTGAGCCTGCGCTACGCCCTGCTCGCGCTCCTGCGCGTCGGACCGCTGTCGGGCTACGACCTGCAGAAGCAGTTCTCGCTCTCGGTCGGTCACGTGTGGCACGCCCCCGACTCCCAGATCTATCCCGAGCTTCGCAAGATGGAGACCGAGGGGCTCATCGAGGGCGAGGAGCAGGCGCGCGGCCAGCGGGGCACGCGACGGGTGTACCACGTGACGGATGCCGGAAACCTGGCCTACCAGGAGTGGATGCGCTCGCCCCTGGACTACCAGCGGGTCCGGGATCCCGCGCATCTGCGGGCCGCCTACCTCGAGAACACCACTCCGGACGCCGCCCGCGCCTTCTTCCTCGGGCACATCGCGGAGTGGGAGTCCGAGCTCGAGCAGTGGGAGCAGGAGCTGCGCCGCATCGACGCGCGCGACAACCCCATGCTCGTGCGCCGGCTCGCGGTCACCCCCGCGAAGGATCATGAGCGCACCGTCGCGTTCAAGCGCTTCACGTACGAGGGCCTGGTCGATCGAGCGAACGGCGAGATCGCGTGGGCCAAGCGTGGACTCGCGCTCGTGGATCGCCTGGGCTGACTCGCGCTCACTGCGCGAGATCACCCGCTCCTCCCGAGGTCACCGGCTGCCTGCGTGTGCGGCGTGTGCGCTCGCGGATACCGGGTGATCTCGCGCGGGGGCGACGGTCAGTGCACGTACTCCATGAGGTCGGTGCCCAGGGTGCGAAAGGCTTTGTGGGCGCGCAGCCGGTGCGCGATCGACAGGTCATCGAAGCAGACGATCAGGGCGTACGCCACGCCCGCCCGCGGCCCCGCCAGCACGCCGGCTTCGACCCGGATGCCGGCATCCTGACCCGTCTTGTTGATGAACAGCAGCCCGTGCTCGTCGTTCTCGTGGTCGAACGGATCGAGGCCGGTCGCCGAGGCCACCAGCGACAGGTCGTGGTTCAGGCTCAGCCACTCGGCGACCTGCGCGCTGACGCCCGGCGAGACGGCCTGCGAGTTCACGAGCGCCGCGAAGATCTCGGCCAGCTCACGCGCTGAGCCGAGCGCGACCTGCGGTGCGTCGTCGGGCCCGCGCTCGTCGCGGAACCGGTCCAACAGCGCGGAGTGCGTCATCCCGAGCTGCTCGATGCGAGCACGTACGGCGGGCAGGCCCACGCGCGCGATCAGCGCGTTTGCGGCCAGCGCATCACCGGTTGCGGCCGTGAGCACCGCGAGGTCGACCAGCGGCAGCGCCGGAGCCTTGAGATGCTGCCATACCCCGGCGACCTCGACAGGCTCGAGCGAGGACTTCTCGATGATCTCCAGCGGCTCGAGGGCGCCGGACTCGAAGCCCGCAGCGACCTCGATGAGCAGCGGCACGACACCGAGCCCTGCGACCGGCAGGGTCACGAAGTCATCGCCCGCGAGCACGGTCGTGCCGCGGTCGAGATCTGTGATGTGCACCGAGACGCGCGCGCCGGCAGAGGCGAGTTCGTCCAGCGCCTTCAGCGTCGAGGTGAACGACCGGCGACCGACGGCGGCGCGTCGGGGCAGTCGTCTGCTGCTTCGTCGCAACCCCCGCAGCGACTCCGCGTCCCGTTTGGGCTCAGGGGCAATGCCCACGAGTGGGTTCCTCTCAGAGAATTGGGGGTCTCACCAGATGGTGACACGCTTGTCGGCGTCGAGCCACAGCTCGTCCGACTCCGTGACATCGAACGCATCGTAGAACGCGTCGATGTTGCGGACGATCTGGTTGCAGCGGAACTCGTTGGGCGAGTGGGGGTCGATCGTCAGCAGGCGGATGGTCTCGGCATCCCGGCCCTTCTGCTGCCAGATCTGCGCCCACGACAGCAGCAGCCGCTGGATGCCGCTGTAGCCGTCGATCACGGGTGCTTCTTCGCCGTTCAGCGACAGCTCGTACGCCTTGATCGCGATGCCGAGGCCGCCGAGGTCGCCGATGTTCTCGCCGATCGTGAGAGCGCCGTTGACGGTGTTCTCCTCCGCGAGGCCCCGCGGCACGAGGGCGTTGAACTGCTCGATCAGCACGCCGGTGCGCTCCTCGAATGCCGTGCGGTCGGCATCCGTCCACCAGTCCCGCAGCGACCCGTCGCCGTCGAACCGGCTGCCCTGGTCGTCGAAGCCGTGACCGATCTCGTGCCCGATGACCGCTCCGATTCCGCCGTAGTTGGCTGCCGCATCGCGATCCGCCTCGAAGAAGGGATGCTGGAGGATCGCCGCCGGGAAGACGATCTCGTTCATGAGCGGGTTGTAGTACGCGTTCACCGTCTGCGGCGTCATGTACCACTCGTCGCGGTCGACCTCGCCGCCGATGCGGCCGATCTGGCGGTCGTGCTCGTGGATGTGCGCGCGGCGCACGTTGCCGACCAGGTCGCCGCCGTCGATCTCGAGCGCGGAGTAGTCGCGCCACTTCACGGGGTAGCCGATCTTCGGGGTGAAGGCGTCGAGCTTGGCGAGCGCGCGCTCGCGCGTCTCCGCAGTCATCCACTCGAGGCTCGTGATGCTCTGGCGGTAGGCCTCGATGAGGTTCGCGACCAGTTCGTCCATCGCCGCCTTCGAGGCGGGCGGGAAGTGCCTTTCCACGTACACGCGGCCGATGGCCTCGCCCATCGCCGCTTCGGCCAGGCCGACGCCGCGCTTCCAGCGCTCTCGGTTGACCGGAACGCCCGTGAGCTGCGTCCCGTAGAACGCGAAGTTCTCGTCGACGAACGCATCCGAGAGGAACGCCGCGGCGCCGTGCACGATGCGCCACCGCACCCACGCCTTCCAGTCCTCGAGTCGCTCCTCGCTCAGCAGCGACCCCAGCCCCTCGAAGAAGCTCGGCTGGTAGACGTTCGCCTCGGCGAAGGCGTCCTCGCGGCCCGGGGCCGTCCCCTCCAGCCACGGGCGCAGGTCGACGCCGGCCAGTTCGGTCACGGCATCCCACGACATCAGGTTGTAGGTCGCGACCGCGTCCCGGCTCTTGACGTTGTCCCAGTGGTGCGTGGCGACCTCGGTCTCCAGCGCGAAGATGCGGTCGGCGGATGCCGCGGCATCGGCGACGCCCGCGAGTTCGAGCAGCCGCTCGATGTGGCCGCGGTAGGCGGTGCGGACGGCCTCGAAGTTCTCGAGCCGGTAGTAGCTCTCGTCGGGCAGCGACAGCCCGCCCTGCACGAGGAACGGCACATAGCGCTTCGGGTTGCCGGGGTCCGGTTCGACGTACAGACCGACGAGGCCGCCGATGCCGTCGCGCTCGAGCTCGCCGAGCGTGCGCAGCAGCGCCGGAATCGAATCGATCGCGTCAGCCCTCCCGAGCTGCTCGGCCAAAGGCTCCGCCCCCAGTTCGTTGATGTGCGCGGTGTTCATGAAGCTCGTGTACAGATCGCCGATCTTGCGCGATTCGGTGCCGGGCTCGGCATCCCGCGTCTCTTCGACGATCGCACGGACGTCCTTCTCGGCCTGCTCGGCGATGAGGTGGAATGAGCCCCAGCGCGCCTTGTCGTCGGGGATCTCGGTGCGATCGAGCCACGCGCCGTTCACATGGCGGAAGAGGTCGTCCTGGGGGCGGATCTCAGCACTGAGCTCGTCGAGCGCGAGACCGGATCGGGTATCGGTCATTCGTACAGGATATGCTCGCCCGCCCGGCGGATCAGCACCTTCTCGTACGCTCGAAGAGTGCCGACCCCTTCCCGCACGCTGAACCGCGACATCCTGCGCCTCGCCGTTCCGGCGCTCGGCTCGCTCATCGCCGAGCCGCTGTTCCTCATCGTCGACTCGGCGCTCGTCGGCCACCTCGGGGTCACCCCGCTCGCGGGGCTCGGCATCGCCTCGGCGGTGCTGCAGACGATCGTCGGACTCATGGTCTTCCTCGCCTATGCGACCACGCCGGCCGTCGCCCGGAGGTTCGGTGCGGGAGACCCGACGCGTGCGGTCTCGGTGGGCATCGACGGCATGTGGCTCGCCCTCGGCATCGGCGCGATCCTCGCCCTGGCCGGCTACCTGGCCACTCCTCTGATGGTCGGGCTGTTCGGCGCATCACCCGAGGTCGCCCGGGATGCCGAGACCTATCTGGGCATCTCGATGTGGGGACTGCCGGCCATGCTCATCGTGTTCGCCGCCACCGGGCTGCTGCGCGGAATGCAGGACACCGTCACGCCGCTGTGGATCGCCGGACTCGGCTTCGGCGCCAACGCGCTGCTGAACTGGCTGTTCATCTACGGCTTCGGCTGGGGCATCGGCGGCTCGGCGTTCGGCACGGTCGTGGCGCAGTGGGGCATGGTGGCCGCCTACGTGGTGGTGATCGGCAGGCTCGCCCGCACCCACTCGGCATCGGTGCGCCCGCACCGCGAGGGCGTCCGCGGCTCAGCGCGATCGGGCGGCTGGCTGTGCCTTCGCACCCTGTCTCTGCGCGCCGCCCTGCTGGCCACCGTCTTCGTCGCCACCACGCTCGGCACCGAGGAGCTCGCAGGGTGGCAGGTCGCCTTCACGATCTTCTCGACGGCAGCCTTCGCGCTGGACGCCCTCGCGATCGCCGCGCAGGCGCTCATCGGCAAGGGGCTCGGGGCGGGAAGGATCGACGACGTGCAGCGCACGCTCGGGCGCACCGTGGCGTGGGGCGCGTGGTTCGGCGTGATCGTCGGCGCCCTGATCGCGGCGTTCTCGGGTCTGATCGGGCTGCTGTTCACCGGCGACCCGGAGCTGGCTGCGCTGATCCAGCCGGCACTGCTCGTGCTGGCGGTCGCCCAGCCGCTCTGCGGAGTGGTGTTCGTGCTGGACGGCGTGCTGATCGGCGCGGGCGACGCCCGCTATCTCGCGATCGCCGGGCTGGTGAACCTGGTGCCGTTCGTGCCGGCACTCGTGATCCTCGCCGTCCTCGGCGTCGGCGGAGCCGCCGGTCTCGCCTGGCTGTCCGTCGCGTTCTTCGGCGTCTACATGCTCGCGCGGCTGGCGACGCTGGGCTGGCGGGTGCGCGGCGCCGTGTGGATGACCGCCGGATCCTGAGCCCCGGCATCCATCACCGCGGTTCCGAACCGGCTGGTCGGGCCGCGTCGAGCGCTTCGCGCGCCGCGCGACGGCCCTCTGCGATCAGGCGCGGCACGTCCGCCATCGACCACTGGGCCAGCCCGGTCATATCCGGCTGGATGAGGGTGACGGAGGGGTCCGCCTCCAGCGCGGCGGCACTGGCTGCCACCCGCATCATCCGGACGTTCTCCCACTTCGCGTGAAGGCGCACGACGATGACGGAGGTCGCACCCAGGTGCCGGGCGGCGCTGACCGGCACGTTGTCGACCATGCCGCCGTCCATGAGCAGCTGCCGCCCGCGGCGGACCGGAGGCAGGAGCCCCGGAACCGCGATCGTCGCCCGGAGTGCGACGCTCAGCGGGCCGCGGTCGATCACCACCGGCCGGCGCGTGCGGACATCGGTCGCCACGGCGGCGAAGCGCCGCGGCAGGTCTTCGATCAAGGGGTCGCTGCCGTAGAGGCGCCGGACCGCCTCCGTCAACGCGCCGGCGTCCAGCAGACCCCACCGCGGCCTCCCCCGCATCCGTGCGATCGAACTCCACCGGAAGGCGGCAGCGGCGCGTTCCAGCTCGTCTTGCGGGACCTCGGCGGCGTAGGCGGCGGCCACGAGCGCTCCGGAACTGGTCCCGGTGACGATCCCGGGTCGGATGCCCCGCGCATCCAGTTCCTGCAGGACGCCGACGTGAGCGGCGCCGTACGCTCCTCCGCCGCTCAGCGCCAGCCCTCGCGTGCCGTCCTCGCTCACGTCGTGCTGCGTCGCTCCGGCATCCGCCGCCCTCATGCCCAGCGCCGGCACCATTCGTACATCACGACGGCCGCCGCCGCCGAGGCGTTGATCGAGCGGGTCGAGCCGTACTGCGTGATCTCGACGCTGGCGGATGCCGCCGCCAGGGCCTCCGGTGAGAGTCCCGGACCCTCCTGCCCGAACAGCAGTACGCACCGCTGCGGAAGATCGGCGCGCTGGACGGCCACGGCGCCCGGCAGGTTGTCGACGGCGATGACGGGGAGGGCGGCATCCCGTGCCCACGCGGCGAACGCGGTGACGTCCTCGTGGTGGCGCACATGCTGGTATCGGTCGGTGACCATCGCGCCCCGCTTGTTCCAGCGCCGCTTGCCGATGATGTGCACCTCCGCGGCCAGGAACGCGTTCGCGCTGCGGACGATGGAGCCGATGTTCATGTCGTGCTGCCAGTTCTCGATCGCGACGTGGAACGGATGCCGCCGCCCGTCGAGATCGGCCACGATCGCGTCCATGCGCCAGTAGCGGTACGCGTCGATCACGTTGCGGCTGTCGCCGTGGGCGAGCAGCTCGGGGTCGAGATGCGGCTCGGCGGGCCAGGCGTCGGGTCCTCCCGGCCAGGGTCCGACGCCGTGCGGAAGCTCGGGCTCGGGCTGCGCGTCGGTCACCGCCTCAGGGTACCCGCCGCCCCGTGGCGCTCTCAGGAAGAAGCGTCGGGCGGCCTCTTCTCGGACCCCCCAAGGTGCTGTTCCTCCTGAGAGCGCCGCGGCTTGCGAATATTTCGGCGCACCGAAATCCGCGGTAGAGTCAGGCCGTGCCGAAAGCCACGGTCGACGTCGATCACACCCGCTCACCGCGCTCCACCGCGCGCCTGGCGTGGCTGATCGGGCCCGCCCTCGTCGCGGGGGTCGCCTACCTCGACCCGGGCAACGTCGCGAGCAACATGACGGCGGGCGCGCGCTACGGGTACCTGCTGGTCTGGGTCGTCGTTCTGGGCAACGTGATGGCCTGGCTGATCCAGTACCTCTCCGCCAAGCTCGGCATCGTCACCGGCAAGAGCCTTCCCGAGATGCTCGGCGAGCGCATCAGCCACCGGTGGGCGCGACGGGCCTACTGGTTGCAGGCCGAGCTCGTGGCGATGGCGACCGACATCGCCGAGGTGATCGGCGGAGCGGTCGCGCTCAACCTGCTGTTCGGCATCCCGCTCCTGTGGGGAGGCGTCATCACAGGCATCGTCTCGCTCGCCCTGCTCATGCTGCAGTCCCGCCGCGGTCCTCGCACGTTCGAGTTCGTGATCATCGGGCTGGTCGCCATCATCGCGATCGGCTTCACGTTCGGGGTGTTCATCGCGCCGCCCGAGGCGGGCTCGGTGGTCGCGGGACTGGTCCCCCGGTTCGAAGACACCGGGTCGGTGCTGCTGGCGGCATCCATCCTCGGCGCGACGATCATGCCGCACGCGATCTACGCGCACAGCGCTTTGGCCCGCGACCGCTTCGCGCCCCCGTCCGCCGGGCCCGGCTCCCGCACGCCCGTGCCGCTCGAACAGCTCCGGGGCATCCCGACCCTGCGCCTGCTGCGCGCGACGCGATGGGACGTCAGCATCGCGATGCTCATCGCCGGCACCGTCAACCTCTGCATCCTGCTGCTGGCCGCCGCCAACCTCGCGGGCGTCGAGGGCACCGACACGCTGGAGGGCGCCTATGCGGCGCTGCAGGCCGGTATCGGTCCCGTGGTGGCGACGCTGTTCGCGGTGGGACTGCTCGCCAGCGGGCTGGCCTCGACGAGCGTGGGCGCCTACGCCGGTGCCGAGATCATGCACGGGCTGCTGCGCGTGCGCATCCCGCTCATCGCCCGCCGACTCGTGACCCTCATCCCGGCACTGATCATCCTCGGGATCGGCGTGGACCCGACCCTCGCGCTCGTACTGAGCCAGGTGGTCCTCTCCTTCGGCATCCCCTTCGCCCTCATCCCGCTCGTGGTCCTCACCGCGCAGGCGCGCACGCTCGGCGAGTTCCGCAACCGGATGCTGACGACGACGGCGGGGGTGGCGGCGTCCGTGTTCCTCATCGCGCTGAACGCGGTGCTGCTGTGGCTGGTGCTGACCGGCGCGTAGCCGCGCACGGCCGCCGGTACCCTGAACGCGTGCCCTCCTCGCCCGCCGTCGACGACTACCTGAAGACGATCTACCACCACACCGAGTGGCAGGCCGAGCGCATCACGCCGTCGCAGCTGGCGGCCGAGCTGCGCCTGGCTCCCTCGAGCGTCACCGAGATGGTGCAGAAGCTCGCGGCGCAGGGCCTGGTGACGCATCGGCCCTACGGTCCGATCTCGCTGACGCCGGCCGGCGAGCACCGCGCGGCGTCCGTCATCCGCCGTCATCGCCTCATCGAGACGTGGCTGGTGCGGGAGTTCGGCTACGCGTGGGACGAAGTGCACGACGAGGCCGAAGTGCTCGAGCACGCCCTGAGCGACCGTCTGCTCGAGGGGATCGACGAGCTGCTCGGCCGCCCCCGGTTCGACCCGCACGGCGATGCCATTCCCGATGCCGCCGGCGAGGTGCACCGCGAGCCGTTCGTGCTGCTCTCCGACGCGGCGCCCGGACACTCCGGGCGCGTGCTGCGCGTGAGCGACCGTGATCCCGAACTGCTGCGCGCCGTCGAAGCGGCCGGTGTCGCCGTCGGCGCCCAGGCGACGGTGACGGATGCCGTCCGGCTGCGCATCGAGGGCGCCGAGGTGACCCTTCCGGCCGCCGCCGCCGGCGCGGTCTGGCTCAGCCTCTGACGGAACCGGCGCGCGCCGCGGCGGCGAACGGCCACTTCACGCCGGTCGCCTCCTCGCATACGCCCCACAGGCGCTCGGCGATCTCGGGATCGCGGGTGATCTTCGCCGCGGCCGCGCGGTGCGGCTCACCCTTCGCGCCGAATCTCGGCCCCCAGAACTCACCGCCGTCGATGCCGGGATCCACCAGCGCGCGAACGAGCGTCCATGCGCCGCGCTCCTTGGACTGGGTCACCGCGACCTGCAGATTGTCGGTGAAACGCGTGAGCCGACTCGGACTGTTCACCCCGAGGATGCCGGCGGTGCGACCGCTGGTCGAATACCCCGGGTGGGCGACCACGCTCGTTACAGGCACGCCGGCCGCCCGCAGCCGGCGGTCGGCCTCGAACCCGAGCGCCGCGGTCGCCACCTTGGACTGCACGTACGCGCGCCAGCCCGTGTAGCCCTCGAGCAGCTGCGGATCGAGCGGGTCGTACTTCCAGAGCGATGTCGACATGCTGCCGAGCCACACCATGCGACCGCGTGCCGGGGCCAAGCGCGTCAGCAGGGCTCCGGCGAGCGCGAAGTGGCCGAGGGCATTCGTGGCGAGGACCCGCTCGTGGCCGTCGCCGGTCGTCTCGCGCGTCTTCGGCGGGTGCACGATGCCGGCGTTCAGCAGCAGACCGTCCAGAGCGCCGCGCCCACCGACCGTGGCTGCCGCAGCACGCACCGAACCCAGGTTGCTGGTGTCCAGCAGCAGCGTCTCGACCCGGTCGGCGGCATCCGGGATGCGTCGGCGCACGGCGGCGCGCGCGGCCATCAGCCGGTTGGGGCTGCGCCCGGTCATGTAGACGCGGGCACCGGCCCGCACGAGCTGCTCGGTGGAGAAGTACCCCAACCCGGCGTTGGCACCCGTCACGAGGTAGGTGCGCCCGGTCAGGTCGGGGAGCTGCTCGGGGTCCCACGCGTGCGTTCGCGTCACGTCTTCGACCCTAGAGCGCACGCCGCACCAGCGCGCGCGGCGCTCGGTGATTCGCGGCGAGTCCGCCGCCGGTGCCGCGATCGGCGCGTCGCGCGCTGCGGATAGGCTGTGGCCATGCGGACCCGCGCCGACATCGAATGCTGGCTGACCGACATGGACGGCGTGCTCGTCCACGAGAACACCCCGGTGCCGGGCGCATCCGAGCTGCTGCAGCAGTGGCGCGACCAGGGCACGCCCTTCCTGGTGCTGACGAACAACTCGATCTTCACGCCGCGAGATCTGTCCGCACGCCTGCGGGCGTCGGGCCTGGTGGTCCCCGAGGGGGCGATCTGGACCTCGGCCCTGGCGACGGCCGACTTCCTGCGCAGTCAAGCGCCGGGGGCCAGTGCGTTCGTGATCGGCGAGGCCGGCCTGACGACGGCCCTGCACGAGGCCGGCTTCATCATGA
Organism: uncultured Microbacterium sp.; assembly: GCF_963524805.1. Taxonomy (GTDB): domain Bacteria; phylum Actinomycetota; class Actinomycetes; order Actinomycetales; family Microbacteriaceae; genus Microbacterium. The sequence goes on along the minus strand of NZ_CAURGG010000002.1, from coordinate 304,879 downwards.
CCGAGACCGATCCGGACTATGTGGTGGTCGGCGAGACGCGCAACTACTCCTTCGAGGCGATCACCAAGGCGATCCGCTTCATCGCCGGCGGCGCCCGCTTCATCGCGACCAACCCCGACGCCACCGGCCCGTCGGCGGACGGCGTGCTGCCGGCCACCGGTGCGATCTCGGCCCTGATCACCAAGGCGATCGGCAAGGAGCCCTACGTGGTGGGCAAGCCCAACCCGATGATGTTCCGCTCCGCCCTGAACCGCATCGGCGCGCACTCGGAGACGACGGGCATGATCGGCGATCGCATGGACACCGACATCGTCGCCGGCATCGAGGCGGGCCTGCACACGGTGCTCGTGCTCACGGGCATCAGCGACGCGGTCGAGATCGAGCGGTACCCGTTCCGCCCCGACGAGGTGCTCGACTCGGTGGCGGACCTGCTGGCGGATGAGCCGCTCGAGGCGGAAGAGGCGGACATCCTCTGATGGGCGCGCTCGACGACGGCGAGAGGGTGCAGGCACCGGATGCCGAAACCTGGCGCGCCTGGCTCGAAGAGAACCACCGCAGCTCGACGGGCGCCTGGCTCGTGCGCGCGCGACCCGGGTCGGACGTGGAGGCGGTGGAGTACGAGCAAGCCATTCTGCAGGCGCTGTGCTTCGGCTGGATCGACGGCCCGGTGCGCGTGTTCGACGAGCGTACGAGCGGACTGTGGTTCGCACCGCGCCGACCCTCGAGCGGATGGGCGGCGACCAACAAGGCGCGCCTGATCCTGCTGGAAGAGCGCGGGCTCATGGCCGAGGCAGGCCTGCGTGCGGTCGAGGTGGCCAAGGCGAACGGCGCATGGACGGTGCTCGACAATGCCGAGGCTCTGCGCGAACCCGATGACCTGGCGGCGGCCCTCGACGCCGATGCGGCCGCGCGTGCCGCCTGGGATGGCTTCCCGCCATCGGCGCGCAAGTTCGGCATCAGCACCGTCGACGCCGCGCGGCGTCCCGAAACGCGGGCCGCCCGGATCGCGAAGATCGTGGCGGATTCCGCCACTGGACGCAGGCCCCTGTGAGCGCCGCCGATCAGGCCCTGCTGTTCGCTGCGACCGGGATCGTGCTGCTCGGCACGCTCATCGTATTCGTATGGCAGTACCTGCGCGGGCGCGGCAAGGACTGACCGCTGTCACTGGGGCTGCAGACCGAGATCGTCCAGATCGATCGCCGCGAGCCACCGCAGGCCCGCGCCCTCGACCGCGGCCTGTGCGCCGGTTCTGCGGTCGACGATCACCGCGACCGCGATGGGCTCGGCGCCTTCGCGGCGCAGCGCCTCGACGGCTTTGAGGGCGGACTGCCCCGTGGTGGAGGTGTCTTCCAGCACGACGACCCGCTTGCCCGCGACCTCCGCGCCCTCGACCTGGCGGCCGCGGCCGTGGTCCTTCGGCTCCTTGCGCACGACGAACGCGTCGAGCGGTGCATCGGTGCGCGCTGATTCGTGCATCACCGCGTTCGCGATCGGGTCCGCCCCGAGGGTGAGTCCCCCGACGGCGACCACGCCCTCGACCTCCCGCACGAGGTCGAGCATGATCCGCCCGATCGCCGGCGCGGCCCGATGGTCGAGCGTGAGCTTGCGCATGTCCACGTAGTAGGTCGCCTTCTTGCCGCTGGAGAGCGTGAAGTCGCCGTGGAAGACGGCCTCGTCGCGGATGAGCGCGATGAGGGCGTGTCGGTCGGCTTCGAGCTCGGGCGTGCTGGCGACGGTCATGCCTCGAGTGTACGGATCGGCAGCGAACGATCAGGCTGCCACCAACGGCCGGCTGGTCGCGCCGACCGCGAGGTGGTCGTTCTCGGCCTCCAGCTCGATGACGACACCGCGAGAGGAGTTGGCCTCGTTGGCGATCGTCCGCAGCAACTCGGGGTCGAGCGGGATCGGCTCCATGCAGTCGAATTCGAAGCGCAGGGGAATGGACGGCTGCATCCAGATCGTCGTCCGCCCCGGCTGGTCTCCGTGGTGCACCCAGCTCAGCGTGAAGCTCTCGCTGCGGCGGAGCTTGGTGACGGTGACGGCCTTGAGGTGGGCGAGCACATCGTCGGGAATCCGAACGGGTCGCCCTTCGCACGCGTAATGCAGGTACCCCATGGCTCCACTCCTCTCGCGAAGGGGCCGCTCTCTCACCTGAAACCGATTATCCACTTCTCTCGCCTCCTGTCAATCACTCCTCTTGTGATACTCGGAATCTGTCACACCTCGTGATATATATATCTCTAGCAAGACCGACGCGGATCAACCGGAGGCGCAGCGTGCACGAAGACTTGATCAATCGCGAGGCGCACCATTTGTACGCGGAGCATCCCGAAACCGCCGAAGGGCGACGACTGAGCCGAGAGCTCGCACGGCTGCGCCACGCTGAGCGCCTGCAGGCCGATCGGGCCGTGCGGGCATCCGGGCTCTCGGCGATCGATCTGACAGCCCTGCGGTACCTCGTCCACGCCCAGCGCGAGCAACAGGATGTGAGCCCGAAGGATCTCATCGTCCTGCTGGGCTCCACGAGTGCCACGGTGACGAACATCGTCGAGCGACTCGTGCGCCGATCGCTCGCGACGCGGACGGATCATCCGACCGACCGCCGCGCGCACTTCCTGGTACCCACCGACGGGGCGGTCGAACTCGTGCACCGCGTCTTCGAGGGGCACCATGAGGCCGTGGTGCGTGCGATCGACCAGCTGGAGCCGAGTGCCGCCGGTGCTGCCGCGGAGGCGATCGGGCGTATCGCGGATTCCCTCGACCGCCTCCACGGCGGCGCGTAGCCGGACGGCACGATGCCGCGTCCACGGGTCGCCGTAGGCTGGTCGTCATGCGTCTTGCCACGTGGAACGTGAACTCCGTCCGTGCCCGGGTCGAGCGGATCGTCGATTTCGCGGTCCGCGAATCGGTCGACGTGCTGGCGATGCAGGAGATCAAGTGCAAAGCCGAGCAGTTCCCGTTCGAGCAGTTCGAAGACGCCGGCTTCCACGTCGAGGCCCACGGGTTCTCGCAGTGGAACGGCGTTGCGATCGCCAGCCGCGAGCCGCTCACTGACGTGCAGCACGCGTTCCCCGGCATGCCGGGCTTCGCGAAGGACCACACCGGCGACGATGCCCCGCAGGAGGCGCGCGCGATCGGGGCGACCGTGGGCGGCATCCGGGTGTGGAGTCTGTACGTGCCCAACGGTCGCGCGCTCGAGGACCCCCACTACTACTACAAGCTCGAATGGCTGAGTGCTCTGCAGCAGTACACGTCGGACGCCCTCGCCGCCGACCCCGACCTCGCGCTCGCGCTGGTCGGCGATTTCAACATCGCGCCGACGGATGCCGACAACGGCGACCCCGCCGTCGTCCCGGGATTCTCGACCCACGTCTCCGGGCCGGAGCGCGAGGCCTTCGCCGCTCTGGGGGCGGCGGGGCTCACCGACGTCGTGCGTCCCCTCGTGCCGGACGGATTCACGTACTGGGACTACAAGCGCCTGCGCTTTCCGAAGAACGAAGGCATGCGCATCGACTTCATCCTCGGATCGCACGCGTTGGCGAACGCAGTCACGGGGGCGACGATCCACCGCAACGAGCGCAAGGGCGAGGCGCCGAGCGATCACGTGCCGGTCGTGGTCGACCTCGACCTGGAGGGTCCGGACGACGACGACCGCCCCATGATCTTCTAGGTCCTCACCACACCGCGCTCCGGAGCGACGTCGGCGCGACGCCTCCGCTAGGGTGTGGCGAACCCGACCGCACGCCGCGGTGATGCGCTCGCGCCGGGACCGCAGAAGGGCTCGACATGACCGGAACCCGCCCCGGAGGGGTCACCCTCGTCGCCGTTCTCGCCTGGATCTCGGGGGCGGTGAACATCATCGCCGGGGTTCTGCTGCTGATCGCGTCGATCATGGCGCCGGATGCGCTCTGGTACGGCCTGGTCCAGCTCGTCCTCGGCATCGTCACGATCGTGCTGAGCATCGGCCTGCTGCGCGGCCGGCCGGGTGCACGCGTCGTGATCACCGTCGTGTTCGTGCTGAGCCTGATCTCGGCCGTGTTCGTGATCTTCTTCCAGCAGGCACAGGTCTGGTCGGGGATCGTCTCCGGCATCGCGGTGCTCATCGCCCTCGTCCTGCTGTGGACGGGCCGGGCGAACGAGTTCTTCCGGCCCTGAGGCCGACCGTCTGGTCAGACGACCAGCGCCGCATCGATGTGGAAGGTCTCGGCGAAGCGCTCCAGCAGCGTCGCCTCGCCCCGGAGCACCCGGATGATGCCGCGGTCGATCGCCTCGGTCGGCGTGAGCTCGCCCGAAACCACCTTCCGCACGGCAGGCCCGGCGGCGAAGACGACATCGGGGTCGCCGTCGGGGAGCGCGGCCACGGGCTGCGCGGGCCAGCCGAGCTGTGCGACGCGCAGCTCGGCCCCGGCCACCTCGATCCGCAGAACGACATCCCCCACGTGCAGTTCGTAGTCCGCGGCCGGCAGTCCGGCCGCGGCATCCGGTCGGAACGCCGTCCGCAGCGCCATCGTGAGCGAGTCGGGCGTCACGATGTCCTCCGGACCCGGCTCCCCCATCTGGGCGAACCCCCACCGGCCGAGGGCCAGCACGATCGGCTCGAGCTGCCGCCCGTACGGCGTCAACTCGTAGACGAGCCCCGTCCGGTACAGCGGCGCCCGGCGCACCACACCGCCGTCCTGCAGCTCCTTGAGCCGCACCGAGAGGATGTTGGTGGGGATCTTCGGAAGCCCCTGCTTGAGGTCGGTGTAACGCCGCGGACCGACCAGCAGGTCGCGGATGATGAGCAGCGCCCAGCGCTCGCCGATCAGCTCGACGGCGCTGGTGAGCCCGCAGTACTGTCCGTAGCTGCGTGAGGCCACGCCCTACGCCTGGGAATGCTCGGCCATGTAGGCATCGGGACCCTGCTCCGCCGCCTGGGGATCCATGTAGAGGAACCCGAGGATGTTGCCGTCCGGGTCCTCGAGGTCGCGGCTGTACATGAAGCCGTAGTCCTGTGCCGGCTTCGGCTCGGTGCCGCCGTTCGCCAGCCCGGCAGCCATGACCGCGTCGACCTCGTCGCGCGAGTCGCGACTGAGTCCGATGCTGGTCTGGGCGTGCGTCCTGGGGTCGACGATCTGCTTGTCGGTGAAGGTCGCGAAGTACTCCTTGGTGAGCACCATGAAGTAGACGTTGTCGTCCCACACCATGCACGCGGCGTTCTCGTCGGTGAACAGCGGGTTGATGCCGGCGCCGAGTGCGGTGTAGAACGCCTTCGAGCGCTCCAGGTCCGTGGTGGGCACATTCACGAAGATGCTCGTCATGACTTTCTCCTCATCGATGGAGCCCCGGCACCGCGGCCGGTGAGGGGTCTCCCGTCATGGTTGCAAAAAACAAGCAAGCTTGTCAATAGCAAGCAACTACTCGTTCCGCTCGAGCTCGGCGTGCGGATAGAGGTACTGCCGCTGCAGCCAGTCGCCGAAGCGATTGACCTTCAGGCACGCGGCAGCTTCCCTGCAGCTGATCACGGGGTCGTGCGACGCGTAGAGGGCGAATGTGCCGCTCTTGCGAGCGAGCACGCCGCCGGAGAGGTTCGCCGCCATCTTGGCGCTCGGGTACCCCATCGCGTACATCACGATGGCGGGGTCGACCAGACCGGCGTCGACCGGGGCTGCGAGGATCCTGCCCACCGCGCGATGGTCGGGGTGATCGCCGCTCGAGCCGGTGGCGAAGCCCGGCAAAGGCCCCAGAACCTGTGTGGCATGGTACCCGGCGACCACTTCGGCCACGGTGTTCTGCAGCTGCTCCAAGGTGACCGCCTGCTCGGTGTCCAGCGTGTGCAGCGCGGGCAGGTCACCCGATATCAGCTTCGGGAGGCTCTCGCTGCCCGTGCCGCGGTACCCCCCGCCGCTCACTCCGCCGTCCGGGAGCCGCAGCATCAGCAGGGAGATCCGACCGTCGTTCTCGGGGCGGGTGAGGGTGACGGTCACTCCGTCGCGCAGCAGGACCGACCGATCCACCCACGGACCCGACTGGCCGCGGACCCGGTCGTAGGCGGCGCGGATGCCGACCTCGCGGTTCTCGGCGTACGACGAGTTGCCCTCGCCGGCGTCGGACTCGGTGAAGAAGAACGTGCGCAGGCACTTGCCCTCGTCGAACGCATCCTGCAGAGCCGGGTTGGCGAAGATGAGGTCGTCGTCGTAGTGGGCCCAGAACGACACCACGGTTCCGGCCTCGCAGATCGGCTCGAGCAGCTGCAGCGGTGAGGCGAAGACCGTGCCGTCCGGGTCGACGTGCGACGCGTCTCGTGCGACCACCACCGGGATCTCTGCGCAGTCGGCGGTGGAGGCGTAGAACATCAGGGCATCGGCAGCCCACTGCGACACATCCCGCAGGGGAACTCCGGGAGCTGCCGGGTCAGCGGCGGTCAGCCCACCGCATGCCGCAGCCATCGAGAGGATCTGCTCCCCCGTGAGATTGTTCCGCGCCGGCGGGGGCGCCTCCGTGGGTGTGGGCGTCGGTGTGGGGGTCGCGGTCGCGGCGGCACTCGTGGACGTCGTCGGGACTGCTCCTGCGCGGCCGTCGGGCGCGCAGCCCACAACGGCGAGCAGCATCGCCACAGAGGCGCACGCCGCAACCCGCTTCACACCCACGCGAACCACTACGCCCCCAAGACGCACGAAATCCGATGCCGATACCCCGCCACGCATCCCCATGCTTCATGCGGCGGAGTCCCCCGCTCTCACACTAACGCGCAGGCCTGGGAAAACCCGAACGCCGGCCGACGCGCTCCGTCGTGCGGGGGATGCCGGCCGCCACGACTCCGCCGTAGCGTGGAGGCGTGGCATCCGTCGATCCTCCCCTGACCCGAGCCGCGCCGACCCCCCGGGATCTGCGCGCAGACCTCGTCCTGGCGGCGGTGATCCTCGTCGGCGCCATCCTCAGCGCGACGCTCAGCGCGATCGCGGGCATCTACGGAGAAGAGCAGGGCTCGATGCAGCTCGCGCTCGTCTACGCGGTGCTGCTGGCGGCGCCGCTGGCGGTGCGCCGGCGCTGGCCGGCGACCGTGGCGGTCGTCATCTCCCTGGCCTACTTCGCAGCCGTCACGCTGCACATCCCCGAGGTCTACGTGGGCAACATCGCGATGTTCATCGCGCTGTACACCGTGGGGGCATGGTCGGCGGATCGACGCCGAGCGGTCATCGTGCGCGTCGCGATCATCGTGGGCATGTTCGCGTGGCTGCTCATCGTCATGTACCGCGACGCCATCACCAACGCCGAGGACGCCGATGTCATCGCGGGGGCGTTCTCGCCGTTCGTGGCGCAGGTGCTGCTCGGGATCCTCGTCAACGCCCTCTACTTCGGCGGGGCGTACTACTTCGGCGAGCGGGCCTGGTCCTCCGCCGTGCAGCGGACGGCCCTCGAGCAGCGCACCGCCGAACTCGAGCGGGAGCGCGAGGTGACGGCGGCCCAGGCCGTCGCCCTCGACCGCGTGCGGATCGCCCGGGAGCTGCACGACGTGGTCGCGCACCACGTGTCGGTGATGGGCGTGCAGGCGGGAGCAGCGCGCGTCATGCTCGACTCCGATCTCGAGGGCAGCCGCAGCCTGCTGGGCGGCATCGAGCAGTCGGCCCGGGAAGCGATCGACGAGCTGCACCGGCTGCTGGACACGCTGCGCACGCCGGGCGCCTCCGATGACGCGGCGCCATCGACCGTCGGGATCGACGCGCTCCCGACGCTGGTGGCGGCGTCCGATGCCGCGGGGCTGCCCACCGTCTTCACGGTCGTCGGCGACCCGGTGCCGGTTCCGCAGGTGACGCAGGTGAACCTGTACCGCATCGCTCAGGAGGCGCTCACCAACGCCCGCCGCCACGGCGGCGCCGGGGCGAGAGCCGAGGTGCGCCTGCGCTGGACCGAGGACCGCCTCGTGGAACTCGAGATCGTCAACACCGGCCGTCGCTCGGCCGACGCGCGACCGGGGCTCGGGCAGCTCGGAATGCGCGAACGCGCAGCGGCATCCGGCGGCTCGATCGAGATCGGCCCGCGCGAGCGCGGCGGCTTCCGCGTCCGTGTCGCCGTCCCGCTGGAACCCACCCTGGCCACCGCCGCCCGATGATCCGTGTGCTCCTGGTCGATGACCACGCCCTCATGCGGGCAGGCTTCCGCGCGATCCTCGAGGCCGCCGGCGACATCTCGGTGGCGGGCGAGGCCACGAACGGTGAGGACGCCGTGGCCGCGGCATCCGCCCTGCGCCCCGACGTCATCTGCATGGACGTGCAGATGCCGGTCATGGACGGCCTGGAGGCGACCCGCCGCATCGTCGCCGACCCGGCGATCGATTCGGCCGTCATCGTGGTGACGACCTTCGACCGCGACGAGTACCTCTTCGCCGCCCTGGACGCCGGCGCGAGCGGCTTCCTGCTGAAGAACGCGGGGGCCGACGAGCTGATCGCGGCGGTCCGAGTGGTCGCGGCCGGCGACGCGCTGCTCGCTCCGGAGGTCACCCGGCGCGTCATCGGCCGCTTCGCCGCCGGGTCGGCTCCTATCCCTCGCTCGTGGGCTCCCGCGGAGTCGCTCACCGAGCGCGAGGCCGAAGTGCTGCGCCTCGTCGCGCAGGCGCGCAGCAACGGCGAGATCGCCCGCGAGCTGTTCATCGGCGAGGCGACCGTCAAGACGCACGTTTCGAATCTGCTGCAGAAGCTCGGGGCACGCGACAGGGTGCACGCCGCGGTGCTCGCGCACCAGCACGGGCTGGCCTGACCGCGGGAACTCCGTCGCGCGGGGGATGCCGCTGCCGCACCGCATCCGTAGCGTGGAGGCATGCTGCAACTGCGAAACCTCGACAAGAGCTACGGCACGCACCGCGTGCTCACGGACGTGGGCTTCGATGTGCTGCCCGGCCGCCTGACGGGCTTCGTCGGGGGCAACGGCGCAGGCAAGACGACCACGATGCGCATCGTGCTGGGGGTGCTCGCCGCCGACGGTGGCACGGTCACGCTCGACGGCGCCGCCCTCGGCGTGGATGACCGCCGACGCTTCGGCTACATGCCCGAGGAGCGCGGCCTCTACCCCAAGATGAAGGTCCTCGAGCAGATCGTGTACCTCGCCCGGCTGCACGGCTACTCCCGGCCCGCCGCGACGGATGCCGCCACGGCGCTGCTGGAGCGACTCGGGCTGGGTGAGCGGTTGGGCGACAACGTCGAGACGCTGTCGCTGGGCAACCAGCAGCGTGCGCAGATCGCCGCCGCGCTCGTGCACGACCCCGACGTGCTGATCCTCGACGAGCCCTTCTCGGGCCTGGACCCGATCGCGGTCGACGCCGTGGCCGCGGTGCTGCAGGAGCGCGCGGCGGCCGGCACGGCCGTGCTGTTCTCCTCGCACCAACTGGATTTGGTCGAGCGGCTCTGCGACGACCTCGTGATCATCGCCGGGGGAACGATCCGCGCGGCGGGGGACCGCGAGAGCCTGCGCGCCCAGCACTCCACGAAGCGCTACGAGCTGGTCTCGGCCGGCGACGCCGGATGGCTTCGCGGCGAGACCGGCGTGCAGATCCTCGATTTCGAGGGCGGGTACGCCGTGTTCGACGTCGACTCCGAGCAGACCGCTCAGCGCGTCCTCCGCGAGGCGGTCGCCCGCGGCGATGTCGGAAGCTTCGCCCCCCAGCATCCATCGCTCGCCCAGATCTTCCGGGAGGTCATCCGATGAGCACCGTCCGTCCCGCGGCCCCCCGCGAAGCAGCCGCCGTCTGGCTCGTCGCCGAGCGCGAAATCGGATCGAAGCTGCGCAGCAAGGCCTTCGTCATCTCCACGGTCATCCTGTTCCTGGGCGCTCTGGCCGGTCTCGTCATCGGCGGTCTGGCCGCGCAGAACCAGTCGGACACGCCGATCGCCGTGACCGCCGACGCTGTGCCCCTGCTGCCGACGACGGACGGCCTGAAGGTCACCGAGGTGCCCGACCGTGCTGCCGCCGAGAAGCTGGTCTCGGACGGCGAGGTGGACGCCGCGATCGTCGGCGATCCCGCCGCCGACCCCTTCGGATTCACGATCGTGGCCGAATCGTCGGCGCCGACCTCGCTCATGCTCCGGTTCGCCGAAGTGCCGCAGGTCGAGATCCTCGAGCCCGCGCAGACCGATGAGGCGGTCAGGTACTTCGTCGCGATCGGCTTCGGCATCGTGTTCCTCCTCGCCGCCAGCCTCTTCGGCTCCACGATCGCGTCGAGCGTCGTGGAGGAGAAGCAGACCAGGGTGGTGGAGATCCTGATCTCGGCGATCCGCGCCCGCACCCTGCTCGCCGGCAAGGTCCTGGGCAACACCGTCCTGGCCGTGGCCCAGATCCTGGTGCTCGCCGCGATCGCGATCGTCGGGCTCACGGTCATCGGGCAGACGCAGCTGCTGGGGCTGCTCGGCGCGCCGATCCTGTGGTTCGCCGTCTTCTTCCTGTTCGGGTTCGTCCTGCTGGCGGCTCTGTTCGCCGCCGCGGGCGCGATGGTCTCGCGGCAGGAGGACATCGGCTCCACGACGTTCCCGATCACGATCCTGGTGATGGCGCCGTACTTCCTGGTGATCTTCTTCAACGACAACCCGGTGGTGCTGACGATCATGTCGTACGTGCCGTTCTCGGCACCCGTGGGGATGCCGATGCGGCTGTTCCTGGGTGAGGCGCAGTGGTGGGAGCCGCTCATCTCGCTCGCGATCCTGATCGCCACGTGCGTGGCGGCGATCCTCGTCGGCGCGACCATCTACCGCAACTCGCTGCTGCGGATGGGCGCCCGCGTCAAGCTCAGCGAGGCACTGCGCGGCTGATCGAGGAGCGTGGAATTTATTCACGCGAATGAGGTTGTACCGGGTGGGCCGACGGAGTCCCTGCCATCCAGAACCTCTGTCAGGAGTACCCGTGAGCACACTCACCGACCGCCGCGCGGCCACCGATTCCCCCATCCTCGACGTTCTCACCGAGCGCTGGAGCACGCGCATCTTCGACGCGAACACCGCGATCGACGAGGACGCCCTGGCAAGCGCGCTCGAAGCGGCGCGGTGGGCTCCGACCGCCGCGAACACGCAGCCGTGGCGCCTGATCGTCGCCCGCCGCGGCACGGACGCGCACGCCCAGATCGTCTCCGCCCTCGCAGGCTTCAACAGCGCGTGGGCGGGCGATGCCGCCGTCCTTGTCGTGTTCGTCGCCGAGACCGTCCGCGACGGCAAGCCGATGACGTGGGCCCTGTACGACACCGGCCAGGTCGCGGCGCACTTCACCGTGCAGGCGCACGCCGACGGCCTGTCCACTCACCAGATGGGCGGCTTCGACCGCGACGCGATCACCGCCGCCTTCGGCCTGAGCGCGGAGTTCACCCCGGTCACGGTCATGGCGGTGGGCTCGCTCGGCGACATCCGCGAGGCCTCGCCCGAGCTGCAGGCGCGCGAGAACGCGCCGCGCGAGCGCCGGAGTCTCGAGGAGTCCGTGTTGCTGAGCGCCTAGCCCCCTCAGCCGCTGAGAACGGCGAGGACGTTGCCCGCGGGATCGCGGAACCACGCGATCTCCGGGCCGTACCCCCGGGAGATTCCCTTCTCGTCGCCGCCGTACTCGCCCTCGTACAGCTTGGTGACCACGCCCTTGGCATTCAGCTCGTCGACCGCGGCCTCGACGTCTCCCACCGGGAAGTTCAGGATCGTGAAGCCCGCGGGCTCATGATCGGGTTTGGGGTAGGCGATGACGTGCGCGCCCGAGCCGAGCGTGATGTCGAGGATGCCCATCTCGTTCAGCTCGACCTGCAGGCCGAGCGTCCCGGCATAGAAGGCGCGAGCCGCGTCGATGTCGTCCACGGCGAAGCCGCTGAACGCGGCCGAGTTCTCCAGCATGTTCTCTCCTGATCGCAGGGCGGTGGGTTACAGCATCCGCCCTGCGATCGCGCCGTGTCCAGGGCTCAGGCCGTCGGCTCAGCGCGCGGCCGGCGGGTTGAGGTCCGGATGCAGCGCCGTGAACAGCGAGTACGGCTTGCCCTCGGCATCCGGACCCCGCTCCTTGAACTCCTGTGCGAGTTCGAACATGCGCCGCTCCAGCTCATCCCGGTGCTCGTCCGTGAGCTTCAGGCCCAGCCACGTCGTGTTCACGTCATCGGGCGGCAGGCCCGCGATCTGCTGCAGGAACGTCTCGACCATGACGAGCGACCCGCCGGGCAGCGGCGAGCGCCACGACAGCCCGGTCGCCCGATAGGGCACTTCGCGCGAGCCCTGTGCCCCGGCGCGGTCGGGCTCGGCGACGAGGAACCCGGTCTGCACGAGAGTGCGCACGTGATGCAGCATCGTGCCCGGGTTCAGATCCAGCAGCTCGGCGAGTTCCTTATTGGTGCGCGACTCGAACGCGCACAGCCGCAGAATGCGCAGCCGGGTCGGCGAACCGAGAGCGCGGATACGCGCCTGGGCGGCGGGATCGTCCGCTTCGACGGCGATCCGCTCCTCGGGCATACCCCGATGCTAGCCGACTGATTGACAACTCTCAATCGGTCGCGCACACTGATTGACATGTCCCAATCAGACGACCTGGATGCCGAGATCCTGGCCGAGGCACGCGCCGAGTCCTCGACCCCGGCCTCGCGCGCGGGCGCCGACGATGCGGTCGAGGCCGACCAGGATCTCGCCCGCGGGGACTCCGCAGAGCAGCCGGCGCCCTCCGGCTCGCTCTGGCGCGACCGCAACTTCCTCACGATGTGGAGCGGGCAGGCTTTCAGCCAGTTCGGCGCGCAGATCACCGAGCTGGCCGTGCCCGTGCTGGCGGTGCTGCTGCTGAACGCGTCGGAGTTCGAGGTCGGCGTGCTGACCGCCGCGAACGTCGCGGCGTTCCTCATCGTCGGCCTCCCGGCCGGCGCCTGGATCGACCGCATGCGCAAGCGTCACGTGATGATCTGGGCCGACGCAGTGCGGGCGGTCGCGCTCGGCACGGTGCCGCTGCTGTGGATGCTCGGGATGCTGCAGATCTGGCATCTGGTCGCGGTCTCGCTGATCATGGGCGTCGCGACGGTGTTCTTCGACGTGTCCTATCAGAGCCTGATCCCCTCGCTCGTGCGCTCCCGCCAGATCGCCGAGGCCAACGGAAAGCTCGAGTCGACCCAGCAGATCGCCGGGCTCACCGGCCCCGCCGTCGGCGGCTGGCTGATCGGGGCGATCACCGCTCCCCTGGCGATCGTGGTGACGGTCGGCACGTACGTGGTGTCGTTGGTGGCGCTCATCTTCACGCGCGACCACGAAGTACGCCGCGCGCCGGAGGACCACCAGCCCATCCTCACCGAGATCGGCGAGGGCCTGCGCTGGGTCTTCGGCAACCCGCTGCTGCGGCGGATCGTGGCCACCACCGGTTTCGCCAATCTGTTCAGCACCCTCTCCTTCACCCTGCTGCCGATCTACCTGCTGCGCATCCTCGAGTTCACCCCGGCGCAGATGGGCATCGTCTTCTCGCTCGGTGCGGTCGGCGGGCTCCTCGGCGCGATCGCCACGCCCCGGATCGTCAAGCGTTTCGGCGAGGCGCGCACCCTGCCGATCAGCGTCATCGGCTTCAGCGTGGCGCCGCTCCTGCTGCCGGTCGCGACGCTCGTGCCGTCCATCGCGTTCCCGTTCCTGGTCGTGCAGTCGTTCCTGACGAGCTTCACCGTGCTGCTCTACAACATCACGCAGGTGACGTTCCGTCAGCGCATCACGCCACCGCGGCTGCTCGGGCGCATGAACGCGTCGATTCGCTTCTGCGTCTGGGGCGTCATGCCGATCGCCGCGCTCATCGCGGGTGCACTCGGCACCTGGATCGGCGTCGTCCCGACCCTGTGGATCGCAGCGGTCCTCGAGCTGTTCGCCGGGCTGTTCATCATCATCGGTCCCTTCTGGAACATGCGGGATCTGCCCGACGCCGACACGGACGCAGGCGCGCGCGCGACGGAGCACTCGGGCGCGGCTGACTGACGAATCCGGAATGCGCAATCCCGTGCCGGGAACCGGCCCGCGCGGCTTATCGTGAAGCATGACCGCACGCATCCTGTCGATCGGCACCGCGACACCGCCGACGACGATCACTCAGGACGGCATCCGCGACTTCTTCGCCGCACAGCCGGGCACCGACCGTCTCACTCAGCGACTGATTCGCGCGACTTTCGACGCCGCGCAGATCCAGCGACGTCACACCGTGCTGACCGAGCTCGGCGGCGGCGGCGCTGAGGGCATCTTCGTCGACGCCCACGGCGCGCTGCGGGCTCCGGGAACCGCGCTGCGCAATGCCGAGTACATCCGCCACGCGCCCGAGCTCTCCCGCCAAGCGGCGCAGGCGGCGCTCGAGGAGGCGGGGATGCCGGCATCCCGCATCACGCACGTCGTCACCGCCTCGTGCACCGGCTGCTTCGCGCCCGGTCCGGACTTCCGGATCGTCCGCGACCTCGGGCTCTCGGATGCGACCGAGCGGTACCATCTGGGCTTCATCGGCTGCGCGGCCGCATTCCCCGCGCTGCGTGCAGCCGAGCGGTTCTGCGCCGCGCAGCCCGATGCCGTCGTGCTCGTGGTGTGCACCGAGCTGTGCAGCCTCCACGTGCGCCCGAGCAGCTCACCCGACCAGATCGTCTCGTCCTCGGTCTTCGCCGACGGGTCGGCCGCGGCGATCATCACGGCGGACGCGGGCGACCGGCCGGGCCTGGACCTCGAGCGCTTCGCCACGACCCTGACCAGCCAGGGCGAGAAGGACATGGCGTGGACGATCGGGGACGACGGCTTCGAGATGGTGCTCACGGGCGAGGTGCCCCGCATCATCGGACGCGAGATCCGTGGTGCGGTGGACCGCTTCCTCGGGAGTGACGTGCCGACGGTGTGGGCCGTGCACCCGGGCGGGCGCAGCATCCTCGATCGCGTGCAGGCCGGTCTCGAACTCCCGACCGACGCTCTCGCATCCTCGCGTGCCGTCCTGCGCGACTACGGCAACATGTCCAGCGCCACCGTGATGTTCATCCTGCGCGACATCCTGCACGACGAGGGCGTCGCGCCGGACGCGAGCATCGCGGGCCTCGCGTTCGGGCCGGGTCTGACCGTCGAGTCCGCGCTGCTGACCAAGCGCGCCGCGGCCGTCGCGTCCACCCCTGACCGCGACCGGCACCTGGCAGTCGCCGGGTGAGCGGCAGGGTCAGCCTCGCGGAGCGCGACATCGCGCTGCGGGAGCTGATGGACGACCCGGCGTGCGACCCCGATCAGCTGCGCGCGACGCTGCGCCGCTTCGACACGATCAACCGGCTGGTCTCGGGGTGGGGCACCGTGTATCGCCGGCACGTGCGTCCGCATCTCGCCTCGCTCGGACGCCCGGCCCGCGTGCTGGATCTGGGCTGCGGCGGCGGCGACGTGGTCGTGAACCTGGCCCGCCGGGCGCAGCGCGATGACCTGCGCATCGAGTGGCTCGGGGCGGACCCCGACCCCCGGGCGATCGAGGTCGCCGATGCCCGGGCGAAGCCGGCGAGCGTGCGCTTCGCCTGCACCGACAGCACGTCGCTGCTCGCGGACGGGGAGACCTTCGACCTGGTCGTGTCCAATCACGTGCTGCACCACCTGAGCCCCGACGACCTCACCCGGTTCGCCGCGGAGTCCCGGCGGCTCTCGCGCGGGCGGGTGCTGCACGGCGACATCGAGCGCGGGCACCTCGCCTACGGCCTCTATGCGGTCGGGATCACCCCGTTCGCGCCGGGAACGTTCCTGCGGACGGACGGACTGCGTTCCATCCGCCGCAGCTATCGGCGGGACGAGCTGGGCGCGACGCTCGGCGCCGGATGGCATGTGACACGGCCCGTGCCCTTCCGGGTGCTGGCCGTCGCCTCGGGCACCGCCGATGACTGATGTCGTCGTGGTGGGTGCCGGGCCGGTCGGGGCGCTCCTGGCCGCCGAGCTGCAGCGCCGCGGCGTCGACGCGCGGGTGCTCGAACGACGCCCGACCGCCGGGGGCGGCACCCGCGCGATCGGGCTGCACGCGCCGGTCCTGGCGGCGCTCGAGGAGTCGGGCCTCACCGAGCGGCTGCTCGACGGCGCGCAGCGCGTGCCGCGGGGGCTCGCCCGATCGGGCGAGCACGTGCTCGGCGTGGTGCGCTTCGACCGGCTCTCGGCCCGGTTCCCCTTCGTCGCCACGCTTCCCCAGGCTCAGACCGAGGCCGTGCTCGCCCAGGTGTCGCCCGTGCCCGATCGCGGTGTCGAGGTCACCGCCGTCCGGCCCCGTCGCGATCGGGTGGAGCTGGAGACGGTCCGCCAGGGCGGCGCCGACGACGGTGCGATCAACCGCGTGAGCGCGCCGATCGTTGTGCTCGCGGGCGGATGGACCTCCCGCGCTCTGGCCTATCGCGAGGGCCGCGTACCGACCAGGAGCTATGCCGACCGGTACCTGATGTCGGACATCCCGGTGCCCGATCGCCCGCATGCCGACAGCGCTGTGGTGAACCTCGCGCCGGGCGGCGTGCTCGAGTCCTTCCCTCTGCCGGGATCGATGCGGCGGGTCGTCGCGTGGGATGCCGCGGCGGACCCCGCCGTGGACCTGCCGGACGTGCGCGTCCAACGACTTCGATCGGCGCTGCGCGCCCGAGGCGAGGCATCCGTCGCCGACGCGGTCCAGACCGCGACCGCGTTCGGCATCCGCCGCGTCTGCGCCCCCCGGCTGCGGCGCGGGCGACTCTTCGTCATCGGCGACGCGGCGCACGAGGTGAGCCCGATCGGCGGGCAGGGCATGAACCTGGGACTGCTCGACGCGGTCGGTCTGGCACCCCTGCTGACACGCTGGGTGCATGAGGGGGCCGCTCCGGAGCCCGAACTCGCCGCCTGGGAGCGCCGGCGGATCCGCTCCGCCGTCCGCGCGGGCCGGCTCGCCGCCGTGAACACCGTGCTCGGCCGGCCGCGTTCGGGCGCAGCCGATCTGGCACGGCGGATGCTCGTGACAGTGATGCTGACTCCCCCCTTCGGGCGCGGCTTCGCGTGGGCGTACTCGATGGGCCTGGATGCCGGTGCCTGACGCCGCGGACGCCGCAGACGCCGCACAGGCGCGCGGCTATCGTGGACGCATGCCCGACGAGACCACGCTTCTGATCCTCGGCGGCTCGGGGGATCTTTCCTCGCGCCTGCTGCTGCCCGCCCTCGGCCAGCTGCTCGCGCGAGAGCCGTGGCGGCGCGTCCACCTGCGCGGCGCCGGCATGGACGACTGGGACGACGAGCGGTGGCGCGAGGTCGTCACGAAGGCCTTCGCCACGGTGGGCGCGGACAGCGGCAGCGAAGTCATCGTCTCAACGAGCTACCAGCAGGCGGACATCACGAATCCGGATGACCTGCGGCGGCTGATCGCCGACATTCCGGGCCGCCTCGCGCTGTACTTCGCCGTCCCGCCCGCGATCGCCGCCCGTGCCTGCGAGGCGCTTGCCGGCATCCCCCTGCCGGAGGGCACCGTGCTGGCCCTCGAGAAGCCGTTCGGCGTCGACGAGGCCAGCGCCCGGGAGCTCAACGCCACCCTGCTCGGCCTCGTCCCCGAGAATCAGGTGTACCGGGTCGATCACTTCCTCGGCCGCTCGACCGTGCTCAACCTCCTCGGCGTGCGGTTCGCCAACCGGGTGCTTGAAGCCGTCTGGTCGGCGGAGGACATCGAGTCCGTCGTGATCCGCTACGACGAGATGCTGGCGCTCGAGGGCCGCGCGGGATACTACGACCGCGCCGGCGCGCTCGTGGACATGATCCAGAGCCACCTGCTGCAGGTGCTCGCGTTCGTGGCGATGGAACCGCCCGCCTCGCTCGACGAGGTCGACCTGCGGGCGGCGACCTCGGCCGCGCTGCGTGCCACGGCCCTGTGGCAGGACGATCCGGTGCGCTCGTCGCGACGGGCCGTGTACACGGCAGGCACCGTAGCCGGCGAAGACGTGCCCTCGTACGTGGAGGAGGACGGCGTCGACCCCAGCCGGCACACCGAGACGCTGGCCGAGCTGACCTGCGAAGTGCGCACCGCCCGCTGGAAGGGAGTTCCGTTCACGCTGCGCTCGGGCAAGGCCCTGACCGCGCGGGACGCCGAGATCGTGGTGCGGTTCCGCGCGGTCCGCCATGTGCCCGCGGGCTTCGCGGGAGAGGCGCCCGGGTCGGTGCTGCGGTTCACGCTGGGCCCCGACCGCATGTCGCTCGAACTCAACATGAACGGCGCGGACGATCCGTTCCAGCTCGAGAAGGCCGTGATGACCGCGGAGCTGGGCGAGGGGGCGCTGAAGGCGTACGGCGAAGTGCTCTCCGGCGTCCTGGACGGCGACGCGACGCTCTCGGTGCGTGCCGATGCGGCCGAGGAATGCTGGCGCATCGTGCAGCCGGCACTGGATGCGTGGCGCAGCGGCTCCGTGCCGCTCGACGAGTATCCCGCCGGCTCCACCGGGCCTGCGTCGTGGCCGGCCCTGGACGACGACGGGCCCGTTGCCGCTGAGGGCGCCGAGCCTGCGGGGTCTCAGGCGGCCAGCGCCTGACCCGTGGCGGCCAGCTGCACGCACAGCAGCAGCGCCGCGAGCATCACGAGCCGGAACACCCACCGCCCCGGCGGACGCACGAGGGCGAGCACGAGGCCGGCGATCGCGATCAGCACGACTCCCGCGAACGCGACGCCGGCCCCCACCGAGATGCCGGCATCCGGTCCGATCAGCACCGCGATCGCGCCCACGACGAGTGCCGCGGCCGCCAGCACCGCGGACACCCGCCGCCCCAGCCGGTGCGGCAGTCCGCGGACGCCCGTCTGCGCGTCGTCTTCGAGGTCGGGCAGGACATTCGTCAGGTGTATCGCCACGCCGAGCGCCGCACCGGCGACCCATGCCCAGCCGGCCGCCACGCTCGGCGGCTCGGCCGACAGGGTCACGAGCGAGGGCAGCAGTCCGAAGCTGACCATGAACGGCAGCACCGAGACGGGCGTGGATTTGAGTCCGGCGTTGTACGACAACGCCGAGCCGAGCGCGACCAGGTGCGCGAGGGCCATTCGCCAGCCGAGCGCAGCCGAGAGGACAAGGGCGAGGGCGAGGGCGAGGGATGCCGCGACCCACGCGACGCGCAGCGACACATCTCCGCGTGCGATCGGCTTGTCGGTACGGCCGGTCGCGGTGTCGCGGGCGGCGTCGATCGCATCGTTGGAGATGCCGACCGAGAGCTGACCGAGCAGGATGGCGAGCCCGAGCACGGCCAGACGCCACGGCTCCAGCCCGATGGCGATGCCGAGCGTGACCGCGACCAGCGTCACCACCACGCTGGGTCCCGGGTGCGACGAGCGCCAGAGGGCGCCGAGGACTCTCACGGTCAGGCGTCGAACGGGCGTCGCCAGCGCGCGATGCCGATGATGGCGAAGACGAGAGCCGCCAGATAGGCGAGTCCGGTCACGGTCGCGGCGACCGTGAAGACCGCCTGGGAGGTCTCGTAGGTGACAGCTCCCCCGGTCCACGTGGTCAGGGCGGAGTCGAGATGCCCGCTGTCGCCGGAATCCGGGACGGTGACCGCCGCGAGCACCAGTGCGCCCCACAGCACGAAGCTCGAGATGTCGTAGCCGAAGCGGGTCGCCCGGCCGCGGCGCACCGTGCGGTCGAAGAGCGTCATGACCGGCGGCAGCAGCAGCACGACGACCACGAGCAGCCCGTAGACGATGCCGACGATCGCCATCCAGCCCAGGTCTGCGCCCACGAGCCCGCGCCCGAGGAAGAAGAACACGGGCAGCAGCACCGCGGCCACCCATTGGGCGACGAAGACGAAACGGCCGGTGCGTGCGATGTGCATGCACCGACCGTACCGTCTGCCGCTCAGTCCTCCAGAAGCTCGGCCTCGATCACGTCGTCATCCTCCGCGGACTCGGGCGCGGCGGCCGGGCCGCTGCTGGTGAGCACCAGACTCGAGCCGGAGGCTTCGGCGTCCACTCGCACGAGGTCGCCGTCGCGCACCCCGCCCGAGAGGATCGCCATCGCCAGGCGATCCTGGATCTCGGACTGGATGAGCCGGCGCAGGGGCCGGGCACCGAACACCGGATCGTAACCGCGCTCGGCGAGCCACGCCCGGGCGTCGGGGGTGACCGCGAGCGTGAGCCTGCGGTCCTTGAGCCGGCGCTGCAGCGCGAACACCGCGAGCTCGACGATCTGGGCGAGGTCGTCCTGGGTGAGCGCCTGGAAGATCACGATGTCATCCAGACGGTTGACGAACTCGGGCTTGAACGCCTGGCGGACCAGCCCGTTCACGGCATCCCGCTTCTGCTCGATCGTCAGCGTGGGGTCGATCAGGATCGGCGACCCGAGGTTCGAGGTGAGGATCAGGATCACGTTCTTGAAGTCGACCGTGCGCCCCTGCCCGTCGGTCAGGCGGCCGTCGTCCATGACCTGCAGCAGCACGTCGAACACCTCGGGGTGGGCCTTCTCCACCTCGTCGAGAAGCACGACGCTGTAGGGCCGGCGTCGCACCGCCTCCGTCAGCTGGCCGCCCTGCTCGTACCCGATGTAGCCGGGAGGGGCACCGACGAGGCGCGAGACGGAGTGCTTCTCGCCGTACTCGGACATGTCGATGCGGATCATGGCGTGCTCGTCGTCGAAGAGGAACTCCGCCAGGGCCTTCGCGAGCTCGGTCTTGCCGACGCCGGTCGGGCCGAGGAACAGGAAGGAGCCCGTGGGACGGTCGGGGTCGCTGATGCCCGCACGCGAGCGGCGCACCGCGTCGGCGACCGCCTTGACGGCCTGCCTCTGCCCGATCAGGCGCTTGCCGAGCTCGTTCTCCAGGTGCACGAGCTTCTCGGTCTCGCCCTGCAGCAGACGCCCGACGGGGATGCCGGTCCACGCGGCGATGACCGCGGCGATGTCCTCGTCGGTGACCTGCTCGTTGACCATGCGGTCGCCCGCGGGCTCTTCGCGCTCGGCGTCGAGGAGCTGGCGCTCCAGGCTCGGGATCTCGGCGTACAGCAGCCGAGACGCCTTCTCGAGGTTGCCCTCGCGCTGGGCGCGCTCGGCCTGCATGCGCGCGGCATCCAGCTGGGTCTTCAGGTCGCCCACGCGGTTGAGCGACGCGCGCTCGCGCTCCCACCGCTCCTGCAGGCCGTCGAGCTGCGCCTGCTCCTGCGCGAGCGTGTCGCGCAGCGTCGCGAGGCGCTCCTTGGATGCCGCGTCCTTCTCCCTCTTGAGCGCGAGCTCTTCGAGCTTGAGCCGGTCCACGTGCCGGCGCAGCTCGTCGATCTCGAGCGGCGCCGAGTCGATCTCCATGCGCAGGCGCGACGCGGCCTCATCGATCAGATCGATCGCCTTGTCGGGCAGCTGGCGGCTCGGGATGTAGCGATTGCTGAGGGATGCCGCCGCTACGAGCGCGGCATCCGCGATCGCCACCTTGTGGTGGGCCTCGTAGCGCTCCTTGAGTCCGCGGAGGATCGCGACGGTGTCCTCGACCGTCGGCTCTCCGACGTAAACCTGCTGGAAGCGGCGCTCGAGCGCGGCATCCTTCTCGATGAATTGGCGGTACTCGTTGAGCGTGGTCGCGCCGATCAGGCGCAGTTCGCCCCGGGCGAGCATGGGCTTGAGCATGTTGGATGCCGCCACCGAGCCTTCGCCGCCGCCCGCGCCCATCAGCACGTGCAGCTCGTCGATGAACGTGATGATCTGACCCTCGGACTCGGTGATCTCCTTGAGGACGGCCTTGAGCCGCTCTTCGAACTGGCCGCGGTACATCGCACCGGCGACCAGGGCCGAGATGTCGAGGGTGATGAGCTCCTTGTTCTTGAGGCTCTCGGCCACGTCGCCCGCGACGATGCGCTGCGCGAGTCCTTCGACGACGGCCGTCTTGCCGACGCCGGGCTCGCCGATCAGCACGGGGTTGTTCTTGGTGCGCCGGGTCAGCACCTGACTGACACGGCGGATCTCGCTGTCGCGCCCGATCACCGGGTCGAGCTTGCCCTGCCGGGCGCGGTCGGTGAGGTTGATGCCGAACTGCTCGAGGGCGCTCTGCTGCTCCTCCTGTCCGGGCTGCTGCGTGGCGTTCATTCGTCTCCTGAAATCTGTGGTTTCGGCTCGCGTCCAAACTTGAGCCTTCTTGACTCAAGTTTATCAGAGGCCTCGCTCCCCGGCAACGGACCGGTGTCCCCCGCCGTCAGGGGCGCTGCTCGGCGAGCGCGTCCGCGTACGCCCGCCGCACCGTCTCGCCGATCCACTCGGTGCCGCGGTAGACGTTCCCCGGGCCGAGCTCGTCGGCCAGGCCGCTGACGACGACCTGATCGAGCACCTGCTGCTCGCTGATCACGAGCTTGAGCTCGGCATCCACGGCGCGAAGATCCCGCGCGTAGCGGCGGAGCACCTCGATGAGCGACAGGCCGATCTGATCGGTGCCGCGCAGCCGGATGATCACCACCGCGCCCCGCGAGCCGCGGCCGACCGCAGGCAGCTGCTGGGCGAAGATCGGCGCGCTCGCGAAGAACAGGCTGCCGTAGGGCTGTAGGACCACGACCTCGTTAGGGCCGATCTCCGCCGGCGGCGCGCCCTCGCGCATGCGGCCGCCGTCCAGGACGTGCACCTGTCGCAGGCGCACCCGGTTGGACTGCTGCGCGACGAACAGGATGATGCCGAGCCCCACGCCGACCAGGACCGCATACTGCAGCGGGATCACGAGGGTCAGGCCGAAGGTCACGGCCATGATCGCGGTCGGCAGTGGTCCGCTCTTGACCACCGACCACACCCTGCTGGGCTTGATCGTGCCGATCCCGATCACGATCAGCAGACCGGCCAGCGCCGGCATCGCGACATAGCTGACCACCTCCGAGGCGAACAGCACCAGCAGCGCCATCACCCCGCCGGCGAAGAAGAACACGAGCCGGGTCTTCGCGCCGGCGGCGACCACGAGCGAGGAGCCCGACATGGACCCGCCGACGGGCATCCCCTGGAAGAGCCCCGCGACGATGTTGCCGGCACCCTGCCCGACGAAATCGCGCGACGTGTCGGCGGGCTTCCCATCCGCCGTCGGCAGTCCCGCCGAGACCGCCGCCCCCTGCACCACGCCGACGAAGGCGAGCGAGAAGGCGGGGATCAGCAGGAACACCACGTCGTCGAAGTCCGGCAGCACCGGCGCGGGCAGCCCGCTGGGCACATCGACGATGTCGCCGAGAACCTGCACCGGCAGGAAGAGCCAGAGATTGAGCAGTGCCGTCATCGCGGATCCGATGATCACCGCGATCACGAGCCCGAGCGAGCCCACCGGCGTGAGGCGGAACAGGTAGATGAGCGCGATCACGACCAGGCCCACTCCGACCGACGCCATGCTCCACAGCGAAGCGTGCAAAAGCTGGTCGAACAGCTTCGTGATGCGGTTCGAGCCGAGCGACGCGTAGCCGGTGAGGTTCGAGAGCTGACCGAGGATGATGTTCACCCCGACGGCGGTCACGAAGCCGGTCATCACGGGCGTGGGCACGAAGCGCACGAGTCGCCCGCCCCCGAGCAGGCCCGCGATGATCATCACGATGCCGGTCATGATCGCCAGGGTGTACAGCGCCCGATCGGGATCGGCACGGCTCTGCAGGTCGCTGTCCGACACGATCAGGGCCATCGCCCCGGTCGCCTGGACTGCCATGAACGTGCTGCTGGTGAAGAACGTCGCACTGACCATGCCGAACAGGTACGCGTACAGGCCCGCGATGGGGTTGAGGCCCGCCAGCAGACCGGCCGCGAGCCCGTCCGGCACCGCCTCGATGCCCAGCACGACGCCCGACACGGCATCCTTGCCGATCGTCTTCCGGGAGAAGAGTCTCCGCAGGGCCGCGCGCACGCTCACACGCTATCGAACGCGCGCGGCCGCGTGCACTCAGGCCGCGGTGCCGGCGAGTTCGGCCTGGCGCCGCTGCAGGGCGGAGCCGCCCGTGCCGATCTCGCAGCAGAAGGTCGCCCGGTACGCGGTCGGGGTCGTGCCGAGCACGCGGGCGAAGTTCTGACGCAAGACGGATGCCGACCCGAATCCGCACTCGTCGGCGATGCGATCGAGCCCGAGGTCGGTCTGCTCGAGCAGCCGCTGCGCCTGGATGATCCGCTGCCTGCCGAGCCAGGCGGCCGGGGTCGTGCCGTAGTCGGCCTTGAAGCGACGTGCGAACGTGCGCGGCGACATGTGCGCCTTCGCGGCCAGCTGGTCGACCGTGAGGTCGCTGCGCAGGTTGGCGAGCATCCAGTCCGTGACCGGGGCGAGCGACATGCTCGACGCCTCAGGCAGCGGACGCAGGATGAACTGCGCCTGTCCGCCGTCGCGCTGCGGCGGCACGACCATCCGCCGGGCGATCGTGTTGGTCATCTCGGCGCCGAGCTCCTGCCGCAGCAGGTGCAGGCAGGCATCCAGGCCCGCCGCGGTGCCCGCACTGGTGATGATCCGACCGTCCTGGACGTACAGCACATCGGGATCGACCTCGATGGACGGGTACATCGAGGTCATCGTGTCGGTGTACATCCAGTGCGTCGTCGCCTTGCGGCCGTCGAGCACCCCCGCCTCGGCGAGGATGAACGAGCCGCTGCACACGCTCAGCAGCCACGCGCCACGCTGGGCAGCGTGACGGACGACGTCCAGGACGCGCGGGTCGGTGCGACCCCACCACTCGTGCGGAGTCGGCGAGACGACGACGAGGTCGGCCTCGTACGCGAAGGACAGATCGTGCTCGACGTTGATCGAGAAGCCGAGCTTGGACGGGACGACGCCCGGGGTGGGCGCGACGATGCGGAAGTCGAAGTTCGGGATGCCGTCATCGGTGCGATCGAGCCCGAAGGCCTCGCACGCGACGCCGAATTCGAACGGCGCGAACCCATCCTGGACGATGACGGCGACGGTCTTCATGGGGCTCCTCGAGACGCTGACGGTGATGGCAGTATTCGAACGATGTGTGTCCATCCTGCCACTCGTGGCGGAATCACGTCAAGCGTAGCGTTTCTGCCATGTTGATGCTCATTCTTCTCGCAGCCCTGTCCGCCTACGCCATCGGTGCGTCCCTCTACTCGCTCAGGAACGACGGTCTCCACCGGATGCCGACCGACTACACCCGCCTGCCCTGACGCCGTGGGGCCTCGAGCGCTCGCCCACATCGTCGCGAGATCACCCGCTGTTCGCGAGTCCACCCCGCGTACGCTCGTACTGCGTGTGACTTCGCGAGCAGCGGGTGATCTCGCGCAGAGCGCCGCGGGCTCAGCCGCGCACGCGCTCGTAGATCCCGACCATCGCCGCGGTACGTGACGACTGCCGGAAACGCTCGCGGACCGACGGGTCAGGCACCGGGGCCGTGCCGGCGGCGATGTCGGAGGCCGCGATGCGCAGCGTCTCGGCGAGAGCCGACACCGAGGCATCCGGCACCTGCCAGAACCCCGAGCCGAGCTCGCCACCGATGTCCGGGTCGCTGATCACGGCCGGTGTTCCCAGCGACGCGGCCTCGAAGACGGTCATGCCCTGCGTCTCGAAGCCGACCGAGGTCTGCACGACCGCATCGGCCCCGGCGATGCGGCGCAGGGTCTCGGCGTAGGGCAGCCGGCCCGCGAACACCACCGGGTCCTGCAGGCCGAGCCGTTCGATCAGTCGGCGGGCCGCCTTCTCCTGCGCCCCTCCGCCGATGACCTCGACCTCGGCGTCGACGCCCGCCTCGCCCACTGCCTCGAGGAACGGCAGCAGTCGCTTCTCGGGACTCATCCGACCGAGCCAGACGAAGCGCGGTCTGCCGGGCACCCGTTCCCGCGGGCCGGCCGCGAGCGCGGCATCCAGCACGTCGTCGTCGATGCCGTTCCACACGTCCACCACCGGCGAACCGTCGGCGGCGATCACCCCGTGCTCGTCCAGCCGGCGTGCGAAGTGCGCGGAGGGGGCGGTGACGGCGGCGGATGCGGCCGCGAAGCGACGCAGGTACGACCAGCCGTCGCGACCGGCGTCGGCGGCGACGATCCCCCGGAGCGCGCGGCGCTGCCAGCCTTTCAAGACCCGCAGCACCAGTCCCGGCAGCGGCGCGGTCGCCTGGATGCCGACATCCACCCGGTTGTGCATCGTGTGCACGACCGGCAGGCCGTGGCGCGCGGCGAATCGGTGCCCGGTGAGCGCGCCCCAGAAATCGGCCTGCACATGCACCACGTCGACGGACCCCCGGCGAGCCAGCGCAGCATCCACGAACCGATCCGTGCGCCCCCCGGGCCAGGTCATCGCGTACTCGCGGTCGGGCGTGATGGGGATCGACGGCGTGTCGACGTAGGCCGCATCGGCGGCACTCGCGCGCGGGCCGTGCATCCGCGGCGCGACGATCGTGACGGTGTGGCCGGCCCGCTCGAGGAACCGGCGCTGCAGGCGCATCGACACCTGAGCCCCGCCGAGCGACTCGACGTGCTGGTCGCCGAACATCACGACGTGCATCGCCGGCTAGCCGGGGAGCGGTTCGTCGCGGTACAGCGCCTCGAACGTGTCGAGGGTGCGGTTGATGTCGTGGATCACGACCCCGTCCAGCGACGCCTGCTGCATGCGGCGCCGCTCGTCGGGGGCGGCGGTGAGCACGTCGTTCAGGCGCGCTGCCATCTGCTCGACGTTGCCGGGCTCGAACAGGTAGCCGTTCTCGCCGTCATGCACCAGGTGCGGCAGGGCCACCGCGTCCGCGGCGACGATCGGCAGTCCGGATGCCATGGCCTCCATGGTCGCGATGGACTGCAGCTCGGCGATCGAGGCGATCGCGAACAGGCTCGCGCGGCTGTAGAGCGTGCGCAGATCCTCCTCGGCGGCGTGGCCGTGGAACGTCACGCGACCGTCGAGCCCCAGCGAATGGACGAGCGCTTCGAGGTTCTTGCGCTGATCGCCTCCGCCCACGAGGTCGACGTGGACGTCGAGGGCCGGATCGAGTCGCGCCACGGCCTTCAGCAGCACATCGATGTGCTTCTCCGTGGTCAGGCGCCCGACGAACAGGATGCGGTTCGCGTCCCGCGGCGTCAGGTCGGGCCGGTAGTTCGAGCGGTCGATGCCGCAGCTGATCGGGATGACGCCGGTGATCTCGATCGTCGACTCCAGGAAGTCCGCGGCTTTGCGCGTCGGCGTCGTCACCGCGCGGGTGAGGTCGAACGTGCGCTTCGCGTCGGCCCAGGCGAGGTCGAGCATGATGTTGTTCAGCGAGCCGGGCAGCGTCGTGAAGTCGAGGATGTTCTCGGCCATCACGTGGTTGGTGGCGATGATCGGGATGCCGCGCTTGCGCGCCTCGCGCGCCAGGCCGCGCCCGATGATGATGTGAGACTGGATGTGCACGACATCGGGCTTGACCGTGTCCAGGACGCGCCGCGCGTGGTGCTTGGACATCCACGGCAGCACGAAGGACAGCCAGTCGTGCGGCCACCAGCGCCACGAGGGCAGGCGGTACAGCATCATCGGCTGGTCCTCGATCACCTCGATGCCCGAGCCGCGCGACCAGTGCTTCGCAGCGGGCGCCATCACGTGGACCGCGTGACCGCGGGCGACGAGCCCGGCGGCCAGCCGCTCGGCGAAGCGGGCGGCGCCGTTGACGTGCGGCGCGAAAGTGTCGGCGCCGATCAGGACCGTGAGCGGGCGGCGGTCGGCGGGCTGTGCGGCACGGGAATCGTCGGGCGTCTCGGACGGGGTCACGGGATGCTGGTCGCCTATCTCTGCGCGGGGGCGGATCGCACGGGGACGGTGCATGTGCGGGCCAACTCTACCCGAGGCCCTGCCCGGCACCCTGAACGACCCCGGCGACGCTGTCTCAGCTTCGCCGGGGCGACCTCTCGTACGCTGGGGTCATGCCCCGACTTCAGGCCGATGCCGACAGGACGCGCTGGGTCGCGGTCACGGATTCCCTCGGCTTCGGCGGTCGGCGTCATCGCAAAGCGGCGATCCGGATGCTGCTCGACCAGGCCAACCGCGCCATGGGCGTCGCCGAGCGGCCCGGCGGTGGATTCGCCGCCTGGGCGATGAGCCAGGCGACTCCCTTCCTGATGCGCAGAGCCGCGGGTCGCGTGCTCGTCTGGGTGTGGAAGGCCGATCCCGAGCTGCTGGTCGTGATGGCGCAGGTGCAGCAGGCGACGCCCCAGCTTCGTGCCGCCCGTGCCGGTCTGCCGATGGAGTACGACGACACCGAGACGTTCCGCGGCACCTATCTCGGTGTGGGCGAGAAGCTGTCCATGCCGCTGCCGGCCGATCCGCGCACGCCGCCGTTCGCGACCTACACGTGGGACACCGGAAGCCACTTCGTGAACGTCACCGCGGTCTGCAGCGACCGCGAGCGCTTCGGGACGGTGATCGGCGCCGTAGACGAGCTGGCTCGCACGCTGCGGATCACCGACGACCTCGCTCTGGGTGAAACTCCGGGTGTTCTGCGGATCGAGCCCTAGTCACCGCGACCCCGCCTCAGACTTTCAGTGCCTGCTTCGGCATGACGATCTCGCGGATGATGAGCAGCAGCGACGCCATGATCGGCAGCGCGACGAGCACGCCGATGACTCCGGCCAGAGCCCCGCCGACCATCGCTCCGATGAGCACGAGCGCGGCCGGAATCGAGACCGCCCGGTTCATCACGCGCGGGCTGACGACGTACGACTCGATCTGGATGTACACCAGGTACGCGATGCCGAAGGTCAGGGCCTGGGTCGGGCTCGAGAAGAGCGCGACGATCATCGCCAGAATCCAGAAGATCACGGAGCCGAACAAAGGGATCAGCGTGATGACGAATGCGATGAAGGCCATGAGGGCGGCGAACGGCAGATTGATCACGACGTGCAGGACGAACACCACGCCGGCGTTGATCGACGAGAGCGTCACCGAGCCCAGCAGCGAGCTGCCGACCGACGCCGTGATCCGCTCCGTCATGTCGGTCAGCGTCGCGCGACTGTGGGCCGGCGCCAGGCCGTAGAGCGCCTGCTTCATGCCAGTCAGCGATGACAGGAAGTAGAGCGTCAGGGCGATCACGATGAAGCTCGCCGTGATCGCGTTGACGATTCCGATGCCGACCGCCAGCGCCCCGCCTCCCACCGCGGCGATCGTCTCGGGCTTGGCCAGCAGCGCGGACAGCTCATCGAGTGCCGCCCCGACGGCATCCTGCAGGTCGGGCGGAAGCGCGAGGAACCACTCCGATCCGATCGCGTCCTGCACGGCTGCGGGGAACGCCGTCACGAACTGCGCCACCTGGTTGAGGATCGGCGGCAGGACGAAGATGAAGAACGCGGCGGCCAGCACCGCGAACGCCCCGAACACGATCGCGATACCGCCACCGCGCTTGACGCCTCGGCGCTCGAGCACGCGCACGATGGGGTCGAGGCCCAGCGAGATGAACAGCGCCAGGACGATGTAGATCAGGATCGCGGTGATCGATGCGATCGCCGAGCCCAGCAGCAACCCGCCGAGCACACCGAGCGTCGAGACGAACGCGATGACCAGTGGCCGGTCG
Organism: uncultured Microbacterium sp.; assembly: GCF_963524805.1. Lineage (GTDB taxonomy): Bacteria > Actinomycetota > Actinomycetes > Actinomycetales > Microbacteriaceae > Microbacterium. The sequence continues at coordinate 275,521 of NZ_CAURGG010000002.1, read as the reverse complement.
ATCAGGGCGAGGACGCCCCGCCGCTCGATCGCGGGGCGCGGCGCAAGCGCGGGCGAGTCGGGGACGAGGTCGGCAGAGGGCTCGGACATGCCCGAACGTTAGCGCCCCTGCGTTCGCAGGGCCTCATGCCGCGGGGGTGAACCGCAGGAGTCAGTCCGGGCCGTCGTCCGGATCAGGCGCCGCCGGCACGGCATCCCCCGAGAGCCACCGCAGCCACCGGGCTCCGGGATCGCCCTCGAGCACGAGGGCGCGCACGAGCAGTGTCAGGGGGATCGACAGGATCGCGCCCAGCGGACCGATGATGAAGGTCCAGAAGATCACTGAGAAGAAGCTCAGTGTCAGGCTCAGGCTCACCGCGTCGCTCACGAATTTCGGTTGCACGAGCACCTGCAGCGTCACGTTGACCACGCAGTAGATCGCCACGACTGCGAGCATGAGCGGCCAGCCGCCGACGACGAGCGCGAGCAGCGCCGGCGGGATGAGCCCGATCACGAAACCGATGTTCGGGATGAAGTTCGTCACGAAGGCGAGGATCGCCCAGACAGCCGGTGCCGGCACGCCCAGAGCCCACAGGGCGAGACCGTCGATGATCGCGACGACCGCGCCGAAGCTCGCGTTGACGACGTAGTAGCGCCGGACGCTGGAGTTGAACACCTGGAAGCGCCGCACGGTCGGACGCGCGACGACGCCGAACGAGGCCTCCGCGCGGGTGTACCGCGATCCGTCGGCCGCCATGAAGATCACGTACGCGAAGACGAAGAAGAGCGCAGTGAGGATGCCGATCGCCGTGCCCCCGAGCGAGGTGACGAACGACACGATCGTCGAAGGCTGCAGGACCGATGCCGCGGCATCCGACGCCTGTCCGTCCATCCCGAGGGAACTCAGCCAGGTGATCACCGCCTGCGCCGAGGCCTGCAGCTCGTCGGCGTAGTCGGCCACGAGCCGGACGAACTGGGTGCCGGCGAAGAAGAGCAGGGCGCCGAGCACGAGCAGGATCAGGTAGGCGACGACGATGACTCCGGTCGTCGCGGCCCAGCGCGGCCAGCGCCGGCGTTCGAGGGGATGCCGAACCGGGTGGCAGATGATCACGATCACGGCCGCGAGCACGAGCGGCCCCGCCAGTTCCCGCGCGAAGTACAGCCCGGCCAGCGCGACCACGGCCGCGGCCAGCCCGAGCAGCACCCGGAGGGCCGGGGAGAGGACCGGGGCGGGCGTCGGCGAAGGGGCCACTGCCGCCGGCGGCCGCCCGAACAGGCTCATTCGGCGACCGTATTCGCGGTGGAGGTGTGCGAGATGCGTTCGGCCTCGACCCGGGCTGCGGCCTTCTGCAGTTCGGCCGTGAGCGCGCGCATGTCGGCGCGGCTGGCGGGCACGGCGTCGTCGTGTCCGCGCGAGGCGCGTTCGACGACCCACGAGGAGATGGTCGCGACGACCAGGCCGACCACCACGACACCCCCCGCCATGAGGAAGACGGCGGAGATCCGTCCGCCGACGGTCAGCGGGACGTAGTCGCCGTAGCCGACCGTCGTGATCGTGCAGAAGGCCCACCAGACGGAGCGGCCGAACGAGGTGATGGTGGCGCCGGGTGCGTTGCGCTCGAACTGCAGCACGATCAGCGCGATGTACCAGACCAGCAGCAGGGCGGATCCCACACCGTAGATCAGCAGCCGTGCCCGGATGGAGTTTCCCGCCGTCTTGGTGAAGCTGGTCAGACGCGTGAAAGCGTCGAGCAGCCGCACCGGGCGCAGCGCGGGGATAACCGAGAGCACCAGGTCGAACTTGTGCGTGCGGAACCACAGGCGGCGGGGGTGCGAGAGCCGCAGCTTCACAAGGTAGTCGGCGATGAACATCACCCAGATGAGCCCGATGATGGTGCTCGTGACGACGGCCCACGGTCCGTGGACGTCTCCGATGACGTGCACCGTATACGTGAACAGGAACACGGCGGCCGCGAACGCCAGCGGCCAGTAGGTCAGACGCGACCAGCGCTGCGAGGCCTCGGTCTCGCCGCGGGCGGCGTCGGGCCCGGTCACGGTGGTCACGTCTGCACTCTAGAGCCGGACGATACGGGGGCCGCGTCGACCCGCTGTGGGCGCCCCTGTCCGGTCGGCAGCGGCGGGATGATCAGGTGTTCTCGGTCAGCCACGCCTGGGAGAGTCGCCGGGGCGCGCGCAGCAGCCATGCATCTGTGACCACCTCTCGCAGCAGGTCCGCGTCGATCGTTTCGAGGCGCGCGAGCACGGCCGGGTAGCCGTCGAAATGCGGCACCGTGAAGAACGCGTCCGGATAGGTGCTGAGCAGCGCCTCCTTGGCATCGAGCCCGTCGGTGCGGATGCCCACCACCTGACCCTCCGGCCAGCCGCGATCGGCCTGCTCCAGGTCGGCGAGATCCTTCTTCGACGGTGGGCGCTCCCACACGAAGAGCCCGGCGGTCGTGCGCCAGGTCGCACCACCGCGGTGACCGTCGACCGTTTCGACGGTCTCCGGGAAACCGAGGGCGATCGCGCGGACATCGTCGAGTGTCGGCATCCGCATATTCTGCCGAATCGGCGCGGACCGCACCAGAGCCGGCGGCTACCGCTCGGTCAAGTCGAAAGAACTGCCCAGCGGCACGATCGCGGGTCGCTCGACACTCGAGGTGAGCGTCACGCGAGCGCCGATGCGCGCGGATTCCAGCACGGCTGTCATGATCTCGAGCGTGTGCAGGGCGAGCCGGCCGGAAGCACGCACATCGGCTTCGGTCGGTGCGGCGAGCATGTCGAGCAGGCCGATGCCCCGGGCGGCATCGACGTAGCCTGCGCGCTCACCCACCGGCTGCCATTCCTTCGTCCCGAGAGGGCTGAAGAGCACGTCGCCCGAGAACATGTTGGGGTCGGGCACCGACAGCGAGCCGGCCTCGCCGTGGACCTCGATCGGCGCCGCACTGCTGTACGGACTGTCGAAGCTCGTCGTCAGCGTCGACAGTGCACCCGACGCGTGCTGCAGGATGCCGCTGACGTGGGTGTCGACATCGACCGGGATCCGCTCCCCGGCCCGTGCTCCCGAGCCGATCACACGCTCGCTGCGCAGCCGGCTGGCCGAGCCGACGACCGCGGTCACCGGACCGAGCATCTGCACGAGCGCCGAGATGTAGTACGGCCCCATGTCCATCAGCGGCCCGCCGCCCGGAAGGAAGTAGAAGTCAGGATTCGGGTGCCAGGATTCGGGGCCGGCGGAGGCCATCACGGCCGTCGCGGCGATCGGACGCCCGATCGCACCCTCGTCGATCACCGCGCGGGCGGTCTGGGTGCCGGTGCCGAGGACCGTGTCGGGGGCGGAGCCCAGGCGGACCCCGGCCGCGGTGGCGGCATCCATCACACGCTTCCCGCTCGCAAGATCCACCGCGAGCGGCTTCTCCCCGTAGACGTGCTTGCCGTGCGCGATGGCCGCGAGAGCGATCTCCGCGTGCGCCGCGGGGATCGTGAGGTTCAGCACGACGTCGACCTCGGGGTCGGCGAGCAGCGCCGCAACCTCGAGCGCACGGGCGCCGGGGATGCCGGCGGCCACGGCCTCCGCCCGGCTCATGTCGAGGTCGGCGATCGCCGTGACCCTCACGTCGGAGCGGGCGGTGAGTGTCTGCAGGTAGATGCCCGAGATGACGCCGACCCCGATGATTCCTATGCGCGGCGCGTTGCCCACAGCATTCCCCTTTCGATGATGGTGCGCACCGACGGGTGCTCCAGGATGTCCACGCTGTGCCCGGGCGTGCTGACGACGATGCGCCCCGCGCCCCACTCCCGCGTCCAGATCGCCGGCGACGTGATCGGCCGGTGCCAGGGGTGCCAGGGCGGAGCGGGATGCGTCGTGGTGGCGAGCACGTCGTTCAGGTCGTCGGTGAGCACCCAGTACTGCTCGGTCGTGAGGGCGAAGTCCTCCACGCCGGCGGTGATCGGGTGCGCGCGGCCCAGCTCGGTCAGCTCCACCGTGTAATCGAGGTAGTTGTCGGCCGGCCCTCCGGCGCGTTTTTCCGGACGCTTGCCGGGGTGGGTGGCGAACTGCCCGCCGACCAGCTGCAGGTAGTCGCTGGAGGCGCGGTAGGAGTCGGCGATGCCGCCGTGCCAGCCGGTCAAGCCGGTCCCGGCTTCCACAGCCGCGCGCAGGCCCTCGACCTGCTCGCGCTCGATCGTCGACATCGTCACGCACTGCACGATGAGGTCGGTCGCCGCCATGGCGTCGGAGTCGGCGTACACGTCCGGCGAGTCCTCGATGCGCAATGCGTAGCCGTTCTCGCGCAGGAAGGGCAGGAACAGCTCCGTGGCCGCGACGGGCTCATGGCCGTCCCAGCCGCCGCGGACGATGAGGGCGGTTCTCGCTGTCATATGTTCCCTTTCACAACGATTACCACCCTATCCGGGCCCGACCCCATCGCCGCAAGGACGATGTCACCGACTGCGAGCAGTTCCGTCCTCGCCGGGCGCGTCGTCGGAAGCCGCTCCGGGGTCGGCCTCGAGAGCGAGCCGTGGCCGCCACACGACGATGTCGGTCGCGCGCCGCACCCGCCGGCCTTGGCGCAGGGTGATGACCGAACCGGTCGCTCCCGCGGCGAACACCCGCGCGCCGGGGCGGTTCTCCAGCTCTGTGCGCATGCGCGCCTCGAGGTCGCGCACCCGCACCCGCAGCTCCTGCACATGGTTCTCGAGCTCGATGATCCGTGCGATCGCCGGCAGGCTCATGCCGTCGGCGGACAGCCGCGCGACTTCGCGCAGCTGCTCCACGTGCCGGGTGGAGTAGCGGCGAGACCCCCCCTGCGTGCGCGCCGGCACGACCAGGCCGAGGCGGTCGTACTGCCGGAGCGTCTGCGGATGCATGTTCGCCAGCTCGGCGGCGACGGCGATCGCGAAGATCGGCGCGTCTTCATCGAGCTCTCGTTCCGGCATCCGTCCTCACCTCGTCCCTGGTCTCGATCTCGTCACGAGCGCAGGAGATGGGACGAGAGAAGGAGAATTCTTGCGAAGATCTCCTGCCCTCGTCCCATTTCCTGATTCCATGACATGAGAAGCCTCAGCCCCGCGCCCGCGACATCAGGTCGGCGCGCGGGTTGTCCTTCGGCTCGAGCTCATGGAAGCGCTCCAGCGCCTCCCGCGCGGCGTCGTCGAGGTGCGACGGCACCGCGACCTGCACCTCGGCGAGGAGGTCGCCGGGGCCTTTGGCCGAGTGCACACCGCGGCCCTTGACGCGCAGAACCCGTCCGGACGGCGTGCCCGGGGCGACCCGCAGCTTGACCGGGTCTCCCCCGAGGGTCGGCACCTCGATCGTCGCGCCGAGCGCGGCCTCGGTGAAGGTGACCGGCACGGTGACGCGCAGATTGAGCCCGTCACGGGTGAACACCGGATGCGGCCGCACGGCGACCTGCACGACGATGTCGCCGGTCTCGCCGCCGTCGGGCGAAGGGCGTCCGCGACCGCGCAGACGGATCTTCTGACCGTCCGAGACACCCGCCGGGATCTTCACCTTGAACGGCTTGCCGTCCTCGCCCTGAAGCGTGATGGTCTCGCCCCGGGTCGCGGTGATGAAGTCGATCGTGGTGCGCGCGGTGACGTCCGCCCCGCGCTGCGGGCCTCCGTAGCCGCGGAAGCCGCCCGTGGACTGCCCGAACCGCCCCGAGCCGAAGCTGCCGCCCTGCTGCTGGTTGAACATGCTGAAGATGTCGTCGAAGTCCTGGGGCGACTGCTGGCGCCCGCCCCGGCCCTGCCCGAACATGCTGAACACGTCCTCGAACCCGCCGGGCTGGTCACCCGCCGTGAAGCGCGGTGCGCCGGCGCCCATCGCCCGGATCTGGTCGTACTCCTTGCGCTGCTCGGGATCGGAGAGCACCGAGTACGCCTCGCTGATCTCCTTGAAGGTCGCCTCCGCCTTCGCATCGCCCTGGTTGGAATCCGGGTGGTACTTGCGGGCGAGCTTGCGATAGGTCTTCTTCAGCTCGGCATCGCTGATGCCCTTGTCGACTCCGAGGACTTTGTAGAAGTCCCGGTCGAACCAGTCCTGACTGGCCATGCGTCTCCTCTGGTCAGTCGGCCGGCACCGCGACGACGACCTTGGCCGGCCGCAGTTCCACGGAGCCCAGGCGGTAGCCGACCTCGACGACCTCGAGGATCGTCGCTTCGGTCACGCCGGGGGTCGGCGCCTGGAAGATCGCCTCGTGCTGCTGCGGATCGAAGACCTCGCCCGCGGCGCCGTAGGAGACCACGCCGAGCTTCTCGGCCACGGCCCGCACCTTGTCGCCGATCGCGGCGAAGGGAGTGCCCTCCACCAGATCGCCGTGCTTGGTGGCCCGGTCGAGGTCATCGAGCACCGGCAGCAGGCCCTTGACGGCCTCGCCCCGTGCGCGCTCGATCTCGCGTTCGCGCTGGTCCTCCGTGCGGCGGCGGTAGTTCGCGTACTCGGCCTGCAGGCGCTTCAGGTCGTTCAGCAGGGCCGACTCGAGGTCGGCCAGCACGGCGTCCTCGGCCGCGGCATCCGAGTTCTGCTCCGCGCCGAGGATGTCGTCGACGGTCAGCTCGTCCTGCGAGTCGGGGTCGGAGACCTGTGCCTCCGACCCCTCCTCATCCGGTCGAACCTCGTCGCCAGGCACTTCAGCAGGGCCGTTCTCGTCGAAGTTCTTATCGGTCATGACTACTTCTTCTCATCCTCGTCGTCGACGACCTCGGCGTCGATGACATCCTCGTCGGAGCCGGATGCCGGCTGCTCGTCGGACGGACCGTCGGGGGCGGGCTCGGAGGCGGACTGCGACGCCTGGCTCGACGCGTAGATCGCCTCGCCCAGCTTGCCCTGGCTCGCGTTGAGCTTGTCGAACGCGGTCTTGACCGCGTCATCGTCCTCGCCCGCAAGAGCGGCCTTCAGCGCGTCGACGTCGCCCTGCACCTCGGTCTTGACGGCCTCGGGCAGCTTGTCGTCGTTCTCCTTGATGAGCTTGTCGATCGAGTACGAGAGCGTCTCGGCCTGGTTGCGCACCTCGGCCGACTCACGGCGCTTCTTGTCCTCGGCGGCGTGCTCCTCCGCCTCGCGCACCATGCGCTCGATGTCGTCCTTCGGCAGGGACGAGCCGCCGGTGATCGTCATCGACTGCTCCTTGCCGGTGCCCTTGTCCTTCGCCGAGACGTGCACGATGCCGTTCGCGTCGATGTCGAACGTGACCTCGACCTGCGGGATGCCGCGCGGGGCCGGCGCGATGCCGGTCAGCTCGAACGTGCCCAGCGGCTTGTTGTCGCGCGTGAAGTCGCGCTCGCCCTGGAAGACCTGGATCGCGACCGACGGCTGGTTGTCGTCGGCGGTCGTGAAGGTCTCGCTGCGCTTGGTCGGGATGGCCGTGTTGCGCTCGATGAGCTTGGTCATGATGCCGCCCTTGGTCTCGATGCCGAGGCTCAGCGGGGTGACATCGATCAGCAGCACGTCCTTGCGCTCACCGCGCAGGACGCCCGCCTGAAGCGCGGCGCCGACGGCGACGACCTCATCGGGGTTGACGCCCTTGTTGGGCTCCTTGCCGGCTTCCTTCTTGACCAGCTCGGCGACGGCGGGCATGCGGGTGGACCCACCCACGAGCACGACGTGGTCGATGTCGCCGACCTTGATGCCGGCCTCGCGGATGACGTCCTCGAACGGCTTCTTGGTGCGGTCGAGCAGGTCCTTGGTGAGGTCCTCGAACTTCGCACGGGTGATCGTCTCGGACAGCGACACCGGTCCGCTGTCGGTCAGCGACAGGTACGGCAGGTTGACGCTGGTCGACATCGAGCTCGAGAGCTCCTTCTTCGCCTGCTCGGCCGCCTCCTTGAGGCGCTGCAGGGCGATCTTGTCGCCGGAGACGTCGACGCCGGTCGTGTCCTTGAACTGCTTGATGAAGTAATCGACCAGACGCTGGTCCCAGTCGTCCCCGCCGAGGCGGTTGTCGCCGGAGGTCGAGCGCACCTGGATCGTCGAGAAGTCGTCGTCCTTGCCCACCTCGAGCAGCGAGACGTCGAACGTTCCGCCACCGAGGTCGAAGACGAGGATGAGCTCGTCCTCCTTGCCCTTGTCCAGGCCGTAGGCCAGGGCCGCCGCGGTGGGCTCGTTGATGATGCGCAGCACGTTCAGGCCGGAGATCTCGCCGGCCTCCTTCGTGGCCTGGCGCTCGGCGTCGTTGAAGTACGCCGGCACGGTGATGACGGCATCCGTCACGGTGTCGCCGAGGTACTCTTCGGCGTCGCGCTTGAGCTTGCCGAGGATGCGCGCGGAGATCTCCTGCGGCGTCCACTTCTTGCCGTCGACGCCGAAGGACCAGTCGGTTCCCATGTGGCGCTTGACCGATGAGATCGTGCGGTCGACGTTGGTGACGGCCTGGCGCTTGGCGGTCTCGCCGACCAGCACCTCGCCGTCCTTGGTGAAGGCGACCACCGACGGGGTGGTGCGGAAGCCCTCCGCGTTCGCGATGACCTTGGGTTCGCCGCCCTCGAGCACGCTCACGACGGAGTTCGTGGTTCCGAGGTCGATTCCAACAGCACGGGCCATGTGTTTCTCTCTCCTTGTTCAGGGGCCGAACGGATGCCGGACCCCGGGGTTTCCTGATGTCTGCGGGCGGCGCAACCGAGGTTGAGCCGCGATGACTCAACCCTACCGAGGGTCGCTGAGCGTGTCAAATGAACTTGATACGAGTCGGCTCAAGTTCGGTTCGCGTCGTCCGTGCGACTCAGCCGAGGAGAGTCTCTCCCGAGCCGGCGGCCACCGGGTCCGGCAGGCGACGCATGCGGAAGCCGTTCAGGATGCCGGCCGCGCCCGACAGGATGGGGATCAGGAGCGCGACCTGGAGGGCGAGATGCCGCGCCTCGGTGTTGATGCGGATCATCTCGGCCGACACTTCGGGCGACTCCTGCGTGAGCAGCTCTTCCAGGCCCGTGTTGGACATGAGCTCGGCGTCGTCTTCGAGCACCGTGGAGACCTGCTGCTGCTGCTCGGCGGTCAGCACCGTCGACGCGTCCGCCAGCGCCGTGAACCCTGCGGCGAGGGTCGCGAGCATGATCGCGCCGGCGAAGGCCAGCCCGAACGACAGTCCGAACGACCCAGCCGCCGAGTTCACGCCCGCCGCCTCGCTCACGCGCTCGTCGGTGATGGGCGAGAGCGTGTAGTTGTTCAGCTGCGAGACGAGCAGGCCGAGCCCCGAGCCGCTGATCAGGAGCGGGATCGTGAGGTACCAGCCGGAATCGGCGATGGGCACGAGAGGCACGATCACCACGAGCCCCACGACGGTCAGCACGAAGCCCCAGAGGACCAGGTTCGCGGGCCTGCCCTTGGCGACGCGCCCGGCGATCAGGGCGACCGCGAACATGCTGAGCGAGAGCGGCGCGATGGACAGGCCGGCCTGCAGCGCGTTGTACTCGAGCACCATCTGCAGGTACAGCGGCAGCACGATCATCGTGCCGCCGAGGGTGATCTGCTGCAGCAGCTGCCCGCTCACTCCGGCGCGGAACGGCTTCAGAGCGAACAGCGCGGGATCGATGAGCGTGGGCTTGCCGCGCTTCTTGCGAGAGTTCAGCCAGAACACGAGGCCGCCGAGTGCGACCACGCCCAGCCCGATGATGAGCGCGACGTAGCCGCCGCCCTCCTGCCACACCAGGATTCCCAGGACCACGCCGCCCATGCCGATGACCGACAGGGCGGAGCCGACCAGGTCGATCGATCGGTCGCCCGTGAAGCGGACGTCCTTGACGAGCTTGATGCCCGCCAGCACGATCGCGATGATCACCGCTTCGAGCAGGAAGCCCACGCGCCACGACAGGAACGTCGTGATGAACCCGCCCAGGAGCGGGCCGACGGCCGCCGCGATCGCCGCGGACGCGCCGACGAGCGCATAGACGCGCTTCTGGTGCGCACCCTGGAAGTTGCCGTGGATGAGCGACTGCATCGAGGGCAGCAGCAGCGACGCGCCCAGGCCTCCGATGACCGCCCAGAAGATGATGACCGTATTCAGGTCCTGCGCCACTGTCATCGCGACGGCGCCGACGGCGTAGCCGAGCAGTCCCAGGACGTAGGCGAGCTTGCGGCCGATCAGGTCGCCCATCTTGCCGCCGATCAGGATGAACGCCGCCGAGACCAGCGCCTCGAGCGCGATCGCGCCCTGCACGCCGCTGGCGGTGGTGTCCAGGTCGGCGACCACGGCCGAGATGGACACGTTCATCAGGGACGTGTCGAAGACGAGGACGAACATCGCCATCGCGAGCAGGATCGCGAGGCGTCCGTTGAATTTCACCGTCGGCTCGGCGTCCGGAGTCATGGGTCACCTCTCGTGCCGCGCGGCGAACGTTCCGCGCTCTGACCTTGTCTACTGGCACGTGCGGTGGTTCGCCAGGGCATCGGCGTCGAATCACCCTCGCCGGGCGATCCTGACAGGATGGTGCGCATGCCGATGCCGTGGGACTTCCGACCCCTCGAGGGCGCCCGCGTGCGGCTGGATCTGCTGCGTGAGGACGACTTCGACGCCCTGTACGCGATCCAGTCCGACCCCGACGTCTGCCGCTACCTGCTGTACGAGCCGCGGTCGCGCGGGCGGGTGCAGGAGGTGCTGGAGCGGGATGCCGCGGCCACGCGCCTCGGCGAGGCGGACAGTTTCGTGCAGCCCGCCATCCGCGACGCGGCCGGTCGGCTGATCGGCACGATGTACTTCAAGATCGCGAGCGTCGAGGACAAGACCGCCGAGATCGGCTGGCTGCTCGATCCGCGCTTCCAGGGTCAGGGGTATGCGCGGGAGGCGGCGGCGCTGCTGCTCGACCTCGCTTTCGGCGAGCTCGGGCTGCACCGCGTCTACGCCGAGCTGGATCCGCGGAATGCGGCATCCGTCGCGCTCTGCCTGAGGCTCGGGATGCGGCACGAAGCGCACTTCCGTGAGCACATGTGGTTCAAGGGCGACTGGGCCGACACCGGCATCTACGCGATCCTCGCGCACGAGTGGCGCGGCTGAGCGCGACTCAGGCCGCCTGACGCGCCTTGCGGGCCGCCTGCCGGCGCTTGGCCCAGGACTTGAACGCCTTCGTGTCGGGCACCCGGGCGAGGATCGGGCCGAGCACGATCGTGATGAGCACGTACGAGGTCGCCAGCGCCGCCAGGGACGAATCCACGCCCGCGGCGACGGCCAGTCCCGCGATGACGATCGAGAACTCCCCGCGCGGCGTGAGCGCGAAGCCCGCGCGCCAGCGACCGGCTTCGGCGATGCCGGCCTTGCGGGCCGCGCGGTAGCCGGTCACGACCTTCGTGGCCATCGTGACCGCCGCCAGCAGGATCGCCGGCACGAGCATCGGCAGCAGGTCGGCCGGATCGGTCGAGAGGCCGAAGAACAGGAAGAACACCGAGGCGAACAGGTCGCGCAGCGGTGTCAGCAGCCGGGCGGCGTGCTCGGCGACCGGGCCGGAGATCGCGATGCCGACCAGGAAGGCGCCGACCGCGGACGAGACCTTCACCTCGGCGGCAAGACCCGCCACCAGCAGCGTCAGCCCCATCACGGTCAGCAGCAGCACCTCCGCGCTCTTGGACCACACCAGTCGCGAGACCGCCGCGCCGTGCCGCAGCGCCAGGTAGAGGATCACCAGCACCGAGGCGAGTGCGATGAGCACGGTGAGGATGCCGGCCCCCAGATCCATGCCGACCAGGAGCGCGGTGAGGATCGGCAGGTAGAACGCCATCGCGAGATCTTCGATCACGAGGATCGACAGCACCGTCGGGGTCTCGCGGTTCGTCAGGCGCCCGAGGTCCTGCAGCATCTTGGCGATCACGCCCGATGAGGACACCCACGTGATGCCGCCGAGCGCGACGGCGGCGATCGGTCCCCATCCCAGCAGCAGCGCGAGAAGTGCGCCCGGCAGCGCGTTGAGCACCATGTCGAGCAGCCCGGCGAGCTTCGAGGCCTTGAGGTTGGTGACCAGCTCCCCCGCGCTGTACTCCAGGCCGAGCATGAGCAGCAGCAGGATGATGCCGATCTCGGCGCCGATGGAGATGAACTCCTCACCGGCATTGATCGGGATCAGGCCTCCCTCGCCGAAGACGAGGCCGAGAAGCAGGATCAGCGGGATCGACGAGATGCCGAGCCTGCCCGCCAGGCGTCCGAGCAGGCCGATGCCGAGAAGGAGCGCGCCGATCTCGATGAGGACGAGCGCTCCGTGTTCCATACCGCGCTCAGCCCGTCGTGATGATGCGGACGAGCATGTCCAGGCCCTCGCGGGTGCCGACGGCCACGAGCATGTCCCCGCTGCTCAGCCGGTCGGCCGGCTCCGGCGCGGGCAGCACCCCGGTGTCTCGGACGATCGCCACGATCGAGCACCGGGTGCGGGTGCGCGCCTTGGTGTCTCCGAGCGGGCGACCGACGAACGGCGAATCCGCACGCACGGGGATCTGCTCCATGTACAGGCCCGAGAGCTGGTCGCGCAGGCCCGCCAGCTGCGTGAGGATCAGCGATCCGCCGAGCACCTCCGACAGGGCGGTGGCCTCATCGTCGGTCAGCGCGATCGTCTCGCCGGCGCGGTCGGGGTCGTCCTCGTCGGCGATGGCGAGCTCGCGACCGCCGTCGCGGAAATTGATGACCGAGAGACGGCGTCCCTCGTCGGTGAGGATGTCGTGCCGCACCCCGATTCCGGGCAGGTCGGCACGCTCGACGTGAGCGGGCATGCGTCCATCATGACACCGGATGCCGCGGCATCCGGTGTCCGCGAGATGTGCGCGGCCGCCGGGGTTGTAGCCTGGCCCCGACTGCGGCACCGCCGCCGGCGTGCACCGACGCACCCGCCGTTCACCGAAGGGCCCTAGCGTGACCGACATGGACGATCCCTCCGTTCCCCGCATGAAGCCCGACCTGCCCCAGTTCTCGGGAATCACGCCCACCGACGCGCTCGCGACCGCGGTCGGCTCGGAGGGCCCCGCGAGCACCCGCAAGCGGATCGTGCTGGCGTGGGGACTGTGGGACTGGGGCTCGGCCGCGTTCAACGCGGTGGTGACGACCTTCGTGTTCACCGTCTACCTGACCAGCGCGAGCTTCGGTCCCGAGGGAACCGTCGAGGCGCAGCTCGGCTGGGCGCTGGCCGCGGCAGGCCTGCTGATCGCGCTGCTGGCACCGGTGACCGGTCAGCGCTCCGACACCTCGGGCCGGCGGAAGTTCTGGCTCGCGGTCAACACGTACGTCGTCGTGGCGCTGACCGCGGCGATGTTCTTCGTGCAGCCCGATCCGTCATTCCTCTGGCTCGGGCTGTTCCTGGTCGCGGCGGGCAACGTCTTCTTCGAGTTCGCCGGCGTCAATTACAACGCGATGCTCTCGCAGGTCTCCACTCCGCGCTCGATCGGGCGAGTGAGCGGATTCGGGTGGGGCATGGGCTACATCGGCGGCATCGTGCTGCTGCTGATCGTCTACTTCGGCTTCGTGCAGGGGCTGTTCGGCGTGCCCGACGAGGACGGCCTGCCGATCCGTGTCGCGATGATCGTCTCGGCGATCTGGTTCGGGCTGTTCGCGCTGCCGGTGCTGTTCGCGGTTCCGGAGTACCGCGGCACCGGCGCCAAGCGCGAGAAGGTCAGCTTCTTCGCGTCGTACGCGCGACTCGGCCGCGACATCGCGCGCTTGTGGCGGGAATCGCGGCACACTGTCTGGTTCCTGCTGGCCAGCGCGGTGTTCCGCGATGGTCTCGCGGGCGTGTTCACCTTCGGTGGCGTGCTGGCGGCATCCGTCTTCGGCTTCTCGCCCGGCGAGGTGATCATCTTCGCGATCGTCGCCAACGTGGTCGCCGGGATCTCGACGATCGCGGTGGGCGCCCTCGATGACAAGCTCGGCGCCAAGCCGGTGATCATCGTCGCGCTGATCGGCCTGATCGTCTCGGGACTGCTCGTCTTCCTCCTGCACGACGGCGGTCAGATCGTGTTCTGGACCGCCGGCCTCGCGCTGACCCTGTTCGTGGGGCCGGCGCAGTCGGCCTCGCGCACGTTCCTCGCGCGGATCATCCCGCCGGGCCGTGAGGGCGAGGTGTTCGGCCTCTACGCGACGACCGGCCGGGCCGTGTCCTTCCTCGCACCCACGATGTTCGCGATCTTCGTGACGATCGGCGGCGCCGCGTACTTCGGCATCCTGGGCATCGTGCTGGTGCTGGTGCTGGGCCTGGTGCTGCTCATTCCGGTCAAGGCCGTGCAGGAGCGCCTGCACGACTGAGGCTGTCCTCGTGGTGCGGCGCCGCCGGTCGCGCTCCCGAAACCTGTCGGCGCTATCGCGGTGGCCCTCCGCGCTCCCGAAACCTGCACGCGCCACCGGCTCAAGCACCCGCGCTCGCAGGTTTCGGGAGCGCGAGAGGTCAGCCCTGTCAGCAACGCACTCGCCGCGCCGCTCAGGTCGGCCAGGCGTCGGCGAGCTTGGTGAGCAGGCGCGCCAGTTCCGCTCTCTCCTCGTCGGTGAACGCGCCCAGCGCGGAATCGATGGCCGCACGCCGGTCGCCGCGGAAGCCGCGCACGATCGACTGGCCCGTGTCGGTGAGCGCCACCCGCGTGCGCCGGGCGTCGTCGGGGTCGGCCTCGCGGCGCACGAGGCCTATGTCGGCCGCCTGCTGCACGAGCCGCGATGCACGGGGCTGATCCACCCCGACTGCTTCGCCGATCTCGCTCACTGACAGTGGGCCGGATGCCGCGGCCAGAGCCTCGAGCAGGCGCAGGCGCGCCGGTCCGCCGAGACGTGGGCCGGCCATCCAGGGCGATCCGCCCATCCCCTGGCGGGGGTCGCCCCGCATCCAGCCCGCGTCACCGTGGTGATGCGCGTGCCCGGGACCATGGCCGCCCTCCCACGGCGGCCGGGGCATCCGCCGGCCCCGCATGCGCGCGAGCGCCGCGGCGATCACCTCGGCGGGGTCTGGGGATGGGTCGGTCATAGAAAGAATTTACATGCGACTTGACATGTTCCGCACATCCATGTCACACTACATATACATGTGCTCTTACATGCAACTGCGGCAGCCGCACGGAGTCATCCGCCACGCGGGCTGCCCCTACCCGAAGGATTTCCGATGAACAACGAAGACTCTGACTTCACACCTCCCTCCGATGAGGGAACCGCCGGCACCGCCTCCGATGGCGCGCCCACAGACCGTCGACCGCTCGGCTACTGGCTGCGCACCGTCGACGCGCTGATCACCCGCGAGTTCGCGGCGGCTTTCGACGGGGCGGACATCGACCGTCGCGACTGGATGCTGCTCAACGCTCTTTCGGGCGACACCGCGCTTCCGGCCTTCGCCGAGCGCTTCATCCGCAAGGGCAAGCGCCTGCGCGGCCTGGTCGAACGCGGCTGGGTCGTGGAGAACGGCGACGGCACCTGGAGCCTGACCGACGAGGGCCGTGCTGCCAAGGAGCAGCTCGGAACGATCGTGGACGGCATCCGTTCCCGCGTCGCCGCGGCGGTCTCCCCCGAGGACTACGCCACCACCATGGCCTCGCTCGAGGCGATCGCCCGCGAACTGGGCTGGGAAGAGGGACAGCGGATGCCGCGCCGGGGCTTCCGCCGCGGCTTCGGTCCCGGGTTCGGCCCCGGGTTCGGCCCCGGGTTCCGCGGCGGTCCGGGCTTCCGTCCGGGCTTCGGTGCCGGTCACGGCTCCGAGGAGGACGGCGAGGGGTATGGCCGCCACGGCGCTGCCTGCCACCCGCATCACGGTCGCGGCTCGCACCAGCACGGCTCCCACGAGCACGGCTCGCACGAGCACGGCCACCACGGCCACCACGGCCGCGGCGAGCGCTCGGGCCGTTCGGCCCAGCGCGCCTACGAGCGCGGCTTCGACGCCGGCTTCTCGCGCGGACGCTCGGTCGACGCGGGCTGACCCGCTCCCACCCGTCGAAGGGGTGCACGTTCCGTCCGGAGCGTGCAGCCCTTCGGCGTCTCTTCGTCGGGATGGGATCAGAGCAGCTGCGCGACCAGCGTGTCGGCCAGCCACATCTCGAATCGCTCGGGCGACCAGCCGGCGTCCACGACGAGCGCCCCGTACACGCCGGTCGCGGCGTAGGCGCGGAACAACGCCTGCGCATCGCTCAGCGGCACAGCCAGCTGGGCCTCGACCGAGGCGATGAGCTCATCCATCACGCGGTTGCGACCGCGCAGCTTGGCGGCCAGCACGTTGCGCGTCTCCTCGTCCTCGTCCGTCGCGGCATCCAGCACGCGCACCACATCGAAATCCGCCGAGTACAGCGCGGCGAGCCACCCGGCCGCCGCGCGCAGTCGCGCGACCGGCTCGGCTGCGTCCCGCACGGCCCGTGCACGCTCGCGGGCGCCCGCCCGCTCGAGCCAGCGCTCGCAGATGACGGAGAGGATCTCGCGCTTCGCGCCGAAGGCGAGGTAGACCGTACGCGTTCCGACCCCGGCTTCCCGGGCGATCGCCTCCATGCTGGTCGCGCCGTACCCGTCCCTCGCGAACAGGCGCTGGGCGGCATCCGCGATCCGCAGCCGGGTCGCGTCCGCCTGCTCCTGCCGGTACGACGATCGCGGGGTCTTGACGGTGTCGCTCACGAAGTACACACTAGTGACTGCATCCAATGCAGTCCCACTGCATTGAATGCATCGCCAATGCAGAAGGGATGGAATCCATGGAACTCACAGAGCCGACGACCGCCGCGGCGGTCATCGCACGCATGCTGCACGAGGGCTTCGAGGCGGGTGATCCGACCGTCGTCGACGAGCTGTGCGCGGCTGACATGATCGAGCACCAGTTCGGCCTGGCCGGAACCGGCCCCACGGCCATCGAGAAGCTCAAGCGCGGGATCGTCGACGTTCACGCCGCCTTCTCGGAGCTGCGCTTCACCGTCGCCGACATCGCCCAGAACGGGGACACCGTCTGGGTGCGCGCCGACGTGACCGGCATCCACACCGGTCCGTTCATCGGAGAGGCGACCGGCAAGCCGGTGCACTTCACCGTGATCGACGTCGCCACCGTCCGGGACGGCCGCATCGTCGAGCATTGGGGCGTGCCCGACCGGTTCGCGATCCTCGCCCAGACCGGTCAGCTGCCGCGGTCCACGACCGTCGCGCCCGCCGCCGGATGACCTCGTCCTCGAACCCGATCCACGGAATCAGGTGATGTCACCGGTGCAGGACGATCCGGCGCCGCACGTCCTGTGCAGGTGAAATCACCTGATCTCACCTCAGCGACGGGTCTGCTCCGAGCCCGAGAGGCGCTGCGCGAGGTAGATCGGCACGATCGACACGATCACCAGCACGACCGCGATCACCGAGACCACCGGCGCCTGCGCAGGCCGGAACATGTTGTTCAGGATGAAGATCGGCAGAGTCGTGACCCCCGAGCCGGCGGTGAAGGTCGTCACGATGATCTCATCGAAGCTGAGCGCGAACGCGAGCAGGCCGCCCGCCAGCAGAGCCGAGCGCAGCTGCGGGAACGTCACGAGCCGGAAGGTGGTCCACACGCCCGCGCCGAGGTCGGACGAGGCCTCTTCGAGATTCGTCCCGGTGCGGCGCAGTCGTGCGATCACGTTGTTGAAGACCGTGACGATGCAGAAGGTCGCATGGGCGATCACCACGGTCCAGATGGAGAGCGGGATCCCCAGGATCGTGCGGAAGAAGTTGTTCAGCGCGATGCCCGTGATGATCCCGGGCAGGGCGATCGGCAGGATGATCAGCAGACTGATCGCGTCGCGGCCGAAGAACTCGAACCGCTGCAGAGCGATCGAGATGAGCGTGCCGAGCACGAGCGAGATGAGCGTGGCGATGATCGCCACCTGCACACTCGTGAGCACCGCATCCCGCGCGCCCGCGCTCTCGAACGCCTTCGCCCACCACTCGAGCGTGAAACCGGGCGGCGGCCAGGTGAGCGAGGTGGATGTCGAGAACGAGTTGACCAGCACCACCATCAGCGGCACGTAGATCGCCACGAGGATGAGGCCCGTGATCGCCGCCAGCACGATCCGTGCGGTTCTGCCCAGTCGCATGCGCGGTCCTAGAGGTTGTTCAGGGCGCCCGTGCGGCGCACGATCGCGAGGTAGCCGAAGATGATCACGATCGGGATCAGGGCGATGGCGGCCGCGAGCGGCAGGTTGTTCGCCGCGCCGACGTTCGTATAGACGAGGTTGCCGAGCATCTGGTTGGCGCCGCCGACGATGTTCACGGTGATGTAGTCGCCGAGCGAGAGCGAGAAGCTGAAGATGGTGCCCGCGATGATCGCGGGGAACACCAGCGGCAGGACGACGCTGCCCAGGGTGCGCCAGGTCTTGCCGCCGAGATCCGCGGATGCCTCCAGCAAGGAGTCCGGAACCCGTTCGAGTCCGGCATAGATCGGCAGGATCACGTACGGCAGCCACAGGTACGAGAGCGTGATGATGGTCGCCGTGAGGCCGTAGCCGGGAGTGTGCAGGCCGAGCGGGGCCAGCATCCACTCCAGGATGCCGTCCTGCGAGAGCACGGAGCGCCACGCGTACGCCTTGACCAGGTAGCTCGCCCAGAGCGGCATGAGCACGGCGATGAGCAGGATCCGCTGGGCTCGCGGCGAGGCCACCTTGGCCATGTAGAAGGCGATCGGCAGGGCGAGCGCGACGTCGATGAGCGTGACCATCAGCGCGACGCCGACGGTGCGCAGCGTGACCGTCTGGTACAGCGCTCCGGTCAGCACGGTGATGACGTTGTCGAGAGTCCACTCGGTCACGATCTCGCCCGTGAACGAGTCCACCTGCCAGAACGCGGTCACCAGCAGCAGCACGAGCGCGACGATGTAGACGACGCCGAGCCAGAACAGCGGGGCGCTCAGCAGCAGCGCGAGACGCGTGCGGGGATGCGAGGTCAGGAACGAGGAGAGGCGCCGTGGCGCGGTGTCCTTGGGCCTCTCCACGCGGGGTGCGGGAGGGCCGGGCGCTGCGCGGTTCTCGGCCGTGGTGCTCACGCTCATGGGTGCTCCGGGTGGTGACCGAGGGCGGCGGTTCGGGTCCGCCGCCCCCGGTTGTCGGGAAGGGTGCTGACCGGGGTCAGCCCTTGATCTCGGACCAGGCTTCGGTCCACTTCGAGTAATCGACGCACTCGACGTCGGTGCGGCCGTCGACGCAGTCGGCGATCGGGGTCGTCCAGTACCAGATCTGCGACGCATACTCCTCGTCACCGGCGTGGTACGCCTCGCAGTCGTCGCGGTAGTCGCACGCCTCCTGGCTGGAGGGCGCCTCGCCGAAGTAGGCCGTCGCGGCCGCGTTCGTCTCGGGGCTGGCGATCCAGTCGAGCCACGCGTACGCGCAGTTCGGGCTCTTGGCGGCCGAGGCGATCATCCAGGTGTCCGACCATCCGGTGGCACCCTCTTCGGGCAGCACGACCGCGGTCGGAGCAGCCTCGCCCTCGAGCACGTTCTGGATGACCTGCCACGTCGTGCCGGCGACCGAGTCGGTGGTCTCGAAGGCCGAGATCTCCTTCAGGTAGTCAGACCAGTACTCGCTCACGTGCGGTCGCTGCTCCTTGAGCAGGTCGACGGCGGCCTGGAACTGCTCCTCGTCCAGCGCGTACGGGTTCTCGATGCCGAGGTCGGGCTGGTGGGTCATGAGGTACAGCGCGGCATCGGCGATGTAGATCGGCGAGTCGTACGCCGTGATCTTGCCGGTGTAGTCGCTCGCCTTGTCGAAGACGACGTCCCACGAGGTGGGCGCGGGGGTGACGACCTCCGTGTTGTACAGCAGCAGGTTGGCGCCGTAGCCGTGCGGGACGCCGTACGAGACGCCGTCGACGGAGTTCCACGCCTGATCCTTGAGGAAGTCGTAGACGCCGGCGTAGCTCGGGATCAGGTCGGTGTTCACCGCCGCGACGTCGCCGCCGGCGATCAGCCGCAGGGTGGCGTCACCGGATGCCGCGACCACGTCGTAGTCGCCCGTCTTCATGAGGCTGACCGCCTCGTCCGAGGTGCCGTACGTCTTGGATTCGACCGTGCAGCCCGTCTCCTCCTCGAAGCCCGAGACCCAGTCGACCGCCGGGTCGTTGCTGCCGTCCTCGACATAGCCGGGCCAGGCGAGGATCGAGACCGATCCCTCCATCTCGCCCAGTTCGTCTGCGGCGTCGCCGCCTCCGGAGGTGCCGCCCGAGCTGGTGCCGCAGGCGGTGAGCGCGACGACCGCGCCGATGGCCAGGGCGGCCACGGCGGCGGAACGCGCTCGGCGTGTGATGTGCCTCATTGTTCTTCCTCTCGGTGCTGTGAGCCGGGGCGTTCGCCCGCGGCGTCTTCCCGGGTCAGGTTCCCGGGGGTATGAGGGCGACGACGTCCTCGTCGTGCCAGCTCACGTGTACGCGATCTCCGCGATCCTGGTCGGCGGCGCGCGATCGGTCGTTGCGCTCCAGGACGGTCACCCGCCCACCGGCATCCAGATCGACGACGTGCCGGATGGCGCTGCCGACGTAGATCGACTCGACCACCGTGCCCGGTGCCGATCGCACGCCTTCCCCCGACCCCGGCTCGACCGAGAGCGTGAGCTTCTCCGGTCTGATCGTGTGCTCGCCCGATCGGCCGATGAGCGAACTCGATCGGTCCGGGTCGAAGAGGTTGGAGGTTCCGACGAAGTCGGCCACGAACCGGGATGCCGGCTGCTCGTAGAGCTCGCGCGGGGTTCCCAGCTGCTCGATGCGCCCGGCGTTGAACACGGCGATCCGGTCGGAGAGGGTCAGCGCCTCCTCCTGGTCATGCGTGACGAAGATGAACGTGATCCCCAGGTCGCGCTGGATCTGCTTGAGCTCGACCTGCATCTGCTCGCGCAGCTTGAGGTCGAGGGCGCCCAGCGGCTCGTCCAGCAGCAGCACTTTCGGCTGCACGACGGTGGCCCGCGCGAGCGCGACGCGCTGGCGCTGCCCGCCGGAGAGCTGCGAGGGCTTGCGGTCGGCCATGTTCTCCAGCCGCACTCCGGCGAGCGCCTGGGCTGCCCGCTCGCGGCGCTCCCTGCGACCCACGCCGCGCACCCGCAGGCCGTACGCGACGTTGTCGAGCACGCTCATGTGCGGGAAGAGCGCGTAATCCTGGAAGACGGTGTTCACGTCGCGGTCGAACGGCGCCTTGGCAGTGACATCCTGCCCGAAGAGCTCGACGGTGCCGCCCGAGGGCCGCTCGAATCCGGCGATCAGCCGCAGCACCGTGGTCTTGCCCGAGCCCGACGGGCCGAGCATCGAGAAGAATTCGCCGGGGGCGATCTCGAGATCGACGTGATCGACGGCGGTGACCGCACCGAACTCCTTGGTGAGCCCGGTCAGCCGGATCGCCGGTGGCCCGGCCTTCGCGTCATCCGTCATGACGTCCCCTTCGATGTCGGTGCTACTAAATCATATGGAACCATATGTCTAACAGTGGGTCTACGTGTTACGGTCGTGTCACGGATCGACGGGCCACGGGAGACGCGAGGGAGCGCCGCACTCATGCCGAACGCGACGGGCCATCAGGACGCCGCCAGATCCGTCGTCTTCGCCCCCCTGGACGGAACCGGCCGGGCCGAGCTCGTCGAGCAGCGCCTGACCGATGCGATCGTCAGCGGGGTGCTGCGCGACGGCGAGCGCCTCCCCAGTGAGTCCGAACTCTCGCGCAGCCTCGGCGTCGCGCTCGTCACCGCGCGCGAAGCGCTCGAGGGCATGCGCGACCGCGGCCTCGTGCGCACCCGCCGCGGACGGGACGGCGGCAGTTTCGTGACATACGACCGGGATGCCGCGGCTCGGCTGCTGGAGGCGCGCATCCGCGGTCACTCCCGCATCGAGCTGCGCGATCTGGCGCTGCACGTCTCGGCGATCTCCGGCACGGCGGCCGAGGTCGCGGCCGACCGCGCGAGCAACGACGACCTCGAGACCCTGGTCGCGATCCACGACGGCGCCGACCTGTCCACCGCCGGCGGCGCGCGCCGCGCGCTCAGCCGCTTCTGGCTCGAGGTCGCCGCCATCAGCCAGTCGCCGCGGCTCGTGCGCGAAGAAGTGCGCCTGCAGAGCGAGGCCGGCCCGCTGCTCTGGCTGTGCCTGCGCGAACAGGAGTACCGTGACCTCAGCGCCGCCTCCCGCACCCGGGTCATCGACGCCATCCGCGCCGTGGATCCCGTCACGGCGCGCGCCGCCGTCATCGCGCAGGCGACGGCGGCCCTGGACTGGCTCGTCGACGAGAAGGTGCGGCTCGAGGCGTCCGCCCACCTCGCCGGGCAAGGAGTGCCATGACCACCACCACGACGCTTTCCGCAGATCAGGTCGCCGAACGGGTCGCGACGACCTTCGACGGCCTGTTCGCGACGATCGACGACTGGCGTGACGGCCTTCAGGCTCATCTCGAAGCCGACGCGGGGCCGACCGCAGCCAGCCTGGACCCGGTCGTCGAGGCCGGCGCCGTCTCCGCGCTCGCCGCGGACGGCCTCATCACCGGCAGCGGGTTCGTCGCCGCGCCGGGGCTGCTCTCGGACGCGCACTGGCACCTGGCGTGGTGGCTCGGCGGGGATGCCGGCATCCGTCGCCTGGCCACGATCGACGATCCGTCCAATGAGCAGTTCCGCGACTACACGACGCTGGAGTGGTGGCGTTTTCCGGCGCGCACCGGCACGCGGCACCTCACCGGCCCGTACGTGGACTACGTGTGCACGGACGACTACACGGTGACGATCACGACGCCGGTCTCGGTCGGCGGCACACTGCTGGGCGTGGTCGGCATGGACGTCCTGGTCGACCGGCTCGAGCGCGAGCTGCTGCCGCTGCTACGCGCGGCGGGCGTGCCGATCGCGATCGTGAACGCGTCCGGGCGCGTGGTCACGGCCACTGATCCCCGGCGCGAGCCCGGGTCGATGCTGCGCCTGGAAGGCCTCGACGCGGCCCTCGCCCCCCTGCGTGGGCCGGTGCCCTCCGCGATGAGCGGGCGGCTGCCCGGCGGAGCCGAGGTCATCGCGTGCGGTGACACGTCGCTCGCGCTGGTGGTCGGTCCCTAGACCGTCCTGGGGAGGTCGACGCGTATGCCGATGGACGCATGCACTCCCCCGCGCCGTGCCGCGCGGTTCACCAGGACGCGCCCGAGCCAGCCGTACTTGCGACCGATCTCCTGCTGAACCCGCGCCGTTCCGGCGGCATCCAGCAGTGCGGCGGTCGCCTCGACCGCAGCTCCGGTGGGCTTCCCGCGCATGGTGCACGGCGCCACCGTCACCCGGCCCGAGCGCCGGATGCGCTTGACCTTGCCGCTCTCCCGCGGCGTCCAGATCAGCAGCGCACCGCCGTCCTCCGCCGCCCACACCGGCGTCGGCACCGCCGAGCCGTCCCGCTTGAACGTCGTCAGCAGCACGTACTTGGCGCCGGTGATCGCCGCGGCCGGGTCATCGGCCATCTCAGCGGCCGCCCGCCCCGGCATCCGTGGTCCCGACGTCGGTGCGGTGGAAGTTCTGGAACGACCGCGACGCCGTGGGTCCGCGCTGACCCTGATAGCGGTTGCCGTACGGGCCGGAGCCGTAGGGGTTCTCGGTCGGCGAGGACAGCCGGAAGAAGCAGAGCTGACCGATCTTCATGCCGGGCCACAGCTTGATGGGCAGCGTCGCGACGTTGGAGAGTTCGAGGGTCACGTGTCCCGAGAAGCCCGGATCGATGAAGCCTGCTGTGGAGTGGGTGAGCAGCCCTAGGCGGCCGAGCGAGGACTTGCCCTCCAGGCGAGCGGCGATGTCATCGGGCAGAGTGATGAGCTCGAACGTGCTGCCCAGCACGAATTCGCCGGGATGCAGGATGAACGGCTCCTCCGGAGCTGTCTCGATCAGGTGCGTCAGCTCGGGCTGGTCGAGCGCAGGGTCGATGAACGGGTACTTGTGGTTGTCGAACAGCCGGAAGTACCGGTCCAGTCGCACGTCGACGCTCGAGGGCTGCACCATCTCGGGGTCCCACGGCTCGAGGCCGATGCGGCGTGCGTCGAGTTCGGCTTTGATGTCGCGGTCGGAGAGCAGCACGCGACCAGCCTAGGGGGCGGACTCCGCCGATTCCGGCTCGTGGCCGCCGTGTGCGGCATCCGCTCGATGGTGGAGTCTGCTCTCGATGATGGCCACGATGCCGGTGAGGCTCACGGCGATCACGAGGGCCGCGAGCGGCGGCACGGCGGCCAGGAGCGGGATCGCCGCGATCAGCAGCACGGCCTCGACCGCGCGCATGATCGGGCGGCGGAGCCCCACCAGCAGGGCGAACACCAGGGTGCCCGACGCGAACATGGCGATGCCGGCGCCCAGCGCGATCGCGCCGAACCAGCCGAAGGGCTCGACGTCGTCGATGTGCTTCATGGCGTCTTCGATGCCGAGGGCTGCGACGATGATGCCCGCGATGATCACGAAGTGGGCGTACGAGTAGGCGTCGGCGCCGAGGATCGCCCGCGCCTGGCCGTCGCGCCGCGAGAGCGCGTGCTCGCCGTATGCGGCCAGGCGGGCGAAGTACGACCACCACAGCAGCACCGAGATGACCACGGATGCCGCCGAGCCGAGCATGATCTGCAGGTCGATCGGCTCGCGGGCGACGCCGACGCCGATCGCGACGATGGATTCGCCCAGCGCGAGGATGACGATCAGACCGTGGCGCTCCGCCCAGTGTTCACTCGAGGGCAGTCGCCAGCCCTGGCCGATGACGGACCCCACGCGAGTGGCCACGAGTTCGTACGCCATGGCGATCAGCCAGATCCACATCTGAGCGTCGCCGCCGATGGCCGCGCCGACGAAGATGAGGCTGACCGCCGGCACCATCGCCGCCATGAAGATCACCAGTTGGCGCCGCATCGCGGGGTCGCCGCGGGCCACGACCAGGTACAGGCCGATGTGGATCACCCGCACCGCCGCGTAGGCGCCGGCGAACACGAGCGGCCCGTTCCACCCGCCGTCGAGGTCTTCGTACGCCTCGGGGATCGTCAGCGCGGCGATGAAGACCGCGATCATCGCGAACGTCATCACGGTGCGAAGGAACGGCTGATCGGCCGAGGCCTGGTTCGAGATCCAGCTGTAGCCGACCCAGGTCCACCACATGAGCGAGAGCACGATGAGGGCCTGCAGGATGCCGGTCGCGCTGTGGCCCTCCGCCATCAGACGAGACACCTGCGTGAAGGCGAACACGTAGACGAGGTCGAAGAACAGCTCGAAGGTCGTCACGCGGGCCGCGCCCTGATCCGTGCTGGGCAGGGGGATCGGGATGCGGCGCCCACCGGTGTTCGCGGTGCTGCCCGGCTGCGGTCCGCTCACCCGGCCAGTGTAGAGCCGAGGGCGGACCGAGGGATCGGTCGGGACTGGGGATCTTGTTATGCTGGGCAGGCGTGTCCGGGGATGTAGTTCAATGGCAGAACTTCAGCTTCCCAAGCTGATAGCGCGGGTTCGATTCCCGTCATCCCCTCCAATGCCCAGCAGTGCCGACGAAGTCGGTGCGGCTGGGCATTCGTCGTGATGCCGTCCGAACCGATCACGCTCGCGGGCGGGCCCCACCGCCCCGAGGCTCCGCCCGCCGACGCAGTCGGCGAGCGGAGAGGGCGGAGGGACGATTCCCGTCATCCCCTCCAATGCCCAGCCATGCCGACGAAGTCGGTGCGGCTGGGCATTCGTGGTGATGCCGTCCGAGCCGTCTGCGCATCCCTTGATGCCGAATTCAGGCTGAGCGCCGCGGCGCACAAGCATGTTCCGCGGATTGCCGGGATCGGCGGCCCGGCTCAGCCGCTCCCAGCCTGAATTCGGCATAGCCCGGGTGGCATCACGCAGTTAGGCATCGCGCAGGTCGGCATCACGCAGTTCGGCATCGCGCAGGGCGGCAGCCCCCATTGCCCTCCCAGAGTCGGGTGCCACGATGGCCGCATGACTCGTCGGGCAGGCCTCGGGTGGATCGTGACGATCGGCGTCGCGGTCCTGGCGCTGGTGGCCGTCCTCGTGGTCGGGGCGCTCAGGGCCGGTGCCGCATCGGGCGCTGCAGAACAGTACGACGCCGAACAGCTGTGCAACGCGGCGACGATCATCGACACGGGGGCGGGCCTGGACCTCTCGGCGCGCGACCAGACCATCGCCGTGATGACCGCCATGGGCGAGTCGGACCTGCGCAGCCTCCCCTACGGCGACTGGGAGACCGACGGCGTGCGCAACCCCGATGGTTCGCCCACGACCTCGATCGGGCTGTTCCAGCAGCAGGACGAGTGGGGAAGCCGCGAGGAGCGGCTTGATCCCGGCGCCTCCGCGACGCTGTTCTACCGGGCGATGACCGATCGCGTGCCGCAGCCCGAGCGCGACGCGCTCGCCCCCACGCTCGTCGCCCACCGCACTCAGGTCAACGACGACCCGCTCCACTACGAGGAGTACTGGTCGTCTGCCGTCGGGGTCGTCGAGCAGCTGACAGCCGCCGATGAGGCCGTCCAGCCCTGCAACTGACCGGGCTTCCCCCTCAGGTCACCATGAAGGGCTCGTGCCGGTAGCCGTCCGGGTCCAGGACGGCCACGGTCGACTCGGGAACCTCCACGAACGTGCCCGGCAGGTCGTTCAGCGGCTCCGAGACCACCACCTGCGCATCGTCGCCGAAGAGAGCCAGGCGCGCGGCATCCGGGTACAGCTTTCGGATCGTGGGGACATCGACCGAGTGGAACAGCGTGCGCGATCGACCCTGGGTCGAATAGCGGAACGCCCACAGGGTCGCGCCGTCCGACACGGCGATCGTCCCCTGCATCGGGAACCTCACGTCGTGCGCGCGTCCCGTGGACTCGACCAGCTTCACGGTTTCGGTCATCGCCGAGATCGGGTCTTCGCGCAGCCCGAAGGTCAGGGCGAGATGGAACAGCACCTCCGAGTCGGTGGTCCCTCGCACATGGGGGTAGAGCGCCGGGTCGATCGCGAAGGTGAGGTCGCGCTTGACCTCGGCGAAGTCGCCGAGGAACCCGTTGTGCATGAACAGCCACCGCTCGTACCGGAACGGATGGCAGTTCGTCTGCTGGATCGGGGGGCCGCCCGCCGCCCGCACGTGACCGAAGAACAGCGGACTGCGCACCGCCTGCGTGATCTCGCGCAGGTTCTGGTCGTGCCACGCCGGCTCGATGCTGTGGAACGTGGCCGGGATGCCGCCCTCTGCGGCATCCGCGGGGTACCAGCCGAACCCGAACCCGTCGCCGTTGACGGTCTCGGCGCCCAGCGGCGAATTGAGGGACTGCGCGACGAGCGAGTGCTGCGCGTCGAGGATGAGGACGGAGGGCTGCAGCGGTTCCCCCCGGTAGGCGAGCCAACGGCACATGATGCGTCTCCTCTCCGCGCGACGGCACGGAACGCGCCGGCGCTTCGAGGCAAGGTTAGGCCCGCGCCCGGCCGCGCTGGGGCTCGAACGTCCACTCCGGCCGACAGGAGCCTTGTCGCCGCGCCCCGTGAACTGCCACCATCGTCCTCACACCCTTGCTGCAGGAGCCCGCTGTGATCACCCCCGCCGAGTTGACCGCCATTCCGCTGCTCGCCGACCTCACCGACGATCAGCTGGCATTCGTGGCCCGCTCGGTCGAGGACATCTCACTGATGCCGGGCGAGTACGTGGCGCGCGAGGGCGACGAGCGCGCACTGTTCCTCGTCGTGGACGGGGTGATGGAGCTGCGCAAGGACGTCAACGGGATCGAGCGGCGCGTCGGCAAGCGCCGCCCCGGCGAGATGTACGGCGAAGTGCCGGTGATGCTCAGCACGAACCTCCCCGCAAGTTTCGGCGCGATCGAGGCATCGCGCGTGGTGAAGATGGAGGTCGCGGGCTTCTTCGCACTGGCGGCGATGGCGCCTCAGGTCGCGACGATGGTCGGGGCCTCGGCGCAGCGGCGGATCGAGAGTCTGAAGGAACTCGCCGCCGAGACGTCGAAACCCGATATGACCGTCGTCGGACCCTCGGTGGATCCGGCCGTTCACCAGCTCACCACGTTCCTGAATCGCAATCGGGTCGCCTTCGACACGATCGACACGACGGATGCCGCGCATGCCGCACACCGGGAGCACCACGACGCGCTGCCGGTGGTCGTCCTCGCCGACGGCACGGTCCTCGTCCAGCCGACGGTGCGCGAGATCGCGTACGCAGCCCGCCTGCAGGTCACGCCGAAGCGCGACGACTACGACGTCATCATCATCGGCGGCGGCCCGACGGGTCTGACCGCCGCCGTCAACGGCGCCGCCGAAGGGCTTCGCACGCTTGTCGTGGAGCGGTTCGCCCCCGGCGGTCAGGCCGGCACCTCCACGCGCATCGAGAACTACACCGGATTCCCGTTCGGCGTCTCCGGCGATGAACTCGCGGCCAAGGCGATGCGCCAGGCCACCCGGCTGGGCGCGGAGATCATCGTCACCCGTGCGATCGAAGGCGTCGATCCGCAGGCGCGCACCGTCACTCTGGACGGCGGCACGGTGCTGCAGACGAAGGTCGTGCTGCTCACCTCGGGGGTGGAGTGGCGGCACGTCGCGATCCCCGACATCGCCCGTTTCATCGGCAGCGGCGTCTACTACGGTGCGGCGCGAAGCGATTCGGGGATCGCCCATGGCAAGGACGTCTTCATCATCGGTGCGGGCAACTCCGCCGGGCAGGCTGCGATCTTCTTCTCGCGCCGCTCGAGGTCGGTGACCCTCATCGTGCGCGGTGAGTCGCTGGCCGCGAGCATGTCGCAGTACCTCATCGACCAGCTCGCGACGAACCCGAACGTGACGATCGAGACCCGCTCGGAGGTGGTGGCACTGCACGGCGCCGAGAAGCTCGAAGCCATCGACGTGGTCGACCGGCGCACCGGGGCGGTGACCACTCGTCAGTCCGAAGTCCTGTTCGTGATGATCGGGGCGGATGCCGAGACCTCCTGGCTTCCGGACGACGTGGCGCGCGACGCGAACGGTTTCGTGCTGACCGGCCCGCAGGCGGCGGCCAGCGGAGCATGGAACCGCCCCCGCGAGCCGTTCGCGCTCGAGACCACCGCTCCCGGCATCTTCGCCGCCGGCGACGTGCGCTCCGGCTCGGTCAAGCGCGTGGCCGCCGGCGTGGGCGAGGGCGGCATGGCGATCGCCTTCGTGCACCAGTATCTGGCGCTGCCCGCGGGCCCGGCGGCCTGAGAAAGAGCTTCAGGCGAGCGGCGCCGACCGGGCCGCCTTGTTCGATGCCCGTACGGCCCCGATGCTGGCGGTGATCACCAGGGCGATCCCCACCACCTCGAGCCAGACGAGGTCCTGTCCGAGCAGGAGCCATCCGGCCAGGGCGGCGGTGGCCGGCGAGAGGCTCATCAGGATCGCGAAGGCGGCGGCGGGCAGCCTGCGCAGCGCGACCAGCTCGAGCGCGTAGGGGATCGTCGAGGACAGCACCGCGACCGCCGCGCCGAGGGCGAGCAGTTCCGGCCTGAGCAGTGCGGATCCGGCCGAGAGGATGCCGAAGGGCAGCGCGATGAGCGCACCGACGGTCATCGCCAGCGCGAGCCCGTCGAGTCCGGGGAACTCGCGACCGACCCGGGCGGAGGCGAGGATGTAGAACGCCCAGCTCGCGGCGGCACCCAGTGCGAACAGCACGCCGATCGGGTCCAGACTGTCCCAGCCGCCGCCCGCGAGAGCCACCACTCCGGCCAGCGCGAGCAGGGCCCAGAGCCACGCGGAAACGCGTCTGCTCGCGACGATCGAGAGCACGAGAGGACCGAGGACCTCGATCGTGACGGTCACGCCGAGCGGCAGGCGTTCGAGCGCCAGGTAGAACAGGCCGTTCATGGTCGCCAGCACCAGACCGAAACCGGCGACAGCGCCCCACGCGTCCCGCGAGTGACCGCGCAGCACCGGGCGGGCGATCAGCATCAGCAGCACCGCCGAGAAGAGGAGCCGCAGCATCACCATGCCGAGCGGCCCGACCTGCGGGAACAGCAGAACCGCGAGTGCCGCGCCGACCTCCTGGCAGGCGAGCCCGACGACGACGAGCAGGATCGCGGGCGTGGTGCCCGCCCGCGTGGGTGCCACGTCGGGTCAGCTTCGCGTGGCCAGGTGGCGCGCGGTCACGGCGGACACCCTCACGGCCGCCGCATCACGCGGGCGGGGCGGCGCAGATCGTGGAAGCGGTGATGAGGTCGTGGTACTGCTGCGCGGTCCAGGGCAGGCCCGCCTCGGGAGTGGTCTCGCCCGCACCGGCGGGGGCCTTGGAGGCGATGGCAGCCAGTTCGAGCGCGAGCTGCTCGGCGAAGTACGGGCCGCCCCCGGAGTTGTTGAGCACGACCGCGACCGTCAGGCCGGATGCGCGATCGGAGAACGCCGCGGTCGCATACCCGGGCACCGCACCGAACTGGCCGATGAGCGACCCGGGACGCACCGTGCCGCCGCCCACGAGGTACCACGAGGGCGCGTTCGGCATCTGCACCGGGTTCTTGAACCGGTCGGATCCCTTCGGGTCCAGGGCACCGGCCGCGAGGGCCTGCGTGTACCGCCCGAGGTCGCGGATGTTCGACACCACCCCCGAATCCGTGTACCCGCTGCTGGCCGACAGCGAGGTCAGATCCAGCGGCTCGGCGCAGTTCATCGCTCCGGCGGCATCGCGCAGCGAATGGTGTCCCGTGAGCACGGGCTCGGTCGTCGACGGCTCCGCCGCGGCATCGGTCGGCAGCGACGTCGCGGTCAGGTCGAGCGGATCGACGACGTAGTCCTGCAGCAGCTCGGCGGCACTGCGGCCGGTGGCACGCTCCAGGGCGACCCCCAGCAGCACGTACCCGGCATCGGAATCGCGATAAGCCGCGCCCGGCTCGCCCTGCCGTGGCTGGCCGAGGCCGTAGCTGGCGAGCTCGCGGGGGTTCCAGACGCGCGTGGGATTGGACAGGAACAGACCCGAGAGCTGCGTGCTGTACGAGCCGATGCCCGAGGTGCTGTCGCACAGCTCGGCGAGCGTGACGTCGGCGAGGTCCGGGAAGCCCGAGACCCACGTGGTCACCGGGTCGTTCACGCGGACCATGCCCTCGTCGGCGACCTTGTAGAGCAGGTCGCACGTCATCGCGCGGCTGACCTGCGCGACGCGGAACTCCATGTCATCGGTCACCGGCTCGTCGCCGCCGGGCGACTCGACACCCATGCCCGTGACGAGCGTTCCGCTCCAGGGAGCCCAGACCCCGACGATGGCCCCCGATGCTCCGGCCGCCGTCATGGCGTGGGTGACGGCATCCTGCAGTTGCGTCGCCGTCGCCTCCGGGAAGGCGGCATCCACCTGCGTGGGGACGTCGATCTTCACCGTCTCATCGGCCGCGCATCCGGCCAGTGCCAGCGAGAACGCGGTGATCGAGGCGAGCGCGAGCGCGACACGCCGTCGTGTTGGTCCAGCCCGCATTCTTCACCCCCCGATGCCTGCATTGAATTCAAACACACGCATGCCGTGGTCCCGGCATGGGCTCGGGTGGTGTAAGGGATGACTCAGGATGCCGCGGCTCGAACCGCGGCCATGAATCGCTGCACGTCCGGATCCACCCGGATGTCGCTGGGGCGGAGCGGCCGGGAGAGGTACAGGCCGTCGAGCGAGGTGAGACGCGACAGGGCGACATACGTCTGACCCGGGGCGAAGGCACCGGAACCCAGATCGACGATGGCCCGGTCGTACGTCTTCCCCTGACTCTTGTGGATCGTGACGGCCCACGCCAGCCGCAGCGGGAACTGCGTGAACTCCGCGACGATCTCGCGCGTGAGTGACTTGGAACCGGGATCGTACGCGTAGCGGAACCTCTCCCACACGGCCGGCTCCACATCGAACTGCTCGCCATCGACCTCGACCCGCACGGTCCCGCCGGCGATGCGCACGACCGTGCCGATGGTGCCGTTCACCCAGCGCGGCGGCTCGCCGAACGAGCCGGTGTCGTTGCGCAGGAACATGACCTGGGCGCCGACCTTGAGCTTGAGGTCGACATCGGCCGGGTAGGACGCCTCGCCGCGGCCGAAGTCGCCGCTGATCTCCGCGGATGCGGTCTGCTCACGGCCGACGAGCTCGGTCAGGTGGCGGCGGTTGATGCTGTTGACGATGTCGTTGCGGGTCGCCAGCGTGATGATCGGGTGCTCGCCGTCCGCCGGATCGGGGGGCGTCCGCGCCCCCGTGTCGTTGAGGATCTGCGCGATGTCGGCGGTGACGCGACCGTACCGGACGGCGTTGAGCATCGCCTTGAATGCGGGATCGGCCTGGCGGTGGATGTCGATGAGCTCGCGGATGTGCAGGTCCGCGCCGTACGCGCCGATGTCCATGATCCCGTCACCGTCGACGCTGCCGACCCAGACCTTCGCGTCGAAGAACCAGAACGAGCGGTAGTGATCGCCGATGTAGCGGGCTTCGTCACCGCGCGGGGGAACCGGGGCCAGCTGGTACGGGTCGCCGAACATCACGATCTGCACGCCGCCGAACGGCTCGGCCCGCCGCCCCCGCGCCTGGCGCAGCGACCGGTCGATCGCGTCCATCAGGTCGGCGTTGACCATCGAGATCTCGTCGATCACGAGCGTGTCGATCGCGTTCAGGATCTTGCGGGTCGCGTCGGTCTGGTCGATCTGGCTGCCGGCGATGAGCCCGATCGGCAGCCGGAACAGCGAGTGGATCGTCTGCCCCTCGACGTTCAGCGCCGCCACGCCCGTCGGCGCGCACACCGCGATCTGCTTCGCGGTGTTCCACGCCAGGTGCTGCAGGAGCGTGGACTTGCCCGTTCCTGCCCGACCCGTGACGAAGACGTGCTCGCGGGTGTCCTCGATCAGTCGGAACAGCGCCTCCTGCTCGGCGGAGAGCGGAGGTGTGTTCACCGGTTCATGGTAACCAGCGCGGGCCGTGGCGGTCGGCGGCTCTCCACACGCGCGTGGCGTCCGATGACGGCATCCGGGATCTCCCAGTTCCGACTTCCTAGACTGAGAGCGTGGATGCGGGGACGAAGGACGCAGCGACGGCCGACCGCGCCGCCGCCGGGCAGGAGCCCGAGCCTCCGGCATCCCCGCGTCGTCCTCGGCTGGCACGGGAGATGACCCTGCTCGCCGTGATCGGCGTGCTGCTGCTCGCCGCGATCGGCACCGGCGCGGCGGCGCTCTACCGGGAGTTCTACAGTCCGGCCGCGTTCGTCGAGCGCTATCTCGGGCTGCTCGCACAGGGCCGCGCCGCCGATGCACTGGCCGTCTCGGGCGTCGCCGTGGACTCGGCGGAACTCGAAGCGGCGGGACTGCCCG
Source organism: uncultured Microbacterium sp. (assembly GCF_963524805.1). Classification (GTDB taxonomy): domain Bacteria; phylum Actinomycetota; class Actinomycetes; order Actinomycetales; family Microbacteriaceae; genus Microbacterium. Next base: position 242,428 of record NZ_CAURGG010000002.1, on the reverse strand, counting down.
CCTCCGCCTCCGACGCCCTGCTGCGGCGGGCAGCATTGGCGACGCTGACCGACATCGAGGTGGGTCCCGAGCAGATCGCCGAAGACGGGACCATCCGGATCACGGCGACGTATCACGCGGGCGCCTTCCCCGGCTCGACGACCTTCGAAGTGCAGCGCGACGGATGGCTCGGCGTCGCCCCGACGTGGCGGTTCGTGCGCAGTCCGCTCGCCCTGATGGATGTCTCGGTCAAGGGATCCATGATCTTCGAGGTCAACGGCTTCGAGCTCGACAAGCGGCAGGTCTCCCCCGATGGCGTGGATGCCGATCCCCTCGCGCCGGTGGCCCTGCTGGTGTTCTCACCGGGCATCTACTCCGTCTCGGTCGACACCAAGGTCTCGGCGACGCGCGGTGTCGCCGTGCTCTCCGACAGCCCCTTGGCGAACGTCCCGGTCGACCTGCAGGCGTTCGCGACGCCGGCGTTCGTGAAGGTCGTGCAGGAGCGGGTCGAGCAGTTCCTCACCTCGTGCGCGACGCAGGAGGTGCTGCAGCCGACGGCCTGTCCGTTCGGCTTCGTCGTTCAGGATCGCATCGTCTCCCCGCCGACGTGGGCGATCGTCTCGCAGCCCAAGATCTCCGTGGTCCCCGACGGCGCGGGCTGGGGCATCCCCGCGACCGAAGCGGTCGCGCACATCGAGGTCGAGATCCGCTCCCTCTTCGACGGTTCGGTCCGCCAGGTCTCCGAGGATGTGCCCTTCATCATGAGCGGCTCGATCGCGGTGCTGCCCGACGGCTCCGCCTCGATCACGGTCAGCGGCTCGGACCAGCGCTAACCCCGGCCGCTCGGGGTCAACCGCGGGCGTCGCGGGCTGCGAGCTCCGCCAGCTGGGCGTTGTACGCCTCGAGTTCGGCGTCACCCGTACGGTCTGCGTGGCGGTCGGCCCGCTTCTGGGCGCGGTCATCGCTACGGGACCACTGGATCGCCACGGTGATGGCGAGGATCAGGGTCGGAAGCTCGCCGATCGACCACGCCACCCCGCCGCCGATGTACTGGTCTTCGAGGGGGGTGGGACCCCACGTGCGGCCCATCGCACCGAACCACTCCGCGACCATGAGGCCGGACTGGCTCATGATCGCGATGCCGAAGAAGGCGTGGATCGCCATCACGGCGATCAGCAGCACCAGCCTCCCGGCGTACGGCAGGCGGTAGGGAACGGGATCGATGCCGATGAGGGTGAGCACGAACAGGTAGCCGGTGATCAGGAAGTGGGCCGTCATCCACTCGTGCCCGAGGTGGTCGTACAGCGACCAGCGGAACAGGTCGGTGAAGTAGAACACCCAGAGCGATCCGACGAAAAGCCCCGCGGCGACGAACGGGTTGGTCAGCACGCGCGAGACCGGCGAGTGCACGGCCCAGAGGATCCACTCCCGCCCGCCCCGGGTGCCGTCCGTGCGCTTGTGGATCGCGCGCGCCGCGAGCGTCACCGGCGCTCCGGCCACCAGCAGGAGCGGAATCGCCATCGTCAGGAGCATGTGCCCCATCATGTGGATGCTGAACAGGAAGTCCTGGTACGCGTTGACGGGCCCGCACGTCACCCAGAAGAGCAGCACGAGTCCGGCGACCCACAGCACGGTGCGGTACAGCGGCCAGGCGTCGCCCCGGCGACGCAGCCGCAGGACGCCGGCGAGGTACAGGAAGATTCCGAACCCGGCGGCGAACGCCCAGAGCAGGTCGAGGTTGTACGAGGTGAACCAGCGCTCGAGAGTCAGTTCGGGCGGCAGCGCGGCTCCGGTCAGGTACTCCGCGGGCGTGCGCACTTCGGGCAGGTTCGAGGTCGTGGGCGGGGCCGTGCGGGCCAGCGCGGCAGCCGCACCGCTCGCGACTCCCATGAAGGCCAGCTCGAGCGCCACCAGACCCCAGAAGCGGCGGGATGCGGCATCCTCGGTCATCCGCCCGATCAGGCGTCGGCGGTACCACGCGCCCAGAACGCCCAGGGCGATGAGCGCGCCGACTTTGACCAGCAGGATCACGCCGTACGGGGAGGCTAGGTTCTCCCATGCGCCGACGCCGATCGACGCTCGCACCGTGCCCGAGATCGCGACGACCACGAACGCGGCGAGCGCGATGCTGGAGTACCGCGACAGCGCGGTGCCGAGGGCGCGGCGCTCGAGCAGCGGTCGGACCGTCACCATGAGCAGCAGACCGCCCAGCCACACGGCGGCGGCGATGATGTGCAGCACGAGCGCCATGACGGCCGCATCGTGGTTCGCCTCTTCGCCCGAGTGACCCTGGGTCCCCATCGGCACGAGAGCGGCGATCGCGAGGATCGCGACGAACAGGGTCGCCGTCCACGAGCGCACCGCGAACGCGAGGATCGTGATCGTCGCTCCCGCGATCGCGGTGAGCAGCCACGTGCGGCCGCCCTCGGTCTCGACGAGGTAGCGGCCGAGCTGGGACCCGAACTCCGGCCCCAGACCGACGGCGGCGTTGAAGGTGTTGACGAACGTGAAGAAGCCGGTCGCCGCGGCGGCGACGGTGAACAGCGCCGCGCAGATCGAGGCCATGTCCAGCGCGGCGTCGAACTCGCGCTCGCCGGCCGTGAGCGTGAACAGCGCCGCGACGAGCGCCCCCACCATTCCGGCCGCCGTGAGGTTGACCATGAGCGTCGCCGTCGGCAGGGCCCAGCGCACGACGGGGCCCGGGTCGCCGATGGCGAACGGTGCCGCTCCCCCTCCGACGATGAGTCCCCAGATGAGCGTCGCGAGCGCGACGGCCACCAGGATCACCGGGCCGGCGGCCCGCAGCGCGCGGGAGTTCACCGCTCAAGCCTAGGCGGGCATGCAGAAGGGGGACGCCGCAGTCGCGGCATCCCCCTTCTGAAGATCTGCTACTTGACGGCTGCCTTGAGCTTCGAGCCCGCGGTGACCTTGACGCGCTGGCCGGCCGGGATCTTGATCTCGGCACCGGTCTGGGGGTTGCGCCCGGTACGGGCCGAGGTCTCGACGCGCTCGAACGAGATCCAACCGGGGATGGACACCTTGCTGCCCTTGGCGACCGCGTCGGACACGGTGGAGAAGAGGGAGTCGAGAACGCCCGAGACGGCGGACTGGCTCTGGCCGGTGGCGCTCGCGATGCTCGCAACGAGTTCGGTCTTGGTGATGGACTTGTCAGCCATGTGGTTGTCCTCCAAGGCGACTCATTCGTCGCCTTTCATTGCTCGGACCGGAAGGCACATCGCCCCCGGCTGGTCGGATCGACCGCCCCCGAATATACCCACGTTCCGCGGAATTCCGCGGATTTGGGCCCCCCTTGACGTAATCCGTCGGCGTGTCTCAGGTGCTGCTGGGGCTGGTGTGACTGATGTGACGCAAGAGTCCGATGCGATGCGAAAAGCCCGCAGATCCGAGGATCTGCGGGCTTCGCGGTGGTGCGGTGCTTACCAGCTGGACTTCGTGACGCCGGGCAGCTCGCCGCGGTGCGCCATGTCACGGAAGCGGACACGCGAGATGCCGAACTTCGTGAGGACTCCGCGGGGACGGCCGTCGATGACGTCGCGCGAACGCACGCGGACGGGCGATGCGTTCTTGGGAAGCTTCTGCAGACCGACGCGAGCGGCTTCGCGCTGCTCGTCGGTGCTCGTCGGGTCGACGAGGGCCTTCTTCAGTTCGGCGCGCTTGGTCGCCCAGCGGTCGACGACCACTTTGCGCTGCTCGTTGCGCGCGATCTTGCTCTTCTTCGCCATGAATCAGCGCTCCTCTCGGAATTCGACGTGCTTGCGGATGACCGGGTCGTACTTCTTCAGCACGATGCGGTCGGGGTTGTTGCGGCGGTTCTTGCGCGTCACGTAGGTGTACCCCGTGCCCGCGGTCGAACGCAGCTTGATGATCGGACGGACGTCCTGAGCCTTCTTGGCCATTAGAGCTTGACACCCCTTGCCTGCATGTCACGGACGACGGCCTCGATGCCCCGGGCGTCGATGACCTTGATGCCCTTGGCCGAGACGTTGAGCCGGATGTTGCGGCCCAGCGACGGAACGAAATAGGTCTTCTTCTGCACGTTCGGGTCGAAGCGGCGCTTCGTCCGGCGGTGCGAGTGCGAAATGCTGTGACCGAAGCCGGGAACTGCTCCGGTCACCTGGCACACTGCTGCCATGGTTTACTCCTCCTGAATACCGTGGAACCGGACGGTTCCACCCAAGATCCCTTGTCTGCACCCAGGAAGAAGCGGGCCTTTTCAGACCTGGATCCTCAGGTGGGTACGAACTGCGTGCTGGAGTGCGCGCAGACAAAGAGTCAGTTTAGCACGGCGGCCTCCGGCTCGAAGACGCCCGGCGACGATCCGGGATGCCGTCCTCCCCGCATCCGTCACCGCGGGCTCTTCCCCCCGTTCCGCGGAAATATGCCGATAAGCGCATCGGGAGGGTGGGACGATGTTCTCCTCGCACCCTCAGGGGGAACTATGGCAGATTCACCTGACGACATCCGGGCCTGGCCGACCTCGCCTGATGATCTCGCCGACAATCACAAGTGTCCAGGCTGCTTCACGGTCGTGAGCGCATCAGAGTGTCCGGTCTGCGGTTTCGTCCTGACCGACCCGCGAGCGATGCAAGTCTTGGCGCTCGGTCGCAGCATCATGATCGCCGAGACCGATCGCCAGCGGATCATCGCGGAAGTGCGCCTCGCCCACCACTATGCGAGGGTCGCCGAGGTTGCCGCCGCGGCGGCCAGTGCACCGCCCTCGGCGCTGATCGACGCGCCGGTTGTCGATGCCATCGAGTCCGTATCGGTTCCGCAGCCGGTGGCCGCGCCGACGCCGACCGCCGCTCCCCTGCGCACGCCGCTCGAGCCGTGGCAGACCACGCGGACGTTCACTCCCACACCGGAGCCCTCGACCGGCATCGCCGCTCCCCCGTCTCTGCCGTGGGAGTCGCGCCCTCCGCAGGAGCCGCGCCCGCCGCGGGAACCCCGCCCGCCGCGCCGCAAATTGAGCGTGCCCGTCCTGCTGCTGATCGTCGGGGTGTCCCTGGTCGGCGTCGCAGCCGTCTTCTTCCTCGTGTACGCGTGGTTCACGTGGGGCATCGCCGTGCGGGCGCTCATCATCGGCGCGATCACGATCGCCACGATCGCGATCGCATCGCTGCTGCGGCGGCGCTCGCTCACGGCCACCGCGGAGGGCATCGCGGTGTTGGGGGTGCTGCTGCTCGCCCTCGACGCGTGGGCGGTGCGGGCCAACGACTTCTTCGGCACCGGGCAGACACGGCCGGCGCTGTACTACGGCGCTGCCGTGCTGGTCGTCGGGCTCCTGTGCCGCGTGTGGGCGAAGCTCTCCAAGCTGCGCAGCCCCGACATCGCCTCCGTCCTGGCTCTGCCGGCCGGTCTCGGTCTGGCGATCGGAGGCGCCACCTCGCTGCCGATCGGCCAAGCTACGGTCGCCGGGCTGCTCGGGGCCGCCGCGGGCGGACTCGCCCACGCGCTGCCCAGCCCGTGGTCTTCGGCGCGCGCACGCGCGGACGCCGTGCCCGAGCGCACGACGCTCGCGATCGTCGGCATCGCCGCCCTCGTGGGCGCGGCTCTGCTGGCCGCCGCGATCGCCTTCGACGACTTCGCCCTCCCCCTGTGGTCGGGTGCCGCCCTCATTGCGCTGGGCGCGGCGCATGCCTTCGTGCTGCGCCCGCACGCAGCCGTCGAGGCTCTGCCGACCGCGCGCATCCTGGCCGCGATCTCGTCCGGCACCGCGGCCGCGGTGGCCACCCTGCTCGGATGGCAGCTGGCGCTGCGAAGCGACCTCCCGGTGTACACGCTGCTGGTCGGTCCGCTCGTGGCCGTCGTGGTGCCGGTCGCGCTGGACCGCCTCCGCCCGCGCATCAGCGGCCTCGCCGCCGCGCAGATCACGTCAGCCGTCCTGGGCGTCCTCAGCCTGTTCGCCACCCTGATCATCTGGATCGCCGGCGGCGTGGCGGCGACCGCCTTCGGCTGGACCGCCTGGCAGACGGATGCGGTGGCCGCACCCCCCGGCCAGGTCGACGGCGCCTGGTTCGCGGCCGTGGCCGGCGTGCTGATCAGCGCATGCCTGTTCCTCACACCCACTTTGTCGCGCCCCGCCCTGCGCAATCCGCGGATCGTGGTGGCGAGCGTCGTCGTGCTCGCCGGCGTGTCGGTCGTCGCGGTGCCGGCGCTGCTCGTCGGGACCGCCGCCGGGATCGCCGGCGCCGCCCTGGTGGTGCTCCGCCGGCCAGGGCTGCGCATCGGCGCCGGGGTGGCCGCCGGCCTCGGCGGCGTGACGGCGTTCGCCGCCGGAACCGCGGCGCCCTGGCTCTGGCTGATCGGTGTTGCGATCGCGATCGCCGTGCCGATCGTCGCGCAGCTGATCGTGCGACCGACTGGGTATGCGGCGGGGTGGCTCTCGTTCGCTCCTGTCGGCGTCGCCACGGCCGCGGCGATCCTGGCACCGGGTGCGATCGGCGCCGTCGCCGGCACCGCCCCCGAGCCGGCGGTCGCCTTCGTCCTCCTGCAGTGGACCGCGCTCGCCGCTCTGATCTGCGCGGTGGCGGTCCGCGGAGAACGCGCGAGCAGAGAGGCTCTCGCCGCGTCCGGCTACGCGCTCTTCGCGATCTCACTGCTCCCCTACGCGAGCGCGGCTGTCACGCCGGGAGCGGCCGGCGCTCTCGGCGCCACGTCCACCCCGCTGCTGGCCGAACCCGGCGCGGCGATCCTGCGATCGGCAGCGCTGCTCACGGTTCTGACGCTCATCGCTCTGCCGCGAACGCGCCTGGCGGGGGTCAGCGCGCTCGTCGCCGCCGCGCTCGTCCCCGCGGCGGCATCCCTTCTCATCTTCGACGTCGTCCAGACCCTCGGGCTGGCCGACGAGGGAGCGCGGGCGCTCGCGACGGTCGGCGCAGCAGCAGCGGTGGTCTGGGTAGCGGCAGCGTGGTCGTGGCTGCGGCCGCCGTCACCTCTCGCCGGGTCGCTCACGACGCGTACGGCCGTGGAGATCGGCGCGCTCGTGGCCGCGCTGGTTCTGGCATGGGACGTGCCGGCGGATCTGCGAGGAGCGATGCTCGCGATTGTGGCAGCAGGCTTCGCCGCCGCATCCCTCACGCGGGGCTGGGCCGCGCCGCTCTCGGCCGGCATCACCGAAGTTCCCTCGACCGCAACCGACGGGGTCCCCACCGTCGGCAACCCGCGTCGCCTGCTGGTGTGGCCCGCGTTCGCGTTGGCGACGGCCGCACTCTGGTCGGCGCTGTCGACGGCGCCGGGTGTCTCACCGACTGTCGAGGCGTACGCCATTCCGCCCGCCGTGGGTCTGCTCGCCTTCGCGACGCTGCTGGTGTGGCTGCGACGGCACATCGAGGCGGCTGTCGCCGTCACCGGCTCCTTCCTGATCGGTCTCGCCCTGCCCGCGCTCGCCGGCTGGTCGGGTTCGCCGCTGCGAGGGACAGTCGTCGTGATCGTCGCCGCGGCGCTCTGCCTGGCACTGACCTGCACACCGGCGATCCGCGAACGCGTTGCGGCGCTGGCCGGCGCGACGACGGCGCTGTTCGCCGTCGCGCTCGTCACGGTGCAGCGCGCCACCGGGGAGGCGCCTGCGGATGTCGCGTGGCTGCTCGTGCTCGTGGCCGTCGCGTACGTCTCGGCCCTGGGCGCCGGCCGAGGCCGCCGGGCCTCGCTGTACGCCGCGATCGTTCCCCCGCTGTCACTGGTCGTCGCCACCGCGGCGGGGGTTCTGTCGGCCGACGTCGCTCCCGTGCTGATCGTCGCCCTCGTCCTGCTCGCGGCGCTGCACGTCGCGGCATCGGCCCTGGGCCGGGATCCCCTCGGGGCCGCGACCCGCTGGACGAGCATCGGCGCCGCGGCCGCCTTCGCCGCTGCGGGTTTCCTCGCCGGCACGGCGACGATCTCCGGCGTGCAGATCGTCGAGCTGGTGAGCCTGCCGGTCGCCCTGACGGTGCTCGCCGGGTCCGCGTGCGCGCAGTGGCGTCGCCGGCGCAGCGGTGATGCACTGCGCGTGAGGGATGCCGCGTCCGAGGGTCCGGACACGGAAGAGGTCGTGTGGATCGCGGGTCTGCTTCTCGCCGTCGTTCCGAGCATCGTCGCACCGGTCGAGGTGCTGCGCGTCTGGCTGGGCGTGACCGTTCCGCTCGCCGCAGCTCTGGTCGCGGTGATGGTGCCGCTGCGGGGGGCGCGCACTCTGCGCGTCGCATCCGCCGTCGCCCTGACGGCGGCATCCGTCATCATGGGCGCTCGGGCGCTGGCCGAAGCCGTCTTCCCTTCGGCGGAGTCCGCCGTCCACGTCGCGGGCGCCGGCGCGATCCTCGTCGCCGCCGCACTGGTGCGGTTCCTGGTGACCCCCGACTCGCTCGCGGTATCCGGGCCCGAGGGGGCGGCATCCACCGACCGGCTGCTCGCGGGCGTCGCGACCGCGGTCGCGGCCGCCGGTGCCGCACTGCTCCTCGCCGACGTCGTCGTTCTGAGTGACGGTGAGCTCGCCCGCACGACGCTCACCGCACTCATCGCGGCAGTCGCCGGCGTCGGCGGCGCGGCGCTGCTCGGCCTGCCGCGCTGGCGGGGCCTCGGCGCCGTGCTCGCGATCGGCGGCTTCGTCGCGGCGCTCGTGGCGATCGCCGCCCGCCTGATCATCGAGTTGCGAACACCCGTCGTCTCGGTCGAACCCGACCTGTGGGCCGTGATCGCGCTGGGCATCACCGCAGCCATCGGCATCATGGCGCTGCGGACGACCGCCGGCACCGCGGTGGGTCGGGTCGTCGCAACCATCGTCGGCATCGCCTTCTCCGCGGTCCTGGTGTTCTTCGCGATCGCCGAGTTCGGCCTCCTCTCCGCGGCGACCGCCGATGCCGCACGCACTCTGCTCACCATGAGCGTGCTGACGGCCGCGGGTCTGGCCGGCTGGCTGTGGCGAGGACGACTCGGCCTCACGCCACCGATCGTCGCGGCGGTCGCCGCTGCCGCATTCGGGCTCGCCGCGCTGACGACCTACTCCGTGAGCCCGGTGGAGATCGTCACTGCCCCTCCCGCACTGGGGCTGATCGCTCTGGGAGCGCGGGCACTGGAGCGTGATGCGCGAGCGCGGACGTGGCCCGCGCTCGGACCGGGACTCGCGCTGCTGCTGATCCCCTCCCTGCTGCACGACTTCTTCGGCAGCACCGACCTCTGGCGCGTGGTCGCCCTCGGTATCGTGTCGCTCGCGCTCGTGGTCATGGGCGCGGTCTGGCGGTTGCAGGCGCCGCTCGTGCTCGGCTCGGTCGTTCTTCTCGTGCACGGCGTCGCCCAGCTGTGGCCGTGGATCTCCTCGGCGTACGTCTACGTGCCGTGGTGGTTGTGGCTCGGCATCGGCGGCGCGCTGCTCATCTACCTCGCGGCGCGGTACGAGAGCAGCATGCGGGCACTGCGCACGTCGTTCACCGCGGTCGCGTCACTGCGCTGAACCCGGGCCTGCGGCCGCCTCGCGCGCGCCTCGTCCCCACCGGAACGCCGAGACCGTCGGGTCGCCCTCGATCCAGAAGCGCCAAGGGAAGGCATCCGTCCCCGCGACCCCGGCGACGCCCACGCGCGGTCCGCTCGCCACCGAGCCGAGCGGATCGACGAGCAGCGAGAGCCGGGCGACGGCGCCGGCCTGCGCGGTTCCGGCTATCGCATCGATGCCGTCGTGCACGGGATGCCGCAGCCCCAGCGCATCGCCCAGACGGCCGGGGCCGCGCGCGAGATCGCGCTCGGCGCGCACGACACCGCGGCGTTCGAGGCGGCGCCGACCGGCGGCATCCTGCCCCTGCACGACCTCGCCGGCGCGCAGCAGAATCCCGCCGGCGACACCGACCGGCCCGCTGACGACGTTCACGCACGAATGGATGCCGTGGCTCAGGTACACGTAGAGGTGACCCGGCTCGCCCCACATCGTCGCGTTGCGCGCCGTCCTTCCCATCCGGGCGTGCGAGCCCGGATCGGCCACCTTGCCGGTCCCGGCACCGTGATACGCCTCGACCTCGGTCAGGCGCAGGGCGACGGTCTCGCCGCTGATCAGGGTGGTGAGGATGCCGCCCAGCAGCCGCGGCGCGACTTCGCGGGGCAGGCCGAGCAGGTCCTCCCGCGTCGCCGGCCGCACGGGATCGGTCCTCCCGGTCGCACCTGTGCCGGTCATCCCGGCGGCACCTGGCACCACGAGACGTCGAAGCCCGACAGGGCGACGACCTGATCGCCGGTCGCGATCTCGATGATGCGCGACTCCAGCCGCCCGGGCAGCGGCAGGCGGTACCGGTCGTAGGGGTTGGCGACGGCATCCGGTGCCACGGTCACCGCCGCATACCTGCCGCTCGGCGAGACACAGGTGTGCATGACCACATCGTTCGCGGGCAGGTCGGCGATCACGCGGGTGCCGCCGTCCGCGTCGACGGCCGCCACGCTCGTTCCGACGGGAAGCCCCGTCTCATCGGTCGGCACTCCGACGCGCACGGTTCCGGCGCCCGGAATGGGCGTGATCGCCCCACGCAGCCCGAGATCGACGTCCGCGGGAACCAGATCGGTCTCGGTCCCGTCCGCGAGGTCGATGACCTTCATGCCGTCGAACCGGGTCACGACCGCCTCGGACGACCCGCGCGCGATCCCCTCGATCGCGATCGCCGCGCCGAGCGCGGTGGCGTCCTGTCCGGTGGAGCCTGTGAGCAGCAGGGAACCGTCGAAGGACAGCAGCAGGATGCTGTCGGTGTCGGGGACGAATCTCCACTCGGCGATGCGGTCGTCCGAGCCCGTCACGGCGACCGGGGTGGGTGGCGCGTCGGCCTCGGTCTCCTTGAGCGACGCGGTGAACAGCGCGCTCTCGAGGCCACCCGCTGCGCCGAGATCGGCGTCGGAGAAGGTGTAGCCGATGAGCTCGCCCCGGTTCGCGCTCTGCAGATTGGAGACGTATCCCTCCCCCGGCAGCGGGAGCGTCCGCTCGTCCTCGCCGTCGAGATCGGTCACGATCAGCTCCGACACGTCGTCGGCGATCACGGAGACGATCAGATGGCTCGAGGTCGCGCGGAAGTCCTCGATGTGGTCGGCGCTGAAGACGGGGAGCGCCTCGTCGCCGGCGAGGTCGGTGCGGTAGATCGTGTCGCCGCTCGTGGTGCGCTGCAGCACGAAGACCTCCGCCGCAGGAGTGCGGAACGTCTCGGTCAACGTCGCCGCCGGGCTGCCGCCGATGCCCTGCACACCGCTGAAGGTGACGGTGTACTCGGTGTCGTCGAACAGGGGAAGCGTGAAGCGCACCCCGACGCTGCGACCCGAGGTGTCGACCGTGAACGGCGTGGCCGGCGTGACGGTCACCTGGCTCGCGTCGACATCGGCGAGCGACTGCGAGGTCGTCACGATCAGGCGGGATCCGGATGCCGCCGCCGCCGCAGCGGGATCCACCTGCACCGACGTCGCCCGCGGCCCCTGCGCGACGCTCGCGGCAGCCCCGGCCAGGCCGATCACCGCGAGCACCCCGGCGACGACCGCGAAGGTGCCGACGAAAACGCGGCCACGTCTCTTGCGGGCTCGGCCGGCGCGCGTCGGGACGTCAGTACTCATACGGATCCGCGGGCTCGTCGATCGCCTCGACCGAGGACGCGTCGATCTCGAGCCGGCCGTCGGCGGTCGAGCTGACGGTGCCGGTGACGGTCACCCATTGACCGATCTCGAGTGCATCCGATGCCGCGACCGGTATGCTCGCCGGTTGCGCATCGATCACGCAGTGGGTGATCACGAGTCTGGTCAGATCGAAGCCGTTCGCGCCGTCAGCGGGGGTGACGAAACCGGTGAGGGTGACCGTGTCGCCGTCGAACGCGTCAGGGTTCGTCGCCGTCGCGAACACTGTCGCCCACTCCCCCACTCCGAACGAGGCGGTGTCTCCCGTGGATGCGAGGGTGACCGCATCCGATCCGGCGAACAGCGGCGGCGCCCCGACGTCGCGCGACATCGCCAGCTCGGCGGACAGCGATGCGGGCGGCACCACGAGCGTGAGAAGGACGACCCCGGATGCCGCGACCCCGCCAACCACGGTGGCGGCGAGCGCTGCCGGATGCGTGCGGTGCTCGTGCGGATCGTCTCCGTGGTCGTCGTCGCGGGCGTCGCCGTGGTCATGGCCGTGGTCGTCCTCGGCGCCGAGCGGCAGCGCGAAGCTGAGGGCGGCGCCGACGAGGACGAGCACCGCCATCCCGACGGCGAACCAGGTCGAGTCGGGGTTGATGTACAACGCCAGCCGTCCGGTCAGGGCGAGTCCGAGCGTGACGACCGACAGCACGGCCGCCAGCCCCACGCCGAGCCAGCGAGTGGCGAGGTGGCTTCCCCGGTGCTGCGCGTCACGCAAGGAGATTCACCACCGACCCGATCGCGAACGCCGAAAGCACGACGACCACGACGATGCCCGCGAGGGTGCGCGTGGTGAAGGTCGTGCGCATGAGCGCGAGCATCTTGATGTCCACGAGCGGCCCGACGAGCAGGAACGCCACGATCGATCCGGGCGTGAACGTCGATGCGAACGAGAGCGCGAAGAACGCGTCGACGTTCGAGCAGATCGCCACGACCATCGCCAGTGCCATCATCGCGACGATCGACAGGGCGGGATTCGACCCGATCGCCAGCAGCGCATCCCGCGGGATCAGCACCTGCACCGCTCCGGCCAGGGCCGAGCCGATCACGAGGGCCGGCATGACCGCGCGCAGCTCGATCACGAACTGGGCCAGACTGCGCCGCGCACGGTCGCCGGGCTCGTGCACGACCAGGTCGCACGTCTCGCGGAAGCGGTCGGTGAGCAGCGCGTCGGGATCGGGATGGCGGCTGTAGAGCCAGCCGATCAGGTTCGCGATCGCATAGCCGCCCAGCAGACGCGCGATCAGGATGCCGTCGCTGAAGCCGAACGCCTGATGCGTCGTGATGATCACGATCGGGTTGACGATGGGCGCCGCGATGAGGAACGTCAGCGTCTCGGGCACCGTGAACCCGCGCATCAGCAGGCCGCGGGCGAAAGGCACGTTGCCGCACTCGCACACCGGCACGAACATGCCCAGCAGCGAGAGCACCATGCGGCGCGCCCAGGCCCGGCGCGGCATCCACCGCTCGATCGCCCCGGCCGGCACCCACACCTGCACGACGATCGACAGCACGACCCCGAGCGCCACGAACGGCATCGATTCGATGAGCACGCTGATCGCGAGCGTCAGGCCGTCCTGAGCCCGCGTGGGAAGCGATGCCGGGAACAGACCGGGCGCGTAGGCGTCGAGCAGGAACAACCCGGCGATCATGAGCACCCCGATGCCGACCGCGACCGCGGCCGTGCGGGCCGACGGTCCATTCCCGCGTGTGGCGGCGCGCGCACCGGCGCCCGAGGGCGCGGGTGTCAGACGCGGATCACTCCGCGACACGCTCGCTCGCACCGGTCTGGGCGCACGCGGCGCACAGTCCGAAGATGTCGACGACGTGCTCGGCCTCGCTGAAGCCGTGCTGGGCGGCGGTCTGGCGTGCCCACTGCTCCACATCGGTGGCTTCGATCTCGACGGTCAGCCCGCACGATCGGCAGATCAGGTGGTGGTGATGGCCGACGCTCTTGCAGGCGCGGTAGAGACTCTCCCCTTCGGGACTCTGCAGGGAGTCGGCTTCGCCCTGCGCGGCCAGGCCGGCCAGAGCTCGGTAGACGGTCGCAAGGCCGATGCCGGTGTTCTCGTCGCGCAGCATCGCGTGCAGGCTCTGGGCGCTGACGAACCCGCTCGCGCCGTCGAGCGCTTCGCGCACCCGATCGCGCTGCCACGTGTTGCGCTGGACCATGGGCGAAATCCTACCCAGCGGCCCTGGACGGCCGCCGGGTGCGCACGACGCGGTCGCGACGGGCGCCGAGGAGGCGGCACACGACGTAGATCGCGAACGAGATCGTGGTGATGTACGGGCTGACCGGCAGCGTCCCGGCGATCGCGAGCAGGATGCCGCCCACCGCGGAGACGAACCCGACGGCCGCAGACAGCAGCGGCACCGACAGCGGACCGGTCGCGACGCGCATCGCCGCGGCGGCCGGAGTGACCAGAAGCGCCATCACCAGCAGGGCTCCGATGATGTGGACGGCGACCGCCACGATCAGCCCGAGCAGGAGCATGAATCCCAGCGAGATCGCGGTCACCGGCACTCCTCGCGCGGCGGCGGACTGCGGGTCGAGGGAGTCGAAGCGCAGCGGCTGCCAGATGAGCAGGATGCCGGCCAGAACGAGCACGCTGATCGCGATCAGCCAGCCGAGCTGTCCGGTCTGCACTGACACGATCTGCCCGGTGAGCAGACTGAACCGGTTCGCGCTGCGGCCGTTGTAGAGCGAGAGGAAGAGGATGCCCAGGCCCAGGCCGAAGGGCATGAGCACGCCGATGATCGAGTTGCGGTCCCGCGCCTTGGCTCCGAGCCATCCGATCAGGGCGGCGGCGATCAGCGAGCCGACGATGGAGCCGGTCACAACGTCGACGCCGATCAGGAGCGCCGCCGCCGCGCCGGCGAACGAGAGCTCGCTGATGCCGTGCACCGCGAAGGCCATGTCGCGCTGGATGACGAAGACCCCGACGAGTCCGCCGACCAGTCCGAGGACCGCCCCGGCCCAGACCGAGTTCGAGACGAGCGCGAGGATCTCGCCGTACACCGGGAGGCCGCCGAACATCGCGTTCCACACGTCGTCCCAGTTCACTCGTGCACCCCGTGCTCGTGGTGGTGGTGCGAGACTTCGGCATCCGGGGCCCCGACGACGACGAGCCGGTCGCCGGCACGCAGCACGAACACGTTCGCGCCGTACAGGTCGCTCAGCACGTCCGAGCGCAGGACCTCCGCCGGCGTGCCCAGGGTGAACCGCCCGTTGGCGATGTACAGGATGCGGTCGACCGCGTCCAGCAGCGGGTTGATGTCGTGCGTGACCAGCAGCACCCCTGCGTCGTGGCGCCTGCGGTGCCGGTCGATGAGACCGATGACCGCCTGCTGATTCGCGAGGTCGAGACTGGTGAGGGGTTCGTCGCACAGCAGCAGGGAGGGATCATCCGCGAGCGCCTGACCGACGCGCAGGCGCTGCTGCTCACCGCCGGAGAGCATGCCCACCGGGCGATCGGCGAAGGCCTCGGCGCCGACGGCCTCGACGAGCGCCGCGACCTGGCCGGCATCGCCACGACGCGGGAGGGGAATGCCGAAGCGGTGCCCGTTCACCCCGAGGGCGACCAGGTCGCGACCGCGCAGCGCGGTGTCGGGGGGAAGCGGCCGCGACTGCGGGATGTAGCCGATCGCGCGGTTGCCGGCCTTTCGCACCGGCCGGCCGCCGACGGAGATCGTCCCTTCGCTGAGCTGTTCGAGACCGAGGATCGCCCTCATCAGGGTCGTCTTGCCCGAGCCGCTCGGACCCAGGACCGCCACGAGCTCGCCGGCGGCCACCTCGAGGTTCAGGCCCGCCCAGAGGTCGCGTCCGTCGCGGCGCAGCGCCGCATCCCGGATCTCCAGGACCGGGGTGGTGGCCGTCGTGTCGCCGGTCATCGGATCATCACGGAGCCAGAGCGCCGGCCAGCGCCGCGATGTTCGCCTGCATCCACGAGAGGTAAGTCTGGCCCTCGGGGAGCGTTTCGGAAAACGCGATCACCGGGATGCCGAGCCCGTCCGCCTCGTCCGTGATCTGCGTCGTCTCGGCCCCTCCGGTCTGGGCGTTGGTGACCACGACGCTGATGTCCTCGTCGCGCAGCAGGTTCAGCGACTCCAGCAGGGTCGCCGGTGGGACGTCCTGTCCCTCCTCGACCGCTTCACTGAAGGCCTCGGGCGTCGCGTTCTGGAGGCCGGCAGCGAGGATCAGGTAGACCGGCACCGGCTCCGTGACGAACACCTGCTGCCCGGCGTGGTCAGCGTCGATTCCTCCGAGCTCGTTTTCGAGGCCTGCGACCCCGGCGGCGAACGCGTCGGCGTTGGCCCGGAAGGTGTCGGCGTCTGCGGGCTGCAGTGCGGCGAGTTCGTCGGCGATCGCCTCGGCGACGTGCTCGACCGTGCGCGGGTCGTAGAAGACGTGCTCATTGAAGCCCTCGACGTGCGCGTGATCATCGGCGTCATCTCCGGCATGCGCGTCGTCGGTGTCGTTCTCCGGCCAGTGCTCCGAGAACTCCACGGCCGTCACCACGGGGGCTTCACTCCCGCTGGAATCGATCAGCGCGTCGACGAACGCGTCGTATCCGCCGCCGTTCTCGATGACCAGATCGGCCTTCGAGACCGTCAATTGGTCCTTCGCCGTGGCCTCGAACGAGTGCGGGTCCTGGGCCGCGGACGAGACGATCGCGGTGACATCCACCAGGTCTCCCCCGATCTCCTCGGCGATCTGCGCGTAGACGTTCGTCGAGGCCACGACCCGAAGTCTGCCGTCATCGGATGCCGGGGCATCCGTTCCCGCCGAGGCGCAGCCGGCGAGCGCGAGCGCGACGACGGCGGTGACAGCGAGCACGGACATGCGCCGGGAGAACCAGGTCATGCCCCCAGGCTAGTGCTATTGATAATCGTTCTCAAACTGGATGCGGTCAGCGCGGTCGCGATCGGTCCGGGCGGATCACGAGGTCTCCGAGGTTCTCGGCGACCCACGCGCACCAGACCGACACCGACCGCCAGGAATCGCTGATGATCTCGAACGCGTCCCGGGTCCACATCCAGTCCGCCAGCTCATCCCGTCCGCCGACGGCCAGGTGCTTGAGCCGCAGCAGGTCGATCCGCGGGTGGTCCACCGGATACCCGCGCGGGGCAGTGCGCAGAGCGTCGTCGCTCATCGGAGCCAGGTGCGCGGCATCCATCTGCTCGAGGACGCGGCCGAGCTCCTGCATCAGCCGCGGGTGGTCGACGATCTCGCGGAAGCGCGCGAGCGCCGCCGGCGGGACGTCGTACACGCCGCCGCCCAGCATCAGTCCGCTCTCACTGAGCTGCAGGTAATGGGCGATCGGAGCGCTCGAGACCATCCCGATGTGCGTCTTGTAGGGCGTCTTGTCCGCGCTGAAGCGCACGTCGCGGTAGGGCCGGAAGATCTTGACGTCGCCGAACTCCGGCTCGAGCTGCGCCGCCAGCTGCTCGAACGGCCCGCGCACGTGGGCGAGGTACCGCTCGTTGTTCTCGGTCCACCACGCTTTGGTGTTGTTCACCGCGAGTTCGCGGAAGAACGCCGGAGCGTCCGGATGCAGCCCGTCGAAGCTCATGCCGCGATCGTACCGGCGCGCGGGATCAGTCCAGCAGCAGGGCGGGCTCCTCGAGCACCGCGGCGACGTCGGCGACGAAACGGGAGACGCCGTCACCGTCCACGACCCGGTGATCGAATGACCCGGACACCGTGGTGACCCAGCGAGGGCGCACCTCGCCGTCGACGACCCACGGCTTCTGGCGGATCGCGCCGAGGGCGATGATGCCCACTTCGCCGGGGTTGATGATCGGGGTGCCCGCGTCGACGCCGAACACGCCGATGTTGGTGATCGTGATCGTGCCGCCCTGCTGGTCGGCGGGCGTGGTCTTGCCCTCCCGCGCGGTGAGCGTGAGCTTCTCGAGCGCGCGTGCCAGCTCGCGGGTGTTGAGGTCCTGCGCGTCCTTGATGTTCGGCACGAGCAGTCCTCGGGGCGTCGCGGCCGCGATGCCGAGGTTCACGTAATGGCGCAGGCGGATCTGCGCGCCGTCGTCGGTCTCGACCCACGCAGCGTTGACCATCGGGGTGCGGCGCACCGCCCAGATCACGGCTCGGGCCATGATGAGCAGCGGCGAGACCTTGACGTCGGCGAAGTCCGTCGAGCCCTTCAACCGCTTGACCAGTTCCATCGTGCGCGAGGCGTCGACGTCGACCCACACCGACACGTGCGGTGCGGTGTAGGCACTGCTGGTCATGGCGTTCGCGGTCGCCTTGCGCACACCGCGCACGGGGATCGACTCCTCCCGGGAGTCCGGGGAGGCGCTCGCTGAAGGGGCGGGGGCGGATGCCGCGGCATCCGCAACCGCGACGGGAATCGTCTCCTCGCGCACGGCCCCCCACTCGGGCGTCTGGATGTTGCGGAACACGCTCGCCTGGGACGCGTGCTTCATCACGTCTTCGCGGGTTACTTCGCCCGCTGCGCCGCTGGCGGTCACCTCGGCCAGGTCGACGTCGAGATCGCGTGCGAGCTTGCGGATCGGCGGCTTGGCCACGACGCCGACCGAGGCGCGCACCGGGCGCTCGGCGGGACGCCGCCGTCGCGACTGCACGTGCCCGGCGCTGCCGTAGCCGACCAGCACCGAGCCGGCGCCCTCGTCGTCCGGCTCGTGCGGCTCGCCGTGCTGGCTCTGCCCGGCAGTCGCCGGGGGAGCGGCGGCATCGACGCCGGCGATCGTGATGATCGCCGATCCGACGTTCACCGTGTCGCCCTCGGCAGCGAGCAGGTCGCCGACGACGCCCGCGAAGGGCGACGGCAGCTCGACCAGCGATTTCGCGGTCTCGATCTCGACCAGCACGTCGTTGACGGCCACGGGGTCGCCCGGCGAGACCCGCCACGACACGATCTCGGCCTCGGCGAGACCCTCGCCGACGTCGGGGAGGAGGAAGGTCTGGGTGCTCATGGTCGATCCTCTCGCACCGTCAGTAGGCCATCGTGCGGTCGACGGCCTCGAGGATGCGGTCCGCATCCGGAAGGAAGGTGCCCTCGAGCTTCGCCGGCGGGAACGGCGCATCGAAGCCCGACACCCGCAGCACAGGGGCCTCGAGTGCGTAGAACGCCTTCTCCATGACGGTCGCGGCGACCTCCGAGCCGAGCGAGGAGAACCCGGGCGCCTCCTGCGCGTAGACCATGCGCCCGGTCCGGCGCACGGAATCGAGGATGGGTCCGTAGTCGACGGGGGAGAGGGAGCGCAGGTCGATGACCTCGCAGGACGTGCCCTCCGACTCGGCGAGCGCCGCCGCCTGCAGCAGGGTCGCGACCATCGCGCCGTGGCCCACGAGCGTGACGTCGGTGCCCCGTCGCACGAGCCGGCTCGCGTGCAGCGGCAGGGCACGGGCCGACGTGTCGACCTCGCCCTTCTGCCAGTACCTGCTCTTGGGCTCGAGGAAGACGACGGGATCCTGCGAGGCGATCGCATCCTGGATCATCCAGTACGCGTCGTTCGGGGTCGACGGGCTCACCACGCGCAGGCCCGGGGTGTGGGTGAAGTACACCTCCGGGCTCTCCTGGTGATGCTCGACCGCGCCGATGTGGCCGCCGTAGGGAATGCGGATGACGACCGGCATGCTGACCGCGCCCTCGTGTCGATTCGTGATCTTGGCCAGTTGCGAGGTGATCTGGTCGAAGGCGGGGAAGACGAACCCGTCGAACTGGATCTCGCACACGGGCCGGAAACCGCCCATCGCGAGGCCGATCGCGGTCCCCACGATTCCGGACTCGGCCAGGGGCGTGTCGAGGACACGGCGCTCGCCGAAATCGGCCTGGAGGCCCTCGGTCACGCGGAAGACCCCGCCCAGCCTGCCGATGTCCTCGCCCATCAGCAGCACGCGGTCGTTCTCGGTCATCGCTCGGCGCAGCCCGGCGTTGAGCGCGCGGCTGAAGGGCATCGTCTCGATGGGCGAGGGAGTCTCGGCGGCCGGGACGTCCTGAATGGTGTCGGTCACGATGCCCCCTCCTCGAACGATGACTCGTACCCCGCGAGCCAGGCCTTCTGCTCGGCGATGAGCGGGTGCGGCTCGCTGTACACGTGGTCGAACATGAGCTCGGTGGGGATGCCGCCGAGCTCGACGGTGCGCACGCGCGCGTCCTCCGCCACGGCTGCCGCCTCGGCCTGGACCTGAGCGAAGAACGCATCGGACGCACCGCGGCCCTGCAGGTATGCCCGCATGCGGGCGATCGGATCCCGTCGCGCCCACGAGTCCTCCTCGTCGGAGGTGCGGTACTTCGTCGGATCGTCGCTGGTCGTGTGCGCGCCCATGCGGTAGGTCATCGCCTCGATCGCGCGTGGCCCGCCGCCCGCACGCGCCTCGTCGAGGGCGACGCGCGTGACGGCGTAGCTGGCGAGCACATCGTTGCCGTCGATCGGCACGCTCGGGATGCCGTACCCGGCGCCGCGGCGATGAAGCGGCGACCGCGACTGGGTCGCGACCGGCACCGAGATCGCCCATTGATTGTTCTGCAGGAAGAACACCTCGGGCGTGCGGTAGCTGGCGGCGAAGACCATCGCCTCGTGCACGTCGCCCTGACTGGACGCGCCGTCGCCGTAGTACACGATGACGGCCTCGTCGCGCTGCGGGTCGCCGGACCCGGACTTGCCGTCGAAGACGAGTCCCATCGCGAGCCCCGTCGCGTGCAGTGTCTGCGATCCGAGCACGAGGGTGTAGATGTGCGTGTTGCCGTTCTTCGGGTCGAACGGGTTCCATCCGCCGTGCGTGAGCCCGCGCATGACGCGGATGATGTCGACCGGGTCGACACCGCGGATCGTGGCGACCACGTGCTCGCGGTACGAGGGGAAGAGGTGATCCTGCGCGCGGGCAGCGCGGGCCGAGCCGACCTGAGCCGCCTCCTGACCGAAGCTCGGCGGCCACAGCGCCAGCTGACCCTGCCGCTGCAGGTTGGTCGCCTGCTGGTCGAAAGCCCGGATCACGAACATGTCGCGGTAGAAGCCCTCGAGCTCTGCATCCGTCAGCGCGTCGATGATGGCGAGATACGGCGCGGCCGCCGAAGTGGGCGCCAGCGTGCCGTCCGCGGCGAGTACGCGGACCAGTTCCGGGTCGTCACCCCGCACGACGTCAGAGGGAGCTGCGTCCACGGACGCGTTCTGAGACAAGGTCACCCGTCCTACGCTAGCCCGCGTCCCGAGTGGTCTTCTGGGAGGTCCTTCACAACGGATGCCGCGATCGCTAGGACCTTCTCGACAGAGTCCTCTTCGCCCACGCTGATGCGCAGCCCGTCGCCGGCGAAGGGTCGCACGATGAGCCCCGCCTCATCGAACGCGTCGGCGAGCTCGAGCGTCTCGCGGCCGCCGGGCAGCCACACGAAGTTGCCCTGCGCCTGCGGGATGCGCCAGCCGGCCGCCCGCAGGGCCGCCGCCAGGCGGTCACGACGCTCCGCGATCACCCGCACGCGCCGGAGCAGCTCATCCTCCTGCTCGAGGCTCGCGAGCGCGGCCTCTTCCGCGTGTGCGGTGACCGAGAGCGGGATGCTCGTGCTGCGGGCCGCGTCGAGGATACGCGGGTGCCCGATCGCGTACCCCACGCGCAGTCCCGCCAGTCCGAAGGCCTTGGAGAAGGTGCGCAGCACGACGACGTTGGCCCGCCCCTCCGCCCCGAGGACCGTCACGCCGTCGACCGACTCCCGGTCCGTGACGAACTCCGCGTAGGCCTCGTCGAGGATGATGAGCACGTCGGAGGGGACGGTGTCGGCGAACGCGTCGAACTCGGCCTGCGTGACGATCGGACCGGTCGGGTTGTTCGGCGTGCAGACGATGATCACCCGCGTGCGGTCGGTGATCGCGGCCGCCATCGCGGGAAGGTCGTGGCGCGCGTCGGCGGTGAGCGGCACCTGGATGGGCGTCGCACCGGCGACCACGGCGAGCCACGGGTAGGCCTCGAACGAGCGCCACGCGAAGATGACCTCGTCGCCCGGGCCGGAGGTCGCGAGCACCAGCTGGGCGAGGATCGACACGCTGCCGGCGGCGACGTGCACCGAATCGTCGTCCACGGCGAAACGCTCCGCCAGACGGCGACGCAGCCGTCCCGCCGTCGCGTCTGGGTAGCGGTTGAGCGCCGTTGCCGCGTTCACGGCTTCGAGCACACCCGGGAGCGGGTCGAACGGGTTCTCGTTGCTCGAGAGCTTGAACGCATCGCCCCCGGCCTGCTTGCCCTGCTTGTAGGGCGGCAGCGCGGCGATCTCGGGGCGCACCCGGACGGGGATCGGGGAGGGGTCGGTCACCCTGACGAGTCTAGGGACATGCGCCGATCGCCGACTCTTGAAGGGAGCACCGGCGCCCGTGGCAGACTGATCGCACTATGGGCTTCCTCATCCGTGTCGTCGTCAACGCGTTCGCGATCTGGGTCGTCACCCTGATCCCCGTCCTCCAGGTGTCCGTCATCGCATTCCCGCCGGGCGAGACGCTGCAGTTCGTGATCACACTGCTGGTGGTCGCGGCGATCTTCGCGCTCGTGAACACGTTCATCGGCACGGTGATCAAGATCCTCGCGTTCCCGATCTACATCCTCACCCTCGGGCTGATCGGCCTCATCATCAACGCGTTCCTGCTCTGGCTGACGGCCTGGATCACGAGCTTCTGGAGCTGGGGCCTGCGCGTCGAGGACTTCTGGTGGGGAGTGGTGGCGGCGATCATCATCTCGCTGATCAACTGGATCTTCGGCATCATCCTCCGCCCGAAGAAGCGCGACTGACCGGCGGTGGTGCCGGGAGCGGGTGCGGGCTCCCTCCGGTCACACGCTGGGCCGAGTACTCCGTGACGTCGATGGATGCCGCGCGCCCGAGCTCGGCCCACAGGTCGCGCACCGCACCCATACGGGGGTCACTCGACGCATCCAGCAGCCGGGCCGTGTCGGTGTAGCCGCCGATGCCGTGTGCTGAGAGGCCGTAGTCGTGAAGGCCCGGCTGCGGATCGGCGGTGCGCTCGGCGATGAAGCTGCCCGCGGCGCCGACGGCTCCCAGGTGACCGCCGCCCTCGAGCGCGCCGACCGGATCGTCGCGGTGTCGCAGAGAGATGCTCAACGTGCCGTCGCCGACATCCGCCTCGACGGGAGAGCCGAAGGAGACGAGTGTGCGCGTCTCGAAGCCTCCCTCGAGCGCGACGTGCGCTGTCACCATCGCCCCCTGGGAGTGGCCGAAGGCGTGGACGACATCCCCGGGCTCTGCCCCCGCCGCGGACAGCGCCGCGAGCGTCGCCTCGTAGGATGCTGAGCGCTCGCCCGAATACAGCTGGACGTTCGATGCCATATCGAACGGGTCGCTCGTTCGGGGCGCGAGGGTCTGCGTGCCCGCGACGTACACCGCGAACTGGCGCGTACCGTCCGGCATGGAGTACCGCTCGACGCGGATGCGGGCCTCGCCGTGCGGGATGCGCGCCGCGGTGTCGGCCAGCGACGCCGGCGCACCGGTCGGTCCGGTCGTCGGCAGCGGTGTGACGATCACCGGCCCCGCGGTGCCGGTCAAGCGTGAGGTCATGGGCACCGTCCCCGCCCCGGCCCGCGCGATCGCGTGCTGAACAGACCACACGAGGGGGACCGCGAGGAACGGGAAGCCGGGCGAGATCCAGCCGAGCGTGCCCGGTGCCTGACGTGCCAGCTCTCCGGGCCAGGTCAGCCGATGAGCGAACGCGGCAAGAGTCGCCCGGCGGCCGGCGTCGGGGTGATCGGTCAGCAGGCGCGCCAGCCCGGCGTCCAGCCGCGAGACCCCCGACTCATCGCCCGCCGCCTGCGCCGCGGCGCGCTCGGCCCTCAGCTCGACGATGTCGTACACGTCGGCCGCGAACCGCAGCGCGTCGACGATGAGGTCGGCCTCACCGATCACGGCGAGGACCCGCTGCCGAGCCGCCTCGACCGTCGCCGATGCCGCCCACGTGGCGCGTGAGGCGTCGAACAGCCGCAGCCCCGCCGACCCGATGACACCGGCGATCGCCTCGAGGTCGGCCGCCGCGGATGCGAATCCAGCGGCTGCCGTACGCAGCGTCGCCGTGTCGACCGCGACCGCGCCGCCGCCGCGGATGTCGAGGTCATCGCTCATTCTGCAGGGCTCCAGACCCGCAGCTCGATGCGCACCCGCGCCGCCGAGACCTCGTTCCGCGCGTCCTCCACGAACCCGGCGAGTCCGGCGACATCGTGGCCCCACGAGTCGGCACCCGCGTGGAACCGCGTCGCGGCATCCGTTCGCCAGTCCGTTCGGCGCGCGAGGCCGGCCGCGTGTGCGCAGACGTTCCCCAGCTGCTCGATCGCACCGTTCAGTTGCTGCTCGATGACACTCAGGACCGCGATCGTCTGCAGCGCAGAGGGGTCGTTCAGCATCGACATGGTCTCCACCCTGCGGCGCGGGCGCGCGGGATGGATGCCGCGGGCCGCGTCCGGGGGAGAACCGGTGCCTTGCGGGCGCTGTGGAGGAGGGGCGCGGTGTGCGCGAAGCTGCGGACCGTCGCAGAATGTACGCATGACCGTCAGCGCCGTGGAGCCGTTCCACGTCGTCTTCGTGTGCACGGGGAACATCTGCCGCTCCCCGATGGCGGATGTGGTGTTCCGCTGGTTCGCCGAATCCGCCGGGCTCGCGGACCGCGTCGCCTCGACGAGCGCCGGAACCGGCGACTGGCATGTCGGCGAGCGCGCCGATCAGCGCACGATCGAGGCTCTGGAGCGCCATGGATATGACGGCACTCGGCACCGGGCCCGCCAGTTCACGCATGCGGACTTCGCACGCAACGACCTGGTCGTCGCCCTCGACCGCAGTCATGAGCGCATCCTGCGCGGGTGGGCTCGCACGGAAGCGGATGCCGACAAGATCGCCCTGCTCATGTCGTTCGAGTCGGGTGCGCGCACGCTGGACGTTCCGGACCCCTACTACGCGGGACCGAGCATGTTCGACGAAGTCCTCGCGATGATCGAGGGCGGCAGCCGCGCCCTGTTCCGTCAGCTGGAACCGGCGATCCGCCCCGCTGTCTCCCGCGGGGCGGATCCTCCGGCGGCCGACTAGCGACCGACGCGCACCACGGTGCTGGCGGTGGTGCTGTTGCCCGCAGCATCCGTGGCGACGTAGGTGATCGTGTAGAACGCCCCGACCGCAGCGGTCACCGAGAACGTGGTCTCGGTGATCTGGTCGATGCTCGCCTTCTTGCTGCCGGCGCCGACTGCCGATTGGACGGCGACCTGCACCGCACCGGAGTCGTCCGCGGCGTCCACCGCGATCGTGACGATGCGCGGCTTGCCGTTGGGCGGGAACAGCAGCGACGGGTCGGCGGTCACCGAGATCGTGGGCGGCGTCGTGTCGGGCACGCTCAGGTCGAGCCCGATCACCACGGGGTCGTGGTCGCTCGAGCGGTAGGGGTCGGGAGCGAACAGCTCCGACACCTGATCGGCCGACTTGAACTCGGTGTTGTAATCCAGCACGGTCGGCTCGTCGGCGTTGATCTGCCAGTGTTGCGCACCCGTCACGTCCTCAGCGAGCGAGGTGCCCGCCAGCGCATAGTCGAGGTACCCCAGCTGGCCGTCGAAGACGTAGGAGTACGCCTCCTCGCCCTGGTACTGCTCGACCACGTCCGTGTATCCGGCGGCGAGCAGCACGTCGATCGGGTCCTCCTTGTCGTAGGAGTTCAGGTCGCCGATGATGAGCTCGCGGCCCGCGCCCTGGCCGGTCGGGTCGGTCGCGAGCCAGTCCGCCAGCGCCTGGGCCGCCCGGGTGCGGGTGAGGTTGCAGTTGCCCGCGCCGTCGCCGAGGTCGGGGTCTCCGACGCAGGCCGACCCCTTCGACTTGAGGTGGTTCACGACGACGGTGACGGGCTCGCTGCCCCCGACCTTCGTGACGGTCTGCGCGAGCGCCGGCCGGTTGTTGTCGGCGAAGCGCGGGTCGGTCGCCGAGGTCAGCACCGCGAAGTCACCCTGCGGCTGCACGGTCGCGGGCTTGTAGATCAGCGCCGTGGTGATCGCGTCCGTGCCGAGCACCCCGGTCTGGATGGAGGAGTACGTGCCCGCGCCCATCTCAGCGTTGAGCGCATCGACGAGTGCCGCGACCGCCGTCCCGTTGTTCTCGATCTCGATCAGGCCGACCACGTCGGCATCGATGTCCGAGATCGCGCTGACGATCTTGGCCTCCTGGCGCTTGAACTCGGCGGCAGTGTTCGCACCCCGGTCGCCGAGGGTCGTGAAGTAGTTGAGCACGTTGAAGCTGGCGACCGTGACGTCACCGCCGACCTCCGGCACCTCGGGGCGGAGGTTCGCCGCGGTGTAGTCCGCGGGCGCGGTCGGCTGGATCGCCCACCCGCCGAAGCGGTAGTCGAGCACACCGGTGATGTTCGCGAGCGTGTCGCCGCCGCGGAAGGTGTTCGAGAGCGTGAACTCGGCGCCGTCCGGGTGGGTGAGCGGGTCCGGGTTCTGCACGCCCAGGCCGTCGTCGAGCGTGATGCGCTCTTCGGCGTTCTGCGCCGCGAGTGCGATGGCTTCCGGCGAGCCCGGCTCGAAGACCGCGGTCGGCTGCATCTGGCGGTCCACACCCACCTCCACGCTGCCGAAGCGGCTGTACTCGAAGTACTCCAGGATCGTCAGGGTCTGCGGAAGGGTGACCGACATGCCCTCGAGCGCCTCTCGCTCTTCGCTCGTCGCCGGCAGAGTGAGGGTCGCAGGCGAGGGGAGCGCGACGCCGGACTGGCAGATCTCAACGCCACCCGCCGTGATCTCGGTCAGCGTTCCGCCGGCCGAGGCGAACTCGCTCACGGTTCCGGCGACGTTGACCACATCACCCGTCGCCACGTCGAGCGCCGCGCCGGGCGCGTAGACGAAGACGCTGTCGGAGGTGGCCGGATCGCCGTCCCCCTCGTCCTGGATGAAGTAACCCGACAGACCGCCGGCCGCCTGGAAGTCGCCGACCACGACGCCCTCCACGCGCACCACCGCGTCCACGACCGGCGAGGTCGTGCCCGAGCCCTGCACCGATCCGATCGTCACGGTGTCGGCCTCGCAGTCGGCACCGGTTCCGGGATCGGGCTCGGGGTCGACCGCGGGGAGAAGAGCGCAGTCGGCTTCGTGGAGGCCGAGCCCTTCGGAGCTGTCCGTGGGGTAGCCGGCCCACTGTGCCGCGGGGTCGAAGGCGTTGGACCCGTCGGAGTCGCCGACGCAGAGATCGGCATTGCGTCGGAGGGTGTTGTCTGCGGTCGATGTGATGCCCGTGCCCCACTCGGTGCCCGGATCCACCCCGATCTGACCGATCACGTCGACGATCACCGTGCCCTTCACCAGTGCGATCGCGTCATCGCCGTTGAACAGCCCGGCGGTCGAGGTCAGGTTCGCCTTCGCCAGGATCGCCGCGTTGGCCGAACCGTGCGCCAAAACGAACACCCCGTCCGGCGCGACCGTACCGGTCAGTGGCACGGTGACACCGGCCGTGGCGGAGCCATTGGAGTACTGCTGCACGGAGTATCCCGAGGCGCCCAGGTCGATGGCCGCGGTGCTCGGGTTGTAGATCTCCAGGGCCTTGTTGAAGGACGTGCCTTCGATGTATTCACTGAACAGCAGGTCGCCGGATGCCGCTGATGCGGGCGGAGCGATCACCACGGCGCCGACCGCGGCGAGAGTGACGGAGGTGAGTGCCGCGATGAGGCGACGGGGGGATGGGCGCACGGAAAGACTCCGATCAAGGGGGGGATATCGGCTTTCGCCTTCAGGCTATGTCGCTCCTGTGACATGCGGAAGACCCCTCGGGTGATCGGTCGGTGAACGATCTCCGACGCGCCGATGGGCGCCGGTAGGATCGACTCCCGTGACCTCTCTGCCCCCTCAGCCGCTCAGCCCGCTGGACGGCCGGTACTTCGCCGTCGTCGGCTCGCTGGCCGATCACCTGTCCGAGGCCGGCCTGAACCGTGCTCGCGTCGAGGTCGAGGTCGAGTGGCTCATCGCCCTCACCGATCGCTCGCTGTTCGGGTCCTCCCCGCTGACGGATGCCGAGAAGAACGACCTGCGCTCGCTGTACCGCGGGTTCGGCCAGCGGGAGATCGACTGGCTGGCCGAGAAGGAGGCCGTCACCCGCCACGACGTGAAGGCCGTGGAGTACCTCGTGCGCGACCGCCTGTCGACGCTGGGCCTCGACGGGATCGCCGAGCTGACGCACTTCGCGTGCACGAGCGAGGACATCAATTCCGCCTCCTACGCGCTGACCGTCCAGCGCGCCGTGACCGGTGTCTGGCTTCCCCGGCTGCGGACGGTGATCGCGGCGCTGCGGGGCCTCGCTGAACAGCACCGCGACGCCGCGATGCTCTCCCGCACCCACGGCCAGCCCGCCACTCCGACCACGATGGGCAAGGAGCTGGCGGTCTTCGTCTGGCGCCTCGAGCGGGTCGCGGCGCAGATCGCGGCATCCGAGTATCTGGCGAAGTTCTCCGGAGCCACCGGGACGTGGTCCGCCCACCTGGCCGCCGACCCGGATGTCGACTGGCCGGAGCTGACGCGCTCGTTCATCGAGGGTCTGGGCATCGGCTTCAACGTCCTGACGACCCAGATCGAGTCGCACGACTGGCAGGTCGAGCTGTACGACCGCGTGCGCCACGCCGGCGGCATCCTGCACAATCTCGCGACGGACATCTGGACCTACATCTCCCTCGGCTACTTCTCCCAGATTCCCGTCGCCGGGGCCACCGGCTCCTCGACGATGCCCCACAAGATCAATCCGATCCGCTTCGAGAACGCCGAGGCGAACCTGGAGATCTCCGGCGGCCTGCTCGCGACGCTCGCCTCGACCCTCGTGACTTCGCGCCTGCAGCGCGACCTGACCGATTCCACCACCCAGCGCAACATCGGCGTCGCCCTCGGGCACTCGCTGCTGGCGCTGGAGAATCTGCAGCGCGGGCTCGGGGAGATCTCCCTCGCGCAGCCGGTGCTGGATGCCGACCTCGATGCGAACTGGGAAGTGCTGGCCGAGGCCATCCAGACCGTGGTGCGCGCCGAGATCGCGGCGGGCCGGTCGCGGATCACCGATCCGTACGCGCTCCTGAAGGACCTGACGCGTGGGCGCCGCGTCGGCGGACCGCAGCTCGCCGAGTTCGTTCACGGCCTGGACATCGGCGATGCCGCAAAAAAGCGCCTGCTCGCCCTCACGCCCGCCACGTACACGGGCCTGGCGGCGTCGCTGGTCGACGAGCTCTAGCGGGGATCCGCCGATGCTGCGGCATCCGGATCTGTGCCGCCCGGCTTCTGCCCCTGGGCATCCGGGTCCGGCAGCAGCACGGGCCGGTCGATCTGCTTCTTGACCTGCGCGGGGTCGACGGCCAGCAGCATGAGGGCGACCATCACGAGCACCACGATGAAGGTGATTCCGGCGACGATGAGCGCGAGCTGGAGGGCGGCGGGAGCCTGCTCGGGACTGCGCCGCTGGAAGAACCCCATCGAGACGAGGGTCACGACACCCGCGAACAGTGCCGAGCCGAACGCCAGGCCGAGCAGCTGAAGGGGCTTCATGAGGTCGCGGCGCGTGGGCTTGTCATCGGTCATACGGTGCCCCTCTCGTCGTGGGCGGATGCGCGAAGGTCATCGGCGGCGCCGGGCGCCTCGGTGACCACCGGCTTGCGGGGTGAGAGCCCCGCGATGCCGAGGTAGACCGCGAGGATGGCGGCGTAGCCGCCGAAGAGGCCGACGCCGATGATGATGCCGGTGAGGGTGAACGTCGTGTTCGCCTCGTCGATCGTGTACCGCAGGGCGTACCCGGCGGGCACCACCAGCAGGCCGAGGCCGAGCACGATCGTCAGGATGCCGACCGTCAGGCCGTCGCGCGGCTCGGTGCGCGCGGAATCCATTTTGGCGAGACCGCGCGCCGCGCGCAGGGCGCGTGCGCCGGTGATGGTCTCGATCAGGCCGGTCAGAAGCGCCCAGCTGATCACGATGACGAAGAACATCGCATCGGTGCGCAGCTGCGCGATGCCGGCGATCATGCCGGCGATCACCGAGATGCTGCCGAGGCCGACGCTCGGCCACCGGGTGTCGACCGTGTAGACGAACCACCCCGCGGCAACCAGCACGAGGCCGGTCGCCAGTGCGAACCCGCTGAAGATCGACAGGCCGATCACGGCGGAGTGGTCGGGCGAGAAGGTGACCATGATCGCGGCGATCGCGGCGAACGCCGCACGGGCGAGCTGCACGTGCCGCACGTGGAAGCTGCGAGCAGCGGGGGATGTGGTCACGGGAATTCCTGGCGCGGAGGGTCCTGCGCGAAGCAGGAGGGATGCCACCCAGTCTACTTCTTGCCCTGTGACGGCCCGGCCGTGCCGTCGATGATGACGTCCGCGCGTGCGCGGGTGCCGTCGCGGACGAAGAACGCCTCTTCCTCAGCCATCCACCGCTCCCAGAGGGAACGGTGACTCTCGCCGTCGCGCCGGATGCCCCGACGCAGCCGTTCGTCCGCGGGAGCATCCACCCAGACACGCACGGCCAGCAGATCCGCCACCGCGCGCCGGGTGCAGGTCACGCCCTCGAGGACGACGAGCGGATGCCACGGCACGCTCTTCCAGCCGGCGAGCCCGTCTCCGAACTCATCGTGCTGCCAGTCCCGCACCTGATAGCCCGCGTCCCGACCGGCGAGCAGCGGAGCAAGCACCTGCGCGTCGAACCGCGGCCACCATCCGGCGACGTCGATCCAGGAGACGAAGTCGTCCATCGGGATGATCGGCGCGCCGAGCGCGGCCGCGACCGGCCGCGCGATCGTCGACTTGCCCGCGCCGGAAGGCCCGTCGATGCCGACCAGGCGCACCCCGGGCACGACGCTTGCACGAGCGAGGTCCGCGATCGCGCGAACCTGGTCAGTGGGCTGCACGGCTCCATCGTGCCAGGCCGACCTCCGCCTGCCGACCGCCGCCTATCGTGAACAGCGTGGAGGCACACGAGGTCGTCGTCATCGGGGCGGGTCTTGCCGGACTGCGGTGCGCCGCGCGGCTGGCAGGCGCCGGTCTCGACGTTCTCGTGCTCGAAGCGGACGACCGGGTCGGCGGCCGGCAGCGCACCGATCAGGTGGACGGCTTTCTGCTCGACCGCGGCTTCCAGGTGCTCAATCCCGCGTACCCGGCAGTGAGGCGCTGGGTGCAGGTGGATCGCCTGCGGATGCGCCCGTTCCCGGTCGGGGTGCGGGTTCGCCGCGAGAACGGGGTCGCCGAGCTGCGGCATCCGCTGCGTCATCCGACCGGCATCGCATCCACCCTCGCCAGTGGTCTGATCTCCCCCCGCGATGCAATCGCCCTCGCCCGTTGGATCACGCCTGCGCTGCTGCGGCCCCGGCACGTGATCGCCGGCACCGACCGTGCGCTTCGCGACGGATGGGATCGAGCCGGGCTGACCGGAGCCTTGCGCTCCCAGGTTCTGGAGCCTTTCCTGGCCGGAGTGCTGGCCGACGACTCCGGCGCGACGTCGGACTCGTTCGCCCGCCTGCTCGTTCGCATGTTCGTGCTGGGACGCCCGGGTGTGCCGGAGCAGGGCATCGGAGCACTGCCGGCGCAGCTGAGTGCGGCCGCGGCCTCCCGCGGAGCGGTCGTGAGACTGGGAGCCGCGGTGAAGGCGGTGCGACCGGATCGCTCGGCGATGGAGATCGATGTCAGCGGAGGTGACCCCGTGCGGGCACGAGCCGTGGTGGTCGCCGTCGGGCCGGACGCTGTGGCCGACCTGGTCGAGGTCCCACGGCCGCAGACGAAGGGGCTGCAGACGTGGTGGTTCTCGGCGGATGCCGCACCCACGGCATCCGCACTGCTGTCCGTCGACGGCAGACGGCGCGGACCGGTGGTCAACACCGCCGTGATGTCGAATGCGGCGCCGTCGTATGCTCCGCCGGGTATGCACCTGATCCAGGCGACCTGCCTCCTGCCGCAGGCGGCCCGCGGCGACGCGCAGGCCGCACCCCGCGAGAGGGACGTGCGCCGGCAGCTGTGCGAGATCTGGGGCGCCGATGCAGCGGACTGGCGGCTGATCCGTCGGGACGACATCCCCGACGCGCTGCCGGTGCAACCTCCTCCCTTGCGCGTGAGGAGCCCCGCCCGCATCGCCGGCGGCCTCTTCGTGGCGGGCGATCATCGCGACACCGCCTCGATCCAGGGCGCCCTCGTGTCGGGCGAGCGGGCCGCCTCCGCCGTGCTCGCCGGTCTGGCCGTGCCGAGGTGAGACGAAATGACCGGCGCGGCCGATAGCCTCGCAGGATGACGAGCCTGCATTCAACGGACGCCGCCGTGACGCAGTTCGCCGTGCTGGACGCCCTGCTCGCGGGCGCGTACGAGTCGGGCATCAGTGTGGCGGCGCTCCGCGGACTCGGCGACCTGGGCATCGGCTGCTGCGACCACCTCGGCGGCGAAGTGATCATCCTCGACGGCGAGGTCTACGAGTGCACGGTGGGCGCGCCGCCCGACCGGATGAGCGACGAGCAGATCCTTCCTTTCGTCGATATATGCCGCTTCCCACCTGCGCCCGGCTCAACGGTCACCGATCTCGACCTGCCCGCGTTCACCGCGCACATCCAGAGCCGGCTCGCGAGCCGCAACCTGTTCCATGCGGTGCGCGTGGACGGTGTCTTCGGATCCGTGCGAGTGCGGGTCACGCCGCGCCAGCACCACCCCTTCCGTCCGCTCGCCGAGGTCACGAGCGGACAGATCGAGACTGTCCTCCACGACGTGCACGGCACGCTCATCGGTTTCTGGGCTCCCGCGATCTACCAGGGCATCACCGTGGCCGGGCTGCATGTGCACTTTCTCGCGGACGATCGGAGCGTCGGGGGGCACGTGCTCGACGTGTCGATCCGGCGAGCGGAGATGAAGCTGGCCGCGTACGCGCGATTCGATCTGCACCTTCCCACCGATGAGCTCTTCCTGCGCACCGAACTCACCCACGACGAGGATCACCGCATCGTCGCTGTCGAGGGCGGCGCCCAGCACTGACATCCGTGGCGGTGCGAACCCGGGTCTCGTCAGAGCTGGTCGGCAATGATCGCGCCGACCGCCATCGCCGCCGCCGCCGGCCCGCGGGACGGCACGACGGGCAGCAGCGAGGTGTCGGCGATCCGCAATCCGGCGATTCCGCGCACTCGTCCGGCGCCGTCCGCGACGGCGAGCGGATCGGTGTCGAGTCCCATCGGGGCTGTCCCGCACGTGTGTGCGGCGCTGCCGAGGCGCGCCTCGACCCACGCGTCCAGCAGTTGGTCATCCGCGAGGGTCGCCGTGTCCAGATCAACGAGCCGATCGACCAGGCCCGCGAACGCCGGGTGCTGCAGCAGCTCCGCCGCCAGTCGCACACCCGCGCGCATCGCTGCACGATCGATCGGGTCGTCGAGATACCCGTAAGAGATGGTGGGGGAGGCGAAGGGGTGGGCGGATGTCGCCACCACCGTCCCCCGTGAGACCGGCCGCTGCAGTCCGACGATGAGGCCGTACGCGGCGGCTCCGGGTGCGTTCCGCGCCACCGGGTCGGGCGGCTGAGTGCACGCGAGGATCTCGAGATCGTCGCCCGGTGCGCCCTCCACGGCGACGCACAGGGCGATCGGGAACGCGCCGAACGCGTCCTCGGGGTGCACGTCACCCGTCCGAAGCGCCGTGGTCGGCATCCACTCGACCCACACCGTCGGGTGGTCGCTGAACGCAGCGCCGACGCCGGCGAGGTCGCACACGACGTCGATGCCGGCTGCGCGCAACCGGTCCGCCGGTCCGATGCCCGACGCGAGCAGCACGCGTGCGGTGCCGAAGCCGCCGGCGCACAGGATCACCTCGTCGGCTGCGATCACCTCCCGGATCCCGTCGGCGTCCGCGACCTCGACGCCCACCGCCCGATCGGCCTCGATCACGACGCGCAGGACGCGGCAGTCGCTGCGCAGGGAGATCTCCTGCCCGAGGTAGGCCGCGGCGACGCTGCGCACCACGCCGTCGTGCACCGTCGTGTCGAGGGCGAGCAGCCCCTCCTTGCGGCCCAGCGCGGCCGCCGCGTCGGCGAACGCGCGCGCCACGGGGTGCGTCTGCGGCGACGGCTGCGCACCGAGGCCTGCACCAGCCTGCTCGGCCAGAGAGCGCACGCGATCGGGTCGCCAGGCGTCGCCCCCCGCGGCATGCCACCGCTGCAGATCCAGGTCGACGGGCACGGCGAGATACCCGCCGTTGACGACCGACGACCCGCCCACCGCGCGACCCGGGGTGGCACGCCAGCGACGGCCGGCGGTCAGCAGAGCGGGGAGCGACCAGGTCGGCGGGTGGGCGATCGACGCATCGTCGGCCGCCCACGGGAGACCGATCGCGTCAACCGGGCGTCCGGCCTCGATCACGACGACGTCGTAGCGGTCCGCGACGCGTGATGCCAGCACGCATCCGGCGCTTCCGGCGCCGACGACGACCGCGCGCGGCTTCACCATCCGCTCACCCGCCACTGCATCTGATCAGGGTGCCACGGCGCCCGCGAACACCGCGAATCGACGCTCAGTTGCTGCTGGAGGAGCTCTTGTCGGGGAGGTACGGCTCGATGGCAGCGGCCAGTTTGGCCGGGTTCATGGATTGCAGCCAAACCTGGCCGGGGCCGTGCAGCTCGGCGAGGAAGAGCGAGTCGCCGAAGAACTTGTTCTTGATGCCCTTGATCGTCGCGAATTCGAGCGGCATCTCGGCGCGGAACATCGCGAGGTGGCCCGGGTGGATGAGCAGCGACTCGCCCGCCTTCAGGTCGTACTCGGTGATCTCGCCGGCGAGCTGAACCCACGCGGTTCCCGCTCCGGAGAGCTTCTGGAACACCACGCCGGCACCTCCGAAGATTCCGGCTCCCAGCTTTTTCTGCAGAGCGACCGATACTTCGACGTCGGTGGTGCTGGCTGTGTACGAGCCGGACTGGATCATGAAGTTGTCGGCAGGGTCGATCTGCACCGCACGAATGGTGCCGGGCAGCTGTGCGGCGAACGCCACCATTCCGCCGCGGGGCGCGGTGTACTTCGTCAGGAACAGCTGTGCCCCGCCGAGAACGCGCTTCAACCCGCTCATGAAGCCGCCCTGGCCGCCCGACGCGTGCGCGGTGGAGGTGTCGAGCTCCATACCGGGGCTGAGCCAGGCGACATCGCCGCCCTCCGCGACGACGGACTCGCCCGCGTCGAGCGTGATCTCGAGGATCGGCATGGTGGTTCCGGCGATGACGGTCTTCATGGCGTCACTGTAGCCGGACCGTCGTCGCAGCATCCAGAATCCGGCTCAATCCAGCGTGAGGGCTTCGGTCAGGCGCGGGCTGAGGCCGGGCGGCACGTCCACATCGACCGCGAGCGCGTGCAGGGCTCGACTGAAGTAGTTGCGGAGGGATGCCGCGAGGGCGATGTCGACGATCTCACGGTCGCTGAACCCCACCTCCCGCAGGCGCGTGCTGTCGGCATCCGTCATCGACGCCGAGTCCGTGCTCAGCCTCGCGGCGAAGTCCATCAGAGCGACGTCCGCCTCGCTCAGGCCCGCGTCCTGGTGATCGCGCGCGATGCGAGCAAGCTGCTCTTCGTCGAACAGCTTGAGCGACTTGCGCCCGTGAGCGTACAGGCACGCTTGCGAGCCGATCGCTTCGGCCGCGGCCAGAGTCGCCAGTTCGTAGTTGCGCAGACCCAGCTGCGACACGATGGTCCGGGCGAGGTGCTGGAAGACGCGGGTGGCCTCCGGGTTGACCGCCATCACCCGCGTGTGGCTGGGAACGTAGCCCAAGTCGGCCACGTCTGCCGAGTACAGATCGGCGACGCTCTCGTCGTCGTCCGGCGGAGTGTCGATGATGGACATGGGATCCTCCTCGCGTCGTTCTTGGATCGTGGCACTCTGGCGGGCGAAGCGGTAGTGGGCGCCGGTCTCGTCTCGCCGCGATCCCGTCGCTGCGCCCATTGACGCGCGCAGCGGCCACTGCTCTGATGAGCCCATGGAGCGGATCATCGACGTCGACTACCTGGTGGTGGGGGCGGGCGCGATGGGAATGGCCTTCGTCGACGCCCTGGTCGCCAACGCCGATGTCTCCGTCGCGATCGTCGACCGCCGCCATGGCGCCGGCGGTCATTGGCTGGACGCGTACGGGTTCGTTCGCCTCCACCAGGCGTCCGCGTTCTACGGCGTCGCCTCGACGCTTCTCGGCGGGGGCCGCGTGCAGACAGACGGACCCGAACACGGGCTGCACGAGCGGGCGAGTGCCGCCGAACTCGCGGAGTACTACGCCCGCGTGCTGGAACGCCTCACGGCGACCGGGCGAGTGCGCTTCTTCCCGCGCAGCGAGTACATCGGCGACCGCCGGTTCGTGTCACTGCTGAGCGGCGCGCGATTCTCCGCCCCCGGCGCGCGCGTGGTCGACGCGCGATACCTGTCGCCGGACATCCCGCTTCTCACCCCACCGCCGTTCGCTGTCGACGAGCGAGTGCGCGTCGTCGCCGTCAACGAATTGGTGCGCATCACGCACGCCCCTGAGAAGTACGTCATCGTCGGCGCGGGCAAGACGGCGACCGATACGTGTGTCTGGCTCCTCGTGAACGGCGTCTCGCCCAGCGCGATCACGTGGGTGCGACCGCGCGACCCGTGGCTGCTGAACCGCGCGGTGGTTCAACCCGATCCGGCCGTGTTCCTCGGGATGGCCGCCGACACGATGATCGCCGCGACCGACGCCGCCGACCCCGATGACGCCTTCTTGCGAATGGAGGATGCCGGCATCATGCTTCGACTCGACCCTGCGGTCACGCCGACCATGGCGAAGACCCCCACACTGGCGACGTGGGAGCTCGACCTCGCCCGCACGGTGGAAGACGTGGTGCGCCGCGGCCACCTGCGTGCCGTTGCCCCCGGCCGCCTGTCCTTCACGGACGGCGAGGTGCGCGTCCCCGCCGACGCGATGATCGTGCACTGCGCGGCGGAGGGACTCAAATACCCGGGCCTCCGGCCGATCTGGACCGAGGAGGCGATAACCCCGCAGCCGGTGCGGGTCGGGTTCCCCTGTTTCGGCGCGGCGCTGGTCGGCTACGTCGAAGCGACGCGTGATACGGATGCCGAGAAGAATCGCGTCTGCCGGCCGTCGCCGTACTCGGACACGCCGCAGGACTGGACGCTGATGCAGACGATCGGCGGTGACGCATCGCTGGCGATGTCGAAGGAAACCGATATGCGAGCGTGGTCGAACGCCACCTGGCTCAACCCCGCCCGCGTCACCCCCGCGCAGGCGGCCGACCCTGCGGTGGCTGCCGCAGGTGCACGCCTGCGCGAGCACATCGCACCCGGACGTGCGCGGCTGGCCGAGATGGCCGGGCGCTGATCGGCGCGAAGGTGTTGGCGGGGCGGCGGCCCCCTCCTAACCTGGGTGGATGGGGCCCGAACAGGCCGCGGTCGATCCCGGCCGCCTCGCCCGCGCTCTCGTCGCGGCGAACTCGTACATGACCGTCGCGACGGCCAGCGCCGACGGGGCGCCCTGGGCGTCGCCGGTCTGGTTCGGCTCGCGTGCGCTGGAGATCTTCGTCTGGGCATCCAGTCCGCACGCCCGGCACTCACGCAACATCGCGGAGAATCCTCGCGTGTCCCTCGTCGTCTTCGATTCGACGCAAGCCCCGGGAGCCGGAAGTGCTCTGTACATCGATGCCGACGCCGAGGTCGCGAGCGGGGCGTCGTTCGAGGACGCGCTGCAGCTGTACAACGCGCGATCGTTGGAGCGAGGCCTGGCGCAGTGGGACGCCACCAGACTCAGCGAGCCGGCGAAGCACCGCCTGTACCGCGCCGTCGTGCGGGATGTCTTCGTGCTCGATGACCACGACGAGCGGATCCGGCTGCCTCCGCGCGAGATCCTGCAGCCGGCGCCGGCGGAAACGCCGCCTGCTGTGCCGAGCGGGGAACGGCCTCAGTAGTCGACTCGGGACTCCCTGTCGATGTCGAGTTCGCTCTCATCAGCTCCCCAGGCGAGCAGCGCCGCATCGAGCTGGCGCCGAAGCCACTCGGCGGACAGGACGGTATCGGCCTCTCCGTCGAGCTGCGCGAGTTGATGGACTCGCTCGTCGGCCGTGCCGGTCAGGTCCTGTGGTGCCGTGGATTCTGCGCTGGTCATTCTGTGACCCCCTTCTGGTTGACGTGGCCGCCGCTGGGAATGTTTCCGAATGACACCGCCCGATCTGGCAGCGGCCGAGGACGGCTGCTGCTAGAGCCCGACCGCCATGTCGGTGAAGCGCGAGAAGTGCCCCTGGAAGGCGACGGTGATGGTGTCGGTCGGCCCGTTGCGGTGCTTGGCGACGATCAGGTCGGCCTCGCCTGCGCGCGGGCTGTCCTTCTCGTAGGCGGACTCGCGATGCAGCAGCACGACCATGTCGGCATCCTGCTCGATCGAGCCCGACTCGCGTAGGTCCGACAGGGCGGGCTTCTTGTCGGCTCGCTGCTCCGGACCACGGTTCAGCTGCGACAGGGCGATGACAGGAACCTGCAGCTCCTTGGCGAGCAGCTTCAGCGCGCGGGAGAACTCCGACACCTCTTGCTGGCGCGACTCGACGCGCTTGCCGCTGGTCATGAGCTGGAGGTAGTCGATGATCACCATCTTCAGCCCCTGACGCTGCTTGAGCCGGCGGCACTTCGCGCGGATCTCGACCAGCGTCATGTTGGGGCTGTCATCGATATAGAGAGGAGCGTCGTTGATGCGCCCGCGGGTCGAGGCGATCGTGGTCCAGTCGCGCGAGTCGAGGGTGCCCTTGCGCATGTTCTGCAGTGGCACGGCGCCCTCGGCGCTCATCAGGCGCATCGCGATCTCGCTGCGCCCCATCTCGAGCGAGAAGAGGATGGTGGGAAACCCGTGCTTGATCGCCGCAGATCGGGCGAAGTCCAGCGCGAGGGTCGACTTACCCATCGCGGGCCGTGCGGCGATGATGATCATCTGGCCGGCGTGCAGGCCGTTGGTCAGCTGGTCCAGGCCCGAGAACCCGGTCGGGATGCCGGTCATCTGGCCATCGCGACCGCGGGCCGCCTCGATCTCATCGACCGCCGCACTGACGGCGACCTCGAGCGGAACGTAATCCTCGGCAGCGTCCGCACCGGTGACGCCGTAGATCTCGGCTTGAGCGTTGTTGACGAGGTCCAGCGCCTCGCCTTGCCCGGAGTAGCCCATCTGCACGATGCGGGTGCCGGCATCCACCAGGCGGCGCAGCAGCGCGCGCTCTGAGACGATCGAGGCGTAGTAGCCGGCGTTGGCCGCGGTCGGAACGATCGAAGTCAGGGTGTGGAGGTAGTCGGCGCCGCCGGCCCGCTGCAGTTCGCCGGTCTTGATGAGCTCGTCGGTCACGGCCACGACGTCGGTCGGCTCGCCGTGCGAGTAGAGAGTGAGGACCGCTTCGAAGATGAGCTCGTGCTTGGGCACGTAGAAGTCGACGCCGCGGAGGGTCTCGATGACATCGGCGACGGCATCCTTCGAGAGCAGCATGCCCCCCAACGCGCTCTGCTCGGCGAGCAGGTCATGCGGCGGGGTGCGCTCGTGCTCCCGACGCTGGCCCCCCAGGCGCTCGTCCGAGATGTCGGCGATCGACATATGCACTTTCCTCCCCATCGTTGGCACCACAAAGGCACCGGTTCACCCGGAGCCGGCTGCGATCGGTGCGCGCTGCAGTGAGGCGAGATCGGATGCCGCAGCACCACCCTCATCCCGCCTTCAGCAGAACACGAACCGCCGACATGCGTCTGCGTCGACGTGCCGTGCGCCAACCCCCCGTGGGCCGCACCCCACGCTAGAGAGGGGCTTGCCCCCTCGCAACAGCGCCTGTGGATAAGTCTGTGGAGAGGCTGCGCGAAACGCCGGTGAGCCTGTGCACAACGTCTGTGGAGAAGTCCGGGGAGTGGTGGATCGGAGACGAATAAAGTTCGGTTGAACAGGGCTTTCCCTGGATGTCGCTTGTACCTACGGATGTGCTTGAAGTGCCGCTTGAAGGTTGTGCCGGACGAGGTGCGCCTGTGTACAGATTCGGGCGAGATAGAGCATTTATCCCCGCATCGGCCCTAGACACGACGACGGAGGTGGGGTAGCGTCTCAGGTCCAGGCACCCCTTAGATCCTTTTCATTCGAAATCGGATCGACGTTTTTCGTCGTATTGGAGGTGAATCGTGGACGCCATACACTCGCATCGCTTGTCGAGACTCTCCAAGCTGCTGCTGGCAGGAATCGGCGTCGCGTTCGCCTGGGTACTCCTGTCCTTCACCCTCGGGCTCTCCACCGCTCAGGCCCACGCCGACGACGACAGCGGCCTCCTGGGCGCCGTCGCATCCACTGTCGAGGACACGACATCGACCGTGGCCGACACCGCCGCGGGCACCACCGCCGTCGCCGTCGAGACGGTCGCGCCGGTGGTAGAGACGGTCGCTCCGGTCGTGCAGACGATCACAGCCGTCGCAGATCCTGTCGTTCCGGTCGCTCCGGTCGTCGAGGTCGTGGACGCAACGGTGACCCCGGTCGTCGAGACGGTCGCCGACATCGCGGCATCCGGCGTCGTGGCCCCGATCGTGGATTCGACCGTCGGCGTCGTCGGTGACATCCCGGTCGTCGGCGGGGTCGTTTCAGGTCTGGGCGCAGATGACGCCCTTTCCTCAGTCGGTCACAGCGTCGACGGTGTGCTGCAGGGAACAACCGGTGCCGTGGCAGACACCGTGACCGACGTCGTCGACACC
The DNA here is from genome assembly GCF_963524805.1 of uncultured Microbacterium sp. Taxonomy (GTDB): domain Bacteria; phylum Actinomycetota; class Actinomycetes; order Actinomycetales; family Microbacteriaceae; genus Microbacterium. The sequence goes on along the minus strand of NZ_CAURGG010000002.1, from coordinate 202,159 downwards.
ACCGGCGGCGCCGTCACACCGCCTGTCCTTGCACCGGGCGCCAGCGTCGAAGACGTGGTCGCCGGCACGGGTGCGGATCACCTCGTTTCACGGACGGTCCTCCCACCGGCGGATGCCGCCCACGCGAGTTCGGCGCAGCCATTCGAGACGATTCTTCGGGCCGTGTATCTCACCGGTGCCGCTGCCTGGGCCTCGCTCACCTCCGATTCCCCCGCTGCCGCGACCTCGGCCGGCGCGGCTGCTGTCCCCGGAGGCGCCCTGGGCGGCGCCCTGGCTCTTCTCCGCTCTGCTCTGCAGGCGGACTCTGTTCTCACCGGACCCGCAGGCGCGGGTCCGGGCGCGTGGGTGCTGGTCGCCCTCGGATTCGTCGTCGCATACCGTGCCTGGGTGCGCCGAACCGGACTCGAGAACGACCCGGTGCCGCCCGCGCCCGTGTACTCCACCGACGTCTCTCCCGACTGATCGGATCCTCGCCGTCCTCGCGACGGCTGAGCATCCGCGCGCGTCCGCGCGCACATCCGATCAAGTCATCACATCTCAAGGAGAGATCATGCACACCTTCATCAAGCGCGCCTTGGTAGGCACGCTCCTCGCGGGCGGCATCACGCTGCTCGGCGGGACGGTCGCAAATGCGGCCGAGACAACGGGCGAGGACGGGATCCTGTCCGGCAATCAAGCCCTCATCGACGTGTCGGCTCCGGTCAGCATCGTCGACAACGCGGTATCGGTCATCGGAGACAGCACCTCGCTGTCGATGCCGTCCGCGCCGGTGACCTCACCAGCACCCGTGGCGGCCGGCCCGGCCGAAGCGCCGGCGACAAGCGGGGAGGACGGCATCGCGTCGGGCAACCAAGCCATCGTGAGCGTCTCCGTTCCCGTCACCGTCACGGACAATGCAGTGTCGGTCATCGGTGACAGCACGGTCGTGAACGCGGCACCGGCTCCGGCCCCCGCCACCAACACGACCACCGCTCCGAGCGAGGGTGCGACCACGACAGGCGAGGACGGGATCCTCAGCGGAAACCAGCTCCTCGCCTCCGTGAACGCACCGATCAACGTCTCGGGCAATGCAGTGTCGGTCATCGGTGACAGCACGGTCGTGAACGCGGCACCGGCTCCGGCCCCCGCCACCAACACGACCACCGCTCCGAGCGAGGGTGCGACCACGACAGGCGAGGACGGGATCCTCAGCGGAAACCAGCTCCTCGCCTCCGTGAACGCACCGATCAACGTCTCGGGCAACGCCGTCTCCGGCATCGGTGACAGCACGGTCATCGGCGGCAATCACGGCACCACCACCGGCAACGGCGGCAACACGTGGGTCGCACCGACCACCTCGGGAGAACATGGAATCCTCAGCGGAAACCAGCTCATCCCGGTGCTCAACATCCCGGTGAACGTCTCGGGCAACGCGGTCTCCGGAATCGGCGACAGCACCGTCATCGGCGGCAATCACGGCACCACCACCGGCAACGGCGGCAACACGTGGGTCGCACCGACCACCTCGGGAGAACATGGAATCCTCAGCGGAAACCAGCTCATCCCGGTGCTCAACATCCCGGTGAACGTCTCGGGCAACGCGGTCTCCGGAATCGGCGACAGCACCGTCATCGGCGGCAATCACGGCACCACCACCGGCAACGGCGGCAACACGTGGGTCGCGCCGGTCACCTCAGGGGCGGGCGGGATCCTCAGCGGAAACCAGCTGATCCCCGTGATCAACCTGCCGATCACGGTGGGCGGAAACGCTGTCTCGGTCATCGGCGACAGCACGGTCATCAACCCGGGAACCCCGGGCATGCCCGGAACCCCGGGAACGCCCGGCACCCCCGGCACCCCGGGAACGCCCGGCACGCCCGGAACGCCCGGAACGCCCGGAACGCCCGGCACCCCGGGAACGCCCGGCACCCCCGGCACGCCCGGCACCCCGGGAACGCCCGGCACCCCCGGCACCCCCGGAACCCCCGGCACCCCCGGCACCCCCGGCACCCCCGGCACCCCCGGAACCCCCGACACCCCCGGCACGCCCGGCACCCCGGGAACCTCGGGAACCTCGGGTCACACCGTTGAGCCGGCCGTCGCCATGGCGTCGGTCAGCTCCACCCAGCTCGCCGCCACCGGGGGGTCTGACGGAATCGTCGCACTGCTGATGGGCCTTGCGCTCATCGCGGCCGGCGGGGCCGTCGTCGTGCGGCGCCGGGTCGCGTAGCGCGGCGGCGGGTCGGGCGCCTGGCCTGACCCGCCCCCGCGGCGCGAGCCGAAAAGGCGGATGCCGCAGACCGGATCCCTCCGAGGAGGGCCGGGCTGCGGCATCCGTTGCGGATCTCGATACGGCGCTGACGCGCCTACTCGATCACCGGCTGCTACTTGGCGGCGACCACCACGAGGGTGATCACTGCGGTGAGGTCGTCGCGCAGGCGGATCGTCGCCTCGTGCTCGCCCACCGACTTGATCGGGGTGGTGATGTGGATCTTGCGCTTGTCGAGATCGCCCAGGCCGGCGGCCTTCACGGCGTCTGCGACATCGCCGGTCTTGACCGAGCCGAACAGGCGCCCTTCGGCACCGGCCTTCACGGTGAGCTTGACCTTGTTCGACTCCAGGGAGTCCTTGAGTGAGACGGCCTCTTCGTGGTCGTGGATCACGCGGGCTTCGCGGCCGGCGCGAATCGACGCAACCTGCTTCTCGCCACCGCGGCTCCAGGCCACGGCGTAGCCCTGGGGGATGAGGTAGTTGCGGGCGTACCCGTTCTTGACCTCGACAACGTCGCCGGCGCTACCGAGCCCGGCGACCTCGTTCGTGAGAATCAGCTTCGACATATCGAGTCCCTACCTGCCGGCGCCGGCGTAGGGCAGAAGTGCCATCTCGCGCGCGTTCTTGATGGCGCGGGCGATGAGGCGCTGCTCCTGCACGGAGACACCGGTGATACGACGAGCGCGGATCTTCCCGCGCTCTGAGATGAACTTGCGCAGCGTCGCGACGTCCTTGTAGTCGATGACGCCGACGCGGGTCGGCTTCGCGGGAGCGGTGACCTTGCCGCCCTTCCGCGGCTTGCGGCGATCGCCGCTTGACTTTCCAGCCATGTGTTTTCCTTTGCGTGTGAATGTCGGATGCCGGGGCATCCGGAATCTGCTTGATCCAGGGGTCTCGATACGGCGCTGGCGCGCCTACTCGACCACCGGTCCGTTAGAACGGAGTGTCGTCGCCGTAGGCGCCGGGGGCTGCCCAGGAGTCTCCGCCGCCGGAGTTGCCGCCGGTCGCCGGAGCGGTACGGCTGCCCGGAGTCGACCACGGCTCGTCCGAGACCTGGCCGCGGGACTGCCCGCCGCCACCGGCCGCGCGGGTCACCTGTGCGGTGGCGTAGCGCAGCGAGGGGCCGATCTCGTCGATCTCGAGCTCGATGGACGTGCGCTTCTCGCCTTCCTTCGTCTCGTAGGAGCGCTGCTTCAGGCGACCGGTCGCAACGACGCGGGAGCCCTTCGTCAGCGATCCGGCGACGTGCTCGGCGAACTCGCGCCACACGCTCGCGCGGAGGAACAGCGCTTCGCCGTCCTTCCACTCGTTCGTGGCGCGGTCGAGGGTGCGCGGCGTCGACGCGATCGTGAAGTTCGCGACGGGGAGTCCGTTCTGCGTGTACCGCAGTTCGGGATCAGCCGTGAGGTTTCCCACGACGGTGATGATCGTCTCGCCGGCCATCGTCGTTACGCGTCCTGCTTGATCTTCGCCGGGCGGGCAGCCTTGCGAGCGGCCTTCTCCTCGGCGCGGACGCGCTCGGACTCGATCAGGGCGATCGCTTCCTCGGCACGCAGCACCTTGGTGCGCATGACCTGCTCGCTCAGCTTGAGCTGACGGTCCAGCTCCTGCGTCGCGGCGCTGGTGGCGGTGAAGGCGACGACGGCGTAGACGCCTTCGGTCTTCTTCTGGATCTCGTACGCAAGACGGCGCTTGCCCCAGATGTCGACGTTGTCGATCGTCCCACCGTCGGTCGTGATGACCTTCAGGAACTTGTCGAGGGCCGCAGGGACCATTCGCTCGTCGATCTCGGGGTTCAGAATGACCATGAGTTCGTACTGGTGCGTCACTAACCCACCTCCTTCGGACTAGAACGGCTGCCGGGCATTTCCCGACAGCAGGAGGGTGTGTGCACGTCATCCGGAAGCGCACGAGGGTGCGCGCGTGCGGACAACCCTCCGATACTACCGGATCCGGTGCGCGAGCCCGAATCGTGCTTCGGCTCTCCGCCCCAACCCATACCCCGCGTGCGAGCCCATAGGTTGCGGCGCCCCTAAGCGGATGGGTTCGCGTCGAACGGATGGGCTCGCGCCAGCAGGGCGTCGAGCCAGGCCCGATCCGCATCCGGGGCGGGGGGCGCGAGGGGGTACGCGGCCGGCGTGGCCGAGAACGTGACGGGATGCCGCACCCCCGGCATCCGCTCGCCGTCTGTGCCCGCGTGCACCACCGGCTCCAGTCCCAGCCGGTCGGCCCAGCCGAACGCCTCGCCGACGTCGAGGATCGGGGCGCACGGCACGCCTGCGGAGCTGAGGACGCCGTACCACTCGCTCGCGGGCCGGCCGGCGAGCGCCGCCTCCAGCAGCGGCCTCAGCGCGTCGCGATGGAGGGTGCGCTCGCGAGCTGCCGCGAAGCGCGGGTCGGGTTCGATTCCGAGCGCCGCGCACAGGCGCGCGAACTGCGCGTCGTTGCCGCACGCGATCACCACCTGCCCCTGCGCGGTGGGGAACGGGCCGTACGGGTAAATGCTCGGATGATCGTTGCCCAGCCGCTGCGGCACGACGCCCGCGAGCGCGAACGCCCCGGACTGGTTCGCGAGAGCCGACATCGCCGAGCTCAGCAGGTTGACCTCCAGCCGCTGTCCCTCGCCCGTCGCGTCACGATGATGAAGGGCCGCGAGGATGCCGACCGCGGCGTGCAGTCCGGTGACCACATCCACGATCGCGACGCCGGCCTTCATCGGCCCGCTCTCGGAAGACCCGGTGATGCTCATCAGACCCGACAGCGCCTGGGCGAGCACGTCGTACCCGGGCAGGTCCGAGCCCGGCCCGAAGCCGGTGATCGACGCGTACACGACGCGCGGGTTCCCGACGCGGACCGCGTCGTAGTCGAGGCGGTAGCGCGCGAGCCCGCCGGGCTTGAAGTTCTCGATCACGACGTCGGCGCGCGCAGCGAGGTCGCGCGCGACGGTCAGGTCCGCGGAGTCGGCGAAATCGAGGGTGACGGCGCGCTTGTTGCGGCCTATCGACAGATAGTAGGTCGCTTCGTGGTCGCGGGAGGGCGGCATCCACTCGCGCGTCTCGTCGCCGGTTGGACTCTCGACCTTCACGACGGTCGCGCCGAGGTCGCCGAGCAGCATGGTGCAGTACGGCCCGGCGAGCACGCGGGTGAAATCCGCGACGATCAGCCCTTCGAGCGGGCCGGTCACCGGAATGCGCCGATGCCCGTGAGGTGCTCGCCGAGGATCAGCGTGTGCACCTCGTCGGTGCCCTCGTACGTGCGCACCGACTCGAGGTTCGCGGCATGACGGATCGGCGAGTGCGCGAGCAGAACGCCGTTGCCGCCGAGGATCGTGCGGGCCTCGCGCGCGATCGCCAGCGCCTCGCGCACGTTGTTGAGCTTGCCGACCGAGATCTGGGCGGGGGTGAGCGTGCCGGCATCCTTCAGGCGTCCCAGGTGCAGTGCCAGCAGTGCACCCTTCTGCAGCTCGAGCACCATGTTGACGAGCTTCTGCTGTGTGAGCTGGAAGCCCGCGATGGGCCGGTCGAACTGCTCGCGGGTCAGCGCGTAGCGCAGCGCCGCCTCGTAGCTGTCGCGGCCGGCCCCGAGAGCGCCCCACACGATGCCGTACCGGGCTTCGTTTAGCGCGGAGAAGGGGCCGCGCAGTCCGCGCGCGCCGGGGAGCAGGGCGGATGCCGGCAGTCGCACCTCGTCGAAGTGCAGCTCGGTCTGAATCGAGGCGCGCATCGAGAGCTTCGGCTCGAGCACCGTGATGTGGAAGCCGGGGGCATCGGTGGGAACGATGAAGCCGCGCACTCCGTCGTCCGTCTGCGCCCAGACAACCGTCAGCTGCGCGATCGAGGCCAGGCCGATCCAGCGCTTGGAGCCGGTGAGCACCCAGTCCCCGCCGTCCCTGCGCGCGAAGGTCTTCATGCGGGAAGGGTCGGAGCCGGCATCCGGCTCGGTGAGGCCGAAGCTGCCGATCACCTCGCCGGTCGCCATCCGCGGCAACCACTCCCGCTTCTGCTCGTCGCTGCCCCACCGGTGGATTGAGCCCATCGCGAGGGAACCCTGCACGGAGACGAAAGTGCGCAGGCCGGAGTCGCCGGCCTCGAGCTCGAGCGCGGCGAGACCGTACTCGACGGCGCTGCGACCTGGGCATCCGTACCCCTCGAGGTTCATCCCGAGCACGCCGAGCCGCCCGAACTCCCGGGCGAGCTCACGCGGAAAGTGGCCACGGTCGAACCAGTCGGCGATGTGCGGCCGGATCTCGGCGTCCACGAAAGCGCGGACACGATCGCGCACCGCGCGCTCGTCGTCGCTGAGCAGTGCGTCGATGCCCAGGACGTCGGATGCCGCGCGCAGCGCCTCGATGTCGTGCGGATCTCGCGCGCTCATGCCGACTCCTTCGTTGGTGCGGATGCCCGTGCCGCCGCGCTCGCGCCTTCGTCCCTGCCGAATTCAGGCTGAACGCGGCGGCGGGCGCCTCATCGCGGCGTGTCGGCCAGATCCACCATATCCAGCCTGAGTTCGGCATCAGCGCGGGGAAGAACCGCGGCCGGGTAGCGTGTGCGTCATGGAGCGCGGGGATGGGGTGAGCCGGTGAGCGGCACGCCGGCATCCTTGTCGTTCGATGCCCGCCCGCTCGTGGATCCGGTGGACCGCTTCGAGGTGCGGGACTTCATGCGCCCGATCGAGCAGAGCGGCGCCGTCCCGAGCCGCCTCGCCAACGCGATGACGCTCGTCCCGCTCATCGCCGGCGCGTTCTTCTTCGCGGTGTTCGGCTTCGTGTTCGTGACGATCGCCGCGTCGATCCTCGCCGCGCTCGCCTCGAACGGCTCCGGTGCGAGCGCCGCATGGATCAGCACGCTGGGCGTCGTCGTGCCGATCGTGCTCTTCGGCGGAGCGCTCACCGCCGTCATCCTGTACTACCGCCGCAGCACGAACCTGCGCGAGGAGCGCTGGTTCCGGCTCGACCGCTTCGCCCGGGCGAACGGCATGAGCTACCAGCTGGGCGCCTCCACTCGGGCCCTGCCCGGGGTGATCTTCACAGTGGGCAGCGGCCGCGCGGCCAGCGACATCGTGCGCGGCACCGTCCCGCGCGAGGTGGAGTTCGGCAACTACGAGTACACGACCGGCTCGGGCAAGAACCGCACCACGCACCGGTGGGGCTACGTCGCGATCAAGCTCGACGTGCCCTTGCCCAACATCGTGCTGGACGCGACGAGCAACAACGGCCTGTTCAGCTCGAACCTGCCCGCGACGTTCGACAAGAACCAGAGGCTCGGCCTCGAGGGCGACTTCGACGAGTACTTCTCGCTCTACTGCCCCGAGGGCTACGAGCAGGATGCCCTGTACCTGTTCACGCCCGACATCATGGCCCGCTTCATCGACCACGCCGCCGCACTCGACGTCGAGATCGTGGACGATTGGCTGTTCCTCTACGCAAAGCGCGAGTGCTCCGGGCTCGATCCGGCGACGTGGGCCTGGCTGTTCTCGGTGGTCGCCGCGCTGCTGGACAAGTTCGCCCAGTGGGCGAGGTGGCGCGACGACCGGCTGCGAACGGATGCCGTGGCAGCGGCATCCGTCACGCACCGCGTCTCCGATGCCGGCGGCGGGGCGCCGGCGCTGCCCTTCGCCGCTCCGGCACAGGCGCTGCGCCCGCCGCCCGGCATCGCACGGCCGGGCCGGCGCCTCAAGCGCGGCGTGCCCTGGGGTGCGGTCGTCGTCGCCGGCCTCTTCACCCTGTTCTGGCTGTGGGGCCAGTTCGACTTCTTCGGCCTCTTCGACTGGCTGTCGGCAGGGATATCGAACGGGCCGACGCCCTGACGGGGGGCGTGGCGGTCACTCCTCGCGAGACGCGTTCCACGCGGCGCGGCGTGATGCCTGCTCGATCGGGTCGGGAACGGGAAGCGACGCGATGAGCCGCTTCGTGTAGGGGTCCTGCGGGTTGCCGAGGACCTTCGCCGTGGGTCCCTCCTCCGCGATCTCGCCGTTGTGCAGCACGACGATGCTGTGTGCGAGGAGATCCACCACGGCCAGGTCGTGCGTGATGAACAGCGTCGCGAAACCGAAACGCTCCTGCAGTTCCCGGAACAGCTCGAGCACCCGCGCCTGCACCGACACGTCCAGCGCACTGGTGGGCTCGTCCGCGATCAGCAGCTTCGGGTCCAGCGCGAGAGCGCGGGCGAGCGAGGCGCGCTGGCGCTGCCCGCCGGACAGCTCGTGCGGGAAACGCTGGCCGAACGCCTTGGGCAGCTGGACCGCTTCGAGCAGTTCGTCCACCTTGGAACGCGCTGCCGAGGCGTCGCGGGCGTCGGTGTGCACGATGAGCGGCTCGGCGACGTTCTGGGCGATCGTCAGGAGCGGGTTGAAGCTGGTGGCAGGATCCTGGAAGACGAAGCCCAGCTCGCTGCGCTTGCGCTTGAAGTCGCGCTCCTTCACCCCGAGCATCTCGGTCCCGAGCACCCGCAGCGACCCGTCGGCGACCGGGGTCAGTCCGGCGATCGCGCGCCCGATCGTGGTCTTGCCCGACCCGCTCTCGCCGACCAGCCCCAGCACTTCGCCTGGGCCGATGCTGAAGCTCACGCGGTTGACCGCGCGGAAGGCCGCCCGGCGGAAGCGTCCGGCGTACTCGATCACGAGGTCTTCGGCAACGACGATCGGCTCGGCCGCGCGGGTCTGCGCCGGCAGCTGACGGTCGGAGATCTCCAGGCGCGGAACCGCCGCCAGCAGCTTCTTGGTGTACTCGTGCACCGGGGCGGCGAACAGGTCGGTCACCGTGGCCGTCTCGACGATCTCGCCCTCGAGCATGACCGCCACCCGGTCGGCCAGGTCGGCCACCACGCCCATGTTGTGCGTGATGAGGACGATCGCCGTGCCGTCCTCGTCGCGCAGGCGGCGCAGGAGCTCGAGGATCTCGGCTTGCACGGTGACATCGAGAGCGGTGGTGGGCTCATCCGCCACGATGACCGTGGGATCCAGCGCGAGCGCGGTGGCGATCACGATGCGCTGCTTCTGGCCTCCCGAGAACTGGTGCGGGTAGTCGTCCACCCGGCGCTCCGCATCGGGGATGCCGACGCGGCGCAGCATCTGGATCGCCCGCTCCCGCGCCTGCGACTTGGTGTACTTGCCGTGGGCCCGCAGGCCCTCCGCCAGCTGCCACCCGACGGTGAACACCGGGTTCAGGGCCGTGGAGGGCTCCTGGAAGATCATCGCGGCCTTGGTGCCGCGCACCTCCCGCAGCTCCTTCTTGTCCAGGCCGACGACGTCGGTGCCATCCAGGACGACAGCACCGCCCATCCGTGCCGTCTCCGGCAGAAGACCGAGGATCGTGCGCGCGGTCACGGTCTTGCCGCTGCCGGACTCGCCGACGATCGCGAGCACCTCGCCGCGGCGGACATCGAGCGTCACTCCGCGCACGGCGTGGACGTCGCCGCCGTCGGTCGCGAACGACACATCCAGATCGCGGATGTCGACGGCCGGTGCGTCGGATGCTGCCGGTACGGCGGCCATCACTCCACCTCTCCCATGAACTCACGCGTGATCGGCTGGGTCGCTGCGACGGCATCCGCCGGGGTCTGCTTGCCCGCGCGTCGACGCGCACGCAGGCGCGGGTCGGCGAGGTCGTTGAGGCCCTCGCCGATGAGCGTCATCCCGAGGATCGCGAGGACGATGGCCACGCCCGGCGGGATCGCCGTCCACCAGATTCCCGCGGAGACGTCGCCGATCGACTTGTTCAGGTCGTAACCCCACTCGGCAGCTGCCGTGGGCTCGATGCCGAAGCCGAGGAAGCCGAGTGCCGCGAGGATCGCGATCGCCTCGGACGCGTTCAGCGTCACGATGAGCGGGAGCGAACGGGTCGAGTTGCGCAGCACGTGGACGAACATGATGCGCCACGTCGATGCGCCGATGACCTTGGCGGACTCGACGAAGGCCTCCGCCTTGATGCGGACGACCTCGGAGCGCACCACCCGGAAGTACTGCGGGATGAACACGACGGTGATCGAGACGGCTGCCGCCAGGATCCCCGGCCACAGTCCGGACTGCCCGCCGCTGATCGCGATCGCCGCGACGATCGCCAGCAGCAGAGTGGGGAACGCGTAGATGGCGTCGGCGATGACCACCAGCACGCGATCAAGCCATCCGCCCAGGTAGCCGGAGACGAGGCCGAGCAGGATGCCGAGGAACACGGACAGCACCAGCGCGACGATGATGACCAGCAAGGACGTCCGAGCGCCCCAGATCGTGCGGGACAGAACGTCGTAGCCGCCGACGGTGGTGCCGAGCAGATGCTGCGAGCTCGGAGGCTGCTGTGCACCGAACAGTCCGTCGGGACCGCGCAGCTGTGCGAAGCCATAGGGCGCAAGCCACGGAGCGAAGATCGCGAGGATGAGGAAGATCGCGGCGAGGATCAGGCCGGCGACGAGCATGCCGCGCTGCAGGCCGACGCTCTGCCGAAGCTGATGGACGACGGGAAGGCGGTCGAGCAGTCGAGGGCCGCCGGTGCTGGTCTTGGCCATGTCAGTACCTCACCCTCGGGTCGATCAGAGCCGCGATCAGGTCGACGAAGAAGTTGGTGAGCGCGACAAGGATGGCGATCAGCGCGACGATGCCCTGCACCGCGACGAAGTCGCGTGCGGCGAGATACTTCGTGAGCTGGAATCCCAGGCCCTGCCACTCGAAGGTCGTCTCGGTCAGCACCGCGCCACCGAGCAGGAGTGCCACCTGCAGGCCGATCACCGTGATGATCGGAATGAGCGCCGGCTTGTAGGCATGCTTGCGCACCAGCCGGTATTCGCTGATTCCCCGCGACCGCGCGGCGTCCACGTAGGGCATGTTGAAGGTTCCGATGACGTTCGTGCGGACCAGGCGCAGGAAGATCCCCGCCGTGGCCAGGCCCAGCACCATCGCGGGCAGGAACGCGTGCGCCAGGACATCCTGCACGTACGCGGGATTGCCCGACGCGATGGCGTCGATCAGATAGATCCCGGTGCCGCCCCCTCTGTTGAGCGCGATCTCGGTCCGGACATCGGCGCGGCCGCTCACGGGGAACCACCCGAGCCACACCGAGAAGACGAGCTTGGCCAGCAGACCGGCGAAGAACACCGGCGTCGCGTAGAAGAGGATCGCACTGACGCGCAGCCCGGCATCCGGAGCGCGATCGCGCAGCGCGGCGGCGACCATCCCCAGGGGAAGGCCCACGACCAGCGCGATGATCAGCGCGTAGATCACCAGTTCGAGCGTGGCGGCGCCGTAGGTGACGATCACATCGGTGACGAGCCGGTTGTCGGTGAGCGTGGTGCCGAAGTTGCCGGTGAAGACCTGTCCCAGGTACTCGATGTACTGCACGATCACCGGCCGGTCGTAGCCGGCCTCATGGATGCGGTCCTGCAGCTGGTCGGCCGGAAGTCGCCCACCGAGCGCCGCGGTGATCGGGTCGCCGGTGAGGCGGATGAGGAAGAAGACGAGGGTGACCAGGATGAGGACCGTCGGGATGATCAGCAGGGCGCGCACGAGCAGGTACCTGCCGAGGGTTCCGCCCGATCTGGGCCTGCGCCGAGCGAGGAATGCCGGCGGCTCGTCGACTGCTGCGACATCGCTGCTCGTCATGGATGGAGCCTATCTCTGGGGATCGGGAGGGCCGACGGGTGAGGCCGCGGATACCGGGGGTGAACAGGGGATGGGGCGGCCCGGCATGCGGACCGCCCCATCGCCGTGATCGCTACTTGGTGAGCGGGGCGAAGCGGAACTTGAACGACGCGTCGAGCACGACGCCGTCGACACCGGTTCCGGCCACGGCCAGCTGGGCGCCCTGAAGGAGCGGCACGGTCGAGAGGTCGTTGGCCACGAGCTCCTGGATCTGCTCGATGTCCGCGGTGCGCGCCGCAGCATCGGGCTCGACAGCCTGAGCGAGGATCAGGTCGTTGACCTCCGGGTTGTCGTAGTGGTTCCCGAGGAAGTTCTCCTTCAGGAAGAACGGCGTCAGGTAGTTGTCGGCGTCGGAGTAGTCCGGGAACCAGCCGAGCTGGTAGGCCGGATACACGTCTGCCGTGCGGTCCTTGGAGTACTGAACCCACTCGGTCGACTTGAGGTCGACGGTGAACAGGCCGCTCTCCTCGAGCTGCGACTTGACCAGGGCGTACTCGTCACCCGACGAGGGGCCGTAGTGGTCGGGGCTGTACTGCAGGCTCAGCGCGACCGGGGTGGTGACGCCGGCCGCCTCGAGAGCGGCGGCGGCCTTGTCGGCATCCGGGCCACCGTTGCCGTCGCCGTAGAGGCCCTTGAGCGCGTCGGTGGCACCGGCGAAGCCCTCGGGAACGTACGAGTACAGCGGGGTGTAGGTGCCCTTGTAGACCTGCTCGGAGATCGCGTCGCGGTCGACCAGGTCGGCGACGGCCTGCCGGACGGCGAGCGCCTTGGCCGGGTCGGCCTCAGGCGTGGTCGCGCCGTAGGGCTGCGTGTCGAAGTTGAAGACGATGTAGCGGATCTCGCCGCCGGGGCCGTCGATGACCTGGACGGCGTCGTTCGTCTTGAGGTCTGCCACGTCGGTCGAGGACAGGCTGCGGTACGCCACGTCGATGTCGCCCTCCTGAACGGCGAGCTTCAGGTTCGAGGACTCGGCGAAGTAGCTCAGGATGACGGCACTGTTGACGGGGGCATCCAGCAGGCCGGCGTAGTTCTCGTTCGGCGTGAACTCGACGGTCTTGTTGAAGTCGTACGAGGTGATCGCGTACGGGCCGCCGAAGGCGTTGGCGTCGACGATGTCGGCGTCGGGCGTGATCGCATCGGCCGAGAACACCTCGTCGTCGACGATCGCACCGGGGAAGCTCGTCAGGATCGACGGGAACACCTGGTCGTTGGCGGTCTTCAGCTTGAAGACGACAGTGGTGTCGTCCGGCGTCTCGACGCTGTCGAGGTTGTAGAGCAGGCTCGACGCGCCGTTCGGGTCGGCGATGGCGATGTTGCGATCGAACGAGAACTTGACGTCCGCCGAGGTCAGGTCGTTGCCGTTCGCCCACTTCAGGCCCGCGGGCAGCGTGACCGTGTACTCGGTGGGCGAGGTGAACTCGGCAGTCTCGGCCAGGTCGGGGACGACCTCGGTGCTGTTGTAGTCCGTGTTGACCAGGTACGGGAAGACCTGGGTCTGGACCGCGAGCGAGCCGTTGTCGTAGGAGCCGGCCGGGTCGAGGGTCGTGACCTTGTCGGTGGTGCCGACGATGATGGGGTCGCCGGAGGCGTCGCTCCCGTCGGTGGAGGATCCGCCGCCGCCACCGGCGCAGCCGGCGAGGAGGAGGGCGGAGGCGCCGAAAGCGCCGAAAGCGAGGCCGAGACGGCCGCGCCCGCTGGAATGCAGTGTCATAGTGCTACCTCTGCTGTGATGGAGTTGGACACGCGAAGGGTGCGTGGCCCTCTCGCTATCTAAGACGCAGAGGTTGCGAACGGCAATCGAGTGAAGGTTTCGTAACGGAACCGAGACTCTCCCGTAACGAAACCGGATGCCGCGTCTATCGCGCCGAGCAGCGCGCAGCCACGGCCGGTGAGGAACATCCCGACCGGTATCGCACGAGCGCTATCACACGGCGCCGACGGGACCAAGGCCCCTTACAGGGGGAGCAGCGGCGCCGAAGAGTGGAGCCGTGGCCGAGCGACGGCCCGCACACGTCAGGAGGAAGACATGAAGGCCGTTCAGTACCGTGAGATCGGCAGAGGCCCCGAGGTCGTCGAGATCGACGTTCCCGAGCCCGGTCCCGGGCAGATCCGTCTGAAGGTCACCGCCGCAGGCCTCTGCCACTCGGACTGGTTCGTCATGGACCTCCCGGCCGAGCAGTACAGCTACGGCCTGCCGCTGACCCTCGGCCACGAGGGGGCGGGTGTCGTCGACAAGCTCGGCGACGGCGTGACCGGCATCGAGATGGGCGGCGCGTACGCGGTGTACGGCCCGTGGGGCTGCGGTCAGTGCCGGGCATGCTCGGAGGGACGCGAGAACTACTGCACGCGCGCGGCCGAGCTCGGCATCGCCCCTCCGGGGCTCGGTGCGCCCGGTGCGATGGCCGAGTACGTGATCATCGACGACGCGCGGCACCTCGTGCCGCTCGGCGAACTCGACCCGGTGCAGACGGTGTCGCTGACGGATGCCGGGCTCACGCCGTACCACGCGATCCGTGCCGCGCAGCCGAAGCTCTTCCCCGGCGCGACCGCCGTGGTGATCGGCGCAGGCGGGCTCGGCCATGTCGGCATCCAGATCCTGCGGGCGATCTCGGCCGTCACGGTGATCGCGGTGGACCAGAGCGAGGAGAAGCTCGCCCTCGCCGAGGAGGTCGGCGCGCATCACGCGCTGCTCTCGGGCCCCGAGACCGCTGATCGGATCCGGGAACTCACCGGAGGGCTGGGCGCCGAGGCGGTGTTCGACTTCGTCGGTGTGCAGCCGACGCTCGACACGGCTCGGGCCGCGGTCGCCGTCGACGGCTTCATCAGCATCGTCGGGATCGGCGGCGGGCTTCTGCCGACCGGGTTCTTCTCCACCCCGTTCGGAGTCTCCGTGCGGGCACCCTACTGGGGCAGCCGCAGCGAGCTGCGCGAGGTGCTCGATCTCGCCCGGGCCGGCGCGATCACGGTGCACACCGAGGTCTACGGCATCGACGATGCGGCCACCGCGTACGAGAAGCTGCACTCCGGGACGGTGCGCGGACGCGCGGTGATCGTGCCGTAGCTGCTGCGGCGGTTGGGGTCCGCCGGCTCAGGCCTGGGCGGCCCACCAAGCGCGCAGTCGCGCCTCGGCCTCCGCCTCATCGAGCAGACCCTCGTCCAGACGCAGATCCAGCAGGTACCGGTAGGCCCTGCCGACGTCGGGACCCGGACGGATGCCGAGCACTTGCTGGATGCGATTGCCGTCCAGCGCCGGGCGCATCGCTCCGAGCTCCTCGGCGACCGCGAGCTCGTCGATGCGGCGCTCGATGTCGTCATAGGCGCCGGCGAGCCGCGCGGCCTTGCGCTTGTTGCGCGTGGTCACATCGGCACGGGTGAGGATGTGCAGGCGGGCCAGCTCAGGGCCGGCATCCCGGACATATCGCCGGACGGCGGAGTCGGTCCATGCCCCCTCGGCGTAGCCGAAGAAGCGCAGGTGCAGCTCGATCAGCTGGGTGACGCTGGCGATCGTGTCGGAATCGAACCGCAGCGCCTGCAATCGCTTGCGCGCCAGGCGGGCGCCCTTGGTGTCGTGGTGGTGGAAGGTCACACCGCCGCCCGGCTCCAGCTTCCGCGTCGCGGGCTTGCCGATATCGTGCAGCAGCGCCGCCAGGCGCAGCGGAACATCAGCTGCGCCTCCCGGATCGCGCACCTGTTCGAGCTCGATCGCCTGGCGCAACACGGTGAGCGAATGCTCGTAGACGTCCTTGTGGTGGTGGTGCTCGTCGACCTCGAGGCGCAGTGCGGGCACCTCGGGGAGGAACAGGTCCATCAGACCCGTCTCGACGAGCAGACGGATGCCGCGCACCGGGTCATCGGTCTGCAGCAGGCGCACGAGCTCGCCCTGGATGCGCTCCGGACTCACGATGGAAAGCGTCTCGCGCAACTCGGCCATCGCCTCGACGGTCGCCGGGTCGACGCCGAACCCGAGCTGTGCCGCGAAGCGGGCGGCTCGCAGCATGCGCAGCGGATCGTCGCCGAAGCTGACGCGCGGGTCTGTCGGCGTCCGCAGCCGCTCGGCGAGCAGGTCTTCCACGCCGCCGGTCGGGTCGACGAGCGTGCGCGCCGGGACGCGCAGCGCCATCGCGTTCACGGTGAAATCGCGGCGGGCGAGGTCGCCCTCGAGCGTGTCGCCGAATTCGACGGTCGGTTTGCGGGTCAGCCCGTCATAGCTGTCGGCGCGGTACGTGGTGATCTCGACCTGTTCGGCGGCGCCCGTGCGGGGGTCGCGGATGCGCGCGCCGATCGTGCCGAACTCGCGCCCGACGTCCCACTGCGCGGTGCTGATGGGCCGCACGATCCGAAGGATCGCATCGGCGTGCGCATCGGTGGTGAAGTCGAGGTCGTTGATCGCCCTGCCCAGCAGCGCGTCGCGCACCGGACCGCCCACGATCGACAGCTCATGCCCCGCCTCGGCGAACGCGGCCGCCAGCGTCACGACGATCGGCGACTCGGCCAGGTCGCCGAGGCGTGCGACACCGTCGGCCATGTTGAGCATGGGTTCGAGCCTACCGAGCGGCCATCGGCGCTCCGCCGGGAGCGGTCACCCGAAGCGCAGGAATCCGGTGAACAGCAGCTCGCGCACCGCCGGAAGCAGTTCGGCCCGCAGCTCAGCCGGGTCGACCTCCAGCAGCGAGGCGATCGCATCGATCAGCGCGCCCACCGGCAGGTCCCCGTCGGACGCACCGACCAGCGCCGCGAGACCCGGGTCGGCGGGCACGGTGCGCGCGAAGCCGCCGCCCTGCCGCAGCTCGATCACGCTCGGCGACTCGATGCCGGGCAGGTGGTGACGCGCCTCGGTGACGTCCGCGCCGACGACGAGGACGGATGCCGCCAGCCCGGCGTCGTCGAGCGCCGCGAGGCGATCGTGCGCAGCGAGCGCGTCGGCGTAGTGGGCGCCCAGTGCCGTTCCCGGATCCAGCGACTGGGGCACGCGCTCATATCGCGCAAGGGTCGGCGCCCCCGCCGCGGGGCGGCGCAGCAGCACGTACCCGAAGCCGATGCCGGTCACGCCGCGCGCGGCGAAGTCTTCGAGCCAGGCGTCGATCAGCTGCGCGAATTCGGGTGATCCGGGCAGCGTGCCGCCGTCGCGGATCCACAGCTCCGCGTACGAGAGCGGGTCCAGGCGCTCCCGCTCGACGATCCATGCGTCCAGGGGAATATCGGAAGCAGCGACCCACTGCCGCACTCGGTCCAGCCCGCTCCGGGCTCCCCGGTCCTCCCAGTTGCCCAGCAGCTGCGCGACCCCGCCCGGTGCGAGATGCGCGCCGACTCCCGAGACGACCGCGGCCACCAGGTCGTCGCCCTGCAGCCCGCCGTCGCGGTACTCGTAGGCCGGCACGCCTTTCACCCGGGGTGTGATCACGAAGGGCGGATTGGACACGATGCGGTCGAAGCGCTCGCCGCCGACGGGCTCGAACAGCGACCCTCGGCGCACCTCGATGCCGTCGACCCCGTTCAGCAGTGCGTTGAGCTGCGTGAACCCCAGGGCGCGGTCCGACACATCGGTCGCGACGACCGCCGCGACGTCGCGGCGCGCCCGCAGTGATTGGATGCCGCACCCCGCGCCGATGTCGAGCCCTCGCGCGACCGGGGTCGGAAGCTGCAGGCCGGCGAGAGTGAGCGATGCACCGCCCACACCGAGGACGTGGTCATCGGGCAGCGCCCCTCCGAGGGCGGCCTCATCGAGGTCGCTCGCGATCCACCACTGCCCGGAGCCGCGATCGTCGGTGAACGACTGCGGCCGGATGATCGCCTGCGGCGTCACGGTCTCCTCGTCCACGGCGGCCAGGCCGAGCCGCCCCAACCCGTCCACGCCGGTGCGCGGCAACGCCTCGCCGACCGCGGCACCGGGCTGCGGCATCCCCAGCACGAAGAGGCGTCCGAGGACGGCGAGGGCGTCGGTGCGCTCGCCGAGGGCCCGGAGAGCCGGCGAGCGCAGCCCGCGCGCGGTCGCGGTGTCGGCGGTCTCGCCCCATGCCGCGCGCAGCGCCTCGGAGAAGAAGCCCGCCGCGCCGAGGTCGGCGGCGAGCGCGCGGCACAGCGCGGGCTCAGGGGCGAGGTCGGGTCTGGGCGGCACGGATCCATTCAACCCCGCCGCGGGCCGAGGCGACGCCGCACACCGCGGATACGGGGTGCTCGGAGGGTCGGACCGTAGAATCGCAGCAGATCGTGCGGTCATGAATCGCACAGGAGCGAAATCCCACATGACCGTCACCTCCCCGCCATCGGGTACGCCCGTGCCTCAACGAGCAGCTGCCCGCCGCGGTCTGCGCGCGCGGCTGGGCGCCGCTGTGCCGGCGGTCGCCCTGCTCGCCGCGATCGCGGTCGGCGCCCCGCTCGCAGCGCTGCCTGCGCGTGCGGCCTCGGCGCCGGAGCCGACCCCGAGCCCTACGGCCGGTGTCCTCACCGGGGAGACGACCTTCACGCTCTCGCCGATCGCGAACGGCACCGTGCGACCCGGTGAGGGCCTCGCCGTCTCGGTGAGCCTGCGCAACGGCACCGGAACACCCACGCAGCCGATCACCGTCACCCTCGGTCTGGGCGACAGCGCGCTGCGCGATCGCGCGGCCCTCCGGCGGTGGCTCGGCGGCGACACCGACGGCACCTCTCTGGCCACCGTCGGGTCCGCGACCATCGCCGCGGTCGCCTCCGGCACCGAGGAGACCAGCGGCATCGTCGTCGCCCCGGCCGACCCCGTGCTCGCGGGTCGCGCGCCCGGCGTCTACCCGCTCTCCGCCGTCTATGACGCGGGCGAGGGCCCTGTCCGATCGACGAGCGTCATGATCGTTCCTGCCGAGACCGAGGGCCAGGTCGGGATCGGCGTCGTGGTGCCTGTCACGGTGGGTGAGACCGCGGATGGACTGCTGACCGCGACCGAGCTCGCCGAGCTCACCGGGCCCTCGGGCTCGCTCACCGACCAGCTCGACGCGGTCGAGGGGACGGCGGCCATCCTGGCCGTCGATCCTGCGATCCCCGCGGCCATCCGCGTCCTGGGCACGGCGGCACCGAGCACGGCCACCGAGTGGCTCGCGCGACTCGAGGCGCTTGCGAACTCGCGATTCGCCCTGCAGTTCGGTGACGCCGATGTCGCCGCGCAGCTGCAGGCGGGGCTGTCGCGCCCCCTGCGGCCGCTCTCCCTGCAGGCCTACATGGACCCGCTGAACTTCGCCCCGGTCAGCAGCCCCGCGCCCTCGCCCAGCCCGACCGCCGCACCGGACGGCCCGGTCTATCCCACCCTCGCCGAGCTGACCGACATCGGCGCCGCCCGCGCCGGCGTCTACTGGCCGGGCACCGGAACAGCCACACCCTCCGTCGTTCAGACCCTCGGGGGTGTGACGGTGGCGGAGCGGGAATCTCTGACGCTGATCCCCTCCACCGCGACGCGAACGGGCGCGGACGGCTCCACCGTGCCCGCCCGTGCCGTCGCCGGAGACGCGGAGCTGCTCGTGTACGACAGCGACATCTCCCGCGAGCTGCACGACGCATCGGTCGAAGAGCAGGCCACGCTGAGGGGCGCACCGTTGACCGCCGCAGCGGCGTACCTCTCGTTCGCGGTGACCGAAACCGGCGGAGAGCCGGTGGTGGTGACCCTCGACCGCGGACTGGACCGGTCGCGCGTGGCGCTGCGCACCGCGATCACCTCGGCCGCCCAGGCGCCGGGCGTCACACCGCTCACCCTGGGAGGCGTGTCCGCCCGGATCCCGACGACCCTCGAGATCGCGGATGCCGCTGCCGATGAGGCACGCGTGAGCGCGGCATCCCTTCTTGTCTCCGAGGAGTCCCAGCTCAGTCGATTCGCCACGATCCTCGATGACGTGTCGCTGCTGACGGGTCCTGAGCGCGCCGAGATCCTGCAGCTGCTGGGTCTCGCGTGGCTGCCCGATCCCGACGCCTGGCAGGCCTCGGTCGACCTGCACCGCGCAGGAACCGCTACCACGCTGGACAGCGTCGGCATCCTGCCGCCGAGTCCCATCAATCTCTTCAGCGCCGGCGCACCGATTCCGATCTGGGTGCGCAACGACCTGCCGTACCCCGTCAACGTCGTGCTGTTCGCGACCCCCGACGACCTGCGGCTGGATGTCACGCAGGCCAACGAGGTCACCGCCGGACCGCGGAGCAACACGCGCGTGCAGGTGCCCGTCCAGGCTCGCGTCGGCAACGGCGAGGTGTCGGTGCAGCTTCAACTGCGCAGCCGCACCCTCGAGCCGATCGGCGCGCCGCAGGTGGTCGATGTCAACGTCCGTGCGGACTGGGAGGGCATCGGCATCGTCGTGCTGTCGGTCCTGGTCGGCGGCTTCCTCCTGCTCGGCATCATCCGCACCGTGCTGCGCTTGCGCTCGCGCCGAGCACGGCGGGCCCAGACGCGCGCGGATGCCGCCTCAGAGGGCGGCGACTCGGTGGATGCCGCTCCGCACGCGGCCGACATGGATGCCGCTCCGCACGCCGCCGACGATCGCGAGGGCACCGAGTGAGCGGCATCGGCCGGGCGAGCGTGCTGATCGGCGCAGGCACGATCGTCTCCCGGCTGTCCGGGTTCCTCCGCGCGGTCGTGCTCGTGTCGGCGGTCGGCGCGACCACCGGCGCCGGCAACGCGTTCGCGATCGCCAACCAGCTGCCGAACAACATCTACGCGATCATCTCCACCGGCCTGCTGACCGCGGTCATCGTCCCCCAGATCGTCAAGGCCGCGAGCCACGACGACGGCGGCCGCGCCTTCGTCTCCAAGCTCTTCACTCTCGGCACCGTCGTGCTGCTGGCCGTCACGGCGCTCGCCACCCTCGCCGCGCCGTGGCTCGTCCAGCTGTACGCCCCCGGATTCCCGCCCGAGCAGCAGGCACTCGCGACCGCGTTCGCCTACTGGTGCCTGCCGCAGATCCTCTTCTACGGTCTGTACGCGCTCGTCGGCGAGGCGCTGAACGCCCGCCGGGTCTACGGCCCGTTCACGTGGGCGCCGATCGTGAACAACGTCGTCTCGATCGCGGGATTCCTGGTCTTCATCCTGCTGTTCGGGTCCGACGTCGCGCTCGACGCGTGGACTCCGGTGATGATCGCGCTCCTCGCGGGCACGGCGACTCTCGGGATCGTCGTCCAGGCAGTGATCCTGCTGAGCTTCTGGCGGCGCACGGGTCTGCACGTCCGGCCGGACTTCCACTGGCGCGGTGTGGGCCTGAACCAGCTCGGGCGCCTGGCCGGATGGACGTTCCTGATGGTCGTCGCGGGCCAGCTCGCCGGACTCGTGCAATCACGCGTGCTCTCGGATGCCGCGGAGGACTATCCCGGCGTCCTGGTGTCGCAGAACGCCTGGCTGCTGTTCATGCTCCCGTACTCGATCATCGTCCTGTCGATCGGGACCCCGTACTTCACCCAGCTCAGCGAGCACGCCGCGGCGGGCCGTGACGACGACGTGCGCGGCGACGTCGGGCGCAGCATCCGCACTCTCGGCGTGTTCATCGTGATCGCCACGGCGGCCCTCGCCGCCGCCTCGGTTCCGGCATCCCGCATCTTCACCGACAACCGCAGCGAGGCAGTCGCCGCGGCCGGCGTACTGCTGTGCTTCCTCGTCAGCCTGGTGCCGTTGGCGGTTCTCTTCGTGATTCAGCGCACGTTCTACGCCTACAACGACACTCGTACGCCCTTTTTCTTCACGCTCCTGCAGTGCACGCTCGTCGTTGTCACAGCGCTGGTTGCATCGACCCTCCCGGTCCAGTACCTCGCCGCGGGAATCGCCCTCGGGCAGTCGGTCGCGAGCATCGTCCAGGTGATCGTCGCCACCGCGCTGCTGCAGCGCCGGCTCGGGGGGTTGCGGGTCGGATCCTGGCTGCTCTCGCTCGGGCGGTTCGCACTGGCCGCGATTCCGGCCGCCGCGGCCGGCTGGATCACCTTTCAGCTCCTCGGCGGAGTGGACGGGTGGACCGTGTCGGACAAGCTCCTGGGTGCGGTGGGCGCGGCGATCATCGGCACGGTGTCCCTCGTGGTCTACGCCGGATTCCTCGCTCTGCTGCGCGCCCCCGAACTGACGCCCGCTCTCGCGCTGGCCCGGCGCCTTCTGCCCGGCGGTCGCTGACTCCCGGCAACCTGCCACGTGGGCGGAATGCCCCGCGGTTACGATGTGTTGAAGCATCCGGAGCTACGAAAGAGGGGGCGCACGTGCGTCAGGTCATCATCATCGGATCGGGTCCGGCAGGCTTTACGGCGGCGATCTACGCGGCGCGCGCGAATCTGGAACCCCTCGTGGTCGCCAGTTCGGTCGAGGTCGGCGGCGAGCTGATGAACACCACCGACGTCGAGAACTTCCCGGGCTTAGAGGACGGCATCCAGGGTCCCGAGCTCATGGACAAGATGCAGAAGCAGGCGGAGCGCTTCGGCGCCGAGATCCTGTACGACGACGTCGTCGAGCTCGACCTCGAAGGCCCCGTCAAGACGGTGAAGCTCGGCAGCGGAGCGGTGCACGAGGGCTCGTCGGTGATCTTCGCGACCGGGTCCGCCTACCGCAAGCTCGGCCTCCCCGGCGAAGAGCGCCTCTCGGGCCGCGGCGTGTCCTGGTGCGCGACGTGCGACGGCTTCTTCTTCCGGGAGCGCACGATCGCCGTCGTGGGTGGAGGCGACTCCGCGATGGAGGAGGCCACCTTCCTCACGCGCTTCGCGTCGAAGGTCTACGTCATCCATCGCAAGGACTCCCTGCGCGCATCGAAAATCATGCAGGAGCGCGCGTTCGCGAACGAGAAGATCGAGTTCGTCTGGAACACCGAGGTGGTCGACATCCTGGGCGAGGATGCCGTCTCCGGCGTGCTGCTGCGCTCCACGACCGACGGATCGACCCGCGAGCTGCCCCTCGACGGCCTGTTCGTCGCGATCGGCAACGACCCGCGCACGCACCTCGTCCACGGCAAGCTCGAGCTCACCCCCGAAGGCACGATCTGGGTCGACGGCCGCTCGTCGCGCACGTCGGTCGCCGGCGTCTTCGCCGCCGGCGACGTGATCGACCCCACCTACCGCCAGGCCGTGACCGCTGCGGGCAGTGGAACGGTCGCCTCGCTGGATGCCGAGCACTTCCTTGCGGCTCTGGAACAGGCCGCCGGCGACGCACAGGTCGCCGAGGACATCGAGGTCGCCACCGAGACGCCCGACCCGGCGACCGATGAGCCCGAAACCGGAGCGGCTGCCGCCTGAGAGTCCCCCGAGCGCCCGGAACAATCCGGGTGCGGTCGATGTTGTGACCGATAACGACTTCCCACAAAAGGAGAAATGAAATGACCGCCAAGGCGACGACATCCGCGACCTGGGAGCAGGACGTGCTGCAGGCCGAAGGCCCCGTGCTCGTGGACTTCTGGGCCGCCTGGTGCGGACCCTGTCGCATGGTCGCGCCGGTTCTGGACGAGATCCAGGCGGACAACCCCGACAAGATCACCGTCCTGAAGCTGAACGTCGACGAGAACCCCGATCTCGCGATGAAGTACCAGATCACGTCGATCCCCGCGATGAAGGTCTTCAACAAGGGTCAGGTCGAGACCACGATCATCGGCGCGAAGCCGAAGTACGCGATCGAGCAGGACCTCGCGGCTTACCTCGCATAGATCCCCGCACGCGAAACCCCGGTGATATTTCCCATATCACCGGGGTTTTCTGCTGTATGCGCGTTTCGGCATCCATCGACATCCCGAAAATCTTCATCCAGACTGTCGATCTGTGGTCGCGTCGTTCGACGTACAGGGTGAGGTCGGCAGACAGCCGCTGACGAGCTGAGGCTCGACGATCGAGAAGGAGTTCCCATGCGTTACATGCTGATCATGCAGGTCGAGCCCGAAGCGGCCGCACGCGCCGCCGAGCAGATGGACCTGGCCGAGATGTTCGCCGTGATGGGCGCGTACAACGACGAGCTCATCAAGGCCGGCGTCTTCCTGTCCGCGGAAGGGCTCTCCGACGCAAGTGAGGGGTTCCGTGTCGACTTCTCGTCCACGCCGCCCGTCATCACAGACGGTCCGTATGCCGAAGCGCACGAGATCTTCAACGGCTACTGGATCCTCGAAGTGGCGAGCCGCGAGGAGGCGGAGCACTGGGCTCGCAAGTGCCCGCTCGGTCCCGGCGCGAACCTGGAAGTGCGACGGATCAACGAGCTCGCGGACTTCGACGTGCCCGGGGCCTCGGACTGGCTGCAGAAGGAGCAGGAGTGGCGCGCCGCTCAGGCGTGACGTCAGCCCGCGTCCGCCCGCACCGCCGCGTCCCAGCGGCGGTGCGGGCTCTCGTCGCCGATGAGGCGCCACACCGCCTTCGTCAGCGGCGGGTAGTCCAGTGCGATCTGGCGCAGCACGCGGTAGTGGCGGGCGGCATTGGGCCGCGCACCGCCATTGGCGGCGATGTTCTCGGCGCGGAGGATGAAGACGACGAGCTCGTCGACGGTCGGCAGGTCCTCCATGAACTCCCAGGGATCCTCGCCCGCCTGCAGGCGCTCGTGCACCAGCACCGAGAGCTCATCGGCCGCCTCGGCTCTCAGAAGCTCAAGACTGGCGCGGCGCTGGGGGGCCTCGTCGTGCATCGCCATGAATCCAGCGTACGTGGCTCGCAGATGACCGGGGCCCTGCGCGCGCCTACCCTGACACCATGAGCGAAACGACCTCGACGAGGGCCGTCGAAGCCGTGTGGCGCGGTGAGTCGGGGCGCATCGTCGCGGCGCTGACCCGCCACACCGGTGATTTCGGATGGGCGGAGGATCTGGCCCAGGACGCGCTGCTCGAAGCACTGTCCGGGTGGCCCCGGACCGGCATCCCCGACAATCCGGGTGCCTGGCTGCTGGCGGTGGCCAAGCGCCGGGCGATCGACGGGTGGCGCAGGCGTGAGCGGCTCACGGCACGCGAATCCCTCATGGCCGACGATCTGAGGGCCTTCCAGGAGTGGGATGCCGTGCCGGAGCTCGGCGACCCCGATCGCATCGATGACGACGTGCTGCGACTGGTGTTCATCGCATGTCATCCCGTCCTCAGCGCACAGGCGCGCCTGGCGCTGACCCTGCGCACCGTTGCCGGTCTGACGACCGAGCAGATCGCGCGCATGCTCCTGATGACGGTGCCGGCGGTGCAGCAGCGGATCGTGCGCGCGAAGCGCACCTTGGCCGAAGCCGATGTGCCGTTCGAAGTGCCCGGTCGGGAGGAACGGCCGGCGCGTCTCGCGAGCGTGCTGCAGGTGATCTACCTTCTCTTCACGGAGGGGTATGCCGCAGGCGATGGCGAGCATCCGATCAGACCGGATGTCGCGCGGGAGGCGGTGCGGCTGGCGAGGCAGCTCGCGGCCCTGATGCCGCGCGAGCCGGAGGTGTACGCGCTGATCGCCGTGATGGAGTTCCAGTCCTCGCGGTTCGCATCCCGCGTCGACTCCGCGGGGCTGCCGATCACGCTCGCAGACCAGGACCGGCGGCGGTGGGACCGGTCCGCGATCTCCCGCGGCAGCGCCGCCTTGGCTACCGCCCGCTCGTTCGACCGCGGACTGGGCTACTACGGGCTGCAGGCGTCGGTGGCGCAGTGCCACGCCCTCGCTCCGGCCGCTGGTGACACCGACTGGCCGCGCATTGTGCGCCTCTACGACGCGCTCGAGAGCCTCAGCCCGTCGCCGGTGGTCCGCCTGAACCGTGCAGTCGCCGTGTCGATGGTCGAGGGGCCGGAGGTGGCGCTGCGGCAGGTGGATGAACTGGCGGCGGAGCTGGACGAGTTCCGCCCGCTGCACGCCGTGCGGGGCGAGCTGCTCGCGCAGCTGGGACGAGGGGATGCCGCAGCCCACGCGCTGCTGGCCGCCGCCGACCTGCCGGGGAACGGCGCGGAGGCAACGGTGCTGCGACGCCGGGCGAGCGAGGTGCGCGAGAGCGCTCAGAGCGAGCTGTAGCCCGACTCCCCGATCTCATCGAGGATGCGGTTGAGGTCCTGAATGCTGGCGAAATCTATGCTGATCTGGCCTTTACGTGCACTGAGCGAGATCTTCACGCGCGTGTTCAGGCGGTCGCCGAGCCGTTCCGCCACCTCGTCGAGGTGCGCGCGGCGCGCACCGGCCTGCGGCTTCGAGGTGCGCGGGCGGCCGGCATCCGGACTTTTCGACGCCGCTTCCGCCGCCCGGACCGAGAGGTCTTCGTTCACGATCTTGTCGGCCAGCCGCTGCATCGCATCCGGGTCCTCGAGCGAGAGGATCGCCCGTGCGTGGCCCGCGGTCAGGACGCCGGCCGCCACCCGCTGCTGAACGGGCAGCGGCAGCTTGAGCAGGCGGATCGTGTTGCTGATCTGCGGGCGGGAGCGTCCGATGCGCGTCGCGAGCTCCTCCTGCGTGATGCCGAAATCCGAGAGCAGCTGCTGATACGCCGAGGCCTCCTCGAGCGGGTTGAGCTCGGAGCGATGGAGGTTCTCGAGCAGGGCGTCGCGCAGCAGATGTTCGTCCGCGGTGTCTCGGATGACGGCCGGGATCGACTCGAGGCCGGCTTCGCGCGCCGCCCGCGTGCGCCGCTCGCCCATGATGAGCTCATACGTGCCGTCGCCGACATCGCGCACGACGACCGGCTGCAGGACGCCGAATTCGCGAACGCTGTGGACGAGCTCGGCCAGGTCGTCGGCATCGAAGTGCGTGCGCGGCTGGCGCGGGTTGGGCACGATCGCATGCGGATCGATCTGCGCCAACCGGGCACCGGGCACCTCGATCAATTCCTCGGATTCCTCCGCGGGAGCCCCCGGGAAGAACACGTCGACCGGACGCGCCTCGGAGTTCGTCGTCTCGCTCGTGGGGATCAGAGCGCCGATCCCCCGTCCCAGGCCGGTGCGTTTGGCCATCAAGAGCCCCCTTCTTCGGCGGGCGCGCTGGCATTCCCGTGTTGTGTCGCTGCGTGCGATGCCTCGGCATCCACTTTTTCGCGGGTGATGATCTCCACGGCTGCCTCGCGATACGCCACAGCGCCGGCCGAGTGCCCGTCGTACGCGATAACCGTCTGACCGAAGCTCGGCGCCTCGGAGACGCGCACGGAGCGCGGAATCACCGTCTTGAGCACCTCCTGCGGAAAGTGCTGGCGCACCTCTTCGGCGACCTGCTGGGCGAGGCGGGTCCTGCCGTCGTACATGGTGAGCAGGATCGTCGACAGACGCAGGCGCGGATTCAGGTGCTTCTGGATCATGCGCACGGTGCCCAGCAGCTGGCTGAGGCCTTCGAGGGCGTAGTACTCGCACTGGATGGGGATCAGCAGCTCGTTCGCGGCAGCGAAGGCGTTGATCGTCAGCAGGCCGAGCGAGGGCGGGCAGTCGATGATGACGAAGTCGAGACGCTCATCGAGATGTGCGAGGTACTCGTCGAGCGCGGTGCGCAGGCGATGCTCGCGAGCGACCTGGGACACGAGCTCGATCTCCGCCCCCGCCAGGTGGATCGTACTGGGCGCGCACAGCAGGTTCGGCGACTCGGGACTGGTCTGCACGATGTCGGCGATCGGGAAATCGTCGATCAGCACGTCGTAGATGCTTGGAATATCCGCCGTGTGCGGCACGCCGAGCGCAGTAGACGCGTTTCCCTGCGGATCAAGGTCGATGACGAGGACTCGAGCGCCGACGGAGGCGAGGGATGCCGCGATGTTGACGGTCGTCGTGGTCTTGCCCACGCCGCCCTTTTGGTTCGAAACCGTGATCACGCGCGTCCGGCCGCTCAGCTGGATGTCGACGGTCTCGAGGACGCGGCGACGGGCCGTCAGATCGGCCAGTTCGCGGGCGATCGGGCTGTCATCGAGCGAAAAGGACGCCGTGGGTTCGGTGTTCTCGGGTTGTTTCACGTGAAACAGCCTCCCTGTAGCGCACCGACGGACATCGCTTCCCACTCTAGTCGCGGCCGCAGGCACGCCCCACCGCGGTGGTCGAGCAGAACCGCCAGGCCCGTATCGAGACCTACGCGAACCTGCGGACAACCGGATCTCGATTCGCTCGCAAGCTCGCTACTCGATCACCGACCATGTTCACGTGAAACACCCGGTGGTCGAGTAGGGCCGCCAGGCCCGTATCGAGACCTGCGTGAACCGGGGGACAACGGATCTCGATACGCTCGCAAGCTCGCTACTCGATCGCCGACGCTGGTGCACGCTGTTGCACGTGAAACACCCGTCCGGTGGTCGACTAGGGCCGCCAGGCCCGTATCGAGGCCCGCGTGGACCTGCGCACAACGGGATCTCGATACGCTCGCAAGCTCGCTACTCGATCACCGACGCCGGTGCCGACGTTTCACGTGAAACACCAGCACGGTGGTCGAGTAGGGCCGCCAGGCCCGTATCGAGACCCGGCGCCCGTCTGCGCAGCGCGGATCTCGATAAGTTCGCGAGCTCGCTACTGGATCACCGACGCCCGGTGCACGACGTTTCACGTGAAACAGCTCATCGGTGGGCGAGTAGGGCCGCCAGGCCCGTATCGGGACCTACGTGAACCTACGGACCACGGGATCTCGATGCGCTCGCAAGCTCGCTACTCGATCACCGACGCCGGGTGCACGACGTTTCACGTGAAACACCTATCCGGTGGTCGAGTAGGGCCGCCAGGCCCATATCGAGACCCACGTGAACCTGAGGACCACGGGATCTCGATATGCTCGCAAGCTCGCTACTCGATCACCGATCATGTTTCACGTGAAACACCAGCACGGTGGTCGAGTAGGGCCGCCAGGCCCGTATCGAGACCCGCGTGAACCTGCAGACAACGGGATCTCGATACGCTCGCAAGCTCGCTACTCGATCACCGACGATGTTTCACGTGAAACAGCCGGCCGGCCCGCATCGCGACCCGGCTCATACCTGCGGCGCTTCCTGCACAGCCGGGGCCAACAGCCCCGCGATCCACATGGCGCCCGGCAACCCAAAGCGTGGGCGCGGCCTTGGGCACCGTTGGGCCATGCCCTTCATGTACATCCTCGAATGCAGCGACCGGTCACTCTACGTCGGCAGCACCTGGGACCTCGACCGTCGCCTCGCCCAGAACCTCGAAGGCGAGGGTGCGGAATACACACGGAAACGTCTTCCCGTGCGCCTCATCTACTCCGAGTACTACTCGCGGATCGAGAATGCGTTTCTGCGCGAGAAGCAGGTGCAGCGGTGGAGTCGATCAAAGAGGCTTGCGCTCGTGAAAGGAGAGCTGGAGAAGCTCCCCGGTCTCAGTCGCAAACCGAAACGAGCCAGCGACTGACGGCGAACGAGCAGCGAGCCTATGAGCGTATTGAGATCCGGGTGGGGATCGCGAGCGGGTCTCGATACGGGCCTAACGGCCCTACTCGACCACCAGTCAGCGAACCGTCGCTCGCACCACGCGCGTCGGCTCGTCGAGCAGATCCGCACCGAGCACCTCGAGGCGCACATCGCTCAGGCGGTATTTCCGCACCACCTTCTCCGCGCTCTCGATCTCGCCGGCCGCACTGGCGCCCTTGAGGAGGATCAACTCGCCTCCGTCGCGGACGAGCGGCGCCGTCAGCGGAATCAGCGTACGCAGCGCACTGACGGCGCGTGCGGTGGCAGCATCCAATGTCGGTCCCCGCCGCCAGTCCTCCGCCCTTGCCCGCACGATCTCGACGTTGTCCAAACCGAGCTCGCCCACCTGCTCTCTCAGCCAGGCGACGCGCCGTTCCATCGGCTCGATGAGCACCCACTCCACGTCCGGGCGCGCAATCGCGAGCACCAGACCCGGCAATCCGGCGCCCGACCCGACATCACCGACCCGACCGGAGAACAACGGCGCGACGACAGCGCTGTTCAGAACGTGCCGGCTCCAGAGACGAGGAGGCTCAAGCGGACCGATCAGTCCCCGTTCTTCGCCGTGCTGAGCCAGTGCGTCGGTGAACTGACGAGCCAGATCGATTCTCGAACCGAAGATCTGGGTAGCGACCGCCGGCTCGGACTCGACGTCACTCACGGGAAGCCTGCGCCGAAGCAGTCCGTTTCACGTGAAACATCAGCCGCGGCTGATGACGGTGTGCCTGTCCGCGCCCTCACCATAGGACTCGGAGGTGAAGCCCCGCTCGGCCACGATGTCGTGCACCAGCTTGCGTTCGTAGCTGGACATCGCCGGAAGGGAAGCCTGCGTCGCGCCCTCCTCGAGCCGAGCGATCGCGCGATCGACCAGAGTCTCCAGCTCACGCTGGCGGGTGTCCCGTGATCCGCCGATGTCGAGGATCAGACGCGAGAAGCGGCCCGTCCGGTTCTGCACAGCGATGCGGGTCAGCTCCTGCAGCGCCTGCACGGTCTCGGGGTCTGCCAGCAGGGCCAAGGAACCGGGCTCATCCGACTCGAGCGACACATAAGCGCGCCCGGACTTCACGTCCAGGGCCAGGTCGCCGTCGATGTCGGCGATGTCCATGAGCTCCTCGAGGAAGTCCGCGGCGATGTCGCCCTCCTGCTCGAGCTGCTCGACGGTGGCCGTCGCGCGCTCCGCCGGAGCGGCCTCGACGGGGGACAGGTCAGGTGTAGTCATCGGTTCCTCGACTGAATGGGATGAAAGGCGAACGAATCAGGATGCCGCGCCGGCGGCACCGGCGGCGGGATCAGCCGAGCCGCTCGACTTGGCACCGCCGTCGCCGGGCTTCTGGCCCTGCTTCTTGGCACGCTGCTTGCCCACCGGCTGCTGCCGCTTGGGGGCCGCGGCGCGGGCGCGCTCGGCCTCTTCATAGAGACGCTGCTGCTCTGCCTCGTACTTCTCGATCGGGATGATCTTGCCGGAGGAGTCGATGGCCTTGCCTTTACGGGCGAGGCGCTCTTCGCGCATCTTCGCCGCTTCAGACCCGGGGGTCGGCATGTTCCGGATGACCAGGAACTGCTGAACCATGGTCCAGACGTTGCTCGTGAACCAGTAGATGACCACGCCGAGCGGGAAGAACACACCGGAGAAGACGAAGGCGAAGGGCAGGACGTAGAGCATGATCTTCTGCATCTGGTACGCCTGGCCGGTCTTGGCCTCGGGAGAGAGGTTCTTCGAGATGATCTGCAGCTGAGTGAAGAACTGAGAGACGATCATCAGGACGACGAGCACCAGGAGGATGCCGACCGTCACCTGCCAACCGGCGGCCTGGGCTTCCCAGGCGCCGACGAGAGTGTCGTGCAGCGACGCCACACCGAACAGCTTCGCGTTGTAGAACTCGGTCATGAGCTCGTTGTTCAGCGCACCCACACCCGTGTGGTTCGGGTCGGTCTTGATGGTCTGCACACCGTTCAGCACGCTGAAGAGCGCGAAGAACACCGGCATCTGGACGAGCAGCGGCAGACAGGAAGATGCCGGGTTCGTCCCGTGCTTCTTGTACATCGCCATCGTCTCGCGACTCATCGCCTCACGCGAGAGCTGATCCTTCTTGCCCTTGTACTTCTCTTGGATTTTCCGCAGTTCAGGGGCAATTTCCATCATCTTGCGCTGGCTCTTGATCTGCTTGACGAAGAGCGGAATGAGCGCGGAGCGGACCACCAGGACAAGGCCGACGATCGCGAGGACCCACGTGATGCCGGCCGCGGCGGGCAGACCCATCGCGGTGAACAGCCAGTGCCACGACACCAGCACGAGCTCGACCGCCCATTTGAGCGGCCAGAGGATGATTCCGATCAGATCCGGCACGGATCAGTCCTTTCTGAGGGGGACAGGTACGACGAAGCCCCGCGGGGTGAGCTCGTACCGGAAGTTCTTGTGCAGAGGAACGTCATCGACGCCGCCCTCTGCCCAGGGGTGGCACCGCGCGATCCGAGCCGCCGCGAGCGCAGCGCCCTTGAGGGCGCCGTGCTGCTGCACCGCTCCGACCGCGTAGGCCGAACACGAGGGGTAGTACTTGCAGACATCCCCATACGCATGGGAGATGGTCGCACGGTAACCATGGAGCAAGCTCAACACGGTATTGCGGGGCAGGAGCGGAATCGAGCGAACTGCCGAGGCGGATTCGAAGTGTCCCTCACCGACCGAGGCCATCGGCAGGGTGGCGGAACTCACGGCTTCCTCCGGCTGAGACAGCGGACGACCTCGGTGCGAAGCTCGGCATAGCCTGCCTCCGCCCCGTTCGGCAGGACGCGGATCACGACATCGGATCCGGCCGGCACGGAGGGAAGAGCCTCGGCGCACACGGCCTTCAGACGGCGGCGAACGGTGTTGCGTACGACAGCGGAGCCGACCTGCTTGTTCACGATGAAGCCGAAGCGCGCAGCGCGGTCTTCACCGGACGATGACGTGTAGGTCACCGTGTGCGCGCCCGCGCACCGGCGACCCCGGCGGACGACGGCCTTGTAATCCGCTCCGCGGGTGAGTCGGTTCGGCCTCGCGAGCACTGCTGCGGGGTCAGGCGGAGAGCTCGGTGCGCCCCTTGGCGCGACGAGCGGAGAGGATGCCGCGGCCGGCGCGGGTGCGCATGCGGGCACGGAAGCCGTGCTTCTTGGCGCGGCGGCGGTTGTTGGGCTGGTACGTGCGCTTGGTCATGAGATCACTTCCGGATCAGGTGTCTCCGGAACGCTCAGACCGGGGACGTGGGAACGGGACTGCCGTCAAGGCATAAGTCAACCGACTAAGGTTACGTTCCCCGGGCCGAGAACTCAAACCGGGCACCGTCGCCAGAGCATTATGGCGAGAGATTCCCAGACTCCTGGCAATGACACGCGGTGCGGTTCTACAGTGGAGTTTGCTCCCGTGGCGCCCGCTGACTAGCGTGGCTCGGGCAGTTATCCACAGGCTCGACGTGACGATCTCCGTCGAAAGCCCTGTGCTGCGTCAATTCTGCCGGGGGGGCCATGTCATCGCACGAGATACCAGATGTTCCCGTCTGGTCGGCGGTGCTCGACGAGCTGGCGCGCGATGACCGCGTGACGCCTCAATTGCAGGGGTTCCTGAGTCTCGCGGTTCCCCAGGGTGTCATGGGCGGAACGCTGTATCTGGATGTACCGAACGATCTGACCGCGGCGCAGATCAACAAGCGGATGCGCACGCCCATCATGGAGGCGCTCACGCGTGTGGATCAGGAGCAGCACCATGATCCTTCCGCAACGGCGTTCCGCGTCGTCGTGAACCCGGAGCTTGCCGACAGCAGGCTGACGGCTCCGATCGCCGTTCAGTCGAGTGCGGCCTCCGCCTCCCCACGCCCGCCGATGGAGGAGACGATCGATGCCACATCCGCCGCTTCCCGCAGCGATACGCGTCTGAACCCGAAGTACACGTTCGACAACTTCGTCATCGGCCAGTCCAACCGGTTCGCTCATGCGGCCGCGGTGGCGGTTGCCGAGGCGCCGGCCAAGGCCTACAACCCCCTGTTCATCTACGGCGACTCGGGCCTGGGCAAAACGCACCTCCTGCATGCGATCGGCGATTACGCACTCAGCCTCTACGCGGGCATCCGCGTCCGCTACGTCTCGAGTGAAGAGTTCACGAACGACTTCATCAACTCGATCGCCAACAACCGCGGTTCGGCCTTCCAGGCGCGCTACCGCGACGTGGACATCCTGCTCATCGATGACATCCAGTTCCTGCAGGGTCGCGCCGAGACGCAGGAGGCGTTCTTCCACACCTTCAACACGCTGCACGATCATGACAAGCAGGTCGTGATCACCAGCGATGTGCCGCCCAAACACCTCACCGGTTTCGAAGATCGCATGCGCAGCCGCTTCGAGTGGGGCCTGATCACCGATGTTCAGGCCCCCGACCTCGAAACGCGCATCGCGATCCTGCGCAAGAAGGCGCAGAGCGAGCGTCTGCACATTCCAGACGAAGTTCTCGAGTACATCGCGACCGTGGTCTCCTCGAACATCCGCGAACTCGAGGGCGCACTGATACGAGTCTCGGCCTTCGCCAGCCTCAACCGCTCGACGCTCGACATGTCCCTCGCACAGACGGTGCTGCGCGACATCGTCGACCAGGACGACGCCAACGTCATCTCGCCGACCGACATCATCACCGCGACCGCTGCCTACTTCAAGCTCACGGTCGACGACCTCTACGGCTCGAGCCGCTCGCAGGCGGTCGCGACCGCCCGTCAGATCGCGATGTACCTGTGCCGCGAGCGCACGAGTCTGTCGTTGCCCAAGATCGGTCAGCTCTTCGGCAATCGCGACCACACGACGGTGATGTACGCCTACAAGAAGATCAGCGACCTCATGAAGGAGCGCCGGTCCATCTACAACCAGGTATCTGAGATCACTGCGCAGCTCGGCCGCAACTCGCGCTGACGCGAGGCACACCTCGACCCTGATCACCCGGTTCTTCACATTGTGGAAAACCTGTGGATAACTTCGTCTGCCTGAGGAAACTCGGTCGTTCTGGGCCGACGTCCTGTGGATGACGGATGCCGAGCACGAGCGACCGCGTGGGCGCGCCACGCCACGCTCCTCAGCCGTTCCACAACTCACACGGTTGTAGTTCCGCTGTCTCCGCAACGATCGCGGGAGTTATCCACAGTTCCCACAGGCGTTAAGAAGATGACAGAGAAAGAGTTAAT
The DNA here is from genome assembly GCF_963524805.1 of uncultured Microbacterium sp. Classification (GTDB taxonomy): domain Bacteria; phylum Actinomycetota; class Actinomycetes; order Actinomycetales; family Microbacteriaceae; genus Microbacterium. The sequence continues at coordinate 167,815 of NZ_CAURGG010000002.1, read as the reverse complement.
GAGAACCAGGTCGATCACCTTGACGACGAGCGCGTCGCCCGGCGGCCTTCTTGAAGGCCCCGGCATCCAGGGCACTAGCATGGGAGAGCCCAACAGGATGTCGAGGGAGCACCAGTGAAGTTCCACGTCAATCGCGATGTGTTCAGCGAGGCCGTGTCGTTCGTCGTCAAGCTCCTTCCGCAGCGCAACCCGCAGCCGATCCTTGCCGGCGTGCTGATCGAGGCCTCCGAAGCCGGTCTCTCGCTCGCCGCGTTCGACTACGAGGCATCTGCCCGCACGACGATCGAGGCGACGGTCGACGATCCCGGCACGATCCTCGTGCACGGCCGCCTCCTCTCCGAGATCGCGAGCCGTCTTCCCAATGCGCCGATCCAGGTCGAGGTCGACGACGATGGCGGCATCGTCCTGACCTGTGGTTCGGCGCGGTTCACCCTGGCTTCCATGCCGGTGCAGGAATACCCCGCCATCCCGGAGGTGTCGGGGGACACCGGTCTCGTGCCGGCGGAGGATTTCGCGACGGCGATCGCACAGGTGGCCTTCGCGGCGTCCCGCGATGACGTGACGCCCGTTCTGACCGGCGTGCAGCTCGAAGTGTCCGGAACCACGCTCAGCCTCGTGGCCACAGACCGGTACCGCGTCGCGCTCCGCGAGATCCCGTGGGACGGCGGCCGCTCCGCCTCCGACGAGCCGACGACGGCGCTCGTTCCTGCTCGTACCCTGACCGAGGTCGGCAAGACCTTCGCCCACGGCGGCGACATCTCCATCGCCTTCTCGGGCTCGGGTGACCGCGAGATCATCGCCTTCACAGCCGGCAACAAGACGGTGACCTCGCTGCTGATCAAGGGCAACTTCCCGCCGGTCCGCCGGCTGTTCCCCGAGCAGACCGAGCACCACGCGGTGCTGAACACCGCCGAGCTGCAGGAAGCGGTGCGGCGCGTGTCGCTCGTGCTGGACCGTTCGGCGCCGCTGCGGTTCACCTTCACGACCGACAGTGTGTCGATGGACGCGTCGGGCACCGAGCAGGCGCGGGCGACGGAGTCGGTCGACTCGAACCTGGTCGGCGACGATGTGACACTGGGACTGAACCCTCAGTATCTGCTCGAGTCCCTCAGCGCGGTCAAGAGCGAGTTCGTCCGGATCACCTTCACCTCGAGCGACAACGCCAACAAGCTCAGCCCGGTGCTGATCACGCCCCAGACCTCGGTCGACAAGGGCAACGCCGAGTCTTTCAAGTACCTCCTGCAGCCCAACCTCCTGCTGCGTTGAGGCGGTAGCCGCGGGGGCGGTCCGCCGTAGGGTGGCACAGTGATCGTTGAGCACCTGAGTCTCGTGGACTTCCGCAATTACGCGGTGGCCGACGTGAGTCTGGTCGGCGGGCCGAACGTCTTGGTCGGCCGCAATGGTCAAGGCAAGACGAATCTGGCCGAAGCGATCGCGTACCTCGCGACGCTGGGCTCGCACCGGGTGTCCACCGACGCTCCGATGGTGCGCGACGGGGCGGATGCCGCCATCATCCGCGCCCGGCTGGTCCACGGCGAGCGTGCCGTGCTGCTGGAAGTGCAGCTGAATCGCCAGGGAGCGAACAAGGCACGGGTCAACGGAGCGGCAGTCAAGACGGGCGAGCTGCCGCGCTATGCGAACGTCGTCCTGTTCGCTCCCGAAGATCTGCAGATCGTGCGCGGTGATCCCTCCGCGCGGCGCCGATTCATGGATCAGCTCCTCGTACAGCGGGCGCCGCGGTTCGCGGGAATCATCTCGGACTACGAACGAGTCCTCAAACAGCGCACCGCTCTGCTCAAGTCGGCGAAGGCCCGCGGCATCCGTGGTGAGCAGCTCTCGACCCTGGATGTGTGGGACGACAAGCTCGTCGCCCTCGGCACTGAGCTCATCGACGCGCGCCTTCGGCTGGCCGCCGATCTGACGACCCCGGTCGCCTCGGCATATTCCGCGATCGCCGGTGCCGATCACCGGCCGCAGCTCGACTGGGCGCTGTCCGTTCGCGGTGCCGACCCTGAGGACGGGGCGGATGCGGTGGCCGACGGATCGACCGGGACCATCGCGGAGCAGTTCCGCCACGCGCTGGCTCTGCGGCGTGCCGCGGAGCTCGACCGGGGTCTCACGCTGGTCGGCCCGCATCGAGACGACCTCGTGCTGAGGGTCCGCGGCCTCCCGGTCAAGGGATACGCGTCTCATGGCGAGTCCTGGTCGATCGCCCTCTCGCTGCGGCTCGCGTCAGCCGAGCTTCTCCGCGCAGAGTCCCGCCTGGGAGACCCGGTCCTGATCCTGGACGATGTCTTCGCCGAGCTCGATGCGGATCGGCGCAGCCGGCTGGCCGGCCTGACGGTCGCCTACGAACAGGCGATCGTCACGGCCGCCGTCGAGGAGGACGTGCCCGCCGGGCTGCGCGCGCACGTCGTGCGCGTGGACGCCGGGCGGATCGTTCCGGAGAGCGACGCGGGGGCGACGGATGCCGGAACCTGAGTCCCACGAGGAGCCCGTGCCCGAGACGGTCGCCACGTACCTGAGGCTGCGCGGGCTGGAGCCGTCGGCGCGGACCTACCGGAAGCGCCGTCGGCGGGGTCCGGACGACGAGAACGCCCCGTTCACTCCCGGTCGCGACCCGAAGGGAGTCGCGGATGTCCTCTCCGACCTCACCCGCAGCGCGGGTTGGGACTCGCAGCTCGCGCGGGAGGATGTGGTCCGCACATGGGCCGAAGTCGCCGGGGAGAACACCGCGCAGCACACGCACCCGGTGGCCTTCACGGAAGGCACGCTCACGGTCCAAGCCGACTCGACCGCCTGGGCGAAACAGCTCCAGCTGATGCGCTCGCAGATCCTCTCCGAGATCGTCCGCCGGTTCCCCGAAGCGGGGGTGGACGGCATCCGCTTCATCGGGCCGGACGTCCCCTCCTGGAAATGGGGTCCCAGAACGACTCCAGGGCGTGGTCCGCGCGATACCTACGGCTGAGATACCTCGGCTCCTATCCTTTGCGAATCCAGGGCGCCACAGGGGCGTACATGCTCGCGTGAGAGCGGTTCCTTGATAGACTGATGGAGCCTGAAACACGATGTGGAGCGCACCGAGAATATGACGTCTGAGACCGCTGACAGCCTGCCCGAGCGACCCGAACAGCGATCCGCAGAACCGGTGCAAGCCGAACGGACACACGTCGAATACGGCGCGGACGAGATCCAGGTCCTCGAAGGGCTCGAGGCGGTGCGCAAGCGCCCCGGAATGTACATCGGCTCGACCGGTCCGCGCGGCCTGCATCACCTCGTGCAGGAAATCGTGGACAACTCCGTCGACGAAGCGCTCGCCGGCTATTGCGACACGATCGTCGTGACGATCCTGCCCGATGGCGGGGTGCGCTGCGTCGACAACGGCCGCGGCATCCCGGTCGACATGCACAAGACCGAGGGCAAGTCGACGGTCGAGGTCGTGCTGACCGTGCTGCATGCGGGCGGAAAGTTCGGCGGCGGGGGCTATGCGGTTTCGGGCGGCCTCCACGGCGTGGGATCGTCGGTCGTCAACGCCCTCTCGACCCGGCTCGATGTCGAGGTGCGACGCCAGGGATACGTCTGGCGGCAGTCCTACCGGGACGGAGGCATTCCGGTGTCGCCGCTCGAACGCGCCGAGGAGAGTTCCGAAACCGGCACGACGATCACGTTCTGGCCGGACGCCGAGATCTTCGAGACGATCGACTTCGAGTACGAGGTCCTGCGCAGCCGCTTCCAGCAGATGGCGTTCCTGAACAAGGGACTGCGCATCGACCTGGTCGACGAGCGTCCGTCCTCTGCGTACGAGGAGGAGACCGAGCCGGGAGAGGTCGTGCTGCAGCAGCGCAACGACAGCTTCCTCTACGAGCGTGGACTCGTCGACTACGTCGAATACCTCAACCGCGTCCGCAAGGCGGACCACGTCAACGACGAGGTCATCGACTTCGAGTCCGAGGACACCGAGCGCAAGATCGCGCTCGAGGTCGCCATGCAGTGGACCACGAGTTACACCGAGAACGTGTTCACCTACGCGAACACCATCAACACGCACGAGGGCGGCACGCACGAGGAGGGATTCCGCGCGGCGCTGACGACCCTGGTGAACAAGTACGCCCGTGCGAACAACCTGCTCAAGGAGAAGGACGAGAACCTTTCGGGCGACGACGTCCGCGAGGGACTGACCGCCGTCATCTCGGTGAAGCTCTCCGAGCCGCAGTTCGAGGGCCAGACCAAGACCAAGCTGGGAAACACCGAGGCGAAGGCGTTCGTCCAGAAGGTCGTCGGTGATCGGCTGGGCGACTGGTTCGACCGCAACCCGGTGCAGGCCAAGAACATCATCCGCAAGGCGATCGATGCCGCCACCGCGCGACTCGCGGCGCGCAAGGCGCGCGAGACCGCCCGCCGCAAGAGCGTGTTCGAGAGCGCGGCCATGCCGGACAAGCTGAAGGACTGCACGTCGAAGGACCCGTCGATCAGCGAGATCTTCCTCGTCGAGGGCGACTCGGCCGGCGGCTCGGCCGTGCAGGGTCGCGATCCGCACACTCAGGCGATCCTGGCCCTGCGCGGCAAGATCCTCAACGTCGAACGCGCACGGCTGGATCGCGCCCTGGGCAACCGCGAAGTGCAGGCGATGATCCAGGCGTTCGGCACGGGCATCGGCGAGGACTTCGACATCGACAAGGCGAGGTACCACAAGATCGTCCTGATGGCCGATGCCGACGTCGACGGACAGCACATCACGACGCTGCTCCTGACGCTCCTGTTCCGCTACATGCGCGGGCTCATCGAGGCCGGCTTCGTCTACCTGGCGCAGCCGCCGCTGTATCGGATCAAGTGGTCCAACGCGCCGCACGAATACGTCTACAGCGACCGCGAGCGCGATGCACTCCTTACGGAGGGCCTCGCCGGAGGCAAGCGGATACCGAAAGACAACAGCATCCAGCGCTACAAGGGTCTGGGTGAGATGAACGCCAAGGAACTGTGGGAGACGACGATGGATGCCGAGACGCGCACGCTCCGGCAGGTGACCATCGACGACGCGGCCGCGGCCGACGAGATCTTCACGATCCTGATGGGCGAGGACGTCGAGTCCCGCCGCGGATTCATCCAGCGCAACGCCAAGGACGTCCGCTTCCTCGACATCTGATCCTCCGATCCGATGTCCCTGACTCACGGCACGAGACGAAACGACACCGATGACTGACGCAGACCGTCCGGAACTGACCCCCGCGCACAATCACGGCAAGATCGACCAGGTCGATCTGCAGTCCGAGATGCAGCGCAGCTATCTCGACTACGCGATGAGCGTGATCATCGGCCGCGCGCTGCCCGATGTGCGCGACGGCATGAAGCCCGTGCATCGCCGCGTGATCTACGCGATGTACGACGGCGGGTTCCGTCCGGACAAGTCGTTCTCCAAGTGCGCCCGCGTGGTCGGCGAAGTGATGGGCCACTATCACCCGCACGGTGACACCGCGATCTACGACGCCCTCGTCCGTCTCGTGCAGCCATGGTCGCTGCGCTACCCCCTGGCGCTCGGTCAGGGGAACTTCGGCTCTCCCGGAAACCAGGGCGCCGCTGCTCCGCGATACACCGAGACCAAGATGGCGCCCCTCGCCCTCGAGATGGTTCGCGACATCGAAGAGGAGACCGTCGACTTCCAGGACAACTACGACGGTCAGACGCGCGAGCCCGTCGTGCTGCCGGCCCGCTTCCCCAACCTGCTGGTCAACGGGTCGGTCGGCATCGCGGTCGGCATGGCGACGAACATCCCGCCGCACAACCTGCGTGAGGTCTCGGCCGGAGCCCTCTGGGCGCTGGAGAACCCGGACGCCACGCGCGATGAGCTGCTGGACGCCCTCATGGAGCGCATTCCCGGTCCCGACTTCCCGACCCACGCGCAGATCCTCGGCACCCGCGGCATCAAGGACGCCTACCGCACCGGGCGCGGATCGATCACGATGCGCGCGGTCGTGAACGTCGAGGAGATCCAGGGCCGCACGTGCCTCGTGATCACGGAGCTGCCGTACCAGGTCAACCCCGACAACGTCGCGGTCAAGATCAGCGACCTCGCTCGCGAGGGGAAGATCACCGGCATCGCCGACATCCGCGACGAGACCTCGGATCGCACGGGCCAGCGGCTCGTGATCGTCTTGAAGCGGGATGCCGTCGCCAAGGTCGTTCTCAACAACCTGTACAAGCACACCCAGCTGCAGGAGAACTTCGGCGCCAACATGCTGGCCATCGTCGACGGCGTGCCGCGCACGCTGCCGCTCGACGGCTTCATCACGCACTGGATCGATCACCAGATCGAAGTCATCGTCCGACGCACGCAGTATCGCCTCCGCGAGGCGGAGAAGCGCATGCACATCCTGCGCGGCTATCTGAAGGCACTCGACGCGCTCGACGAGGTCATCGCGCTGATCCGGCGCTCGCCGACGGTGGAAGAGGCGCGCGACGGGCTGATGGAGCTCCTGGAGATCGACGAGATCCAGGCGGACGCGATCCTGACCATGCAGCTGCGGCGACTGGCTGCTCTCGAGCGTCAGAAGATCATCGACCAGGCCGCCGAGCTCGAGCTGCAGATCACCGACTTCAAGGCGATCCTCGCCGACCCGACCCGGCAGCGCACGATCATCCGTGACGAGCTCACCTCGATCGTCGATCGCTTCGGCGATGACCGGCGCACCCAGATCCTCGCCGGCTACGACGGCGACATGTCGATCGAAGACCTCATCCCCGAGGAGGAGATGGTGGTCACGGTCACCCGTGACGGCTACATCAAGCGCACGCGCAGCGACAACTACCGTCAGCAGCACCGCGGCGGTCGCGGGGTCAAGGGCGCGCAGCTGCGCGCGGACGACGTCGTCGAGCACTTCTTCGTCACGACCACCCACCACTGGCTGTTGTTCTTCACCACGAAGGGTCGGGTCTATCGCGCGAAGGCGTACGAGGTGCCCGAAGCGGGCCGGGACGCCAAGGGCCAGCACGTCGCGAACCTGCTCGCACTGCAGCCGGGCGAGGAGATCGCGCAGATCCTCGACATCCGGGACTACAGCGTCGCAACCTATCTCGTCCTCGCGACCCGCAGCGGCCTGGTCAAGAAGACGCGACTGACCGAGTACGACACCAACCGCCAGGGCGGCGTCATCGCGATCAAGCTCCGCGGTCAGGAGGAGGCGGACGGCGACGAGGTCGTCAGTGCGCTGCTTGTGGACGAAGGCGATGACATCCTGCTCATCAGTCGTCTCGGCATGTCGCTGCGCTTCACCGCGAGCGACGAGTCGCTGCGCCCGATGGGCCGCTCGACCGAGGGCGTCAAGGGAATGTCCTTCCGCGGCGGCGACAGCCTGCTGTCGGCATCCGTCGCCCGATCCGGTGCGTACGTGTTCGTGGTGACCGACGGCGGGTATGCCAAACGCACCGATATCGCCCAGTACCGGGGGCAGAGTCGCGGCGGTCTGGGAATCAAAGTGGCGCGTCTGAGCGACGATCGGGGCGTCCTGGCGGGCGGTCTGATGGTCGCCGAGGACGACGAGGTCTTGGTGGTTCTTGCCAGCGGCAAGGTGGTACGCTCTGCCGTGGCCGAGGTCCCCGCCAAGGGCCGCGACACCATGGGCGTCGTATTCGCCCGCGCCGACGAGGCCGACCGCATCATTGCGATCGCACGCAACGGAGAGCGCGGTCTCGCCGAAATCACTGAGGCACCCGACGCAGCGCAGGACCTTGCGGTGTCGGTTCCATCCGAGGCCTCGCCCGAGATCCCCGAAGAGAGTACTGACGCATGAGCACCGTAGCCGACAAGCTCGCCAAGAAATCCAGCCACAAGACCAGCGCCAAGCAGGTGCGCCTCCGGCTGGTGTACATCGACTTCTGGTCGGCGGTGAAGCTGTCGTTCCTGGCGGCCGTCGCGCTCGCGATCGTCACCGTCGTCAGCTTCTTCCTGGTGTACCTGGTCGTGCAGACGACGGGGCTCATCGGCAAGGTCGACGAGTTCTTCCAGAGCTTCTCGGACGGCGGGGTCTCGATCACCGCGTTCATCGGTCTGCCTCAGGTGATGGCCTTCGCCGCGATCGTCGCGATCCTCAACCTCGTCGTGGTCACAGTGCTCGGCGCGGTTCTCGCCGGCATCTACAACCTCGCCGTCAAGGTCACCGGCGGACTGCTGGTCGGGTTCACCTCCAACTAGCGCGCACTCACGCGACGACGGTCGTTCCGAGCAGCGTGCCGATCGCCCAGGTGGCGATCAGCGCCAGCGCGCCCCCGACCACCAATCGGACGGTGGCGCGCAGCTTCCCGCTGCCGCCGAGGTGCGCCGAGACCGTGCCGGTGACGGCGAGAGCGATCAGCACCGCAACGAAGGTGAGCGGGATCTTCAGCGCCGCCGGCAGCAGCAGGATCGTCAGCAGCGGGAGCAGTGCCCCCAGGGTGAACGCGACAGCCGATGAGGCCGCGGCCTGCCACGGGCTCACCAGATCGTCCTGATCGATGTGCAGCTCCACCTCCAGGTGAGCGGCGAGGGCGTCGTGGGCGGTCAGTTCGATCGCGACCTGCCGGGCCGTCTGGTCGGTGAGCCCGCGCGCTCGGTACAGCTGGGTCAGCTCATCGAGCTCTTCGTCGGGCATCTCCCGCAGCTCGCGGGTCTCCTTCGCGATCAGAGCCCGCTCACTGTCGCGCTGGCTGCTCACCGAGACGTACTCGCCGAGGGCCATCGAGATCGCCCCGCCCACGAGACCGGCCACCCCTGCCACGAGCAGCGCCGGGGTGTCGGTCGTCGCGCCGGCGACTCCGACGACGAGAGATGCGACCGAGACGATCCCGTCGTTGGCTCCGAGTACCCCGGCCCGTAGCCAGTTCAGTCGCTGGCCCACGCCACCGGAATGCGCTTCTCCGACGTGCGCCGGTTCTTCCATGCTCATGGGGTCAGTCAACTCCCTTCCTCGCCCTCCCGCGCGACGCGCCGCCGGAGAAATCACGGTCTGCGTGGATTCGTCAATTCCGAACCCGTCAGGTAAAGTCTTGGAGGTTGACGGCGCTCGCGCCGCGCAATATCGGGGGTATAGCTCAGGCGGTTAGAGCGCTTCACTGATAATGAAGAGGTCCCAGGTTCAAGTCCTGGTACCCCCACACCACCAGCCCCGGGGCCTTAGCTCAGTTGGTAGAGCGCCTGCTTTGCAAGCAGGATGTCAGGAGTTCGAATCTCCTAGGCTCCACGGATCGAAAAGCGCCGCCCGAACGGGCCGGCGCTTTTCCCGTCGGTAGAGTCGGACGCATGGACATGCGTGTCGCGGCGTACGCCGTCATCATCGACGCCGACGACCGCATGCTGCTCGCCCACTGGAACGAGGGCCGCCGCGCAGCATGGACGCTGCCCGGCGGCGGGCTCGAAGCGGGCGAGGATCCGGAGCACGCGGCGCGCCGCGAGGTACGCGAGGAGACGGGCTATCGCGTGGCGGTCGGCGAGCTGCTCGGCATCCATTCGCGGGTGATCCCGGCCGGAAGGCGCCTCGCATCCGACGCCACCGGACCGCTGCACGCGATCCGCATCGTCTACCGCGCTCGGGTGATCGGGGGCAGGCTCCGCAACGAGATCGGCGGCTCCACCGACCGTGCCGAGTGGTTCCCCTTGCCGGCGGTCGCGGGGCTGCAGCGGGTCAAGCTCGTGGACATCGCATTGAAGATGGCCGCCCAGGACTGATCAGGAGGTCGCCTGCGAGATGTCGGCGACCGTCGCGCCATAGGCCGCGATCAGGTCGTCGGCGTCGACGAACATGCTGAAGCCGTGAGCGCCGGCACCCATCGCGACCCGCTCGCCGGTGATGCGTTCGTCCGCGAAGACCGGCCAGTCGTGCGAGCTGCCGACCGGGACGATCGTGCCGCGCTCGTAGCCGGTGGCGGCCAGGGCACGGGCCGGGTCGGGCAGCTGCAGCTTGTTGACCCCCACGACCGCGCGCAGCTTGGGCCACGAGATGGCTCGATCGCCGGGGATGAGCGCGAACAGGTAGGTGTCGTCGCTGCGTTTGACCACGAGCGTCTTCACGATGCCGGCCGGAGGGATGCCGAGCAGGGCGGCGGCCTCGTTCAGGCTCCCGGCCGCAGGGCGTTCGCGGATCTCGATCGCCAGAGAGCGAGCGGATGCCGCATCTCGGACGCGCTGGGTGGGATCGGACTCCGTCATCGCTACACCCTACCCACGACGAAGGGCCCCGCCACCGGCGGAGCCCTTCGTTCGTCTCAGATCGCGATACGCCCGCGAGCTCGCGTCACGCGTCCGGGGCCCGGAGCGGGTCGTCGGCCACCCAGAGCTCATCATCGGCGCGGAGGGTCTGCCACGCGGCATACAGGACTCCTGCGGCAGCGGCGATTCCGAGGATGATCGCGACCACACCACCGGCTCCGATGCCCTGCTTGGGGGGATCGAGGACAGCGAGCTTCGCGGCCAGCTTCTTCGATGCCTGAGCACTGTACTTGTCGGCCTTCTTCGCGTAGACCGACGCGTCGGGAAGCGAGAAGCCCTTACCGGCGGCGAAACGCGAACGCGTGTCGTTCGCGGCATCCCAGACCGACAGCGCCGAGCCGACGACCGCACCGGCGGTGGGCACCACCTTGTCGGAGAGCACCTGCTTGGAGAACTGCTTGCTCTTGTCGACGTACGGTGCGGCGTACTTGCCGTAGCTCGCCTGGACTCCGGGGATGACCTGCTCCCGATTGAAGTGGCCGAGCTGCCGGCCCGCCTCGCGGGCGATGTTCGCGGCTTCGCCGACGAGAACCTGCTGCGACTCCCACAGGTTGTTCGCCTGCACCTGCAGTTTGCGGAGTTCCTTCTTGCGCTTGCGATTGACGCTCACGTTGCCCTCCCTAAGGCCGGGGGATGTAGTCGTCCCATCTTGCCAGACGGCACCCCAGACGGAAGGGTTCCCACCGAACTCTGAGACAATGGTTGACATGCCTCACCACACTGCAGTAGCGACCTTGCACACCAACTACGGCGACATCGTCGTGAACCTCTTCGGCGACCAGGCTCCCCAGACCGTCGAGAACTTCATCGGCCTGTCGGACGGATCCAAGAGCTGGACCGACCCGGCGACGGGCAAGCCCGGCGAGGGACCCCTCTATAAGGACGTCGTCTTCCACCGCATCATCTCGGGCTTCATGATCCAGGGCGGCGACCCCCTGGGGCAGGGAACCGGCGGGCCGGGGTACAACTTCAACGACGAGATCAACGGCGAGCTCACCTTCACCGCGCCGTACAAGCTCGCAATGGCCAACGCCGGTCTGCGACGCAACGCGATCACCGGACGCCCCGAGGGCACGAACGGATCCCAGTTCTTCATCACCGTGCCCGGACAGGGCGGCCGGGGACCCGAGTGGCTGCAGGGCAAGCACACCATCTTCGGCGAAGTGGTCGACGACGCTTCGAAGGCCGTGGTGGACACGATCAGCGACCTTCCGACGGCCGCCGGTGATCGACCTGTGGAGCCGGTCGTCCTGCAGTCCGTCGACGTCGTCGCGGTCTAGGCGCCCGTTCGTCCGTGACCGCCCCCGAGCGCAATCGCAACAGCGACAACTTCTGCTACCGGCACCCGGACCGGCAGAGCTTCGTGCTGTGCCAGCGATGCCTGCGTACGATCTGTCCCGAGTGCCAGACGCAGGCGGCGGTGGGTGTCATCTGCCCGGAGTGCCTGGCGGAGCAGAAGAAGGCACAGACGCCGGCGCAGCGCACGGCTGAACGCCGGTGGGCGCGCCCGCGTGCGGTGACCGCCTCGGACTCGCGCCCTCTGGTGACCTACGCGATCATCGGGATCACGGCCCTCGCGTTCCTGGTGGGTCTGATCCCCGGGGTGGGCGAGACGGTGCAGAACACGCTGCTGTTCTGGGCGCCTTCGCTGTACCCCGAGCTGACGGGGACATTCGAGCCGTGGCGCCTGCTGACCGCTGCTCTGGTGCACGCGGGGTTCTGGCATGTGGGGTTGAACATGCTGGCGCTGTGGATGATCGGTCGGAGCCTCGAGCCGCTGCTGGGTCACGGACGCTTCCTGGTGCTCTACGTCCTCAGCGCACTGGGCGGCTCCGTCGCCGTCGCGCTGCTGTCGTTCACCACTCCGGTCGTCGGCGCGTCCGGCGCGATCTTCGGGCTCTTCGGCGCCCTGATCGTGATCGGCCGCCACATCGGGGCGAACATCGCGGGAATCGCCATCATCCTCGTGATCAACCTCGTGATCGGATTCATCCCCGGCTTCAACGTGTCATGGCAGGCGCACGTGGGCGGACTCGTGGTCGGCGCACTCGTCGGGCTGATCTACGCGCGCACCCGCTCGGTGCGCCGACGGATGCTGCAGGTCTGGCTTCTGGTCGCCCTGGGCGCCGCGCTTCTGGCATTGCTGCTGGTTCCGCCGCTCGTGTTCTTCTAGACCACGATCCGCGGCACTTATCCACAGGTTCATCCACACCTGGGGACAAATGACAGCGGTGTAATTCACAGGTGTCCAGAACCCTGTTGAGAACTTCCGCACATGCGAAAGCCCCGGTCAGGCCGGGGCTTTTCGTCGTCTGCTGCGGCTAGCGCCAGCGCGTGGTCATCAGGAAGCCGATGAACGCGATGCCGAAGCCGATCACGAGGTTCCAGGCGTCGATGCCCGGGATCGGGTACTGCATGCCGCTCAGGTAGAACACGAGCACCCAGACGAGACCGACAAGCATGAGGCCGATCATGATCGGCTTGAACCACACCGGATTCGGTGCGAGTTCGCCTTCGCTGCGCTCCACGAGTGAGTCGTCGTCTCTGCCGGGTCGTGCCATGCGCAATATCCTACCCTCCCTGCTCGCGGGCCCCGTCGCTGTGCCGTGCGACTCCCGCGCGTGCCCGGCCGGACGGAGTCCCAGCCGCGGCTGGTTAGAATCCACGTGTGGATGAGACGAACGATGACCCGGTCCCGTCCACCCCGCGCGCTCGACCGTCGCGTCGCCGCCTCTCGGTTGCAGGTGTGCTCGGCGAGGTGCTGATCACGGCCGGCGTGCTCACGCTGCTCTACGTCGGATGGCAGCTGTGGATCGGCGACCTGATCTTCGGCGCGCAGCGCACCGCGGTCGGCCAGGACCTGTCCGAGCAGTGGGAGCAGGAATACGCTGATCCGGCGGCGACGACTCCTGCCCCGACCGCCTCCGCCGAGGCGACGCCCACGGAGACACCGGCACCGCCGCAGGCGGAACCGGTGATCCTGCCCGAAGCCGGAGACGGCGAGACGTTCGCGGTCATGCGCATTCCCCGGTTCGGAGCCGACTACGCCTGGCAGGTCGCGGGCGGGGTGACGCGCGCCGGCACTCTGGATCCGATCGGTATCGGGCACTACCCGGGAACACCCATGCCCGGCGGCGTAGGGAACTTCGCCGTGGCCGCGCACCGGACGACCTGGGGCGCGCCCTTCAACCGCCTCGCCGAACTCCATGTGAACGACGCGATCGTCGTGGAGACCGAAGCCGGCTGGTACACCTACCGGTTCCGCACCCTGGAATACGTCACGCCGGACGAGATCGAAGTGCTCCTGCCCGTACCCCAGGTGCAGGACGCGCCCGCCGGTTCGCGCTACATCACGATGACCAGCTGCAGCCCGATGTACTCGATGACCGAGCGCATCGTGGCGTACGGGGTGTTCGAGTCCTTCACTCCGCGTGCGTCCGGTCCCCCGGTCGCGCTCACCGCGGGGGTCGACGCCTGATGTACGGTGCGCTGTGGCGGGTCCTTCCCGGGCCCTGGTGGATGCGAACGCTGATCCTCGTCGCGCTGGCGGCGGCGGTGCTCTACGGCCTGTTCTTCTTCGTCTTCCCGTGGATCAGCGAACTGGTCAATCCCCAGGAGGTCACGGTCCAGTGAAGCGGGCCTTGGCTGATCGTGCCCCCATCCTCGTGGTGGACAATCATGACAGCTTCGTGCACACGCTGGTCGGGTATCTGCACGAGCTCGGTGCCGCGACGGACCTCGTCGAAGCCGACGCGATCACGCCGCCATCGGCGGCATCCCTCGTCTCGTCCTATCGGGGCGTGCTGATCTCGCCGGGACCCGGGGCCCCCGCGACCGCAGGCGCCTCGGTCGCCGTCGTCCGGGCCGCGCACGAGGCCGACGTACCGCTGCTCGGAGTCTGCCTGGGTCACCAGGCCATCGCGGAGGCCTTCGGCGCGACGGTCGCGCACGCGCCCGAACTGATGCACGGCATGACCTCGCTCGTCGAACACGACGGCAGCCGCCTGTACGCCGGGCTGCCCAGCCCCTTCACGGCGACCCGGTATCACTCCCTGGCCGTCGTGCCCGCGACGCTGCCGCCGCAGCTCCTGGTCACCAGTCGAACCGAGGGCGGTGTCATCATGGGCATCGCACACCGCTCCGCGCGCATCACGGGCGTGCAGTTCCACCCCGAGTCCGTCCTCACCGAGGGCGGTCACCGCCTGCTGGGGAACTGGCTGGAGGTCGTCGGATTCCCGGATGCCGCCGCCCACGGAGCGCTGCTGCATCCGCGTCGCTGAAGGATCCGGTCACACCGGCGGGCGCTCGACCCTGGTCAGGGGCCGCTGCAGAAGGAGAGCACCACTTCGGCGTGGATCGGTGCTTCGCCCGGCGGAACGGATTGCGTCAGGACGACGGGCGGGTTCGCGGCCGTGCAGGACGGGTCCTCCTGGGGGATGACCACGAGCTGGGACTCGGGGCTCTCGAGTTCGCGGGTCGCGGCCTCGACGGTGTACCCGGTCACATCGATGATCACCACGCGCCCGGTCGCCGACACGACGTTCACCGCGGCACCGAGTGGAAGCGTCGCGCCGGCCGGCTGATCGGCCGAGATGACCGTCCCCGCGCCCAGTGCGGGATCGTTGCGCGGCGTCACGGTTCCGAGCACGAGCCCGGCCGCCTGCAGAGCCGCCGCCGCAGCATCCTGTCCCAGTCCTTCCAGCGTCGGCACCGTCGTCGTCTCCTGTCCGGAGGACACGTACACGCGCACCTCCTGACCCGGGGTCATGGAGGCACCGGCCACGGGATCCGTCCGGATGACGTTTCCCACGGCGACATCTGCGTTGGGCTCATCCACCCGGAAGGAGTTCAGCCCGGCTTCGCCGATCTCAGTGTTCGCGCGCTCATAGGTCATGCCCGTGACATCCGGAACGATCCTGGCGGTCGAGGGCACCTCGCCTCCCGGACGGATCGACATGACCCAGAAGAGCACCGAGATCAGCAGCACGGCGATGATCGCCACGCCGGCCCAGATCCACGCGACGGGTGGACCCGACTGCGTGCGCTTCATCGTCGTGTCGGTGCTGAGCTGGCGAAGCGACCGGGCGGTCTCGGCCGCCTGCTTGGGGTTGGGGCCGTAGAGCTCGCTCGTCAGCGCGCCGACGGCGCGCTTGGAGGGCACCTTTCCGCCCACGGTCGCATCCAGCGCCTCGCGGAACGCGGCCGCATCCTGATAGCGCTGGAACGGATCCTTCGCGAGTGCCCGCAGCACCACGGTGTCCAGCGACCGCGGCACCGACTCGTTCACCTCGGACGGCGCCACCGGGGCCTCGCTGACGTGCTGGTAGGCGACGGCGACGGGGGACTCGCCCCGGAAGGGCGGCCGGCCGGCCAGCAGTTCGTACAGCACGACACCCGAGGAGTACACGTCGGCGCGCGCGTCGACCGGCTCGCCCTTCGCCTGCTCGGGCGAGAAGTACGCGGCGGTGCCGAGGATCTGCGTGGTCTCGGCGACGGTCGAGGACGAGTCGGACACCGCGCGGGCGATGCCGAAGTCCATGACCTTGACCTGTCCGGCATCGGTGACCATCACGTTGCCCGGCTTGATGTCCCGATGGACCACGCCGGCGCGGTGGGAGTACTCGAGTGCCTCGAGGATGCCGTCCACGTAGCGCACGGCGTCGGTCAACGGCACGGGACCGGCGGCGATCACGTCTTTGAGTAGTGCGCCGTGAACGAGCTCCATGATGATGTACGGAAGGGGGTGCACCGTGCCGTCGGGGGAAGCCTCGCTGTCTTCCCCGGCGTCGAACACGCGGACGATCGTCGGGTGGGCCATGCGGGAGGCCGCTTGCGCCTCGAGGCGGAACCGGGTGCGGAACGAGTTGTCGTTCGCGAGATCGCGGTTGAGCAGCTTGATGGCGACCTGCCGGCCCAGGGTGAGGTCGTAGCCTCGGAACACCGTCGCCATGCCACCGCGACCGATGAGCTCGTCGATGCGGTAGCGTCCCGAAAGCACGCGCGGCTCAGCTGTCACGGTCACTCCTCGGGTGGAACAGATTCAGCCTAACGGACTCGCCGCACGTCCCTCGCGCGGCGAGCCCGGCGCACGGACTCCTACGGGGTCGTCGTGGGCGACGGTTCCGGAGCGGGAGGGGGAGTGTTGATCTGCGTGTTGCCCTCGCCGGACGGCCCGGATTCGCGCTGACCGGCCGAGCCCCCCGAGCAGGTGACGGTGTAGGTGACGATGACCGTGGCCCCGGGATTGTTGTCGGCGAGCAGCTCACCGCTGCGTTCGTTGGGTCCGAAGGCGGCGGCGGACTGCCCGGTGCTCGCGAAGGTGCCGTTGGTCGCCGTGAAGTTGTACGCGCTCACGGATCCGGTGCCGGAGGGGCAGGTGTACCCGCTCCAGGTGACCTGCGTCGTCGCGCCGGGGTCGACCGGACCCGCCACGGCCGGCGCCGCCGGTGCGGGCAACGCGACCTGGTCGACGTAGAAGGTGAGCGTCAGCAGCTGCGACGGCGGGATGTTCCCGGTCGGACTCACGCGGTAGACCGTATTCACCTGCTCCGCAGTCGGCGCGGGATCGCCCCCGACGCAGTCGACGGCCTCGACGCCCGCCTGGCGAGCGGTGTCCGTGGCGGCGGCGCAGTCCATGCCGGTCAGCCCGAGTGAATCGACCGCGATCGTCGAGGTAGTGGGCGTGGGTGTCGGAGTGCTGGCCGTCGGCGTCGGGGTGGCGCTCGAGGACGTCGGTTCCGGCGCCGGCTCCCGGTTGGCGAAGAAGGCCCAGACGGTTCCGCCGAGCACGAGCAGCAGCAGGATGATCAGCGCGATGAGCGGCCAGGTCCACGGGCTGCGCTTCTTCGGCTCGCCGTCCTCGCCGACGACCTCGTCGGCAGCCGGCAGCAGCCGCGTCGCCGTGGGGTCGCCGGCGGGAACGAGCAGCTGTGTCACGTCGTCGTCCGCCGGGGAGCCCGTCGCGATCGCGGGGACGGCGGCGGCGGCGGCCGCGACGTCGCCGCGACGCAGAGCGGTCGCGGCCCGGGCGACGGCGGCGGCCGAGGCCGGACGCTCCTCGGGCTTCTTGGCGATCATCGCCATGACGAGGTTCTGCACGGGTTCGGCGACCGTCGCGGGCAGCGGGGGTGCCTGCTCGTTGATCTGCGCCATGGCGATCGCGACCTGCGACTCGCCCGTGAAGGGGCGCTTGCCCGCCAGGGATTCGTACGCCACGATGCCCAGCGAGTACGTGTCGGTCGCGGGGGATGCCGGGTGTCCCGACGCCTGCTCGGGCGAGAGGTACTGCACGGTGCCCATCACCTGGCCGGTCGCGGTGAGCGGGACCTGGTCGGCGATGCGGGCGATGCCGAAGTCCGTGATCTTCACGCGCCCGTCGGGCGTGATCAGCAGGTTGCCGGGCTTGATGTCGCGGTGGACGAGTCCGGCGGCGTGCGCGGCCTGCAGGGCGGCCGAGGTCTGCGCGACGATGTCGAGCGTCTTGTCCGTGGAGAGCGATCCGTCGCGCTCGAGGATCGTGGACAGGGCCTCACCCGGCACGAGTTCCATCACCAGGAACGCGCTGCCGGCCTCCTCGCCGTAGTCGAACACGCTCGCGATGCCCTCGTGGTTGACGAGGGCGGCATGGCGGGCCTCGGCGCGGAAGCGCTCGAGGAAGCCCGGGTCGCCCATGTACTCGTCTTTGAGGATCTTGATGGCGACGGTGCGTCCGATGACGTGGTCGGTGGCCTCCCACACTTCACCCATGCCGCCGATCGCGATCCGCGATTCCAGCTCGTAGCGGCCGCCGAAGGTCACTCCCTGCGTCGGTCTCATCGTCCCAGCACCGCCTCCATGACCTGCTTCGCGATCGGAGCCGCGATCGTGTTGCCGCTCCCCGATTGATCCTGCCCACCGCCGTCGTCGACCACGACGGCCACCGCTACCTGCGGGTTCTGCGCCGGCGCGAACCCGGTGAACCACAGTGTGTACGGCTGGCCTGATCCGTTCTCCGCAGTGCCGGTCTTACCGCCCACATCGACCCCGTCTATTGTTGCACCCGAGGCCGCGCCGTCATTGACATTGGCGACCATCATGGCGACGAGCTCGGCGGCGATGTCGGCATCCAGCGCCCGCCCGAATTCGGTGTCGTCGAAGGTCTGCTGCACCGACAGGTCCGGCCCGATCACCCGATCGACCATCCGTGGATTCATGACCACTCCTTCGTTCGCGATGCCCGCCGAGACCATGGCCATCTGCAGGGGCGTGGCCGTGACCTGGCCCTGTCCGAAGCCGGTGAGCGCTGTCTGCGGATCGTCGAGTCCGCGCGGATAGCTGGATGCCGTCGAGGTGAGCGGCAGCGCCAATGATGTGTTGAAGCCGTACTTCTCCGCCTCTTCGCGGATCGCCGTGTCTCCCAGCTCGACAGCCAGTTCGGCGAAGGGGATGTTGCAGCTGAGCCGCAGAGCGTCGGCGATCGTCACGGTCTCTCCCGGTCCGCACGTGCCGCCACTCGCGTTGGAGACCGACCGCGTGGACTGCGGGAGCTGGTACGAAGCGGGATTGGGAAGAGTGGACTGCGGCGTGTAGTCGCCCGACGCCAGCGCCGCCGAGGCGACGACGAGCTTGAACGTCGAGCCGGGGGGGTTCAGGTCGCCTCCGATGGCGCGGTTGAACAGCGGATGCGTCGGGTCGGCGTCCAGGGCGTCGTACACGTCGTTGACTTCCCCCGTGTTGTGCGAGGCCAGGAGGTTGGTGTCGAAGCTCGGGCTGGTGACCATCGCCAGCACCCGGCCCGTCGACGGCTCGATCGCGATGACGGCACCCTGGAGGTCGCCGAGCGCGTCATAGGCGACACGCTGGACGGCGGCATCCAGCGTCAGCTCGACGTTCGAGCCGCGCGGCGGCTGACCGGTCAGAATGCGGTCGATCCGCGCGAGGAACTGCGAGCCGGCCGTGCCGCTGAGCTCCTGGTTCATGGCCTGCTCGATGCCGGTCGCGGATCCGAGGGCAGGGTTGATGTAGCCCGTGACGGGCGCCCACATGTCGCCGTCGACGTAGACGCGCTGCCAGGCGAACACGTCGTCCGACGGGACGGAACTGGCGATGGCCGCACCGCTGGCGATGATCGAGCCGCGCTGCACCTCGTACGTGTCGTACAGTGCCCGCGTGTTGCGGGAGTTCTCGGCCAGGGTCTCGGCCTGCACGACCTGGATCACGCTCGTCGAGGCGAACAGCGCCAGGAACATGAGCAGCATCAGGATGCTGAGTCTTCTGAGTTCCTTCGTCATCGCTAACCGATCACCACCCTGGGCCGGCTGCGCACCGCATCCGAGATCCGCAGCAGGATCGCCACGATCAGCCAGTTCGCCACGAGGGACGAGCCGCCGGCGGCGAGGAACGGTGTCGTCAGCCCGGTCAGCGGGATCAGGCGCGTGACACCGCCGACCATGATGAACACCTGCAGCGCGATCGTGAACGACAGGCCGGTCGCCAGCAGCTTGCCGAAGTCGTCCTGCCCGGCCAGTCCGATGCGGATGCCGCGGCTCGTGAACACCATGTAGAGGCACAGGAT
Organism: uncultured Microbacterium sp.; assembly: GCF_963524805.1. Taxonomy (GTDB): domain Bacteria; phylum Actinomycetota; class Actinomycetes; order Actinomycetales; family Microbacteriaceae; genus Microbacterium. The sequence continues at coordinate 148,028 of NZ_CAURGG010000002.1, read as the reverse complement.
CGCGAACACCCCGATGAGCCCGAGCTCCTCGCCCAGGCTGGGCAGGATGTAGTCGCTCTGCGACAGCGGGGTGATGTAGGGCCGGCCCTGCCCCAGTCCGGTGCCGATCAGTCCGCCCTGAGCCAGGCCGAAGATGCCCTGCACGAGCTGATAGCTGCCGCCGCCGCGGTCGATCACCTCGGGGTTGAACGCATCCAGCCAGTTCGCGAAGCGCCCGGAGACGTACGGCAGCACCCGGGACGCCAGGAACGCTCCTGCGGCGGCCAGCAGGACGCCGATCACGACCCAGCTCGTCTTGCCGGTGGCGACGTAGAGCATCGCGACGAACATGCCGAAGATCAGCAGTCCGGTGCCGAGGTCGCGCTGCAGCACGATGATTCCGAGGGAGATCAGCCAGATGACCAGGAGCGGGCCGAGCTCACGGGCACGGGGCCAGGTGAGACCGAGGAATCGCGTGCCCACCGAGGTGAGACTCTCGCGGGTGCGCACCAGGTAGCCGGCGAAGAAGATCGCGAGCGAGATCTTGGCCAGTTCACCGGGCTGGAAGGAGAAGAAGCCGAGCGAGACCCAGACGTCGGCGTTGGCGTCGGTTCCGAGCCCCGGAACGATCGGCAGGATCAGCAGCAGCACGCCGGCCAGGCCGAAGATGTAGGTGTAGCGGAACAGCACCCGGTAGTTGCGCAGCAGCACGACGATCGCGATCGCGCCCACGACGGCGATCGCCGTCCAGGCGAGCTGCTTGGTGGAATAGGCGTTCCAGCCGTCGAGCTCGACGGCGATGTCGATGCGGTAGATCATCGCGATTCCCAAGCCCGTGAGGATCGTGGCGATCGGCAGGACGAAGGGATCGGCATCCCGGGCCCGCAGGCGCAGCACGATGTGCATCGCCATGCCCAGCGCCGTGAGGCCGCCGCAGTAGAAGAGGAACGTCGCATCGATCGCGCCCAGCGCGCCCAGCTGCACGAGGGCGATCGCTCCCGCGTTCACGACGAAGGCGAACAGCAGCAGGAACAGCTCCCGGTTGCGCTGCGTCTGCGGCACCCGGATCCGCCGCAGTGCGCGCAGCACCGTGGTGTCGGCGGAGATCGCCGACGTGTCAGCCGACGGCGCGCTGTTCGGCTTGGCGGCGGGCGTGCCGCGCACGGGAGTCGTCATCGCGTGGCCTCCGCAGCATCCCGGAGGCGGTCGACGATCGCCTCGGCATCCGCGAGCGACCGCGCGGAGATCGTCCGTTCGACCGTCGCCCGGCTGAAGGAAGGCAGATCGGCCAGCAGGATCTCGGTGTCTTCGTGCGGTGTGGACAGGGCGATCGGCCCGATGCTCTGCTGGATGCCTTGGAAGATCACCACCGTGTCGTCATCCGCGCCGACGAAGTAGCGCGTCTGCGTCCAGTTGTAGGCCAGCACCAGCAGCGACCCGATCAGAGCCAGGACCACGACGAGACCGACGATCCAGCTGATCCGGCGGCGCCTGGCCCGCCGGCGATCCTCCTCGATGAGCTCCTCGAGGAAGTCGGCCGCAGGCTCGAAGTGGCTCGGCTCGTTCGCCGCCTGGAGATTGGGGTGCAGCCAGTTGCCGCGTCCCGAGCGGGCGGCGGGCACCTCGACCCCGAGCGGATTCGAGGCGGAACCTACGATCGTCGGGGTGCCGGAGAAGACCGGATGCTGGCCGCCGACGTCCACCAGGACGATGGTGACGTTGTCGGGAGCACCGGCATCCAGCGCCTGCTTCAGCAGGTTGTCGGCGGTGCGACCGGGGGGCAGTCCCAGGGCGAGCGCCTTGGCCGTGTGCGCGTCGTCGATCACGCCCGAGAGGCCGTCCGAGCACAGCAGCCATCGATCACCGGGCTGCGTCGGCATGATGAACGTGTCGAGCTCGGGGTTCGGGTCCATGTCGCCCAGCACGCGCATGAGCACCGAACGACGCGGGTGGTACCGCGCCTCCTCCGGCGTGATGCGACCCGAGTCCACCAGTCGCTGCACGAACGTGTGATCGGTGGTGATCTGCGTGAGGGTGTCGTCGCGGTACAGGTAGATGCGCGAGTCGCCGATGTGTGCGATCACCGCGTAGTCGTCGACCATGACCAGGGCGCTGACCGTCGTGCCCATGCCGGCAAGCTCCGGCTTGATGTGGACGGTGTCGATCAGCTCGGTCGCGGCATCCGAGATCGCGTCTCGCAGCTCCCGCTCCGCAGCCGCCGTCGAATCGAACGGGTGGTCGAGCTCTTCGAGACGGGCGATCGCCAGGCTCGAGGCGACGTCTCCACCGGCGTGCCCGCCCATCCCGTCCGCGACGGCGAACAGGTTAGAGCCGGAGTAGCCGGAGTCCTGGTTGTTGGAGCGCACCTTGCCGGTGTGCGAGATCGCGACGCTCGAGCCCTGGAAGACCATGTGTTCCGGGTCCGCTACTTCCGCAGCTCGAAGGTCGTCGCGCCGACCTTGATCGGGGCGCCGACCTTGATGGGCAGCGGCGAACTCACGCGGGCGCCGTCGTGCCAGGTGCCGTTCGTGGAATCCAGGTCCTGGATCATCCACTGCTGACCCCACAGCACGAGCCGGGCGTGGTGGCTGGAGGTGTAGTCGTCGCGGATCACGAGTCCCGATTCGCTCGACCTGCCGATCGTGAGCGGCTCAGTGCCCAGCGGCAGCTCGAGACCGGCCTTCGGACCGCTCGTGATGACGATGCGAGAGACGGCGTCGGTCGTGGCTGCGCCGCCCTTGACGCCCGGCGCCGCTGCCCTCGGCGATGCCACCGGTGCGGTCGCCGCGGCCCGGGCGGGTGCGGGACCGGGTGCGGGCGCGGGCGCGGGCGCGGCGTCCGGCATCCGGCGCACTTTCACGCCGAACAGGTCTGCGCGCAGCGAGTAAACCACCGCGAAGACGAAGAACCAGAGCAGCACCAGGAAGCCGATGCGCAGCAGCAGGAGGGTAAGTTCGCTCACCGGCGCGACCCGCCGCCGTCGTCGTACTGGCGCATGTCGTACGCCCGGGTGGCATCGGCCGGCAGGGAGGGCTTGGGTGGCGCGGCCTGGGCGATGACGCGGAAGACGATGTCCGTGCGCCCGATCGTGACGGTCGAGTCCGGGGTGAGGGCGGCCTCGGTGACCTTGCGGCCGTTGAGCATCGTCCCGTTGGTGGACTGCATGTCCCGCACCATCGCGCGCTCGCCGTCCCACAGGATCTCGACGTGCTTGCGGCTCGTGCCGGCATCGGAGATCGTGATGTCCGCGTCGCTGCCGCGCCCGATGACCGTCCGCGACTTCACGATCGGATGCCTCTTGCCCTCGACATCGAGTACTCCGCGCCAGGCGACGCGGCCCTCGGCGGTCGCGGATTCCACTCGGAGGGTCCCGGTGGCGAGGCTCTCATCGCGGACGAGGGTGATCGAGACCGGCCCGGCGAACGAGTAGCCCTGCGCCTTCGCGTGCGCGTGAACCAGAGTGTCCAGCTCGTCGCCGAGGGCGGTGCCGAGGGTGCTCATGTGCTCGTCGTCGGCGCTCGAGAGCCGGACCGTGAACGTGTTCGGGGCCAGAATGCGCTCCCGGCTCACGATCGCGGCCTTCTTGTCGAGCTCGCTGCGCAGGGCGGATGCGATCTCAACGGGTTGGATGCCGCTGCGGAAGGTCTTCGCGAACGCGCTGTTCACGGCGCGCTCGAGACCCTTCTCGAAGCTGTCAAGTAGTCCCACACGACTCCTCAGGCAGGTGGTGCCGGTCGGTACATGCTAATTGCTTAGTCTGTGTTGCCCGTGGACCGCCGCCTGCGGCCCCGATTCGAGGGGCGGGATGCTGCGTGATATCCTCGGGAAGTTGAGTTGCACCGCATCCCCGGGTGCCGCATCTCGCGCGAGTGGCGGAATAGGCAGACGCGCTGGCTTCAGGTGCCAGTGTCCGAAAGGACGTGGGGGTTCAACTCCCCCCTCGCGCACGAAACGAAGAAGGGCTCCCCGAAAGGGGGGCCCTTCTTCGTTCCCTGCACGAGGGGTCTTTCCGACAAGGGGATCCTCACTCCAACGTCGGCACCAGCACCAGGACGATCTCCTCGACATCGTGACCCACGCCCGGCGCGAAGTCGACATCGCGCGAGACCTCGGTGAAACCGACCTTGGTGAGCACGGCGAGGGATGCCGCGTTGTGGGCTGCCACGCGGGCGAAGAGCGGCCGCTCCGGCTCGCGTGAGACGAGGATGCGCAGCGCCTCGGTCGCAACCCCTCTGCCCCAGGCGTGACGGGCGATCCAGTACGTCACCTCGCGGTCGCCGTCCACCGAGAAGGCCGCTGCCGTTCCGGCGAAGCCGCCGTCCTCGGTGACGACGAACATCGACACCTCCGGAGAGAAGCGGTGTCGCGTCATCCATTCGTCGAAGGCCGCACGGTCGTCCGGATCGGCGGCGGTGAAGGCGGCCATCCGCAGTCCCGCGCTGTCGCGCATCATCTCGAAGACGGCATCCAGATCGTCATCGTCGAGGTCGCGCAGTTCGATGTGGCCCACGCGTCCACGCTATCGACCGAGGGGCGGGCCCAGAAGGGGCGGCCGAGAAGCGAAGCTGACGCAGGGCGCGGTCTGGGCAGGCACCGCCTTGGCACTCGGCGGATTCACGGTCACCAAGCGGTCTCGACGCGCGCTGCCTCTCGCTGTGAGCCCGATATATCGGTAGAGTGTTCGCTGTCACGCCTGGCGTGATCTATCCGGGGGGATCCGTCGACGCCCGGGCTTCGAGTTGTTGCTCAGCCCGGGCGTGCGATGGGCGTATGCAACGTTTGTGTCACCTTCTCCGTGAACTTTTCTCCCGAACCCGCTCGTGTTCGATACCCTGGTCGGGACTCGACGCAGATAGCTCGGGCACAAGAGAACGGCATTACATGAGTACCCAGGGCACGGTCAAGTGGTTCAACGCGGAGAAGGGCTTCGGCTTCATCGCTCCTGATGACGGCGGCGCCGACGTCTTCGCGCACTACACCGCGATCCAGTCGGGCGGCTATCGCTCGCTTGAAGAGAACCAGCGCGTCGAGTTCGAGGTCGCCCAGGGCCCCAAGGGCCTGCAGGCTGAGAACATTCGTCCGGTCTGACCTAAGACCGACCGCGCGGCGCCTGCAGCGCCGCGACCATGCGGGGCGAGCCCGCGACAGAGTCCTGCGACTCAGTCGCGCTCGCCCCGTACCAGTTCCACTCCGGCCCCGGCGAACTGACGCAGTGTCGCGTCGGGCAGGAACGCACGGGTGAGGCCCGCACCGATGCGCGTCAGGTCGCTCTCGTCGCGGAACAGCAGATACATCGTCTCGTAGCGCGGGTGGAACTTCTCCTTGAACCTGTGCAGCGAGCCGAACCCGTAGACCGGCTCCAGCATGTTGGCGAGCCAGTCCGACAGCGTCGCGATCGCGCCGGCGTCGGGCGGATAATCGTGAGCGAGCGGGGCTCCCGACAGCGACAGCACCGCGGCGCCCTCCTCCGAGAAGTGCTTGGCGGATGAGCCGATCAGGAACTCCATGACCGGTCCGAACCCGCCGTCCCGGCGTCGCATGAGATCCAGCGTCCAGCCGCGCACGCTTCCGCCCTCGCCGTAGACGGGCAGCCAGGACAGGAATCCGTCGACATCGCCGTTCGGCGAGACGGCCAGGGCGAGGCGCACCTCCGGGTCCATCGCCTCGTCGAGCGTGCCGAGCGTGAAGCCCATTTCGGGAAGGCCCTTGTCGCCGACCCACATCTCCGAGATCGCGCGCAGCTGCTGCTGGACACCCCAGCTCTCGTCGCGCAGCCGCGTCATGCGGAACGCCACTTCTTCGCGGGTGGCGCGGTTGATCGAGGTGCGCACGGCAGCCCACGCCTTGCCGGTGAACTCCAGGCCCGGCAGGTCGACGATGGTGTCGTCCGCGACGACGAGACTGCGCCAGGTCTGGGGCACGGCATCCTTCGTCGCATCGCCAGCACTGAAGAAGCAGGGAATCAGGCCCGCCTTCTCCGCCATCCCGATGAACTCGGTCACCGACTGCGCGCGTGTCTGCGGGGGCCCCAGCGGGTCGGCGAGCACGATCGCGACACCCGCGCGCTTCTGATACGCGACGATCCCGGCCGACGTGCGGGCATAGCTGTTGCCTCCCCATGTCGTCATCCACGACAGTGTGCCGCCGCCATGGGCGCGCAACTGGTCCTTGACGTCCGCGACGTTCGGCTCGTCCCCGATCCCGACCGTCGCCTTGCGGTGCGCTCGGAAAGCGGCCCGCACGAAGACGAGGTACACCAGGAGCACGAGCCAGATGGCCGACTGGGCGATCGCGACGCTCAGATCGCCGACGCCCACGTCGATCGTCGCCCCCGGAACGAACAGAAGCCCGACGAACAGGATGCCGGTCAGCACATTGAACGAGGCCAGGATTATCCCGAGCACCCATGCCCACCGCCGACCGCGACGCAGGCCGTTCGCGATGATGAGGATGATCACCACGTCGATCGCGACGTCGAGGATCGAGCCGTCCGTCGCGTCGGTGTGACCGAAGGGACCGTCCGTCGGCACCAGGAAGGTGAGCACGTCGATCGCGAGCACCGCGAGCACGCTCACGAAGGCGATCAGCCGCTGCTCGCGCACCGTTGTGCGCTGGAGGCGGAGCGACCGGTCCACGAACAGCACAAGACCGACGGCGAGTGCATGCTCGAGGTCGGCGAGCGAACCCCAGAAGAACAGCGTGACGACGATGAAGCCGAGCAGCAGCGCCCACGCCCGCACGCGCCACGGTGCCGCCAGCAGGCCCGCGGCCGCGGCGATGCAGGCCATCGAGCCGCCCGACGGGCCGACGTCCAGGGCGAGCGCCTCCTGCTGGGCCCAGGGCCAGGGCAGGAAGGCGAACAGCCAGAGCAGCAGGGCGCTCGCGAAGATCGCGAACAGCTGCCCGACGCCGAAATACGCCAGCGCCACCCGCGACCCGCGGCGGTATTCGAGGTAGGCCATGCCGGCGAAGCTCGCGATGGTGAACAGGTAGACGAGCGGGTGGTTCACGAAGAACGTGCCCGTGATCGGCGTCCACCAGCGCCCCTCGACCAAGGCGGGCAGCCCGTACGCCACCGAGTCGTACAGCGGCGAATCCTCGAAGGGGCTCCAGAGCCCGGCGAAGACCACGCCGATCGCGAGCAGCGCCACGACGATCGTCAGCGTCGCGGGGATGCTGCGCACGACGTGCAGGACGGGGTTGCGCGAGGCGATCGCGGGTGTCGGCACGGCGGCGTCGGTCATGGCAACACGATAGCGGCGAGCCCCTCGGGCGGGCGGCGCCCGCGCGCGCCGCGCGGGGTCAGCGCCGGTCGCGGCGGTCGTAGTCCGCCAGGGCCTGGGCGTCTTGGGCGTCCCGCATCGCCCGGCGCGCGGCATCCAGCGCCTGCACCGGGTCGGGCATCTGCCGTGCTGCGGCCAGCTCGTGCTCGGCGGAAGCGAGCCGGGAACGGGCGTCCGCGCTCGCGCGGGTGTGGGAGACGGACGACTCGGCGTGGGCGACCGCATTCCGGGCGGCGGCGAGGGTTCCCGGAAGCGCCGTACGGGCGCCGCGGATCCGCTGCTGGGCGGTGCGCGCGTCTCCGAGTGCGAGGTCGAGCCGTCCCCGCAGGCGCGCGATGCGATCGATCGTGCGCGTCGGGCGCCGCGCCGCGTCGACCTCCATCTCGGACAGCTCGCCATCGATCAGGCGCAGCTCGGCGCCGAGGCGCTCGGAGTCAGCGGGCTCCAGCTGATCGCGCATCGCCGACGCCTGTCGCAGGGCTGTGCGCGCTGCGACGAACTCGCCGGGCACCGCCTGGGCGGCCTGGGTGATCAGGCGGTGGGTCTCTTCGAGCGTCCGCGCCTCGCTCTCGGCGCGGCGCAGCGCCCGTTCCGCCGTGGCGAGGTCGGCCAGCGCGGTGCGGGTCGGGTCGGCTGCATTCTGCTCGGCGAGGGTCAGCGCCCGATCCGCCTCGGCTGTCTGCTCGATCGCCGCGCGCGCGGCCCGGGAGGCGTCCGCCCACTCCTGCTCCGCGAATCGCGAGGACAGTTCCGACACGAGCGCGGCAGGATCCCCCATCGTGGACCGCAGCGACTCCAGTCGCTGCCGTGCAGCCGTGACCTGCGCCGCGGCCGAGACGTTCGCGCGCACCCAGTCGGCATGCTCGGCGCGCGCGGCGGAGATGGTCGCCAGAGCCTGCGTGCAGCGCCGTTCGATGCGCGCCGACACGCGGCGGATCTCCACGGGAGCGGCATCCGGCTCGGAGATCGCGCGATACTCCTCGAAGGATTCGTCTCGCACGTGCTGCGCCGTCAGGCGGGCGCGCCGCAGGGATGCCGGAGCACCGCCGCCGTACAGCGCACCCGAGAGTCCCACCTCGAGGTCCAGTTCGTCGACCGCGTCATCCAGCTGGACGAGGATCGTCCCGGCGTGCGCACGCACGGCATCGGCCGCGGCGCGGGCCCGCGGTGAGCGCCGTGCCCGCCGGATCGCCCACACGATCACGGAGACGGCGATCGCGGTGAGGCCGAAGACGACGAGCGCCGGAACCGCCCACGACAGGAACGCACCCGCGAACTCAGCCATCGGCATCCCCGATCAGCAGCAGGTCGCGCAGCTGATCGACGGTGTCGACCGCGGCCTGCGCCCCGGACGCCTCGTGCGGCCAGCTGAAGCCCCAACGGACGAAGATGACCGGAACGCCGCGCGCGGCGCCGCCCTCCACGTCGTGGTGCCGATCGCCGATGAGAACCGGCCGGCTCGTGTCGACGCCCGCCGCATCCAGCCGGCGCAGCGCCTCGCCGACGATGTCGGCCTTCGCCGCGAGCGTGCGCTCGTCGGACGTGGCCCCGACGATCGCGCTGAAGCAGTCCGACAGATCGAAATGCTCCATCAGAGCGTCGACCTGGATCTCGGGTTTGGAACTCGCCGTCGCCTGAGGGATGCCGGCCGCGCAGACCTGGCGGATCAACTCGCCGACACCGGCGAACAGCTTCGCGCCGGTCGTGTACCCGTCCGCCTTGCCGAGGACGCGGTAGAACGCCACCGCCTCTGCGGCCTGGTCGGGCGACATGCCGGCTGTCACCTGGAACGACTCGAACATCGGCGGGCCGATCCAGTGCACGAGCTCGGCACGCGTCGGGGCGGTGCGGCCGAAGTGCTCGAGCGTGATGGTCAGGCGGCGAAGGATGCCGTCCGAGGCGTCCACGATCGTGCCGTCGACGTCCCACAGCACGCACGTCCACGGCGATCGGCTCCCCATGGCAACAGCCTAGGCGGCGGTCAGAACAGCCGCGGCGCCCCGGAGTGGACGCCCTTCATGCCGTCGTAGTCCAGCGTCACGCAGCGGATCCCGCGATCGGTCGCCAGAACGCGGGCCTGGGGCTTGATCTGCTGCGCCGCGAACACGCCCGTCACCGGTACCAGGTGCGGATCCCGGCCGAGCAGTTCCAGGTATCGCGTCAGCTGCTCGACGCCGTCGATGTCTCCGCGGCGCTTGACCTCGACCGCGATCGTGCCGCCCGCGTTGTCACGCAGGAGAAGATCGACCGGACCGATCGCCGTCGGGAATTCGCGCCGGACGAGGGTGAGACCCTCTCCGATCACATCGACCTGCTCGGCGAGGAGGCGCTGAAGATCGGCCTCGACGCCGTCCTTGACCAGACCGGGATCGAGCCCGAGCTCGTGCGAGCTGTCGTGCAGCACCTCATGGATGCGCACCAGGAGCGCATCCCCGGTCTTGGCGTGCGTGACCTTCCACAGTTCGACCACACCGTCCTCGGCATCCCCGTCGTCGGGCGACTGCAGGGTCAGCGTGCAGGGCGGGCTCATCCAATTGAGCGGCTTGTACGAACCTCCGTCGGAGTGCACGAGCAGGCTGCCGTCTCCCTTGTGCACCAGCAGCCGGGTGGCCAGGGGAAGGTGGGCGTTGAGCCGGCCGGTGTAGTCCACGGAGCAGCGGGCGATGACGAGACGCACGCGACGAGCCTAGCCGTCAGGCCGCCTGCTGATGCGGGTGGCCCACTCCGACCGTCGAGCCCGCGATGGGCTTGGCCGCACTCGAAGCCAGGCCCGACGCCACGATCAGCGCCACGAGGATGTACAGCGTGTTGAGCAGGCCGATGTGCTCGCTGATGAACCCCAGGATCGGCGGCCCGCACAGGAACGAGATGTAGCCGATCGTCGCGGCCGCGCTCACGCGGGCCGCCGCCTTGGCCGGGTCATCGGCGGCCGCCGACATCCCGAGCGGGAAGCCGAGCGAGACGCCCGCGCCCCACAGCGCGGCGCCGACGAAGACGAGGGGTGTGCTCGGAGCCAGGATGAACAGGAGCAGACCGGCGGCGGCGATCGCGGCGAGGGCGCGGAGCGTGTTCACGCGGCCGAAGCGGTCCACCAGCGGGCCGCCGAAGACGCGCACGACCGTCATGCTCACCGAGAACACGGTCAGACCCAGGGCGCCGATCGCCTGCGTCGTGCCGTGCCCGTCGACCATGCCGAGGGCCAGCCAGTCGTTCGCGCCGCCTTCGGCGAAGGCCATGCCGAGCATGATGACTCCCAGCGCATACGTGCGCGGCTCGCGCCACGCAGACAGTGCCGTGTGCAGGCGCTCCCGCCAGTGCCGACGTGCGGCGGCATCCACCGGATCCATCGTGATCTCGCGCGCAGGAACATTGGCGTGCGTCACGACGCCGATCACGACGATGAAGACGGCCATGACGGAGGTGTGCACCAGCACGTTCAGGCCCACCGCGACCGCCAGCGCGCCGAGCCCCGCGCCGATCACGGTGCCGAAGCTGAAGAACGCGTGGAACAGGGGAAGGATCGTCTTTCCCACCTGCTTCTCGATCGCGGCGCCTTCGACGTTCATCATGACGTCCACGGCGCCGTTGCCCAGCCCGAACAGAGCCAGGCCGAACACGACGAAGCCGTAGGAGTGCAGGACATCCGTGCCGATGCCGATCAACGCGACGCCCACCGCAAACGCCAGGATCGCGCCGAACATGCCCGAGCGTGCGCCGAAGCGGGCGAGAACCGGTGTCGCGAGGGACAGCCCCACGATCGACGCGATGCCGGCGCCGAGCAGCATGAGCCCGATCTGGGTGTTGTCCACGTCCAGGGCGATCTTCAGGGCCGGAACGCGCGACGCCCACGTGGCGATGCTCAGTCCGCTCGCGAGGAAGATCGCGAAGACGGCTGCTCGCCATCGCGAAAGCTGCTGCGGGGTGAGCACGAGTTCCATGCGTGCCACCCTAACGAATGGCCCGGTCGCCGTCGAATCGATTCGGCGACCGCTGTTCCAGGCGGTAGCATCGACCCGACATGAGCAGCCGCAGACCCACCATCTCCGACGTCGCCCGCACTGCCGGCGTGTCGCCGTCCACGGCGTCCGTCGTCTTCAGCGGCAAGACCGCGGTGTCGGAGGCGACGCGCCGGCGCGTGCTCGACGCGGCAGGTTCGCTCGGCTACACCGGACCCGATCCGCGTGCGGCGTCGTTGCGTCGCGGACGATCGGGCATCGTCGGCGTGGTCTTCGAGGAGCACCTGGGCGCCGCCTTCCTGGATCCGGTGAAGACCCTCATGATGGACGGTCTCTCCGACGGCGTGGCGTCGCTGGGTGCCGGCCTGCTGCTCCTTCGCGACCGGTCCGTGCAGACCGGCTCGGCGGTCGGCAGCGAGCCCACCCTGACCACGGCCCCGCTGGATGCCGCAGTGCTCATCGGCTGCAGCGGGATGCTGCGGGAATCGCTCGCAGTCGTGACGGCGCGCGGCATCCCGGTCGTGGTGATCGAGGGCGACGCCGGGGAGGGCATCCCCAAGATCGGCCTGGACAATCGCGAGGCGCAGCGACAGGCGGCCAGCCACCTGCGGACGCTCGGCCATGAGCGAGTAGCGGTCGTCGCGTTGCCCGTGCGTGCCGGGTGGGAGCGCGGCTGGATCGCTGCGGACGAGACGATCACCGTCGACGTGACCCGCGAACGGCTTGCGGGTGCGCGCGAGGTGTTCCCCGACGCCCCGGCGTTCGCAGCGGCGGGCAGCTTCATCGACGAGGGGCTGGCCGCGGGGCGCGAGCTCTTCGCCCGCCCGGCGTCGCGGCCGACCGCGGTCATCGCCCAGAGCGACCTGCTCGCCGCCGGCGTGATCCGCGCGGCGGAGGAGGCGGGATTGAGAGTTCCCGAAGACGTCAGTGTGACCGGATTCGACGGGGTGGTGGTCGACGGCCTCGCACCGTATGAGCTGACGACGCTCGTCCAGCCGGCAGCGGAGAAGGGCCGGGCGGCAGGCCACGCGGTCGCCGCGATGCTGGCCGGTGACACGGCGGCCTCGATCCGCTTCACGTGCGTCTTCCGCGAGGGCAACACGACGGGCCCGCGGGCCTGACCGCTCGCACCCTTCGCCCGGTCCGAGCCTCTCGAACCCGCCGATAGACTCGAGAAGACACCCCGATCGCCCGCGCCGCCCGCGGCAGTGAGCCACTGCCGAGCTGTTGAGGCCGACGACCCCGAGGAGGCCGAGCATGCTGGCACTCCTGGGCGCGTTCACACTGCTTCCGCTGCTGCTGCCGTGGCTGGTCGCCCGGATCGGCGCCCGGGCCTTCTACGTCGCGGCGCTTCTGCCGATCGCGGCCTTCGTCTACACCGCGACCCGGACCGGAGCCGTTCTGGCCGGCAGGATCCCGTACGAGTCCTTCGACTGGATCCCGCCCCTCGGCATCCGTCTCTCGATGCGGCTGGACACCCTGTCGTGGGTGATGGCGCTCATCGTGACCGGCGTCGGCGCCCTGGTCATGCTCTACTGCCGCTGGTACTTCCGGGGCAAGTCCGAGGGCGTCGGGCAGTTCTCGGCCGTGCTGCTCGCGTTCGCCGGAGCGATGTACGGGCTGGTCGTCACCGACGATCTGGTCGTGCTCGTGATGTTCTGGGAGGTCACCAGCGTCCTGTCCTACCTGCTGATCGGGTTCTACAACCGCCGCGGAGCCAGCCGCCGCGCTGCCCTGCAGGCCCTGCTGGTCACCTCGCTCGGCGGTCTGGTCATGCTGATCGGCGTCGTGCTGATGGTGGTCGAGACCGGAACGTCGAGCATCTCCGAGATCCTGCGGTCCGCGCCGACCGGGCCGGTCGTCGACGCGGCGCTCGTGCTGATCCTCGTCGGCGCGCTCAGCAAATCCGCGATCTTCCCGTTCCACTTCTGGCTGCCGGGGGCGATGGCTGCACCCACACCGGTCAGCGCCTACCTGCACGCAGCGGCCATGGTCAAGGCGGGCATCTACCTGATCGCCCTGTTCGCGCCGGTGTTCGCCGGCTCCGGCCCGTGGCGCCCGATCGTCGTCGGGCTCGGCGTCGTCACGATGCTTCTCGGCGGCCTGCAGGCCCTGCGCGAGTCGGACCTCAAGCGCATCCTCGCCTTCGGCACGGTCAGTCAACTCGGCTTCCTGACGGTCGTGCTCGGCTATGGAACACAGGATGCCGCGCTCGCCGGCATGGCTCTGCTGATCAGTCACGCACTGTTCAAGTCGGCACTGTTCCTGGTGGTCGGCGTCATCGACCGGCAGCTGTCCACGCGTGACATCGGCGAACTGAGCGGGGTGGGCCGGCAGGCGCCGGTCATGGCGACCTTCTCGATGATCGCGATCGCCTCGATGGTCGGCATCATCCCCACGATCGGCTTCGTCGCCAAGGAGGGCGTCCTCACCGCGTTCCTGCACGAAGCCGCGGGCGGCTCGCTCTGGGGAACCGTCGGCTTCGTGGGCATCGTTCTGGGTTCCGTCCTGACGGCGGCCTACGGCATCCGCTTCGTCTGGGGGGCGTTCTGGACGAAGAAGGCCGCGGACGGCACGCGCCGCGCGCGCACGGAGTGGCCCGATCCGCCGATCGGGTTCCTCGGAGCGCCCGTCCTGCTGGCGGGGCTCACCGTGGTCGCCGGGTTCGCCGCGCCTCTGCTGGATGTCGTGCTGGCGCCGTACGCCGACCTCGCCCCGCAGGCCACGGCCGGCGTCGCTCCCCCCGAGCACCCGGCGTACCTCGCGCTCTGGCACGGGTGGGAGCCTGCGCTGTGGATCTCCCTCGCGACGATCGCGGCAGGCGCGGTGCTTTTCGCGGTCAGCGCGTCGCGAGGATGGACGCGCCGCCTGATGCCTTTCACCGCGGCCGATGTCTACAACGGCATCCTGCGCGGCATCGCCCGGCTGTCCGTGATCACGACGAGCTTCACGCAGCGGGGTTCGCTGCCGGTCTATGTCGGCACGATCTTCGTCGTCTTCGTGGCGGCCGAGGGCACCGCTCTGCTGGCCGGCCCGGGGTGGCAGGCGCAGGTGGACGCGTATCAGACGCCGACGCAGCTCGTGGTGGCGCCGGTCATGATCGCGGCCGGCCTCGTGGCCGTCCGGGCGCGCAAGCGCTACACCGGCGTCGTGCTCGTCTCGGTGACCGGGCTGGGCATGGTGCTGCTGTTCGCCACGAGCGGGGCGCCCGACCTCGCTCTCACGCAGATCCTCGTGGAGACCGTGACCCTCGTCGCGTTCGCGCTCGTGCTGCGCCGCATCCCATCGCGGATGGGGGAGCACAACGCGTCCGTGCGTCCGGTGCTGCGTGCCGTGCTGGCGGCCGCAGTGGGGGCCACGATGGCGATGGTCGCGCTCGTGGCGACCGCCGCCCGATCGGCGACGCCGATCTCGGAATCATTCCCCGATCTCGCGTACGAGCTCGGGCACGGCAAGAACGTGGTGAACGTCGCCCTGGTCGACCTTCGCGGCTGGGACACGATGGGCGAGCTGTCGGTGCTGATCCTGGCGGCGACGGGAGTCGCCTCGCTCGTGTTCGTCACCCATCGCGCCGACACCCTGTCCCGCTCGACCGCGCCGCTGCCGCCCTCGGCGGCGCGCACGCGGCGCCCGCTCGTGGAGACCGAGGAGGGAGTGCGCCCCCGCGGCGAGACCTCGGGCTCCCAGCGCATGGCCTGGCTCGTCGGCGGCCAGCGGGTGCGACCCGAGAACCGGTCGATCCTGCTCGAGGTCATCGTGCGGATCCTCTTCCACTCGATCATCATCGTGTCGCTGTACGTGCTGTTCGCCGGTCACAATCTTCCGGGGGGCGGCTTCGCCGGCGGCCTGATCGCCGGCATGGCCCTGGTCATGCGCTACGTCGCGGGCGGCCGGTACGAGCTCGGCGCAGCCGCGCCGACGGATGCCGGTCGGCTGCTGGGCACCGGAATGTCGATCGCAGTGGCCTGCGCCGTCGTGCCGCTCCTTTTCGGCGCTCCGCCGCTGACGAGCTTCTTCGTCGAGGCCGAACTGCCGGTCATCGGGCACGTGGAGTTCGTGACGTCGACGATCTTCGACATCGGCGTCTACCTCGTGGTGATCGGGCTGGTGCTGGATGTGCTGCGCAGCCTCGGCGCCGAGGTCGACCGGCAGTCGCAGGAGCTGCGCGACGCCGCCGTCAGCACGAGCGGTTCCCCGCGGCAGAGCGAGGTGGTGCCCTGATGACCGTCTCGCTCGTGCTGATCGTCGTCATGGCCGTCCTGTTCGCGTGCGGGGTCTACGCGATGCTCGAGCGCAGCCTCACCCGCGTGCTGATCGGGTTCCTGCTGCTGGGCAACGCGACGAACCTGCTGCTGCTGATCGTCATGGGCCAGCCCGGAGTCGCGCCGTTCTTCGGTGCCGCCGCCTCCACAGAGGAGATGTCCGACCCGCTCCCCCAGGCCTTGACCCTCACGGCGATCGTGATCACGTTCGCGATCTCGGCATTCCTGCTCGCACTGATCTACCGGTCGTGGCAGCTCGGCCAGGCCGACACCGTCGAGGACGACGCCGAGGACATCGCGCTGCGCGCCCGCGGCTCCGCCGCTGAGGACGCGATGGATGACGAGACTGAGCTGGAGGGTGACGACTCCACCACGGACTTCGTCGGCCTGGCCACCTCGCCGATCACCGTGCTCGGAAACCGGGACTTCGCCGGTATCCGCGACGACGCTCCGACGGATCGGCCACGCGGAGGCGACGACGCGCGCTCCCGCAGCGAGGACACCCTGCACCGCGGCGGGGAGCCGCCGCGCCGCATCCGTCCGCCGGGTGCGGGCGCGCGGGCGGATGAGGGGCACGGGGCGGAGCCGCAGCAGGACGGTGAGGAGTCGTGAGCATGAGCGCACTCGTCCCCCTCCTGGTCACCCTTCCGCTGATCGGAGCGGCGATCGCGCTGATCGCCGGCCGCCACCGCAAGGCGCAGGTCGCGGTGTCGGTCGTCACGCTCACCGTCGTGCTGGCGATCGCCGCGGTCCTGCTCGTGGTGGTCGATTCCGCCGATGCACCGATCGCGGTCTCGGTCGGCAACTGGCCGATCCCGTTCGGAATCGTGCTCTACGTCGACCGCCTGGCTGCGCTGCTCGTGGTCGTCTCGAGCATCGTGCTGCTCGCGGTCCTGCTCTTCTCGGTCGGGCAGGGCGCCGCGGACGGGGACGACGACACCCCGGTCTCGATCTTCCACCCGTCGTACCTCATCCTGGCTGCGGGGATCTTCACGGCGTTCATCGCCGGTGACCTGTTCAACCTCTACGTCGGGTTCGAGATCCTGCTGGTCGCCTCGTACGTGCTCATCACGCTCGGCAGCACCGAGTCCCGCATCCGCACGGGCGTGGTCTACATCGTCGTCTCGCTCGTCTCGTCGATCCTGTTCCTCGCCTCGATCGCCGTGATCTACGGCGCGCTGGGCACCGTGAACATGGTGCAGATCTCGGAGCGGATGAGCGAGCTGCCCCAGGAGACCCAGACCGTCCTGCACGTGCTGCTGCTGCTGGCCTTCAGCATCAAGGCGGCCGTCTTCCCGCTGTCGTTCTGGCTGCCCGACAGTTATCCGACCGCACCCGCTCCCGTGACGGCGGTGTTCGCGGGACTGCTGACCAAGGTCGGCGTCTACGCGATGATCCGCACCGAGACCCTCATCTTCCGCGAGAACGACGTCAACCTCGTCCTGATGGTCGTGGCCCTGGCGACCATGATCGTCGGAGTGCTGGGCGCCGTCGCGCAGGCCGAGCTCAAGCGCATCCTGTCGTTCACGCTCGTCAGCCACGTCGGCTACATGGTGTTCGGTCTGGCCATCGCGACACCCGCCGCGATCGGGGCGACGATCTATTACATGGTCCACCACATCGTGGTGCAGACGACCCTGTTCCTGGCGGTCGGACTCATCGAGCGCCGCGCCGGCAGCACGTCGATCCTGCGCGTGAAGGGTCTGATGCGCGCGGCCCCGGTCATCGCGGTGCTGTACTTCATCCCCGCGATCAACCTCGGTGGCCTGCCGCCGTTCTCCGGATTCATCGGCAAGTACGCCCTGTTCGACGCGGCGGCCGAAGTCGGCACGCCCATCATGATGGTCCTGATCGTCGGGGGAATCGTCACGTCGCTGCTCACCCTCTACGCCCTGATGCGCGCGTGGAACCTCGCCTTCTGGCGGGAGGAGGAGGACTCGGCCGAGACCGAGGCGCGCATCTCCTACCTCGGCGCCGCACCGGCGGCGGCCGTCGAGACGGAGGTGCGGGCGATCCCCCGCATCATGACGGCGGCGACGGCGGGCATGGTCGCGGTCACGATCGCGCTCACGATCTTCGCCGGACCGCTGTACGAGGTGTGCGCGCGCATCGGCGCGAGCCTGCTCGACCCCATCAGCCTGTCGCAGCTCCAGGACGAGGCCGGACAATGACCGCACCGATCCACCACACCTCCCGACCGCGCCACAGTGCGGGTCAGCGCGCCGGTGAGCCGGTGCGCGGCATCCGCCCGCCGGACGGCACCGGAAAGCGCAGCGTCCTCCAGCAGGTGTGGCGGCAGCTGCCGTTCTTCCTGTGGCTCGTCCTGCTGTGGATGCTGCTGTGGGGCCAGTTCACGGTGCTCGCCTTCCTCACGGGGCTGATCGCCGCGGTCGCCGTGACCCGCGTGTTCCGTCTTCCTCCTGTCGAGCTGTCGGGGCGGCTCAATCTCTGGTACGGGCTGGTCTTCGTGGTCACCTTCTTCGCAGCGCTCGTCCGGGGGTCGCTGCTGGTCGCCTGGCAGGTGCTCGACTTCCGGCGCCAGCCGGTGAGCTCGATCATCGCCGTGCACCTGCGCACCGATGACGACCTGATCATGGCGCACACCGCGGTGACCACCTCGCTCATCCCGGGGTCGATCGTGCTGGAAGCCGACCGCGATCGCCGCATCCTCTATCTGCACGTCATCGGCGCCACGACGGCCGAAGAGGTCGAGCGCCAGCGCCACGCGATCCTGGGATGGGAAGCCCGCATCGTTCGGGCGGCGGGCTCGCGCGCACAGCTCGGTGTCATCCGCAAGGCGGAGATCGACACCCCGCGACAGGGCGGGGCACCGGCGTGAACGCTCTGCTCCTTGCCATCTACGTCGTGTTCGGCGTCGCCGCGCTGCTGACTCTCTGGCGCATCGTGGTCGGGCCGTCCATCCTCGACCGAGCGGTCGCCTCGGACGTCCTGCTCACGCTCGTCATGTGCGTGCTCGGGGCCGAGATGGCGATCGACCACCACACCCGGACGCTTCCCGTGCTCCTGGTCATCGCCGCAGTGGGCGTCTTCGGGTCGATCTCGATCGCGCGCTTCGTCGCGAGGAAGGACAATGTCGACCAATGATCGACCTGGATGCCGTCTTCGACGTCACTGCTCTCGTGCTGATTCTGATCGGCGCGATCCTGTGCCTCACGGCCGCGATCGGTCTGCTCCGCTTCCGCGATGTGCCGACCCGGCTGCATGCGGCGACCAAGCCCCAGGTGCTCGGGCTGATTCTGATCTGCCTGGCGATCGCGCTGTCGCTGCGCTCGTGGCCGGTCGTCGCGTTCCTCGTGCCGGTCGTGCTGATACAGCTCGCCACCGCGCCGCTGTCCGCCCACATGGTGGGCCGCCAGGCCTATCGCAACGGCACGATCGAGGAGCGCGCGCTGTACGTCGACGAGCTCGCGGAGTCGAAGGAGACCCCGCCCGCGGCGGGCGGCTGAACCTCAGTCGGCCGGGGTCAGCGTCAGGGTGTGGGTCGTGGCCGCGTCCACCGCCGAGTCGCTGAACGCCCACGGCGTGAGCTCCGCGCGCTGCCACGCCGGCGTCTGGTCGACGTAGTTCGGGTGGAAGGTGTGTCCGCTCGCTCCGGTGAGGTGGTTCCATCCCGACGCGTCGAAGTCCGACAGGTCGACGACCATGCGCATCGACGGCACCGTGATCGTCTCGAAGCCCTGACCGATCTGCCACCCCGTGGCGTCGACGACAGATGAGCCGCCGCCGACCGGATACGGTCCGCGGTTGAACAGCAACTCGATAGGGGCGATGCCGGAGGATCCGAACGTCGCGCTCTCCAGCGGCAGGGCGTGCAGCGCCCCCCAGTTCCATCGCGCGGGGTTCTCGCCCTGCAGCTGAACGAGCCGGTCGTAGGCCTCGCTCGCGGCGTAGGCGAGCATCTCATCGCGTCCGCGCACGCCCAGCTCCGCGTTGGTCCACCACTCGGAGTCGGGGTCGTCGAGCAGCCCGCCGACCACGAGGAACAGTCGGCCCTGGCCGGTGACGGGCGCCGCGTGCTCGCGACCGGTCACGAACAGATCGAGCACGAGCTCGTCCCACAGCACGTTCGCGAAGGCGGCGGCATCCGAGTCGGCCGCGTTCTGGGCGTCCCACGCGCGCAGCATGTCCAGCGCGGCGTCGGGTCCCTTGCGGTCCGTCGAGACGTCCATGTATGCCGAGGCCAGAGCCTTGCCCATCGCGAACTCGCTGTCGGCCTGGATCTCCCGCAGGTCGTCGACCGAGAGCTTGCCGGCTGCGGCTTTGCGCTCGATCAGGTCGACGATCCGTGCGGCGCGCCAGCCGTAGTCCCAGTCGCGCGTCAGGAAGTAGGGGTAGCTCGCGGGGACGATCGCGTTGTTGGCGGTGACGATGTAGCCCTCGGGCGGGTTGAGCGAGGTGGGCAGCTCCTCGAACGGGATGTATCCCTGCCAGGCGTAGGCCGAATCCCAGCCGGGCTGGGGCAGCGAGCCGTCGCCGGCACCGCGGATCGGCAGCTTGCCGGGTGTCTGGTACCCGATGTTCCCGTCGACGTCGGCGTAGAGCAGGTTCTGCGCCGGGACATCGAAAAGCTCCGCCGCCGCGCGGAAGTCGTCGAAGTCCTGCGCCACGTTGAGGGCGAAGATCGCGGATGCCGTCGTGCCGGGCTCCAGCGCGGTCCACTTCAGCGTCACCGCGTACTCGCCCTCGGGCGCGTCCGTCGGCACGGCGACCGACCCGCCCGTCCCGCTGAAGGGATCATCCGCGATCTTGTCGAAGTCCGCCGTCAGGCCCGACACGATCGGGCCGTTGGCCGTCGAGCGGATGCGCAGCGTCTCATCCTCGCCGCCGGCGACCCGGATGGTCTCGGTGCGTTCCTCGAGCGGCACGAGAGCCCCGTCGCGCCAGTACTGGTCGTCCTGGATCTTCTCGAGGTACAGATCGGTCACATCGGTGGTGAGGTTGGTGAAGCCCCACGCGATGCGGTCGTTGTGGCCGATCACCACACCGGGCAGGCCCGAGAAGCTGAAGCCCGACACGTCGAAGGGGCAGTTGGCCGTGATCGTCCGGCATCTCAGACCGACCTGGTGCCAGACGCTCGGCAGCGCTGCGCCGAGGTGCGGATCGTTGGCCAGCAGCGGCATCCCGCTCGCGGTGAGATCGCCGGAGACGGCCCACGAGTTGGATCCGATCCCTTCGCCGGCGTCGCCCACGAGGGCGCTGACCGCCTCGACCACGCCGTCGACCTCGTCCCACGCGACCGAGGCGGTCGTCATCTGCGCGCCGCCGTCGGCGGCGATGCCGGCCGGCTGGATCGCCGTCAGCGTCGGAACGATCACCGGATTGCGGTCGAAGGGATAGTCGGGGTACAGCTCGTCGATCTGCTCGACGGTGAAATCGGCGGCGAGGATGGCGCGCTCGGTCTCATCCTCGATGTTGGTGCGCAGATCCCACGCCATCGCCTTGAGCCACGCCACGGAGTCCTCGGGCGTCCACGGCTCGATCCGGTAGTCGGCGTTCTGCAGACCCAGGACCGCGTACTCGAAGGACGCATCGGCGCCCTGGTGATCGGCGAGGTAGGCGTTCACACCGGCCGCGTATGCCTCGTAGTACGACGCGGTCGTCGGGTCGAGCGCCTTCACCTCCTGCGCGGCGACCTCGCGCCAGCCCAGAGTCCGCAGGAACCTGTCGGTCGGCAGCTGCGATTCGCCGAACAGCTCGGACAGGCGCCCGCTGGTCACGTGCCGACGGAAGTCCATCTCCCAGAAACGGTCCTGAGCGTGGACGAATCCCTGCGCGAAGAACAGGTCGTCCGTGTCGGCGGCCGAGATCGTCGGGATCCCCTGCGCGTCGCGCTGCACCTGCACGTCCCTCCCCAGACCCTCCACGGCGACCGTGCCTTCGACCTGCGGGAACGAGCGCTGGATCGTGAACACGACGAAACCGGCGGCGATGAGCGCGATCACCGTCACGCCGGCGACGATGCCGAAGGCCGTGATTCCGATGGTGCGTCCGATCGACCGGCGGGGGCGGCGCTCGCCTTCCGCTGTCCGGTTCGGTGCGGTGATGGGCTTCGACATTGAAGGGGCTTTCGAGTGGAGCGGGAGACGCGGTCTCATGCACCGCGAACCTCGGTTCCGCGTCTTCGGGTCGCGCGGGCACCGTCAGGAATCGTAACCCGAGACGCCGCGAGAGCTGCACGCGGCCGCCCGTGCGCGCCGTGGCGGAGGTTCGTGCGCAGGTCCGCGTCAGCCGGGCAGCGACAACCGCTCGAGGGTCATCCGCCAACCGCCGCCGATGCCCTTCGCAAGCCACTCGCGCGCCTCGTGGTCGGCCATGCTCTCGGGCAGAGCAAGCGTCATCGTCGCCCGGCACGCGGAGGGATCAGCGTCGAGGTCCTCGAACACGAGAGTGGCGACCGGCCCTGCCTCCAGGTTGGCGCGGTCCAGTTCGGGCCAGCCGTTTTCGGCGCCCCATGCGAAGACGATCCGTTCGTCCGGCACGATCTCGAGGTAGATGCCACCGGTCGTGTAGGAAGTGTCTTCATCGATCGCCATGGGGACCGTCCACGCGCCCCCCACTCTCAGGTCGACTTCGATCGGCTGGTCGGGCCGCGGCTGCTCGGGGTTGAGGAACCATTCCAGTTCCGACGGCACCGTCCAGGCGCGGAAGACGACCGCGCGCGGGACGGCGAATTCCCGGGTAACGACGATACGACGGCTTTCGGGCGTCATTTCTCCTCCTCGGCCTGCACCTGCACGGTGAGCTGGCGCGACAGCGCGTCGAAGCGGCTCTCGAAGAAGTCGCGGTACTGGGCGATCCAGTCCTCTGCTTCTCGCAGCCGATCGGTCTCGAGTGAGCACGTGCGCTCCTGACCACGCCTGCTCTTGCGCACCAGACCCGCGCGCTCGAGGCTCGCGATGTGGCGCGACACCGTCGGCAGGGTGAGGTCGAACGGCTCCGCAAGCTCGGAGACCGTGGCCTCACCGCGGGACAAGCGCACGATGATGCCGCGACGCGTGGGGTCGGCGAGGGCAGAGAAGGTCTCGCTCAGCAGATCATCCATACTTGCAGACTAGCGCAATTACGCTCTTGTGCAAGTTATCGCGTCAGTCCGCGCCGAAATCGAACGACGCCGACTCGGATGCCTCGTCCACGGCGTCGGCGAGCTGCTCGCGCTCGGCCGAGTAGTGGTCGGCGTGCTCGGTGATCTCGTCCGCCTCACCCGAGGTGAGCCGGCCGACGAGGGCGCCGGTCGCTCCACCGATGAGGCCGAGACCGGCGTACTGCTCCAGGCGCGACCGCGAATCCGCGATGTCGAGGTTGCGCATCGTGAGCTGGCCGATGCGGTCGATGGGACCGAACGCCGCGTCGCCGACGCGCTCCATCGACAGCTTGTCCGGTCCGTACGAGAGGTTCGGGCTGGTCGTGTCGAGGATGGTGTAATCCTCTCCGCGCCGGAGCCGCAGCGTGACCGTGCCGTTGATCGTGGAGCCGACCCACTTCTGGATCGACTCGCGGAGCATGAGCGACTGCGGCTCGAGCCAGCGCCCCTCGTACATCAGGCGGCCGAGGCGACGCCCCTGCTCGTGATAGGTCGCGAGCGTGTCCTCGTTGAGGATGCCGTTCACCAGGCGCTCGTAGGCGATGAACAGCAGCGCCATTGCGGGAGCCTCGTAGATGCCGCGGCTCTTGGCCTCGATGATGCGGTTCTCGATCTGATCGCTCATCCCCAGCCCGTGGCGCCCGCCGATGCGGTTGGCCTCGTGGACGAGCTCCACCGGATCGCTGTACTCGACGCCGTTGAGCGCCACGGGGCGGCCGAGCTCGAAGGTCACCGACACGTCCTCCGCGGCGATCTCCACCGCGGGATCCCAGAACTTGACGCCCATGATGGGTTCGACGGTCTCGAGCGAGACGTTCAGATGCTCGAGCGTCTTGGCCTCATGCGTCGCACCCCAGATGTTCGCGTCGGTCGAGTACGCCTTCTCGGCGCTGTCGCGGTAGGGGAAGCCGTGCTCGACGAGCCACGCCGACATCTCGGAGCGTCCGCCGAGCTCGGTGACGAAGTCCGCATCGAGCCACGGCTTGTAGATGCGCAGGCGCGGGTTCGCCAGCAGCCCGTAGCGGTAGAACCGCTCGATGTCGTTGCCCTTGTAGGTCGAACCGTCGCCCCAGATGTCGACGCCGTCCTCCTTCATGGCCCGCACGAGCATCGTGCCGGTCACCGCACGGCCCAGCGGCGTCGTGTTGAAGTAGGTCTTGCCGCCGGAACGGATGTGGAACGCGCCGCAGGCGAGGGCGCCCAGCCCTTCCTCGACCAGTGCCGTCTTGCAGTCGATCAGCCGGGAGATCTCCGCGCCGTACTCGAGGGCGCGACCGGGGATCGCGTCGATGTCGTCTTCGTCGGGCTGACCCAGATCCCCCGTGTAGGTGCAGGGGATCGCCCCCTTGTCGCGCATCCACGCGACGGCGACGGAGGTGTCCAATCCTCCGGAGAAGGCGATGCCGACGCGCTCGCCGACGGGGAGGGACTGCAGGACCTTCGACATGCTCCGAGTCTACTGAGGCGGCATCGCGCCCCCTGTCCGCTCACGCGACGATGCCGGGCCGCAGATCCGGCCCGGCATCGCGTGCGATGAATCTCAGACGTGCAGCACTCCCGAGGCGGGCGCAGCGCCCCCGCGCACAGCTGCCCGCCGCTCGCGGAACCGTCCGATCTCGACGATCACGGCCCCGATCGCCACGAACGCGACCAGCATCACCGCGATGTAGGTGAACGCCGATCCGTACCCCGCGTTGTGCGGGTCCAGGAACGGGTACGGGTACCACCACGACGTGCTGCCGTCGGGGTTGGAGACCCGCAGCCCGCGCACCATCGTGTACGCGATCCACACGATGGGGTACCCCAGGAACGTCACCAGCGACCACCAGGGCAGACCGCGTCGTCGCGGCGCCCAGAGCAGATCGAGGATGAAGTAGATCGGCAGCGCCACGTGCAGGACCTCGACCGCGTAGGAGTCCAGCAGCCGGATCCCCGCCGTGTCGCCCAGAGCGATCCCGGTCGGAGCGCCGCGCAGCAGCAGGTTGTAGACGATGCCCAGCAGAAGCACGGGACCGGCGACGGCGGCGAGTGCCAGGGCGATGCCCAGCGGCTCCCGCGAGGTTCCCGGGTGCCGCTGCGCCCAGGTGGCGGCCGCCACGAGCGCGATGACGCTCAACAGCGACGAGATGATCGTGAACAGGCTGAAGTAGTTCGCGAGCACGAGCTCGAGGTCCTGCTTCTCCCGCGAGGCACGATCGATGTTGACGATGAATCCGGCGACGATGCCGGAGAGTGCTATGACCGCCGCAGCGATCCTGAACCACGACCAACGCATTTCGATGACCTTTCCCTATGGATCATCCCCATGACATTAGAAGTAGTGCTGGCGCGCACAGTACGTCACAAACGTTGGCGCCCGAAACCGGGAAGTAGCCCAAATGGGGGACAGAAAGGTTGTGGCTCTTCTACAAAAGAGCTCCGCGGCGACGACCGACCCCCACCACGACCGAAGCCACCGCGATGATGGCGACGGCGATGATCACGACGTAGATCGCGACTGAGCCCCAGCCTCCGGAACCGTTCGGATTCAGGAAGGGGTACGGGTACCAGTACGGGTCGCCGTTGCCCGGATTGATGATGAACGGCGCGCGCAGCAGCGTGTACGCCACCCACACGAGCGGGAAGATCACGATGCCCAGCACGGCACGCCACGGAAGGGCACGGCGCAGCGGGCCGACGAACAGGTCCACCAGCAGGAACAGCGGCCCGATGAGGTGCAGCGCCTCGTTCGACCAGGCGACGATCGACCCGGGCTCGAGCGCGATCCCGCGCAGGAGGATGTTGTAGACGATGCCGGTGACGACCATGTACGTCGTCACCGATGCCAGGGCGAACGCGAGCCACGCCGGTTCCGACGTGGCCGTGCGACCTCGTGCGAAGTACCAGATGCCGGCGACCGCGAGGATCACCGCGGCCGCGGTGTTGGAGAGGATGGTGAAGAAGCTGAAGAAGTTGGTGATGATCGTCAGCACGTCGCGCCCGTTGGCGATCGCCCCGCTGATCGACTGGGCCAATTGGGCGATGATGGCTGCCGCGAGGAAGACGGCCATCGCCAGGCGCAGCACGGACCAGAGGGACGACCAGGCGGGGGAGCGCAGCATGGGGCCACACTATCGGCGGCACACACCGGCAGGATCCGCGGCGGGGTGCGCACTCCGGGTGCGCGCGGCGCTCCCCGATAGGATGGGGTGTACCGTCGGATCCTTCCCGAGGAGTGAATATGCCCGCCATCGTGATCGTCGGAGTCCAGTGGGGGGATGAGGGCAAGGGCAAGGCGACGGACCTCCTCGGTGATCGCACCGATGTCGTCGTCAAGTTCAACGGCGGCAACAACGCCGGCCACACCGTCGTGATCGGCGACGAGAAGTATGCGCTGCACCTGCTGCCCTCCGGCATCCTCTCTCCGGGCGTCACGCCCGTCATCGGCAACGGCGTCGTCGTCGACCTCGAGGTGCTCTTCGCCGAGCTCGAAGCTCTGAACGCGCGCGGACTCGACACCAGTCGCCTGAAGATCAGCGCGAACGCGCACGTGATCACGCAGTACCACCGCACCCTCGACAAGGTGACGGAGCGCTTTCTCGGAAAGCGCATGATCGGCACCACCGGCCGCGGCATCGGACCCGCGTATGCGGACAAGATCAACCGTGTCGGGATCCGCCTGCAGGATCTGTTCGACGAGAACATCCTGCGCCAGAAGGTCGAGGGCGCGCTCGATCAGAAGAACCACCTGCTCGTGAAGGTCTTCAACCGCCGCGCGATCACGGTCGACGAGATCGTCGAGGACCTGCTCTCGTACGCCCCGCGGCTGCGCGACATGGTGTGCGACACGTCGCTGCTGCTCAACGACGCTCTGGATGCCGGCGAGGTCGTCGTGTTCGAGGGCGGGCAGGCCACCATGCTCGACATCGATCACGGCACATACCCGTTCGTGACCTCCTCATCCGCCACCGCGGGCGGCGCGGCGACCGGCGCCGGCGTCGGGCCCAACCGCCTCGACCGGATCGTCGGGATCGTGAAGGCGTACACGACACGCGTCGGCTCCGGTCCGTTCCCGACCGAGCTGTTCGACGAGCAGGGCGAGTGGCTGCGCTCGCGCGGATTCGAGTTCGGCACCACGACAGGACGCCCGCGCCGCGTGGGCTGGTACGACGCTCCCATCACCCGGTACGCCACCCGCATCAACGGCATCACCGACCTCGTGCTGACCAAGCTGGACATCCTGACGGGTCTCGACGAGATTCCGGTGTGCGTCGCGTACGAGGTCGAAGGCACCCGGTTCGACGAGGTGCCGGTGAACCAGTCCGACTTCCACCACGCCACGCCGATCCTGGAGTACTTCCCCGGCTGGCAGGAGGACATCTCGGGCGCGCGGACATTCGAGGAGCTGCCGGCGGCCGCGCAGGACTACGTCCTGGCGCTCGAGCGCATGAGCGGAACCCGCATCTCGGTGATCGGCGTCGGCGCGTCCCGCGATGCGGTGATCGTGCGACACGACCTCGTGGACTGATGCGGCCCTTCGACAGGCTCAGGGACCGCGCCCTTCGACAGGCTCAGGGACCGGATTCAACGGACGGAACCCGCTGATGCGGTTCTGGACCGGCGGCTACACGGCGCGCTCGCAGGGCAACGCGACGGGGATCGGCATCCTCCACGCGGGCACTGCCGATGACATCCTCGCCGGGGGTCAGCTGAACTTCGCGGGCGACGCTGTGGCGGCCGACGCTTCGCCGTCGTGGGTGAGCGCGCATCCCGCACTCGACGTGCTCTACGCCGCCTTGGAGGACGCCGGCACCGTTCGCGCGTATCGCCGCACCGGCGAGCTGACCTTCGAGCCGCTGGGTCCACCGGTCCCCGCGGGTGACGCGGTCTGCCACATCGCGGTGGCCCCCGGCGGGGGTTCCCTCGTCGCGAGCTGCTGGGGCGACGGCCGGGTGGTGCGAATGGCCGTGGATGCCGGCGGCCGGCTCTCCGCGCCCGTCGTCGCCGCGGCGACCGCCGATCCGTACGCCGCTGACGCCGAACCGGCTGAGTTCAGCGGCGCCGTCGACCTGTCCGGAAGCGTCGACCCGCGCCGGAACGCCGACCTCAGCACCGGCGTCGACCTCAGCCGCGGCGCCGATCTCGCCGATGCTGCGCGGGCACTGCGCGCCGCGGCCGGCGAGGCCTACGGCAATCTCGTGCCGGACTACGACGCCCCGGCGGCGGTGAGCGATCAGGTCGTGGCGGCCGAGGATGCGGCATCCCGCGTCTCCCACGCCCACCAGGCTCTCTTCCTGCCCGGCGGACTCGTCGCCACCACCGACATGGGCTGGGATCTCGTCCGCTTCTGGCGATCGGCCGACGCGGAGCTGCGTCCGGCTCAGGAGGTCGTGCTGCCACGCGGCAGCGGACCTCGGCACATGGTGTGGCACCCGAGCGGCCACCTCTACGTGGTGACCGAGCTGAGCCGTGAGGTCTTCGCGCTCGCCGCCGACGCGAGCGGGCGCTGGCGCATCGTGGCGGGCACATCGCTCGGGCGCGGGATGCTCGAGGACGACACCGCGGCTGAGATCGCGGCATCCCGGGACGGGGACTTCCTCTATGCGGGCGTCCGAGGCAGCAACACGATCGCCACGGTGCGGGTCAGGGGCGCGGGCGACGCACTGGCACCGGTCGCGCTCGTGGATGCCGGGGCGCAGTGGCCGCGGCACCACCTCGTGGTGCGCGACACCCTGCTGGTGGCAGGGCAGCGTTCCGACGAGGTCGTCTCCCTCGCGCTCGATGCGCGCACGGGTGTGCCGGGGCGGGTGCGCCACCGCGTGGAGGTGCCGACCCCGACGTGCCTGCTGGCAGCGACGCCCTAGATCTTGGCGTCCTGCCGTGGGATGAAGACCTGTTTGATGATCAGCAGGATCGAGGCCGTCACGGGCACCGCCACGAGCGCCCCGATCAAGCCCAGCAGGGTGCCCCCGATGAGGGCGCCGATCACCACGAGCGAGCCGGGGATCGAAATCGCCTTCGACATGACCTTCGGTGTGATCACGTACGCCTCGATCTGGATGTAGATCAGGTAGCAGATCGCGAAGATGAGGGCGGAGAGGGGACTCGTGAACAGCGCCAGCACGCTGGCGAAGATCCAGTACAGCACGGGTCCGACGAGCGGGATGATCGTGATCGAGAAGGCGAGCACGCCCATCAGCAGCGGGTAAGGGAGCCCCAGCAACAGGTGCAGCGTGAACGCGACGACCGAGTTGAAGAACGCCAGGATGACCATCCCCATGAGGTAGCCGCCGACGGACTCCGTGATCTGGTTGGTCATGTCGCGCACCTTCGGCCGGTTCCGGGCCGGCGCGAACTGCATCATCGACTCCTTGATCGCCGGCAGGGAGGCGACGAAGTACAGCGTCAGGACGACCACGATCAGGGCGCCCGAGATCGCGGTGGCGATTCCCACGCCGACCTTCAGGAGACCGCCCGAGATGGCGGCGATGTTCGCGGGGTTGGTGATGAACGTCTCGAGGTCGTTCACGAGGGTCGTCAGGCCGGGGCCGAAGATGCCCTCCAGCCACGCGTAGGTGTCCGTCTTCTCGAAGTTGGTGATCGTCGCCGGGATCCCGCTGATGAACTCGCCGATCTGCGCGATCAGCGTGGGGACCACGAGCCACAGCAGTCCGACCCCGATCACGCCCAGGATGAGGAACACGATCGCAATCGCCCAGCCCCGTTTGACGTTGTGCCGTTCGAACCACTTGAGCACCGGATCCAGACCGAGCGAAGCGAAGGCGGCGAGGGCGATGTAGACGATCACGGTGGCGATGTTGGTCAGCGCGATGCCGAGCAGCAGGGCCGTGAGTCCGCCCAGGGTCAGCAGCAGGCCTACGGTGAACGGGCTGTCCAGGCGGGCCCAGAAGGGGCGTCCGCCCTCGTCGCTGGAGACCGTCGCGTCGGAGAGGGTCTCAGCCGGAGAGGACGAGGTGACCGCCACCGCGGCATCCGTTCCGGCTGCGGGACGGGCCGCGAGGGGCTCGGGCGAGGGGGTGCCATCGGTCATGGCTCACACTCTAGGGCCCGGGCTCGCGCGCGGCAGTCACCCCGCGGGTATGAATGTGCGCGGTCCCGCGGTGCGGCAATGCGGGCGGTATCGTCGGGGAGCGAGGAGGAACACCATGACCGATCCCATGTCCGAGCCCGGCACGCACGACGCCGATGCGCTCGCGACCCTGCATCGACTCCGCGGCAGCATCGACAACATCGATGCCGCGCTGGTCTACCTCCTGGCCGAGCGCTTCCGTGCGACCAAGCAGGTCGGCGTGCTCAAGGCCGAGCACGGCATGCCCGCATCCGATCCCGCGCGCGAGGAGCAGCAGCTCGCCCGTCTGCGCGCTCTAGCCGTGGATGCCGATCTCGACCCCGAGTTCGCCCAGAAGTGGTTCTCCTTCGTCGTCGCGGAGGTCATCCGTCACCACGTCGAAGCGGCCGAAGAGCGCTGACCCGCACCCACCTGGAGGACTCATGGCCAACGAACTGACGATCGGCACTCTGCTCGAATCGGAGAGCGCCGCACCCGCGCGCCTGCTGGCCTCCAGGATGAACCGGCACACGTTCTGGTGCGGGCAGAGCGGCTCCGGCAAGACCTATGCCCTCGGGGTCGCCCTCGAGCAGATCATGCTCCACACCCGGCTTCCGCTGGTGATCTTCGACCCGAACTCGGACTTCGTCAAGCTCGGTGAGATCCGCGATGACGCTCCCGAGGCGGAGGCTGCGGAGCTGCGGACGCGGGACATCCGCGTCCGTCACTCGACCACCGGGGCGGGCGACCCGCTGCGCACCCGCTTCCTGCAGATGCCGCTGCGCTCGCGGGCCGCGATCCTGCAGATCGATCCGGTGCTCAACCCCGACGACTACAACACCATGCTGCGTATGGAGACCGACATCTCGCTGATCGAGGATCACGACCTCGTCGGGTTCATGCGGTCCCACCCCGACCGCATCCGTCATGAGCTCGCCATGCGGCTGGAGAACCTCGGCGTGGCCGAGTGGAAGCTGTGGGCGTGGGGTGAGCGCAGCATCACCGACGAGATCGACGAGCTGCCGGACGCCACCGTCGTGGATCTCGGAGGATTCGCCACGCAGGCGGAGTCGCGGGCCGCCGCCCTCGCCGTGCTGGATCACCTGTGGGAGAACCGCGAGCAGCGCATCGGCCGGCTCATCGTGATCGACGAGGCGCACAACCTGTGCACCCCCGAGCCGGCGACCCCGGTGGAGAAGCTGCTCACGGAGCGCATCGTCCAGATCGCCGCGGAGGGACGCAAGTACGGCCTGTGGCTCCTGCTCTCGACGCAGCGCCCGTCGAAGGTGCACCCGAACGCGCTGTCGCAGTGCGACAACCTGGCGCTCATGCGCATGAGCTCGCCGCGCGACCTCGCCGACCTCTCCGAGGTCTTCGGCTACGCCCCGGAGTCGCTGCTCGAGCGCTCGCCGGCGTTCACGCAGGGTCAGGCGCTGTTCGCGGGCGGTTTCGTCGACCAGCCGAGCCTGGTGCAGATGGGCGCGCGGCTCACCCACGAGGGCGGCAGTGACGTGAAGGTGCCGCTGCGCTGACCGCAGCCACCGGCCCTCCTGCCCGCGTCAGGGGTGGGTCTTCGGCCGGATCACGCGGCCGGGAGCCGTGTCGGAGCTGCGGGCCGGGACCGGCCACGGTGCCGGCTGCGCGGGCGGGCCGGCCGGCCGGTCGCGCGGGGGCGCGGCATCCGGTGCCGTCGTCTGCGGGATCTGGCCCGTGGCGGATTCCGCCGGGACCGGCCCCGTGGTGAGCTCGAGCGAGACTTTCGCCTCGAGGACCTCGATCGCCTCGTCGGACAGCGAGATGAGCCCGTCGAGCTCTTCGCGCACGCGGCGGTAGGCGACCTGCCTCTCGGCGGGGGTGGCGGCCTCGTCGATCGCGATCGTCAGCAGCTGCTTGGCGGTGTCGAGGCGCTTGCGCTCGATCGTCGTGAACGAGGAGTCCTTCAGGCGGCGCGCATCGCGCTCGGCCACGTCGAAGGCCACCTCGTAGTCGGCGACGGCGTTTCGGTACTCGCTCAGCTGATCCTTCGTGAGGCGGGCCTTCGCGGATGCCGGCCGCAGGCCGTCCGCCACCCGCTTCGCGCGCAGGAAGGCCGCGGTCAGGGGCTGGCGCCCGTCGCTCATCGCGGGGAAGGCGATGAGCTTGGCGACGTCGAGTTCATAGTCCAGCCAGCGGGCGGTCACGGCGTCGTGCGACGCGAAGAGCCGTTCGAGCTGCGTGCCCTGTGTCGTTGCGGCCGGCCGTTGGGCGGTCGCCGCGGTGGCGGTTTCGATCGGGGGAAGGGATGCCGCCCCCACCGCCCGCGCGCCGGCCTGGGCGGCCTTCAGCTCCGCCTTGGCGTGCAGAACCTCGAGCCGCCGCTTGTGGCGACGGCGGGCGCCGCGCTCCCAGGCGCTGCCGACGCCGCCCATCACACCCATCAACGGGAAGACGAGCCACCAGTAGCCGCCGAGGAACGAGAAGAAGGGTTCCACAGTCTCAATCTAACCGGCGGCCGCGGACGGGCGTTCCGTGCGCGGTGCGCCGCCGCGCGGCACATCCGTGCTCGGGAAGCGGATGTCGGGCATCACGCCGTCGGGCAGCAGCAGGGGCAGCCATGCCGGCACCGACCAGGGGGCGGCTCGCGGCGCGGCGGGCAGCGCCTGCGCTGCGCCGGCCTGTCGCTCCGCCTCCTCGAAGGTCGCCTCGAGGGTGCGGACCGCGTCGCGGTAGGCCAGGAAGCGCTCGGGAGGGATGCGATCGCGCGCGGAGGCCGGCCGCAGGCTCTGCGCCTCGCGGTAGGCCCGAAGGAACGCCAGGGTCGCGGGCTGGCGCGAATCGGTCAGCTGCGGGTACGCGAGAGCCTTGGCGATGTCGGTCTCGTACTCCATCCAGCGCGCCACGACCGCGTCCTGCGCGGCGAACAGACGCTCGACCGGCAGGGGATCGGAGGGGGTCGCCGCGTGGTACTGCGCGGTGAACGCCTTGACCCGCACCCGGCGCGCCCTCAGGACGAGGGCGGCGGACTTCTGCGCGTGCTTGGCCTCCAGGAGCTGGCGTCGGGCCTCGATCGTCGCGGGCGTGCCGAGGATCGCGCCGCCCAGAGCGGCGGTACGGGAGGCCGCGCGGGCCGCGAGAACGTTCGCCTGCGCATCGCGCACCCGGGCGCGGGCGGCCAGGAGCGCCCGTGAGGCGAACGCCACCTCGCGCCGAGCGGCATCCAGTTCGAGTCTCCGCGCACGGCGACCCCTGGCGGTCACACCGGCGTACGTCGCGGCCCCGGCCCCGGCGGCGGCGGGCGCCGCCCACCACCAGGTCTCGACGAACAGGAGGATCATCTCCACCCGCCCATGCTAACCGCCGCGGGGCCGGCGCATGCGGGTGGTCAGCGCACTCGCAGGTGCGTCGACCCGTGTTGCCGGTGCGCTACCCGTGTCTCGATACGTGCTGCGCGCTACTCGACAACCGCTTCGGGTGTCGCCTGCGGCGTCAGCCGTGTCTCGATACGCGCTGCGCGCTACTCGACAACCGCTTCGGGTGTCGCCTGCGGCGTCAGCCGAAGATGAGGGCGAGTACGGTGGCGCCGCCGCCGACGAGGATCAGCGAGACGATGACGACCCACGCGACGATCTTGACCCGTCGCTGTCGCTGGTCGTTGTAGTCGCCGTACTCGTCTTCTGCCATGGGAATGAGCTTACTGATACAGCTCGACGACGGTTTCGCCGAAGGCGTCGGGCAGGGTCGAGGTCGACAGGCCCCGCAGTTCGGACACCGAGAGCGTGAACAGATCCTGCACCTCGAGCGCGGACTCGCCTCCGTCTCCGGGCGCATCGCTCACGCCGATGCGCAGCACGGGGTAGCCCCGTCCGTCGCACAGTCCGCGGAACTTGACGTCGTCTTCGCGGGGCACGGTCACGATGACGCGCCCCGTCGATTCCGAGAACAGTGCGGTGGCCGCATCCACCCCGTCACGCTCCATGATCTCGCGCAGCCAGACCCGGGCGCCGACGCCGAAGCGCAGCACGCCCTCGGCCAGCGCCTGAGCGAGGCCGCCCGACGAGAGGTCGTGGGCCGAGGAGACCAGCGACTGCTGGGCGGCGGCGTGCAGCAGATCGGCGAGCTTCTTCTCGTTGCCGAGGTCCACCGCAGGCGGGCGGCCGCCGAGGTGCTCGTGCACGGTGCCGGCCCACGCCGAACCGCTCAGCTCGGTGGCGGTCACGCCCAGCAAGTAGATGTTCTCGCCCGGGTCCTGCCAGCCGCTGGGGACGCGGCGCGCGACGTCGTCGATGATGCCGAGGACGCCGACGACCGGTGTCGGGAAGATCGGCTGATCGCCGGTCTGGTTGTAGAAGCTGACGTTGCCACCGGTGACCGGGATGCCCAGCTCGAGGCATCCGTCGGCCAGACCCGCGACCGCCTGCGAGAACTGCCACATGACCTCGGGGTTCTCGGGGCTGCCGAAGTTGAGGCAGTCGGTGACCGCGGTCGGCTCCGCGCCGGTGACCGCGACGTTGCGGTAGGCCTCGGCAAGTGCCAGCTTCGCGCCCTCGTACGGGTCGAGCTGGCAGAAGCGTCCGTTGCAGTCCGTCGCGATCGCGAAGCCGAGGCCGGAGTTCTCGTCCACGCGGATCATGCCGGCGTCGTCGGGGAAGGACAGGGCGGTGTTGCCCATGACGTAGTAGTCGTACTGGTTCGTGACCCATGACGTGTCCGCCAGGTTCGGGCTCGCGACCAGCTGAACGAACTGGCGCCGCAGGGCGTCGGGGTCATCCGATCGCGGCAGCGCGCTCGCGGAGTCGTCGCGCAGCGCGTCGATCCAGGTCGGGTACGCCACCGGGCGCTCGTAGACCGGGCCGTCGACGGCCACGGTGCTCGGGTCGACGTCGACGATGACCTCGCCGTGCCACTGGATCACCAGGCGTCCGTCGCCGGTCACCTCTCCGAGCACGCTGGTCTCGACATCCCACTTGCGCACGACCTCGAGGAACGCGTCGAGCTTCCCGGGCGCGACGATGGCCATCATGCGCTCCTGGCTCTCGCTCATGAGGATCTCCTCGGGCGTGAGCGACGGGTCCCGCAGCAGGACCTTCTCGAGGTCGACCCGCATCCCGCTGCCGCCGTTGGCGGCCAGCTCGCTCGTGGCGCACGAGATGCCGGCGGCGCCGAGATCCTGGATAGCCTCGACCAGGTCGTCGCGGTACAGCTCGAGGCAGCACTCGATGAGCACCTTCTCGGCGAACGGGTCACCGACCTGCACGGCGGGACGCTTGGTCGGGCCGCCGTCGGCGAACGTGTCCGACGCGAGGATGCTGGCCCCGCCGATGCCGTCGCCGCCGGTGCGCGCGCCGAAGAGCACGACCTGGTTGCCGGCTCCGGTCGCGTTCGCCAGCTTGATGTCCTCGTGGCGCATGACGCCGACCGCGAGGGCGTTGACCAGCGGGTTGCCCTGGTAGACCGCGTCGAACACGGTCTCGCCGCCGATGTTGGGCAGGCCCAGGCAGTTGCCGTAGAACGAGATGCCGCTCACGACTCCGTGCACGACCCGCGCGGTGTCGGGGTTGTCGATCGCGCCGAAGCGCAGCTGGTCCATGACCGCGACGGGGCGGGCGCCCATAGAGATGATGTCGCGGACGATGCCGCCGACGCCGGTCGCTGCTCCCTGGAACGGCTCGATGTAGCTCGGGTGGTTGTGCGATTCGACCTTGAAAGTGACCGCCCAGCCCTCGCCGATGTCGACGACGCCGGCGTTCTGGCCCATGCCGACCATGAGGCGGGTCTTCATCTCGTCCGAGACCTTCTCGCCGAACTGGCGCAGGTAGATCTTGCTGGACTTGTAGGAGCAGTGCTCCGACCACATGACCGAGTACATCGCCAGTTCGCCGCTCGTGGGGCGGCGGCCGAGGATCGTCTTGATCTGCTCGTACTCGTCGGCCTTGAGGCCGAGGGCGCCGTAGGGCTGCTCCCGCTCGGGCGTCTCGGCGGCGTTGCGGACCGTATCGGCCGCGGCACGAACCGAGGAATTCTGGGAGGGGTTGGTCACGCGGCTCAGCTCCAGGAATCGGGGACGCCGGACGGTCCCAGTCTAGTTGGGCACGGCATCCGCATCGTGGCGCCTCGGCTGGGGCCTCGACGCCCCTGGATCGCTGAGACGACATCTGCACGTCCAGACTGCGGGGTTACCCCGTGGTCTCGACGTGCAGATGTCGTTTCACGGGGGAGAAGGGTTGACGGATGCCGAGAGCGGGCGTAACGTACAACCAAATGGTTGCACAAATGGAGCTCAGTGATGAACGCATCGACCGCGTCTTCCACGCGCTGGCCGCCGCCACGCGCCGCGACATCCTCCGGCGCACGATCGCGGCCGAGCACTCGGTCTCCGCGCTGGCGCGGGATTACGACATGTCCTTCGCCGCGGTGCAGAAGCACGTCGCCGTGCTGGAGGAGGCCGGCCTCATCGTCAAGCGCGCCGAGGGCCGCGAGCGCCTGGTTCGGGCGGACCCCGAGATGATCGCCCGCGCCCGCGTGCTGCTCGCGCGCTTCGAGGACCTGTGGCGCGCTCGCGTCGACCGCCTCGATGCCCTGCTGGCCGAGCCTCCGGCACCCCCGAACGACCCCTCCACCGACGAACGAACCGATACCGAAAGGGACTGACAATGCCTGTCACCGACGTCACAACCGACCCCGAAGCGCTCACCATGACGCTGACCGCCGAGGTGGCGGCATCCGTCGACCGCCTCTGGGGAGCGTTCACCGATCCTCGCCAGCTCGAGCGGTTCTGGGGCCCTCCCGGGTACCCCGCCACCTTCACCGAGTTCGACCTCTCCGTGGGCGGCCGGGCTCGGTACCGGATGACGAGCCCGAAGGGCGAGCAGTATCACGGGGTGTGGGAGTTCCTCGCGATCGACGGACCGCGCTCGTTCACCGCGCTGGACTCGTTCGCCGACGCCGACGGGCGCGTCCTGTCGGATATGCCGACCTCGCGGATGGTCTTCTCGTTCGAGCCGACCGAGACGGGCGCGCGCCTGCGGAACACGACCTACTTCGACTCCGCCGAGGCGCTCGAGAAGATCGTGGCGATGGGCGGCGTCGAAGGCTCCACCCTCGCGATCGGCCAGCTCGATCGTGTGCTCGAGGGGCTGCGCGCCTATGCCGCCGGCAAGGGCACGCAGACGGAGATCCTCGATGACACGCACGTGCGCATCACGCGGCTCATCGACGGGCCGCGCGAGCTCGTCTGGCGCGCGCACACCGAGCCCGAGCTCATGACGCAGTGGCTGCTCGGCCCCGATGGATGGCGCATGACCGTGTGCGAGGTGGATCCGAGCGTCGGCGGTGCGTACCGCTACGCGTGGGAGCCGGTCGACGGCGCACCGGGCGAGCCGTTCGGGTTCGACGGCATGACGCTGCTGTCGGAGGCGCCCGTGCGCGCGGTGACGACCGAGCACATGACCGGCACGGACTTCCCGTCGACGCTGAACGACATGTCGTTGTACGAGGAGGACGGCACGACGCTCATCACGCTGCTCATCGCGTACCCCGACAGCCAGACGCGCGACATGGTCCTGGCGACCGGCATGACCGATGGCATGGAGACCAGCTACCAGCGCCTCGAGTCCGTCCTCGCAACGGTCTGACTCCGGTCTCAGCGCCCTCCCGACGCTGAGACGACAACGGCACGTCGAGACG
Source organism: uncultured Microbacterium sp. (assembly GCF_963524805.1). Taxonomy (GTDB): domain Bacteria; phylum Actinomycetota; class Actinomycetes; order Actinomycetales; family Microbacteriaceae; genus Microbacterium. The sequence continues at coordinate 110,736 of NZ_CAURGG010000002.1, read as the reverse complement.
ATGGGTGGACCCCACGGTCTCGACGTGCCGTTGTCGTCTCACGGTGAAGGGGGGTCAGGCGGACGCGCGGGCCAGCGCGTCCTCGAATGCCACCCACGCGAGCATCGCGCACTTCACCCGTGCCGTGTACTTCGACACCCCGCTGAGCGCCTCGGCGTCGCCGTACGTCTCTTCGTCTATCGGGATCGTCCCGCGCGAGCGGAGCGCCGTGCGGAAGCCGTCGATCAGGGCGGTCGCCTCGGCCCGCGGCATCCCGGCCTCACGGTCCTCGACCAGCACCGAGAGCATCGAGGCCGAGGCCTGCGAGATCGAGCAGCCGGCGCCGTCCCAGGTGACGTCTCGCACCGTGTCGTCGGGATTCATGCGCACCTGCAGGGTGATCTCGTCGCCGCAGATGGGGTTGCGCTGGTGGGAGGTCGCCGTCGCGCCCTCCGCCGCGAGGATCCCCTTGCCCACGGGGCGCTTGGCGTGCTCGAGGATCAGCTCCTGGTACAGCGACTCGAGCCCGCTCATGCGCCGACCCCGAAGAACCGGCGCACCTGGGCGAGGGCGTCGAGGAATGCCTCGACCTCGTCGGCCGTGTTGTAGAGCGCCGTCGACGCCCGGACGGATGCCGTGAGCCCGAAGCGCGCGTGCAGGGGGGCCGCGCAGTGGTGTCCGACGCGCACCGCGATGCCGCGCGAGTCCAGGAACTGCCCGACGTCGTGCGCGTGCACGCCGTCCAGCGCGAACGCCGCAAGGCCGACGCGCTCAACCGGCTCCGGGGCATCGCCCAGCAGCCGCACCCCCTCGAGCGCGCGCAGGCCATCGCGCAGGCGCCTCTCGAGTGCCCGCTCGTGGGCGTGCACGGCATCCATGCCGACCGCACCGAGGTACTGCACCGCGGCCGCGAGCCCGATCGCCTGCGACACGGGCTGGGTGCCTGCTTCGAACCGCTGCGGGGGTGGCAGGTACTCGCTGCGGTCGAGCCCGACCGTCGTGATCATCGAGCCGCCGGTCAGGAAGGGCGGCAGCGCCTCGAGCACGTCGGCGCGACCGTAGAGTCCTCCGATGCCGTACGGGCCGAGCATCTTGTGGCCCGAGAAGACCGCGAGGTCGACCCCGAGAGCGGGCAGATCGAGCGGCAGGTGCGGCGCGGACTGGCACGCGTCCAGCACGGTGACCGCACCCACCGCGTGGGCCAGCGCGACGATCTCCTCGACGGGATTGACGATGCCCAGCACGTTCGACACGTGCGGAAAGGCGACGATGCGCGTGCGTGGGCCGATGAGGGATGCCGCGGCATCCAGATCCAGCCGGCCGTCATCGTGCACGCGGATGTGGCGCAGCACGGCACCGGTGCGGGCGGCCAGTTCCTGCCACGGCACGAGGTTCGCGTGGTGCTCGCTCTGGGTGACCACGATCTCGTCGCCCGGGGCCAGGGCGAAACGGGCGCTCGCGGGAGCGCCGCGGCCCAGCGTCGCGTTGCCGATCGCGTAGGCGACCAGGTTCAGCCCCGCGGTCGCGCCGCTGGTCCACACGAGCTGCTCGGGGGCGGCGCCGACGAAGCCGGCGACCGTCGCCCGCGCGTCCTCGAACAGCTCGGTGGCCTCGGCGGCGAGGGTGTGCGCGCCGCGGTGCACGGCGGCGTTCTCGCTGGTCAGGAAGGCGACCTCGGCGTCGATGACGGCGCGCGGCTTCTGGCTCGTGGCGGCGGAGTCGAGGTAGACGAGCGGGTGGCCGTCGACCGTGCGGCTCAGGATCGGGAAGTCCGCGCGCAGCGCCTGCACGTCCAACGTCGTCGCGGTCTCGGTCGAGGGGATCACCTCTCCAGGCTACGCCGCGGGTTCGCCGGCCGGGTCGGCCGCCCACGCCAGGCATCGGCATCCAGACGGTGCCCGCTTCGCCGACCATACGATGGAGGCGTGGACTTCTCCTTCGCCTTCACGCCCGATCTGATCGCCGTCTTCGTGACCCTCTTCGTGCTCGAGATCGTGCTCGGGGTCGACAACGTCATCTTCATCTCGATCCTCGCGAGCAAGCTCCCGAAGGAGCAGCAGGCCCGCGCCCGCAACCTGGGCCTCACTCTGGCGATGCTGATCCGCGTGATCCTCGTGTTCTTCGCCGGCTGGATCATCACGCTGAAAGAGGACGTGATCGTGCTGTTCGGCATGGGGTTCTCGTGGAAGGACTTCATCCTCATCGCGGGTGGACTGTTCCTGGTCTACAAGGCGGTCACGGAGATCCACCACAAGCTCGAGGGCGCCGAAGAGGACCACGGCGGCAGTGGCAAGAAGGTCGCTCAGATCACCTTCGCCTCGGTCATCACGCAGATCCTGCTGCTGGACATCGTCTTCTCGCTCGACTCGGTCATCACCGCGGTCGGGATGACCGAGAACCTGCTCGTGATCATCACGGTCGTCGTGCTCTCGTTCGGCATCATGCTCTTCGCGTCGCGCTTCATCTTCACGTTCGTGAACAAGCACCCGACGGTCAAGATGCTCGCGCTGTCGTTCCTGCTGCTGATCGGCGTCTTCCTCATCGCCGAAGGCTTCGGCATCAAGATCGACAAGGCGCTCATCTACGCGCCGATGGCGTTCGCGATCCTCGTCGAGGCGCTGAACCTCGTGTACGCGGCGCGCAAGGCCAAGCGCGAGCGGAAGGCCCAGCACGCGGTGCAGCTGCGCCCGCAGTACCCCGACGTGGACGAGTCGGTCGCCGTCGCCGCTGCGCTCTCGAAGGGGCCGGATGCCGGTGCCGTCGGTCTCTCGCGCAAGCCGGTCTCGGGGGCCGCGGCATCCATCGACGAGGAGCGCGCCGGGCTCGGCTGATCCGGCCCTCAGCCCTCGAGCACGAGCCGGTATCCCATCCCGGACTCCGTGAGCAGATGCCGGGGGTTGGCCGGATCGGCCTCGAGCTTCTTTCGCAGCTGCGACATGTAGAGCCGCAGGTAGCCCGAGTCGCTCACCTGGTCGCTCGACCAGATCTCTTTCAGGAGCGTCTGGCGGGTCACCAGGGCGCCCGGACTGCGGGCGAGGAATTCCAGCATCCGCCATTCGGTCGGAGTGAGGTGCACGGCGCTCTGCCCGCGGGTCACGCTCTTGGCCGCGAGATCGATCGTCACGTCGGCGAAGGCCACCACCGGTGATTCCGACGCACCGGGGGTGCGCCGTGCGAGCGCGCGGAGCCGGGCGAGAAGCTCGTCGATCTGGAAGGGCTTGGTGACGTAGTCGTCGGCTCCGGCATCCAGCGCCTCGATCTTGTCGGCGGAGCCGGTGCGTCCCGAGACGACCACGATGGGCGCGCTCGTCCAGCCGCGGAGCGCCCGGATCACGCCCACGCCGTCCAGCCGCGGCATGCCCAGGTCCAGCATGACCAGATCGGGCGGGAGCTTGGCCGCCATGGCGACCGCTGCCGCGCCGTCCGGGGCGGCGAGAACCTCGTAGCCGTGGGAGCTGAGCGTGATGCGCAGAGCGCGCACCAGCTGCGGGTCGTCGTCGGCGATCAGGAGTCTCATCGCACCGACAGACGGTGGTCGGCCAGGGGCAGCGAGATCACCATGGTCAGCCCGCCGCCGGGAGTGTCCTCCGGTCGCAGCGATCCTCCCATCCCCTCGGTGAAGCCCTTCGACAGAGCCAGGCCGAGACCGAGCCCGGTGGTGTTGTCGACGTCTCCGAGGCGCTGGAAGGGAGTGAACATGTCGGATCGAAGCTCGTCCGGCACGCCGGCACCGTGGTCGACCACGGTGAGCTGGCCCCCGCCGCGCACCTGACCGCTCGTGACGCTGACGCGCGCTCCCTCCGGTGAGTGGTGCACGGCATTGGCCAGCACGTTGACCAGCACGCGCTGCAGAAGCACGGGGTCTGCGATCATCGGCGGGAGGTGAGGGTCGAGTTCGAGGTCGACTTCGGACGGGCCGAGGCCGAGCTCTTCGAGCGAGCCCAGCACGACGGCGGCGGCATCCACCTCTTCGAACGACACGGCGAGGACACCCGCCTGGACGCGGCTCACATCCAGCAGGTCGGTGACGAGTGTCGAGAGGGTGGCGAGACTCTCGTCCGCCGTTTCGAGCAGCTCGCGGCGGTCGTCGTCGGACAGATTCTGGCCGGCGGCACGCAGCCCGCCGATGGCGGCGACGGCGGCGGCGAGCGGGCGGCGGATGTCGTGGCTGACCGCCGAGAGAAGAGCGGTGCGCACCTGGTCCATCTCGGCGAGGGCGCCTGCCTCGCGTGCGGTCTCCGACAGATCGGTGCGTTCGAGCGCTCCGCCCAGCTGGGCGACGATGACATCGAGCAGCCGGCGCTCCGAGGCGTGCAGCGGTGCCCCGTGCAGCTCGAGGATCGCCCGTGGCCGGGCCGGGTCGCCGATGGGCACCGCGGTGAAGAGCCCGTCGCGTACCGGCTCGCCGTCGGTGGCGATCACTGATCCATCGGCGTCGATCAGTCGCACGCCGGAGCTGCCGAAGGCCTCGCGGGTGCGGCTGACCAGCGCGGCCAGGGCGCTCTGGCCGTTCAGCACGCTGCCGGCGACCGAGGCGAGCAGCTCCGCCTCGGCGGCCGCGCGATCGGCGACGCGGGCGCGGCGGGCCGCCTGATCGACGATGTAGCTCACCAGCACGGCGATCACGATGTACAGGGCCAGTGCCCGCAGGTGCAGCGGGTCCGAGATCGCCACGGTGAACTGCGGCGCCACGAACAGGAAGTCGAGCGTGAGGCCCGACAGCACGGCCGCGAACAGCGCGGGCCAGATGCCGCCGACGAGCGCGACGACCACCACCAGCAGCTGGAAGGCCAGCACCTCCGCGGTGATCGACTCCGGCGTGCGGACGCTGTACAGCGCCCAGGTCAGAAGCGGGCCGACCACCAGCGCGATGATGAAGCCGAGCACGATGCGCTGCGTGCCCAGGGCGCCGCCGGACAGTCGACGGATGACGATCCGTGCCGCCTCGGGGCGTCGCCCATCGGTCGTCATCCGCCGCCCTCCGCACGCGAGGAGTCGATGGACAGCATCCGGATGCCGTCCAGCACGGCGGTGTGCGTCTGGGGTGAACCGAGCACGCGGAAGTGGCCGGATGAGGGCACGATCAGGTTCGTCGCGCCGTCGAGGGAACTGCCATCGGGGATGTGCGGATCGAAGCGGCCGAAGACCGACACGATGCGTCCGTTCACCGACTCGTCGCGCCCGAGCATCACGATCGTCTCGTCGTCGGGCAGGAACGCGCGGATGCTGGGCACGACGAACAGCCCCGCCAGCGGCGATCCGTGGAACGGCGTGCACACCGCGACCAGCCCCAGGAGCCCGAGCGGCCGTTGGGGCACCGATCCGTCACCGGCCGGCGCCGTGGCGTGGGCGGCGGCATCCGCGGGATCGCCGCCCTTCGCCGCCTCGATCGCGGCGTCGGCGGCGGCGCCGGAGGAGACGAGCAGGTGCTTGCCGATGAGCCCTCCCTTGCTGTGCGCCACGAGCACGCGTCCGGCCGGAGGCGCAGGACGGGCCGCCAGTGCGCGGCCCAGCCGATCGGAGGTCTCGACGATGCCGCGGCGATTCATGCCGAGCCCGTGCACGACCTTCACACGGTGGCCCGCCGCGTTGAGGGCGTGACCGAGCGGCCGCAGGAACGTCCAGTGCTCGTACACCCCGGGAAGCAGGATGACCTCGGGAAGCTGGTCGGATCCCGATCTCCAGGCGGGCGGCGCCGGCCGAGGGCGGCCCAGCGTCCAGGGGGCGGTGACGATGGCGAGCTGGCGCACGGCCGCGTACGCGTAATCGCTCACCCACCACCAGCCGCGCTGGACGAGGCTCAACGGTGCCGGCTGGTCGCCCGGGATCATGTCGAGAAGTCTAAGAGCCGCCGCGGAGGCGATCCGGTCAGTCCTCGCGCTCGAGGCTCGAGCGCTCGCCGGTGGTCATGCTCAGCGTCTCGGGCTCGAACGGCCGCCCGGCGCGCTCCTGGCCGGGCAGGGGCCGGGAGCGTCGTCCGTAGATGAGCTCGCTGGAATCCAGGAGCCACGGGACCAGCGTGATCGAGACGCCGTGAATGAGCATGAGCTGGTTGGCGATGCGCCGGGATCGCCGGTTGTGCAGGATCGACTCCCACCAGTGGCCGACGATGTACTGCGGCAGGTAGACGGTGACCACGGCCGAGCCGTGCTGGGCGCGGTACTTCTTGATGTACGCCGAGACGGGACTGCCGAAGGACCGGTAGGGCGAATCGATGACCACGAGCGGCACCGGGATGTCGTGGCTGGCCCACTGCTCGCGCAGTCGCGCGGTCTCCTCCGCATTCACCGAGACGTGCAGCGCGAAGGTCTTGTCGTGCTTGGCGGCCAGTGCGTAGTCGAGCGCTTTGACGACGGGCTTCTGCAGGCGGTTGACCAGGATCAGGGCGACATCGCCCTCGGAGCCGAAGTGCGTGACGTCATCCACCGCGATCTCGTGCTCGACGTCGCGGTAGTAGCGGTTCACCCCGATCATCAGCACCGCCAGGATCGGGATCATGATGAAGACCAGATAGGCGCCGTGCGTGAACTTGGTGATGGTGACGATCAGCAGCACGAACACGGTCATGCCGGCACCCACGCTGTTGATGATCAACCCGGTCCGCGCTGCGCGCCGTTCCGATGCCACCGCACGCTTGAGATCGGCGTGCACCGGTTCTTGAGCCAGGTTTCGCAGGACCCGCTTCCAGTGCCGCACCATTCCCAGCTGGCCGAGCGAGAACGAGATGAAGACGCCGATGATGTAGAGCTGGATCAGCGTCGTCAGCTGCGCCTGGTAGATCACCAGCACCGCGATCGCGACCGCACCGAGGATGATCATGCCGTTCGAGTACACGAGACGGTCTCCGCGGGTGTTGAGCGCCTTCGGCGCGTAGCCGTCCCGGGCGAGCACCGATCCGAGCAGGGGGAAGCCGTTGAACGCGGTGTTCGCAGCGAGCAGCAGCACACAGGCGGTCGCGGCCTGGATCACGAAGAACGGGATCGAGCCCATTCCGAACGTCGCGGCCGCGACCTGTGCCATCAGACTCGGCTGCGGCTGGTTCTCGCAGTCGAATCCGACCAGGTTGCACGGATTCTCGGAGTAGTGGACGCCGGAGACGAGCGCGAGCGCCGTCAGCCCGGAGAAGAGCAGGATGGCGATGCCGCCCATCAGCACGAGCGTCATCTGCGCGTTGCGGATCTTGGGCTTGCGGAAGGCGGGCACCCCGTTGGACACCGCTTCCACGCCGGTGAGCGCCGAGCAGCCGCTCGAGAAGGCGCGCAGTACGAGGAGGATCACGGCGGCCTGCGTCAGGCTCTCCGCCTGCACCGCGAACTGGGCGCTGGAGGCGACGGGCGGGTCGCCGGCGAACGTGCGGACCAGGCCGACGAGGATCATGACGGCGACGGACCCGATGAACACGTAGGTGGGGATCGCGAACAGGAGCGATGCCTCGCGCACGCCGCGCAGGTTGATCAGGATGATCACGACCACGAAGCCGACCGCGAGCTCGACCCTGCCGGCATCGAGGAACGGAAGGGCGGAGATGATGTTGTCCACGCCCGCTGCCACCGAGACGGCGACCGTGAGCACGTAGTCCACGAGCAGTGCCGCGGCCACCACGACGCCGGGGATCTCGCCGAGGTTGGTGCGCGCCACCTCGTAGTCGCCGCCCCCGGAGGGGTATGCCTTGATGAGCTGGCGGTAGCTGACCACGACCACGACGAGCACGACCACGACCGCCACGCCCACCCACGGGCTGAAGGCGAGGAAGGCCAGCCCTCCGGTCAGCAGGATCATCAGCAGCTCCTGCGGCGCATACGCCACCGAGCTGAGCGCGTCCGACGCGAAGATCGGCAGGGCCATCTTCTTCGGCAGAAGCTGGTCGTCGAGCTTCTCCGAGGTGAGCGGATCGCCCAGGATGAGGCGCTTGGCGATCGGCGAGTCGGCGCCGGGCTCGCTGCTGTCAGTGGTCACGGCGAGCGATGTTACTCGCACGCGCGCACCCGGGTCGCACCGGCCAGTTCATCCTGACGGAATCCTTACGCCCCCGGATCGAGGGCCGAGGCGTCCGCCCGCGCCCCTAGACTGGCGCGGTGTCGGATCAGCTGAGCCTGGGCCTGCTCGCGCTCATCCTCGGCATCGCGGTCGGCACCCTGGCTTTCCTCCCCTACGTCGCGATGAGCTACCGACGTCACGGACGGCTCACCGCAGGGCGGACGGGTCTCGCCTTCGCGCTGCTGGTGTACTTCCTCGCGATCTGGACCTACACGCTGCTGCCGCTGCCCGACCCCGACGAGATCCGCTGCACCACCCCGCAGCTGAACCCGTGGGTGCTCGTGGAAGACCTCGGCACCGCGGCGGCCAGCGGCAGCCCGCTGACGAACCCGGCGTTCCTGCAGATCGCGCTGAACGTGCTGCTGTTCCTGCCCCTCGGCTTCTTCGTGCGGCTCATCTGGCACCGCGGATGGGTCACCGCGACCCTCGTCGGCTTCGCGCTCTCGCTCCTGATCGAGACGACGCAGCTCACGGGCGTGTGGGGCATCTACCCGTGTGCGTATCGCCTCTTCGACGTCGAGGACCTGATCACCAACACCCTCGGTGCGCTGCTGGGCGGCATCCTGTCGCTGGCGATTCCGCTGCGCCTGCGCGCGCGTTCCGGCGAGGTCGACGATGCACGGGCGCCCCGACCGGTGAGCGCTGCGCGGCGTCTGGTGGGCATGACCTGCGACGTGCTCTCGGTCGTGCTGGGCTCTCTCGCCGTGGGCGTGATCCTGTCTTTGGTCGATTTCCTCATCACCGGCGGCGACGTCTCGGTCGACGCGGCGTTCTGGTATCAGCTCGCCGGCAACATGGTCCCGCTGGCGGTGACGCTGGCCTACATGCTGCTTCGTGGCCGCACGATCGGCAACGACGCCGTGCAGCTGCAGTACGTCGGAGCCCGGATGCCGGTCGTCTGGTCGCGGCTCGTGCGGTTCCTCGGCGGCATCGGCGGCTACCAGCTTCTCTCGCTGCTGCCCGATCCGTGGTCGCTGAGCGTCCCGGCGCTGGTGCTGGTCTCCTTCGTCCTGGTGTTCACGACGAAGGGCCACCGCGGACTGCCGGGTCTTCTCTCCGGTCAGCGCCTCGTGGACTCGCGCACACCGGTCAAAGCCGAGCGGGCGCTTGAGCGCGCCTAGCCCAGGAACTCCCTCGCCGCGACCACCAGCGCGTCCACTCCGCGCTCGAGCGAGGGGTGGATGACCGGCGCGAAGTACGGCGAGTGGTTCGTGGGGATGTCGCGGTCGATCGTTCCGCCGGCCTTCGCCTCGGCGAACTTCTGAGGATCGACGCCGCCCCAGAACCAGAACACGAGCGGCACACCGGCCTCTCGGGCGAACCACGACACGTCCTCGCTGCCGGTGAACATGCCCGGATCGATGACCGTGCCCTCGCCGAATGCGCTGTCGAAGGCGAGCGTGAGCCGTGCGGTGGCGTGAACGTCGTTGATCGTGGGCGGCAGCGAGTGGTCGACGGCGATCACGGGCTCCTCCTCGGCACCCGAGGCCTGCGCCTCGGCGCGGACGACCCTCTCCACCTTCTCGAGCACGCGCACGCGCGCTTCCTCATCGGGGTAGCGCAGGCTGAGCTCGAGCTTCGCCTCGGCCGGGATGATGTTGTTCTTCAGACCCGCGTGGATCGAGCCGACCGTCACGACGGCGACGTCGCGCGGGTCGACTTCGCGCGAGACGATCGTCTGCAGGCGCATCACGGTCGCGGCGGCCATCACGACCGGGTCGATCGTGGAGTGCGGGCGCGAGCCGTGGCCGCCGCGTCCGAGCAGCGTGACCGTGAGGCCGTCGGATGCCGCCATCTGCGTGCCCGGGCGCACGCCGATGGTTCCGGCCGGAAGCGGTGTGACGTGCTGGCCGAGCACGATGTCCGGCCGCGGAAAGCGGTCCAGCACGCCATCGGCGATCATCGCCTGCGAGCCGGCGCCGTATTCTTCGGCCGGCTGGAAGACGGCGACGACCGTTCCCGACCACTCCTCCTTCGCCGCGAGCAGCTGCTCGAGGGCGCCCAGCAGGCATGTGACGTGCAGGTCGTGACCGCACGCGTGCATCACGGGCACATCGGTGCCCGCCGGGTCGGTGCCCCGCGCGGTGCTCGCGTACTCGAGGCCGGTCAGCTCCTTCACCGGCAGCGCGTCCATGTCCGCGCGCAGCCAGACGACCGGCCCGTCGCCGTTGCGGATGACCCCCGCGACGCCCGTCTTGCCGATGCCCTCTTCGAACTCGATGCCCAGAGCGGAGAGGTGCTGCGTGACGACTCCCGCCGTCCGGGTCTCCTGGAAGGACAGTTCGGGATGCCGGTGCAGATCGATGTAGAGCGCTTCGAGGTCGATGGTCATGGCTCCGAGCCTAGCCGCGGGCGACCGTCGGCAACCGGGCGGGATGCCGCCTCAGGAGTCCAGCCGGGTGGTCGTGCCGCGCACGATCAGCTCGTACGGCAGGTGGCGCGGCTCTTCGCGCGCCACGCCCGCCGCCTTGGCCTCGAGCTCGTCGAGGATCGCGTCGGCCGCGCGCTCGCCCTGACCCATCGGAAACTGGTCCACGGTGGTGAGCCGGAAGAACTCGCCCAGCTCGTGACCGTCGATGCCGACGACCGACAGGTCCTCGGGCACCCGGTAGCCCAGCTCGCGAGCGGCCAGCAGGGCGCCGATGGCCATCTCGTCCGACGCGGCGAAGATCGCGGTCGGGTGCTCTCCCGGTCGCCCGAGCAGCTGCTTGGCGGCGCGGAACCCTCCCTCGATCGTGAAGTCGGCGGGCTCGTAGAGCGACGGCCGCGGCGGGATGCCGGCATCCCGCAGCGCCTGCTCGAAACCCTGTCGCCGGTGCGTCGGGATGTGGAAGTCGATGTCGAATTCGTGGCTCGCGCCGATGTGGGCGATGTCGCGGTGCCCGAGTCCGATGAGGTGCTCCGTCGCGAGCCGCGCGACCGCGGCGTCGTCGACCGTGAGGGTCGACAGGCGCGGATTCGGGCCTCCGATCGCGATGACGGGCAGGTCGAGTTCCCGCAGGCGCTCGGTCTCCTCCTCGCCCAGCTCGATCGAGATCGCGATGACCCCGTCGACCCGCTGGCGGCGCAGGAACGTCTCGAAGATGCTGCGGCGCTGCTCGCGGTCAGCGGTCAGGTTGTAGAGCGTGATGTCGTAGCCGCGCCGCATGAGTGCGGAGGCCGTGCCGCTGAGGACCGTGCTGAAGAACCACCGGTCCAGGAACGGCACGAGCACGCCGATGTTGCGCGTGCGCCCCGAGGCGAGGCTCGACGCCGACGACGACACGACGTATCCGAGGGTCTTCGCGGCCGTCTCGACGCGGACCCGGGTCGCATCGGAGACGTGCCCGCGTCCGCTGAGCGCGCGCGAGACGGTCGCCGTGGAGACGCCCGCATGGCGGGCGACCTCATCGATGCTGACCACGTCGTCCCCTTTCGCGCCCCCGGCGTCAGGCTTGCGCGGCCTCGAGCCAGACCGCCGTGTCGGCGGGCAGGATTCCGCCGACGAGCGGCTCGCTCGCCGCGATCACGTTACCGTGCGGCAGCGGAATCGATGCATCGCCGAGGTTGGCGATCACCGTGACATTCCCGTTTCGGAATGCGAGCACGTCGTCCGGGAACCCGTCGACCCACTCCAGCGCGCCCGTGCCGAGGGCGTGCGAACGCCGTTCGGCGAGCAGGGTGCGATAGAGCGCAAGCGTGGACTCCGGGTCGCTCTCCTGAACGTCGCGGGCGAGGCGCGCCCACGACGACGGCTGCGGCAGCCAGGATTCGCCCGTCGCGCTGAACCCGTAGGCCGGCTGCGAAGAGGACCACGGCACCGGCACCCGGCATCCGTCCCGTCCGTAGCGCTCGCCCGCGGTGCGGAACCACGTCGGATCCTGTCGCGCGGTGTCGGGCAGGTCCACGACTTCGGGGAGCCCCAGCTCCTCGCCCTGGTAGATGTAGGCCGAGCCCGGCAGCGCGAGCATGACGGCGGTCGCGGCGCGCGCGCGGCGCAAACCCAGATCGGCGATCGGCTTGCCGACCGAGTCGGGTCCGATGCCGTGCCCCTGCGGGTTCTCGGCCGTGAGCGCGAGCCGCGACGCGTGCCGGATGACGTCGTGATTGGACAGCACCCACGTGCTCGGGGCGCCGACGGCGGCGAACGCGCGCAGCGACTCATCGATCACCGCGCGCAGTTCGGCGGCATCCCACCCCGTCGTCAGGTACGGGAAGTTGAACGCCTGGTGCATCTCGTCGGAGCGCACCCACAGGGCCGTCTCGTCCGGCGTCGGGCGCCACGCCTCGGCGCAGAGGGCCCGATCGCCGTCGTATGCGGCGAGGATGCCGTGCCAGTCGCGGTACACGTCGTGAACGCCGGGCTGGCCCCAGTAGGGAACATCGGGTTCGTCGCCGCCCATCGAGTCTGCCTCGACGGGCGGGGTGTAGTCGGGCAGGCCGGCGGCCTTGATGAGGCCGTGCGCCACGTCGACGCGGAAGCCGTCGACACCGCGGTCGAGCCAGAAGCGCAGCACTCCGCGGAACAGCTCCCGCACGTCCTCGTTGGACCAGTCGAAATCGGGCTGCGACGCATCGAACAGGTGCAGGTACCACTGGCCGAGCGTGCCGTCCGCTTCCACGAGACGGGTCCATGCCGGTCCGCCGAACACGGACTCCCAGTTGTTGGGCGGCAGCTCGCCCGCGGTGCCTTTGCCGTCGCGGAAGAGGTAGCGAGCCCGCTCGCGGCTGCCGGGTGCCGCGGCGAGGGCGGCCTGGAACCACTCGTGCTGGTCGGAGGAGTGGTTGGGGACGAGGTCGACGATGATCCGGATGCCGCGGCCATGGGCCTCGGCCAGCATGACGTCGAAGTCCGCGAGCGTGCCGAAGAGCGGGTCCACGTCGCAGTAATCGGCGACGTCGTAGCCGGCATCCTTCTGGGGCGAGCGCTGGAAGGGGCTCAGCCAGATCGCATCCACGCCGAGATCGACCAGGTCGTCGAGGTGGGCGGTGACGCCGGGCAGATCGCCGATGCCGTCGCCCGAGCTGTCGGCGAAGGAGCGGGGGTAGATCTGGTAGATGACGGCACTGCACCACCACTCCGCTCCGGGGCGGGAAGTGAGGGCGAACGGGCGCTCGGCGGTGTCGGGCGAAGTCATCGTTCCAGGATACTGCAAGCGCTTGCATGCGCACGTTCGCCCGGTCTCCCGCGCTTCGTCCGTCACCTGTGCTCGCCCGAGGGGGGCCGCAGCGTACCGAGGTGACGGACGAAGCGCGGGACGGCGCGGCTAGGGTGGGCGCGTGGCTCCCCTCTCCGCCGTCGCTGCCGATCCCGATGCCCTCGCCGCGGCCGAGGCGCTGATCCGGGAGATCCCGGACTACCCCGAGCCCGGCATCCTGTTCCGCGACATCACGCCGCTGCTGGCGGATGCCGCGGCCCTGCGCACCGTGATCGATGCGCTGACCGCGCCGTTCGCCGGGGAGTTCGACGTGGTGGCCGGCGTGGAGGCACGCGGGTTCCTGCTCGCCGGGGCGGCCGCGATCGCCACCGGGACGGGCATGGTGCCGGTGCGCAAGGCCGGCAAGCTGCCGCGGCCGGCGGCATCCGTCTCGTACGCGCTCGAATACGGTGAGGCCACGATCGAGGTGCACGACGACCTCGCGCCGGGCACGCGCGTGCTGCTCGTGGATGACGTGCTCGCCACGGGCGGCACCCTGGAAGCCGCGCAGCGTCTGTTCGCCGACCTGGGCGTCGTGGTCATGGGCACGGCGGTGCTCATGGAGCTGCAGGGCCTGGGCGGCCGGGCGGTCGTCGGCGACGTGCACACCGTATTCGTGGCCTGACCGGTCAGGGGGCGCCGACCCGCTGTCCGCGCACGAAGACGCCGGTGATGGATGCCTCGCGCATGCCCATGAGCAGGGTGAACAGCTGCGACCTCACGCCGCCGTGCGCCGCCGCCTCGAGCGCGAGCGGGAAGCCGGGCTGGGCGGCGGGGTCCACGATCACGAAGTCCGCGTCCTTGCCGGCATCCAGATTGCCGAACAGCTGCTCCTGATCGAGCGCCCGCGCACCGGCGAGCGTGCCGAGGAAGAGCAGCTGCGCCGGGTCGATCGCGCTCGACCGGTCACCGGGCTCGCTCATGTGCACCTTGTAGCAGTCGTTGAGCACCCGGGGGATGAGCCACTCGTCGCCTGCTCCGATGTCGGTGCCCATCGCGATCGTGGTGCCGGAGGCGACGGTGCGCTGCCACGGCATCGTGCCGCTCCCGAGGAACAGCTGCGACGTCGGGCAGTGCGCGATCGACGATCCGGTCTCGGCGAGCCGGTGCAGCTCGCGGTCGGTGCAGTGCACCGCATGGGCGAGGATCGACCGCCGCCCCAGGAGGGTCTCGCCGCTGGTGAGAGACCCCGGCAGGCATCGTCCGTCGTACGTGTCGAGATACGCCTCGACCCCGTACTGCTCGCGCACGGCCGCGATCTCGCCGTCACCCGGCCGGTCGTTCTCGTTCAGGTGCGAGTGGAAGTAGACCCCCTCGCCGCGCACCTCGGCGTACAGATCGCCGAGCCGGTTCAGGGTCTCGGGCGTCACCGCCAGGCTGAAGCGCGGGATGACCGCCACCTGCGCGAGAGCGCTGCGCGCGTCGGATGCCGGTCCGGCGGCATCCCTTCCGTGCCAGCGTGCGATCTCCTCACGCGCGAGCCCGATCGCGGCATCCTCGCTCGTCAGAAGGGCGGCCGCGCTGCCCGGACCCACCGTCTGGATCCCCCGCCCGCTCACGACGCGGAGGCCGGCATCCAGTGTTCGCGTGAAGAGAGCGTCCTGCGCCTCCGGGAACGCCGAGCCGAACACCAGGGCGGCGGTCGTTCCGGCCGACACGCGTCGCCGCACGAACTCGACCGCGACGAGGTCGGCGAATCCGGGATCGGCGAGGCGGGATTCCGCGGGGAAGACGCACCGCTCGAGCCACTCGAGCAGTTCGCCGCCGCCGAATTCGTCGGTGGCCAGCGTCTGGGGGAAGTGCACGTGCGTGTCGACGAAGCCTGGCAGCAGGTACGCCTCGGTGAGGACGACCTCGTCGCGGACGAGGGATGCCGGCAGGTCGCTCCACGCCCCGGCGAAGGCGATGCGACCCGCCGAATCGACCGCGAGCGCGCCGTCCGGTTCCGAGACGAGCGCGTCGCCCGCGCCCTCGAGCGACGGGCTGCCGGAGATGTGGAGCACGTGACCCCGATAGACCGTCACATGTCTCCTCTGGGGCGGTGCGGCCCGGTGCAGGTGCTGCGGGCCCGCTGCTGAGTCTTCGAGTCGAGCGTTGCGGGCCTGTAACAGCGTCGTTAAGTCTGCGGAACGCTTGGCCCGTGGCCTGGCGGTCCGGTTCCCGGCGAGCATAGTCTGCCCGCAAGCAACGGGGCGGTCCGTCGCCGGCGCCGCCCCCTCGACCAGGGAGTGAGCACATGGCCACCACCGAAGCGACCGATCGCAAGGCGGCGAAGGCCGCGAGACGTCACGCCAACACCGTCGACACGGTTCCGCCGCTGGGCCGGCTGTTCCCCCTGGGCCTGCAGCACGTGCTCGCGATGTACGCGGGGGCGGTCGCCGTGCCGCTCATCGTCGGCGGTGCGCTCGGCTACTCCGCGCAGGACCTCGCCTTCCTCATCAGCGCGGATCTGTTCGTCGCCGGCGTCGCCACCATCATCCAGTCGGTCGGCTTCTGGCGGTTCGGCGTGCGGCTGCCGCTCATGCAGGGCGTGACCTTCGCCGCCGTCGGTCCGATGATCGCGATCGGGCAGAGCGAAGGCATCCAGGCGGTGTTCGGCGCCACGATCGCGTGCGGCCTGTTCATGATCGTCGTCGCCCCGTTCTTCTCGCACCTGCTGCGCTTCTTCCCGCCGATCGTCACGGGCACGGTGATCCTGATCATCGGGCTCTCGCTCATGCGCGTGGCAGCCGGCTGGATCGTCGACGGGTCGGCCGAGGGGGCGCCGCCGATCAACGTGGCCTTCGCCTTCGGGACGCTGCTGCTGATCATTCTGATCGAGCGGTTCGCCCCGCCGGCGCTGCAGCGGGTGTCGATCCTGCTCGGGCTCGTACTCGGCACGATCGCCGCCGTGTTCGTGCCCGGGATGGTGGACTGGTCGAACGTGGGCGATGCCGCCTGGTTCGCCCTCATCACGCAGTTCCACTTCGGCCTCCCGACGTTCCAGGTGGCCTCCATCGTGTCGATGATCATCGTCGGCCTGGTCATCATGACCGAGACGACCGGTGACATGATCGCCGTGGGCGAGATCGTCGAGAAGCCGGTGTCGCGTCGCCAGCTGGCCGACGGCCTGCGCGCCGACGGGCTGGGCACCGTCATCGGCGGCGTGTTCAACACCTTCCCGTACACCGCCTTCGCCCAGAACGTGGGGCTGGTCTCGCTCACGGGCGTGCGCTCGCGGTGGGTCGCGACCGCGGCGGGCGTCATCCTCGTCGTTCTCGGACTGATCCCGAAGGTCTCCGCGATCGTCGAGGGCGTTCCCAGCGCCGTGCTCGGCGGCGCCGGCATCGCGCTGTTCGGCATGGTGGCGGCATCCGGGATCCGAACCCTCACGAAGGTGAGGTTCAACAACAAGAACGTGCTGATCGTGGCGATCTCGGTCGGCGTCGCGCTGCTGCCCACCGTCGCGCCGACGATCTACGACCAGTTCCCGCAGTGGTTCACGCTCATCTTCGACTCCGGCATCAGCGCCGGCGCGATCACGGCGATCCTGCTCAATCTGCTGCTGAACACCGATCAGATGCGCGAGGCTCGGCGCACGGACCCCGCGATGGGCGCCTCCGATGCCGTACGAGGGCCGGCCGCCGCGGCGCTGGTGCATCCGGATGCCGAGGGCACGGGTCTGATTCCCACCCAGGTGCTCTCCGACGAGCTGGCCGCCGAGCAGACCGGCGACGGGATGCCGGTCGACGTGTCGCGGATCCGTGACGAGGACCCGAACCCGCGCGCCTGAGGTGAGGACTTCTCGGATCGGCAAAGCTGCGGTGCACGTGCCCGAACGCCGTGACACCGCAGAACTGCCCACGTCCGAGCGGAGTCGGAGGCAGCGCACCGCCCTCTGACCGCACGACGGCGGGGAGCCCGGGCGACCGGTCGGTCCCGGGCCCCGCCGTCGTCAACGGCCCTTCCGTGAGACGCCAACTGCAGGTCGAGACTGCGGGCGAACCCCACAGTCTCGACCTGCAGATGCAGTCTCGCGGGGAAGGTGCGGGTCAGACGAAGGCGGGCAGGTCGCTCCAGGCCTCGGGGGCGGGAGCGGCGCCGTCGCGGGTGATCGTGCCCTCGATCAGGCCGTACGGGCGGTCGGCGGCGTAGAAGACCTCGCCCGGGTTGTCGAGCCCGAAGGGCGACAGATCCGACAGGAAGTGATGCCTGTTCGGCATCGCGAACCGCACCTCGGCGATCTCGGGGCGCGCTTGGATCGCCGCCTTGCCCATCGCGAACAGCGTCTGCTGCAGCGCGAGCGAGTGCACGGTGGCGAAGGTCGACAGCAGCACCGCAGAGACCTCGGCGTACAGGCCGTTGTAGTCGATGCCCGCCTCGACGGCCTCGGGGAGGAACCGCCACCGCCCGGTCACCGAGGTCGCCATGATCCGGTCGTCGGTCTCGACGAGCGTCGTGTACCGGTCGCGGGGGAAGCCGGCGAACGCGCTGCCGGTGGACTTGAGCACCGTGAGGTCCTTCACGCCGCCGGTCACATGCGTGGCGCCGTCGATCACCTGCACGGCCGCCAGGCGCGTCCCCTGCCCCCGACGCACGAAGGAGTGGTCGTGCGGCTGCCCGTCGACGAGGATGCGCTCCCACTCGTACTGCTCGGCCTGCCAGAGGCCGCCCTCGATCCAGTCGAACTCGCTCACGAAGTGCTCGGAGAGCCTGAGCAGGTACTCCTCGGGCGCGCGCACCCCGTACTGCTTGGCGAACGCGAACGCGGTGTTCTTCTGCGTGTCCGTCGCGACGACCAGGGAGTTGTCGCCGGTCAGGTACGAGTCCAGCAGGGCGGCCCCGCGCAGCTGCGAGCTGACGTTCAGGTCGACGATCTCGTGCCGGGGACTGTCGCGGTAGATCCGCACGACGCGGTTCTCCGCCTTGCCGTACTTGTTGGCGCCCAGGCTGACGGACACGTCACTCATGGCTAGCTCCCTCGATAGGTCGAATAGGCGAACGGGCTGAGCAGCAGCGGCACGTGCAGGTGCCGGTCCGGTTCTTCGACGCTGAAGGTCACGGTCACAAGGGGATAGAACGTCGGGATGCCGCGGTCGGCGAACCACGCTCCGGTGCCGAACGTGAGCGCGTACATGCCCGCCTCGAGGTGCTCGGGTCCGAGCGCGAGTCTGCCGTCGGGGTCGGTGAAGCCCTGTGCGACCGGATCCGTGCCGCCGCCGGGGAGGTGACGGGCCAGCGAGACGACCATGTTCGGCGCCGGCTGTCCGGTCGCGGCATCCAGGACGTGGGTGGTGAGGTGGCTCATGAGCCGATCCTTCCGCCCGCAGCCCCGGCGGGGAAGTCGGCGGTCACCGACGCGCGCAGCCGCAGGATCGCGATCTCGGCGAGCTGACCGAGAGCCTCGGCGACCTCTGCGTCGTCGTCGTTGCCGAGGCGACGTCGCAGCTCGGCCAGGATCTGCTCCGGGGTGCGCCCTGCCGCGCGGATCAGGAACACCCGGCCGAACCGCTCCTCGTACGCGGTGTTGCCGGCGGCGATCCGGGCGGTCACGCCGGCGCCGGCATCCGTCATCGACGCCTGCTCGCGTCGGGATGCCGCGGCCTCGGCCCCCGCACCGACCGGGCGCTGGCCGATGCGCGGGTGGCGGGCGAGCGCCGCATCGAGATCTGCGACGCTCCACGCGTCGGCCAGAGCTGCGGCGTGCGCGGTGAGCGCATCGGTCGAGGCGTACGGCCGCGCCGCGACGACGGCATCCACCCAATCCGGCACGGCGGCCCACACGCGGACCACGGATGCCGCGGACGCGGCATCCGCGCGGTTGAACTCGTCCAGCAGCATGGCGCCACGCTAAACCCTGCGCGTTTCACCGCGGTTACGGCACGGAGACCCGGTGCGCATGCGAGCGGAGTAACACGCGGGAAACGCGGGACGCTTAGCGTGAACTCCGAGGACAGGAGGATCACGGTGGCGGAGAGGCTTCTCGTCGTGCGCGCCGGACGGACCTTCATCGACGGTGCGTTCCGTCCGGCGGCGGTCGTGGTGCAGGACGGGCTGGTCGTGGACGTCGTCGGCGTGCGCGATCGGGTGATCGCCTCCACGGTGCTCGTGCCCGACGACGCCGTGCTGCTGCCGGGCCTGGTCGACTCGCACGTGCATGTGAACGAGCCGGGGCGCACCGAGTGGGAGGGCTTCCGCTCGGCGACCCTCGCGGCGGCGGCGGGCGGGGTGACGACGCTGGTCGACATGCCGCTCAATTCGCTGCCCCCGACCACGACTGCCGAGGCGCTGGAGATCAAGCGAGCCGCGGCGGCGGCATCCGCCTACGTCGACGTCGGATTCTGGGGCGGTGCCGTGCCCGAGAATCTCGGTGCGCTCGGGCCGCTGAACGACGCCGGCGTGTTCGGGTTCAAGTGCTTCCTGTCGCCGTCGGGAGTCGACGAGTTCCCGCACCTGTCGCGCCCGCAGCTCCTGGATGCGATGCAGGAGGTCGCCGCCCTCGGATCGCGCCTGATCGTGCACGCGGAGGATCCGGCCCTGCTGGGCGACGACGGCGCGCTCGGGCGCGGCTACGACGCCTTCCTCGCCTCGCGCCCGCCGGCGAGCGAGGCCTCGGCGATCGACGCGGTGATCGACGCCGCCCGCCGCACCGGCGCCCGCGCGCACATCCTGCACCTGAGCGACGCGCATTCGCTTCCGGCGATCCGCGCCGCGAAGGCCGACGGCGTCGCGCTGACGGTCGAGACCTGTCCGCACTACCTGACGATCGTCGCCGAGGAGATCCCCGACGGGGCGAGCGAGTTCAAATGCTGCCCGCCGATCCGGGAGAGCGGCAATCGCGACCTGCTGTGGGCCGGGATCGTCGACGGCACGATCGACGCCGTCGTGAGCGACCACTCCCCGTCGACGATCGACCTCAAGCGCTCGGGCGGGGGCGATTTCGGACTGGCCTGGGGTGGGATCGCGGGGCTGCAGGTGGGGCTGTCGGCCGTGTGGACCGAGGCGCGCAGCCGCGGCATCCCGCTGGAGAGGATCCTGCCGCTGTTCACGACCGGCCCGGCGTCGGTGGCCGGCCTGCGGGGCGCGGGCGTGATCGAGCCCGGAGCGCCCGCACACCTGACCGTGTTCGGCCTCGACGACCCTTTCGTGATCGACGCGTCGAAGCTGCTGCACAAGAACCCCATCACCGCCTACGACCACCGTGTGCTCAGCGGCAGGATCCGCCGCACCTGGTTGCACGGCCGGCCGATCTACGACGTCACCGACGGCGGCCCCGGCGACGCGCCCCGGTTCCGCGGGAAGCCGCGCGGTCGGCTGCTCTCGGCGCGGGTGACGGGCTGATGCAGTTGGATGGGGGCATGCCGACCGACTTCGAGATCCTGCAGCCGGGTGTCGGGGACATCCCCGGCGATCACTACCTGCGCTCGACGCCCGAGACGGTGCTGTGGGGACGGCTGCCCTGTGCGACGGATGCCGCGGCCCTCCGCATCCGGTCGGGTGAGTCGGTGACGATCGACACCGTGAGTCACGAAGGGATCCTGGAAGACCACGGCAAGGACCCGCTCGGGTACTTCACCGCGGAGGGGGTCGCCGCGGCGGCCGTTCTCGAGGACGCGATCTCGATCGCCGCCCAGCTGTCACGCGACCCCGCCGCCGACGGACCGCACATCGTGACCGGGCCGATCTTCGTCGACGGCGCCCAGCCGGGCGATCTGCTCCGGATCACGGTCGAGAAGCTCGCGCCCCGGGTGCCGTACGGCGTGATCTCCAACCGACACGGAAAGGGCGCCCTGGTGGGCGAGCTTCCGCGGGGGGACTACCGCGTGAGCGTGTTCACTCCGGTGCAGGAGCGATCCGGGAGGCTTTTCGGTCTGCTGCCGGTGGCGAACGGCGCAGAGCCCGTGATCGCGTTTCCGCTCGCGCCGTTCCTGGGCACGATGGGCGTCGCCGTCTCGGGCGACCAGCGCCCGCACTCGGTGCCCCCCGGTGCGCACGGCGGCAACATCGACATCAACCTGCTCGTCGAGGGGACCGCGCTCTACCTCCCGGTGCAGGTCGCGGGGGCGCTCGCATACGTCGGGGACCCGCATTTCGCGCAGGGCGACGGCGAGGTCGCGCTCACCGCGCTGGAGGCCTCACTGCGGGCGACGCTGCGCTTCGATGTGATCCCGCGCGCCGAGGCGCTCGCGGAGTTCGGCGAGATCACCGGTCCCCTGGTGCGGACACCGGAGTTCCTGGTCCCGACGGGACTGGACCCCGATCTGAACGAGGCGATGCGCCGCTGCGTGCGCGCGGCGCTCAACCTCATCGAGGCGCGCTGGGGCGTGCAGGAGCACCTGGCCTACGCTTACCTGAGCGCGGCGACCGATTTCGACATCTCGCAGGTGGTCGACATCGTGTGCGGAGTGCACGCGCGCATCCGCGAGTCGGACTTCGCCGGGGTGGACCGCTCGCGCGCCGTGACGGGATCAGGGGATGTCACCGGCGCAGGCGTTCTCGGCCGGAGTACTCCTGCCCCCGTGACATCCCCTGATCCGATGACAGCAAGCGCGGCATCCGATGCCTGACATCCCCGGCGCCGAATCCGTGCCGGCCAATCTGCTCGCGGCCTTCACCGCGTACGAGAGCGCGATCATGGCGAACGACCTCGACGTGCTCGACGCGGCGTTCGCCCCCGGCGACAGCACGATGCGGGGGGATGCCGCCGGCCTGCTCGTCGGACACGAGGCGATCAGCGCCTTCCGCGGGGTGCGCGGCGGCGTGCCGCCCCGGGTTATCGAGCGCATCGAGCACCGCGAGCTCGCCCCCGATGTCGCGCTGCTGGTCTCGGTGTCGCGCTTCGCCGGCGGCGGCACCGGCCTGCAGACCCAGGTGTGGGAGCGCATCGACGACCGCTGGCTCATCACCGCGGCCCATGTCACTCCCCGCGCTCAGGCTCTGGACCGCTCCGTCTGGCGCGCGGTCGGCGACCCGCTCTGGCAGGGCGCCTGGGAGGGCGCGCTCGCGGGCCTGACGGTCGCGGTGAAGGACCTCTTCGCGATCAAGGGCTATCGCATCGGCGCCGGCAACCCGACGTTCCTGGCGGGCGCGCGGGCGGAGACGACGACCGCCGCCGCCGTGATGGACCTCCTGCGCGGAGGGGCGTCGCTGCGCGGCATCGCCCGCACCGACGAGTTCGCGTACAGCATCGCCGGCGACAACGCGCACTACGGCACCCCGCCCAACGGGGCGCTGCCGGGCGCGCTGCCGGGCGGATCCTCGAGCGGTCCGGCATCCGCGGTCGCGACCGGCCAGGCCGAGGTCGGCCTGGCGACCGACACCGCAGGATCGGTGCGCGTACCCGCGTCGTATCAGGGACTCTGGGGCCTGCGAACGACCCACGGTCTCGTGCCGCGGCAGGGGCTGCTGCCGCTCGCCCAGTCGTTCGACACGGTCGGCTGGCTCACCCGCGACGGCGCGACGCTGCAGCGCGTCGCGGACTGGTGCCTGAGCTACGACGGCTCGGCATCCACCGAGAACGTGTACGGCGAGTCCGATGACGACCTGCCGTGGCGGTTCGTCGTGCCGATCGAGGTGCTCGCGGCGGTGGAGCCGGACACGCGGGCGGCGTTCGATGCGTTCGTGCGCAGCCTGACCTCGTCGACGGATGCCGCTCCCGTCGAGACCGTGTCGATCGGCGATCTGGACGAGTACCTCGTGCCCTTCCGCACGGTGCAGGGCGCTGAGGCGTGGCGGAACAACGGGGAGTGGGTGAGCGCCCACCCCGGGGCGCTCGGCCCGGCCGTGGCGGAGCGCTTCCGCGCGGCATCCCTCATCACGCAGGACGAGGAGGCTGCCGCTCGCCGCCTTCTGGAACCCCTCGCCGCGCGTATGCACGGCCTGGTCGCCGGTGCCGTGCTGCTCATGCCGACCGTTCCCGGCCCGGCGCCCCTGCGCACCGCCGTGGGTGAGCGCGTCGACGCCGTGCGTGCAGCGACCCTGCGCATGACCACCCCAGCCGCGATCGCGGGGCTGCCGTCCCTCTCGGCTCCGCTGCTGACGGTGGATTCGACCCTCGGCCCCGCACCCGTCGGGGTCTGTGTCACCTCGCGCTCCGGGACGGACATCGCCCTGGTGCGTCTGGCCCGGCGCCTGGAGGCAGCGCTGTGATCTCGTCTACCCGGCCCCGCACGCAGGAGACCCCGTGACCCATATCCCCGGGCCGATCGCCCCCCCGCCCCGCCTGCTCATGGGCCCCGGGCCGATCTCGGCGTACCCCTCCGTGCTGCGGGCGATGTCCGCCGAGCTGGTCGGGCAGTACGACCCGTTCATGACCGCCACCATGACCGAGACCCAGGAGCTGTACCGCCGGGTCTGGGGCACCGCGAACGAGGCCACCGTGCTGATCGACGGCACCTCGCGCGCGGGCATCGAAGCCGCGATGGTCTCGCTCATCCGCCCGGGCGACCGGGTGCTCGTGCCGGTGTTCGGGCGCTTCGGCCATCTGCTCGCCGAGATCGCCGAGCGCGCGCTCGCCGAGGTGCACACGATCGAAGTGCCGTGGGGTCAGGTGTTCCCCGTCTCGGTCATCGAAGAGGCCGTCCTTCGCGTCCAGCCGCATCTGCTCGGACTCGTACAGGGCGACACGTCGACCACGATGCTGCAGCCGCTCGAAGACATCGGCGCGATCTGCGCCAAGCACGGCGTGCTCTTCTACAGCGACGCCACGGCGTCCCTCGGCGGCAATCCCTTCGAGGCCGATGCGTGGGGATTGGATGCCGCCACCGCCGGCCTGCAGAAATGCCTGGGCGGTCCGTCCGGATCGGCGCCGATCACGCTGTCCGAGCGCGCGGTGGAGATCATCCGGTCGCGCAAGAAGATCGAGGCCGGCATCCGCGAAGAAGGCGACGAGGACGCGCCGGACTTCATCCGCTCGAACTACTTCGACCTCGGAATGATCCTGGACTACTGGGGGCCGCGCCGCCTGAACCACCACACCGAGGCGACCTCGATGCTGTACGCAGCGCGGGAGTGCGCCCGTGTCCTGCTGCTTGAGGGACGGGGAGAGGTCATGGCACGGCACCGGCTGCACGGCGACGCGATGCTCGCCGGCGTCCAGGGGCTGGGCCTCACGGTCTTCGGCGACATCGCCCACAAGATGACGAACGTCGTCGCCGTCGAGATTCCGGAGGGCGTGCCGGGGGATGCCGCACGCGGCGCACTCCTGCGAGATTTCGGCATCGAGATCGGGACGTCGTTCGGGCCCCTGCACGGCAAGGTGTGGCGCATCGGCACGATGGGCTACAACGCCCGCACCGACGCCGTGCTGACCACGCTCGCCTCGCTCGAGGCCGTGCTCCGCCGCTTCGGCGCATCCGTGCCGGCCGGCGGCGGCGTCGCAGCGGCGATGGACGTGTACGGCTCGAACCCGGGCGGCGACTGAGCGCATGCGCACCCGCCTGCCCGAACTCGCCCCGGATGGCTACCCGGCGGCGGCGCGGCGCGTGATGGCGCGCTGCGACGAACTCGCCCGCGTGACCGCGACGCCCGGGCGGATCGAGCGCGTCTACCTCTCGACCGAGCATGCGCGGGTCAACCGCCTGGCGGCCGAGTGGATGCGCGAGGCGGGCATGACCACGAGGCAGGATGCCGCCGGCAATCAGATCGGCCGGCTCCCGGCATCCGACCCCGACGCGCCCGCCCTGATGCTCGGCTCGCACCTGGACACCGTGCCCGACGCCGGCCGGTTCGACGGGATCGTGGGCGTGCTCATGGCGATCGAGATCGTGCGCCTCCTGCGCGCCCCGCTCGGCGACGGCTGGACCAGCCCGCTTCCGTTCGCACTCGAGGTCGTCGCGTTCTCCGACGAGGAGGGAACGCGCTTCGGCAAGGCGCTGCTCGGCTCGTCCGCCGTCGCCGGGACCTGGGACGACCAGTGGTGGACGCTGACGGATGCCGACGGCACGACCCTGCGCGAAGCGTTCCGCGAATTCGGCCTCGACCCCGGACGCATCGGCGAGGCGGCGAGGCGCCCGGACGAGCTGATCGGGTACCTCGAGGCGCACATCGAGCAGGGACCCGAACTGGACCGGCGCGGCGAGTCGCTCGCCGTCGTGTCCTCCATCGCGAGCGCCCGCCGGTTCCAGCTCGTGATCGAGGGCGAGGCCCGGCACGCGGGGGGCACGCCCTACGACATGCGCCGCGACGCCCTGCTCGGCGCAAGCGAGGCGGCGCTCGCCGTCGAGCGCATCTGCCGTGGCGAGCACCACGTGATCGGCACGGTCGGCCAGCTCGAGGCGTTCCCCGGCGCCGTGAACATCGTGCCCGGTGAGGCTCACCTGAGCCTCGACCTGCGCGGCGAGTTCGATGCCTCGCGGGACCGGGTCTGGGACGGCATCGCCTCCGAACTCGACGGCATCATGGTCCGACGAGGCTTGCGGTGGCACGCGCGCGAGGTCCACAGCGCGCCCGCCGTGATGTGCGCGCCGCTGCTGCGCGACGTCGTGCGCGAAGGGATCCTCGCCACGCTCCCCGAGGGTGCCGACGGGCCGGCCACGATCTTCAGCCGCGCCGGGCACGACGGCATGGCGATCGGGGCGATCACCGACGTCGGGATGCTGTTCCTGCGCAACCCGGACGGCATCAGCCATCACCCGGACGAGGCCGTGAGCGCCGGCGACGTCGCGCGCGGCATCCGCGCCCTCACCGCATCGGTGCTCCACCTGGGCGCCGAGAAGAGCTGAGACCGGCTCTCGGGCGAGCCCGTCCGCACCCCGGCGGCAAACCGTAACGGCGCGGAAACACCACCGCCAGTGTTGGTGAAATCTACATCGCCTACGGTCGGCATCAGCGCGGTTCGCCGAGCCCCTGGGCGCGCGTGTTCATACACCCGAATGCATCACACCCGCTTCTGGAGACAACAGCACATGACATCTCTCATCCCCCGCCGCGCATCGCGCGTCGCGACGGCCCTCGCCGGGGTCGCCATCGCCGCGCTCGCTCTGGCCGGTTGCGCGTCCAGCGAGGCTGCTCCCGCGGCCGGCGAGTCCGGCGACGCCGCGGCCGGCCTCGGCGACTTGACCGTCCAGCTCAGCTGGATCAAGAACGAGGAGTTCTCGGGCGAGTTCTTCGCCGACTCGAACGGCTACTACACCGACGCCGGACTCGCCTCGGTCACCCTGGTCCCCGGTCCCTCGACCGGCGCCGCCGAGCTCATCTCGGGCAGCGCCGATGTCGCGCTGTCCGACGCCGTCTCGATCGGCTCCGTGGTCGCTTCCGAAGGCGCGCCGCTGAAGATCATCGGCACGACGTATCAGAAGAACCCGTTCACGGTGCTCTCGCTCAAGGACGGCGGCGACATCGCCACCCCCGACGACCTCATCGGCAAGAAGATCGGCGTCCAGGACTCCAACACGGCACTGTTCAAGGCGCTGCTGGCGGCCAACGACATCGACGAGTCCGAGCTGACGATCGTCCCCGTGCAGTACGACCCGGCGCCGCTCGTCAACGGCGAGGTCGACGGCTTCATCGCCTACCTGACCAACGAGGCCATCACGGTGGCGGCGTCCGGCGTCGAGACGACCAACCTTCCCTTCGCCGACAACGGCCTGCCGTTCGTCGCCGAGACGGTCACGGTGACCGACGACTCCATCGCGAACAACCGCGACGCGCTCAAGGCGTTCCTGCTCGCCGAGATCAAGGGCTGGACGGATGCCGTGAACGACCCCGCGGCGGGCGCCAAGCTCGCGGTGGACGACTACGGCAAGGACCTCGATCTCAACCTCGACAACTCCATCGCCGGCGCCACCGTCCAGGCCGAGCAGCTCGTCGTCTCGGATGAGACGGCCGAGAACGGTCTGTTCACGATCTCGGAGGACCTGCAGAAGGAGACGATCAAGAGTCTCGCCGGCGCCGGCATCACGCTGGAGGCTGCCGACCTGTTCGATCTGTCTCTGCTCGCTGAGGTCTACGAGGAGAACCCCGACCTGATCGCCTACGCGGGCTGATCGGAGTCTGACGATGTCGCAGCCCACCCTCACGACGGACGGTGCCGTCACCGGCAGTGCCCTTCCGGGGACGGCAGCAACCGGTGCCCAGGGCGACGCCCTGGGCACCGGCCTGCAGATCTCGGGACTGAACAAGGTCTTCACGTCGGGTCGCAAGAGCGTCGTGGCGCTCAAGGACGCGAACCTGCACACCGAGCAGGGGTCGTTCCTGGCCCTGCTCGGCCCGTCGGGCTGCGGCAAGTCCACCATCCTGCGCATCCTCGCCGGCCTCGAGTCGGCGACGAGCGGCACGACGCGCGTCGACGGCAAGAGCCCGAAGGAGCTGCGCAAGGAGAACAAGCTCGGCATCGCGTTCCAGGACTCGGCGCTGCTCCCGTGGCGGAGCGTTCTGACCAACATCCGCCTCCCCTTCGAGATCGCGGGCCAGAGCGTCGACAAGGACTACGTCAACGAGATGATCTCGCTCGTGGGCCTCAAGGGCTTCGAGAAGGCCAAGCCCGCGCAGCTCTCGGGAGGCATGCGCCAGCGCGTCTCGATCGCCCGGTCGCTGATCCTCAAGCCCGAAGTGCTGCTGTTCGACGAGCCCTTCGGCGCGCTGGATGACATGACCCGGCAGAAGCTGAACCTCGAGCTGCTGCGGATCTGGACCGAGAAGCCCGCCACCACGCTCCTGGTGACCCACGGCATCTCCGAGGCGATCTTCCTGTCGGACTACGTGGCCGTCATGAGTCCGCGCCCCGGCCGCGTCAAAGAGGTCATGAAGATCGACCTCCCGCGCCCGCGCACTCCGGAGATGATGCGCACCCCCGAGTTCCACGCGTACGTGGATCAGGCATCCGAGCTGCTGTTCGGCGAGGGCGGGGCCGCGGCGGATGACCACTAGCCCGCAGATCGCGGTCCCCGGCGCGCCGCCCAGCGCGAACGGGGGCCCGCCGGCCGGCCGTCCCATCCAGTGGGAGAGCATCAAGCTCCCCGCGTGGCTCACCGGGCTCATCGGCGGCGTCGCGATCATCATCCTGTGGTGGATGATCGCCACGCTCTACGTGACCTCGACCGGCGCTCACCCGATCCCGACACCGTTGCAGGTCGTCATGAGCTACATCGACAGCGGGTGGGAGTACTACTGGCGCAACTTCTCGGTGACCCTCACCGAGGCCGGCATCGGCTACGTCTGGGGCAACGGCATCGCGCTCGTGCTCGCGGGGCTCGTCCTGGTCGTCCCCCGGCTCGAGGGCGTGATCACCCAGCTGGCGATCATCACCTACTGCATCCCGATCGTCGCGGTCGGCATCCTGGCCATCGTCCTGATCAAACCGCCGGCCGCGGGGGAGCCGAGCGGCACCGCGGTGCTGCTGGCCGCGCTCTCGGTCTTCTTCACCACCGTCGTCGGCGCACTCCTGGGCCTCAAGTCGGCCGACAAGTCGAGCCTCGACCTCGTCGCCGTCTACGGCGGCACCCGATTCACGCAGCTGGTGAAGGTCCGCCTGATCGCCGCGCTCCCGGCGATCCTGAGCGCGCTGCAGATCGCGGTTCCGGCCGCCTTCCTCGGCGCCGTCCTGGGTGAGTTCTTCGGAAAGATCGAGTCCGGCGTGGGCATCGCGATGATCCTGGCCCAGCAGAACTCCAATGCTCCGCTCGTCTGGGCGCTCGCCCTGGCCAGCGGCGCGGTGGCGCTGCTCGGCTTCATGCTGCTGGGTCTGGTCGCCCGCGCGATCGCACCGTGGTCGAAGGGGAGATGATGACGACGCTGACCGCCGCCACGCAGCTGCAGTCCGCGGCGCCGCCGGCCGCCGACCTCAGCCGCGAGGTCCGCCGCGAGGCGACCCGCGGTGTGCTGCGCGCCCTGGGCTGGAGCCTGCTCACCTTCGTCCTGACCCTCGTCGCCGCGCTCGCGATCTGGGTGGGCGTGCTGTGGGTGTTCCAGATCTCGCCGCTGATCGCGAAGGGGCCGGTCGACGTCTGGAACTACTTCTTCACCGTTCCCGCTGCCGCGGCCAACCGGGAGCTCATCATGGGCAACCTCACGGTGACCCTCGGTCATGCGCTGATCGGCTTCATCGCCGGTCTGGTCGCGGCCATCCTCGCCGCCGCGCTGTTCCAGCTGAGCAAGGGCGCCGAGCACGCACTCATGCCGATCGCGATGCTGCTGCGCTCGGTGCCCCTCATCGCGATGGCGCCGGTGATCATCATGATCTTCGGCCGCGACCTCGTCACGGTCGCGGTGATCGGCGGCATCGTGGTGCTCTTCCCGGCGCTGGTGAACATCTCCTTCGGCTTGAAATCGGCGACTCCCCAGATGAACGACCTCGTCGAGGTGTACGGCGGCGGCGCGTGGTCGAAGCTGCACAAGGTGGCGATGCCGTCGTCCTCTCCCGCGTTCTTCGCCGCCGTGCGCATCTCGGTGCCCGGTGCCATCACCGGGGCCCTGCTGGCCGAATGGCTCGCTGTCGGCGGCGGCATCGGCGGCTCGATCGGCGGGTTCATCCCGCAGGCGCAGTTCACCGCACTGTGGGCCTCGGTCGTGGTCGTCACGGCGACCTCGCTCATCCTGTACAACATCATCCAGATCGTCGAGGACGTGATCCTCGCGCGCATGGGCATGCACCCGCAGAAGAGCATCTAGGGCCGGACCCGTGACGACGTTCACTCCCGAGGCCCCCGCCGAAGCGGACGCCGGCACGGACGACGGAGAGGATGCCGCCGGCCGGCGCCTTGGCGCGTACATCCGTCGGCTGCGCCACGCCCGCGGGCTCACGCTCGTCCGTCTGGCGGATGCGACGGACCTGTCGCACCCGTTCCTGAGTCAGCTCGAGCGCGGACTGGCCCAGCCCAGCCTGGCGTCCTTGCGCCGGATCGCCGTGGCGCTCGAGACGAGCCCCATCGAGCTCATCGCGGCGGCGGACGCGCGCCCCTGACGGGCGAGCCCGCGATCGAGGTGCGCACGCGCGGCGACGGTGCGCTGTCGGCGGAATTCGCCATCGGCACCGCCCGTATGCTCGCGCACGGCCGGCGGCCGTTCCGGCCGATGGAGTATGAGTCCGACAACCCCGCTCCCGGGCAGTTCTTCGTCCACGACGAGGACGAGTTCGTCTACGTCCTGTCCGGCGAGGTCTGCGTCGAACTCGACGACGGCGTCTCGCTGCTGCTGCCCGGCCAGTCGGCGTACTATCGCGGCGGCACCTCGCACCGGTGGTGGTCCGCGGACGGTGACGCGTACCGCCTGCTCGTCGTCAAGCAGGGAGCCCGCGTCGGCGCCGGCCGCTGAGGCGCAGCGCATCCGGCCTCGCGCGGCGCGGCATCCGTCACACTGTCCCTGATGGACACACACTTCCCCGCCCTGTCGCTGCGCGGACTCACAAAGAGGTTCGGCGGCGGTGTCGCGGTCGACGATCTGAGTCTCGACGTGCCGCACGGGTCGTTCTTCGGGCTCGTCGGGCCCAATGGCGCGGGCAAGACCACCACGCTGTCGATGGCGACCGGGCTGCTGCGACCGGATGCGGGGGCCGCGTTCGTGCACGGCATCGACGTCTGGCAGCAGCCCGGCGACGCCAAGCGGCTCATCGGCAATCTGGCCGACGGCGTCGACCTGTACGACCGGCTCACCGGCGAGCAGCTGATCACCTACTCGGGACTGCTGTTCGGGCTCGACCGCGACGTGCTGCGCGGCCGGGTCTCCGACCTGCTGCAGCTGCTGGATCTCCAGGACGCCGCCGGGCGAATCGTGGCCGACTATTCGGCGGGCATGACGAAGAAGATCGCACTCGCCGCGGCGCTCGTGCACTCGCCACGGCTGCTCGTGCTGGATGAGCCGTTCGAGTCCGTGGATCCGGTCTCGGCGGCGAACATCCGCGACATCCTCGAGGGCTTCGCCAAGGGCGGCGGCACCGTCGTGGTCTCCAGCCATTCCATGGACCTCGTCGAGCGGATGTGCGACCACGTCGCGATCATGGCCGGCGGCCGGGTGCTCGTCGCCGGCACGATGGCCCAGGTGCGCGGAGCCGGCGACCTCGAGACGCGCTTCCTGGACCTGATCGGCGGCCGCCGCAGCGGAGGGGGACCGGCGTGGTTGGGATCCTCCTGAGGCTGCGCTTCCGCATCCTCGCCAACACGCTCGCGCGGAATCCGTTCCAGCTGACAGCCGTGATCCTGGGCGGGTTGCTGGCGACGCTGTCGCTGCTGGTCGCGGTCGCGGGCCTGATCGTGGCCTCGACCGCGCCGCCGCAGGCGACTCAGGCGGTCGTGGTGGTGGGCGGCGCAGCGCTCGTTCTCGGCTGGCTCGTCGTCCCGCTGCTGTTCGACGGGGTCGACCGCACGCTGGACCCGGTCAAGCTGGCTCGGTTCCCGCTGCGCACGGGGCAGCTGATGCTCGCGATGTTCGTCGTGGGAGCCACCTGGATCCCCGGCATCCTGACGATCGCGGCATCGATCGCCACGGCGGTGGCGTGGCGTGCCGAACCCGCCGCGGCTGGTGCGGCGGTCGTCACCGGCCTGATCGGGGCGGCGACGTGCATCGCCGGCTCGCGGCTGATGACCTCGGTGGCCGGCGCACTGCTGCAGGGGCGGGGTGGGGTCCGGATCGCGCTCGGCGTGCTGATCGTGGTGGTGACCGCGCTGGCGCTCGCCCTCGCGACCGCGGGAGGACGGGCGGGTCTGGTGAATCGGCTCACCGCCGCCGTGGACGTGGTCGGCTGGACTCCTCTCGGGGCTGCCTGGTCGGTGCCGGGCAGGATCGCGCTGGGCGATCCCGCCGGGGCGACGGTGGCGCTGTGCATCGCGATCGGCACGCTCGCCGGGGTACTGGGGCTGTGGCGGGTCGTCCTCAGCGCGGGCGGGACGGTGCGCGGCGATCGGTCGGCGCGCGCGGCCGCCGGCGGCCGCCTCGGTCCGCTGGGATGGATGCCCGCCACCCCCGCCGGAGCGGTCGCGGCGCGCTCGCTGATCTACTGGCTCCGCGACTCGCGCCAGTCCCGGCAGCTCATCCTGCTTCCGGTGCTCCCCGCTCTGCTGCTCGTGTGGTGGCAGCTCTTCGGGTTCGACTGGATGGCGATTGCGGCCGGCCCGCTCGTCGCCTCACTGCTGCCGCTCGCGACCTTCGCGGCGCTGTCGTACGACGGCACGGCCTTCGCTGCGCACCTCGCGGCGGGCGCGCGGGGCGTCGACGACCGGCTCGGCCGGGCAGCGGCGCTGCTGCTGATCGCGGCCCCGGCGGTCGTGATCGTGCAGATCGCGGTGGCGGTCGTCATCGGCCGCACCGGTGATCTGCCCGCGCTCCTCGGCTTGTCGCTGTGCACGCTGCTGGTCGCCACGGGTGTGGTGAGCGTCTCGTCCGCGCGCTTCGTCGTTCCCGTGGCCCGGCCCGGCCGGAACCCGTTCTCGGCCCAGCCGGGGGCCGCGATGGTGTCGATCTTCGCCTCGTACGGCGTGGCGCTGGTGACCGTCGTGCTCACCCTGCCGATCGTCGTGCTCACGGTCGCAGCCCTGGTCACGGGGTCTGTACCGGTGGGGTGGGCGGCACTGGCGTGCGGCGTGGTGCTCGGCGGGGCGGTGACGCTGAGTGGCATCCTGCTGGGCGGACACCTGCTCGATGCCACGGCACCGGACATGCTCGCCCGGCTGCGCCTCATCCGGGTCTGAGCCTCGCGGACTGCGAAAAGCCCGGCGGGTCACAGAAACACGCCGGTGGGCGGCGACCCCCGTCGGCGTGTCGGGTGAGGGGCCGGGCTTTCGGCAGCCCGGCGCTCAGGATTCAGGTCGTTTCGACAGCGCCCCGGGCGTTGTAGACCACCGAGTCGCTCGCGCCGTAGGCCCGATAGACGGCGAGGGCATCGTCATAGCCCACGCCGATCGTGACGCGGATGCCGCGCTGCTCGAACTGCGCTGCCCAGTCCCGCACCATCGGACCCTCGTCGAAGCCGGTCAGCTCCTCGAGCAGCGGTCCTTCGCCGGCCACCACGAGCGAACGGACGCCACTCCACATCGTCGCGCCGTAGCACTGCACGCAGGGGCGCCAGTTCACGACGAGCGACAGGTCGGCTCCGTCGGCGCCCAGATCCCATCGCCCGAGCGAGCGCTGGGCGAGGCTGAGCGCCGTCACCTCGGCGTGGGAGGCGGTCAGCCCGGAGCTCAGCACGACGTTCACCCCGACCGATACGAGCTCGCCCGTCGCATCGTCCACCACGATCGCGGCGAACGGTCCGCCGTTGCCCGCCCGCCAGTTGCGGTCGGCGAGCTCGTTGACCAGCCGCATCCGCTCCGGCACGGTCGGCAGCACCTTCGGCAGGCTCTCGAGGTCGTCGATGAGCCAGTCGGGCAAGGATGCGTCGTAGCTCGTGGCGAGGGGCATGCTCAGGTCTCCTGTCCGTCGTGCACGAGCCGCCAGACGCGGTCGCGCGAGAAGGGCTGCTCGTACGGCCTCGTGCCGAGGGCGCGGGCGATCGCGTTGCCGATCGCCGGTGCCACCGGGTTGTACGGCGATTCGCTCATCGACTTGGCGCCGAACGGGCCGAGGTCATCGCTCGTGTCGGCGAAGTAGACCTCGGTGACGGGCACGTCGGCGAACTGGGGGACGCGGTACGTCCGGAAGACCGGATTCGCCATGATTCCGGCATCCACCATCACTTCCTCGTACAGGGCGCTGCCGATGCCCTGCGCGACGCCGCCTTCGATCTGCCCGCGGCACTGCGCCGGGTTCATGACGAAGCCGGCATCGGCCGACTGCACCGACTGCAGGATGCGCACCGTGCCGGTCTCGGTGTCGACGGCGACGCGCACGGCATGCACGTTGAAGGCGAGCGATCGCTGCTCGCCGTGCTCGCTGCCGTCGGCGCTGAGGCCCTCGGAGGTGCGCCACTCGGCGGGGGCGGCATCCACGAGCTCGGCGAAGCCGAGAAGCCGCTGCCCGACGCGGACCCCGTCGCGCTCGAGCGTTCCCGGACCGCCCGCGATGCCGGCCGCGACCGTGAGCAGCCGCTCGCGCAGCGCGAGCGATGCCGCGTGCAGGGCCTTGCCGGCGACCGTGATGCCGGCCGAAGCGAACGCGCCGGTGTCGTAGCGGACGGCGTCGGTGTCCGACGAGCGCAGCCGGATGCGATCGGGCTCGGTCGCCAGATCGGTCGCGATGATCTGGGTGTGGACGGTGGTCGTGCCGTTGCCGAACTCGGTCGTCCCGACCGCGGCGAGATACCGGCCCTCGGGCGTCACCGTCACTGTCGTCTCGGAGATGTGGCCGAACGGCGCCATCGTGGCGATCATCGCCACCGCCATACCCTCGCTGACGCGCCAGTTCGCGCCGGCCGGCGCGCACACGCCGTTGCCGCGGGCCAGCGCCTGCTCGGCCAGGTCGAGGCACTGGTCGAGGCCGTACGAGCCCCAGACGATGTCGTGCTCGGCCTCTTCGTGCGTCGTCAGCGCGTCGCCCTTGCCGACGGCGTTGATGCGCCGCAGCTCGAACGGGTCGATGCCCAGCTTCAGGGCGAGCTCGTCCATCGCCGACTCGACGCCGAGGATGACCTGCCCGAGTCCGTACCCCCGGAACGCACCCGAGGGCACGTTGTTCGTGTACACCGCCTCGCCGTCGATCCGCTTGGCGGGGGCGCGGTACAGGCTGATCGATTCCGCGCACCCGTGGAACAGCACGCCGCGCGAATGATTGCCGTACGCGCCGGCGTCGCTGAGCACGTCGACCTTCATCGCGGTGAGCGTGCCGTCGGCGTTGGCACCGAGCGCGACCTTCACCCGCATCGGATGCCGCACGGCGGTGCGCTGGAACTCGTCGGTGCGGCTCATCTCGTACGCGACCCGGCGCCCGGTGCGCAGCACGGCCAGGGCGACCAGGTCTTCGGTGAACATCTCCTGCTTGCCGCCGAAGCCGCCGCCGACCCGGGCCGTGAAGACGCGCACGCGGTCCTGCGGCAGCTCGAACAGGCGGCACAGCGCGTCGCGCGTGAGGAAGGGCACCTGACTGCTCGTGCGCATCACGAGGCGTCCCTGCTCGTCGAGCCACCCGATCGACCCGTGCGTCTCGAGCTGCGCGTGCGTCACCCGCGACGTGCGCCATTCCCCGCTGACGGATGCCGCGCTCGCCGCGAGTGCGCCCTCGACGTCGCCGAAACCTCCGTGGATCGACTGGATCACGTTGCGCTGGGCTTCTTCGACGCGGTCCTCGGGTCGGCGCTCGGGGTGGATGATCGGAGCTCCGGGGGTGCGCGCGAGCTCCGGGTCGAACACCGCGGACAGGAGCTCGTACTCGATACGGATGAGACGGCACGCGGCCTCGGCGATCACCGGTGTCTCGGCGACCACGGCCGCGACGCGCTGGCCGATGTGCCGCACGACCTCATCCAGCAGGCGCGTGTCGTCGGAGTCGTCCTCGGGATGCTCGTGGCGGGCCGACGAGTACAGCCGTTCCGGAGCATCGCGGTGCGTGAGGACGGCGACCACCCCATCGAGCGCCTCGGCAGCGGCCGTGTCGATCGCGGTGATGCGCGCGTGCGCGTGCGGGCTCGTGAGAACGCGCATCGTGAGGGTTCCGGTGAGGTCGGTGTCGAACGTGTACGGCTCGAGGCCCTGCACGACGCGGCGGGCGGCGGGCGGGCGCACGCTCTCGCCGACACCGCGCGCCGTGCCGGTCCGCCCCGTGCCGGTTTCGCGGACCGCTCCCAATACGGACGCCGTGATGGACTCCCGGATCGAGCGGTACCCCGTGCACCGGCAGAGGTTGCCCTTCATCCGGCGGTCGAGGTCCGGGAGGTCGCCGGCGTCGAGGGTCGAGGCGGTCACCGCCATCCCCGGAGTGCAGAAGCCGCACTGGAAGCCGAAGTGCTCCACGAGCGCCTCCTGCGCCGGGTGGAGCTCGTCGCCGGGTGCGAGGCCGGCCGCAGTCGTCACCGCCCGGCCGTCCATCCGCGCCGCGGGGATGATGCACGAGTGCACCGGTCGGCCGTCCAGCAGCACGGCGCACGCGCCGCAGTCGCCCGCGTCGCAGCCCTTCTTGACTTCGGTGTGCCCGCGCTCGCGCAGGAGGGTGCGCAGCACCTGCCCCGGACGCGGAACGGCTTCCACGCTCTCGCCGTTGACCTCGAACCTCATGCGGTGCCCGCCAGTTCGGCCCGGATCTGCTCGGCCAGCACGATGCTCACGCCCCGGCGCCAATCCGCCGCGCCGAGGGGGTCGCTGTAGTAGCCCGGTGCGTCGGAGACGGCGGCGGCCAGCGTCGCGGCATCCGGCAGCTCGTCGAACCTCATCACGACGGGAGTGAGGGTCGCGGCCGTCACCGAGAAGACCGCCGAACCGCCGGCATCCACACGCCCGGTCACGACGGCCCCGGACCGGCCGAGTTCGGCCAGGGCGATCTTCCGCATCGCCAGTCGCGACCGCAGGGCGTGCGCGGGCAGGTCGACCGCGCGCAGCACCTCGCCGAACGCGAGGCTGTTCCTCCCGTTGCCGGTCATGAGCGAGGCCACGCTCAGGCGCCGCTCGCCGCCGTCCGGGGTCCAGATGACCGCCTGGCCATCCATGCCCGAGGCCAGCGAGACCATCGAGCCCGCGCAGAACGACTGGCACACGTTGCCGCCGACGGTCGCGGTGTTCCAGATCTTGAAAGAGGCCAGCAGCGCGTTCGCCGCCACGGGGAAGACGGATGCCGCTGCCCAGTCGGCCGGAACTGCGACGGGCCCCCGACCCTCCGCGAAGGCGACGAGTGCGGCGATCGTGCAGGTCGCACCGATGCGCAGACCTGCGTCGCTGATCTCCAGGTCGGGCCACGCCATCGTGGACAGGTCGACGAGTCCGGTGACCGCCGGCTGCGGTTCGGAGAAGAGCCAGGTGCCGCCGCCGAGCACCTTCTCGCCCCGCCTGAGGGCGAGGTCCTCCCGAGTGCGGGCGAAACGGTAGGAGGTGACAGTGTTCAGGTCCACCGGGGTGCCTTTCGCCGCGCCAGGACGCTCACAGCCGACCCGCCAATTCCCGCGATGCGGCGGCGACGTCTTCGGCGAGCACGGGCTCTTCCGCGGTGACCAGGACAGCATCCTGCACGATCACCCGCCCGCCGACGTACAGCCGCTTCAGCGGCGGCAGCGCACCGAGGCCGAGCGCGGCGACCGGGTCGAGGATGCCGGCGTGCTCGACGCCGTCGACCCGCCAGACCGCGATGTCGGCGAGCTTGCCCGGCTCGAGGGAGCCGATCTCGTTCTGCCGTCCCAGGACACGGGCGCCCCCGATCGTCGCGAGCGAGAGGCCCTGCCGCGCGCTGAACGAATCAGCGCCGGTGCGCAGGCGCCCCATCAGCACGGCCTCGCGGATCTCGATGCCGAGCTGCCCGGATTCGTTCGAGGCGGCACCGTCCACACCGAGGCCGACCGCGACGCCGGCGCGCAACATGTCGCGCACTGGAGCGATGCCCGATGCCAGGCGCGCGTTCGAGGACGGACGTGCGCCACACCCGTTCCGGTCGCGGCATACCGTCCGATCGCCGCGTCGTCCAGGTGCACGCAATGCGCCATCCAGACGTCGGTGCCGAGCCATCCGAGCGATTCGAGGTACTGGGTGGGTGACATCCCGAAGCGTTCGAGGCAGTACGCGTCCTCCTCGACCGTTTCCGACGCATGCGTGTGCAGGCGCACGTCGAGCGAGCGCGCGAGCACCGCCGCTTCGCGCAGCAGGTCGGCGGTCACCGAGAACGGCGAGCACGGCGCGATCGCGACGCGCACGAGCGAGTCGAACGCGGGGTCGTGATAGCGCTGCACCGCCTCAGCCGAGGCCCGGAGGGCGGCATCCGTCGACTCGACCGCGAAATCCGGCGGCAGGCCGCCCTGCGAGGCGCCCAGATCCATGGACCCGCGTGTGGCGTGCAGGCGCACGCCGATGCGCCGGGACGCCTCGACGATCGCGCCGACGATGTCGCCGGAGCCCTTCGGGAAGATGTAGTGGTGGTCGGCGACCGTGGTGCAGCCCGACCGGGCGAGCACCGCCATCGCGCCCGCCGCGCCGACGCCCGTGAGGCGCGCGTCGATCTGCGACCACAGCGGATACAGAGCCGTCAGCCAGTCGAAGAGGATCGCGTCCTGCGCGTACCCGCGCGTCAACCACTGGTAGAGGTGGTGGTGCGTGTTGATCAGACCGGGTGTGATGAGGCAGCCCGTCGCGTCGACCACGTCTGCGCCCTCGCGCGTCACCGCGGGCGCGGGGCCGGCTGCGACCGCCGTGATCCGGCCGTCATCGATCACCACGTGACCGCCCCAATGCTCGGTGCCGGCCGCATCGACGGTCGCGATGTACCCGCCGTCGAGGACGACGCGCGTCACAGCTCGAGTTCCCCGGCGGTCTCGCGCGCCGCCGCGATGCTGCGCGGATCCACAGGCGATCTGTCGACGGCGATGGTCACGGGTGGTCCCCGATCCAGAACTCCTCGTGCACCTCGGCGGCGCCGGGCAGCGGCACGGGCCCCACGACCGCGATCGGACGGCCGCCGCGCGCGAACACCTCGCGCGAGGGCAGATCGAGGGTGGGCGCGCTGTCGTGCCGGCGGACGATGCGGATGAGCTCGTCCTCGCCGAGGGCATAGACCACGCGCGGAATGACCGCCCAGTAGATGGCGCCGGCACACATCGCGCACGGCTCGGTGCTCGTGTAGAGCGTGGAAGCGGCCACGATCTCGGATGGCAGCGATGCCGACGCGACTCTCACCAGATTCGACTCGGCGTGGCCGGTCGGGTCGCGGTCGGTCTCGACCGAGTTCAGGCCCTCGACGATCGTGCCGTCGGGCGTCACGAGGATCGCCCCGAACGGATGGTCGCCCCGGTCCCGGGCGGCGAAGGCCAGGCGGATGGCGTGCTCGAGGTGCGGCACATCGTCGGCGTCGAGTCCGTCGATGTCGAGGTGCGGCGGGGTCATGTGCTCTTTCCGATGAGTCGCGGGGAGCAGGACCCCCCGGTGTCGTCCGGTGCGCCGCCCGCCGTCGATCCCGTGCGGGGCGTTCCGTGAATGGGGGTCTCCAGCGCGCGCAGCGGTGCCCCCGAACCGCCGCGGCGGGCCGCGACGATCTCGGCGAGGATCGAGATCGCGGTCTCCTCGGGCGTCTGGGCGGCGAGGTCGAGGCCCAGCGGCGAGTGCAGGCGGGCGAGCTCCTCGTCGCTGACACCCAGCTCGCCGAGCAGTCGAGCCCGCCGTGCCACGGTGCGCCGCGCGCCGAGCGCACCGACGAACGCGACGGGCAGTCGCAGCGCTTCGCGCAGGGCCGGCACGTCCAAGCGCTCGTCGTGGGTGAGGACGCAGATCGCCGTGCGCGGGTCGAGGCTCTCGGCCTGGACGCGCAGGTACTCGTGGGGCAGTGCGGTCACCAGGCGCGCGGCATCCGGAAAGCGCTCCTTCGTGACCAGCAGACCCCACGCATCGCAGACCGTGACGGCGAATCCGCAGACGGCGGCCGCGCGACAGAGGGCGGCCGCATAGTCGCCCGCACCCAGGATCACCAGCGGTGGGCGGGGAGCGTGCGAGAGGGTCAGGATGCTGTCGCCGCGGCTGTCGACGGACACGGGGACGAGCCGGCCCAGGGTGGGGCCGTCGGCGACGGTCAGACCGACGGCGACGGCCTCGTCGCGCAGCACGGCTTCCAGCGCATCGCACGCCAGGACGTCCTCGCTGCCCAGCGAATAGGCGACGACGTCGATCTGTCCGCCGCACGCGAGGCCCGCGGCATGGGCGTCGGCGTCGCTGAACCCGAAGCGCGCCGTCTGGCCCGAGTCGGTGGAGAGCGCGCGCAGGCCCAGCATGACGGCATCCTCTTCGACGCAGCCGCCGGAGATCGAGCCGATGACCCGGCCGGCCGCGGTGACGGCCATCGATGCGCCGGCTCCCCGCGGCGCGCTCTGGGATACCCGGGTCACGGTGACCACGGCGACCCGCTCGCCCGCGCGCAGGCGCGGGAGCAGTTCGGCAGCCAACTCGAGCATGATGCCCACGCTAGCCGCCCTGTGTTTCGTCGGGGCTACGCGGTGGTGACCGCGTTAGCGTGCAGGGATGACCGCTTCGCCCGCGCCGCTGGTCGGCCTCGTGCTGGCCGCGGGTGAGGGCACGAGGTTCGGCGGGCCCAAGTCGCTCGCCCGGGACGCGGAGGGAACGCCGTGGGTCGCCCTCGCCGTGCGGATGCTGCGCGGTGCGGGCTGCGATGAGGTCGTGGTTGTGCTCGGCGCATCCGGCGAGCGCGCGCGAACGCTGGTGCCCCCGGAGGGTCAGACCCTGATGGTCGGCGACGGGGCCGATGGGCTGAGCGCCTCACTGCGCGCCGGGATGGCCGCGGCATCCACTCTCTCGGCCGAGGCGGTGCTGATCTCACCCGTCGACACCCCGTCCGCACCCGTGGATGCCGCACGGCGGGTGATCGAGCAGGCCGGGAAGTCGCTGCCCGCCGCGCTCGCCCGAGCCGTGTACCTCGGCCGGCCCGGCCACCCGGTGCTGATCGGGCGAGAGCACTGGGAGGTTCTCGCGGAGACCCTGTCCGGCGACGCCGGCGCGGGCGCGTACCTCTGGGCGCACGGCGCCGTCCAGGTCGAGTGCGGCGACCTCTGGTCGGGGGAGGACATCGACCGGCGCTGAGCGCGCGCCCGAGCCGCAGCCTCAGCTCTCGTACACCACGTTCAGTGGCGGCTCGCCCGCCAGCATCCGTTCGATCTGCGTCCGGATCAATCGCACCGTGCGCGGCTTCATCGCGCTCGTGTTGCCTCCGACGTGCGGCACGATGAGCGCGCCCGGCGCGCTCCACAGCGGGTGTCCGCTCGGCAGCGGTTCGGGATCGGTGACATCCAGAGCCGCGCGCAGGCGTCCGCGCTGCAGCTCCGCCACCAGGGCATCGGTGTCGATGAGCGGTCCGCGGCCCACGTTGACCACGAGCGCCCCGTCGGGAAGGGCGGCCAGGGCGGCGGCGTCGATGATGTGGCGGGTCTCCGGTCCGCCGGGCAGGGTCACGATCACGATCTCGGCCGTTTCCAGCAGCTCGTGCAGCCGTTCGACTCCGTGCACCGAGACGCCGTCCTCGAACCGCGCCCGTGAGGCGACGACCGTGAGTTCGACCTCGAAGCCGGCCAGCCGCGCCGCGACGGCTTTGCCGACCCCGCCGTACCCGAGAAGCAGGACACGGCGATCGGCCAGGCTCTCGGCGAACTCCGAGGCCCACCGGCCCTCGTCCTGCGCCCGCACGAACGTCGGCAGGTGCCGCTGCGAGGCCAGGGTGAGGGCGACCGCGAGCTCCGCGGTCGAGGCCTCGTGCACCGACGCGGCGTTCGCGAAGACGTTCCCGGGGGGCAGCTGCTCCGCGATGCCCTCGTAGCCGATCGACTGGCTCTGCACGAGCCGCGCGTCCACCTGGGACAGCTGCTCCATGACCGCTCTCAGGGACATGTACGGCGGCACCACGATGTCGAACCGCTCCCGCGGCGGGGGAGTGGTCATGTCCCACACGAGCACCTCCGCGCCCGCCGGCACGGGTTGCAGCGCGTGCAGCAGCTCCTCGGTGGGAACGGACACGACGATCGAAGGGCGCTGTGGGCTCACCTCTTCCACGCTACCCGCGCGCGGCGCGCTTGCGTCCGGGCGGCCGCGTCCGGCGATACTGTCGGCGCGAGCGGGGTCGCGCGGAGGAGGCTTTCATGGTTCCCGAGATCAATTACTGGGCGGTGCTCCTGGCGACGGCGTCCAGCATGCTGGTGGGCACGATCTGGTACACGCCGAAGGTCTTCGGCACGCGCTGGGCGAGGCTGGCGAAGGTCGACATGGACCGGCCGGCGGCCAGCGCGACGGTGGCGATCATCGTCACCGTGCTGGTGAGCTTCGTGACGGCGTGGGTGCTGGCCGGGTCGACCGCGATCGCATGGCACTTCTACGGCAGCGGCTACCTGTGGACCGCGATCGCGACCGCGGTCGCCCTCTGGGCGGGTTTCACCGCAGCCCGCTTCATCACCCACGACGCCTTCGAGGGGCGGCCGACCTCGCTCACCGTGCTCAACATCGCGCACGAGCTGGTCACGGTGCTGATCATGGCCCTGATCATCGGCGTCTGGCCTCCGGCAGGAACGGTCTGATCCGCTTTCCCACTGGAGACGACGACGAGTGGATGCCGCGGCTCAGGCCGCTGCGTGCACCACGGCCGCGATCGCCGAAGTGAAGAACGGCACGCCGTCCAGCCCCGAGCGCATGGCGGCCGGGGTGTTGGGGCCGAAGCCCGCTTCGACCGCATGCTCCGGGTGCGGCATCAGGCCGACCACATTGCCGCGCTCGTTCGCCAGGCCCGCGATGTCACGCAGCGACCCGTTCGGGTTGACCCCGACGTAGCGGAACGCGACGAGCCCCTCGCCCTCCAGGCGGTCCAGCTCTGACTCCGAGGCGATGTACCCGCCGTCGGCGTTCTTGAGCGGGATGACGATCTCCTGTCCGTCGGCGAACTCCGAGGTCCAGGCGGTCGAGGCGTTCTCCACGCGCAGGCGCTGGTCGCGGCGCACGAACTGCTGGTGCGCGTTGCGGATGAGCCCGCCCGGCAGCAGCTGCGCCTCGACGAGCATCTGGAAGCCGTTGCAGATGCCGAGCACCGGCATGCCCGCAGCGGCGGCATCCTTCACCTCGGCCATGATCGGGGCGAGCGCGGCGATCGCGCCGGCGCGGAGGTAGTCGCCGTAACTGAACCCGCCGGGCAGCACCAGGGCGTCGACGCCCTCGAGGTCGTGCGAGCCGTGCCACAGGGCGACCGGCTCGGCACCGGCGATGCGGATGGCGCGCTGCGCGTCACGGTCATCGAGGGAACCGGGGAAGGTGATGACTCCGATGCGCGGCGTCGAGACCGTCACTGAACGACCTCGATGCCCACGACGTCCTCGATGACCGAGTTGGACAGGATCTCATCGGCGATCTCCCGCGCCCTGGCCAGGACGTCCTCGCCGACCTCGCCCTCGACGGTCAGCTCGAAGCGCTTTCCGATGCGGACGGAGCTGAAGTCCGAGACGCCGAGTCGCGTGAGGGCGCCCGACACGGCCTTGCCCTGGGGATCCAGGAGTTCGGCTTTGGGCATGACGTCGACGACGATGGTGGGCATGAGGGCTCCGAGTGTCGCGGGCGGGCGTATGCACCCAGTCTACGGCCGCGGCATCCACCGGCCCTTTCGCCGGCGCAGCAACAGCCGTGACCCAACCGTGATCATCCCCGTGGGAGCGCTCCCTTGACTTCGTGGGAGCGGTACCATAACGTGAACTCTCGTCCGGTGGGAACGCTCCCACGGCACCAGGGGTACGGGCACCCGGTTCGAACCTCCACCACAACACATGCAACACCCTGACAACACAAAGGAGTGACAGTGAACTCACGTGCCTTCCGCAGGGGCGCCATGGCCGTCGCCGCTATCTCGGCTTCCGCCATCGTGCTCGCCGGCTGCGCCGGCGGCAGCGGTTCGACCCCGTCTGCCGACCCGAACGAGGACATCACCCTCACGATCGCGACGTTCAACAACTTCGGCTACACCGATGAGCTCCTCCAGGAATACATGGACGAGCACCCGAACGTGACGATCGTCCACAACAAGGCCGCCGAGTCCGGCGACGCCCGCGCCAACTACTTCCAGAAGCTCGGCAAGGAAGGCCTGGCCGACATCGAGGCCGTCGAGATCGACTGGCTGGCCGAGGGCCTGCAGTACTCCGACCTGCTCGCTCCGGTTCCCGACGACCTCAAGGGCCGCTGGCTCGACTGGAAGGAAGCCGCCGCGACCGACGCCGACGGCAACCTGATCGGCTACGGCACCGACATCGGACCCCAGGCCATCTGCTACCGCGCCGACCTGTTCACCGCCGCCGGCCTGCCGTCCACCCCGGACGAGGTCGCTGCGCTGTTCGACGGCGACTGGAACAACTTCTACGACGTGGCCGACAAGTACAAGGCCGCCACCGGCAAGCCGATGATCGACTCCGCCAACTCGGTGCTCCAGGGCATCGTGAACCAGATGGAGTACACCTACACCGAGCCCGACGGCAAGGTCATCGCCACGTCGAATACCGAGCTCGAGGACGCCTACAACTCGGTCGTCGAGCGGGCCGTCCCCAACGCGGCGTACGCCGGTCAGTGGAGCGACGACTGGAACGCCTCGATGACGAACGGCGAGTTCGCCGCCATGCTGTGCCCGGGCTGGATGCTCGGCGTCATCAGCGGCAACGCACCCGACGTCACCGGCTGGGAGGTCGCCAACGTCTTCCCGAACGGCGGCGGCAACTGGGGCGGCTCGTACCTGACCGTTCCCGCCAACGGCGCCAACGTCGCTGCGGCTCAGGAGCTGGCCGATTGGCTGACCGCCCCCGAGCAGCAGGTCAAGGCGTTCGTCGAGGCCGGCACGTTCCCGAGCCAGACGGCTGCGTATGAAGACCCGACGCTCACGGACTTCGTGAACCCGTACTTCAACGACGCACCGACCGGATCGATCTTCGCCGATCGCGCCGAGGCCGTCACCGTCGTTCCCTATAAGGACGCGGACTACTTCAAGTACCACCAGGCGCTCCAGGATGCCGTGACCCGCGTGTTCGACGGTGTCGAAGACCAGGCCACCTCGTGGGACACCTACGTCGCAGAGGTCGAAGCCTTCTGATGACCTGATCGAGTGCGGGCCGCGACCCTGTTCGCAGTGCCGCGGCCCGCACTCGTTCCCCCGCTCATCACCGCCGATACGGAGGCCCCCACGTGACCGCGACCGACACCCGCCGCCCCCCGGCGGCCCCGGCATCGCCGGAAC
This sequence comes from uncultured Microbacterium sp., assembly GCF_963524805.1. GTDB lineage: Bacteria > Actinomycetota > Actinomycetes > Actinomycetales > Microbacteriaceae > Microbacterium. Next base: position 65,827 of record NZ_CAURGG010000002.1, on the reverse strand, counting down.
CCCGCCCGGAGAAGACGCCCCGCGTCCTCTCGTTCAGCCACCGGGTGAGCCGCTGGGACCTCAAGCTCTCGCCCTACCTGTACATCTCCCCGTTCTTCATCCTGTTCGCGATCGTCGGGCTCTTCCCGATCGTGTTCACCGCGATCATCTCGTTCCAGGACTGGGACCTCGTCCGAAACTCCGGCACGTTCGTCGGCCTGGATCAGTACATCTGGATCCTGAACCAGGCAGCCTTCTGGACCGCGCTGCGCAACACCTTCAGCATCTTCCTGCTCTCCACGATCCCGCAGCTGGTGCTGGCGATCTTCATCGCGGCGATGCTCGACCGCAACATCCGCGCCAAGACGTTCTGGCGCATGAGCGTCCTGCTCCCCTTCGTCATGGCGCCGGTCGCCGTCGCGCTGATCTTCAGCAACATGTTCGGCGACAACCACGGTCTCGTGAACAACGTCCTCGGCAGCCTCGGCATCAACCCGATCCCGTGGCACAAGGACCCGTTCTGGAGCCACATCGCGATCGCGACGATGGTCAACTTCCGCTGGACCGGCTACAACGCGCTCATTCTCCTCGCCGCGATGCAGGCGGTTCCCCGCGAGTACTACGAAGCGGCGACCGTCGACGGCGCGAACGCCTTCCGCCAGTTCTGGAGCATCACGCTTCCTTCGCTCAAGCCGACGCTGATCTTCGTGATCATCACCTCGACGATCGGCGGCCTGCAGATCTTCGACGAGCCGCGCATGTACGACAACACCGGCCAGGGCGGCGCGGCGCAGCAGTGGCTCACGATCACGCTGTACCTGTACAACATCGGCTGGGGCGAGTTCAACTTCGGTCGCGCCGCCGCGCTGGCGTGGATCCTGTTCCTGATCATCATCGTGATCGGCCTGATCAACCTGTTCATCACCCGTCGCCTCGTCCGCGACGAAGGCGGGCGGGGCGAGATATCGCCGCGCCGACGGAAGGGAATCCGGCGATGAGCGCCATCAGCACACCGCCCCTCGCGATCATCGAGGAGAACGTCCCGAACGCCCGCGAGCGACGGCGCAACGAGCGGACCACCCGCATCCGGGGAGTCCGTGCGAGCACGTGGGTCTACATCGGCCTCGGGGTCGTCGCCGTCTCGGCGATCTTCCCCTACTACTGGTCCTTCCTGATCGGCTCGGGCACGGCCTCGACGATCAACGACCCGAACATGTCGTGGATCCCGGGCAGCAACTTCATCGCGAACGCACTCTCGGTGATCAACGACCCGGCCGTGAACTTCTGGCTGGCGCTGTGGAACTCGATCTTCAGCTCGGCCGTGATCGCCGCATCCGTCGTGGTCTTCTCGACGCTGGCCGGATGGGCGTTCGCCAAGCTCAAGTTCCGCGGCGGCAAGTGGCTGCTCGCCTTCGTCGTGGCCACGATGGCCGTGCCGATGCAGCTGGGCGTCGTCCCGCTGTACATTCTGTTCTCCGACCTGGGCTGGACCGGCAACATCGGCGCGGTCATCGTGCCGGCGCTGACCAGCGCGTTCGGGGTGTTCTGGATGACCCAGTACCTGAGCCAGTCGGTGCCCGACGAGCTCATCGAGGCCGCACGGGTCGACGGCGCGACGCAGATCCGCACCTTCTGGACGATCGGCGTCGTGGCGGCGCGTCCGGCGGCGGCGATGCTGTTCCTGTTCACCTTCGTCGGCGCGTGGAACCAGTTCTTCTGGCCGTTCATCGTGCTCGATCGGCAGAGCCCGACGCTGCCGGTGGCACTCTCGCTCCTGCAGTCGAACTACTTCGTGGACTACTCGATCGTCCTTGCCGGCGTGCTGCTGGCCACGATCCCGCTCCTGATCCTGTTCGCCTTCGCCGGCAAGCAGCTGGTCAGCGGCATCATGGCCGGGGCGGTGAAGGGCTGAGATGACCACCGACGTCAGAGAGTTCTCCGTCCCCGCACGTGAGAACCGGGGGCGACCCTTCCCCTCGAACTTCCTGTTCGGCGCAGCCACGGCTGCGTATCAGATCGAGGGCGCCGCCCTCGAGGGCGGTCGTCGCGACTCGATCTGGGACGCGTTCAGCCGTGAGCCGGGCGCCGTCATCAACGCCGAGAACGGCGACGTGGCCTGCGACCACTATCACCTGTACCGCGACGACGTCGCCCTGATGAGGTCGATGGGGCTGCAGACGTACCGCTTCTCGACGTCGTGGTCGCGCGTGCGTCCGGACGGCGGCGCACTCAACCCCGAAGGCGTCGACTTCTACAAGCGCCTCGTCGACGAGCTGCTGGATGCCGGCATCCTCCCCTGGCTGACCCTGTATCACTGGGACCTCCCCCAGGCGCTTCAGGACCGCGGGGGCTGGACGGTGCGGGACACGGCCGACCGGTTCACCGAGTACGCCCTGGACATGCACGACGCGCTCGGCGACCGGGTGAACGTGTGGACGACGCTCAACGAGCCGTGGTGCTCGTCCTTCCTCAGCTACACCGCGGGCCTGCACGCCCCGGGGCACTACAGCAGGAGCGAAGGGATGCTGGCCGCTCACCATCTCCTGCTCGGCCACGGCCAGGCGGTTCGGGAGCTGCGCGCCCGGGACTCGTCGCTCAACCTCGGGATCACGCTGAACCTCACGGTCGCCGACCCGGTGGATCCGACCGATCCGGCCGATCTGGATGCCGCGCGCCGGATCGACGGGCAGTTCAACCGCTGGTTCCTCGACCCGATCTTCCGCGGCTCCTACCCGCAGGACATCTTCGACGAGATCGCCGACGACGCTCTGCGTGCGGCGATCCAGCCCGGCGATCTCGACGTGATCTCGACGCCGATCGACACGCTCGGCGTCAACTACTACCACGGCGAGTTCGTCGGCGGCCATGCGCCCGCCGTGCCTCCGATCGGCGGAGACGCGCCGACCGACCGCCGAGGCGAGTCGCCGTTCCCGTCGTCGGAGGGCATCTTCTGGCACGAGCGCGGGCTGCCGCGCACCCCCATGCACTGGGAGGTGCAGCCCGAGGGGCTGACCCGCCTGCTGGTACGGGTGTCCGAGGACTACGCCGCCCCGGCGGGCACGTCGCTCTTCGTCACGGAGAACGGCGCCGCCTACGACGACGAGCCCGTGATCGAGGACGGCGTCACGCGCGTGCACGACGCGGATCGCGTCGATTTCGTGCGGGAGCATCTGGGCGCGATCCTGGACGCGGTGGATGCCGGCGTCGACGTGCGCGGGTACTTCTACTGGTCCCTGCTCGATAACTTCGAGTGGGCGTGGGGCTACGAGAAGCGATTCGGTATTGTGCGAGTCGACTATCGAACGCAGGAGCGCTCCGTCAAGGACAGCGGCCGGGAGTATGCGCGCATCATCGCGGCACGCGAGCTCGACGACACCGCCGAAGCGGACGCAACCGGGTCGTAGCACCCGCGAAAGGCACGGCATGGTCAGCGATACGCGCAGCCACACGATCGGCGAGGTCGTCACGATCGAAGAGGTCGCGGCCGCCGCCGGCGTGTCCCGATCGACGGTCTCGCGGGTGGTCAACGGTTCGACCGCGGTCAGCCCGACCGCGCTCGAATCCGTCAAGCGCGCGATCGCCGATCTCAACTACGTGCCCAATCGCGCTGCGCGTTCTCTCGCCAGCCGCCAGACGCACGCGATCGCACTGGTCGTGCCCGAGGACACCACACGCTTCTTCGGCGACCCGTTCTTCGCCGCGATCGTCTCGGGCATCAACGCCCGCATCAGCCGGTCGGACTACGTGCTGAACCTCTTCATCGCCAGCGACGACCCCGGCGACAAGACGACGAGCTACGTCCGCAGCGGCAGCGTGGACGGCGCCATCATCGTCTCCCACCACACCAGCGACCTCTTCATAGACAAGATCGCCGCAGCGGTGCCCGTCGTCTACGGCGGTCGCCCGGTGCGCGAACGGGAGCGCGACTACTACGTCGATGTCGACAACGTCCGCGGCGGACGCGAGGCGACCGACTTCCTCATCGAGCGCGGTCATCGCAGCATCGCCACGATCACCGGACCGCTCACGATGCCCGCCGGCATCGACCGCCTGCAGGGGTACCACCAGGCGATGGCGGCGGCCGGTCTCGAGCCGGGACCGGTCGAGGACGGGAACTTCACGGCCGACGGCGGCGCGGCCGCCATGTCGCGGATCCTCGAGAGCGGCACCCGGCCGGAGGCCGTCGTGATCGCGAGCGACCTGATGGCCCGCGGCGCGCTCGCCGTGCTCGCTCGCGCGGGCATCCGCGTTCCCGATGACATCGCGATCGTCGGCTTCGACGATTCACCGGTCGCGACCTCCGTCTCGCCGCAGCTCACCACCATGCGTCAGCCCTCGTTCGCCCAGGGCGAGAAGATGGCCGAGATCCTGCTCGAACTGCTCGCCGGCGGCAAGCCGCGTCACGTGACGGTGCTGGATACCGAACTCGTCGTACGGGGCAGCGCCTGAGCCCGAGACTCCGGCTGGTCGCGTTACGCTGCCGTCGCGAGGATCTCGTTCGCCCAGGGGTCGGCGAAGGACAGCGTCCTGCCGTCATCGCGCACGGCGAACCCGTGGTCGCGCAGACGCTCGCCCAGCGCGCCGAGCGCGTCGTCGTCGGGAAGGGCCAGGTCGACCCTCCCGAGCCCGAGCGCCGGCATCCGGGGTCCGGCCCCGCGGGAGTTCCACACGTTCATCGCCATGTGGTGGTGGTAGCCGCCGGCGCTGACGAACACCGCCTGATCGCCGAGACCCGCCGTCTCGTCGAACCCGAGGGCCCCGACGTAGAAGGCGCGTGCGGTGGCCACATCGCCCACGGACAGATGCACGTGCCCGATGGATGCCGGCTGCATCGCCGTCGCGGCGGCGGCGCCCTCTTCGGAGAGGTGTTCGGCGAGGAAGCCGTTCGGGTCGAGGTACAGGGTCGCCATCTCGACCCGGCCATGCACCCACGACCAGTCGGTGCGGGCACGGTCCCAGTACAGCTCGATGCCGTTGCCCTCGGGGTCGGTGAAGTAGAACGCCTGGCTCACGAGGTGATCGGCTGAGCCGGTGAACGTGCCCGGGGCATGGCGGGCCACGGAGTACAGCGCTGCCGCCAACGCGGCCTGCGTCTCGAACAGGATGGCGGTGTGGAACAGTCCGGCGGATCCCGCGGCAGCATGGCGCAGCGCCGGCTCGTGCCGCAGGATCACGATCGCCCGACCGGCGCGGCCGAGCGTCACCGCGTCACCCTCGGACCCCAGCACGTCGAGGGTCACCACGTCGCGGTAGTAGCGCGTCATCGCGTCGAGGTCGCCGACCAGGAGCGTCACGGCGCCCATCGACGTGTCGGCAGCGAGTCGGTCGCCCTGCGCGGTGAGCAATTCATTCATGTGGATATACAACGCTCCGTGGCGGCCGTCCATTCCGGACCGCTCTACGCGGTCAGGCGCGCCAGCAGCTCGCGATACCGCGCGGCGGTCCGGGCGACGATATCGGCGGGCAGCGCCGGAGGGGTGCCGGTCCTGTCCCAGTTCGCCGCCAGCCAGTCGCGCACGATCTGCTTGTCGAAACTCGCCATCCGCTCGGACGGCGTCGAGCCGGCCTGCCAGGCGGCGGCATCCCAGTACCGCGACGAATCACTCGTGAGCACCTCGTCGGCCAGCGTCAGAACCCCGGCGTCATCCAACCCGAACTCGAACTTCGTATCCGCGAGGATCAGGCCCCGCACCTCGGCGATGCCCGCCGCGCGGCGGTAGATCTCCAGCGAGAGGTCGCGCAGTCGCGCCGCGAGGTCGGCTCCCACGATCTGGACCATGCGCTCGTACGAGATGTTCTCGTCGTGCTCGCCCATCGGCGCCTTGAACGCGGGAGTGAAGATCGGCTGCGGCAACCGGTCTCCGTTGCGCAGCCCCGGCGGCAGCGCGATACCGCACACGGTGCCGCCGGCCTCGTACTCCGCCCATCCCGACCCGGTGAGGTACCCGCGCACGACGCACTCGATGGGCTGCATCGACAGTCCCCTGACGAGCATGGCCCGGCCGGCGACCTCCGCAGGGATCACTTCGCGGGCACCGTCGCCGTCGAGCACGTGGTCGGCGAGCAGGTGATTCGGGATGCCGCGCTCCGCCCCTGCGCCCGTCGCCAGCCGATCGAACCACCACAGACTCAGAGTGGTCAGCAGGACGCCCTTGTCGGGGATGCCGGGCTCGAGCACATGGTCGAACGCGCTGACCCGGTCGCTCGCAACGACGAGCATGCGCTCTGCCCGCGTGTCAGCCGGCAGGTCCTCCGGCACGTAGAGATCGCGCACCTTCCCCGAATAGACATGGCGCCAGCCGGGCAGGTTCGCAGGAGAGGTCACCCGCTCATTATCCCCGGAGGGCGCTCACGGCGTGATCTCGTCCAGGTAGGCCAAGGCCTCGCTGATCAGGTCGTCCCAGCGCTGCGGGCCGGCCTCAACGCTCACGGTCGCCCACTCGCGCATGGGGCGATCGCGCATGATCATGCGCGCGGCGACACCCTGCTCGGCGAGCTCGGTGACCCGAGCCTCGGGCAGCTTGACGACGAGTCCGCCCAGGTGACCGACGAACGCGAAGACCTTGCCCCGCACCCGCAGCCCCTCGCTGCCGAACATCGCGCCGATGTCGACCTCTGGTCGCTCGAGCAGCCGGGCGGCGATCGGGTCGAAGATCGCGTGCGCTTGCTCCAGCGCATCCTTCACGTCGCCGCCGTCCACGCGGGTGCGTACGCGGGCTGGTAGAGCATGAGCCGACCGATGCCCGGCACCGCGATGTCCAGCCCCCGCCCGTACTCGCGTTCCCAGGGCTCGCCGTCGAACTGCGCGCCTCGCTCACGAAGCACCTCGAGCGTGCTGTCGAGGTCATCGCACATGAGGGAGACCTCGTGCCGCTGCTCGGAGGGCGACTCCTGCCCCGGCCAGGTGCGCGGGTGGACACCGCCCTCGCTCGGGCCGGTGGCGAAGATGAGCCAGCCGGGCGATGTCTCGATGAAATCCCAGCCGATGACGTCGCGGAAGAACGCCCGCGTCGCGGGCGGATCGTCGCTGTAGACCAGCGTGTGGATTCCGGTGATCATGTCGACACGCTACAGACCGCGCCCGACATGGGCTATAGTCCATCTGGACTAATCAAGACGGAGCATTCATGTCAGGCGACCCCAGCACGAGGCTCACGCCCCTCGGCGTGATGGTGCTCGCGCTGCTGCGCGAAGGCGACATGCACCCGTACGAGATGATGCGCCTGATGCGCGCCCGCCGCGACGACCGGCTCGTGACGATCCAGAACGGAACCTTCTATCACACCGTCTCGCGACTGGAGCGGGCGGGACTGCTCGCCGAGGTCGGTGTCGATCGCGAGGGCAACCGGCCGGAGCGGACGACGTACACCCTGACCGACAGCGGCCGTGACGTCGTCGTCGACTGGGTGCGCAGGGAGCTGCCGCGCACCGATCGGCCCTCCGAGTTCCGCGTCGCGCTGGCTGAGGCGCACAATCTTCCGCGGGAAGAGGTCGCCGAGCTGCTCGCCGTCCGTCGTGCGGCGCTGGCCGCCCAGCTGGAGATGCACACGCGCGGTCTCGCCGAAGCCGACCGGCGGGGCGTGCCGCAGCAGTACCTGGTCGAAGTGGATCGCGAAGCGTCCCTGCTCGACGCCGAGATCGCCTGGCTGGATCGACTCCGCGCCCGGCTCACCGACGACCCGATGCCCTGGGGCATCGCCGACATCCCCGAGGAGAGCCTCCACCGGCTCTTCGCCCTCCGAGAGGCTCAGAGATCATGACCGAGAACGCGACCCGCGCGACCGCACGCGCGGCATCCACCCCGACCGGCTCCGGTCGCAGCCCGTGGGCGGCCCTCTGGGCGCTGGTGATCGGGTTCTTCATGATCCTGGTCGACACCACGATCGTCTCGGTCGCCAATCCCGCCATCAAGGCCGCGCTGGATCCGGACACGAACAATCTCGACAACGTGGTCTGGGTCACCAGCGCCTATCTGCTGGCGTACGCCGTACCGCTGCTGATCACCGGCCGCCTCGGCGACCGCTTCGGACCCAAGCGCATCTACTTGGTGGGTCTGGTGATCTTCACCCTCGCGTCGCTCCTGTGCGGCTTCTCGGGGACGCTCGAGATGCTGATCCTCGCCCGGGCGGTGCAGGGCCTCGGTGCCGCACTGATGACCCCGCAGACGATGGCGGTCATCACCCGGACGTTTCCGCCCGACCGACGCGGAGCGGCGATGGGTCTGTGGGGCGCCACGGCCGGTGTCGCAACCCTGGTGGGTCCGCTGGCGGGCGGACTGCTCGTGGACGGCCTGGGGTGGGAGTGGATCTTCTTCATCAACGTGCCCGTCGGCATCGTCGCGTTCGTGATGGCGTGGATCTTCGTGCCGAACCTGCCGACGCACGCGCACCGGTTCGACATCCCCGGCGTGATCCTCAGCGCGGTCGGCCTGTTCCTGATCGTGTTCGGACTGCAGGAGGGCGAGCACTACGACTGGGGCGTCATCTGGGGACCCATCACCGTATGGATGCTGATCATCGCGGGTGTGATCGTGATGGGCATCTTCATCTGGACGCAGGCGCGCACGAAGAACGAGCCGCTCGTGCCGCTCGAGCTGTTCAAGGACCGCAACTTCGGCGTCTCGAACTTCGCGATCGCGACGGTCGGGTTCACCGTGACGAGCATGTCGCTGCCGCTCATGTTCTTCATCCAGCTCGCGCGCGGCCTGACGCCGACGCAGGCGGCGCTGCTGCTGGTGCCGATGGCCCTGCTCACCGGCATCCTCTCACCGTTCGCCGGCCGGCTGCTGGACCGCGTCGATCCGCGACTGCTGCTCGTTCCCGGCCTGCTCATGGTCTCGGGTTCGCTGCTCTGGTACTCGACGCTCATGAACGCCGACACCCCCATCTGGATGTTCCTGATGCCGTCGGCTCTCATGGGCATCGGGAACGCGGGGATGTGGGGGCCCCTGGCCACGACCGCGACACGGAACCTTCCGATGAGTCAGGCGGGTGCGGGTGCGGGCATCTACAACACCACGCGCACCGTCGGGTCGGTGATCGGCTCCGCCGCGATCGCCGCGTTCATGCAGAGCCGCCTCGAGGCGAATCTTCCGGGTGCGTCCGAGGCGACGGGCGGATTCGGCGGGGGAACGCTGCCGGCGTTCGTCGTCGACGGCTTCTCCACGGCGATGGCTCAGGCGATCCTGCTGCCGGCATCCGTGCTGCTGCTCGGAGTCGTGGCGGTGCTGTTCCTGCGCCGCACGAAGGCATCGGGCGAGAAGGAGTGGCACGCGGCGAACGAGAAGCTCGCCGCCGAGGCGGCGGCCGAGGAGGGCCGGCGCGCGGCCGACTGAACCTCAGGTGCTCGTCACTCGTCGGGGTCGAACGGATCGATCGGCGCGTGGTGATCGAAGGCCTCGACACCGCGGCGCCAGTAGCCGCTGACCTGCGCCTGCGCTGCGGAAAGTCCGAGCGTGCGCCGCAGGTGCCGCCGCACCGGAACGAGGCTCGCGGCTTCGCCCGCCGCCCAGACGAACGTGCCCTCTCCGATCGGCGCCAGCCTGGCAAGCGCGTCCAGGACTGCGGCGCCCGACCCGTCGGGAGCGACCGTGAGCACCGAGACTCCCGGCAGAGCGCCGAGATAGTCGGCGACCCACCGAGCGTCCCCGGTCACGGTGGCGATGACCTGGACCGGGGTACCCGGCGGCACCTCCCGCACCCAGCGGCTCGCGGAGGGGAGGGAGGTTTCATCGCAGATCAGCAGGAGTCCGTCGATGTCCTGGGGCGCGCGGCGCGATCCGCGCGGGCCGAGGATCACGATGTCGTTCCCGGGACGAGCGGAGGCGGCCCACGACGAGGCCGGTCCGGGGTCGGCGTGCACGAAGAAGTCCAGATCGATCTCGATGCCGCCCTCGACCGTGCGCGGAAGCGGCGTGAAGTCGCGCGAGATCGCGGGGCCGTCCGGGCGGATGATGCCGTCTTCCCCCGGCCCGACGGGAGTGGGTGCGACCAGGTCGCCGGTCGCGGCATCCGGGAAGAACACGCGCACGTGATCGGCCGGGCCGGTGCTGGTGAAGTCCGTGAAGTCCGCGCCCGACACCGTCACGCGCACCATGGGCGGCGCCACCCGCTCCACGCGCAGCACGGTGGCACGCCGCGCCGTGAACCGGTTGCGGCCGCCATCTCGCGCGAACCTTCCGGGAACGCCTCGTCCTGCTTCGCTCACGCTCAGACCTCCACGACGCGCGCGGCGATGTCCGTGCGGTACTGGCCGCCCGGCAGGCCGATCTCGGCGAGCGCGCGATAGGTCCGCTCCCGCGCCTGAGCGAAGGTCGTCCCGAGGCCGACGACGTTGAGCACCCGCCCGCCGGTCGCGACGAGCGCGTCGCCCTCCCACGCCGTCGCGGCGTGGGCCAGGTGAACACCGGCGACCGCGGCAGCCGCATCCAACCCGGTGATCGAGCGACCCGTGACCGGCGCGGCGGGGTATCCCTCGCTCGCGAGCACGACGGTGACCGCGACCGCTTCGGCGAACGCCGGCCGGGGGTGATCTTCGAGGGTGCCGGATGCCGCGGCCAGCAGCAGCTGCGAGAGCGGGTCCTGCAGCCTCGGCAGCACCACCTGGGTCTCGGGATCGCCGAAGCGGGCGTTGAACTCGATGACCTTGACGCCCTGGGGGGTGAGGATGAGGCCGGCGTACAGCAGGCCGATGAACGGGGTGCCTTCCGCGTCGAGCTGCCGGATGACCGGCTCGGCGATCTCGCGCGTCACCAGGTCGACGAACGCCTGTTCGCCGCCGAACGGCTCGGCGAGCCAGGGCAGCGGCGAGTAGGCGCCCATGCCGCCGGTGTTCGGCCCGGAGTCGCCGTCGCCCAGGCGCTTGAAGTCCTGCGCGGGGCTCAGCGGCAGCACCCGGTCGCCGTCGCTCAGGAAGAACAGCGACACCTCGGGGCCGGACAGGAACTCCTCCACGAGGATCGCGCCGGCCGCGAGGTACGCCTCGGCGTGCGCGAGCGCGGCGGCACGGTCGTCGGTGACGAGCACCCCCTTGCCCGCCGCCAGGCCGTCGGCCTTCACGACGTACGGCGCCCCGAGAGCATCCAATGCAGCGGCGACGTCGGCGGGCGTGGTCGCGCGCACCGCACGGCCGGTCGGAACACCCGCGGCATCCATGATCCGCTTGGCGAAGGTCTTCGAGCCCTCGAGCTGAGCCGCCGCCCGGCCGGGGCCGAACACGGGGATGCCGTGCTCCCGCAGCGCGTCGGCGACGCCGGCCACCAGCGGCGCTTCCGGGCCGATCACGACGAGGTCGATCGCGTTCCCGTTCGCGAACCCGGTGACCGCAGCCGGGTCGTTCGGGTCCAGCTCGACGATGCTCGCCGCGCGGGAGATGCCGGCGTTTCCCGGTGCGGCGAAGATGTCGTGCGCGGCGTCCTCCGAGCGCAGGGCGAGGATGATGGCGTGCTCGCGCGCGCCCGAGCCGAGGACCAGGATTCTCACCCGCTCAGCCTAGCGATCGCCCCCTGACCCGACCGCCCTGCGCGGGTGCCGCGGTGGGACAATGGGCACATGGAAGCCACGCGCGGCGGCACCGTCGGCGGGAACTCGGACGACGAGCACGTCGTCGACCAGGAGTTCCTCGACGTCGTCGTGCACTCCTCGCCCCGCTACGGCAGGTTCCTCGGCATCGGCGTGGGCCTGGGGCTCCTCGTCGCCACCGTCCTCACCGTCGTCGCCGCATTCACGGACGAACCCGGCGGTCCGGTCTCGACGGGCGCGGGCGGCATCCTCCGGGTCTTCGCGCTGTACGCCGCGGTCGCCGTCGCGGTCGGGCTGCTCCTGATGGGACTGCTGGCGATGATCCTCGATCGCCGGTCGCTGCGCCGTGCGCGTGCGGCGCACGCCGAGCACGCGACCACGCTGGTGATGGACCTGGACTCGCCCGTCTCGGACGACGTGCCGCTGTGGGTGCGCGACGCCGACGATCTGTCCGGTCCCCGGTAGGCCGGGTCGCCGCCCCGGCGTAGCGTTGACGGATGCCGCGCAGAATCACCACCGATGAGGGCAGAGGGGCCCTCGCCTCCGTGCGGGAGGCGCAGGCGGTCGGCGAGGCACCCGCTCGCACGGACCTCGCCACCTCGGTGCGCTACCTGCTGCAGCTGCTCGGCGAGAAGGCCCCCGGAGGGTCGGTCGAGGTCCGCGTCCCGCCGTTCGGCGCGGTGCAGGTGATCGAGGGTCCGCGCCACACACGCGGTACTCCGCCGAACGTCGTCGAGACCGATGCTGCGACGTGGATCGCCCTGGCCACCGGCGAAGAGCGGTGGGCGGATGCCGCCTCGTCCGGTCGCATCCTGGCCTCCGGCATCCGCGCGGATCTCAGCGACGTGCTGCCGGTCCGGCCCTGAGCCCGGCTCGGACCCCGCTCAGCGGCGGAGTGCGAGAATGGAGGCATGTCCATCCCCTCCTTCCCCGACGACCGCGCGGCCGCGGATGCGCCGGTGGAGTCCTCGCCGGTGGAGTACCGGGTCGAAGAGCACATCGAGACGCTGCGCGTGCGGCGCTCGCCGAAGTACTCGGTCTTCCTGATCGCCGGAGCGGGCCTGGGCATCCTCGTCGCGATGATCCTGACCTTCGCGTTCAACGGCACCGGTGACACGAGTCCCAACACCGGCCTGGTCTACACCTCCAGCCAGGTCTTCGGGTTCCTCGCCCTGATCTGCATCACGGTCGGGGTCGTGCTGGGCGGTCTGACGGCGCTGCTGCTGGATCGCATGCTCGCGGGGCGCACGCGCGACGTCGTCGTCGACCGCGAGAGCGTGCGCGCGGAGGACTGAGCGCTACGCGAGCTCGGCGATGATCGGGTGGATCGCCGCGTCGAAGGCGACCACGTCGCCGCGAAGGCCGTCGGTGACGGCGATCGTCAGCGATCCGATCCACCACACGCCCCGCTGGGTGAGCGGAAGCACCTGGACATTCAGCTCGAACGAGTGCGCGCGCCGTCCCACCTGGCGCTCGTGCTCCGCGATGGCGCTCGCGTAGGCCCGGTACGAGACTCCCGGCTTGGCCGCGGAGTCCTTGCGGTACCGCTCGTGCGCCGACTGCGAGAAGGCCAGCGCTTCGGCCGCGAACGGCGTGATGGCCGTGCGCAGCACCTCCGACCCCGCCGCGGGCAGCGCGACCAGCGTGCCGAAGCCGTCCACCAGCTCGAGCGGCACCGGCGACGGGTGCGCGGTGGGCTCGACGGTCATCGCCCAGTACTCGCGCCACTGGCGTTCCAGCAGCGCCTGCGCCTCCTCGTCGCGCTCGCTCGCCCGCGGGTCGTTCACGCGGGGAGGGATGCCGCGCAGGTGCGGAAGCTCGTCAGGGGAGCGGATGCCGAGCACCTGGCGCAGGTAGAGGGCGAGCAGGACCGCCTGACTCGCGTCCTCGCGGATCAGCCACTCCGGAGCCCCCGTGCCGCCCATGCCCACCAGTCTACGGCGGGGCTCCCCACACGCTCGCGGCGATGTGCGCGGGCGTGAACCGCTGCCCACGCCCGCCGGTAGGCTGGAGAGGTGGTCTCACCCTCCCGCGACGCCGCTTCCCCGACGGGAAGCACGCCCGTGAACCCCTACTCCGAAGCAGGCGTCGACACCGCGGCCGGCGACCTGGCGGTGGAGCTGATGAAGTCCGCGGTGCGTCGCACGCACGGCCCCGAGGTGCTGGGCGGAGTCGGCGGATTCGCCGGACTCTTCGACGCGTCGGCACTGCGCTCCTACGCCCGCCCCCTGCTCGCGACCAGCACCGACGGCGTCGGCACGAAGGTCGCGATCGCTCAGGCGATCGACAAGCACGACACGATCGGCCTCGACCTGGTGGGCATGGTCGTCGATGACATCGTCGTCGTGGGCGCCACGCCGCTGTTCATGACCGACTACATAGCCTGCGGCAAGGTCGTCCCCGAGCGCATCGCGGACATCGTCGCGGGCATCGCCCGCGGCTGCGCCGAGACCGGCACCGCGCTGGTGGGCGGCGAGACCGCGGAGCACCCGGGCCTGCTCGGCATCAACGACTACGACGTGGCCGGGGCTGCCACCGGCGTGGTCGAGGCCGACCGCATCCTCGGAGCCGATCGCGTCCGCACCGGTGATGTCGTGATCGCCCTCGCGAGCAGCGGCCTGCACTCGAACGGCTATTCGCTCGTCCGGCACATCGTGGCCGGGGCCGGCATCCAGTACGGCGACAACGCCGCCGACTTCGGGACGACGTGGGGAGAGGCCCTTCTCGAGCCCACGCGGCTCTACACCTCGCCGCTCCTGCGCCTGATCTCCGGCATCCCCGATCACGTGCACGCGCTGAGCCACGTGACCGGGGGAGGCATCGCGGCCAACCTCGCCCGCGTGCTGCCGCAGCAGGCCTGGGTGGAGGTGGACCGCTCGACCTGGTCGCCGCCCCCGGTGTTCCGCGTGCTGGCCGAGATGGGCGAGCTCGACCTCCTGAGCACCGAGGGCACGTGGAACCTCGGCATCGGATTCGTCGCGGTCATCTCCGCCGATCGGGTGGATGCCGCGATCTCAGCCCTGGCGCAGGACGGCATCGCCGCCTGGCAGGTCGGCGTCGTCCGCGACGGCGAGCGCCCGGACGGCCTCTTCGAACAGGGCGCGAAGGGCGTGGACGGCGGCGCCGTACGCCTGGTCGGCACCTACAACACAGGCGGAGCGAACTAGATCCCATGTGCGGCATCGTCGGAATGGTCGGGCAGGGCTCGGTCAACCAGGAGATCTACGACGCCCTGCTGCTGCTGCAGCACCGCGGGCAGGATTCGACCGGCATCGCGACGGCCGAATCCAACGGCATCTTCCACATCGCCAAGGCGAAGGGGCAGGTGCGCGAGGCGTTCCGCACGCGAGACATGCGGGCGCTGCTCGGCGAGATCGGCCTGGGCCATGTCCGCTACGCGACGAAGGGGACGGCATCCAACGAGGAGGAGGCGCAGCCCTTCTACGTCAATGCCCCGTACGGCATCGTGCTCGTGCACAACGGCAACCTCACGAACACGCGCGAGCTGACCGACGAGCTGTTCCACACCGACCGCCGGCACCTGAACACCAGCAGCGACACCGAACTGCTGGTCAATGTGCTCGCGAACGAGCTGCAGTCCTCGATCTCGGGGATCGAACTGGACCCCGAGCAGGTCTTTCAGGCCGTCTCGCGCGTTCATGAGCGCGTCGAGGGCTCGTACGCCGCGATCGCCCTGATCGCCGGCTACGGGCTGCTCGCCTTCCGCGATCCGTTCGGCATCCGACCGCTCATCATCGGCACGCGCCCGGCCGCGGACGGGCACTACGAGTGGGTCGTCACCTCCGAGTCGCTCGTGCTCGAGAACGGCGGCTTCGAAGTCGTCCGCGACGTGCTGCCAGGGGAAGCGGTGTTCGTCGACCTCGAGGGTCATCTGCACACCAAGCAGTGCGCGACCGATCCGAGACTCGTGCCGTGCTCGTTCGAGTACGTCTACCTGGCCCGTCCCGACTCCATCATGAACGGCATCTCGGTCTACGAGGCGCGGCTGCGGCTGGGCGAGCGCCTGGCCGACACGATCGCCAAGTACACGCCGATGGGTGCGATCGACGTCGTCATGCCCATCCCGGACTCCTCGCGGCCGGCGGCCATGCAGGTGGCGCGAAAGCTCGGCCTCGAATACCGCGAGGGCTTCTACAAGAACCGCTACATCGGCCGGACCTTCATCATGCCGGGGCAGGCGATCCGCAAGAAGAGCGTGCGCCAGAAGCTCAACGCCATGTCCAGCGAGTTCAAGGGCAAGAACGTGCTGCTGATCGACGACTCGATCGTGCGCGGCACGACCTCGAAGGAGATCATCCAGATGGCCCGGGATGCCGGAGCCAAGAGCGTCACGTTCGCCTCGGCGGCCCCGCCCGTGCGCTACCCGCACGTGTACGGCATCAACATGCCTTCGCGGCACGAGCTCGTCGCCCACGGGCGGACGATCCCCGAGATCGCGAAGGAGCTCGGCGCGGACTACATGGTCTACCAGGAGGTCGAGGATCTCAAGGCGGCGATCTTGGAGGGCTCCGACGTCGAGGATCTGGACATGAGCTGCTTCGACGGCCGGTATGTCACCGGCACGGTCACCGAGGAGTACCTTGCCTGGGTCGAGGGCTCGCAGGAGTCCTGATCCGTCCGGGCGCGATCGGGCTCAGAGGTCGTGGTGATACTCCTCGATCAGGTGGTCCACGACCGCCGTCATGGCGGCATCCTGATCCGCGCCGGCCTCGGTCGCTTCCGCCGCGACCGCGCGCTGGCGCTGTGCGGAGGTGCCCGTCTCGGCGATCGTGAGGACGCGCTCCACCTCGGCGCGGCAGCCGAGGGCGTCGGCGTCCTCTCCCAGCATGCCGACGAGCTCGGCCATGAGCTGAGGGAACGGCACGATCGTGTTCGCACCGAAGTCGATGAGCCCCTCGGTGACCCCGTACCGCTGCGCGCGCCAGCGGTTCTCGCCGATCAGGAACCTGTCGTAGATGCGCCAGCGCTGGTTGCGGGTGCGCAGGCGCCAGAGCATCCGCATGAGGCACTGCGTGACGGCGGCGAGCGTGAGCGCGTCCTCCGCCCGCGGTGAGACGTCCATGATGCGCGTCTCGAGGGTGGGGTACTGGTGCGAGGGTCGGATGTCCCACCAGATCTTCGAGGAGTCCTCGATGATGCCGAGGTCCACCAGGACGGCGACCGAGCGCTGCAGCTCGCCCCAGCTCTGGTAGTCCGGCGGCAGCCCCGTGCGCGGCAGGTTGTCGAACACCGAGATGCGGTACGAGGCGAGCCCCGTGTCCTCGCCCTGCCAGAACGGCGACGAGGTGGACAGGGCCAGCAGGTGCGGGAGGAAGTAGGGCATCTGGCGCATGAGGTCGGTGCGCACTGCGTCGTCGCCGATGCCGATGTGCACATGGCAGCCGCAGATCAGCAGCCGCCGGGCGACGCCCGCCAGATCGCGCTCGAGACCGCGGTAGCGCTCCTTGTCGGTGTGGTGCTGCGTCTTCCAGTCCGAGAACGGGTGGCACGATGCGGCGATCGGCGCGAGCCCCTGCCGGGAGGCGTGGGCGGAAATGGTGGAGCGCAAGCGGCGCAGGTCGTCACGCGCCGCCCCCACCGAGACGCAGACCTTGGTGCCGATCTCGACCTGGCACTGCTTGTACTCGGGGCTGACCTGGTCCTGCAGCTCCTGCCGCAGGCCCTCGATGAAGCCTTCGGGGGCGACCCCGAGCGCCCGCGAGTCGCGATCGACCAGGAGGTACTCCTCCTCGATGCCCATGGTGAATTCGGGTCGCGCCATCTCCGGTCGCTGCATCGCGGCCCCTTTCCGTTGCCCCATCTCAGCGCTCGGGGGTGCGCACGGCAAGCGCGACAGGCCGGGACATCGCGGGCCCTAGGCTGAACCGGTGCCCCCCACACCGCCCGGAGTCCATGCGCGACCGCTGTGGCGGGGCAGGACGCTGGCCGTCATCGGCATCGTCCTGTTCGCCTTCTCGCTGCGCTCCGCCGTCGCCTCGCTCTCCCCGCTGTTCGACCACATCGCCCTCGACTTCGCCATGCCGGCGGCAGTCATCGGCTTGATCGGCACCGCACCGCCGGTCTGCTACGCCGTGTTCGGCATCCTGACCCCGCTCTTCGAGCGCCGGCTGGGACTGGAGCGTCTCACGCTCATCGCGATCGTCGTCGTAACGGTCGGGATGGTGCTGAGGGGATTCGCGACGGATGCCGCGGGCCTGCTGATCAGCACGTCCGTGATCTTCGCCGCCGTGGGGGTGGGAAACATCCTGCTTCCTCCGCTCGTGCGGACCTACTTCCCCGACCGCATCGGTCTGATGACGACCATCTACTCGACGACGATGGCCGTCGCGTCGTTCGTGCCTCCGCTCATCGCCGTCCCGGTCGCCGACGCCTCGAGCTGGCGCGTGTCGGTGAGCATGTGGGCGGTGTTCGCAGCCGTCGCGATCATCCCGTGGATCGTGATGCTGATGCGCGTGCAGTCAGGACGGTCCGACGACGACATCGCCGCGCCCAACCCGCGCGTCTTCCGGCGCATGTGGCGGCTTCCGCTGGCGTGGGCGCTCGCGGTCGGCTTCCTGGTGGCCGGCTCGCTCGCGTACACCTCGTTCGCGTGGCTGCCGCAGCTGCTGGTGGACACGGCCGGGGTGACCCCCGCCGTGGCGGGGGCACTGCTCTCGCTCTTCGCGGCGATGGGGCTGCCGGCATCCCTCCTCGTTCCCCTGCTGGTCACCCGCTATCACGCGACCCGGCTGCTGTTCGGCGTCGCCGTCCTCACCGGATTCGCGGGCATCGGCGGCCTGCTGCTGGCGCCGCAGGCCGCCCCATGGCTGTGGGTGGGACTGCTGGGTCTCGCGCCGCTGCTGTTCCCTCTCACGCTCGTCCTGCTCGGGCTGCGCAGCCGCACGCACGAGGGCGCCGTCGCGCTCAGCGGATTCGTGCAGAGCATCGGCTACGCGATCGTCGCGCTGTTCCCCGTCGGCATCGGGCTGCTGCACGGCGCGACCGACTCGTGGACGGGCCCGCTGCTGGTGCTCGGCGCCGTCGTGGCGGCGGCCATCCCGGCAGGGGTCATCGTGGCGCGGCGCACGACCATCGAGGACGAATGGGAGCGACGCCACGGCGCCTGGTGATCGGGTTCACCGACGTCGAGCGGGCTCGATTCAGGCGAGAACGGCGCTCAGGCCTTCTCGTCCTCGTACTCGTCGGCGTACTGATCAGCCCATTTGTCGACGTACTGCTCGTCGTCCGGGTGGCCGAGTTCCTTCTCCAGCGCGGAGTAGTTCACGGTCGGGCTGTACGACTTGAGTTCGCGAGCGATCTTGGTGTGCTTCGCCTTCTGACGGCCACGCCCCATGCGAGACCCCCTCATTTCTGAGTAACGGGTGGTGCGGGGCTGTTCGCCGCGTCGACCCGGGCATTCACGAAACCGGCTCGAAGGCCGGTAAGAGTAGCATTCAGGATAACACGGAGCCCCTGGTCGCTGACCGCTCCGACCCGGCACGGAAAGGGCGATGACGCATGGCTGATCAGGCATCCGAAACCCCGGGCGCGACCCCTGAGTCCACTCCGGTCGGCGACGCCGAGGCCGCGCAGCTGCGGGGTGCGGTCCTGGTCGGCACGGTTCCCGGATTGCCCACGCGCGTGGTGAAGGAAGCCGGACGCTACGCGAAACTTCTCGGGGCACCGCTGGTGGTGGTGCACGTGGACGTCACCCGGTTCGTCACGTACGAGGACCCGGACGGATACGTCCACTCGGCGCCGATCGACCTGAACGTGAGCGCCGGCGAGAGCGACCTCGCGATCGTCGAGGCCGAGGCTGCCGCGGTCCTCGAAGGACGCGGTGTGCAGTGGAGCGTCAAGCAGCTCGTCGGCGACCCGGCGATGGCGATGAAGCACCTGGCCGACCAGCTGGACGCCCGCCTCCTCGTGGTCGGCACCCGCAAGCGCGGGCTCGGCGAGTCGATCCGCGAGTTCTTCACCGGTTCGGTCGCCGCGCGCCTGGCGCATCGCCAGCAGCGGCCCATCCTCGTGGTCCCGTTGGGCGAGCCGGTGCCCGACGACCAGGAGATCTGGCCGGGCTGACGCCGCCCGCCTTCCCTGCCCGTGAGACGACAACTGCACGTCGAAACGATGGGTGAACCCCACGGTTTCGACGTGCAGTCGTCGTCTCAGCGAAGAGGCGCGGGGCGAATCAGCCCCGCAGCGTGCGGGTGATGCCGCGGGCGATCTCGTCGAGCGCCTTGGCGAGATCGTCGATGACGGATGCCGCCAGTTCGCCCCCGCGCGCGACGTGCGACCGAAGATCGGTGCGCACCTGCGCGCGGAACTCGTTGATCGCCGCTTCCGCTCGATGCATCTGCTCGCGGCTGGCCGTGCGCGGATCATCGCCGGTGGGCGTCCGATTCGCCGTCGCTCGCTCGTCGCGGGTCGCGGCGGCGAGGTCGGCGCGCAGGCTCTTCATCGCCTCACGCACGCTGCCGCGCACCTCGTCGGCGATCAGGCGCACGGAGTCGGTCAGGCCCGCCTCGATGCCCTCGAGGTCGCCCGCACGCGCGGCGACCTCGGCGCGTCCGGCATCCGTGATCTCGTAGACGGTCTTGCGGCCGTCGACGCTCTTGGTCACCAGGCCCTCCTCCTCGAGCTTCGCAAGGCGAGGGTAGATCGTGCCGGCGCTGGGCGTGTAGGTGCCGCCCGTGCGGTCGGCGAGGGCCTGCATAATGTCGTAGCCGTGCCGCGGCCCCTCATCGAGCAGGCTCAGCAGGTAGAGGCGCAGGTCGCCGTGCGAGAAGACCGGGGCCATCACCACTGCTCCTCGGCAGGGGCCGAAGGCGCGGCATCCGGAGTCTGGGCGGGCGTCGCGTCCTGCGCGGGCGCCGCGTACTCGCCGAACCCGGCTGTCTGCGAAACCTGCGCCGGGGCTGCCTGCGGAACCTGAGCGGGTGCGCCCGCTCGGCGCAGCACGGTCACATCGCCCGAGACGGAGTTCGCGCGGACATCGACGAACGAGCCGCTGAGCTCGCCCACCGAGCCGGAGAAGTTCGTGGTCGGGCCCGTACCCTGTCCGGAGCGCACGACGCCATCCACCTGCACGCGGCCACTGACGCTGCGAACGACGTAATTGGCGGGGCGCCCGTCGTCGAGGCGCACGGTGGCGTTGCCGCTCACGGTGTTGAGCGCGACCTGGTGCGCCTCGCCCGCCGAGTCGACGAGCATCGCGCCGGAGACCGTGTCGATCGTGGCCTTGCGGAGGCTGCCGGTGGCTGCCACATCACCCGAGACGCTGTTGGCGCTCAGCGAGCCGTCGAGCTCGCGGATCTGCACGTCCCCCGAGACGGCGTTGACCGTGAGGTCGCCCACGATGCCGTCGACGATGATGTCACCCGAGACCGTGTTCAGACGCGTGTCGTGACGGATGCCGGACACGAGCGCACTGGCGCTGACCACGCCCAGGGTGAGGGCCACCTCGCGAGGCACCGCGACGCTGATCTCGGCCTTCGGACCACCGGCGCCGAAGTTGCGGAACACTTCGAGGAAGTTGTCCCAGCGCAGCTGCGGGTGATCGATCTCGACGACGTCGCCGGTCACCTCGATGCGAAGGTCTTTGATCGTGACGCCGTGCACCTCGATGCGCGCGCCGGGTTCGTCGTGGCCGATGACGTCGATCTGGCCGCCGACCAGGCCGACTTTGAGCTTGCGCACCGATTCGATGTCGATGACGCGGGTTTCGCCCGGGTGGATGATCCACTTTTCCAGAGTCATGATGCTGTCCGTTCGTGAGGGGCTGACTCGCGATATATCGCGATGAGGTCCAGTAGACACGATATATCGCGAGTGGTCAAGGCGCGGGCGCGGAACTCAGGAACTTCACCGGTTGACATTGACGCAACGTCAACTTGTAACGTCGACGACATGACACAAGACGACTGGTCGATCCAGGAGATCGCGAAGATCGCCGGCACGACGAGCCGCACGCTGCGCCACTACGGCGACGTCGGGCTGCTTCCGGCCTCGAGGACCGGCTCCAACGGCTACCGCTATTACGACCACGAGGCGCTCGTGCGCCTCCAGCGGATCCTCCTGCTGCGCGATCTCGGCCTCGGCCTGCCGCAGATCGGCGAGGTGCTCGCGCGGGACACGACGCAGGAGGACGCCCTGACTGGGCACCTGGCGTGGCTCCGCCAGGAGCAGGAACGACTGGAACGGCAGATCATGTCGGTCCAGATGACCATCGAGGCATTGAGAGGAGGTGAACGACTCATGGCAGAAGACATGTTCGAAGGCTTCGACCACACCGAGTACAAGGACGAGGTCGAGCAGCGCTGGGGCAGGCAGGCCTACGCCGACGGGGATCGCTGGTGGCGAGGCATGAGCGCCGACGAGAAGGCGGCGTGGAAGCAGCGCCTGGCCGACCTGACGAGCGACTGGGTCGCGGCGGCCCGAGCGGGCGTCGCGCCCGACAGCGCGGAAGCGACGGCGCTCGCGCAGCGCCACGTCGCGTGGCTCGCCGGTGTTCCGGGAACGCCCGCCGACACGAAGGCATATGTCATCGGGCTGGGCGAGATGTATGTCGCCGACGAGCGCTTCGGCGCGAATTACGGGGGCAGCGCCGGGGCGGAGTTCGTCCGGGACGCGCTCCGCGTCTACGCGGAGGCGAACCTCTAGCAAGATCGGGAATCAAAAAACGGATGCCGTGTTCCGACGAAATCGTCGGGACACGGCATCCGAGCTCCGGGGGGAGCGGCCAGCCGGTTCGGCTGGCACGTATCAGGCGCGGCGGTTACCGCTGATCACTCGGAAGAGGAACACGATCAGGGCGATGACGCCGACGATGATCGCGACCCAGAGCAACCAGCTCAGTGCCGAGTTGAGTCCACCGAAGATCGCGAGGATCACGGCGATGACGATGATGATGATGAGGGCGAGGTTCATGGGAGTGTTCTCCTTCTGTCGCCGGGGATGCGAGGTTGGCACGACCCGGGTGCCTCGGGGGCACGGGTACGAGACTGTCATCCTCCTGTGTGATGGGGGGAGGGGCTTGACGGGCCCCGATCGCCGGTGATAGGCGGAATGACGCGGGTATCGATGGTGAGTACCCACGCCATCCGGCCGTGTCAAGCCCTACGGGCCGGAGGCCGGGGGTCGTACCTTCGAAGCACGTCAGAGGAGGAGACCATGCCGAAAGGACGCGGGTCCAGCAGCCTGAAGAACCCGGAGCTCCACGAGGAGCTGCGCGACGACGGTGCCTCCAAAGAGAAGGCCGCCCGGATTTCCAACGCCGTCGCACGCGACGGTCAGAAAGCCGTCGCCCGCCGCGGCGGGAAGAGCGGCGACTATGACGACTGGACGGTTCCGCGCCTGAGGGCGCGCGCGAAGGAGCTCGGGATCTCGGGCTACTCCGGCAAACGCAAGTCCGAACTCATCACGATGCTGCGCGAGCATTGACCCGCGCCGCCTCCAACGCATCAGGACAAGAGAAGACGTGGCACGACTGGTCCGGGTGCGCCCGGGAGAAGATCCGGGTTTCCGCCGCGTCCGTTCGGGCGGTGGATTCCGCTACGTCGACGCGAGCGGCGCCGCTGCGCCGGAGGTCGACCGTGAGCGCATCCGCAAGCTCGTAATCCCGCCGGCGTGGGAGGACGTCTGGATCTCGGTCGAGCCCGGCGCGCACATCCAAGCCGTCGGAGTGGACGACGCGGGCAGACGCCAGTACATGTACCACCCGCGCTGGCGCGAGCGTCGGGACCGCCGCAAGTTCTCACGCGCACTCGAGCTGGCCGCAGCGCTCCCCCACGCTCGGGGGCGTGTCACCACCGCCCTCCGGCGCGAGGGCCTGGATCGCGAGCGGGTGCTGGCGGCATCCTTCCGGCTGCTCGACGAGGCGGCGCCCCGCATCGGCTCGGCGCGCTACCTCGCCCAGCACGGCAGCCGGGGGCTGACCACCCTGCAACGACGCGATGCCACGGTCACCGGCTCGATCATCACCCTCTCGTTCCCCGGCAAGAGCGGCAAGCGCGCCTACATCGAGATCGAGGACGCCGAACTGGCCGCGGTGATGGAGGAGCTCGGCGCCGGCCGTCCGCGTTCGCCCCTGCTGTCCTATCGGCGCGGGGGTCGCCGGGTGCCGCTCACCCCTGCGGACGTCAACTCGCACGTGCGCTCGCTGACCGGTGGGGCATTCACGGCGAAGGACTTCCGCACGCTGCGCGGCACGATCATGGCAGCGGAGACGCTGGCGCGGATCGGCACCGTCGACACGGTCAAGGAGCGCAAGCGCGCCGAGACGCTGGCCGTGCGGGCCACGGCCGACGCGCTCGGGAACACGCCGGCGGTCGCCCGCAGCAGCTACATCGACCCGGCCGTGTTCACCGCCTACGAGCGCGGTCGGCTTCTGGCGCTGAACGTCTCCCCGGAGTCGGCGATCCAGAAGCTCCTGCTGGGCTGACGCTAGGGTGAGGGCGTGTCGCGACCCCCTTCCTTCCGCGCCCGGATGCTGGGGGTGGTGGTCGCCGGGGGCATGATCGGCGTCGCGCTTCGGGAGCTGCTCCTGCTCCCGTTCCCCGCGGACCCGGGTGGCTTCGCGTTGCCGGTCGCGACCATGGGCGTCAACGTCGTCGGCTCGTTCCTGCTCGGTGCGGTGATCGGTCGCCTGGGCGAGCGGCATCCGCTCACCCGTGCGTTCATCGGCACGGGGGTGCTCGGCGGATTCACCACGTACAGCGCGTTCGCCGTGCAGACCGCGGGGCTGCTGACCCCCGCGCCGGTGGCCGGGATCGCCCTCGCCGTGGTCAGCGTGCTGCTGGGACTCGCCGCCGCGGCGCTCGGATTGCGCCTGGTCCGGCCTCCTGCCGGCGGTGCGGCGGTGCGCTCGTGAGCGTCTGGACGTTCTTCGGCGCCGCTGCGGCGGGCGGGATCGGCGCCGGACTGCGATACCTCGTCGACATCCTGGTGGTGGGTACGAAGCCCACCCGGTTCCCGCTGGGCATCTTCGTCGTCAACGTGACGGGCTCGTTCGCGCTCGGCGTGCTCACGGGTCTCGGCGCGACCCGCGTCGGCGACGACGTGGCGTGGGTGATCGGCGTGGGACTGCTCGGCGGGTACACGACCTTCAGCACCGTTTCGGCCGAGTCGACGCTACTGCTGCGCTCCGGCGAGGCGCGGCGCGGATGGCTGAACGCCGCCGGCACGCTCGTCGGCGCAGTGATGGCGGCGGGCGCCGGACTGGTCGTCGGCGCCCTCCTTTAGCGCCGATTCCCGCGGTTTTCCGGGGGCTTGGTCGGCTCTTGGCCCGAGCGGGCCGTGGGATACTGAGAGCCGATACATTCACGTATCCGCCGTGGTTCGCCGCGGCACGCTCATCCGGCGATCAGCCGGGCAACCGACCTGCACCACAGTGAAGGCCACCGTGTCGAACCTCGCCGTCCTGAGCCTCAAGAACCGTGCGCTCATCGCCCTCATCACGATCGTCGCCGCGGTCTTCGGAGGCCTCGCGCTCACGAGCCTCAAGCAGGAGCTGATCCCCTCGATCGAGTTCCCGCAGCTGGTCGTCGTCTCCACCTACCCCGGCGCCTCACCCGAGGTCGTCAGCAACGATGTGTCCGAGCCCATCGAAGCGGCCATCCAGGGGGTGCCGGGGCTGGAGTCGACGTCGGCGACGAGCACGACGAACGCATCGATCATCCAGGCGTCCTTCACCTACGGCACCGATCTGGCCACCGCCGAGCAGAAGATCAATCAGGCGATCAACCGCATCAAGAGCCAGCTGCCGGAGGGCATCGAGCCGAACGTCCTCTCGGCCAGCATCGACGACTTCCCGGTGATCCAGCTCGCCGTGACCGGCTACGACGACGAGGCGACGATCCAGGAGCGCCTGGAGTCGACCGTCGTCCCGGCGCTCGAGGACGTCGACGGTGTCAATGCCGCCCAGATCGTCGGCGGCGTCGGCCAGCGCGTCACGATCACGCCCGACCCCGCGGCGCTGGCGGCGGCCGGCTACACCCCGCAGGCCATCCGCGACGCGCTCGACCAGAACGGCGTGCTCTTCCCCGGCGGGGAGATCACCGAGGACGATCAGACGCTGACGGTGCAGACGGGCTCGAAGATCACCTCCGCAGAGGAGATCGCCGCTCTCCCGCTCGTGCCCTCCACCCCGGCGCAGTTCGAGGCCGGCGCGGTGACGGTCGGCGCCGTATCCACGGTGGAGCAGACGGCAGACCCGGTGACGACCATCTCCCGCGTCGACGGCGAGCCCGCGCTGACGATCGCCGTCACCAAACTGCCGTCGGCCAACACCGTGGACGTCTCCCGCGGGGTCCTGGCCGTGCTCCCGGATCTCGAGGACAGCCTCGACGGGGCGACCTTCACCGTCGTCTTCGACCAGGCTCCCTACATCCAGCAGTCGATCGACACCCTCGCCAAGGAGGGCCTGCTCGGACTCGTGTTCGCGGTCCTGGTGATCCTCGTCTTCCTGCTCTCGGTGCGGGCGACGCTCGTCACGGCGATCTCGATCCCCACGAGCGTCCTGATCACCTTCATCGGCATCCAGGCCTTCGGCTACTCGCTCAACATCCTCACGCTCGGCGCGCTCACCATCGCGATCGGACGCGTCGTCGACGACTCCATCGTGGTCATCGAGAACATCAAGCGGCACTACGTCGGCGACGCCGACAAGATGCAGTCGATCCTGCGGGCCGTGCGCGAAGTGGCCTCGGCCATCACCGCCTCGACGATCACCACGGTGGCCGTCTTCCTGCCGATCGCCTTCGTCGGCGACGTCACCGGTGAGCTGTTCCGCCCGTTCGCGCTCACGGTGACGATCGCCATGACCGCCTCGCTGTTCGTCGCGCTCACGATCGTTCCCGTGCTGGCGTACTGGTTCCTTCGGCCGGGCAAGCCCCTGCTGGACGAAGCTGGCCGGCAGGTCGATCCCGAGGAGCCCTCCGCCCCGCCGAGCCGGCTGCAGAAGTCCTACCTCCCGATCCTGCGCTGGACGCTGCGCCACTCCTGGGTGACCCTGCTCATCGCGGTCCTGGTGCTCGTGGGGACCATCGCCCTCGCCCCGCTCATGAAGACGAACTTCCTGGGCGATTCCGGGCAGAACACGTTCACGATGACCCAGGACATCGGCCCCGCGCCCAGCCTCGCAGCCGAGGATGCCGCATCCGCCGAGGTCGAGGCGCTCCTGCTGGAGATCGACGGCATCGAGACCGTGCAGGTCTCGATCGGCTCGAGCGGATCCGCACTGCGCGACGCCTTCACGGGAGGCGGCAGCGGGATCACCTACTCGATCACCAGTGCACCGGGCGTGGACCAGGTGGCGCTGCGCGAAGAGGTGCAGGCGTCCGTCGCCGAGCTCGATGACGCCGGGGAGATCACCGTCGCGGCGGGCGGCGGCGGATTCGGGTCGACCGACATCGCGATCGATGTGACGGCCCCGGATTCGGCCACGCTGCAGGATGCGACGGATGTCGTGGTGGATGCCGTCACCGGTGCGGAGGGAGTCGGACAGGTCTCGAGCAACCTGTCGGCGTCGCTGCCGTACATCGCGGTGACCGTCGACAGCGAGAAAGCCGCGTCACTGGGGCTGTCGGAGGTCGCCGTCGGCGCCCTCGTGGCGGCCAGCGGCCAGCCGCAGCAGATCGGCACGGTCGAGATCGAGGACACGACCCTGACGGTGTACCTCGCCGCGGCCGATTCCCCCGCGACGATCGACGAGCTGCGGGAGCTGCCGATTCCGAGCGCAGCCGGTCCTGTTCCGCTGTCGGACGTGGCGACGGTCGAGGAGAGCGAAGGCCCGACCTCCATCACCACCGTCGGGGGTCAGCGCACCGCGACGGTGACCGTGACGCCGTCCACCGACGACCTCACCACCGCGAGCGCCTCGGTGAGCACCGCCCTCGCGGAGGCCGACCTGCCCGCAGGCTCCGACGCATCGCTCGGCGGCGTCGTCTCGCAGCAGCAGGATGCGTTCACCCAGCTCGGCCTGGCGCTGCTCGCGGCGATCCTCATCGTCTACATCGTGATGGTCGCGACCTTCAAGTCGCTGCGCCAGCCTCTGCTGCTGCTGATCTCCGTGCCGTTCGCCGCGACGGGCGCGATCCTGCTGCAGATCATCACCGGCGTGCCGCTCGGCGTGGCCTCGCTCATCGGCGTGCTCATGCTCATCGGCATCGTCGTGACGAACGCGATCGTGCTGGTCGACCTCGTGAACCAGTACCGCATCAAGGGCCTCACCGCCCGCGATGCGACGGTCGCCGGCGCCTCCCGCAGGCTGCGGCCCATCCTGATGACCGCGCTCGCCACGATCTTCGCGCTCACCCCGATGGCGCTCGGCATCACGGGGCAGGGCGGGTTCATCTCCCAGCCGCTGGCGATCGTCGTGATCGGCGGGCTCGTCTCTTCGACGGTGCTGACCCTCCTCGTGCTGCCGACGCTGTACAACCTCGTCGAGGGGGCGAAGGAGCGCCGCGCGCAGCGTCGCCGAGGCGATGTGTCGGCCGATGACCTGCGTGAACCCGCACTCGTCGGCGCTGCCGCCGAACCGGTGCTCACTCGCCGGGAACTGCGCGCACGCGAGGCCGCGGCAGTGGCTCCAGCCGGTGCGCCCGGGACAGCAGCCGCAGCCGAGGTCGACGTGCCGCCGATCGACGAGGTCCCGGACATCGAGGTGCCGGAGCAGGATCCCGCTGCCGATCCGGCGGCCGAGGTCGCCGCCGCCGATCACCCTGCCGACGAGCCCGCCGACATCGAGCCCGACGCCGCGCCGGCTGCCGAGTCCGAGCCCGAGGAGTCGGTGGCGGACACCGAGGCCGAGCATCCCGAGGAACTGCGCGACGATCGCGCCTGACCCGAGGACGCCTCAGCTCTGCCGCTGCAGCCAGGGCCGCAGCATCCGCGTGACCCAGGGCAGGACGAGGTAGGTCATGACCGGTGTCAGCAGGAGCGTGGCCAGCAGCACGCGCAGGGCGAGAGGCAGATCGGTGAATCCGGGGACGAAGCCGAGCGCCCACGATGCGAGAAGATTCGTCGGGAAGAAGCCGAGCCAGATCGTGACGGCCTGTTTCCAGCGAGGCGGCGGTGCGAGGATCGGCTGCTGGATCGGGCCGGTGAGGGGCACGTCGGCGCCCCGCCGCGACTCGACGTGCGTCGCGAACGGCGCGTCGAACCAGCCCTCGATCCCGGTGCGCCGCTCGACGCGCACCTCGCTCGCGAAGGCACGCCCCGATTCGAGCCACCAGGCCCGCTGCGGCGAGTCGTCCCACGCCTCCAGCGTCGGGATGTCGCGGAAGCGATAGAGCATGTACCAGAGCTCACTCGCCTCGCCCGCGCGCACCCACCCCGAGCCGAGGAAGCCGTCGAAGGTCGTCGCGAGATCGGTGCCGGCCTGCATCCACGAGGTCGCTTCGACAGCCCGGGTGGGATCGATGCGCCGCTCGATCGCGACCGTGATGGGGTTGCTGCTCGGGTTGCCGGTGGGGCGGGCGTCGGCTTGGCTCATGCATCCATCTTCGCCGGAGCCGGACGACCCGCTTCACACGCGTCAGGTGCGGGACGTCGACGTGCCTGGGTGCTCGGGCTCGGGCTGGCGCACCGCCTGGGCTCGCAGCATGCGCCGCCGCGGACGCATGCTGTGACGGGGGCGGGGAGCGCGTCGCACACCGGGTCGAGCCGTCGTATCCGCGGGCGCAGGGACGTGCTCGACACGCCGGCGCGGAGCGACCACGACGGTGCGGTGCATGCTTCCGATCCGCCCGACGGCCGGCCGTGACGGTTCATCCGCCGGCCGGCCGATCGTCCGGGCGAACAGCAGCAGCCAGTAGAAGACCTGCGCGAACACGATCAGCTCGAACGCGGCGAGATTGATGAACCCCGCGATGTACGGAGCGACCGTTGCGATGAGGCCGAGGCCCACGCGCCGGCTGGCCCGTCCGATCGCGCGGTGCATGCCGCGCAGCATCCATCGGCTGGTGGCCAGGATCACGATGAACGCGAAGACGGCGCCGGTGGACGCGCGGTCATGCAGGAACTCGTTGGTGCTGACCGGAATGACGCCCACGAAGGACAGATGGATGCCGAGCAGCGCGACCAGCAGGGGCACCACCGTCGCCGCGCGGCGATTCGTCAGCAGCGCGGTCCCCGCGTGGCGGCGCATCTCTCGGCGCAGTCCTGCGGCGAAGACCACGACGCCGACGCCCGTCAGGATGATGGTCGCGTTGAACATGTAGCCGGAGAACACGGCGAAGGTGCCGAGGCGGCTGAAGTGCAGCTGCCACCACAGCGGGTCGGGCGTGGTGGCGATCGAGATCAGCAGTCCGATGGCCAGCAGCGCGGCCGTCGTGTAGCCGATCTGAGAGGCAGTGCTCTCGCGCAGAAGCGACAGCGCGCGTGCTGCGGACGGGGTCGGTGCGGGTGCATCGGCGATGAGGGCCACGGCGGAGGTCTGGGCCTTTCATGAGGCGAGAGCGTCACGCGCTTTCGCCCTGCAGGTACTCCAGGCGCAGCCGCTTATCCCCCGGATCGTCGGTGCTGTTCAGGCAATGGTGCTCCCTCCCAGCAGGCATTGCTTTTTCCGAGAGTAGCCTTTCCGCGCGATTCCGGGCGAATCGCGTGGTCGGCGGATGTCATTCGCGCTGGCCGGTGACCCCCAGGAATCGGATGAACACGGCGATCCAGCCGAAGATGAGCGCGAACACGATGATCTCGAAGGCCGTGAGCGAGAAGTACCCGACGACGAAGAGGATCACCGACGCCACGGTCGCCGCCAGGAACGCCCACGCCGACAGGAAGTAGGCCCGGGGCATGCCCCGCAGCAGTCGGGGCCCGGCGATCAGCAGGATGAGGAACATGACCGCCATGCCGGTTGCCGACAGGTTGTGCAGGAGAAGGCTGAAATCGACCGGGAAGATGCCCACGCACGCGAGCATGATGCCCATGATGACGAACAGCGTCGACACTGTGCGCGGCGCTCGCTCGTTCGTGACGATTCCGGCGTCGGTCAGCGCTTGGAGGTCATTGGCGATGTACACGGCGAACGTCGTGACGAGCAGACCGCCCGCGATGAGGGTGCCGTTGAAGACGAAGCTCGAAAGGTCGTCGAAGGTGCCCAGTTGACTGAAGTGCACCTTCCACCACTCCGGGTCCGGCGTGGTGAGCATCGCGGTCAAGGTTCCGATCACGATGAAGGCCATCAGCAGCGACGACATCCGCTGCGTCGTCATCCTCGAAACCGAAAGGTAGACGATGTAGGCGGTGAGACCGAGGGTCACGGTCATCAGCACGATCGCCCAGAACGTGATCACCGGCAGGCCGATGAATCCGAGCGCCAGCAGCCGGAAGCCCGCATAGACGGCGAGGAAGGCCAGCGCGGTGTGCACGATCACGACCGAGATGGTGTTGACCGTGAACTTCCAGGACGCGAGCGAACGGCGCCACTCCTGACCCGGCCGATTGCGGGACCGCCAGTAGCCCGTTCCCGATGCGGCAGCCGCCACGACGGCGGCGCCGATGGCGGCGAACAGGCCGAACGCGCCGGTCGTATCGGCCAGCGGCAGGTCGGGTGCGACGAGGGCGATGAGCAGACCGTAGATGGCACCGGCCACGCCCGCGGCGGCCGCGGCGTAGATGGCCTCCGACTCGGCGCGGAGTGTGGGGGCAGGAGCGATGCCCTCTGCGGGCGGGGCGAGCGTTCGGGCGGACATGGCGCCAGTGTAGGACGGGGATGCCGCCGCAGAGGGCATCCTCCCAGGGTGATGTTGCGCGCTTCCGCTACAGTGAAGGGTCGGCTCTGGACACCGCGCGTGCTGCGCGGATGGGTTTGTGAGTCCAAGGGGCCGATGGTGGGAGCGAATCCGCTCCGGCGACCATCACGTTGAATGGCCCCCGGCCGACGATAGTCCGGGCAACTCCGTGCCGCAGTTGCGGCGTTCGCGGCAGCGAGATCCGCGCTTTGCGCGCGGGTGATGTCTGTGCGAGCTGTGGAGTGCAGTTCTGCGCTGAGACAACCCAGAAGGACATCACCATGCCCAAGAACAAGAAGGCGGCAGGCGGCCGCCCGGCCAAGAACTTCGAACCGCGCTACGGCGAGAAGAAGACGTCGTTCCACGACCGCGCCCGTCCGGGCTCCACGGCGAAGCCGGGCAGCAAGAGCCCCGGCCACCGCGGGTATCGCCCGGCCGAGGACGGCAGCACCACGGGTGGTGCGCCGCGGTCCGGCGCGCCCAAGAGCGGTGCCTCCAAGACGCGGTGGACGGCGACCCAGCGCGCCGGCCGTGACGAAGCGCGCGGCATCCGCTCGCATTCCGGCGATCGCCCGGCGCGTTCCTACGACGATCGTCCGGCGCGTTCCAGCGACCGTCCGGCGCGTTCGTACGATGACCGTCCGGCTCGTTCCAACGACCGTCCGGCGCGCTCGACTGACCGTCCGGCGCGTTCCTACGATGATCGCCCGGCTCGTTCCAGCGACCGTCCGGCGCGTTCGTACGATGACCGTCCGGCTCGTCCGGCTCGTTCGTACGATGACCGTCCGGCTCGTTCCAACGACCGTCCGGCGCGCTCGACTGACCGTCCGGCGCGTTCCTACGATGATCGCCCGGCTCGTTCCAGCGACCGTCCGGCGCGTTCGTACGATGACCGTCCCCGTCGTGATTACTCGAACGACCGCCCGGCGCGCTCGTACGATGACCGCCCCCGTCGTGACTACACGAGCGACCGCCCGCAGCGCGCGAACGACGACCGTCCCCGCGGCACTCGCCCGGCAGGTCGCTCCGACTGGAACACCGCGACCCCGCGCACCCAGGCACACGAGCAGCACGTCGACGTCGTGCACGAGCGCCTGCAGGCCGAGGCGATCCAGGCGAACGATGTCGACGGGGTGAGCTTCGGCTCGCTCGGCCTCGGCGAGAACATCGTCCGCACGCTCGCCGACCTCGGCGCGGCGGCACCGTTCGCGATCCAGGCTGCCACGATCCCCGAGATCATCGCCGGCCGCGACGTGCTCGCCCGCGGCCGGACCGGCTCCGGCAAGACGATCGCCTTCGGCGCGCCGCTCGTGGAGAACGTGCTGAAAGCCGGCGCCGGCAAGAAGCGCGAATTCGGCCGCAAGCCCAAGGCGCTCATCCTGGCGCCGACGCGTGAACTGGCGCTGCAGATCGACCGCACGATCCAGCCGATCGCCCGCAGCGTCGGCCTGTTCACGACGCAGATCTACGGCGGCGTGCCCCAGGCGCGCCAGGTCGGCGCGCTGAAGAAGGGCGTCGACATCATCATCGGCACCCCGGGGCGCATCGAGGACCTCATCACCCAGCGCAAGCTGGATCTCAGCGACGTGATGGTCGCCGTGATCGACGAGGCCGACCACATGTGCGAGCTCGGGTTCCTCGAGCCCGTGCAGCGCATCCTGCGCGAGACCGCGGACGGCTCCCAGAAGCTCCTGTTCTCGGCGACTCTCGACCGCGAGGTCTCGGCGCTCGTCGACGAGTTCCTGGTGAACCCGTCCGTGCACGAGGTCGCCGGTGAAGACCAGGCCTCGAGCACGATCGAGCACCGCATCCTCGTGATCGAGCACCGCGACAAGGCGCAGATCCTCGACCAGCTCGTCGATCGCGAGGGCAAGACGCTCGTCTTCGCTCGCACGCGCGCCTATGCCGAGATGCTCGCGGAGCAGTTCGACGACGCCGGCATCCCGGCCGTCTCGCTGCACGGAGACCTCAACCAGCAGCGCCGCACGCGCAACCTCGAGCGCCTGACGTCGGGCAGGGTGAATGTGCTCGTGGCGACCGATGTCGCTGCGCGCGGCATCCACGTGGATGACATCGATCTGGTGATCCAGGCCGATCCGCCGGACGAGTACAAGACCTACCTGCACCGCTCGGGCCGCACCGGCCGCGCGGGCAAGACCGGTCGCGTCGTGACCCTGATCACGCGGCAGCGCCAGCGAAAGATGGCCGAAATGCTCGAGCGCGCGGAGATCGAGGCGCCGTATCAGAACGTGCGTCCCGGTGACGACACGATCGAGGAGCTGGCCGGCCGCGTGCCGACCGCCGCAGAGCTCACGGCCTAGCGAGGATCAGAACGGCCCCGGGTTCACCCTGGGGCCGTTCTGCGCTTCACCGTGCCGGTCGCAGGGCCGACCGTGACGGAAGG
Source organism: uncultured Microbacterium sp. (assembly GCF_963524805.1). GTDB lineage: Bacteria > Actinomycetota > Actinomycetes > Actinomycetales > Microbacteriaceae > Microbacterium. Next base: position 32,192 of record NZ_CAURGG010000002.1, on the reverse strand, counting down.
GGGTCGTGAGGCTGCACGGTCGGCGATTGGCATCGATCTCCCGACGACTGGCATCGTCCGCGTCGTCAGTCCTGCGGCGCGAACTGGCTCACGATGAACGAGGCGCCCTGCGGATCCAGGATCACCGCTTCTCTCGTCCACTCGGTGTCGACGCGCGAAACCGCGGTGCCGCCCAGTCGCTCGGCCGCGGAAGCACTCGCATCGCGGTCTTCCACCGTGAAGCGGATCACCCAGCTCGCACGCTCCGCCCCGTCGTCGGGCGTGAGGCCCGCGATCACGTCCGCGAAGCCCGGCGGGGCGAAGGCCTGCCGTTCGTGGATGTCCGGGTCGATCGTCGCGGCCAGATGGTCCCCGTAGCCGGGAAGCCGGATCATGCCCGCACCCAGATCGGGGTCGACGCGCCAGCCGAACACCTCGCCGTAGAAGGCCAGGGATGCTGAGACATCGGGTGTGCGCAGATCACTGAAGTTCCAGGCTCCCGGCACATTCACGATCTGCGATCCCGGGTGCGCGGCCGCCTGCCAGAGATGGAAGGACGCGCCCTGCGGGTCGGTGCAGGTCGCTCCGCGTCCGAATGGCGTTCCGGGATCAGACGGCACGTCGACCGTGCCGCCTGCGTGGCTGACGGCGGCGCTCGTCGCCTCGATATCGTCGCACGCGATGAAGCTGCTCCACCCGCGGCCTCCCGTGCGCGAGATGGCCCCCACGTCCGCGCCGTCGAGCCGGGCGAAGAGGAAGGAGCCCGGGGCGCCGGGTCCGGCAGCCTCGAACGTCCACCCGAACAGCGATCCGTAGAAGCCGGACGCCTCCGCGGCATCCGGCACTTCCAGCTGTACCCAGCACGGCACGCCGTTCGGATAGGTGCGCTTCTGATCCGTCATGGCAGCGACGCTACGCCGCGTCGAGTGCCGGGCGGAAGCGTCGTTCAAAAGAGCCGGGCGGACTCCTCGCCCGCGCGCCCGCGGGAGGTCGTGACGACGTGCGTCCGCGCGGCCAGCCCCGGTGTGGCCGAGCGTCGCGGCTCGTCGTCCTCGGCCCGGCCGTCGAGCCCGTGCACCCGCAGCAGCGGCCGCACCCGCTTCGACAGCCACGAGCGGTAGGGCTTGGGGGCGTTCGCGGACGCCCCGGGATACAGGCCGAGGTATGACGACACGAGTTCCGGATGCCGCTCGCCCAGCCACTGCATGAACCACTGCTTGGCACCGGGGCGCAGGTGCAGTGCGCCGAACACGACGCGCACCGCTCCCGCTTCCTTGATCCGGGTCAACGCGTGATCGAGCGCCGGAATCGAGTCGGTCAGGTGCGGCAGGATCGGCATCAGGAAGACCGTCACCCGGAACCCCGCCTCGGACGCGGCGCGCACCGTCTCGAGCCGCGCCGCGGCGGAGGGTGTGCCGGGCTCGAGCAGCTTCTGCAGGTCGTCATCGAAGACCGCGATCGACATCGCGAGCGACACATCGACGGATGCCGCCGCCTCGCGCAGGAGCGGCAGGTCGCGTCTGAGCAGCGTGCCCTTCGTCAGGAGCGAGAACGGCGTTCCCGACTCGGTGAGTGCGGAGACGATGTCGGGCATGAGCCGGTAGCGCCCCTCCGCCCGTTGGTACGGATCGGTGTTGGTACCGAGCATGACCGCGTCTCGCGTCCAGCTGCCGCGCCGAAGCTCCTTCGCGAGCACTTCGGCGACGTTGATCTTCACGATGATCTGCGAGTCGAAGTCGCGCCCCGCGTCGAGCTCGAGATATTCGTGCGTGCCGCGGGCGTAGCAGTAGGCACAGGCATGACTGCAGCCCCGATACGGGTTCACCGTCCAGTCGAACGGCATGGCAGAAGCGCCGGGAACGTGATTGAGGGCGCTCTTGCACATCACCTCGTGGAAGGTCATGCCGGCGAACTCCGGCGTCGTGACCGAACGCACCAGGCCGTTGAGCTTCTCCAGGCCGGGCAGGGCGGCGGCATCCGCCACGCCCAATTCCTGCCCCTGCCACCGCATGGAACCATGGGAACAGAAATACGAATGTGTGTCAAGTTATGCTCGTACACAGTGTCGATGAAACGCCGTAGGAGCAGGGGGCCTCGACCCGAGGGCCGCCGCAGGGAAGAATGGGGCGAGTGACGGCACCCGAACCGCACAGCCCCCCAGCAACCCGTCGTGCCGCGAGACTCCAGCGCGAACGGGATGCTCAGCGTGCCGTCGACCCTTCCCACGCGCCGGACGAGGGCACCGCGGGCGAGCGTTCGGCGCATCCGACCCACGAGCTCGTGCACACCCGGCCGCTTCCCGTCGTCGCCGCACCCGTCGCCCTCGCGGCGCCCGACACTGCCCCTCCCGCAGACGCCGCGGCCCCGGCCACCCGCCGGAGCGGTCGCAGCCGCACCACCACGGGACCGACACCCACCCGGGTCGGCGCCCGCGCTGCCGCGGTGGCCCCCACACGCCGGGCGGCCAAAACCGCACGGCTGATGGCCCCGGCGTCCGCGCACCCACGGCACGCACGTCCGCCCCGATCGCCGCGCATGGGCATCGTCGCCAGCCTCGCGGTGATCGGCTCGCTCGTGCTCGGTTCGACGGCGACGATGACCGCAGCTCTGAACGGCGACCCGCTGAACGATGTCGCGCAGAGCCGCGTCGCGCCGCCGGCGCCCGCCGCCGCAGAAACGTCGCCGTCACCCGAGCAGACCACCCCGGAGCCGGCTCCGGTCGCCCCACTGCCGACGCCGACGCCGACGATCCAGGCGGAGCCGGTGGCGCTCGATCTGTGCAGCACGCCATCCTTCGCTGCGGCACTCGCGGCGGGTGACGACGCCGGAGCGATCGCCGCCGCCGGTGGCGCGGTGGCGTTCCGCACGGCGGTCGCCACTGGATCGGCACCCTGCGTCTCGCTCGCCGACCCGGCTCGCGTGTGGGTCGTGCTCAACAAGGCGCGCCCGAACGCGCCTCTCGACTACCGGCCCGCCGCGCTCGAGCTGCCTGCGGCAGTGCCCAGCATCGAGGGCGGTTCACTGCGGACCGATGCCGCGGCGGCGCTCTCGGCCATGGCCGCGGCGTCCGTCGCCGCTGGAGCGGGGGAGATCGCCCTGCAGAGCGGATTCCGCTCGTACGAGACGCAGCAGAGCACGTACGGGAACCAGGTCGCCGCGCAGGGGGCGGAGCAGGCGGACCAGACCAGCGCGCGCCCCGGCTTCAGCGAGCACCAGTCCGGACTGGCCGGCGACATCGTGCCGTGCGCCGGCGCATGCGGCACGCTGGACGACGTGGCCGCGTCCGTCCAGGGGCAGTGGATCGTCGCACACGCCTGGGAGTATGGCTGGATCACCCGGTACGAGGACGGCTCCACGCCCATCACCGGCTACAGCCCCGAGCCCTGGCACCTGCGCTACATCGGCCCCGAGCTCGCGCGGGCCTACCACGAGGGCGGCTGGCACACCCTCGAGGAGTTCTTCGGACTGCCTCCCGCGCCCACCTACCTCTAGCCGGCGTCGCTCCCACGTCACCAGGGCGAGGGTGGCGGCATCCCACAAAGGCGGAACCCAGTACCGCCGAGCGTGGAATGCAATGTCACAGCGGTGAAGCATGCGTCCATCGCCGTGCCATAGAATCGCCAGCGGCGACGCGGCCGGGCACCCCTTGCATGACTCGGCCCGCACCACCGATGTGGACAGAAGGGCGGGGCGCACATGGAGCGCGACATCTACGACGAGGACCACGAGGCGTTCCGCGACGTGGTCAGAGAATTCATCAAGCGCTACGCGACCGATGAGAAGCGCAAGCAGTGGGATCGCGACGGCGAGGTGGACCGGGCCACGATGCGCGCCGCCGGCGAGTCCGGCATCATCGGGCTGGCCGTCCCGGAGGAGTACGGCGGAGCCGGGATGCTGCAGGACTACCGCTTCCGCTCGGTCGTGCTCGAGGAGACCATCGGGGCGGGACTCGGCTCGCTCGCCGGTGCCCTGGGCATCCAGGACGACCTCGCGGTGCCCTACGTGGTGCACATGGGCACCGACGAGCAGAAGCAGAAGTGGCTGCCGGGCATGGCGACCGGCGAGATCCTCGGTGCGCTCGCCATGACCGAGCCGGGAGCGGGAAGCGACCTGCGCGGCATCAAGACGACAGCGAAGAAGGTCGAGGGCGGCTACATCGTCAACGGCGCCAAGACCTTCATCTCCTCGGGAAAGACCGCCGACATGGTCGTGACCTTCGTCAAGACGGGCGAAGGCAACCGCCCGGACGCGTTCAGCCTGCTGATCCTCGAAGACGGCATGCAGGGTTTCGATCACGGGAAGAAGCTCGAGAAGATGGGCTTCCACGGCTGGGACACCGCGGAGCTGTCGTTCACCGACGTCTTCGTGCCCGCCGAGAACCTGATCGGCGGCAAGGAGGGCCTCGGCTTCATCCAGCTCATGATGAACCTGCCCCTCGAGCGGCTGTCGATCGGCGTCGCAGCCGCAGCCGCCGGCGAGGCGGCCTACGTGTGGACGCGGGATTACACGCTCAGCCGTGAGGCCTTCGGCGAGCGCGTGGCCGATTTCCAGAACACGCGGTTCAAGCTGGCCGACATGTCCACCACCGTGGATGTGATGTGGGCCTACGTTGACCGGGCGATGATGCTGTACAAGGACAAGAAGCTCACGGCGGAAGAGGCCGCGAAGGTCAAGTTCTGGACCACCGATCGCGAGTGGGAGCTCCTCGATGTGGGTGTGCAGCTGCACGGCGGCTACGGCTACATCACCGAGTATCCGATCGCCCGCGCCTTCCTGGACGCCCGCGTCCACCGGATCTACGGCGGCACGAACGAGATCATGCGCGACATCGTCAGCCGGCAGATCGTGGGCAAGCGGTAGGTTGCGGTCCGTCCGCACCGCTGTCCGACTGAGGGATGCGGCTCCGAGCGCTTCGGGGCCGCATCCCTCATTTCTCTCTCCAGGTCAAGGGGTTCCCGTGCCGGAGTCCCTTGGATAGCGTCGGCGACGTTGCTCACCGGCGACATCCCCCCAAAGCCGGTCTCGACGACGAGATCGCGCGCGCGAAGGAGAACACGATGAATCTCTCTGCACGACCGTCCCCCAGAGCGTTGGCCATCAGTACGGCCGTCGCGACCGCCCTCGCACTCGCCGTACTTCCGACGAGTGCGGCATCGGCCGCCCCTGCGGCCAAGTGCGACAACCGCAACAACAACACCATTTCGAAGCTGACCGACTGCGTCACCGCAGCCGGTGTACAGGAGCATCTCGCCGCTCTTCAGTCGATCGCCGACGCGAACGACGGAAACCGCGCCGCCAACACGGACGGCTACGAGGCGAGCGTGGACTACGTCGTCGACACCCTGAAGGCCGCCGGCTGGAATGTGACGATCGACGAGTTCGACTACTTCGTCCGCGAGGCCTCAGAACTCGAGCAGCTCACTCCCACCCCCGCGCTGTGGGGCAGCGATGCCCCCACGGGAACCGGCTCGGGAGAAGTGCAGGGAACGGTCATCCCGGTCGACCTGGTGCTCGCCCAGCCCGCTGCGGTCACGAGCGGCTGCGAGGCGAGCGACTTCGACGGCCTCGACTTCTCGGGTGACAGCGATATCGCGCTCGTCCAGCGAGGAACGTGCGAATTCGGCGTGAAGGCCGCCAACGCCCAGGATGCCGGCGCCGAAGCGGTCATCATCATGAACCAGGGCAACGACCCGACACGCACCGATGTGCTGACCAACATCACGCTGATCGGCGAGAACCCGGATGAGCTGCTCATCCCGGTCGTCGGCACGTCGTACGAAGCGGGCGTCGCGCTCGCCGCGGCGGGCTCGACGGCACGTGTGCTCGTGCCTGAGCCGGTGAACTTCCCGCAGAAGAACGTGATCGCCGAACTGCCGGGCAAGAACGACGACAACGTCGTGATGGCAGGGGCCCACCTGGACTCGGTGCCCGAGGGACCCGGCATCAACGACAACGGCAGCGGTTCGGCCGCACTGCTGGAGCTCGCCCAGAACATGTCGAAGGTCAAGCCGCAGAACACGGTGCGCCTGGCATGGTGGGGCGCCGAGGAAGAGGGCCTTCTGGGCTCGACCGCCTATGTCGAGGGGCTGTCCCCCGAGGAGCAGGAGCGCATCGCGCTGTACCTGAACTTCGACATGATCGCCTCGCCGAACTACATCTTCATGGTCTACGACGGTGACGAGTCGGGCTTCGAGGCTCCGGTCGTCGTGCCGGACGGGTCGGTCGAGATCGAGGACCTGTTCGAGCGCTACTTCACCAGCGTCGGCGAGCCCTACGACGACGCCGAGTTCAGTGGTCGCAGCGACTACCAGGCGTTCATCGCGGCCGGCATCCCCGCCGGCGGACTGTTCACCGGTGCCGAAGAGATCAAGAGCGAAGAGCAGGCAGCGATCTGGGGCGGCACCGCCGGTGAAGCCTTCGACCCCTGCTACCACGCAGCGTGCGACACGATCGAGAACATCGACCTGCACGCCCTCGAGGTCAACTCCGACGCGATCGCGACGGCCGTGCTCGCCTACGCGTACTCGACGGAGCTGGTGAACGGCGTCGTCGGCGCATCGATCCCCGGCGGACTGAACCTGCCCGACCCGGCCGGTCCGGAAGACACGTGGAGCGCCGGCGGTGGTGGCTTGAGCCACGACCACGGGCACACGCTCATCGCGAGCTGACCCGATCGCGAAGAGGCCCGTCGCTGCTGCGGCGGGCCTCTTCGCGTCCTACGACAGCGGCAGCCCCCACGGCCAGAGCGCCCAGAAGATGGTTCCGGATGCCGCGACGAAGAGCACGATGAAGACGACGTCCCTGATCCGGAACGGCACGAGATGGCGCTCCGTCCGATCCGGATGCGCACCGAACGCTCGGGCGTCCATCGCGAGGGCGACCCGTTCGGCATGACGGATCGCGCTCGCCAGCAGCGGGACGACGTACCCGCTCCACCGCGCGACCGCGGCGAACGGTCCGCGACCCCCATGGGATCCGCGCACCCGATGCGCTTGCCGGATCACTCCGAGCTCGTACCCGAAACGCGGCACGAACCGGAACGCCGCCAGCGCCGTGTAGCCGATCCGGTACGGCACCCGCAGCTGCTGCACCGCCGAGCGCACCACATCGGGCCCGGTCGTGCTGAGGCCGGCGATCAGCGCGAGCGCGACGATGGCGGCGATACGCAGGCCCGTAGAGAGGCCCACGATCAGTGCCCCGCCGTACAGCGTCCACGAGCCCACCTGCCAGAGGACGACGCTCTGGTCCACGTGCGCGGGGTCCGTCCACAGCGAGAACCCGATCCCGATCGCGAGTGCGCCGACGGGGAGGCCGACCAGCAGCACCAGCGCGAGCCGGCGCGTGAAGCTGACGCCCACCAGCAGCACCGCGTAGGTCACCAACAGGAAAGCCAGCGGCGTCGCGGCATCGCGGACGAAGATGAGCAGGATCATCGCGGGGACGGGAGCCAGCAGCTTGGCGAGCGGATTCAGCCGATACAGGAAGCGTGCCGGCGCGGCGGTCACGGCATCCGCGTACGGGTCCACGTTCGCGTGCGGCACCTGCGCGGCCAGGATCGGCCCCGTCGTGGTCACACCCCACCCCCCGGCAGATCACGCAGCCGCGTGAGCCCCTGCAGTCGTGGATGGGAAGGCAGGTCTCGCAGGGCGCTCGCCAGTGGCGGGGGGCGGAGCCCGGCGCGCGCGAGCAGCTCGTCGTCGCTGAAGACGGTGGCGGTCGGACCCTGCGCGACCACGCGCCCGTCCACCATGACCACCATGCGATCGGCGTACTCGGCGACCAGCTGCATGTCGTGGGTGACCACGATGATCGTCGTGCCCTCGCGGTTGAGATCACGCAGCAGATGGAGCAGCTCGTCGGCCCGCGCGCGGTCCTGACCGAATGTCGGCTCGTCCAGCGCGAGCACGGGGGCGCCGGCGATCAGCGCCGTGCCGACCGACAAGCGCCGCTTCTGGCCGCCCGAGAGCAGGAACGGATGAGTCTGCGCCTTGCCGCGCAGGCCGAATCGGTCCAGGAGCGCCTCTGTGCGCTCACGCACCTCGGTGTCCTCGAGTCGCTGACGGCGCAGACCATGAGCGAGCTCGTCGAACACCGTGTTGGCGATGAACTGGTGCTCCGGATTCTGGAAGACGAAGCCGATGCGCGTGGACAGCGTGCGCGCATCGGCGCGGCCGACATCCAGGCCGTCGACGTGCACCGTGGCGCGCGGCGGCGAGATGACTCCGGCGACGGCCTGGATCAGACTCGTCTTGCCGGCGCCGTTCGCGCCGACGACCGCGACGAACTCGCCGGCCCCGATGTCCAGGTCCACGCCGTGCAGCACCTCGGTCCGCCCGCGGCGCAGGCTCAGCCCGCGAACGGTGATGAGGGGGGAGGCTGATCCGGTCGGCCCCTGCGGGTGCAGGTCCCCACGGTCGATCGCCCCGGGCGCGACCACTCGCGAAGCGGTCGGCGGGCTGGCGGCGACGGATGCCGGAACCTCGGCCGCCGTGAGCGCCGTGTGCAGCTCGGCCGGCGTGAGGGGCAGCGGGTCGAGCACGTAGCCCGCGCGTCGGAGGCGAAGCGCCGCCAGCGCGGAGGTCGGCAGCCACACGCCGAGCGCCAGCAGCTCGGCGGCGCGCCCGCGCAGCACCGCGTCGACCGACCCGTCCGCGACCATGCGTCCGGAATCATCCAGCACGACGGCGCGGTCGATGAAGCCGATCGCGGCGTCCAGATTGTGCTCCACGAGCAGGATCGCCCGGTCTCCCTCGGCGATGAGCTCGGCCAGCGCGCCGTAGACGTCCTCGATCCCCTGCGGGTCGAGATTCGCCGTCGGCTCGTCCAGGACGAGCAGCGTCGAGCCCATCGCGAGCGCGCAGGCGATGGCCAGGCGCTGCCTTCCGCCTCCCGACAGACGGTCCGGGTTCTCGGCGCGGCGGTCCCACAGCCCGACCCGCCGCAATGCCGTCTCCGAGCGTGCGAGCACGTCTGCCACGGGCATCCGCAGATTCTCGGGACCGAACGCGACTTCGTCCAGCACCGTTCCGGTGACCAGCTGCGCGTCCGGATCCTGGAAGACCATGCCGACCGAGGTGCTCAGCTCGGCCACGCTGCTCGCCGCGACGTCGCGACCAGCGACGTGGATGCTGCCCTGCACGTCGGCGGGCACCGCGTGCGGAATCAGACCGTCGAGCGCGAGCGTCAGCGTCGACTTGCCCGAGCCGCTCGGACCGAGCAGCAGCACGACTTCACCGGCGGCGATGTCGAAGCCGACCCCGGCGGGAGTGGCGGCATCCTCTGCGATGTGGGTGATCGCAAGATCTCGCACGCGCAGCAGGGGTACGGCGGGTGCGTTCACGGGTCTTCCAAGAGAGGGGCGGGGTGCCTCCAACCTAGCCCGCGGTCACGGGTTCAGAGCCGGCTGGAGCGGGCGACGCCGGCGCGGCGCAGGGCGGCGCCGATGGCCAGGCCCACGGCGGTCCACAGCACCGGACCCACGATGAACAGCGCGATGTACACGACCTGCCCCCACACCGGGAACCGCGACACGTCAGCGGCGAACCAGATGGGCACGGCGATCAGCACGCCGACGATCACGGCGGAGACGAAGAACCGCCACGCCTCCCAGTGCCGGTAGCGTCCGAGCGCCGCGATGCCCTCCTGCAGTGCTCCGATGAGCAGCGCCGTGCCGATGTAGCGTCCGATCCACAGGGGCACCACGGCGCTGGCGACCAGCGCGGCGACCAGGTGCGTGATCAGCGCGACCCACGGACGGCGCAGCAGCTCCTGGGCGACCACGCCGGGCAGCACGTGCACGCCGAGCACGAGCCCGTACACGAGGGGTACGGTGGCCGACACTGGTCCGCTGATCGCGCCGGCGCCCGCCGAGAGAACGCCGGTCGCAACGCCGATCGCCGCGCACGTGAGCAGGACGCTCGTCGAGATCTTGGGTGCCCGGGGCGAACGGGATGCCCGCGGTTGTGTGGCCACGTGCTCAGCGTAATGCGGCGTTCCGGGCCGAGGAGTGCGCCGGATCTCGCGCAACCCCTTTCTTCCGCGGGTTGTCGGAGTTAGGTTGACGGCACACTGCGCAGCCACGACAGCGCGCAGCCCACCACCCACCGGGAGTCCGCCATGGGTCGACGCGCCACGCGCATCGCGGCCTGCGTCGCGCTTGCGGCACTGGTGAGCGGCGGATTCGGCGCGGGTGCGGCGTACGCCGGTCCGCGAGGCGCATCCGCCTCGGACGCGCCGGCGCCGAGCCCGGTCGGAGGAGCGATCGCCCCGGTGCCGGTCGCATCCTCGACCGGCACGTACATCGTGGTTCTCGATGGCGACCCGGTGGTGGCATACCGGGGTGGCGAGCGCGGCTTCGCGGGAACCGCCGCGGCAGACGGCGAGCTCTTCGACCCGCACGCCACGCGGGCGGAGAGGTACGCCGCATTCCTGCAGAGTCGCCAGAAGCAGGTCGCCGAAGAGGCGGGGGTGGAACCGCTCGCGACCTACCAGACCGTGCTCAATGGCTTCAGCGCGAAATTGACCCCGGATGCCGCGGCCCGGGTCGCCGGGACCGCGGGGGTTCTCGCGCTCTATCCCGAGGAGATCTTCCGCCCGGACGGCGTCTCTTCCGCATCACACGCGCGCGCTGCCGTCGCTTCCGGTGTCTCACCGGCAGCCGCCGCACCGGGGTCCGGCGGCGACGGCGTCGTGGTGGGAACCATCGACACCGGCATCGAGCCGGACAGCCCCTCCTTCGCCGGCGACCGGCTCACCACGAGCAGAGCGGCCCGCGTGTATCTGGCCGGCAGCACTGTCGTCGTGCCGAAGGCCGATGGTCGCCAGTTCCGGAGTGAACGGGTAAGCGACGATGACTGGACGCGATCGGAGTACTCCACCAAGCTCGTCGGAGCGCAGTACTTCTCCGCCGGCGCAGAGGCGGCGGGTTTCGACCTGGCGCACGACGTCCTCTCCCCGAGGGATGCCGACGGACACGGATCGCGCGTCGCGGGGATCGCCGCCGGAAACACCGCGGTCGACGCGGAGATCGACGGCACGGCGTTCGGAAGCGTCTCGGGGGCTGCGCCGGACGCTCGCATCGCCTCGTACAAAGCCTGCTACGTCGGCCGCGATCCGCTCTCGAGTGCCGACGACCTCTGCGCCGGCACCGACGTGCTGGCCGCCCTGGACCGGGCGGTGTCGGACGGCGTCGATGTGATCTCGTTCTCATTGGGCGCCGAGCAGCCTGGCCAGGACTTCGGCGCTGTCGACCTGGCACTCTACGGCGCCGCGCAGGCCGGTGTGTCGGTCGCCGTGAGCGCCGGCAACGCCGGCCCGGCGCCCGGAACAGGACACGGAGGCGCGCCCTGGTACACGACGGTGGCGGCATCCACGTCGACGGGATTCGCAGCGACCGTCCGGCTCGCAGACGGCTTCGAAGCGCCGGGGGTGTCGGCGTCGGTCTCCGCGGACGCCCCGATCACCGCGCCGATCGTGTTCGCGGGCGATGCCGCGAAAGACGGGTCGGCGGATGCGCACCTCTGCTACGAGGGAACTCTGGACCCGGCCGTGGTGCAGGGTGCGATCGTGGTGTGCGACCGCGGCACCAACCCGCGGGACGAGAAAGCACGAGAAGTGAGGGACGCGGGCGGTGTCGGCATGGTGCTCGTCAACGTCGCCGACGGATCCCTGGACGCCGAGCTCGATGCGGTGCCGACCGTGCACATCGGCGCGGCCGAGCGCGCTGCGCTGCTGGCCGCCGTCCAGTCCGGCACGACCGCGAGCCTGAGTGCGGTCGACGACGGGAATGCGCCCGCGCAGATCGCCGGCTTCTCCGGGCGCGGGCCGACGGTGCGCGGCGATGTCCTGACACCCGACGTCGCAGCTCCGGGCGTCGCAGTCCTCGCCCCCTCGGTCGATGCGAGCACTGGCGCGCCGACCTGGGCGCTTTCTTCCGGCACGTCCATGGCAGCACCCGCGGTGGCCGGTCTGGCCGCCGCCTACCTGGCAGCACACCCCGGCGCGATGCCCGACGAGATCAAGTCCGCGCTCATGACGACGGCAGGTGATGCCGTCGAGGGCGATGCCGGGTTCGCCGCCGATCCGTTCGCCCAGGGTGCCGGATCGGTCGACGCGGCACGCGCCCTCGACCCCGGGCTGCTGTATCTCAGCGGACCGGCGCAGTGGCAGCGATATCTCCAGGACGGCGGGCACGGCCCGCGGCCGCCGACGGAGTCCGCGGCCGAGCCTGCCGGTGAGCTGAACCTCCCCTCGATCGCGATCCCCGAGCTCGGGCCGACGCACACCGTGACGCGGACGCTCACCGCGGCGCGCGCAGGAACCTATGAGGTCGCCGCGAGCATCCCGGGCGTCGAGGTGAGCGTGAGTCCGTCGGTGCTCACGTTCGCCGCCGCAGGCGACACCCAGACCTACACCGTCACCTTCGAGAACGACAGCGCACCGGCCGGCCTCTGGGCCACCGGATTCCTGGTGTGGACCGAGGCGGACGGCACCTGGGTGCGCTCGCCGTTGGCGGTGCGACCCGCGGCGGCGAGCCCGACGCCGGTCGCGGCCGGGGTGGGAGTCGAGGGCACCGCCGTGGCTCAGGTGGTATCGGGCTCGACGGGCGAGATCACGCTCGATGGGGCCGGGCTCGCTCGCGTCGACCTGCTCGTGGACCCGGACGAACCCGTGCAGGGTCATTCGGGCGATGGGGATTCCGGCGATGCGAACGGCCGGATCGCCTGGACCGTGCCGGTCCCCGAGGGGGCGAGGCTCGCGGAGTTCGCTCTCGCCGCGTCCGCCGATGGCCCTCGCCTGACGGTCTACCGGCTCGCCCAGCCTGAAGCCGAGACCGACGGACAGGTGTATGCCGCACGCTTCGACGCGGAAAACGCGGACGGTCTCGATCGGGTGACCCTGGTCGATCCGGAGCCGGGCTCCTACCTGGTCGTCGTGGACCTGGCCGCAGCATCCGACCACTCGGTGTGGGATCTCACGTCGGCCGTCGTGGACACCTCGTCACGATCGCTGAGCGTTGCGGCGGAGTCCACCACTGCGACCGCGGGCGAGACCATGCCGTTCACACTGTCGTGGACGGGTCTGGACCCCGGCGCCGACTATGTCGGCGTCGTGGCCTACGGCCAGACGCCCGCCCGCACCCTCGTCCGCGTGTCGGCGGGGGCCGCCGCTCCTGCCGCCGACGCTCCGCCGGTGATCAGCGGGGACGCCGTCATCGGCGGGCTGCTGCGCGTGGAGTCTCCCGAATGGGATGCGGACGAAGTCTCGATCAGCTACCAGTGGCTGCGCGACGGCGAGCCGATCGAGGCCGCCGACGAGCGGGAGTACCGCGTGCGAGGGGTGGATGCCGGAACGTCGCTCACCGCGCAGGTCACCGCTGTCGAGCGGGGCAACATCAACGCCGGCGTCGCGGTGAGCGCGCCTCTCATCGTGGAGACGCGGTCGACGGTCGCAGTGACGATGAATCGATCGACGGGCTCCGTCACAGACCGGTACACCGCCACCGTCGTCGTCACCGCCGACGGTCTCCCCGCGACCGGGACCGTCACCGTACGGGTGGACGGCACGGCGTACGTGGGCACGCTGGCCGGCGGAAGAGTGACCTTCGTGCTCCCGGCCCCGACGCGCGGCACCCATCTCGTCGTCGCTGACTACTCGGGAAGCCGCGGAGTGGCCGCGTCCGACGGCGAGACCGAATTCGCCGTCGGCGACTGAGTGGGCCATGCTCGAGCGCGCTCGCTGCTCAGATGCGTCGCTGCCGGCGAGTGAGGCGCACGCCCGGCAGGGGCGGAGCGGGCACTCGTTCGTCGCCGTGACCCACCACGTGGCCGAAGCGCGCTGAACCGGCCTCCCACTCCTCGCGTGCCTCGGCGATCTCCTCGTGCGAGCGTCCGACGAAGTTCCACCACATGACGATCTCGTCCTCGAACGGCTCGCCGCCGAGCACGAAGACGAGCGCTCCGTCCGGGGCGTCGATCTGGATGCCGTCACGCCCGATTCCGAGATAGAGCAGGTGCTGCCGGTCGACCCCGGTCCGGCCGTCGGCTCCCGCGCCCACGCTGGTGATGCCCTCCACCCCGACGATCGCGTACTCCCAGTCCGATCGCAGCGGAACCTCGACGCGCGCACCCGGTGCCAGCGCGATCTCCGCGCCGACGATGGGGGTATGCACCGTCGCCGGCGAGGCGACGCCGGCCAGCTCGCCGAGCACCACCGTCGCCGTCGCCGCGGGCTCGCCCGGCTCGGCGAGTTCGAGCGTCGGAAGGTGCTCGTGGCGCTCGAACGCGGCGACGCCGTGACGGCGCGTCTCCGGCAGGGCGACCCACAGCTGCAGGGCGTCGAGCTCGACCGGGCCGTCGCCCACGGAGTATTCCGAGTGGGCGATTCCGGCGCCGCTCGTCATGAGATTCAGGGCGCCGCGACTCAGGACCACGTCGCTGTCCATGGAGTCGCGATGGCGGATCTCACCCGCGAACGGCCACGTCACCGTCTGCAGGCCGATGTGCGGATGCGGCTCCACCCGCATGCGCGTGACCTGGGGTCCGAACCGGTCGAGGAAGCACCACGCACCGACGAGAGGAAGGTCGCGCTGCGGCAGCGAGCGGTGCACCGACATCGCCCGCACGCCCCCGAGGGGGACCTCGCGGGATTCCAGCAGCAGCGCTCGCGGACCGTCGCACTCGGCGCCGGTCTCCCGCCGGACGGCGTCATCGGCGTCCAGGCGCGTCATCGCACGAAGCCGGGTTCGTTCGGCCACACGATCTGCAGACCGTCCACGTCATGGCGCCCGAGCCAGCGCACCACGTACGGGCAGCGGGGCACGATCGTCTCGTTGCGCGCGGCGACATCCCTCAGCGCGGTGCGCACCAGGATCCCCGCGAGCCCGCGCCCTTCGAAGGCGGGGTCGACCTCGGTGTGCGTGAACACGAGCCGGCCGTGGGTGTCGATGCGGTATTCCGTGAAGCCGGCGAGGTCATCGCCGACGAGGATGTCGTAGCGGTTCTCGTCGTCGTTGCGCTCGACGCGCGGTTCGGCGTCTGCCGTGGTGTCGGGCGGGGGATTCGTGGCGGGCGTGGTCATCGGGGGTTCCCTTCGTCCTCGTGTTCAACGTAGGGGCGGGTGGAGCATTCCGCCAGCACGCCGGGCCGCCGCCCGAGGCTGGCAGACTCGGGTGGTGTCGATGACGTTGCGTGACCGCATCCCGAACGGGGCGAGCGATGACGCGGTGTACGACGGCTTCGTCGCGTGGGCGGCCGACCGGGGCCTGTCGCTCTATCCTGCGCAGGACGAGGCGGCGATCGAGATCGCCTCGGGTGCGAACGTCATCCTGTCCACGCCGACCGGCACCGGCAAGTCGCTCGTCGCGATCGCGGCGCATGCCGCCTGCCTGGCGCGCGGCGGGCGCACGTACTACACCGCTCCGATCAAGGCGCTCGTGAGCGAGAAGTTCTTCGCCCTCGTCGAGATCTTCGGTGCCGAGAGCGTGGGCATGGTGACGGGGGACTCGTCGGTCAATCCGGACGCGCCGATCATCTGTTGCACCGCCGAGATCCTGGCCAATCTCGCCCTGCGCCAGGGCGCCGACGCGCAGGTGGATCAGGTCGTGATGGACGAGTTCCACTACTACGGCGACCCCGACCGCGGGTGGGCCTGGCAGGTTCCGCTCCTCCTGCTGCCGCGCGCGCAGTTCGTCCTGATGTCGGCGACCCTGGGGGATGTCACCGAGATCGCCGCGGACCTGTCCCGACGCACGGGCCGCCCGACCGCGACGATCACCGGCGTCGAGCGCCCGGTGCCGCTGCACTACTCCTACGCGCGCACGCCCGTGCACGAAACGGTCGAGGAGCTGCTCGAGACCGGTCAGGCGCCGATCTACATCGTGCACTTCTCGCAGGCCGCGGCCATGGAGCGGGCACAGGCGCTGTCGTCTGTGCGGATCGTCTCGCGGGAGCAGCGGGACGCGATCGCCGAGGCGATCGGCGGCTTCCGGTTCACCACCGCGTTCGGCCGCACGCTGTCGCGCTATGTGCGCGCGGGCATCGGGGTCCACCACGCCGGAATGCTTCCGCGCTACCGCCGGCTGGTCGAGACGCTCGCCCAGCGCGGTCTGCTGCGCGTCATCTGCGGAACCGACACACTCGGTGTCGGCATCAACGTGCCGATCCGCACCGTGATGATCACGGCGCTCGCGAAGTACGACGGGCAGCGGATGCGGCAGCTCAGCGCCCGGGAATTCCACCAGGTCGCCGGGCGGGCGGGACGGGCCGGCTACGACACGGCGGGAACCGTCGTCGTGATGGCGCCCGAGCACGAGATCGAGAACACCTCGGCCGTCGCGAAGGCGGGTGATGACCCCAAGAAGCAGAAGAAGATCGTGCGCAAGAAGGCGCCGCAGGGCTTCGTCAACTGGGGAGAGGCTTCGTTCGAGCGCCTGGTCGGCGCAGAGCCCGAGCCGCTCGAGCCGCACCTTCAGCTGACCGCGGCGATGCTCATCAACGTCATCGCCCGCGGCGGGGATGTGTTCGAGAACGTCCGCTCGCTCGTGTTCGACAACCACCAGTCCCGCGCGCGCAAGTATGAGCTCGCGCGGCGGGCGCTGGGCATCTTCCGCACCCTGGTCGCCGCCGAGGTCGTCGTGGCCGTGCCTCCCCCCGGTGATCGAGTGGCGAGCGCAGGGAGCGTACCGAGATCCATCCGTCTCACTGTCGACCTGCAGCCGAACTTCGCACTCAACCAGCCGCTGTCACCGTTCGCCCTGGCCGCGATCGGCCTGCTGGACCCCGCCGATGCGCCGGATGCCGCGGGGACGGGGCACTACGCGCTCGACGTCGTGAGCGTGATCGAGGCCACGCTCGACGACCCGCGCCCGGTGCTGTCGCAGCAGCAGTTCCTCGCGCGCGGCGAAGCCGTCGCGGCGATGAAGCGGGAAGGCATCGAATACGAGCAGCGCATGGAGCTGCTCGAGGAGATCACCCACCCGAAGCCGCTTGCGCTGCTGCTGGAGCAGGCGTTCGAGGTGTTCGCCTCGAGCCAACCGTGGGTGCGCGATTTCGAGCTGTCGCCCAAGTCGGTCGTGCGCGACATGTTCGAGCGGGCGCTGTCCTTCGCGGAGCTCATCCAGGTGTACCAGCTGGCCCGCAGCGAGGGACTTGTGCTGCGGTACCTCAGCGACGCGTACCGCGCCATCCGCCAGACCGTGCCGACCGAGGCGCAGACGCCCGAGCTGCTCGACATCATCGCGTGGCTGGGCGAGCTCGTCCGCCAGGTCGACTCGAGCCTCGTCGACGAGTGGGAGAGCCTCATCAACCCCGTCGCCGACCCGACCGCGCCGGTCGTGCCGCCCGCCCCGGCGTCGGTCCTCACCAATCGCCGGGCGTTCCTGGTGCTCGTGCGCAACGAGCTGTTCCGTCGCGTGCGCCTGGCCGCCCTGCAGAAGGACGACGAGCTGGCCGAGCTCGACCCGGACGTGGACTGGTCAGCGGCGCTGGACGCGTACTTCGACGAGCACGACCAGATGCTCACCGGCGGGCCGGCGCGTTCTCCGCGGCTGGTGACCGTCGATGAGAGCGAGGCTGCGGCATCCGGGGTCTGGAAAGTCGAGCAGACGATCGACGACCCCGACGGCAACCATGACTGGCGCATCCGCGGCGAGGTGGACCTGGCGGCCTCGGAGGCAGAGGGCGCCGCGGTCGTGCGCATCACCGAGGTGCTCCGCCTGTAGCGCATCCGCCCCGGCCCCCGGCCCCCTCGCTGACTTGTCGTATATGTCGCTCCCGCCCGGCGTGTCGCCGACATTCACGACAAGTCGGTGGGGGCGCGGTGGGGAGGGCGCCGCGGGGGCCCGGAGGTGTCGCAGACGCGGGCTACCCTTGAGCCGATGAGCATCCCGTCCGCCGACCCGTACGCCGACGCGGTGTGGGCCGATGACGAGCCCCCACCCGAGGATGACTGGGAGCCTCCCGCAGACGCGTGGTCGCCTCCCTCGAACGACCAATGGATGCCGCCGCCCCCCGCCGCGGCACCCCCCACTCCGCGGGCCACCCCCTCGCGCTTCGCGACGCCCGCCGAGGCGCTGCACACCGTCTTCGGCTACGAGACCTTCCGCGGGAATCAGGCGGACGCGATCGACCAGGTCATCGCGGGCGGAGACGCGGTCGTGCTCATGCCCACCGGAGGCGGCAAGAGCCTCATCTATCAGATCCCCGCCCTCGTTCGTCCCGGCACCGGACTCGTCGTCAGCCCGCTCATCGCGCTCATGCACGACCAGGTCGACGCCCTGGTCGCGAACGGTGTCCGCGCGGCCTACCTCAACTCGACCCAGGCGGCGCCTCAGCGCGCGGCGGTCGAGCGCGCGTACCTGTCCGGGGAGCTGGACCTGATCTACGTCGCGCCCGAGCGCCTCTCGAACACCGCGACCCGGGCACTGCTGCGGCGCGGCACCCTGAGCGTCATCGCGATCGATGAAGCGCACTGCGTGTCGCAGTGGGGGCACGACTTCCGGCCCGATTACCTCATGCTCGGCGACCTCGGCGAGCAGTTCCCCGGCGTCCCGCGCGTCGCGCTGACCGCGACGGCCACCGACGCCACGCACCGCGAGATCACCGAACGGCTGCGGCTGCCTGACGCACGCCACTTCGTCGCGAGCTTCGACCGCCCGAACATCCAATACCGCATCGACCCCAAGGTCGAGCCGCGAAAGCAGCTGCTCTCGTTCATCCGGTCGCAGCCGCCCGGCTCCGCCGGCATCGTCTACGCCCTCAGCCGCAAGAGCGTCGAGCAGACCGCCGACTACCTGCGGACGCAGGGCATCGACGCCCTGCCGTACCACGCGGGGCTCGACTCCTCGGTGCGCGCGGCGCACCAGGGTCGATTCCTCCGTGAGGACGGCGTGGTCATGGTCGCGACCATTGCGTTCGGCATGGGCATCGACAAGCCGGACGTGCGCTTCGTCGCCCATATCGACCTCCCCAAATCCGTCGAGGGGTATTACCAGGAGACCGGCCGCGCCGGACGGGACGGCGAGCCGTCCGTCGCCTGGATGGCCTACGGCCTCGGCGACGTCGTGCAGCAGCGGCGGATGATCGACCAGTCGCCTGGCGAGCGGGCCTACAAGACCCGGCTCGGACAGCACCTCGACGCCATGCTGGCCCTGTGCGAGACAGTCGGGTGCCGCCGTCAGAACCTGCTCGGGTACTTCGGTGAGGCATCCACCCCGTGCGGCAACTGCGACACCTGCCTCCAGGCGCCCGAGACCTGGGACGGGCTGGTTCCCGCGCAGAAGCTGCTCTCGACGATCGTGCGGCTGCAGCGCGAGCGCGGTCAGGCGTTCGGCGCCGGGCACCTCGTCGACATCCTGCGCGGCGCTTCCACCGACCGCATCCGCCAGAAGGGGCACGACGCGCTCTCCACCTACGGCCTCGGAGCCGACCTGACCGATCAGGACTGGCGCAGCGTCATCCGCCAGCTGCTGGCGCTCGGCATCCTCGTTCCGCAGGGCGAGTACGGCACCCTCGCGCTGGGGGATCCCGCCGGTCCGGTGCTCCGCGGCGAAGCGCCGGTGCCGCTGCGACGCGATGTCCTCGGCCGCGGCGGCTCGGGCGGCGGGTCGCCGCGGACGCGCAAGGGCGCGGCATCCGAGTCCCTGAGCTCCTCCGATCGCCCCCTCTTCGAGGCGCTGCGGGAGTGGCGGGCCGGCGTCGCCAAGGAGCAGGGGATGCCGGCCTACATCGTCTTCGGGGATGCCACCCTGCGCGCCCTCGCCGAGCACCGGCCTGCGACACTCGGCGACCTGGATGGCATCACCGGCATCGGAGCCAAGAAGCGCGAGGCCTACGGCGCCGCGGTGCTCGAGGTCATCTCCGCGTCCTCGCCCTAGGCTCGGCGTGGGAGGTTCGACGATGAGCCTGAGCAATATCGACATCGCCCACGCGGCGCAGATGCTGCCGATCGCGGCTGTCGCCGAGCGCCTCGGCATCCCCGAGGAGAGCCTCGAACCCTACGGCCGCTACAAGGCGAAGGTGTCGCTGGAATACCTGCGCTCCATCCGCGACAGGCCTGAGGGCAAACTCGTCCTGGTCACGGCCGTCTCACCGACGCCGGCGGGCGAGGGCAAGACGACCACGACCGTCGGTCTGGGCGACGCGCTCACCCGCATCGGCGAGCGGGCGATGATCTGCCTGCGCGAACCCGCGCTGGGGCCGGTGTTCGGGATGAAGGGCGGTGCGGCCGGCGGCGGATACGCGCAGGTCGTTCCGATGGAGGACATCAACCTGCACTTCACCGGTGACTTCTCCGCCATCGCGGTCGCGACGAACCTCCTGGCCTCGATGATCGACAACCACATCCACCACGGCAATGCGCTCGGCATCGACGTCCGTCGCATCACCTGGCGCAGAGTGCTCGACGTGAGCGACCGCGCTCTGCGCGATGTCGTGATCGGCTTGGGCGGACCCGGCAACGGATATCCCCGCGAATCCGGCTTCGACATCGTGGTCGCCTCCGAGGTCATGGCGATCTTCTGCCTCGCCACCGACCTCGCCGACCTCAAAGAGCGGCTCGGCGACATCGTGGTCGGCTACACGCGGAACCGCGAACCGGTCAGCGCACGCGAGCTCGGCGCGCACGGTGCGATGACTGCGGTGCTGCGCGACGCCCTGGCTCCCAACCTGGTGCAGACCCTCGAGAACACTCCGGCTTTCGTCCACGGTGGTCCGTTCGCCAACATCGCGCACGGCTGCAACTCCTTCCTCGCAACGAGTGCGGCACTCCACCTGGCCGACTATGTCGTGACCGAGGCCGGCTTCGGGGCCGATCTCGGAGCCGAGAAGTTCGTCGACATCCTGTGCCGCACGACGGGCCTGCGTCCGTCCGTCGCCGTCATCGTCGCCACCGTGCGGGCGATGAAGTACCACGGCGGCGTCGAGGTCGCGGACCTCGCGCGGGAGGACGTGGACGCCCTCGAGCGCGGCATGGTGAACCTGACGCGCCACCTCGTCACGGTGCGCGAGACCTTCGGTCTGCCCGCAGTGGTGGCCGTCAACCACCGCGCGGAGGACACGGATGCCGAAGTGGCGGCGCTGGTGGCGGCCGTGGAGAGGGCCGGGGCGGTGGCCGTCGTCGCCACGCACTTCGCGGAGGGCGGCGTCGGTGCCGAGCAGCTCGCGCGCGAAGTCGTCCGGCTGTGCGCCGAGCCGTCCGAACTCCGCTTCACCTACCCCGACGACGCGTCGCTGTGGGAGAAGATGCAGACCATCGCGGCTCGCATCTACGGCGCGTCGGAGATCACCGCCAGCAGCGCGGTGCGCGCGCAGATCAAGCGCCTGCAGTCGGAGGGGTACGGCAGCTACCCCGTGTGCGTGGCCAAGACGCAGTACTCGTTCTCGACGGATCCGAAGCTGCGCGGAGCGCCGTCCGGGCACTCGGTCGACATCCGCGAGGTGCGCCTGGCCGCGGGCGCCCGCTTCGTCGTGATGGTGTGCGGGGACATCATGACGATGCCGGGGCTGCCGGCGGTCCCGGCCGCCATGACGATCGACGTGGACGAGAGCGGACGCATCGTCGGACTCTTCTGAGCAAGAACCGACCCGAGGGCGGCCCCCAGCTTCGATGGGGCCGCCGCTCGCGTCGGCTGGTCCGTCGGATCGGAATCGACGACTCGACCTGACGGGCGTGGCGTCATTGTCGTCCCTCGAGATGCGTGCCGGCTGTGCACCCGACTCGAGCGGGATGCAGGCTACCGCGGTGGAAAGCTGCGGACCCGTTCGACATCGAAACGCAGGGGATGGGCCGCGGCATCCCGAACACCGCGCTCGTTCGGCAGCTCGTACACGTCGAGCATGAGCTGCACCGGGTAATCCAGCCGCTGGCGGACCGTCTTGACCCACCGCCCGTCGATGAAGAACCGGAGCCGATGCTCGTCCCACTCGACGGCGTAGTCGTGGAACCGGGTCAGATCGCCCTCGACGCGGATCTTCTCGAAGTCGAGAGAGAGGCGGGGATCGCGCTGCGGCTTGACCCCGACGCCCACCCAGCCCCCGGTGTCGTCGAGCTCGCTGCCGAAGATCTCTGCGATGCAGATCTCACCGCTGTCCTCGGGGCGCTCCTCGAAGCCGATCGGCCAGAACGCCACCATCGCATCGGGATGCCGGATCGCCCGCATCCGCACCTCGATCACGCCGAAGTGCGGCAGCCACAACCGCCTCTCGGGCTGCTCTTCCCGGACGACCAGTCCGTCGCGGAACCGATGCTGACCCGCGTCGCTGCCGACCGGTCCCGAGAACTGCCCGGTCTGCAGGTGCGACGCGCGCACCTCTCCATCGAACTCCGGCGA
This sequence comes from uncultured Microbacterium sp., assembly GCF_963524805.1. GTDB lineage: Bacteria > Actinomycetota > Actinomycetes > Actinomycetales > Microbacteriaceae > Microbacterium. The sequence continues at coordinate 9,886 of NZ_CAURGG010000002.1, read as the reverse complement.
CCACGGGGGAGTGTCGCCGTCGATCCGCAGAGTGAGTCCGTCCTCGCCCAGGTCGTAGCGGGCAGCGGATGCGGCGCGCGACGACCAGTGCGGCGTGTAGTACGGCCACCACCGTGACTCGTCGAGCGAACCGCGGTCGAAGCGCTCGTCGTGATCCGGCACGCGGCCCGACAGGTCGAGCGCGGATCGATCATCGTCCGCCGAATCGGTGGCCACGGCATCCACTCCCCTTGTCGATCGCCATCCTCGAGCGTGCCACCGACATCGCGTGCGCGCCGCTGTCGGGAGAGCACAATCGACGGGCCGGACGCTCACCCTGAGCGTTGTGCAGATCATCCAACGGACTTGGAGGCGGCTTGTGGGAGTCCTACCGTCGTATCGACTCCCTCCTCCCACCGAAAGGTGCCGCGCATGGCCGACGCCGCCGTCCGTTCACACAAGCCCGCCACGAGCAAGCGCACGCCCGCCGGCGGTGCTCCGACCGCGCCGCACACCGCGGCCGAGGCATCCGAGGCTCGCATCGACATCGACCGGGTGACCGACATGCTGCTCGGCACCTGGGCCGACACCCGCCGTGAGGCGCGCGAGATGATCAAGGACCCGGCGTTCTGGCGTGTCGACGGTCTCAGCATGGAGGAGCACCGCGAGCGCGTGCTCAGTCAGATGCACCTGCTCGTCGAGCAGGGCGGTGTGCTGCGGGCTTTCCCGAAGGAGTACGGCGGCGCGGAGAACAACGGCGCGAACATCGCCGGGTTCGCAGAGCTGGTCGCCGCCGACCCGAGCCTGCAGATCAAGGCCGGTGTCCAGTGGGGCCTGTTCGGCTCGGCCGTCCTGCAGCTGGGTACGAAGGAGCACCACGACAAGTGGCTGCCCGGCATCATGAGTCTCGAGACTCCCGGCGCCTTCGCGATGACCGAGACCGGACACGGCTCCGATGTCGCCGCGGTCGGCACGACGGCGACCTACGACCCCGAGACCGAGGAGTTCGTGATCCACACCCCGTTCCGGGCGGCGTGGAAGGACTACCTCGGTAACGCGGCACTGCACGGCATCGCCGCCACCGTGTTCGCCCAGCTCATCACCAACGGCGTCAACCACGGCGTGCACTGCTTCTACGTGCCGCTGCGCGACGAGGAGGGACGATTCCTGCCCGGAGTGGGCGGCGAGGACGACGGGCTGAAGGGTGGCCTCAACGGCATCGACAACGGTCGGCTGCACTTCGACCACGTGCGCGTGCCGCGCACCAACCTCCTCAACAAGTACGGCGACGTCGCGCCCGACGGCACCTACTCGAGCCAGATCTCGAGCCCCGGTCGCCGGTTCTTCACCATGCTCGGCACGCTCGTGCAGGGCCGCGTCTCGCTGGACGGCTCGGCCGCGTGGGCGTCGGCGATCGGGCTGAACATCGCCATCACGTATGCGAACCAGCGCCGCCAGTTCGACTCGGGCGCCGGCACCGACGAGGTGATGCTGCTGGACTACGGCAAGCACCAGCGGCGCCTGCTGCCGCGCCTGGCGACGACGTACGCCTCGATCTTCGTGCACGACGAGTTCCTGCAGAAGTTCGACGCCGTCTTCAGCGGACGGGCCGACACGGATGCCGACCGCGAAGACCTCGAGACGCTCGCCGCTGCCCTCAAGCCCCTGTCGACCTGGCACGCGCTGGACACGCTGCAGGAAGCACGCGAAGCGTGCGGCGGCAACGGCTTCCTCTTCGAGAATCGGCTGGTGGGCCTTCGCGCCGACCTCGACATCTACGCGACGTTCGAGGGCGATAACAACGTCTTGCTGCAGCTGGTCGGAAAGCGGCTGCTCAGCGACTTCGGCAAGCAGTTCAAGGGCAAGGACGCCAAGGCGCTGGCCGCCTATGCGGTCGGCCACACCGCCGGCAAGGTGTTCCACGGTGCGGGTCTCCGTCAACTCGGGCAGGCGGTGACCGACTTCGGTTCGACCGCCCGTGCCGTCGAGCGCGGCCTGCGCGAGGAGCAGCAGCACGAGCTGCTGACCGGGCGCGTGCAGCAGATGGTCACCGACATCGCGGGACGCCTGCGCCCGGCATCCGGCCTTTCGTCCTCGGACGCTGCCGCCCTGTTCAACGCGAACCAGTCCGAGCTGATCGAGGCGGCGCGCGCGCACGGTGAGCTGCTGCAGTGGGAGGCGTTCACCGATGCCGTCAACTCGGTACAGGATGCCGGCACGAAGCACGTGCTCACGTGGCTCCGAGACCTGTTCGGCCTCGGCCTGATCGAGAAGCACCTGGCCTGGTACCTGATCAACGGGCGTCTGTCGGCGCAGCGCGCCGCGGCTGTCTCCGCCTACATCGACCGTCTGTGCCTGCGCCTGCGTCCCCATGCCCAGGACCTCGTCGACGCCTTCGGGTACGCGCCCGAGCACCTGCGGGCACCGATCGCCTCCGGCGCCGAGAGGATCCGTCAGGAAGAGGCCCGCGACTACTATCGAGCCCTGGCAGAGTCGGGCGAAGCCCCGATCTCCGAGAAGGTCGCGAACAAGAAGTAGCGGGCTTGCCAAAGAGGTTCGACCGTGAGCGAGCGCCGCGTGGTCATCGCCGGTGCGACCGGCTTCATCGGCCGGGCTCTGGTCACTGCCTTCTCGGACGAGGGCTGCGAGGTGCGCACCATCGGGCGGCACGCGGCGGTGAGCTGGACTGATCCGGTCGGCATCGCGCGGCTCGTCGACGGTGCGGAGGTCCTCCTCAACCTCGCGGGCAAATCGGTGAACTGCCGCTACACCGATGAGAACCGCGACGAGATCCTCCGCTCCCGCGTGGAGACGACGACCGCGCTCCGGCAGGCGGTCGCTGCCGCAGCGCAGCCGCCGCGCGTGTGGCTGAATGCCTCGACGGCGACGATCTACCGGCACTCGATGGACCGCCCGAACACCGAGATCGACGGCGTCCTGGGCAGTGGCTTCTCGGTCGACGTCGCCACCAGTTGGGAGAGGGAGTTCTTCGCCGGCGAGCTGCCGCACACCCGCCGTGTCGCCCTGCGGATGGCGATCGTGCTCGGTGACGGGCCGGCGACACGGATGCTCGTGCGGCTGGCGCGACTCGGCCTGGGCGGGCCGCAGGTGGACGGGTGGTGGCCGCAGCATGGCCGCTATCGAGGCATCGGCGCGCATCCGAGCGGCGACGGCCGCGCACCCCACCACGACACGAAGGGCGGGCAGCGGTTCAGCTGGATCCACATCGACGACGTGGTGGGCGGCATCCGCTTCCTCATTCAGCACGACGACATCAGCGGGCCGGTGAACCTGGCGAGCCCGCACCCGTCCGACAACCGGACCCTCATGAGCACCCTGCGCCGCATCGTCGGCGCCCCGGTCGGCCTCCCCGCGTATCGATGGATGCTGGAGCCGGCGATGTGGGCGCTGCGCACCGAGCCCGAACTCGTGCTCAAGAGCCGCTGGGCGCTGCCCGGGAAGCTGACCGCGGCCGGCTTCCGCTTCGCGCACCCGGACCTCGAAGAGGCGCTGCGCGACAGCATCCACGAGGTGTCGACGTCGGGTCGTAGGGTTGCCGGGTGACCGCTGACGTCAGAATCGGCCCCGATGGCATCGCCCGCTGCGCCTGGGTCGGTGACGACGCCGAGTACCGCCGCTATCACGACGAGGAGTGGGGACGCCCCCTGCACGGCGACCGGGCCCTGTTCGAGAAGATGAGCCTCGAGGGGTTTCAGGCGGGACTGTCGTGGATCACGATCCTGCGCAAGCGGCCGCGCTTTCGCGAGGTGTTCGCGGGATTCGACCCGACGGCGATCGCCGCGTTCGACGAGAGCGACGTCGAGCGACTCATGGCGGATGCCGGCATCATCCGCAACCGGCTGAAGATCGAGGCGACCATCTCCAACGCGCGGATCATGCTCGGACTGGGGGATGGGGAGTTCGACGCGTTCATGTGGTCGTTCGCGCCGGCCCGCTGGCCGCGACCGAAATCCTTCGCGGACGTCGCTGCCACGACGCCGGAGTCGGACGCGATGAGCAAGGCACTGCGCAAGCGCGGCTTCCGCTTCGTCGGCTCCACGACGATGTACGCCCTGATGCAGTCCTCCGGCATGGTCGACGACCACGTCGAGGGATGCTGGCGCGCTCGAGAAGAATGACCAAACCCACAGCCGGCCCGATGTCGCCGGCGTGCGGACGGAGGACAGGGCTCTTGCGGGCCGCGGAATCCGCTGTCAAAATCTCCTGACGGCGGGGAGTCTGCGCTTCCCGCACCGTGCATGCCGGGGGGCATGGTGGGGATTTCCGCAGCGAGCGCAGGCGGAGTCCGCGCACGCGCGGCGGATCGTCGATGACCGCCGACGGCCGGATTCCGCCTCGTGCGATGTATCGGAAGGCGTCATCAGCCCTCCTCCCAGAGTCGGCGCTCACCGGCGCCGCAGTCCGATCCGCATTGCCAACAAGGAGTGTCACTGTGCGCAAAGTCTTCTCGATCGTCAGCATCCTCGCGGTGCTCGCTGTCGTTCTCCAGTTCTATTTCGCCGGCGTGGGCCATTTCAGCATCCCCGAGGAGGGCCTGTTCGGCATCCACGGCAATAACGGCCGGATCGTGCTGCCCGTCCTGTTCATCCTGTCGCTGATCACTGCCGCGATCGCCCGCGCGGGAAAGGGGACGATCTGGCTGACGGTCGTCGCAATCCTCCTGCTCGCCTTCCAGACGGTGCTCTTCATCCTGACCGGCGCGATCTTCAATGTCGGCCCCGAGTCGGCCGAGGTGCCGCTGGGCGCATCGCTCATGCTGGGCCTCCACGCGGTCAACGGCGTCGCGATCCTGGTCATCACCGGCATCGTCGCTCGACGTGCGTTCGTGCTCGCGTGGCGACCCACGCCGGCCACGACCACCGACGTCGGACGCACTGACGCGACTGCCGCGACCGCACCGTGAGTGCGACCGCACTCCAGCTCGTCGCTCTCGCCCTGGGGCTGGGCAGCGCGGTGTGCTGGGGTGCCGTGGCGACCTCGACGGCGCCGGTCCGGCGTGTGGTGTGGTGGGTTCTCGCGGCCGGCGCCGCGGTGGCGACGATCGGCACCCAGATGGCGGTCCTCGCGCTCTGGAGCCGCGATTGGTGGTTCGCCGCGGACCGCCTTGTGACGTCGGCGCCCCTCTCGCTCGCGGCCCTCGTGTGGTTCGGCGTGTCCGCTACGCGCGACCTTCGCACCGGCGGATCCGCCTCCACGTCGACGCGTGTCGCAGCCTGGGCCGGCGCGTTCGCCGCTGCGTCGAGTGTCTTCGTCCCGTTCGTGATCGGAGCACCGCTGACGGTGTGGACTGCCGCCGCGGTCGTGGTCGGCGTCGTCGGAGCGACGGCGATCGCGGCCCTCAGGCTATGGAGGACTCGAGCGCGGCGACCCCTCACGACCGTCGTCGCGGCGGCCGCCGCTGTCGTGCTCACGGCGGGCACACTGTCGTTGGTCGCCGCCGCGTCTCCAGGGCCACTCGAGGCCGCGCACGGCCATGAGGGCGAGGCAATGCAGGGCGTCGTCGGCGAGCGTCCCGTCACGTCGGTCACGACCCTCCGCGAGGAATCGACGCGGCCCGCGGATGTTGCGCTGACCCTCGAGGCCGCTCGCACCGAGGTCGAGCTGGAATCGGGCAAGCGGATCGAGGCGTGGACGTACGGCGAGCTGGGCGGACCGGCGATCGAGGCCACCGTGGGCGATCTCGTGGAGGTGACGCTGCGCAATCGCGACATCGCCGAGGGCGTCACCATCCATTGGCACGGCGTCCCGGTCCCGAACGGCGACGACGGCGTTGCCGGCGTCACGCAGGATGCCGTCGCTCCCGGCGACAGCTTCACCTACCGCTTCGAGGCGACCCAGCCGGGGACGTATTGGTATCACACCCATCAGCGCTCGTCTGTCGGGGTGGTCAAGGGCCTCTACGGGACCCTCGTGATCCGTCCCGCCGAATCCGCCGCCGCTGAGGTGGACCTGACGATTCCCGTGCACACCTTCGCCGGTCGACTCGTGCTCGGCCCAACAGACGAGGCCTTCGTGCGGTCCGTCGACCCGGGCGCGCAGGTTCGCCTGCGCCTGGTCAACACCGACCAGGTCACCCACACGTTCACCCCGACCGGAAGCGCGTTCCGCGTGCTCGCGATCGACGGGGCCGACGTGCAGTCTCCGTCGGAGATAGAGGGACTCTCGATCCGCGTTCCGGCCGGTGGTCGCTACGACCTCGGCTTCTCGATGCCCGAAGGCGGAATTCGGGTCGTGGATGCGGCGTCCCGCAGCGTGTTCGTCGGTCTTGTTCCGCGGGACGGCGCCGAGCCTCCCGAGCCGCAGCCCCCGCAGGGTGTCTTCGATCCCCTCGCGTACGGCGAGAGCGCGATGCCCGACTGGGCGTACGAGTCGTTCGACGTGGAGCGGACGATGGTGCTCGACCGACTGCCGCGCCTGACAGCCGACGGTCCCGCATACGCGTACACGGTCGACGGTCTGGTCTACCCTCACATCGAGCCCACGGTCGTCCGCGAAGGCGACACCGTGCGCGTGACGATCGTGAACAGGGGGTACGAGGTGCACCCCATGCATCCCCACGGCCACCGTGTGCTCGTCCTCGAAGTCGACGGTCGACGAGCGACCTCGCCGCTGTGGCTGGACTCGTTCGACGTGCTGCCGGGCCAGGTCTGGAAGGTGGCCCTCGTCGCCGACAACCCCGGCATCTGGATGGATCACTGCCATAACCTCGAGCACGCCGCCCTCGGGATGGTCACCCATCTCGCCTACGAGGGAGTGGTCTCGCCGTTCCAGCACGGCGGCCCGGCGGACAACCAGGCCGAGTGAAATCGCCTGAGCCCCTCGGCTCAGGCGGATCTCGCGCGCAGTTCCCCTGCGCGGAGCAGGATTCAGGAAGCAGGGTGTCCGCTGTCATGGGCACAATGAAGGGTCGCCCTGACCGAGAGGACACCATGGTCGAGTCATCCGCCACGCACGTCGCCGACTCCCATGAGCTCATCCGGGTGGTGGGTGCGCGCGAGAACAACCTCAAGAACGTCAGCGTCGACATCCCCAAGCGTCGTCTGACGGTGTTCACCGGAGTGAGCGGATCGGGCAAGTCCTCGCTCGTGTTCGCGACGATCGCCAACGAGTCTCAGCGGCTGATCAACGAGACGTACCCCACGTTCGTGCAGCAGTTCATGGGTCAGCTCAACCGGCCCGAGGTGGACGCGCTCGAGAACGTCAGTCCGGCGATCATCGTGGACCAGGAGCGGATGGGAGCCAACTCCCGGTCCACCGTGGGTACCGCGACCGACGCGCACGCGATGCTGCGCATCCTGTTCAGCCGTCTGGGCTCGCCGCACGTCGGGTCGCCGCAGGCGTTCTCGTTCAACATCCCGTCAGTGTCGGGAGCCGGTGCGGTGACGTTCGAGAAGGGCGGCAAGAAGGTCAAGGAACGCCGATCGTTCGAGATCACCGGAGGAATGTGCCCGCGGTGCGAGGGACTCGGCGAGGCGAGCGACGTCGATCTGGACGAACTGTTCGACAGCACGAAGTCCCTCGCGGAGGGCGCGCTGACGATCCCCGGCTACAGCGTCGACGGGTGGATGGTGCGCGCCTTCACAGAGTCCGGCTTCATGGATCCGAACAAGCCGATCAAGGACTTCACCGACCAGGAGCGTCAGGATTTCCTCTACAAGGAGCCGACGAAGGTCAAGATCCAGAACATCAACATGACCTACGAGGGTCTGATCCCCAAGATCACGAAGAGCTTCCTTCAGAAGGATCGCGACGGACTGCAGCCGCACGTGCGGGCGTTCGTGGACCGCGCCGTGAAGTTCACCGCGTGTCCGGACTGCCACGGCACGCGCCTGAACGAGGGTGCTCGCTCGTCGAAGATCAAGGGACTGAGCATCGCCGATGTCGCGGCGATGCAGATCACCGATCTGGCGGATTGGCTTCGCACCGTCGATGATCCGGAGGTCGGACCGCTCCTGCACGGCCTGCGCGCGACGATCGACTCGTTCGTCGACATCGGACTGGGCTACCTGTCGCTGGACCGGTCGTCGGGCACGCTCTCCGGGGGAGAGGCGCAGCGCACCAAGATGATCCGGCACCTGGGATCCGCGCTGACCGACATCAGCTACGTCTTCGACGAGCCGACCGCGGGTCTGCATCCCCACGACATCCAGCGGATGAACGCGCTGCTGAAGCTCCTGCGGGACAAGGGCAACACCGTGCTGGTCGTCGAGCACAAGCCGGAGGTCATCGAGATCGCCGACCACATCGTCGACCTCGGTCCCGGCGCCGGCCGGGCGGGGGGTGAGATCCAGTACACCGGGGACGTCGCCGGCCTGCGTGCCTCCGACACGATCACCGGTCGGCACCTCGACGATCGTGCGCGGCTCAAGCAATCCACCCGCACGCCCAAGGGTGCGCTGCAGATCCGCGGGGCGTCGCAGCACAACCTGAAGAGTGTCGACGTCGACATCCCGCTGGGCATCCTCACCGTGGTGACCGGCGTCGCCGGGTCGGGCAAATCTTCGCTCATCCACGGCAACGTGCCCGCGTTCGATGACGTGGTCGTGGTCGATCAGGCGCCGATCAAGGGGTCGCGCCGCAGCAGCCCCGCGACTTACACCGGCATCCTCGACGCGATCCGCGCCGCCTTCGCAAAAGAGAACAGCGTCAAGCCGGCCCTGTTCAGCGCGAACTCCGAGGGCGCCTGTCCCGCCTGCCGGGGGCTCGGCGTAATCATCACGACTCTCGGGTTCACCCAGACGGTCGAGACACTCTGCGAACTCTGCGAGGGCACGGGCTTCAGCGACGAGGTGTTGGAGTACACCCTCGAGGGGATGAACATCGCCGAGGTGCTGGGCATGTCGGCGGTCGAGGCGGCGGACTTCTTCGCCGGCACGAAGATCGCCGCCTCGGCTCGCACCACGCTCGCGCGCATGATCGACGTCGGTCTCGGCTACATCACTCTGGGTCAGGCTCTCAACACGCTCTCCGGCGGGGAGCGGCAGCGGCTGAAGCTTGCGATCTCGATGTCGAAGAAGGGCGCCATCTATGTGCTCGACGAGCCCACGACGGGCCTTCACCTCGCCGACGTCGAGAACATGCTCGGGATGCTGGACCGCCTGGTCGAGGCGGGCAACTCCGTGATCGTGATCGAGCATCACCAGGCCGTCATGGCGCATGCGGACTGGATCATCGACATCGGTCCGGGCGCGGGGCACGACGGCGGCACGATCGTCTTCGAGGGCACACCGGCGAATCTGATCGCGACCGCGGACACCCTGACCGCGAAGCACTTGAAGGAGTACGTCGCCGGCTGATCGAAGGCGATTGGAGCGCGTCCGGCCGCCCGGGGCGGTAGTGGACGGTCTCCGCGCCATCGCCGGTGCCGGCGCCGTCGTCGGTGCCTGTGCCGTCGCTCAGGCGGCGTAGTCGTAGCGTGCGCGTCCGCCGAGGCGTGGGGTTCGGGTGGGGTCGACGTGGGGTGGGGGAATGAACCACACTTTCGCGGTGGTGCCGGTGCCGTCGATGCGGATGTCCCAGTTGTTGTCGTGGATGCGGTGGTGGCAGGACTCGCAGAGCAGGACCCCGTTGTGCAGGTCGGTGGGTCCGGCGTCCCTGGCCCACCATCGGATGTGGTGGGCCTTCGTATGTCCGGGTGGCGCCCCGCACATGGCGCAGCCGCCGTCGCGTTCGACCAGGGCGAGCCGTTGGGTGGGGGTGAACAGCCGTTTCGTGCGTCCCCAGTCGAGGATCTGGGAGTCGCCGTCGAGGACGCAGGAGATGATCCCGCCCCCGGCGGCCATCCGCCGGGCGGTCCTGGCCGAGACCGGGGCGGTGATCCCGTCGATCGTGGCGAACCCGGTCCCGGCGACGAGGTCGTGGTGGTCGATCCGCACGATCACGGTCG